>NZ_JBIBHY010000016.1:23483-273841 GCF_042957285.1 Streptomyces sp. NPDC008092
CAGTCGGTTTTTGGGACGCGGTTGGATGATGGGTCGTTTCTGTCGGAGGACGGGACGGTCATGGTCTCGGCTGATGGTGTGGTGGAGCATGGGGAGACTTCGTCGGCTGGGCAGTTTCTGACGGAGCGGACTGTTGATGGTCAGTCGTTGTGGGGTTCGGATACGCAGGACGGTGGGTGGGTTTCGCAGGACGGGACGGTCTATGTCTCGTCGGACGGTGTGGTGGAGCACGGTTTGACGGCGCCGGATGGTTCGTTTCTGGCGGATGGTGAGGTGCGGGAGGTTGATGGTCAGTCGGTTTTTGGGACGCGGTTGGATGATGGGTCGTTTCTGTCGGAGGACGGGACGGTCATGGTCTCGGCTGATGGTGTGGTGGAGCATGGGGAGATTTCGTCGGCTGGGCAGTTTCTGACGGAGCGGACTGTTGATGGTCAGTCGTTGTGGGGTTCGGACACCCAGGACGGTGGGTGGATTTCCGAGGACGGGACCGTCTACGTCTCGTCGGACGGTGAGGTCGAGTACGGGCAGACCTCGTCCGACGGATCGTTCGTGGCGGACGGCGGCACGTCGGGTACGGACGGCACGACGACGGCAGCCGCGGATGACGGTACGGCGACGGTCTCGGACGACGGCACGACCACCGTCTCGGATGACGGGACGAGTGCGGCGGACTCGGCGGACCCGGCGGAGGAGACCGCCTCCGGTGAGTCCGAGGAGTCGACGTCGGAGGACACTTCTTCGCTTACCCCGCGGACCGTCGGCGGGCAGACGTTGCTGGGGAGCGCCACTCAGGACGGCGGGTGGATCTCCCAGGACGGCACGGTCTACGTCTCGGCGGACGGCGAGGTCGAGAACGGGCTGACCTCACCGGACGGTACGTTCCTGCCGAACGGCGAGGTGCGGACCGTCGACGGCCGGCAGGTGTACGGAAGTGTCCTGAGCGACGGCACGTGGGTGTCGGAGGACGGCACCGTCGAGATCCAGCCCGACGGCACGGTCCTGAACGGACAGACCACGGCGGACGGGCAGTTCCTCGTCTCGCGGACCGTCGACGGCCAGACGCTGCTGGGCAGCGCCACCCAGGACGGCGGGTGGATCTCCCAGGACGGGACCGTCTACGTCTCGGCGGACGGCGAGGTCGAGCACGGCATCAGCACACCGGACGGCAGCTTCCTGAAGGACGGGGTGACCAAGACCCTGCCCGACGGCACGACCCTCTACGGCTACACGTCGGGCGGTGACTTCTACTCCTCCGACGGGACCACCGTCGTCCTCGCGGACGGCACCGTGCTCACCGGCACCCTCGACACCCAGACCGGCATCTTCACCGCGTCCGACGGCTCCACCTACCTCGTCACCGACAACGGAATCGAAGGCGCCACCCCGCAGAGCGACGGTTCCTACCTGCTCGCCGACGGCTCGACGGTGATGACCCCGGCGGCCTGGGCCGTCGACATAGGTCAGTTGGGTGACTGCATCACCCTCGTCCGGAACCGGGCCGATGTGATCGAGGACAACATCAACACCGTCCAGGATCAGTATCGCCTCGTCGAAGACGCCTGGAAGGGCCCCGCCGGCAACTCGTTCAGCGATATCTCGACCCAGGTCACCAAAGTCATGAACGACCTCCAGGATCTCCTCACCGACATGATTGAGCGCATGATGACCAGCAGAGAGAACTACATCTCGGCCGAGAACGCCAACGTCGCAAATTCGCAGGGCTCCTGAGGAGGCATCGGTCAATGTCGCACATTCCCCAGAACTACAACGCGGTCACGCTCTCGGTGGATCCGAACGCCCTCACTGCCGCGTGCGACCAGGTGAACTCGGCCGGGCAGAACATCAGTGACGCGCTCGCCGACATCATGAACTCCCTGAGCGAACTGCGGCTTTCCTGGACCGGAGACGCGGCGGACGTCGCCGACGACTTCAACACACGCTGGACGACGGTGACGGAGCAGCTCTACGGAACGCAGGTGGACCCCTCCAAGGGCGTCCTCAACATCCTGACCGCAGGCATCGGCAAGGCCGCGCAGAATTACGCCAACTGCGAGGGCGCGGTCAAGGCGATGTTCTGGAATTTCCACCACGGAATCGTGCTGGCCAAGAACGGCTCGTCGTCCGGCTCCGGCGCGCCGACCGACACGGTGGATCAGCCGAGCGGCGTGCAGAACGCGAACTACCACACCACCGCGGTCAACGAAACCGGATTCTGAGGTAGCCCCCCACCATGTCTGACTCGTTCTCGCCCGTGAAGAACTGGGACCCCAATCCCGTCTACGAACTCGGAAACGCCCTCATCGACTTCGGTGACTACCTGGACGAGCAGGCCGCCAGGATGACCAGCGCCGAGTTCGACCTGAACCTCGGGGCATGGCAGGGCGATGCCGAGATGTGGATGACTCAGGCATTCGCCGACCAGCGCGAATCGGTGATGGAGATCATCGAGGAGTTCTGGGACACCGGCGAGATGATCAACTACTACGCCATGCTCCGCACCGAGCAGGAGGAGACGCTCGCGAAGCAGGCGCTGTCGGAGCTGATAGCCGGTCTCGTCGGTGTCTTTCTGAGCGCGCTCCTGTTCGTGGCACCGGAACTCCTCGGCCTCCTCGGCGCCGAGATCACGGTCCTCGCGGAGGCCGGCGGGACGATCGCCGGTTTCCTGGCGAACGTGGGGAAGGCCGTCGGCGGGTTCGTCGACACTGCCGCCAGCGCGGTCGGCGAGGTCCTGCCCGACTGGGTGGTGACGATGGCCGGCGTCACCGGGAACGTCGCCCGGTTCGGCATCGAGTTCATGGGGGTCAACGCGGCCTCGGTGGCGGCGGGCAACGCCGCCGCCGGTCTGCAGACGACCGCCCAGCAACTCATCCCCGTCCCCACCTCCCTGGAGCAGATCCCCGGCTTCATCTCGGACCTGGTGCTGTGGGGCGGGATCGGCATCGCCGTGGCCTCCGCCGCCAAGGGCCTGGTCAACGTGGCCAAGGAGAAGCTGAACGTCCCCAAGGCCGACGTGAACGTCGGGGACGTGAACGTCGGCAACGCCGACGTGGGAACCTCGGTCGGCAACTCGTCGACGGGTACCGGTACCGGTAGCGGCCTGACCCCGCCGTCGTCGGTCACCTCCGTCTCCTCCGTCAGCGGGACGATCGCCGACTCGTCCAAGGGCCTCACCAAGTCCGACCTGACGCTGTCCTCGGACGTCGAGGTCAACACCGCCGTGACCCGGACGCTCACGGGCACCACGGTGCGTACCTCCACGGACACGGCACCGGCGCCGACACCCGCCAAGGTGACGACGACCGGCGCCGCCGACGGCCCGAGCTCCGGCGGCGGGACGGCCGTACCGGACAAGGTGACTCCGGTGGACACCGGCACCTCGCCCGGCAGTTCCTCGGCGGTGAAGACGGTCACGGACGGCGCCGCCCAGCCCGTACAGTCCGCGCCGAGGACCGAGACGGCCGGCGCGAACACGAACCCGGTCACGAGCGCCGTGACCGACGGTTCCGGCGGCCAGAGCGTCCTGCACGACGTCGGCTCCGGCCTCAGCGGTGTGGCCCGGACGGCACAGGCCGCGCAGCGGACCGTGGACGCCTCGACGGCAGGACACCCGACCGGCGGTCAGGAGGCGGTGGGCGCCTCCGGCGCCGCGCCCGCGGTGCGGACGAACCTGGACGCCCAGCCGTCCACCGCCGCCTCGCACGAGGCGACTTCCCGGACGCCGGGCCCGACGACCGACGCCGCCTCCGGCGCCAGGGTGCAGGACACGGGCGGCAACGCGACTCCTGGCGTGGGGAAGGCGGTCGACGCCGGGGTGAAGCAGGCGCAGAGCGCGCTGCGGGCCGTCGGCGCCGAGCATGCCGCCACACCGGACACGGGTGCCCGCAACGCCGCGGCCGAGGAGACGGTGTCTCCGGTGCGGTCCGTCGTGTCGGGTAAGCCGGAGATCGTCCACCCCGCCGGACCGGTGCGCGAGGCGTCGGCCGGGCAGATCGGGGGCGGCGCCCGTACGAGCACGTCGGAGTCGGCGGGGACCACGGCTCCCCAGTCCGTGGCGGGGGAGCGGGGCGCCCTCGGCACGGTGGACGGCGGCGCCGCGCCGAAGGGGACCGGCATCCGGGCCAACCTCGGGGACACAGCCGTACGTTCGGGAACGGACCAGGGGCAACGCGCCTCCGGTGCCGCCGAGGGAACCCGCACGGTTCCGAACGCGGGACGCGACCCGCTGAAGTCGGCCGCCGGTCTGGGCGGCCGGCAGGTGCGGCCCGCTGGCAGGGCGGACGCCAGGTCCGTGTCGGGCGACGGCGGCGACTCGGCAGCGTTCCCCGGGCCGGCGAAGGACAGGACCGCGCCCGTGGAAGCGGCCGACGGGAGCGTCCGGGCCGACGGAACGGCCCACGGAGCATCGGCCAGGGCCGTGTCCGAGGCCGATGGGGCCGGGCAGACCCGGACGGGTGCGCCCGGCGAGACGTCACGCGCCCAACGGAGCGCGGACGAAGCACGGTCGGCCACCAGGTCCGACACCCGGGCGGAACGGCAGCGGGTCGCCGACTTCAGGGAGGCCGCGAAGCGTCAGCGGGCTGAGGACAGCAGCACGGCAGCGGTCCGCAAGGAGGCCGACGGCAGGACTGCCGGTGCGCCGCGCGCCGAGGCGGCTGTCCGGGCCGGGGAGACCCGGGCCGGGATCACCGAGGCGAGCCGTGCCGAGGTGACGTCACGGTCCGTCGACGACACGTCCAGATCCGCCACTGCGGAGTCCGCCGACGCGACCGGCGTGACCGACGCATCGGGGGCGGCGCACGAGACAGCGCAGGGACAGGCCGGGGACCACGTCCCGGCGGATCGGACGGCGCAGCACGAGTCGGCCGCCACCGGCACCGACGCCGGTCCGGCGCACGCGCGGTCCCTGGACGGGGCCCGGGAGCAGGCCGGGCACGAGCAGGTGGCGTACGACTACCGGCACGACGCGTCGGACGCGAAGAACGCCGCGTACGAGGAGACGCAGCGCCGGCAGAACGAGACGTACGAAGGCAGGCTTGCGGAGGAGGCGGAGCGGGCCGAGCAGCGGCTGCAGCACAACCAGCGCCTGTGGAACGCCTTCGAAGACGTCCGCAGCGATCTGTCGCACGAGTTCCCCGCCGTCAGGTCCGAGGCGGTCACCGACATCGAGGCCGTCGTCAGGGGCGAGGGCGTCACGGACCGCTACGCCGAGGGGATGGCCGACTCCTATCGCAAGGCGGTGGAGGAGCACCAGAACTATCTCAAGGAACATCCGGAGAAGCGGGCCGACGAACTGCAGGCCGGGATCGACCACGAGACCGGCGCCGTGTCGCACTCCCCGCTGCAGGCCAAGCTCGTCAAGGCACTGGAGTCGGTGCTGGACGACAGCTACCGGGGTCCGTCGGCCGCCGAGCTCGTCGAGGCGATCCGGCGGTCGTCGGACGAGAGTTCCGGACCGAAGGACTGGGCCCGCAAGCTCGGCGTCCCGGAGGACCTCGTCTCCACCGTGGCCAGTGCCTACCACGAGGCCCGCTTCGAGCAGCACCGGGCGGGAGAGGCCGACCTCGGCACCCACGCCTTCGAACAGTCGCTGACCGCCAAGCTGGAGGACCATCTCGGGAACGCGGAACACGGCCTGGCGGCACGCTCGTTGGCCGACCGGATGATCCGCGAGGAGAGCAGGTTCCGGAGCGGCCAGCCGCGATCGTGGCGGGAAGAGGTCAAGCAGCGGCTCGAAACGCGGCTGGAGGGCATCGAGGACGCGGTCCGGCAGGGTGACATCAGCGCCCGGCAGGGCGAAGCCGCGAAGCAGAGCCTCTACGAGGGACTTCCCCAGGAGTTCGCGCTGGAGGCCGCCGTGCGTCAGCTGCGCGACGCGGCGTCGGAAGCCTTCGACCGCGCCCTGACCCATCCGGACCGCCCCGACGAGAAGCTGTTCGCATCCGAGGCGCTGTTCGACCGGCGGCCGTTCTCGGCGAAGGACGAGGCGAACTTCCGGGCCGACTTCCTGGACGAGTTCACCGCCGAGCTGCGTGACATCACCAAGCAGCTGGAAGCGGACGGGAACCCGGTCCACCGGGACTTCATGACGGACCTGGTCAGCGGGGCCCAGCCGCGGTTCGACGCCATGGTACGCGGCCTGGACACCCGGCTGACGCTGGCCGAGGACGCCACGCGCACCTTCGACGCCATGGCCGACGCCAGAGGCCTCGACCGGACCTCCGACGACATCGCCGCGGTGCGCGAGGACTTCCTCGACGAGTACGCCCGGACCACCGGCGAACTCTCCGACGGCAGGACGGCGCGCGAGCTCACCGGAGCCGAGTACGCGGACGCGGCCCACCAGTTCAACCGGGCCCTGCAGGAACTGGAGGGCCGCTGGGCGGCCCGGCTCGACGCGAAGGCCGCCGAGCGCGCCCTGCGCGAGCAGGCCGATGAGCTGCGCGGCAATCGGTACGTCGCCTCCGAGAACGTCGCCGGCAAGATCCTCGCCGACCACGGCAAGGCCCTCGACGAGGAGATGACCGGGATCCTCGGCTCCCGCAGGCCTGAGGACCTGTCCGCCGAGGACTGGGCCACGTACACGGCCGAACTGAGCGAAGCGCACGTTCGGCTGATGCAGCAGCTGGCCACCCGGCACGACCTGCACGCCGGCCTGGAGAAGGCGCTGTCGCAGGCGGACGACCGGCTCCACGCAGCAGCCGGCGTCCGGAAGGGAACCGAGCTCGGCTCACAGGCCAAGCGGGTCCAGGACGACATGCACAGGACGCTCACCGATGCCTACCGCGAACGTGTCGGTATGCCCGAGGAGGGCCAGTGGTCCGCCGAGGAACTGAACGTGCGGGAAACGGCCTTCGGCGACGAGGTCCTGGCCCCGTACACCCGGTCCCTCGGCGACCGCCTGGCCTACGAGGGCGCCTTCGACGAGGCGCTTGCCGAAGGAGGCCGCCGGTTCAACGAGCTGACCAGCAAGGTCGACGAGGCGGCCGGAACCGTCTCCGGGCGCTACGCGCTGAACGGATACGACCTGGGCAAGGTGGCCGACGACTTCCGCAGCGATGCCGGCCAGGCCCACCAGGAGACCTACGGCCCGAAGGGCCGCGACGTCGAGGCCGCGCTGGACACGGAGCGGGCGGCCGGCGACGTCTTCGGCACGGCACGCGGTCAGGCGTGGCGCGACCTCGTGCACGAGGTGGAGATGCCCCGCCGGCGCGCGGAGCAGGAGGCGTGGCGGGCGCAGCTGCGGCAGAGGTTCACCTCACTGGAGGCGGAGTCCGGCGTGCACGAGCAGGTCGAGACGCATGCGTCGGCCATCGGCTCCCGGAGCGCTCGCGAGACCTTCCGACAGGAGAGCCGGCAGGTCCTGGACTCCTTCAAGGAAGAGCTGACGGGGGCACGGACGCCGGACGACCTCGGCACGGCGGTGCGCACCGCACAGGAGAAGATCCAGGCCCTCTACGCCGACGCCGCGAAACTCGACACGGAGTACCGGCAGTGGCGGCAGACCCCCGAGTGGAAGGTCGACCTCTCCCGGCTGACGGTCGAGCGGACCCCGTTCAGGGCATCCGGCCGAACGCACGGGCAGGCCGGCACGGAGTCCGCCCGGGGCACGGAGTCCGCCGGTGCGCAGCCGCAGCGCGTGTCGCGGCCGGCGGACGGCCCGGGCAGGGCGCTCGCCGACCTCGGTGCCGGGCTGGAACTCCGGGCACAGGTGTACCAGGAGTTCGAGCAGCGGCTCGCCGACAACCCGGCGTTCCGGCAGACCATCCCGTACACGGAGCAGGTGCAGGCCCGGGAATGGTTCGCCGACCGGTGGACGCAGGCGGCACGACAGCCGGACGCCGACCACGACACGCTGCGCGCCGAACTCGACGCGAGGCTCGCGCAGGAGTACAGCCGGGCGCAGGCCACGGCCCGGGCGGACCGGCTCTTCGACCGCGAGGTCGCCCTGTCGACGGGGAGGCTGCGTCCGGCGGACACGCACTTCGGCAACTCACCCGTGGCCCGGTCGATCCGGGAGGACTTCCGGCGGGCCACGGCCGCGGCGATCACCGGCGGCAAGGAGGACACCGCCCCGGAGCTGGTGGAGCAGTTCCGGCAGCAGTACCGGCAGGCGTCCGGGGACTGGTGGGCCGAGGAGGTCTCGCGCGAGCAGTTCCGGCAGGCGCTCTCCCTCCCCGACAGGCTCGACCTCACGCGCGGGCGCCCGACGTGGGCCCGGGAGCAGCAGGCCTGGTACGGCAGCCGGCTCCGCGAACTGCGCGAGCAGTACACCGCGGAGCGGCTCGCCACCGGCCAGGGACGGCCCGCCGCGGAGACCGTGAACCAACTGGATGCGGCTGTCCGGCGCGTGGCGGCGCGCCTCCAGACCCGGGCCGAGTCCATGGGCGGCGTGCTCCAGGAGGCCGCCGAGCTGACCCGGGCCCGGAGCGCGGACTCCGAGTGGTCCGAGGAACTGGCCTTCTGGCACGGAACGCGGCAGGCGGCACTCGTCGGCGACTTCGTCACGTACGCGGCGGGCCCCCAGCCGGACGCCCGCATCCCGGCCACGACGGAACTCGCCTTGGCGCTGGACGAGTTGCGGGAGGCGGCCCGCGTCCGACATCTCGCGCACCAGGACCTGGCCGGCGCACTGTCCGACGTGCAGATCGCTCCCGTGACCGTGACCTCGGAGGCGGTCGCCGGTTGGGCCCGCCAGGAGATCCGCCGTATCCGTGAGGAGCACGTCGGGGCGTTCGAGGAGACGTACCGGAGCACGACGGAGCCGGGGCCGTCGGAGGCGGCCGCGGACGGGCTGTCGGCCTCGGAACTCTCCGCCCTCACGGCCGCCGTGAACAAGAGGTTGCAGAAGGCGAAGTGGCCGTACGGCACGGCGGAGACCGCCGATGTGGCGCAGGCGTACGCCGTCCTGGATTCGCGCTGGAAGAAAGACGTGAACTCGACCGCAGAGAAGATCGCCCGCAACGCCATGGGCATGTGGCACGGCATGGCACCCGGCGGAGCGCCCGCCGACGAAACCGGTTACACCTCCTCCGACGAGTTGCTCCAGGACCTCGTCGGGTCGGCCCGCATCCCCGATGTCAGGGAGGTGGCCGCGGACCGGACGCTGGGTGTGGACGTCTTCGGCGTGCTGGCCCCGCAGGCCCCCCCGGACTTCCTGCGGGATCCGGCCACCGGCCGACCGTACGACTACAGCGGGCTCGGTCCCGACTTCGGCGCGCACTACCTGTACATGATGAACATCCTGGAACCGGCTCCGGAGCCCGGAGCCATGGACCCGGCCGGGTGGGACATCGACGAGGGGTCCTACAGCCACCAGGGAACCCACCACCGGGTGCCGCTGCTGGTGTCCGCCGTCTGGCAGGGCGACCCGCTGTCGGACACCGGTGCGTCGGCCGGGTTCTGGGAGAGGTTCGGCAGCGCGGCCCTGCAGTTCGCGGGCCAGGCGCAGTTCGTGGTGTTCACCGACGTGACGCGCGCCGACATGGCGGAGGTCCTGGCCCTGACCGGCTGGTCGGAGGACCCGCGGCTGCTGGCCGTGCAGCGGATGGCGGCCTGGGCACAGCAGGCGGGGATCGCCCTGGTCAACATCGGGGAGGTGTTCAACGCCGCCCGGCCCATGGCCCTGCAGGCGGAGTTCGCCACCGAGACGGCGAAGCAGACGGGCCCGGGATGGGCCGCCGCCAGCGATGTCGTGCGCTGGGAGATCGCCGACCGCTTCGGCGGTCTCTACAGCGACGGTGACAACACCATCACCAGCCTGGAGGACTTCCGGAAGGTCGCGGACAACCCGGCCGGGTTCGCCGTCCACCGTCAGGGCGAGAGCGTCGCGAACTCGGCGGTACTGGTTCCGCCCGGGCATCCGGTCGTAGGCGAGATCCGCGAGCTCATGCGGCAGCAGTACGGCCGGACCCAGCGCGACATGTACTCGGCCGCCGGAGAGCTGCGCGACTACTGGTGGCGGACCGAGGTGGGCCGGGCCCGCCGGAACTCGGTGCTGATGAGGACCTTCCCGCCCGCGGTGGTCGATTCGCTGACGGCGGCCGCCGGGGTCGAGCACCAGAGGCAGTTGCCGCGTCTCGAAGGCGTCGGCATCGGGACCGACGGGAGCTGGAAGAAGTCCGCCACCAGGCCGCCGTCGGCCATGGGACGCACGCAGACCCTGGCCTTCACGAAGAACCTGGTGCAGAGCCTCGTGCGGGACCTCTACAACCGCGAAGGGGACCTGCGGCTGACGGCCGCGGCCGAAGCCGTCGCCCGGCATCCACAGCCGCAGCTGGTGTGGGAGGCCGCGTTGCGGTTCCTCGCGTCCCGCGAGGACATGCGGGCCATGGTGCGCGGTGTGACGATGCGCCGTCTGGTCGGGGCGGACGAGGAGTTCGTGGCCGAACTGCCCGAGACCGTACGGGGTCTGCTGCGGCCGGCGCGGGGCGAGCGGCCGCCGCTGGGGGCCTCGGAAGGAGAAGGCGCCGACCGGTTCTGGTTCGGCGAGGAGCACAGCGGCGGATGGTGGCTCGGCGAACAGTCGGTCGCCACCCGCCTGGAGCCCTATCGGATGCCGGACACCGGGTCGTCGTCGGGCCGGGCCGCGAGCGCCCATCGCGGCCTGTCGGATCAGGGCGAGGCGGTCGGGACGCCCGCGGCCGGCGCGGCCTCCGTGTCGGCGGAGCGGCCTGTCACGCAGGGCGGGCAGCCGGACAAGGGCGTGGACACGCACCCGGACGGCTGGCCGATCGGCAGCCCGGTGGCCGTCGAACAGCCACGTCGTGTCGTGGACCTCACCCACGTACCCACGTCGGCGGTGCCCTCACCCACGGGCGCCGGCAAGGGCAAGGCGAGGGAGCAGTGGTTCACCTACAAGCGTCCGGGCAGGGACAACTCCGCGCCGATCGAGTACGACGTCAGCGACATGGGCAACGTCAGGATGCCCTCGGGCGACCTGCTGGCTCCGGACGGCTGGGTGCGGTTCGGCGGTGACTTCGTCCATCCCGCTTCCGGCGCCGTGCTGTTCGGGGACACCGGCTGGATCGGCCTGGTGGACGACCGGGAGGAGCTGCTGGAACGCGCCGGCTTCCCGCCGCCCGGCACCGCACGGCACACGCTCGTGGCGGACGCGTCGTACCTCTATCTGGTACCGGCCGACGCGTCCGGGGCCACGGGCGCCACCGCGGTCCGGATCACGCTGGACCCGGCCCGCCTGGCCGGCGCGGGCGCCTCCGGCACCAAGCCGAGTGCCACGAAGCCGACTGCCACCAAGGCGGCCACCTCGGACCCGGTGCGTGAGCCGCAGGGCGGAACCCCGGCCATGGCATCGGGCGGGACCGAGACGGGGACGGCGGGGAACCCGGCGCAGACCCCGCTCCAGGCACTGCGCCAGGCCCCGCCCGGGGCACCGGCCAAGCCTCCCGTTCCCGAGATCGTCGTCACCCCGCCCGACGACGCGCGCGAGCCCTGGTACCTGTCCTTCGACGCACTGGGCCAGGCCGTCGTACCGGACTCGGTCAGACAGATCGAGTTCACCGAGCAGCAGGCCCGGCTCTGGGCGGGCCGGGTCAGCCAGTCTCTCGTCCTGCCCGGCCCCGGACCGCACGACGCGCTGCGGGCGGGTATCCGGGAGGAGATCGGCAGACTGCTGCTCACCGAGAAGCCCAAGCACTGGGACGACGTACTCGCGGTGGGCCGCACGCTGGTCGTCGAGGGCCGGCTGGTGTGGCTCCGCCCGATGCTGCGGGCCCTGACCCCGGTGCCTCCGAAGACGGGCGACGTCAGCGAGTACCCGGTCGGCTTCGCGGTGACCCAGACCGGCGGTGAGACGAGCCGCGAGACGGTCCAGGGCGCCGACTCCGTCCTGTTCACCGCCCTCAACCTGGGCACGAGTGTCGCCGCCTCGATCGCCGCCCTCGCCGTCCCGCAGGTCCTCGTCGGCTCGTCGAAGGAGAAGGGCAACTCCTGGGGGCAGACGATCCTGTCCGGCCGCAAGCCCTTCATCAACAAGTTCAACCGGTTCACGGCCGGACTGGAGATGCACGTCTTCGTCGGCGGCGAGGAGGTCACCCGGGCGGGTCGCCTGGTCACCGTGCCCGACCGTGTGCACGTCGACCTCCCCGCCCCGTACTCCGAGAAGGGCCAGCACCAGCCGGATCTCGACGCCCCCGAGCGGCCACGCCCCGTCAAGCCCCGCAGGACCGGGCCGTCCCAGGCCAGGGAGTTGCTCAACGCGGTCAACCTCACGCCCGCCATCGCGGGACTGCACCGCAGTCTCCTCGCCGCCGGCCTGCCCGCCCCGCACGTGAAGAAGATCATGACCGGGCTGGGGATGGACAAGTCCCAGGGCTTCCTCAGCGAGCCGACCGCCCGCAACCGCTTCGCCTGGTGGGCCGGCGGGGACGTCTCCAACAGCATCGAGGTCTCCGGACCGCTGGGCAAGAAGTTCCAGGGGCATCTGCGCGTCCAGGCCGCGGTCGACAGCCTCCAGTACCTGGGCGACACCAACGTCGCCACACGTGACGACATCGGCGCCGGCTTCAGCCGTACGGCGTCCACCAAGGGGGCGTCGGTCGCCGGCCTCGGAGGCGGCTACAACACGGCCGGTATCGGTGCCGGCGGCTCCGACGCGTCGGCGGCGGGCACCGACCCCGAGACCACCCTCGGGCAGGCGGCCCCGGAGCACGAGTCGGTCGAGGTGAAGGGCGTCGCCCCCGCCGTCGGCGCGTCCGTGAGCGGCGACCGCGGTGCCGGTTACTCCCTGGACACCGCCCACATGAGCCACACGGTGCTGAACGTCTTCGGCGACCAGAGCCGATACCGGACCGGGCTGCGGCTGACGGCGACGATGGAGTCCACCACCCACAACATCGCCCCGGTCGTCGTCACCACCGAATCCGAGCAGAGCGTGCCGAAGCGCGAGGCGGCCCAGTTCGTGGCGGGCACGGTCGGTCCGGGCTGGACCGCCGACCTGCGCCCGGCGGACGGCGGCGAGAACGCCCGCCGCCACCGGGTCTTCGCGCTGCCCGCCCGCCGGCAGGTCAGGAGACTGCCGACCGTGCGCTCGCCGTTCCGCTTCGGCATGGGCGTGTCCGGTCCGGGCCTGCTGCCGCCGCATCCGCGCGAACCGCTGCCGCTGGCCGCACGCCGGGGCCTCGGCTTCGGCATGCCCATCGCCCTGCCCGGCTCCGAGACCCTCCAGCAGGACCTCCGCGACGCCGTCGAGCGGCACCATGTCAAGGCGGTCGGAGCCAGGAAGGCCTCGAAGAGCGACTGGGCCAACGCCGACCGGGACCTCGCGATGTTCTACGGCCGCTCCGCCCTGGAGGCCGATCCGAACCAGGCACTGCTCGGTATCCACCGCACCGTCGAGGTCGGCGGGCACCGCTACAAGGTGTCGGCGAAGATGAGCTGGGGAGACCGGGTCACCGGAGCCAACCCGCTCACCGGCCCGGTGAACGAGGACAACCCGCTGGGCCAGACGTACACGATGAAGGTCAACGCCCGTGTCGTCAACGGCGCGACGGTCGCGGGGGAGCGCGGCAAGGGCAGCAAGGCCCGGTTCGCGTTCGGCGGCGGAGCCCGGCTGGCCATTCCGGAGCACGAGTTCAACATCGGCTCCCTGCACCTGAGGACGCCGCCGTTCCGGCTCGCCGTGGGCGCCTTCCGCGGGCTGCTGAGCCGCTCCTGGGGCAAGAGCGACAAGTTCGCCGGACTGGCCAAGGAGTACCGGCGTACGGAGACGGCCAAGAAGGTCGACGAGCACCGCTACGGCATGACCCTGCAGTGGACGGTCACACCCGAAGCGAAAAAGCCGTCGTACCTCAGCGGGAGCAACCCCGCGACCGCACGCATCGTCGTCCCCCACGAGCACGTACCGGCCGAGCCCGTCTCCCTGAAGCAGGCGCAGGCGGCGGGCCGGACCGAGGTCACCGACGAACGTCCGGCGACCGAGCGGCCGTTGGACTTCGGCAGCGGCACCCACGGCCTCTACCCGGTCTTCCACCTGATGCCGGAACTCGCCCAGCTCGGCGCCCGCATGTACGCGAGGCAGCACGGACTGCCCGACAGCTGGCTGCACAACCCGGCCGAGTGGCCGGAGGAGATCCGGGACCTCGCCCACCCCGGGATCCTCACCGCCCGGTTCGGCGCCATGACCGGCGCCCTCGGGCACCAGTCGGAGCTTCCGAAGGACGGCAGGCACAAGCAGGCGTTCCGGGTACGGCTGCACACCCATGCCCCGAGTGATCTGGGGCGCAGCCCGGACGTCGAGGTCGAGCACTACGCCCAGGCCGCGGCGAGCCACGCGGCCGAGAAGGAGGGCGAGTGGGCCCTCGGCCTGGCCGGCTCGGTCGGACCGCAGTTCCGGTTCGGCGCCGACGCCGACGAGGGGGGCCACCACGGCGGCCTCGGCGGCCGGCTGACCGTCCTGGGGTACGGCGAGGCCGCCAAGAAGTGGGGCGACGGCTCCGGCAGGACGGCCGGACGGATCGACATCACCCGGGCGACGTACAGCGGTGACGTCCACACGGTCCGTGCGACGCCGGTCTTCGAGGTCACGTACGTCCGCTGGCGCGGCAAGGAACTCACCGAGACGACAGAGTTCCTCACCGCGGACGAGGCCCTCGACCTACTCACCCCCGAGCGACGGCTCTCCGACATCATGCCCGCGGGCGTCCCGGCCGCCGACGCGTCCAGGACCGCGGCGACCGGCCGGGCCGGGGCTCCGACGGCCGGCGCGACCGAGGCGGCAGCCCCTGCCGCCGTTCCTGCGATCGTCATCACCTCTCCCGAGGGCGAGGAGTCGGCCGTCGACCCGGCCCTGTCGGCCGACGCCACCACGGCCGCGGCCCCGGCCCCCCTCCCGACGATCGTCGTCACGCCGCCCGACGCCGCGGAGCACGCCACCGACCCCGGTACGGCCGCGGCCGCCACCGTGTCCGTACCGGACCCCGCCCGGCTGTCGCCGGCCGCCCGGCAGCAGTCCGCAGCGCCGCCGCCCAGGACCCGCGGGTACCTGCACCAGGACCTGGTCTCCGGTATCGGGCACCCGGAAGTGATGCGGGCCGACGGGGTCCTGGACGCCATCACCGACCGGCTCCGCGGGCGCGGTGTCGTGACCACGGAGCGCGCCGAGGGCGTCGGTCCGCGGCCGAACCTGCTGATGCGGTCACTGAGTTCGTCGTTCTCCTCGGACGCGCTGCGCAGCGAGTGGTACGCCCTGACCACCAACCAGGGGGTGAGCCGCTGGTTCCCGGTGCCGGGTCCCCTCGGCAGCACGCGCTACCTGTGGGTGAAGGTCACCGCCACCAGGCTCGGCGCGGCCGCCGGGCAGCGGCCTCGTGACGACATCAAGCTCACCCTGCGGGGCGAGTCGGTGGACGAGGAGTCGAAGAGCGAGGCATCCGGTTCGGAGTTCAGCGGCGGCCTGGACCTGCGCGGCCGGATCGGGGCCGGGTCGTTGCACGGCGGACTGGAAGGCGGAGCCGAATACTCCACGTCCCGCGGTGAGGCGGACGAGGAGGCCGAGAAGAAGGTCAAGATCTACCGGGCCAACCCCAAGGACGCCTCGGAGGAGTTCAACCACGACCTCACCTTCCGGGTCGAGATGGGCACCACCACCGAACTGCCGGAGGTGCTGACGCTGCCCGCCCGCGGCGTCGGCCGGATCACCCGGCTGTTCACCGGCGGACCGAGCCGCGACAAGGGGGTGTTCACCTGGTACGACGCGGGAGACGGCACACCGGGGAACGCCCCGCTGGTGGAGGGCGGCCAGGTCCGCCTGCTCGTGCCCCGGCACCTCACGGCCGCGGTCGAGGCATGGCCCCGTGCCATCGACCTCACCGGGGCCCGCGAGACCGAGGTCGGCTGGACGCCAGGTGCCAAGCCGAACACGCTCAGGAAGCGCAGTCCGGCGCAGTCGGCCGAGCCGCTCACCAGGCCGGCGCCGGAACAGCCGGCCGCTCCGGCTCCCGAGCTGTCCGAGCCCGCCCCGGCGCAGAAGGCCGACCAGGTCCCCGAGCTGCCGGATGCGCTGCTGGAGAACCTGCACCCGTGGTCCGTGCCCGCTGCCGCCGCCATCGGGCGCTGGGCCGCCGTCACCGCCGTACGCCACCGCACCCGGCCCGCTCTCGACGTCGACGCGCCCCCGCATGTCTCGGGCCTCGACTTCACCACCCGGGCGGGGCTGCGCTACCAGCACTACACCAGCGGCAACATGCTGCGTCCCCACATCAAGGAGCTGCTGAACCGGACCTACGAGGTCCCGGTCGGCGACGAGACGGCGGTCGTCGGCCTGGAGCTGGACGGCGCGGAGATCCTGGGTCCGCCCGAGGGCACCCTGATCAAGCAGCGGACGTACACGCAGACCGACGAGGAACCCAAGCACGAGGTGGAGAAGGAGAGCGGCTGGCAGTTCGCCCTCGGGCCCGAGATGGGCGGTTCGCTGGGCGACCACAAGATGTTCGACCGGCTGCCGATCACCATCAGGAACTGGATGAACGGCCGCAAGCGGACCACCGCCATAGGCGACACCGACGAGCGCAACAAGGAAGGGCAGCGGAACTACCGGCTCTACCGGTTCGACGTCACGGCGGTCGTCAAGGGCCCGCACGGAACGGTCCGGGTCAAGGTCCCGGACGGCCTGTTCGGCATGCTCCCGATCGACAAGGCGACCGGCAGGCTTGCGGACGGCCTCGAAGACTGGCGGCAGGGCCTGCTGGCACCCCCGCCGCGCCCCGCACCCCCGATGCCGACCCGTCCGGCGCCGGCGCCACCCGTGCCGACGCGTACTTCGTCATTGTCGGCGAAGACCTCCCGCCCGGCGCCCGAGCTCGCGGTGGAGGCCCGTCCGGCGCCGGTGCCACCGGTCCCGGCGCGTACCTCGTCGCTGTCCGCGAAGACCTCCCGCCCGGCACCGGAGCCCGCGACGCCGACCCGTCCCGAGCCCGCGACGCCGACGCCCGCACAGGCGCGGGAGGTCTTGCCGGAAGAGGGTGGCTACCGGCAGGACGACGACCCCGAATCGCAGTTCCGCCTGGGCACGGCCGCGCTGTTCGAGGAGTTGGTGACTGCCGCTCTGCGCGACCGCTTCGGTCTGGAGGCGGTGGTCGGCCTGGGCGGTGGCGGCGGTGTGTCGGCCGTCCGGCCGGTGCGCTCGGTCCAGGATCTGGACCTGCGCCTCACTCTGGCCGAAGGGGTCGGGGCCGAGCAGCGCGCGGCTGTCATGCGGTACATCCAGGACGACGTTCTGGTCGACGGTCAGCAGTCCTCCGGGACGACGGTGCGCGGGCAGTTCGGCGATGTCGAGGCCAGTGTCACCCTCGCGCCGGTGCCCTCCGCGAGGCGTTCGCTCCAGGTGGTGGACGGCCCGGACACCGTCGACCTGAGCGTGGTGGAAA
Organism: Streptomyces sp. NPDC008092; assembly: GCF_042957285.1. Classification (NCBI taxonomy): domain Bacteria; kingdom Bacillati; phylum Actinomycetota; class Actinomycetes; order Kitasatosporales; family Streptomycetaceae; genus Streptomyces; species Streptomyces sp. NPDC008092. The sequence goes on from NZ_JBIBHY010000016.1 coordinate 40,865, forward strand.
CCGCCCGGCTCTTCGCCGACAAGATCGTGGCCTTCGAGGGGCGCAAGGCGAATCCGTCCGATCCCGACGGCGCGGAGTGGGTGGTGGAGAAACGGCTCCGCGACGCCACGGACATCCTCGCCCTGGCCGACCGGCTCGCCGAGGAACGTCCGCTGAGCGAGACCATGACCGGTCTGCTGGAGGGGACGCTTCCGGCGCCGCCGAAGTGGTCGGAACAGAAGCCCGCGAGGTTCTTCCAGGCGCTGGGCCAGCTGCGCAGGGCCCGGCAGGACCACTTCACCGAGTCCCAGTGGTCGGCACTGCGCGACATCGGGCGCCTGCTCCCCGACTCCGCCAAGGCCGCGAAGCCCGTCACGGCGCCGCCGGCCGAGCACGAGCGGTCGGCGCCGGCGGAGCAGAAGCTGGCGCAGCGCCAGGCGAAGAGGCAGCAGGCGGCGGCTCGGCGTGCCGCGGCCGCCGCGGCACGTACGGCTCCCGGACAGACCCTCGATGCTCCCGCGGCCCCCGTGACCCTGCCGTCCCCGCCCGTGCGGGCCGAGCAGGCACCGGAACCCGAGCCGCGGCCGGCCCCGGTGGCCGAGGACACGGCCGGCACCCCGGCTCCCGCCCCCGCGCCGCAGCCGTCCGGACCGCGCCGGACGCTCCTGCCCGCACCGGAACGGCTGGCCCTGTACGTCGCCGCGCTCAAGGACGGCGCGGCCGAGACACCGGGCAGTCGCGAGGCCGTGTACGCGAAGCGGTCCACGGCGCTCACCGCGGCGGGCGTCGACATTCCGCCCCGGTTCGTGCAGATCGAGGACGTGACGGTCGGCTACACCCCGACGGAGGAGAACGGCGAGGCCAACGCCCCGCTGTCGGGCGCCAAGTTCATGAACTCCTACGGCCGCACGGACGACGGCACGACTCTCGCGGTGATGGGTGAGAACTACCGTGCGCCCGGTGAAGGGTTCACCGCCGCCGACGCGTTCATCCACCAGTGGTCGACCGCGCACATGCTGCTCGACGGGGAGAAACTGTCCACGAAGAAACTCGCCGTCGCGGTCGGCAAGGACCTGGAGCGGCCGAAGCCGGCCGCAGACCTGCCCGAGCGGCTGCCGGACCGCATCTACCGGCAGAACATCTCCGGTCCGGCGGCCAAGAAGGCGCTGGGCGGGCTGCTCGACGCCGAGACGAGCACCAGGCAGTTCACCGCGGGTGACGAGGCCTACGAGCAGGTCCTCAAGACCGTGAACGGCAAGTCGACCAACAACATCGTCAAGACCTTCAACGAGCTCAAGGGCTACTCGGGCGACGACGCTCACCTCATCACCGGTGGAGCCCTGTTCCGGGACGGCAACGGCAACTTCCAGCTGCGTTTCGAAATCGTCCGGGCGGCCGACGTCCCCGGCAACCGGGCACCGGCCGCGAAGACCACCGTGCCGGACGAGGAGGCAGCGGCGCCCGCGGTCGGGATCCTCCCCGAGGAGACTGTCGACGCCACCGGTTCCCCGGACCTCGGCACCCGTCCCGAACCGATCCCCGGCATGCCCGCCGGCCCCCTGACCAGCCCGGGCAGGAGCACCCTGTCGACCCCGGCGCAGTCGGACGCGAGCGCTGCCGCCACCTTCGCCGGCGGCCGGGGCGCCGTCGATGCGGACGTCACCGGGGGATCCGCGTCTGCGGAGCCGTGGACCACCGGCAAGGTCACCTTCAAGGAGGGCTCCGAGGCCGTCGACGCCCTCCAGCGCGGCTACCTCACCCATCTGGTCCGCAAGGTGGTCAGGACCGGGCTGCGCGACATACGGGCGGGACTGGAGGCGCCCTGGATCACCGTCACCGGGCACGGCAACGGCTCGTGGCTCACGCCGGGGAGCCCCGACTGGGGTGCCGTGAGCAGGGGCCAAGGACGCGCCGACGCCGTCGCCGAGGTGCTCCGGAACGAGATATGGAACGCCCTGTACCTGCTCCAGCAGAACGATCCGCCCGCCGGCCGTGTCGGCTCCGGGGCGTTCAGGATCACCAGCCTCAGCGAGGGCCGGAGGACCGCCGCCGACGGCTCCTCCGACGGCGCCGGCCTTCGGGTCCTGCGGCGGCGGGCGGACATCGAGATCGACCTGGCGCCCCGCTCGGCCGCCGTCGAGCTCCTGGACACCCTGCGACAGGACGACCCCGATCCCGCGCTGCGTGAAGGCCCCTTCGACCCGGAGCCGTTCGCCCGCCGGATCCTGCACCTGGATCCGCAGGAGCCGGTACGGGGCCCCCACCGCCACCAGCTGTACGCACTGGTGGACGAGGCGATCGCGGCCGGCCGCGCGACGAGCCTGGCCGCGCTCGGCGCGTACCACCTGTGGCGGCACGGGGCGCTGTCCGACGCGACCCGGATCACCGCGGCGGACGGCAGGGCCCTGGGCCGCACCTGGACGGGCGGCCCGATCACCGACCTGGTCACGAAGTCCTACCTCGGGGTGCGCGGCGGCAGCGTCGTGAAGAGCTCGACGGCGCTGTGGGAGCAGCCCGGGTCCGGTGACAACCGGCCCTACGTCGTCGCGGCCGAGGGCGGTCACGACCATGTCGTGGTGCGGCTGGCGGACGGGTCCCTGCCGCGGGTACCGACGGCGGAGTTCAGCGAGCTGCTGGCCATGGACCAGGACCTGGCCGCACTCGACGACCGGCTCCCCGTCGTCCTCGTCGTCCCGCACGCCGGTGCCCGAAGCCCGCGCCTGCCGCGCACCGCCGCCGCCCGGACCGGCAGGACCGTGTGGTCGCACAGCGGCGAGGTGGCCCTGCACCAGGACACCTTCACGCACCGGGCCCGGATCGCGGTGGTCGACCGCACGGCGGCGAAGCAGCCACTGGGCAACTGGTTCGCCAGCGGTCCGGACGATCTGGCGCTCGACAACCTGGCACCCGGGGTCGCGGAGCGCTTCCTGCGCACGATCGACGGAACGCTCGTCCAGGACGACGAGATCGAGAGCTACACCCTCGCCGCGGACGGGCGCCCGTACGGCCGGGCCATTTTCGGCAAGGCCGACTTCATCGGACGGGAGGGGTACCTGGACTCCCTGCCGTCGGTGAACGAGTACGTACACATGGATCCCGTCACCCAGAACTTCTTCGGGGACCGGGAGGACGTGCCCTGGACCGGCCGGGAGGCGTATTTCTTCTACCTGCACGGGCGGCCCGGCGAGTTCCGGATCGCGAGGGCGGACGGGACCGGTAAGGCCGCCCGCGGCGACCAGGTCGGCGGGTACCTCCAGCGGCGCCCGAGCCTGCGGCGGCTGCCCGACGGCGGTGTCCTGGTGCTCATGTCGTGCTGGGTCGGCGCGGCCACGGACGGCCGCTCCCGCGTGCACACCGCCGGCCGTGCCCCGTTCGTCGCCGATCCGCTGGCGACCGTCTCCGAGGCCCAGCAGGTGGCCAACCACACCGGCCGCACGGTGTTCGCGGTCGACCGGGTCCACTACCTCACGCACGACTACCCGGTGAAGCTCCAGGGTGTCGCCACGACCGCCGAAGGTGAGCGGCACCGGTGGCTGGAGCTGCGGCCGGAGCCGGCGGGGGCGGCGCTGGACGACCTGGCCCGCACGGCGGGCCTGCACACGGACGAGGCCCCCGCTCCGGAGGAGACCAGGGCTGCGACCCTGCGGCTGGTGCGGGCCCTGCGGCAGGTGTTCGGCGCGTTCGTCGAGGACGACAAGGACGATGCCCAAGGGGATTACCGGCGGATGCTGCGCGCGGTCGGCGCACTGGAGTCGATGCGGCGCAACGACCCGGGGCTGCGGGACACGGGACCGTTCACCCTGGATCTGCTGGACCGGATCACCCGGTCGCATCTCGGCCGGTCCACGGGCTCGGCCCTGGATCCGATCGACGTCCTCACGGTGCTGGAGGCGGTGGAGAACCGGCCCGTCGGGGCGGCGCTGCGGGACTTCGCCCCGCTCACCTCGGTGGACAGGGCTCTCGCAGCGCTGGCGAAGAGCGATCCCGACCGACGGGCCGCCGAGGTCCTGGAACTGGGGTCCGACCCGGTCACGGACCGGCACCGGCAGCGGCTGCTGTGGGCGACGGTCAAGGCCGTCGAGGGGCTGGAGGCCGCCGCCGACGTGGATGCGCTCGCGGCCAAGGTCCTGCATCTGGACGCCTCCGCTCCCGTGGACGACGCAGTGCGCGAGGAACTCCTCTGGACGGCGGCCGGGGCGGCCGCGGCGGGCCGTGACGTCCACCGGCCGACGGCACTCGCCGCCCACCACCTCGTCCGCAACGGTGCCCTGTCCAAGGACACGCTGCTCCTCTCGCCGAGCGGCAAGGCGCTGGGCCGCAACTGGACCGGTACGCCGCTGACCGACCCGCTGGTCAAGGACAAGTACATCGCCATGGACCCGGCCGCCGGCGCGGCCGGCGTCGTGATCCGCCCGGTGCCGTGGGACGTCCCCGGAACCGGCACGGCTCGGAAGAAGGCTGCCTTCTTCCTGCTGGCCGACGGCGGTCCCGACCACATCGACATGCCCTGGCCCGACGGTTCCCGCCGCCGTGTGCCCCCGGACGAGATCGCCGAACTTCTCGCCGAGGACGAGGAGTTGAGTTCTCGTCCGCCGGCCGAGCCCATCGTGCCGGTCGTGCGGAACACCGGGAGCAGCCGCCCCCTGATGACGGCCCTCTCCGATCGGGCGGCGACCGCCCGGACCGTCTTCATGCCCGCGCTGGACGCTCATCTGTTCCACGACTCCACGGACGGCGACCACTACGTCGTCGTGGCGGAGCCCGCCCAGGGGGCGAGCTCCACGAGCGGCTGGGACCGCACCGACCCCACGGTCCTGGTCCCACCCGGCACGGCGACACCCCCGGTGGCGGTCGCCGACGCGATGCCGGCGATCGGGACACCCGCAGCGCTGACGTCCGCCGCCCCGCTCGGTGAGCCGGCGTCCGCCGTCGGCACCGGGGTGCCCTCCGGCCCGGCCACCGCCGAGGAGACGGCGCCCTCCGGGTCCTGGACCACCGGGAAGGTCACCTTCCAGGAGGGCTCCAAGGACATCGACCCGGTTCAGTACCGCGACCTGGCCGCTCTCGCCCGCAAGGTTGCGCAGGCGGGTCTGCGTGACATTCGGCAGGGCTTCGCGGCCCCCTGGATCACCGTCACCGGGCACGGCAACGGCTCGTGGCTCAAGGCGGCCGGCGGCGACCGGGGCGCCGACCGCACGGGCCAGGAGCGTGCGGACGCCGTCGCCGGCGTCCTCCGCACCGAGATCGGCAACGCCCTGCACCTGCTCCAGGAGAACGATCCACCCACCACCGGCCGCGTCGGCGCGGACGCCTTCAGGATCAACAGCCTCAGCACGGGGCGGGACCTTGCCGACGCCGGCCCGTCCGAGGGTACCGGCCTGCGGGTGCTGCGGCGGCGGGCCGACATCGAGATCGACCTGGCGCCCCGCTCGCCGGCCGTCGAACGGCTGAACACCCTGCGGCTGGCCGATCCCGAACCCGGCCTGGCCGAGGGCGCCTTCGACCCGGATCCGCTCGCCCGCCGGCTCCTGCACCTGGATCCGCAGGAGCCGGTACGGGACACCCATCGCCGCGCACTGTACGCACTGGTCGACGAGGCGGTCGCGGCCGACCGGGCGACGACCCTGGCGGAGCTGGGCGCGTACGACCTCTGGCGGCGCGGGGCACTGTCCGACGCGACCCGGATCACCGCTCCCGACGGCCGGGCCCTCGGCCGCAACTGGACGGAGGAGACGGTCCAGGACCTGGACACGGCGTCGTACCACTGGGCGAGCCCGAGCACAGTGCACACCCCCGCGGCGTTGTGGGTGCAGCAGGGGGCCGGTGACAACCGCCCCTATGTGGTCGCCGCCGAGGGCGGCCACGACCATGTCGTGGTGCGGCTGTCGGACGGTTCGGGGCCGCGGGTGCCGCAGGCGGAGTTCGCGGAGCTGCTGGCGATGGACGAGGACCTGGCCGCGCTCGACGGCCGGCTGCCCGTCGTCCTCGCCGTCCCGTACGCGGGGGCCGGAAGTCCGCGTCTGCCGCGGACCACGGCCGCCAGGCTCGGCAGGACCGTGTGGTCGCACAGCGGCGAGGTGAAGCTGTACGAGAACCCGTCGACGCAGCGGACGCACATCGAGGTCGTCGACCGCCAGTCCCTGGGGGAGCCGCTGGGCAGCTGGTTCGCGAGCGAGCCGGACCAGCCGGGGCTCACGACCCCCGCCTCCGGCGCGCGGGAGCGCTTCGTGCGCACGATCGACGGGACACTGGTCCCCGACGACGAGATCATGAGCCACACCCTCGCCGCCGACGGACGCCCGTACGGTCGCGCCGTCCTGAACATGCAGGACCAGACCGACCGTGAGCAGTACTACGACGCGCTGCCGACGGTGAACGAGTACCTGCACATGGATCCCGTCCGCGACGAGCGGTACGGCGACCCGGAGAACGTGCCCTGGGCCGGCCGGCCGGCGTACTACTTCGGTCTGCACGGCACGCCGGGCGCGTTCGCCCTCGTGACGATGGACGGGACCCACGAGGCGGCCCGCGGCGACCAGGTCGGCGGGTACCTCCAGCGGCGTCCGAGTCTGCAGCAGCTTGCCGCCGAGGGAGTCGTGGTGCTCATGTCGTGCTGGGTCGGCGCGGCCACGGACGGTCTCCCTCGCGTCAACATCGCCAGCCGCGCCCCGTTCGTCGCCGATCCGCTGGCGACCGTCTCCGAGGCCCAGCAGGTGGCCAACCATGCCGACCGCACGGTGTTCGCGGTGGACCGGGTCTACTACTCCACGCGCAGCGGGGAGGTGCGGCGGCACGGGATCGCCATGACCGCCGACGCCGAGCGGCACCGGTGGCTGGAGCTGTGGCCGGAGCCGGCGGGGGCGGCGCTGGACGACCTGGCCCGCACGGCGGGCCTGCACGCGGACGAGGGACCTGCTCCCGAGGAGACGAGGGTTGCGGCGCTGCGGCTGGTGCGGGCGCTTCGGCAGGTGTTCGGAGCCGTGGTCGAGGGCGACAAGGACGACGCCCACGGGGAGTACCGGCGGCTGCTGCGCGGTATCGGCGCACTGGAGTCGATGCGCCGGAACGACCCGGGGCTGCGGGACACCGGCCCGTTCACCATGGACCTGCTGGAGCGCGCCGCCCGGTCGTACCTCGGACGGCCCACGGGCCCGGCCCTGGCACCGGCGGACGTCCGCGCGGTGCTGGCGGCGGCGGAGGCCCGGCCCGCCGGGCTGGCGCTGCGCGACTTCGCCCCGCTCCCCCCGGTGGACAAGGCCCTCGTCCTGATCACCGACGGCGATCAGGACGAGCGGGCCCGCCAGGTCCTCGGCCTGGAGGCGGATCCCGTGACGGCGGTCGACCGGCAGCGGCTGCTGTGGGCGACGGTGAAGGCCGTCGAGAGTCTGGAGGCCGCCGCCGACGTGGATGCCCTGGCGGTCAGGGTCCTGCACCTGAACGCCTCCGAACCGGTCGACGACGCACGGCGCGAGGAACTCTTCTGGACGACGGCCGGGGCGGCCGCGGCCGGCCGTGACGTCCACAACCCGACCGCGCTCGCCGCCCACCACCTGGAACGCAACGGCGCCCTGTCCCCGGACACCCTGCTCGAAGCGGCGAACGGCGACATCCTGGGCCGCAACTGGACCGGTACACCGCTGACCGACCTGGTCCCGGACAAGTACCTCGCCTCGTCCCACGGCACCGACGGGTCCAACGCCCAGCTGCGTCACGCGCCGTGGCGCGCCGCCGGAGCGCTCCCGGGCCGGCGGCCCCCCGCCTACTTCGTGCTGGCCGTGGGCGGTGCCGACCACGTCGACCTGCCGTGGCCCGACGGCTCCCGGCGCCCCGTGCCTGCCGAGGAGATCGCCGAACTGCTCACCAACGACCCCGTGCTGAGCGGCCGCCCGCTGCGCGAGGCGATCGTGCCGATCGTGCCGCACACCGGCCGCGGCCGGGCCCTGGCGCACGCCCTGTCGAGCCGCGGGGCGACCGCCAGGAGCGTGTACACCCCCGCGGTGGACCTCGGCCTCCACCACCACACCGCGAGCGACCAGTACTTCGTCGTCGTGGCCCCGCAGCCCCAGGGGTCCGCTTCCGGGGCCGAATGGATCCGCACCGACCCGCCCGCTCTGAAAGCCTCCGCCCCGGCCGCGTCCGCCACGCCGCCGGCACCCGCTCCCGGCGTCGTGACGACGGCCGACAGACACCGCACCACCCCCGAGTCGGTGCGGCCGCCCGCGGCCGTGCAGGCCGTGCGGCCCGCCCCCGCCGTCATGGAGTTCGCCGAGGGGCCGCTGCCGAACGCCGCGATTCCCACCGACGCGGCCGACATCATCCCGCCGCCGATCCCCTACCCGGCGGGGCCGGTCTTCGTCGCGGACACCGGCAGCCGTGAAACTGTCCTCACCGAAGGGCTGGTGCCCGGTGGCACGGGCCTGGACCTTGACGCCTACGCCCATGTGGGCGGCCCCGGCCATGGATTCGTGAGCGCCGACACCTCGCCCGGAGCGGCGGCACGACGGCTTGCCGGGGGCCACGTCTGGGAGGTCGACACGCCGGGCGGCATCGACCTCACCGCGACGCTGGGCGCCTACGGGATCCTCCCGGCGACGACCGACGGGGACGAGGTCCTCTTCGCGGGGGGCGTCGCCTCCCGCTTTGTCAGGGGCGGCTGGCCGATCGTCCCCGCCACCCACGCCGGCGAGTCGAACAGCCTCGGCGAATGGATCCCCAACCCCGGCTACCGGCCGTACAACACCGTCCCCGACGCGACACCGGTCGCTCCCGAGCGTCGGCTGTCCCTCGAACCACTGCTCGAAAAGCGGGAGTTCCGCGTGGAGGACGTGGTGTCCACGACGGAACTCCAGGCACTGTCCGCCGCGCTCGCCACCGCGGACCCGGCACCGGGCGAAACGTACGCCCATGAGCTGGGCACCAGGCTGACCGACCACATCGAGGCGGAGCTGTCGGTGCAGGACCTGGAGGTCGGCCAGGTCGAACTGCACGTGAGCCTGGACGACCTGAACCACTCGGCGGCGGGCATGGCACTGACCCGTGTGGTGGCCAACGGGTTCCGTCACCGAGCCCTGCTCACCGTCGGCTCCCTGCGGACACCCGTCGACATCTGCCCGGCGAGGAATTGACACAGACCCGTTCGGACCTCGGATCCGTAACTCCCCATGGAATCCCTGAGCGGAATCCCTGAGCGGAACCCGCCCCGAGAGAACAACGGCCCCCAGAAAGGCAGATGCCCGCATGCCCGAGTACGAGCACGTCGACTTCTCCGAGCTGGCCCACCGTGCCCGGCGCATGCAGGGCACGGTCGCCGACGCACAGCTGGACCTGCGGAACATCGAGGCCACCGGCCACAGTTCGGACGGCATGGTCAGCGCGACCGTCTCCGCCGAGAGCCGGATCGTGGACCTGCGGATCGACCCGTCGGTGATCGACCCCGACAACCCGGAGCGGCTGGCCCGGCTCGTCGTCGAGGCCGTCGACCGCGCGCACGACATCGTCACGGAGCAGCGCGCCGAGGTCATGTCGGGGATCACCGGCGGCCTGCAGGACATCCTGTCCGGGCTCAACGGCGAGCAGAACGAGAAGAAGCGGACCCCCGTCGTACCGCGCTTCCCCGCGCGCCGCCCCCGGCGATGACCCCGCCCGCGAGCCCGACCGACGAGGAGAACTGATGTCCCGGGTCATCTTCCACCGGCCCGCCAGGGTCGTGCCGCCCCCGCTGCCCACCGATCCGGTGGTGCTCGCCGCGCCGCCGCAGCCGGTCGGCAAGGACAGCAACGGCAGCTGGCTGATGCTGCTGATGCCGTTGCTGTCCAGCATCAGCATGGCCGCCTACCTGATGTCCGGCGGCCGCCGCATGCTGGTCCTGCTCGGCATCGCGTTCGTCGTGATGTCCATCGGCGTCACCGTCGGCGTGCGGATGCAGATGCGCGGGCAGGCCCGCAAGCAGAAGCTGCGCGCCCGCGACCGCTACCTGGACCACCTGGTCGAGGTGCGGCGGACCGCCCACCAGGTGGCGGAGAGCCAGCGCACCGTCGCCGCCTGGCAGTTCCCCTCACCGCGCCGGCTCTGGGCGATCGCGGCCCAGCGCCGCCGGGTGTGGGAACGCCGGGTGACCGACGCCGACTTCCTCAAGGTGTCCGTGGGCACGGGCAACGCACCGCTGTCCACGCCCATCCGGATGTCCACCCGCAACGACCCGACGGTGGAGTACGACCCCCGCGCCAAGACGGCGGCGGACCGGCTGGTCGACTCGATGTCCGTGGTCGGCGACCAGCCGGCCGTACTGGACCTGGCGAAGGCCGGTGTGGTCAGCGTGCTCGGGCCGCCCAAGGCGGCCCGCGAGGCCGTGCGCGCCCTGCTCTGCCAGATCGCCGTACTGCACGCGCCCGACGACGTGGGCATCGCCGTTGCGACCGGCGGCGAGGACTGGAACTGGGCCAAGTGGCTGCCGCACACCCATGAACCCGACACCACCGGCGAGGCCGGCGTGGTGCCGCTGGTCGCCGAGGACTTCGAAGGCATCGCCGACCATCTCCAGCAGACCCTGGAGGCGGCCGCCCAGCAGCCGTCCCGCCGGCCGTCCCTGACCGACCGGGACGGTCCGGACACCCGGCGCCGCCTGGTCGTTGTCCTCGACCGCTACCTGCCGCGGGCGGCCTGGGCCCGCTCGCCGCTCGCCGCCGAACTCCTCGCCGCGGCCGGCCCGCAGAGCGCGCTCACCGTGATCTGCCTGGTGGAGCACGAGAACGACGAGCCCACCCGGGCCGACGTCCGGGTGCGCCTCGACGCGCACGGCGCCGTCACCGTGGAGGGCCGCCGCGCCGACGCCCGCTCCGCGGTCGAATCGGCCGTCGCGGCCCGCGCGGAACTGCCGTTGTGCGAGGCCGTCGCCCGCGCACTCGCCCCGCTCACGCTCTCCGCTGAGGGCGAGGAGATCCTCGCCCAGACCATGTCGCTGCCCAGCATGCTGGGCATCTCCGACCTGGAGAACTTCAGCCCCGAATCGCTCTGGGTCGATGCGCAGGACGAGGAGGTGCTGCGCATGCCGATCGGGTTCGACAGCAGTGGCCGGCAACTCGTCCTGGACCTCAAGGAGTCCGCGCAGGGCGGCATGGGCCCGCACGGCCTGGTCGTCGGCGCCACCGGCTCCGGCAAGAGCGAGCTGCTGCGCACCCTGGTCACCGGCCTGACCATGACCCACTCGCCGGAACTGCTCAGCCTGGTCCTGGTCGACTTCAAGGGCGGCGCGACCTTCGCCGGCGTCACCGACCTCCCGCACGTGGCAGGCCTGATCACCAACCTGGTGGACGAGGTCGCCCTGGTCGACCGGGTCAAGGACGCCCTCGTCGGCGAACAGCAGCGGCGCCAGAAGATGCTCCGCGACGCCGGAAACATCGACAACGTCCGCGAATACCAGCTGCGGCGGGCGGCAGGCGCCACCGGCCCCGACGGGCGCCCGCTGGAACCGCTGCCGTATCTGCTGGTCATCGTGGACGAGTTCGGCGAACTGCTCGCCAACCGCCCCGACTTCATCGAGCTGTTTGTCCAGATCGGCCGGGTCGGCCGCTCCCTGGGCATCCATCTGCTGCTCGCCACCCAGCGACTGGAGGAGGGCCGGCTGCGCGGCCTGGAGGCCAACCTCTCCTACCGGATCTGCCTGCGCACCTTCTCCGCGGCCGAGTCCCGGGTCGTCATCGGCACCCCGGACGCCTACCGGCTGCCGCCGATCCCCGGCTCCGCCTACCTCAAGGTCGCCGAGACCGTCCTGGAACGCTTCCGCGTCGCCCACGTCTCCGGCACCCACCTGTCGGACGAGCAGCGGGCCCTCGCCGCGGGACCGCCGCCCACCGACCCCGTGCACTACGCGCTGCGGCTGCCGCCCGACCCCGACGCGCAGCCGGAGGAGGAGCGCGAGCGGGTGCGGCCCATGCTGGAGGGGCCGAGCGAGATGCAGGTCATCGTCGAACGGCTCGGTACGGCAGGCCAGCTGGCCCACCAGGTGTGGCTGCCCCCGCTGCCGGCGGCGCTGGCCCTGGACGACCTCACCGGACCGGTCGTGGTCCGCCCGGAGCGCGGGATGACTGCCGACTGGTGGTCGCACAAGGGTGGGCTGCGCACCCCGGTCGGCGTCCTGGACGTACCGCTCCAGCAGCTCCAGCAGCCGCTGGTGCCCGACTTCGCGAAGGCCGGCCACCTCGCGGTGGTCGGCGCCCCGCAGTCCGGCAAGAGCACCTTCCTGCGCACCCTGATGCTCTCCACGATGCTGACCCACACCCCCGCCGAGGCGCAGTTCCTCTGCCTGGACTACGGCGGCGGCTCGCTCCAGCCCTTCGAACGGGCCCCCCACGTCAGCGGGGTGGCCGGCCGGCACGACCCGGCCCGCGCCCGGCGTGCGCTCGCCGAGATCCTGCAGCTGATCGCCGAGCGGGAACGGCTCTTCCGTCACCTCGGCATCGACTCCGCCGACGAGTTCCGGCGGCTGCGCAACACCGACCGGCTGCCCAAGGGCATGCGCACGGCCGACGTCTTCCTGGTGATCGACAACTGGGGTGCGGTGCGCGGCGAGATGGAGGGCATCGACGCGACCCTCCTGGACATCGCCGGCCGCGGCCTCGGCGTCGCCGTCCACCTGGTGCTGACCGCGGGCCGCTGGGCGGACATCCGCACGGCGCTGCGCGACGCCATCTCGGCCCGGCTCGAACTGCGCCTCAACGACCCGGGCGACTCGGAGATCAACCGGCGCGCGGCCCGCGCCTTCGGGCTCTCCGTACCCGGCCGCGGCATGGCCCCGCCCGGAATCCAGCTCCAGGTCGCCCTGCCCCGCCTCGACGGCAGGGACACCACCGACGGACTCGCCGACGCGCAGGAGGAGGCGATCGGCAAGCTCGCGGCCTCCTGGTCCGGTGACGTCGCCCCGCCGATCCGGATGCTGCCCGAGCGGCTCACCAGTGCCGACCTGGCCGGCCGGATCCGCGAGGACGACACCACCCCGGGCGTGCCGGTCGGCATCGCCGAGGCCGACCTCGCCCCGGTGCGCGTGGACCTCACCGACACCGACCCGCACTTCCTGGTCTTCGGCGACGCCGGCTGCGGCAAGTCCACCTTCCTGCGCGGCTGGATGAAGGGTCTCGCGGCCCGGCGCTCCGCGTTCGAGACACGCTTCATCGTCGTCGACTACCGGCGGGCCCTGATGGGCGCGGTGGACGAGGAGTACATCGGCGCCTACATCGGCGACGCCAACGCCGCCCAGGTCTACGTCGCGCAGGTCGTCGCCAAGCTCACCGAACGGCTGCCCCCGCCCGACGTGACCATGGAGCAACTACGCAGCCGCGACTGGTGGACGGGCCCGGAGTTCTACGTGGTGGTCGACGACTACGACCTGGTCGCGGGCGGCCGTACGTCACCGCTCAATCCACTGCTGGACTTCCTGCCGCAGGCCCGTGAGATCGGCCTGCACCTGGTGGTGGCCCGCCGGGTCGCCGGCAGCGCCCGCGGCTCGATGTCCGAGCAACTGCTCACGCGGGTGAAGGAGTTGGGCACGGCCGGCCTCGTCCTGTCCGGCGACCCGCGCGAGGGCGCGGTGCTCGGCAGCGAACGCGCGGCCCAGCGCCCGCCCGGCCGCGGCGTCCTCGTCGGCCGGCAGACGCCGCCGACCCTGATCCAGGTCGCCCTGGACGGGTGAGGAGCGGCCCCGGCGGGACGGAGGGGCAGCGGCAGACGTTCATCTCCGCAGAACCTCCGCCTCCCGGGTGATCGCTACGCTCCGCCGCATGGCAGCACACCCGCTGGCTCCGGCCGCCGGCCCGCCGCACCCGCCGCCCACCGGCCACCGGCCACGAGAGCGGTCGGTCCCAGGGCCGCGGTACGGATGCACGGATGCGCCGGGCGGCGGCCGGGTGGGCCGGGCCGGCGGGGGGCCGTGCCCTGCCGGGCAGCGGGGCGCCGGTGGCGCACGTGAGCGCGGACCTGCCGGAGACGGGCTCGGACCCGCCGGAGACGGGCTCGGCCCCGGCGGGCGAGTCGGCTCTGCCGGAGGGGGACCTCCCGGTCACGGACGACGCGACAGCTCCGAGGCGCGCGGACGCCCCCGTCGGCGTGGCGGACGGGGGCGTGGACGAGGACGGCGCGCGGCGGTGCCTCCGGCGGGGACCGGCTGGGTGCGCTCTGCACGACGCGCTGCACGCCCCGCGTACCGGCGGGGGCGGCGCGTGGGCGCTCGCGGTGCCGGCCGGGGTCCGGGCAGCCGACGACGTCGTGGCGCTGCGGTGGGGCCGTACCGCGGCCCTGGGGCCGACCGCTCTCGTGGGCGTGGCCGATGGGCGGCGGGCCGCCGGGCGGACGTCGTGCCGGGCGGCGCGGACGGGACCCGGCCGATCCCGGTGTCGCCGGTCAACTGCCGTGTTTCCGGGGCATGGTGGGGACGGGTGCCGTGGGCGCGCTCGATGCTTCGGGGGCCTGCTCCCGCCGTGGCGGCGCCCGAGTGCGGGTCGCGGCGGGGGAGTGCGGTGCCGGGCGGAGCCGCTGCGGACGAGGTCCCGGCGTCGTGGATCAGTGCGGCGCGACCGACCGCACGGCGGCGGGGCGTCGCCCCGGATGCCGCTGCGCCTGGGCCGGGAGGCCGCGCCGCGCCCGCAGCGTCGCCCCGTTGCGGTCGCCCAGAGCCTCGCGCAGGGCGCGCAGGGCGTTGTGGGTACGGGACTTGACCGTGCCCTCCGGGACGTTGAGCACCTCCGCCGCGTGCCGGACCGGCTGGTGCAGGAAGTAGACCTGGGCCAGCACCGCGCGGTGCGTGGCGGACAGTCCGGCGAGCGCGGTGCGCAGCACCTGGCGGTCGAGGACCTGCTCCAGCGGTTCCCCCGTCACCGGTATCGACTCCAGCGGATCGTCCTCCACCTCGGTGGGGCGCGACGAGCGGGCCCGCAGCATGTCGATGGCCAGCCGACGGGACACCGTCAGCAGCCACGGCCGTGCCGCGCGCGGGTCGTCGGGCAGGATGTCCAGATTGCGCCAGGCGCGCAGCATGGTCTCCTGGACGAGGTCCTCCGCCGTCTGCCGGTCGCCCTGCGTCCAGCCGAGCAGGCTGCGCATCAGGGAGTTCCTGTTGACGTCGTAGAGCATCCGCATCTTCTGCTCCGCGGACCCGGGGGCGGGGAACGCCTGCGGTGCGGAGGTGTACGCCTTGGGTGCGAGTGCCGTCGTCATGAGCTGCCCCATCTGTTGCCGACCGATGGAACGAGCCTGCGGCAGCGCCGGTACGGAGACATCCGTGAGCCTCACTGAGATCCCGGAGGCTCCAGGGACCGGCCGACTCAGTGAGCCGGGGGCGGCCGTGTGACCGATCCCGCTGTTTCCCCAGGCGTCATCTGAAACGGAGTGGGACCTAACAGAAAGGCTCTAGAGTCATGAACATGCTCGGGCAACAGCTGCATCCGGTGATCGGCCGGGAAGCGGAGCAGGCCACCTTGGACCGGTTGGTCTCCGATGTCGTCGCAGGTCGCGGCGGGAGTCTGCTGATCGAGGGTGAGCCGGGCATCGGTAAGTCGACTTTGCTTGCGCACGCCCTGGCCAAGGCTCGTGCGGCCGGCTGCGAGGTGTCGGCCGGGCAGTGCGACGAGCTGGGCCGGCGACTGCCGTTGTCCGTCATGACACGGCTCCTGGAGATAGACACCGGCTCGCCCGATCCCCGCCGCGCGGAGGCGGCGCGCTCCCTGGAACAGCCGCAGCAGGCGGCCGGCTGGACGATGCGGCTGCTCGCCGGGGACCCGGTGGTGGCGGCGACCGAACAACTCCTCGTGCTGGTGGACCGGTTGTGTACGACCGGCCCGCTGGTGCTGGCGGTGGAGGACCTGCACTGGGCCGACGAGGCCAGCCTGCTGATGTGGCGCCGGCTGTGCCGGGCCTCGGTCCAGCTGCCGTTATTGGTCATCGGCACCTGCCGGCCGGTCCCGGGCAACACCGAGTTGGAGCCGCTGCGCCGCGATCTGCGCTCCCGGGGCGGGCAGTTGATCGCACTCGACCGGCTGCCGGAGTCCGAGGTCGCCCTGCTGACCGGGCTGCTGGCGCGCGGCGAACCCGGGCCGGTGCTCGCCGAACGGCTCCGCTCGGCCGCCGGAAACCCGCTCTACGTAAGAGAGTTGCTGGACGCCCTGGCCCGCGTCGGCGCCCTGCGGACCGGGGACGGCCGGGTGGAGCTGACGTCGGCCGGCCGGGACGTGGAGAAGCTCACCGAACTGCGGGACGTGATCGCGGACCGGCTGGCCGGCCTCTCCGCCGACACCCAGGAGGCGCTGCGCGCCGCGTCGTTGCTCGGGCCGGAGTTCTCGGTGCGGGACCTGGCCGCGGCGGCGGGCCGCGGCACCGGCTCCATGCTGGCGGTGGTGGAGGAGGCACTCGGCGCCGCCGTGCTGGAGTCCGCCGGCTCCCGCCTCCGGTTCCGGCACGGCCTGCTGCGGGAGGTGCTGTACGAGGCCATGCCGCCCGCCCTGCGAACGGCCTTCCTGCGACGCGCGGCACAGGAGCTGATGGCCTCCGGGGCCCCCGTGGAGCGGGTGGCCGAGCTGATCCTCCCGGTCCTGGACACGGCCGAGGACCGCGAGTGGGAGTGGCTCGCGGACAACGCCGAGCGACTGGTCGTACGGGCCCCGATCGCCGCCGCGGAACTCCTCGAACACGCCGTGCGCCAGGCGGGCCCGGACGATCCGCGGCTGCCCGTGCTCACCGCCCAACTGGCCGCGCTCTACTTCCGCATGGGCCCGCTGGACCGTGCCGAGGAACTGGCCCGTACCGTACTGCGGCAGGCCGCCGACCCCGAGCTGCTCGGCCGGGTCAGATGGCTGCTCAGCACCATCGGGATGCGCACCGGCCGCTACGAGGCCGTGGTCGAGAACTGGCGCGCCGCCACCGGTGATCCCCGGATCGGACCCGTCTGGCGGGCCCGGCTGCTGGCCCTGGTGGCGCTGGCCCGGCAGCTCCTCGGGCAGATCGGCCGGGCCAGGCTGGCGATGGCCGAGGCGCTGGACGAGGGCCGGAGGCTGAGCGATCCGACCACCGTCGGATACGCCCTGCACGCCGCCTCCGTCATCCGCAGCTGGCACGGCGACCAGGCCGGCGCGCTGGCCCTGAACGACGAGGCGCTCGCGGAGGTCGGCAACGACCCGGACCTCGTCGACCTGCGGCTCATCCTGCTCGGCAAGCGGGCCACCGACCTGGACGGCGTCGACCGCCTCCAGGAGGCGGAGGAGGCGCTCACCCAGGCCCGTACCCTCGCCGAACGGGTCGGCGCGACACGGCTGTCGATGACCCTCGTGCAGGGCGCCGAGCGGTACTACGAGCACGGCCGCTGGGACGACGCGCTGGCGGTGCTGGACGAGGTCACCGACCTTCCGCCGCTGTGGCGGCTGGCCCGCCGCGGTCTCAAGGCGCTGATCAGCGCCCGCCGCGGGCAGTGGGAGGAGGCGGCCGGCTTCCTGGAGGCTCCGGCCGCCGGTGGCCGGGTTCCGGGGCAGGGACCCGTCGCCGCGGGACACCTGCTGCTGGCCCGCGGCCTCGGCGCCGAACGGGCCGGCCGGCTCCCGGAGGCTGTCGAGGTGCTCATGGGGCTGATGGCCGAGACCTACGCGCACGACCTGGGGAACCACCCGGAGTGGCTGCCCGCCCTGGTCCGGCTGGCGCTGGCCGCCGAGGACCGGCAGTCCGCGAGCGCCGCCGGGATCGCCGCCCGGCAGGCCGCCGACCGCCGGCCGCGGCCGCGGACCCGGGCCGCCGCCGACTGGTGTGCCGGGCTGCTCGACCAGGACCCGTCCCGGCTGCTTGCCGCCGTCGGCTACCAGCGGGGCGCCGGCCGGCAGCCGGATCTCGCCAACGCCCTGGAGGACCTCGCCGTGGTCCAGGCCGCGTCCGGGGACCTGGACGCGGCCCGCGCCTCGTTCGGTGAGGCCCTCGCGGTCTGTGCCGAGCTGGGCGCGGACTGGGACGCCCGCCGGGCCGCCGCCAGGCTGCGCCCCTGGGGCGTGCGCGCCGGCAGCCGCGCCCCGCACGTGCGGCCGTCGTTCGGCCTGGAGGCGCTGACCGCGACCGAACGGCGCGTCGCCGACCTGGTCGCCGAGGGCCTGTCCAACCCCGACATCGCCGCCCGGCTGCTGCTCTCGCGGCGCACCGTGGAGACCCATGTCTCGCACATCCTCACCAAGTTGCAGGTGCGTTCCCGGCGCGAGGTCGGCGCCGTCGCGGACCCCGGCCCCGGCAGACCGGACAGGCAGGGCTGACGGGGCACGCGGGTGCCGGGCGGAGCGACGGCAGCTCGTGGACGCCGTGGTTCGTCTTGCCGGTGACGGCCCGCTCCCGCGACCGCATCGCCTTCGCGTTCGCGCTGTGGCGCGGGAACCCCGCCGGCCGGCCTCGGGGCAGCCGTCGTTCGCACTCCACCAAAGGTAGGAACCGGGTCCGGCCGCCCGACAGGTCCCCGTTCGGGGATCTGTGCCTGTCCTCGCGGCACCGCCGTACGGTGTCGCTGCACCCTCCCAACTCGCCTGCGCTGTAAGGCACTTCATCCTCGTGCCCGGCCCGGCGCCGCGCACGTTCCCGCCCGCAGTACCCGGTGTGCATCCACGCCGCGGCCCGCCCCCAGGAGGTACCGCGTGACCAGCATCCCCACCGAGGCCGTGACCCTCGACAGCGCCGGCGGCAGCCGGTTGTACGAGCAGGCGGACGAACTCCGCGCCGCCGGACCCGCCGTGCGCGTGCGGCTGCCCGAGGGCGTCGTCGCCTGGTCGGTCACCCGCGGAGACGTCGCCAAGCGGCTCCTCGTCCATCCGCACGTCTCCAAGGACGCCCGCAAGTCCTGGCCCGGGCACCGGCCCGGCGCCGTCCCGTGGCTCTATCCCTGGGTCGACGTGATCAGCATGTTCACCTCCGACGGCGACGACCACGCGCGGCTGAGGCAGCTGCTCGGCCGGGCGTTCACCCCGCGCCGGATCGAAGAGCTGCGGCCCGTGATCGAGGCGATCGTGACCGACCTCCTGGACGCCCTGGCGGCCCGTGGCACCGAGCGGCGCGTCGACCTGCGCGCCGGGTTCGCGCACGGCGTGCCCACCCGGGTCATCTGCGACCTGTTCGGTGTCCCGGCGGACCAGCGGCCCGAGATGCTCCGCATCATGGGCGCGGTGTTCGCCACCGACGTCACGCCCGAGCACTCCGCGGCCGTCGCCAACGACCTCTACGGCGCGATGCGGACCCTCGTCGAGGCCAAGCGCCGCGCCCCCGCCGACGACCTGACCAGCGTGCTCCTGACCGCCCACGAGGAGGACGGCGACCGGCTCAGCGAGACGGAACTCATCTCCACCCTCATCGCGATGATCGGCGGCGGCAGCGAGACCACCGTCTCCCTGATCGACGCCGCCGTACGCGAACTCCTCACCCACCCGGACCAGTTGGCCGCCGTCCTCGCCGAACCGGCCCGCTGGACGGACGTGATCGACGAGGCGCTGCGGCTGCACCCGCCGATCATGCACCTGCCGATGCGGTTCGCGACCGAGGACATCGACCTCGGCGAGGGCGTCACCGTGCGGGCCGGCGACGCGATCCTGATCGGCTTCGGCGCCCACGGCCGCGACCCGGGCCTCCACGACGACCCGGCCGCCTTCCACATCGACCGCGCCGACAAGCAGCACCTGGCCTTCGGCCACGGCATCCACTACTGCGTCGGCGCCCCGCTCGGCAGGCTCGAAGCCGAGATCGCCCTGCCGGCCCTGTTCGCCCGCTTCCCCCGGCTGGCCCTCTCCATCGCCCCCGACGACCTCGAACCCCAGCACTCCTTCATCGGCAACGACCTCGCCGAACTGCCCGTGATCCTGGGCCCCATCGCATAGCGGAGGCCCTTCGGCGGAGACGGGGACGAGCGCCGGAGAACACAACAGTGCGGTGCCACCCCGGCCCGGCTCCCGGCAGCCGGGGTGGCACCGCACTGTCGGTTCCCCGACGCGTCAGACCGCCCTCGCCTCGGCGATACGCATGGTGCCGGAGGTCTCCGTCATGCCGGTGAACCGGAAACCGGCGGCGTCGAGGAGCGCGGACAGCTCGCCCTCCGTGCGTTCACGGCCACGGGTGAGGGCCAGCATGATGACGTCCATCGTGAGCGCCGCAGGGGCCGGCCGCTCCTCGGGCAGGACGTTCTCGATGACGAGCAGGGCGGCGCCGGGGGCGGCCGCCTTCCGTATCGTCGCGAGGATCCGCGCGGTCCGTTCGTCGTCCCAGTTGTGCAGGACGTGCATCAGGACGTAGGCGTCGGCGGCGGGCACCTCGTCGAAGAAGTCCCCGGCCCGCAGCGCGAGGCGCGGGTGGTCCGGGAAGCCCAGGGCCTCGATGACGCCCGGCTGGTCGAAGAGGACGCCCTCGGCGTCGGGCACGGCGTCCAGGATGCCGCGCAGCAGGTGCCCCCGGCCGCCGCCGATGTCGGCGACGACGCCGAACGGCGAGAAGTCGTAGGCGCCGACGACCGCCGGGACGTCGGCTGCCGCCTTGGAGGTCATGGCGCGGTCGAAGATCTCGGAGTCGCCGGGCCGTTCCTGCAGATAGGCCCAGAGCCCGCCGGACTGGAGCACCTCGATGGCGGGCTCCCCGGTCATGACGGTGTGCCGGAGCAGCGCGAGGCTGTCCAGGTGCAGCGGCAGTCCCATCAGGCGGAGCAACGGGCGCGCGCTCATCGGGTGGTCCGCACGCAGCACGCGGGACGCGTCGGTGTGCGCGTACCCGCCGTCCCGCTCCTCGAAGACGCCGTACGAGGCGAGCAGCCGCAGCACCCGGTCGAGCGCGCCCGGAGCGGCCCCGCAGGCCGCCGCGAGCTTGCCGACGGACACCGGCTCGTCGTCGATCCGGTCGGCGACACCGATCTCGGAGACGACCTGCAGACAGCGCGCGGGGTAGGCGCCGTAGGCGAGCGAGTGGATCATCTCGGGGGATTGCTGGGTCATGACGGGCAGGGCTCCCTCTCGTCGGTGGCCGGGCACGTCCGGATCGCGTGGGACAAGAAGGTAGGAGCGGAGCCCCGACGTCCGACAGGTCTTCGTTCGGGGATCTGTCGGTGTCCCCGTGGTGCGGCCCTACGGTGTCGACCGGCATCAGCCAGGGCCGCGGCACGCTTCCGGGCCCGGACCCCGGACCGAGAGGCGGCCGATGAGTTCGCACCGCAACGGGTTCGACCGCGGCAGGGTGACCGTGCCCGCCGGAGAACCAGCCCTGTACGACGCGGAGTCGCCCGGCATCGCGGGCAGCGCGCCGTCGGCGCCGGCCGGACGGGGGCCGGCCCGTGTCTAGCACCGCCCGTGTCCTCTTCGTGCCCGGCGCCGCCGCGTGGGGGCCGTACAACGCGCTGCGGGCGATGGCCGAGGTGGTCCGCGAGCGCGGCCTGCGGCCCGTGTTCGCGATGGACCGCAGCTTCCGCGGAGTTGCCGTCGCGCACGGCTTCGACGAGGAGGTGTACGACGCCTCGCCCCCGCCCGCCGACCCGGCCGCGGGCGGCCCCGCCATGTGGGCCGCCTGGGTGCGGGAGAACGCCGTGCACTTCCGCGGCTCCACCCTGGAACAGCTGCGCACGGTGATCCGGCCGCAGTGGGCCGAGCTGGCGCGGGCCGCAGAGTACGCGCACCCCCGGCTCCGCGCCATCATCGACGAGGTCCGGCCCGATCTGATCGTGGTGGACAACGTCGGCGCCGACCCCTCGGTCGCGGCGTCCGGCATCCCCTGGGTGCGGTCGGTCTCCGCGAACCCGCTGGAGCTGGCCGACCCGGAGCTGCCGCCCGCCTTCTCCGGCTACCCGCTCGGCGACCGCTCCGGCTGGGACGCCTTCCGCGCCGAGTACGCGGCCCTGCACACCGGCCTGCACGCCGAGTTCGACGCCTACTGCACGGCCCAGGGCGCCCCGCCCCTGGAACCGCTGCGGTTCTCCTACGACTCGCCCTGGCTCAACCTGTACACCTACCCGAGCGCCCTCGACTACCCGCGCCCGGCCGCATTCGCCCGCCGCTGGCACCGCCTCGACACCGTGGTCCGCACCGGCGAGCGCACGTTCAAGGTGGCCGACCACCTGCCCGGCACCGGCCCCGTCCTCTACCTCTCCCTCGGCTCCCTCGGTTCCCTGGACACCCGGCTCCTCCAGCACCTGGTGGACGTCGTCGCCCGCACCGGCCACCGCACGATCGTCTCCATGGGCCCCTGCCACCACGAGGTCACCCTCGGCCCGAACATGTACGGCGAGCCGTTCCTGCCGCAGCCCCGCGTCCTGCCCGAGTGCGACCTCCTCATCACCCACGGCGGCAGCAACACCCTGGGCGAGGGCGTCGCCGCGGGCCTGCCGATGATCGTCCTCCCGCTCTTCTGGGACCAGTACGACAACGCCCAGCGCGTCGCCGACCTCGGGTTCGGCGTCCGGACGGACACCTACGGCTTCGACCCCGACGCCCTGGTCGCCGCCATCGGGGAACTGCTCGCCGACGACGGCCGCCGGCAGCGCCTCGCGGAGGTCCGCGAGAACATCCGCCGCGCCCCCGGCCGCGAGACCGGCGGCACCCTGATCGCCGACCTGGCCGAGTCGCTGACCGGGGTACGACGATGAGCCCGCCCGCCCCCCTGCGCCTGGCCCTCGCCCAACTCGACGTCCACGTGGGCGACTTGTCCGGCAACCTGGCCGCACTGCGCCGCTGGACCGACCGGGCGCGCGACGAGGGCGCCGAACTCGTGGTCACCCCGGAGCTGTCGGTCTGCGGCTACCCGCCCGAGGACCTCCTCCTCAAGGCGCACTTCCTGCGCGACTGGCGGGCCGCCCTCGACGAGTTCGCCCGCGGCACCTCCGGGATCGTCGCGCTCGTCGGCTTCCCCGAACGGGACGGCGCCGTCCACAACTCCCTGGCCGTGGTGGCCGACGGCGCGGTCCGGGCCGTGTACCGCAAGCAGCGGCTGCCCGACTACGCCGTCTTCGACGAACGGCGCTACTTCACCGACGGCGACGCACCCGGACTGCTCGACTACGGCGGCACCGGTCTCGCCCTCTCCGTCTGCGAGGACATCTGGGCGGACGGACCGCCCCTGCCCGGCCCCGCCCCCGCCGTCGACCTCGTCGTCAACGCCTCCGCGTCCCCCTACCACCGGGGCAAGGGCCGCGAGCGCGAGCGGATGCTCGCCCAGCGCGCCCGGGACCGGCGCGCCGCCGTCGCGTTCTGCAACCTCGTCGGCGGCCAGGACGAGCTGGTCTTCGACGGCCACTCCGTCGTCCTCGACCACCGCGGCGAAGTCCTCGCCAGGGCACCGCAGTTCGAGGAGGCCTTGCTGCACGTCGACCTCGACGTCGAGACGGCGCGCGCCGCCCGGTTTCAACCCAGGTGCTCCCGAAGCACACGTGAGCCGCACGAACCTGCCCCGGCCCGCCCCCGCCACGCCCCCACCGGCCCGCCCGGCCCCCTCCGTCGCGCCGGTCCTGGACGAACTGGCGGAGGTGCGACCCGGATCCGGCCGCACCAGACACCCGCCGGGACCCGGCTCCCGGACGGCACGTCCTACGCGTCGTACGGGGTGACCTTCAGCGACCACGCCGGCACCCACGTCGACGCCCCGAACCACATCGACCCGGCCGCCGGCGCCGCCGCGATCGACGAGCTGCCGCTGACCGCGTTCTGCGGCCCGGGGATCTGCCTGGACCTCGCCGCGGACACCGGCCCGGTCACCCGGCCACGGCTGGCGGCGGCGCCGGCCGCGAGCGGCCTGCCCCTGCTGCCCGGGGACGTCCTGCTCCTGCACACGGGCGTGGCGGACCGGGAGGGCGGCACCGACCCGTACCTCACCGACCACCGCGGTCTGGACGAGGGCGCCTGCCGCTGGGTCGCCGGGTACCGGGTGCGGGCCCTGGGGGTGGACCAGCCCAGCCCCGACGACCCGGACGACTCGGTCACCCCGGCACACACGACGTTCGTGGCCGCCGGAATCCTGATCTACGAGAACCTGGCGAACCTGGGCAGCGTCGCGGGCCGCCGCTTCTGGTTCACGGGTTTCCCGATCCCGCTGCGCGGCGGCACCGGGGCCCCGGTCCGTGCCGTGGCCTTCCCGCCGGCCGGCACCTGAGGAGCGGGGGAGCCATACCGCCATGTCCGTCCAACTGATCGCCCCGCGGGGCGTGTTGCACCTGCACGGCTTCCGGCTGCTGCTGCTCGACCGGCTGCTCGCCCCCGCCGCGACGGCCGTCTCGACGGTCGCCGTCTCCTTCGCCGTGCTCGGCCTCACCGGCTCCGTCGCCGACCTCTCGCACGTGCTGGCGGCCCAGATCGCCCCCGCGCTGCTGCTCATGCCGGTCAGCGGGGTGCTCGCGGACCGGTTCGGCGCCCAGTACGTCATCGCCGCGGCCTGTCTGCTCACCGCGTGCTGCGAGGGCACCCTCGCGTTCCTGCTGCTGACCGGGCACCCGCCCATCGGGCAGATCATGCTGCTGGAGGCTGGCACCGGCGCGGCCCTGGCGATGTTCCTCCCGGCCTCGACGGCGCTCCTGCCCCGGCTGGTGCCGGACACGGAACTCCAGCGGGCCAACGCGCTCAGCCGGCTGGTGACGAACGCGGCGACCGTCGGCGGCGGCGCGTTCGCCGGGGCGGCCGTGGCCTCCTTCGGACCCGGCTGGGCGCTGGCCGCGGACGCGGCCGCGATGCTCGCCGCTTGCGTCCCCAACCTCCTGATCCGGACCGCCCCGGCAGCCCGCCGGGCCGCACCCGACCTGTTCGGCGAACTACGGGAGGGCTGGCGGGAGTTCCGCTCGCACACCTGGCTGTGGGTCATCGTCCTGCAGTACTCGCTCGTGTTCATGGCCTGCGCGTGGGGGTACGGCGTGCTCGGTCCCGTGGTCGCCCGGGACAGCCTCGGCGGTTCGACCGCCTGGGGCGAGATCCTGGTCGCCGAGGCGCTCGGACTGGTCGCCGGAGCCTGCGCCGCGACCCGCTTCACCACCCGGCGGCCCATGCTGTTCGTCACCCTGTGCGGAGCCGCGGTCGCCGCCCCCACGCTCGCCCTGGCGCTGCTCCTGCCGCTCTGGCTGATCTGCGCGTTCTCGTTCGGGACCGGAGTGCTGGTGGAACTGATGATGGTCCAGTGGAACGTGGCCATGGCCCGTACCATCCCGGCGGACCGGCTCGCCCGGGTCGGCTCGTACGACATGCTCGGCACGGTGGTCGCCACCCCGTTCGGGACGCTGCTCGCGGGCCCGCTCGCGGCCACCATCGGAATCCGGCCGGCCCAGTTCGCCGCGGTGTTGCTGGCGGTCGCGGTCACCGTCCTCGCCCTGGCACCGAAGGAGATCCGTGCGGAGCCGGGCCGGGCCGGCGCGACCCGCTGACCCGATGGCAGGCATCGCCGATACGCGTTTCCGCCGCGCCGCCCGGCTGCCTAGCGTGACCCGGGTACCGCCCCGGCCCGCAAGCCACCCGTGTGCCACCAGAGGAGCACCGCCATGAGCCAGCCGCCCCGCCGGATCGTCACCGGTCACGACGAGACGGGCACCTCCGTGTTCCTCTCCGACGGCGAACCGCCCGTCATCCGCACCGCGCCCGACGGGGCCGCCTTCTACGAGATGTGGAACACCGACTCCGTACCGGCACCCGTGGCGGCGGACGAGCCCGAGCCCACGGAACGCGACCTGACCGTGCCGCCGGCCCCGGGCGGCACCAAGATCCGCGTCAACGAGTTCCCGCCGGGCTGCGTCTCCCCGACGCACCGGACCCAGACCGTGGACTACGGCATCGTCCTGGCCGGTGAGGTCGTCCTCGTCCTCGACGACTCCGAGCGGGTGCTGCGCGCCGGGGACGTGGTGATCCAGCGCGGCACCGACCACCGCTGGGAGAACCGCACGGACACGGCGGCCCGGATGGCGTTCGTCCTGGTGGACGGCGCGTTCACCGAGCCGCTGCTGAAGGTCCTGGGCCCCGAGGTGCTCGGCTCCCTGCACGGCAGCCCGCTGGCGCCCGGCCGGTCCTGATCCCGGTCGCGAGGGTCCGCCGCCATTCCCAATTTCTGGAACACGTTCTACGGTGTGCGCCGTCAGGACCGCCCTTGGGGAGCCTGGAGGCGCCGTGCACCTCGACCACACGCCCGAGCAGCAGCGGCTGCGCACCGAACTGCGCGCCTACTTCGCCGGCCTGGTGCCGGAGAACGCCTACGCCCGCTACGCGGACCCGGCCGCGCAGAAACGCTTCTACCGGGAGACCGTCCGCCGCCTGGGCACCGACGGCTGGCTCGGCGTGGGCTGGCCCAAGGAGTACGGCGGCCGCGGCCTGACCGCGATGGAACAGTTCATCTTCTTCGACGAGGCCGCCCAGGCCGGCGTACCGCTCCCGCTGATGGCGCTGAACACCGTCGGCCCGACGATCATGCAGTACGGCACCGACGAGCAGAAGTCGTACTTCCTGCCCCGCATCCTCTCCGGCGAGATCGACTTCGCCATCGGCTACAGCGAGCCCGACGCCGGCACCGACCTCGCCGCCCTGAAGACCAGGGCCGTCCGCGACGGCGACGAGTACGTCGTCAACGGCCAGAAGATCTGGACCACGAACGGCGACACCGCCGACTGGGTCTGGCTCGCCACCCGCACCGACCCCGAGGCCCCGCCGCACAAGGGCATCACCATGCTCCTGGTGCCGACCACCGACCCCGGCTACTCCTGCACCGTCATCAACACGCTCGCCTCGCACGACACCACGGCCAGCTACTACGAGGACATCCGCGTCCCCGTCTCCCGCCGGGTCGGCGAGGAGAACCGCGGCTGGCGGCTGATCACCAACCAGCTCAACCACGAGCGCGTCACCCTCGCCGCCCACGGCACCATGGCCATCCGCGCCCTGCACGACGTGCAGCGCTGGGCCATGGAGACCAAGCTCGCCGACGGCCGCCGGGTCGTCGACCTGCCCTGGGTGCGCCGCAACCTCGCCCGCACCCACACCCGCCTCGACGCCATGAAGCTCCTCAACTGGCAGATGGTGAGCGCCGTCCAGGAAGGCACCCTCACCCCGCAGGACGCCTCCGCCGTCAAGGTCTACGGCTCCGAGGCCCGCCGCGACGCCTACGCCTGGCTGATGGAGGTGGCCGGCGCGGCCGGTCCGCTGAAGGAGGGCTCGGCGGGCGCGGTGCTCCACGGCGACCTGGAACGCGGCTACCGCTCGGCGGTCATCTTCACCTTCGGCGGCGGCAACAACGAGATCCAGCGGGAGATCATCTCGTGGATCGGACTGGGGATGCCACGGGTACGGCGCTGACCTCCGTCATGCCGGCGGCAGCCCCCGTCCCTCGCGCAATGCCGCCAGCCTGGCCATCTGCTCGCCCATGCCGCGTGCGCCGGCCAGCGGCGTGCGGACGTGCGGCCAGACGGAGCGCACGAGGCCGACATGCCGAGCACCGCCCAGGGCCACCACGGGGTCGAGGCGCACGATGCCGCGCACCGTCGCCTGTTCCAGCAGGACCTGGCCGGTCACCGCGCCGGCAGCGCCATGCGGTGTGTCGTACGGCTCGATGACGTCGTCGAGGTCGAGTAGCCCGTGACGCGCGGAGAGAATGAGCAGCAGGCCGGGCCGGAGAGCGTCGGCCGCCTTGCGGCATGCCCGGTGGTAGGAGCCCACGTACATGTCCGCCGACCGCGCGGGCGAGCCGAGCTTGCGGCTGCCGCACGGGATGACGACGAGTTGCGGTCCGAAGTGGTCGAGACGGTCGTCCGCGGTCATGTCCGTCGCCTGCCTGTGTCGTCCGGGCCCTCGTACGCCCCGGTTCTCCGTCAAACCACTGCCTCCTGTGGGGATTCCGGGGCGCCGGAACCGGCGCCCCCACGGTCCCAGCGCTCTCCTCGCATCGCTCCATGGCCGTGGAAGCAGCCGTGAGGCGCTCGGATACGGACATGTGTGCCCGGCGCCCACGGCGCAGGGCGTCAGGAGCGTGCGCCGTCGCCCGCGGTGTGTGTGGTGCGGAAGCGGGCCCGGTAGGCCCCCGGGGTGATGCCCAGGTTGCGTGTGAAGGCGCGGCGCAGCGACTCGGGCGACCCGAAGCCGGTGCGCCGGGCCACCGTGGCCATGGGGTCGTCGCCGTCCTCCAGCATCGCCTGGGCGGCTTCCATGCGGACCTGCTCGACATAGCGGGCGGGGGTCGTGCTCATCTCCTCGTGGAACAGGCGTGACATGTGGCGGGTGCTCACCCCCGCCCGGCGGGCCATGGCGGCAAGGGTGTGCGGGGCGGACGGGTCCTCGGCGACCGTGTCCAGGACCCGGCGCAGCATCTCCTGTCTCGCGCGCGGTGTGTGGGTGCGGACACTGAACTGGGACTGACCTCCCGGCCGCTGCATGAACACGACCATGTCCTTGGCCACGGCACGGGCGACATCGGCGCCGAGGTGCTCCTCGACGAGGGCGAGCGCGAGGTCGATGCCCGAGCTGACGCCGGCCGAGGTCATGATGTGGCCGTCGCGCACGAACAGGGCGTCCGCCTCCACGGTCACCCGCGGATAGCGCAGGGCCAGCTGGTCGGCGAAACGCCAGTGCGTGGTCGCCCGGCGTCCGTCGAGCAGTCCGGCCGCGGCGAGGAGGAAGGCCCCGGTACAGACGGACGCGGTGCGGCAGCCGAGTGCGTCGAGCGCCCGTATCGCGTCCAGCAGGGCGTCGTCCTTGACGAGGGAGGGCCACTCGGGGCCGCCGGGGACGACGACCACGTCGCCGGCCTCGTGCACCTGCGCGGCAGCCAGGTCGACGCGCAGTCCGGTCCCGGCGGCGGTGACCACGTCGGCGCCGTCCGGGGAGACCGTGCGCACGCGGTAACGGCCGCCGAAGTCGTTGGCCGTCGTGAACACCTCGATCGGGCCGGTGACGTCGAGCAGCCGTACGCCCGGGAAGACCAGCACGGTCACCAGGAGCGGCTTCCTGCCTGACGGCCTGTCCTTCATCGTGTGCCTCCCGGTCGGACTGGGACCCACGGCGGTGGACACCATCATCCGCCCGGCGTCGCGCCGCCCGCGCCCGTACCGGGCCTCGCCGGCGTCCGCGCGGGACGATGCCGCCCTCCGTCGTGTGCCGAGGTGCCGGGTGCCGGCGCCTCACCCGCCATCAGCGGTCGCCTGCGGTCGCGTCATGCCCCTACCTGCGGCCACAACACGCTCGGATGAGGACATCGGGACGTCCGCCCGGCGCCCGATGTCCTGGTGTGAGGGCGTCACGGCGCGTGCCGGGCTGTGGCCGGAGCGGAGTTCGTCCGTAGCGTCGGGGCCGCCAAGGGGCCGCCGGCCTCCGTGACGGCCCGAGGGCTGCCGGCCGCGGTCCGGCCGGTCACCGTCGCTGATCGAGGACGGTGACCCATCCGACACGAGAAGAGAAGGCGTTCCGAACCGTGACACCGCCCCGCAGTCCCCGTCGAGCAGTCCCGTCCCGGATCGGCCCGGCCCCGGGACCGTCCGCGCAGGTCCGTGACCAGCCGCAGGAGGCCGACGACAGGGAGCGGGGCGGGCTCGGTCCCGGCTGGTTCGCGGCCGTCATGGGCAGCGGGATCGTCGCCGTCGCGGCCGCCACCCTGCCGCGCGGCCTGCCCGGGCTCGGCGCGGCCGCCACGGTGGTCTGGGCGGGGACCGCGCTGCTGCTGATCGTGCTCGCCGGCACCTACGCCCGGCAGCGCAGGCTGCGGGCGCATGCCGGAGATCCGGCACTGGCCCAGTTCTTCGGGGCGCCGCCGATGGCGCTGCTCGTCGTCGGGGCCGGGACGCTGCTGCTCGGCCGGCGGCTGGTCGGGGAGCGTGCGGCGGTCGATGCGGACTGGGTGCTGTGGTCGGCCGGTACGGTGCTGGGCCTTGCCACCGCCTGCACGGTTCCGTATCTGATGGTCACGCGGCACCGGTTCACCCCGGACGCGGCGTTCGGCGGCTGGCTGCTGCCGGTGGTGCCGCCGATGGTCTCCGCCGCGACGGGCGCGCTGCTCGTCCCGCGGGCGCGGGCCGGCCAGGTACGGCTGGCCCTGCTGCTGAGCTGCTACGCGATGCTCGGGCTCGGACTGGTCGCGGTCCTGCTGGTGCTGGCCATGGTCTACAGCCGCCTGGTGCATCACGAAGCGCCCGGCGGTGCGGTGGTGCCCACGGTGTGGATCGGGGTGGGAGCGCTGGACCAGGCGGTGACGGCACTGTCGTCGCTGGCCACCGCCGCGCCGAGCGCACTGCCCGACCCGTACGCGCGCGGGAGCGCGGTGGTGGCACTGCTGGGCGGCCTCGGGATCTGGGGCTTCGCCCTGCTGTGGCTGGTGCTGGCCACGGCGCTGACCGTGCGGGAGATCCGCAGAGGACTGCCCTTCGCGCCCACCTGGTGGTCCATCATCTTCCCCCTCGGCGCCTGCGTCACCGGCACCAGCGCTCTCGCCGCCCGTACCGGTTCGCAGCTGTTCGTCTGCGCCGCCGTCGCCCTGTACGCCGTGCTCGTCGCCGCCTGGGCGGTGGTCGCCCGGTACTCCCTGCGCCACGCTGTCCGGCAGCGCCGGTCCGCCCGCCGGTGACAGGGCCGGCGTACCGCCCCCGCATGACACGGGTGCGGGGCGAACCCGTGCCTACGGCAGCGTGCCGGGCGCCGCCGAGGCCGTGCCCGGCGGCCGGGCGGTCCGTCCCGCACCCGCGGATCCGGGCGGGGCCGTGAGGCCGGCCCGGAACTCGGCGACGACCCCGGCACCACTCCGACGGCCCGGCACACCACCGCCGGCACGGCCAGTGGGTGTCCCGGGGGCACCCGGGCCGCCGTGCGAGCCCCTGTCACCGGAACGCCGATGTCACGAGAGTCTTCTGCTCCACGGCGTGCCGGCGGGCCGAGCCGGCCGCGGGGGCGGGCGCCTCGGGCCTGCCCACGTAGTCCACGGCGCGTCGGGCCAGCCGGTGCAGACGCGGCGCGACGAACGACCACGCACCCTGGTTCTCCGGCTCCTCCTGTACCCACCGCACGTCCGCGGCCGCAGGGAAGCGGGCGAGTTCCGCCGTGAGCTCCTCGTCGGGGAACGGGTAGAGACGCTCCACGCGGACGATCGCCGTGTCGGCCGAGCCCGCGGCGTGCCGGTGGGAGTCGAGGTCGTAGCAGACCTTGCCCGAGCACAGCAGCACGCGCGTGACCCGGGCCGGGTCCGTCGTGTCGTCCGGCAGCACCGGGCGGAAGCCGCCCCCGGTGAACTCGGCCAGGGCGGAGACGGCCGCCTTCGACCGCAGCATCGACTTCGGGGTGAGGACCACCAGCGGCCTGCGGCCGTCCAGCGCCTGCTGCCTGAGCAGATGGAAGTAGTTGCCCGGCAGCGAGGGCGCGGCCACGGTCATGTTGTCCTGTGCGCACAACTGCAGGAAGCGCTCGACCCGGGCGGAGGAGTGGTCCGGGCCCTGGCCCTCCAGACCGTGGGGCAGCAGCAGCGTCACCGCGGAGCGCTGGCCCCACTTCTGCTCGGACGAGGCGATGTACTCGTCGACGACCGTCTGCGCGCCGTTGGCGAAGTCGCCGAACTGGGCCTCCCACAGCACCAGGGCGTCGGGACGGGCCTGCGCGTAGCCGTACTCGAAGGCCAGCGCCGCCAGTTCGGACAGCATCGAGTCGTACGGTGCGAAGCCCGCGGCGTGCGGGCCGAGGGAGCCCAGCGGAGTGTGCTCCGCGCCGGTGCGCCGGTCGGTCAGCACGGCGTGGCGCTGGCCGAAGGTGCCGCGCCGCGAGTCCTGCCCGGCCAGCCGCACCGGGACCCCCTGCAGCAGCAGTGAGCCGATCGCGAGTGTCTCCGCGGTGGCCCAGTCGACCCGGTCGGCGTCGAGCGTCTCCGCCCGCCGCCGGAGCTGCGGCAGGACCCGCGGGTGCACGGTGAAGCCCCGGGGCAGGCCGGTCTGCGACGCGATGACCTGCCGTGCCGTCGCCTCGTCGATCGCGGTCGGCGTGCGCCGGGCGGGCGCCTGTCCGGCTCCGGCTCCGGTTCGGGGACGGTCCTCGGCCGGTGCGGGAGCGGGCAGCGCCCGGGTCTCGGCGAAGGCCCGTTCGAGATGATCCTGGTAGTTGCGGCGGGCGCCGTCCACCTGCCGTTCGCCGATGTCCCCGCGGCGTACCAGGGCGTCGGCGTACAGCGTGCGCACCGAGGCCCTGGCGTCGATGCGGTCGTACATCAGGGGCTGGGTGATGGACGGGTCGTCGACCTCGCTGTGCCCGTGGCGCCGGTAGCAGATCAGATCGATCACGACGTCCTTGTGGAACTCCCGGCGGTAGTCGAAGGCCAGCCGTGCGACACGGTCGACGGCCTCCGGGTCGTCGCCGTTGACGTGGAAGACCGGGGCCTCGACCATCCGCGCCACATCGGTGGCGTACGTGCCCGAACGGCCGCTGGCGGGCAGCGTGGTGAAGCCGAGCTGGTTGTTGACGACCACGTGGACCGTCCCGCCCGTGCGGTAGCCCGGCAGCTGCGACATGTTCAGGGTCTCGGCGACCACGCCCTGGCCGGCGAAGGCCGCGTCGCCGTGGACGAGGACCGGCAGTACGGGGAAGGAGCCGTCATGGTCCGCGGCCCTGTCCTGTTTGGCGCGCACCACCCCCTGGGCCACCGGCCCCACGATCTCCAGGTGCGAGGGGTTCGCCACGACCGAGACGGGGATCGTGCCGCCGTCGAGGGCGCGGTAGGTGCCCGCCGCACCCAGGTGGTACTTCACGTCCCCCGATCCCTGCACGGACCGGATGTCCACCGCGTCCTCGAACTCGTGGAAGAGCTGCGCGTAGGACTTGCCGACGATGTTGGCCAGCACGTTCAGCCGGCCGCGGTGCGCCATGCCGATGACGGCTTCCCGCACACCGTCCTTGATCGCGCGGCGCAGCAGGGCGTCGAGCAGCACGATCGCCGACTCGCCGCCTTCGAGCGAATAGCGCTTGTGGCCCACGTACTTGGTCTGCAGGAACGTCTCGAAGGCCTCCGCCGCCCCCAGCCGGTAGAGGATCTGCAGCTGTCCGGCCCGGTCCGGCCGGCGCTGCGGGCCCTCGGCCCTCTGCTGGATCCAGCGGCGTTCGCGGGAGTCCTGGATGTGCATGTACTCGAAGCCGACGGTGCGGCAGTAGAACTCCCGCAGGGCGGCAAGCACGTCCTTGAGACGCATCGTGGCGTGGCCGGCGAATCCGTCGACGGCGAACTCCTCCGCTCCGGCCTCGTCGTCGAGCCCGAATGCCGTGAGGTCGAGCTCCGGACACCCGGCGGCCGACCGCTGCGTGAGCGGGTCCGTGTCGGCCACCAGGTGGCCGCGTACCCGGTACGCGTGGACGAGCGCCGCGACGCGCACCGCCCTGACGGCCGCGTCGTCCCTGCCGTCACGTCCGGCCCCCGTGGCGGTGCGTACCTGCTGGGCCGGCAGGGAGGCCGGGGCGGCGAAGAAGTCCCGCCACGTCTGGTCCACCGAGGCGGGATCGTGCAGGTACTGCCGCCACTGCTCGTCCACGACCCATGCGTTGAGCCCGAATTCCAGGACCTGGGGCACCGGCCGACCGGTGCGTGACTGCGACTCCACAGCGACGAACGCCTTCTTTCCTCATCCGGAGTTGAGCCGGCCGACCGGATCAGTTCTGCAGCGATCCCTTCGGCCACATCGCACCGGCAACGCTAGGACGCTGTGAAGGTCATGACAGACAGGCCTATATGACACAACTGCCTCATGTTCGGACATCATGCTGGGACGTCGGGTCGCATGATCCCGGCGATCTCAGTGATCCCGGCGCCTACGGCGCGGTCGTCCCGGTGCGGTAGAAGTCGGCTGCGGCGACGCCGGCGGGGACGCCGAGTTCGGCGGCGACCGCGGCGATCGCCTCGTCGCCGACGGTGAGGTCGGTGTGACCGTCCGTGGTGAAGTACGGCGCGATGAACGTGTCGTAGTGGGCTCGGGCCTCTTGCGCGGTCTGTCCGCCGAGGAACGTCCGCATGTGCCGCACCGTGGTGTCGGGGTCGTCGTGGATCACCTGGAGGGCGCGCCGGTGGGCTCGTACGACGGCCTGGACCGCGGGGGCGTCCGGTGGGATGAAGGTCGGGTCGACCGCCACGCCCACGGTGGGGATCCGGAAGTGGTCGCCGACCCAGGCCAGCACGTTCCAGCCGTGCTCGGCGGCCACCGCCTCCGGTGCCATGGTGCTGCCGACGTAGGCGGCGTCGATGCTGCCGTCGCCGAGGTGGCGCAGGTCCATGCCGTAGTCGCCGGGGGAGCGGACGACGGTCCGCACGTCGCGGTCCGGGTCGAGGCCGGCCCTGCGCAGCACGATCCGGGCGAACGCGCCGGGCGCGGTGTGCGGGGCGTGGACTGCCAGCCGTCGGCCCGCGAGGTCGGACAGTGAGGTCAGGCCGGGGCGGGCCAGGAACCAGAACAGCGGGCGCTGGGTGTTGACGCTGAGCGCGACCCACGGGGTGCCGTCGGTCAGTCGTGACAGCAGTGCCCGGCCCAGCCCGATGGTGGCGCAGCGGCGCAGCCGCTCGTCGTCCCAGGTGCAGCCGTCGCGCAGCGCGACGTGGACGCCCTCGTCGGCGTAGTAGTCCTGCTGGTCGGCGATGTAGGCCGCCAGCTCCTCGTGCAGGCCTCGTCCGACGTAGGCCAGGTCGATCGTGTGCATGAACGTTCGTCCTTGATCGCTCAAAGGTGCGGCCGCGGGTGCGGAGGCCGGCGGGGGCCTCAGTACATGGCCATGCCGCCGTTGACCGCGGCCGTGGTGCCGGTCATGAAGGAGTTCTCCTCGGCGGCGTAGAAGGCGACCGCCTGGGCGACGTCGGCCGGGTGGGCCAGGCGGCCCATGGGGGTGGCGGCCAGCTGCCGCTGCCTCGTCGTGTCGTCGAGGACGGCGTCGGCCGTGCGGGACTCCACCGGGCCGGGCGAGACGACGTTGACCGTGATGCCCTGCGGGCCGAGTTCCTGGGCCAGATACCGGGCGAACTGTTCGAGGGCGGCCTTGGAGACGCCCAGCGCGATCATGCCCGCCCGGGGCCGGCGGCTGAGCCCGGTGCCGATGTAGACGAGACGTCCCCCGCCCCGCCCGGTCATGACCGGCAGCACGGCCTTGGTGACCGCGAACGCCGCGTGCATCTCGGCGTCGAGCTTGCCGCCCAGTTCCTCCCAGGTCATGTCCTGGAACGACTTGACCGCGTACGGGATGAGCGCGTTGTGCACGAGCACGTCGATGCCGTCCCAGGCCGCCCGGACCTGTCCGACCATCCGCTCGACGGCCGCCTCCTCGCGCACGTCGGCCTGCACGGCCATGGCCTGCCCGCCCGCGGCCCCGATGCCGGCCACGACCTCCTCGGCCGCCTTGCCGTTGCGAAGGTAGTTGACCGCCACGCGCATCCCCCGCGCGGCCAGAACCCGCGCCGTGGCCGCGCCGATTCCGCTGCTCGCCCCCGTCACCAACGCCACCCTGCCGGTCGTCCCGGTCATGGGATCACCTCCTGATCGTCGTCGCGGACCGTCGGCACGACCGCCCGGGGTCGTTCGCCGGTACCCCGCGCGGTGTTCGGCGCGGGCCACCAGGCCGCGTTCGAGACCGGGGTCGCGGGTGAGCCGGTGAGCCGGGGAACCACGTCGGTGACCACGGAGACCTCGTCCCGCTCGATCGCCTGGTACCAGGAGATCCACGTCTCGATCTGCTCCCCGCTCATGCCCTGCCGCCAGCGCCGTGCGAAGGCCTCCTCCAGGGTCTCGGGTTCGTAGCGGTAGGGCCGGCCGGTGGCCGCGGCGATCCGGGTGACCGCTTCGCCGAGGGTCAGGGACTCGGGCCCGGTGATCTCGAGGGTCGCGCCGTCGTACTCCGAGCGCGGACCGTCCTGAAGGGCGACGGCCGTGATCACGTCCGCGATGTCCTCGTGGGTGACGAAGGCGGCCCGGCCGGTCGTCGCGGGGCCGCGCACGACGAGTTCCTCGTCGGCGAGGGCCGCGGGCGTCGACGCGTAGAAGCCTGCCCGCAGCACCGTGTGGCGGATCCCGGCGCCTGCCAGGAACTGCTCGGTCAGCCACTGGTCGCGGGCGTTGAGGTAGGTGGCGGCGGGCGCCGCGCCGACCAGCGACACGTACAGGACCCGGCCCACGCCGACCGCGATCGCGGCCTCGACCGCGGTGGCGTGTTCCTCCAGCCGGCGCCCCGTGCGGTGCCCGGAGACCAGGACGAGGGCCGACGCGCCCGCGAGCGCCCCGCGCATGCCCGCGGCGTCGGCGTAGGCGGCCGGGCCGCGTCGCCGGGCGCCCGGCAGTTCGGGCATGCGGTCGGGACTGCGCCCGACGAGGAGTTGCGGGACGCCGTGGGCGGCGAGCCGGGCCGCGATCCGGCTGCCGAGCGCACCGGTCACCCCGGTGACCGCCACCGTGGCGTGATTCCTGTCGGACATGTGCTTCCCTCCGGTCCGGGCCGGGCCGCTGCTGATCCCGGCGTTCCTGTTTCCGCTCAGGTCCAGCAAAGAGAACGACGGCCCCGGCCGCATCCTCCGGCGCGTCTCACGATCCGTGTCTCGCGTGCCGTGGACCGAGGTGTCCGGCACCTGAGCCGACCGGTGTCCGGTTGCGCCGGTCGTGCAGGGTGAAGTCGGCCCGGACGGCCACACCGGACTGCAGCAGCTTCTGGTGGACCAGGGGGTCGCGTCCGGGGTGCGAGGCGACGACGCTGATGTACCCCTCGGGCAGGCCGGTCACGGCGTACTCGCCCCGTGCGTTCGTCGTGGTCCGCACCAACTGCCGGCCGCCGGCGTCCATGACGGTCACCGCGGCGTGGTGGACGGGCTGCTGTCCGGGGTCGCGGACGGTGCCCTCCAGCATCGGCAACGGCTCACCGAAGTGGTGCGGGCGGACCGGTAGCGCGGTGGGGGCGGGTGCCTCCACGGAGGGGTCCTCCACCGGCGGCTCGGGAACGTCCTCCGGCTCGTCCTGCGCTGCGTGCCCTGCGGCTGCGCGGTGGTGCCGCCACGCGTCCAGGCCCAGCAGCGCCGTCCCCGCGGCGATCCACGCGCACAGCACGAGGACCGGCTTCAGCACCCCCGCACCGTCGAAGTACAGGACTCCCCTCAGGGCGTCGACCGCGTTGCCCAGCGGCATGACGGCGTGCAGGCCCTGGAAGAACCGCGGCAGCAGCGGGACGGGGACCAGGCCGCTGGAGGGAACGCTCAGCACGACGTACAGGCCCAGACCCGCGAGCGGGAAGAAGTGCTTGACGAACGGCGCCATGCCGAGGGAGAACGTGGCCACGGCCGTCGTGAGCAGGAAGGCGATCGCCAGGGCCGTGGGGTCGTCGGGGAAGAAGCCCAGTCCCGTGCCGACCAGGAAACCCACGGCGCTGAAGAGGCCGGCCACGCCCGCGATGGTGATCAGCTTCCTGCGCCGGGTGAAGGTCACCGCCCGCAGCAGGGTCGTGGCGAGTATGTAGCCGGGCACGTTCCAGGCGATCCCGAAGTAGACCAGGGTCGTGCCGAGCCCGTCCTTGCCGACCGTGGGGGCCACGTCCGTGACGGTGAGCTTCTGGTGGTTGTGCGCCGCGAGCTGGGTGAAACCCTTGGCCAGCGCCTGTTCCAGGGCCGAGCCGTTGGCCTTGGCCACGTACAGCACGGCGTGTCCGTCCGTGGCGGCGAAGCCTGCCACGGCGTCCCGGTCCAGCACCGCCCGGCGGGCGTCCCGGGCGTCCGCCACGGCGGTGACGTCGAACCCGTCGCTGTCCGACCGCCGCAGCGCGGTGTCGACCCTGCGTTCCGCCGCGGGACCGGCGACCACGATCTTGGCGTGGTGGGGCTGAGGCTGGTGAAAGGCCAGCGGGAAGCAGAGCAGCAGGCCCAGGAAGAGCAGCACCGGGATCGTCAGGGTCTCGACGAGGACCCTGGCCACGGAGACGCCCCGGGGCCGCTCGACCCGGGGCTTCACAGAGCCACCCCCCGGCCGCCGCTCCGGTGCCGGCAGGCCTGCGTTGTTCGCGGTCCGGACAGTTTCACGGCGCCTCTCCCGACTGTGCCGCGCCCGGCCTTCGTCAGGGCGCCACCCAATTAACGTACCGATCGGAACATCTATGCTGCTGGACCTTACGCGTACCGGTCGGTACAGTCAAAGTGTGTCGCGCCCCGTCAATGCCGAAAAGCGTGCCGAGCTGCTGCAACAGGTGGTGCACCACCTCCAGCACCACGGCGTCGCACAGATGTCGCTGAGTCCGCTCGCCCAGTCGATCGGCACCACCAAGCGCATGCTTCTGTACTACTTCGGCAGCCGCGAGAACCTGCTGGCCCAGGCGCTGGCCACCAGCCGTCCCGACGTCCGCGCGATGTTCGACGAGGTGCGCGACGGCGCGGAACTGCGCGAGGCGGCCCACACCCTCTGGGACGCCATGACCGTCGGGGAGCAGTCCGGGCCGGTCCGCATGCTGCTGCAGCTGCTCAGCCTCGCCGCCACCGATCCCCAGCAGTACGGCGCCGTCGCGGCCGAGACCGTCGAGGTCATGATCGGCCCCATCGCCGCGGCCTACGTCCGGCTGGGCCACCCGCAGCAGCAGGCGCGGGCGGCGGCCACGCTCCTCGTCTCCGGACTGCGCGGTCTGTGCCAGGACCGCCTGGTGACCCATGACGCCGCCCGTACCGACGCCGCCGCCCACCGTCTCATCAGGGACGCGGTCGCGGCGGCCGACTGAACTCGTGGCCGTTCGAGACCGGGGCGCACGACCGGCGGACTCCGGACCGTGCCGACGGGAGTGATCCAGGGGTACTGCGGGAAGGACTCGGGGTGACGCCGTGGGGCGGGACGGGCAGGTCCGTGAATCCGTACCGCCGCGCCAGGCCCCCTCGGCAGACGATCCACCGGGCGCTGAGAACGGTTGGCGGACATGCGGGACGACATCGTGCTCCGGAGACACCGAGCGGCTCCGGTCCCACCTGCCGGTACGGACGGTGACGCCGGGCTCTTCACCCCCGACTCCGTGACCTGGCACCTGCACGGCGACCCCATCATGTGGATCGCCGGCATCCGGGCGCTCTGGCTCCAGGCCCTGCACCCGCGCGCGGTGCGCGGCGTCATGGAGAACTCGGACTTCCGCAGCGACGCCTGGGGCCGCCTGATGCGCACCGCGGACTACGTGCGCACCACCATCTACGGCACCACCGAGGCCGCCGAGCGGGCCGGCGCCCGGGTACGGAAGATCCACAGCATGCTGGGCGCCACCGACCCCGACACCGGCGAACGGTACGGCGTGGACGAACCCGGCCTGTTGCTCTGGGTGCACTGCGCCGAGATCGACTCGTACCTGCACGTCGCCCGCCGCTCCGGCATCCCGCTCACCGACGCCCAGGCCGACCGGTACGTCGCCGAACAACGCGCCCGCGCCCGGCTGGTGGGCCTCGACACCGACGCCGTACCCGGCGACCGGGCCGCACTGGCCGCCTACTTCGAGTCGGTACGGCCGGTGCTCGCCCTCGGCGCCGACGCGCGCGCGGTGGACGAGTTCCTGCTCCGGCCGTCGACGCATCCCCTCCTGATACCGGCGCGCGAGGTGCTGTGGCGGCGCGTGGCCCACCTCGCGTACGCCTCTCTGCCGCCGTACGCCCACGCGCTGTACGGCAGACCGGCCCCGGAACCCGCCGTCGTGACCCGCCGACTGCGCGCCACCGGCACCCTGCTGCGCTGTGTTCCCGCACGTCTGCGCTGGCAACTCCCGCCGAAACACATCCTGGACGCCATCGCGAGGCTCGGCCCGGACGCACGCCCCGCACCGTACAAAGTCGGGCGATAGACAGCCATACTGGGCGAGCAGGGGGGTGCCACGGACCGCGACGGGGGGCGACGGCGCGCGATGGCTGACAGCGGGCTGGTCCAGGGGAGGTACCGGCTGCTCGACCTGATCGGGCGGGGCGGGATGGGCGAGGTGTGGCGGGCCCGCGACGAGTCGCTCGGCCGGCAGGTCGCCGTGAAGTGCCTCAAACCGCTCGGCCCGCACCACGACCAGGCGTTCACCCGCGTGCTGCGGGAGCGGTTCCGGCGCGAGGCGAGAGTCGCCGCCGCGCTCTCCCACCGCGGGGTCACCGTCGTCCACGACTTCGGCGAGCACGACGGCATCCTCTACCTGGTCATGGAGTTGCTCGACGGCCGCAACCTCAGCCAGCTCATGGAGGACAACAGACACCACCCGCTGCCCGTCGGCGACGTCGTCGACATCGCCGAGCAGGTCGCCGCCGCCCTCGCCTACACCCACCAGCAGGGCATCGTGCACCGGGACCTGAAACCGGCGAACATCATGCGGCGCACCGACGGCACGGTGAAGATCTGCGACTTCGGCATCGCCCGGCTCGGCCACGACATCGGCTTCACCTCCCGGCTGACCGGCACCGGCATCGCCATGGGCACCCCGCACTACATGTCCCCGGAGCAGATCGGCGGCACCGAGGTCGACCGGCGCAGCGACCTGTACTCACTGGGCTGCGTGCTCTACGAGATCGCCACCGGGGCACCGCCGTTCGAC
Source organism: Streptomyces sp. NPDC008092 (assembly GCF_042957285.1). Taxonomy (NCBI): domain Bacteria; kingdom Bacillati; phylum Actinomycetota; class Actinomycetes; order Kitasatosporales; family Streptomycetaceae; genus Streptomyces; species Streptomyces sp. NPDC008092. Next base: position 81,310 of record NZ_JBIBHY010000016.1, read on the forward strand.
CTCGACGACGCCTGGGCGATCCTCGTCGGCCACCGCGACACCCCGCCCGCCCCGCCGCGCAGCCACCGCCCCGAACTGCCCGGCTGGTTCGAGAAGGTCGTCCTCGACCTGCTGGCCAAACGACCGGACCAACGACCCTACGACGCCCGGGAACTGGGCCGCCGGATCACCTCCGGACGGACGACACCCACGTACGTCCCCACCGTCGTCACCGCGCAGCCCCCGCTCCGGCCCCCGGAACCGGCCGCCCGCGAGCCCCGGCTGCCGTCCTGGACCCGGGGCATGACCACCGGCCACAAGGCGACCGGCGCCGCCCTGCGCACCACCCCGCCCGACCCCGGTGCCGGACTCACCGGCGAGTGGATCGCCCGCCCGGCCACCGGCGTCGCGGAACCGCTCCCGGCGGTCCCCGTCCCCGTCCCCGTCCCCGCCCCCGCCCCGGAAGCCCTGGCCGCCCTCGCCGGCCGGCACAACGCCGGGCTCAGCCTGGGACGGCTCGGCCGCTGGGCCGAGGCCGGCGAGGTGCACCGCGCCGTCGCCGCCGAACGCACCCGCCTCCTCGGCCCCGACCACCCCGACACCCTCGCCAGCCGCTACGAGATCGCCTTCACCCTCAGCCGCACCGGCCGCGCCGCCGACGCGCTGCGCGAGTACACCGAGGTCGCCGCGGCCCGGGAGCACGCCCTGGGCGCCGACCATCCCGACACCCTCGCCGCCCGTCAGGAAACGGCCTACGTGCTGGGCCAGTTGGGCCGCCACTTCGACGCCCACCAGGTGTACACGGCCGTCCTCGCCGCCCGGCAGCGGCTGACCGGCCCCGACCATCCGGACACCCTGCGCTGCCGCCACAACCTCGCCTTCAACCTCAGCAGGCTGGGCCGCCTGGAGGACTCGTACCGGATGGCCCACGACGTGGCCGCGGCCCGCGCCCGGGTACTCGGCCCGCAGCACCCCGACACCCTGGTCACCCGCTACGAAGTCGCCTACGCATTAGGTCAGTTGGGGCGTTGGGAGGAGGCCCTGCAGACCTACCGCGAGGTCGCCGACGCGCGCGCCCGCGCCCTCGGCCCCGACCACCCCGACACCCTCGCCGCCCGCTACGAGGTCGGCATCAGCCTCGGCCGCCTGGGCCGCAGCGCCGACGCGCTCACCCTCTACCGCGCCCTGATCGACGACCGCACCCGCGTCCAGGGCCCCGCCCACCCCGAGACCCTGCGGGCCCGCCACGGCCTCGGCGTCAACCTCGGCCGCCTCGGCCGCTGGGAGGAGGCCCTCGCGGAATCACGCGACGTCTGCGCGATCCGCGAACGGGTCCTGGGCCCGGACCACCTCGACACCCTGGTCAGCCGCCGCGAGGTGGCGGTGAGCCTGGGCTGGCTGGGCCGCTGGCCGGACGCGCTCACCGAGTACGGCCGCGTCGCCGCCGCCCGGGAACGCGTCCTCGGCTCCGACCACCCCGACACCCTGGCCAGCCGCAACGACGAGGCCCACTGCCTGGAGCAGTTGGGGCGGGGCGCGGAGGCCGTGGAGCTGTACCGGAGGGTGGCGGTCCTGCGCCAACAGCGCGCATCAGGAGGGCGACTGTGAAGCGCCCCGTAAGGGGCAGCGCTCCGTAGGGGCGCGGGGAACTGCGCGACCAGCCCCCCACGGACCCGCACCCGAAAACCGGCCCTCCTCGCGGAGCGAACCGGCACGCCTCTTACCCACCTAGATCATCATGTGTTACGAAGAACCATGCCCGCTGCCACGGAACCCTCGCGCACCTACGACGCCATCATCGTCGGCGGCGGCCACAACGGCCTCGTCGCGGCCGCCTACCTCGCCCGGGCCGGCCGCTCCGTGCTGGTGCTGGAGCGGCTGGGCCGCACCGGCGGCGCCGCGGTCTCCACCCGCCCCTTCGCCGGTGTCGACGCGCGGCTGTCCCGCTACTCCTACCTGGTCAGCCTGCTGCCCAGGAAGATCGTCCGCGACCTCGGCCTGGACTTCCGCGTCCGCGGCCGCACCATCTCCTCGTACACGCCCGTGGAGCGCGACGGCCGGCCGACCGGGCTGCTGGTCGGCGGCGGCGAGCGGCGGATCCGCGAGGCGTTCGAGCGGCTCACCGGGGGCAAGGCGGAGTACCAGGCCTGGCAGCGGTTCTACGCCATGACCGGCCGGGTCGCCGAGCGCGTCTTCCCGACGCTCACCGAACCGCTGCCCGCACGCGAGGAACTGCGCCGCCGGATCGACGACGAGGCGGCCTGGCGGGCCCTGTTCGAGGAGCCGATCGGGGTCGCGATCGAGGAGAACTTCACGGACGACCTGGTGCGCGGGGTCGTCCTCACCGACGCGCTGATCGGCACCTTCGCCGACGCCCACGACCCCTCGCTGCGCCAGAACCGCTGCTTCCTCTACCACGTCATCGGCGGCGGCACCGGCGCCTGGGACGTGCCGGTCGGCGGCATGGGCGCCCTCACCGACGCGCTGGCCGCAGCCGCGCGCTCGGCGGGCGCGGTGCTCGCCACCGGGCACGAGGCGGTACGGATCGAGACGGACGGCCGGGCCGCCGAGGTCGCCTACCGCACCGCGGACGGCGAGGGCGTGGCCGCCGCCCGGCACGTCCTGGTGGGCGCCTCCCCGCAGGAACTCGCCACGCTCACCGGCGACCCGGCCCCGGAGCCCGCCGAGGGCGCCCAGCTCAAGGTGAACATGCTGCTCAAGCGGCTGCCCAGGCTGCGCGACACCGCCGTCGACCCACGCGAGGCGTTCTCCGGCACCTTCCACATCGCCGAGGGCTACGGGCAACTCGCCACCGCCCACGCCCAGGCGGCGGCCGGCCGGCTGCCCGCCGCCCCGCCCTCGGAGATCTACTGCCACTCCCTGACCGACCCCACCATCCTCGGCCGCGACCTGGCCGAACGCGGCTACCAGACGCTCACCCTCTTCGGACTGCACACCCCGGCCCGGCTCTTCGCCGCCGACAACGACGCCGTACGCGACGAACTCCTCAAGGCCACCCTCGCCCAGTTCGACGCCCACCTCGCCGAGCCGATCGCCGACTGCCTCGCCCTCGACGCCGACGGCCGCCCCTGCATCGAGGCGAAGACCCCCCTCGACCTCGAACGCGACCTGCGCCTCCCCGGCGGCAACATCTTCCACCGCGACCTCTCCTGGCCCTACGCCCAGGACGGCACCGGCCGCTGGGGGGTGGAGACCCGGCACGCCAACGTCCTGCTGTGCGGGGCGGGCGCGGTGCGCGGGGGAGGGGTGAGCGGGGTACCGGGCCACAACGCGGCGATGGCGGTGCTGGAACAGCAGGACGGCTGACCACGGTCCGCAGGCCGCCAAAGAATCTGACGGAGCATCAGAAAATGTCTTCCGTCGGCCGCACGACTGCGGCATCCTGCGCCCATGCAGACGGAGCTGAGCAAGACCCTGGGAGTCGAGCACGCCGTCTTCGGCTTCACGCCGTTCCCCGCCGTGGCCGCTGCCATCAGCCGGGCCGGCGGTTTCGGAGTGCTCGGCGCGGTCCGCTACACCGCCCCCGACGACCTCAAGCGCGACCTCGACTGGATCGAGGCGCATGTCGACGGGAAGCCGTACGGGCTCGACGTCGTGATGCCCGCCAAGAAGGTGGAAGGCGTCACCGAGGCCGACGTCGAGGCGATGATCCCGGAGGGGCACCGGCAGTTCGTCAGGGACACCCTCGCCAAGTACGGGGTGCCCGAGCTGGCCGACGGCGAGGCGTCCGGCTGGCGCATCACCGGGTGGATGGAACAGGTCGCCCGCACCCAGCTCGACGTCGCCTTCGACTACCCGATCCGGCTGCTCGCCAACGCCCTCGGCTCCCCGCCCGCCGACGTCGTCGACCGCGCCCACGACCAGGACGTCCTCGTCGCCGCGCTGGCCGGCAGTGCCCGGCACGCGATCAAGCACAGGGACGCGGGCATCGACATCGTCGTGGCCCAGGGCTACGAGGCAGGCGGCCACACCGGCGAGATCGCCACCATGGTGCTCACCCCCGAGGTCGTCGACGCCGTCGCCCCACTGCCCGTCCTGGCGGCGGGCGGCATCGGCAGCGGCCGGCAGGTGGCCGCCGCGCTCAGCCTCGGCGCCCAAGGAGTGTGGCTGGGCTCCATGTGGCTGACCGTCACGGAGGCGGACCTCTCCTCGCCCGCCGTGACCCGCAAACTCCTCGCCGCCGGCTCCGGCGACACCGTCCGCTCCCGCGCCCTGACCGGCAAACCGGCCCGCCAGCTGCGCACCGAGTGGACCGACGCCTGGGACGACGCGAACGGCCCCGGCACCCTCCCCATGCCCCTCCAGGGCCTGCTCGTCGCCGAGGCACTGACCCGCATCCAGAAGTACGAGGTCGAGCCCCTGCTCGGCACCCCCGTCGGCCAGATCGTCGGCCGCATGACCGCCGAACGCAGCGTCCAGGCCGTCTTCGACGACCTCACCCGGGGCTTCGAACAGGCCGTCGACCGCATCAACCGCATCGCCGGAAGGAGCGGCAAGTGACCAGCACGCCCCCCGCCGGATTCTGGGCCCAGGCCTCGAGCGATCCCGACCGCAAGGTGCTCGTCGCACCCGACGGCGAGGAATGGACCGCCGGCCGCCTGCACGCGGCCGTCAACCGACTCGTCCACGGACTCCGGGCCGCGGGCCTGGAACGCGGCGACGCCTTCGCGGTCGTCCTGCCCAACGGGCCCGAGTTCTTCACCGCCTACCTCGCCGCCAGCCAGGCCGGCCTCTACCTCGTCCCCGTCAACCACCACTTCGTCGGCCCGGAGATCGCCTGGATCGTCGCCGACTCCGGCGCCAAGGTGCTCATCGCCCACGAACGGTTCGCCGGCCCGGTCCGCCACGCCGCCGACGAGGCCGGCCTCCCCGCCACCCACCGGTACGCGGTCGGCGAGGTCGAGGGCTTCCGCCCGTACACCGAACTCCTCGACGGACAGCCGGAGTCGGCCCCGGCGGACCGCGAACTCGGCTGGGTCATGAACTACACCTCGGGTACGACCGGCCGCCCCCGCGGCATCCGCCGCCCGCTGCCCGGCAGACTCCCCGAGGAGGCCTACCTCGGCGGCTTCCTCGGCATCTTCGGCATCCGCCCCTTCGGCGACAACGTCCACCTGGTCTGCTCGCCGCTCTACCACACGGCCGTGCTCCAGTTCGCGGGCGCGTCCCTCCACATAGGCCACCGCCTGGTCCTCATGGACAAGTGGATCCCCGAGGAGATGCTCCGCCTGATCGACACACACAAGTGCACCCACACCCATATGGTCCCGACCCAGTTCCACCGCCTGCTCGCCCTCCCCGAGGATGTGCGCGCACGCCATGACGTCTCCTCCATGCGGCACGCCATCCACGGCGCCGCGCCCTGCCCGGACCACGTCAAGCGGGCCATGCTCGACTGGTGGGGTCCCAGCGTGGAGGAGTACTACGCGGCCAGCGAGGGCGGCGGCGCCTTCGCCACCGCCGAGGACTGGCTGAAGAAACCCGGTACGGTCGGCAAGGCCTGGCCCATCAGCGAACTCGCGGTCTTCGACGACGACGGCAACCGGCTCCCGCCCGGCGAACTCGGCACCGTCTACATGAAGATGAACACCGGCGGCTTCGCCTATCACAAGGACCAGGCCAAGACGGAGAAGAACCGCATCGGCGACTTCTTCACCGTCGGCGACCTCGGCTACCTCGACGAGGACGGCTACCTGTTCCTCCGCGACCGCAAGATCGACATGATCATCTCGGGCGGGGTCAACATCTACCCCGCCGAGATCGAGTCCGTGCTCCTCTCCCACCCCGCCGTCGCCGACGCCGCCGCCTTCGGCATCCCGCACGACGACTGGGGCGAGGAGGTCAAGGCCGTCGTCGAACCCGCCCCCGGACACGAACCCGGCCCGGACCTCGCCGCCGACCTGCTCGCCCACTGCGCCGGACAGCTCGCCGGCTACAAGTGCCCCAAGACCGTCGACTTCATCGCCGAGATGCCCCGCGACCCCAACGGCAAGCTGTACAAACGGCGGCTGCGGGACCCGTACTGGGAGGGACGCACCAGGCCGGTGTGACCGCCAGGGCCCCGGCGGCCCGGCGCGCGGTCAGGGGCGCGGACGCTGCCGGCCCTCCAGGAATCCGCCGAGCCCGGCCGCGTCGGTGCCGAGCTTGCGGTAGACACGGGACAGCAGCTGCCGCACACCCTGCTCGGTGAGGTGCAGCTCCTTGGCGACCACCCCCGCCGAGTGCCCCTGGACGGTCAGTTCGGCGGTCCGCAGCTCCGGCGCGGTCAACGTGTCCACCTGCGCGTAGCGCAACGGCAACGGCCGCAGCCCGGACGCCGACAGCTCCTCCCTGGCCCGGGCCGCGAGTCCCTCGGCTCCGCAGTGGACGGCCCCCTCCAGCCCCTGGTAGAGCCGGTCGGCGGCCTCCTGGAGCCGGCCGCCCAGGGACAGCGCCGCGCCGTGGCCGATCTGGGCGCGGGCGAGTTCGTAGGCGGCCGGCGACTGCTCCAGCCGGTCGACGGCCTGCGCGTACAGGTCGACCGCCGCCGGCCCGCAGGTCACCTCGGCGAGCGTGTGCAGGGCCTGCCCGACGGCCGATGCGGCACCGAACTCCCGGGCCCGGCGCACGGCTTCCTCGGCATGGGCCACCGCCTCCTCGGGCGCGGTGGGCGCGAGCGCGGTCGCGAGCCGCAGCTGCCACGGACACCAGGCCGGGTTCCGCCAGCCCCGCGCGTCCAGCCACTCCCCGACCGAGGCCAACAGCCCCGCCGCCTCGGCGTGCCGCCCCTCGGCGAGGAGCAGTTCGGCGTAGACGGTGCGGGGGTCGGGGTAGATCACGGCGTTGACCGGGGTCGCGCCGAAGTGGTGGTCGTCGGCGAAGACGCGCGCCTCGGCGACGCGCCCGCGGGCCAGCAGGGTCTTGATGAGAATGCTCACGCCGAACCACTGGGCGGCCACGACCCCGTCCACCTTGTCGGCGATCCGCAGCCCCTCCCGTACGGCGTTCTCGGCTTCGGCGAGGCTGCCGCGGCGGTAGCGGATGTACCCGGCGATGGTCTGGCCGAACGCCAGATGGGAGCCGTGCCAGCCCTTGGCCACGCATTCGGCGATCCCCTTGCTGAACAGCTCCTCGGCCCGCCGCGGCTGGTCGCCGTACATGAACACCAGGGCGACGGAAAGGGGTACTTCGAACCCCCGGTTCTCGTCGGTCCAGCTCATACCGCCGTCGAGGGCCTTGTCCGCGTACGCGAGGGAGGTCTCTCTCGGTTCGCCGCGCATGGCCGCGTCCCAGGCCCGCAGTCCCAGGATGTAGCGTTCCTCAAGACTGCGGCCGGGCAGTTGCTCGGCCAGGCGCGCCAGCGTCCGGGAGCGGGTGGGCGAGTCGTGGTCGTCCGGGCGCACCATGCTCCAGACGAACTGGTCGGCCTGCATGCGGAGTTTGACCCGTGGATTCGTGGCCTGCCGTGCCTCCTCGGCGGCCACGCTCACGGCCTCGGCCAGCTGATCGGTGTGGGCCATGGCCGTGGTCAGCCGGTACACGATGGAGGCGCGCAGATCGGGGTCGACGTGCGGCTGGGCAAGCGCCTGGCGGAGATGCCGCACCGTGGCCGTGGGCTCGATCAGGAAGGTGGCGCACGCGAGTTCGTGGAGGACCGCGGCACGGTCCTCGGGCAGGGGCGGTTCCTGCAGTGCCCGGGTGAGCAGCCGACGGGCCGCCTCGGTGGCTCCGGCCCGGAGGTACTCGCGAGCGGCCTCGCGCAGGCACGCGACGGTCTCGGGGCGGTCTTCGCAGGGGACTTCCAGCAGGTGCCGGGCGGCCTTGGTGGGGCCGTAACCCGCGGCGAGGACGGCCTGCGCCGCCGTGTTGTGCAGACCGGTCCGGAAGCCCGTGCGGATGGAGCGGTAGATCGTCGTGGCGATCAGCGGGTGCACGAATTCGAGTTCGCCCTCGTGGCCGTGCCCGTCCGCCAGGATCCGCGCCGCGCGCAGCTTCCCGGTCGCCTCGGCGACGGCCTCGTCACCGAGTACGGCGATGGCCGCGGCGAGCTCCGGCGAGAACGGCGAACCCAGTACGGCCGCGGTCTGCGCGAAGCGCACGGTCGTGGTGCCGAGCCGTTCCAGGCGCTCGATCAGCCCCGGACCCTTGATCGCGGCGGCCAGTTCCCGCATCGCGGGCAGGTCGTCGTCGGTGCCGCCCAGTTTCCGCTCCGCGAGCCCGATGGCCAGTTCCACCGCCTCGAAGGGGCTTCCGCCGGTGGCCGACCAGCATTCCTTGCAGAACCGGTCCCCGGCCGTCTCCCCGATCTCGTTCCTGACGATCCGCGCGACGCCCTCCGGGGTGAGCAGGGCCAGGTTGTGGGGGCGGTTCCCGTGATCTCCGACGAGCGTGCGGAACTCGCCCGCCTCGGGCGGCAGTTCGTCGGGACGGTAGCTGACGACGATCAGCAGGGGAAGGTCGTCGACCCGTGGTGCGAAGGAGGTGAGCCAGCTCAGGGACTCCGGGTCGGTCCAGTGGAGGTCGTCCAGGAGCACGACGACGGGGGCCTTCCTCACCGTGAGGCGGGTCATGACCCAGTCGAGACCCTCGCGGACCCCGACCGGGTCCGGCGCGGGGCCGGGTCCCGTCGCTTCGAGTCCGAGGACGGCGGCGACGGTGTCGTACCAGCTGCCCAGGAAGACGCGGAGTTCCGCCTCGTCCATCCTTGCCAGCGAGGGCTGCATCAACTGGCGCACCACGCGGAACGCCGAGCACTGTTCCGTCTCGCTGCCCCTGGCCGACAACACCGTGAACTTGTGTGCCAGCGCCCGGGCGCGGGCTTCTGTGACGAGTGCGGTCTTGCCCAGTCCGGCCGACCCGGAGAAGGCGAGCAGCCCCTTGCTCCGTGCTCGTGGCGCGACACCCGTGGTGCGCCGCAATTCCCGGAATGCCGCGTCCAGGGCCTGAAGTTCCCGTCGGCGTTCGATCAAGGTCTCTTGGTCCGTGATCGGTTGCCGCGGCTCCATCGCCATATGCCGTACCGCTTTCTTTCGTTCGGCCCGGGGAGAGCCGAGCGTACGCCTTGTCGCGGTGTGGGCAGGCCGGACTGAGTACTATCGGGTGAATCATGAACTGCAGAAGGGATAATGTCCTTCCTCCGGGTAGATGACCCTGATCGCCAACTCCCTCGGGCGCGGCTGCGGGAGCGCGTCAGGTGCTCCTACGGCACGGCGGGCACCGACGTCACGTCCGCGTACCGGGGCACGGTTCGGGACCAGTGGTAACACCCGCGGATCCAGCCGGTCATGCCCGCCACGTACGCGAGGCCGGCGGGACTCAGCTCCTTCTCGACCTGGGCGTGGAGCCTCTGGAACTCGCGGATCGCGCCGTTGATCTGCCGGATGGTCAGGACGACGGCGGCGGGCAGGGAGCACCGGTGTTCACGCTGGTGGGCCAGGGCCAGGTTGATCATCTCGCCCGCGCGCTGTTCCTTCGCCGCGGAGAACAGATCGGCTGTCCAGACCGCCGCGTCGGCCGAGAGCCGGCTGAGCCGCACCACGGCCGGATGGTGGAGTTCCGCGGGGGACAGCTCCTCCGGCGCCGCGGCCTCGTAGAGCGGGTAGAACGGCTCGACGCCTGCGGTCAGCGACCGTATGGAGGCGCAGTCCCCGGTGCGCAGGACGACGGGGTGGGCCTGGGCCACCGCCTCGTACAGCAGGCCGTGCACGTATTCCCGGCTCTTCCAGGCCCATCGTGCGGCCTGATCGGGGGTGCACCGTTCCCGGACCTGCCGGTACAGGTCGGTGAGGGCCGCTCCGAGCGGTGTGCTGGGCGCACGGCCGTCCCGCAGAACGTCGACGCTCTCGCACAGCATGGGTATGAGCCCGGCCGGGGAGTGCCGGCCGATGTCCTCCGCCCGGTCGTCGAAGACGAACTGATAGGCGATCTGGTGGGCCACGATGCGCAGGATCCCGGGGTCCACCGTGGGGCTGGTGAAGGACGCGAGCTGAGCGGGACGAGTGCGGACGATCATCGCCGCCACACCTGGTTCGGCGGTCAGCCCCCACGTGCTCAGCCAGGCGTCCACACTGTTCGAGGCCTCCCGTTCATGGGGATTGCGCCGGAACGGAAACGGCATGTGCAGGTGGGTGTCGATGAGGTCCTTGAGGCTGGCCGCCGTCTGCCGGTCCGGAACGCCGACCGCGGCTTCCTCATGCGTTGTCGACACTGTGGTCACCTGCCGATCGGGATTCCGGTGCCTGCCGGGTGCGGACCGCGCGGCGCGGGAGCGGAGCGCTGGACGACGAGGTCTGTGACAGGCCGTGCGCACGTGGTTCGCGGACCATGACCAGCGAGCGCGGCCCGAGTGTGATCGCGGGGCGCGGTGGCCGCGCGGCGTACCCGGGCAGATGGCGCAGGCGCAGCCGGCCGGCGATGGTCGCGAGCGCCACGGTGATCTCGACCATGGCGAACTCGTCGCCCAGGCATTTGCGGTTGCCCGCGGAGAACGGCATCATCGCGCGCCGCTGTGCGGCGGTGGGCCGTCCCGGCAGCCAGCGGTCGGGGTCGAAGCGCTCGGGGTCGGGGAAGGACGACAGATCGTGGTGGAGGAGGTAGGGGCTGTAGAGCACGGTGGCTCCGGCGGGCAGCCGGCAGCCGGCGAGTTCCGTCTCGCGGGTGGCGACGCGGGTGAAGAGCCAGCCGGGGGACGAGTGCCGCAGCGTCTCGGAGACGACGCACCGGGTCCGGACGAGGTCCGGCAGGTCGTCGGGGCGGGGCCGGCGGCCGCCGGGCAGGACGGCGTCGAGCTCGGCGTGCAGGCGCTGTTCGGCCTCGGGATGGCGGGCCAGCAGACTGAAGGCGGCGGCCAGGGACAGGGCCGAGGTCTCGGCGCCCGTGAGCAGCAGCGTGATCAGGTGGTCGTGGATCTCCTGGTCGGTGCGGGCGGGCGCCCCGCCGTCGCCGTGGGCGGACGCCAGCAGGGTGCCCAGGACGTCGTCGCGCGCCGTGCCCCGGCGGCGTTCGGCGATCACCGCGTCGATGACGGCGTGCAGCCGGGCGAGCGCCCGCCGGTAGCGGCGGTTGGCCGGGGTCGGGAGCCGGAACAGCGCGTCGATCGGCACGACCGTGCGGACGAAGAGGCCGCGGACCACGTCGGCGAGGCAGTCCCGCACCTGGGCGGCGGTCGGGTCGTCCAGCGAGTCGGAGAGCAGGACCCGGCTGATCACGCGGGTCGTGAGGGTCATCATCGCCTCGGTGACGGGAACCGGCCGGCCCGTCTGCCACCCCTCGCACACCGACTCGGCCTCCTCGGCGACGAGTTCCGTGTACGCGGCGGCGTGGGACGGCCGGAAGGCCGGCTGCAGCAGCCTGCGCCGGTCCCGGTGCGCGGACTGTTGGCAGGTGACCAGACCATCCCCCATCAGCTTGCCCAGCCTGTCGTACAACGGGCCCCCTTTGTCGAAAGTGTGCGGGTCCATGAGCACCTCGTGGGCCAGCTCCGGGTGGCACACCATCCAGGCGCGCCGGGGGCCCAGCCGTATCTCGACCAGATCCCCGTGCGCGGGCAAAGAATTGAGAAACGCCAGCGGGCGACGGTATAAGGCGATACCGTGACCGAGGAGTGGGAATATGCCGGGAGCAGTACCTGTCGTCCACGTTCGTTTTTGTTCGGGTGCTGCACCGTTCATGGAAACCTCCTGCCCAGTGTGAAACGTGAAATGAGCGAACCTGTTTCGAGGCTGACAGTCCGAGACAAGTCCTGCCCAGTTCAATCGTGCTCGGGTTTCCGGAAACCTTTCTCCAAAGGGGCGCACGGGGGCACGTTGAAGCAAAAAGCGCAGGGCGTGAACGCCTCTTGATGCATGGTGCATCGATGGTGATTCCTTTTGTCACTCCGGTGCGGTCCCGTCCCGTCTCGCTTGACCTGCCCGGGCGACGGGCCGAGGATCATGAGTCATGACGCAGGGACAGGGCAGCACGGTGGACGGGGTGCTGCGGCGCAGCGCCCGGCGCACCCCCGCACGGGTGGCGGTGCGGTACGGCGAGCGACGGTGGACGTACGAGGAACTCGACGACGCCGTCTCGCGCGCGGCGAGCGTCCTGCTCGGCCAGGGCCTCGGCCGTGGCGACCGGGTCGGCACCTACGGGCACAACTCCGACGCCTACCTGATCGCCTTCCTCGCCTGCGCCCGCGCCGGCCTGGTGCACGTCCCGGTCAACCAGAACCTGACCGGCGACGACCTCGCCTACATCGTCGGCCAGTCGGGAAGTTCGCTGGTCCTCACCGACCCCGGCCTCACCGGCCGGCTCCCCGACGGCGTACCGGCACTGCCGCTGCGGGACGCCGACGGCTCGCTGCTGGCCCGGCTCGCGGACGCGGCGCCCTACGACGGGCCCGAACCGCGCACCGAGGACCTGGTGCAGCTGCTGTACACCTCGGGGACCACGGCGCTGCCCAAGGGCGCGATGATGACCCACCGGGCGCTCGTGCACGAGTACCTGAGCGCGATCGCCGCCCTCGACCTGAGCGCCGGGGACCGCCCCGCACACGCGCTGCCGCTCTACCACTCCGCCCAGATGCACGTGTTCCTGCTGCCCTACCTGGCGGTGGGCGCGACCAACGTCATCCTCGACGGGCCGGACGGCGACACCCTCTTCGACCTCGTCGAGGCCGGCGACGTGGACAGCCTGTTCGCGCCGCCCACCGTGTGGATCGGACTCTCCAACCGGCCCGACTTCGCCACCCGCGACCTCGGCGGGCTGCGCAAGGCCTACTACGGGGCGTCGATCATGCCGGTGCCCGTCCTGGAGCGACTGCGCGAACGGCTGCCGAAACTCGCCCTGTTCAACTGCTTCGGGCAGAGCGAGATCGGGCCGCTGGCCACCGTGCTCGCCCCCGAGGAGCACAAGGGGCGGCTGGACTCCTGCGGCCGCACCGTCCTGTTCGTCGAGGCACGCGTGGTGGACGAGGACGGCGCGGACGTCCCCGACGGCACCCCCGGCGAGATCGTCTACCGCTCCCCGCAGCTGTGCGAGGGCTACTGGGACAAGCCCGAGGAGACCGAACAGGCCTTCCGGGACGGCTGGTTCCGCTCCGGCGACCTCGCGGTGCGCGACGCCGACGGCTACTACACGATCGTCGACCGGGTGAAGGACGTCATCAACTCCGGTGGCGTGCTGGTCGCCTCGCGGCAGGTCGAGGACGCCCTCTACACCCACGGGGCGGTCGCGGAGGCCGCCGTGATCGGGCTGCCCGACGAGCGGTGGATCGAGGCGGTCACCGCGGTCGTCGTACGACGCGGCGAGATCGACGAGGCCGGGCTGATCGCCCACGTGAAGGAGAAGCTGCCCGCCTTCAAGGCGCCCAAGCGGATCCTGTTCGTGGACGCGCTGCCCCGCAACGCCAGCGGAAAGATCCTGAAGCGGGAACTGCGGGAGCGGTTCGGTCCCGCCTCCTGACACCCTGGAGGCCGCATCCGACAGGACCCAAGAAGTCTGGTTCCATACCTTGCGCGGCTGCCGGCGCCACGTCCGCCGTTCACCGGTGGCGTGCACATAGCAGACATGCGCTGCTGCCTCCCCGTCCCCCTCGGCGCACTCGCGGGCATCCCCGGCCCCTGCGAGATGCTGCGCTCCGGCTTCCTCCTCGCACCCGCCCTGCTCCGCTCCGCCACCGCCCCCCGCCCCCGCCACCCCCGTTCCCTCGCCGCCGTCCACCTGGAACTGGTCACCCTCACCGAGGACCGCGCCGTCATCACCTGGCACACCGCCCTGCCCGGCACCGACGACGGCACCGGCCGGCCGCTGCCCGCCGTCACCGAGGGCGAGGTCGCCTACGGCACCCACCCGGCCCGCCTCAACCGCACCGCGGGCGAGGACCGGCCCACCGCGCACCACCACGTCGAACTCACCGGCCTGGAGCCGGGACAGACCTACTACTACCAGGCCCGTTCCCGGGGCGTGCCCGCCACGCCCACCGCGCTGCACCTGGTGCGCGGCAACGCGGCCGGCACCTCCCGCCACGGCCTCGGCACGCCCGGCGGCCCCTACTCCTTCACCACTCCGCAGCCCCCGCCCGGCCGCCACCTGTTCTCCCTCGCCCTCTGCAACGACCTGCACATCGGCGAGACCGTCGCCGGCCTCGTGGCCGGGGTCCCCTTCCTGCGCGGAGTGGCGCAGCGGACGGGACAGAACGCCTACCCCGAACTCATGAGCCGGGCCGTGGTGGACGAGGCCCGCCACCGCGGTGCCCAGCTGCTGCTGGCCGCCGGCGACATCTCCGCCGGCGGCGGACCGCGCGACCTGGCGGAGGCCGGACGGATCCTCGACGGCTTCGGCACCCGCCGCCGGGACTACTTCGTCGTCCGGGGCAACCACGACCGCGCCGCGGCCGAGGACGACGCCTTCCACCGGGAGTTCGGCGAACCCGGCGAACCCGGCTGGTTCGAGCACGACGTGGCCGGACTGCGGATCATCGGCCTCGACACCTACGACAAGCGAGGCAACGGCGGTGACGCGGGCGGCCTCGGCGCCGAGCAGCTCTCCTGGTTCCGGCGCCGGCTGCGGGCCCACCGGGAACAGCCCACCGTCGTCTTCGGCCACCACCCGCTGACCGTCCGGGAGGCCCTCTTCCCGGTGAGCCCGGCGCAGCGCCTCGGCCGCCGCCAGGCCCGCGCGATCCTCCGGGCCTACGCCACCGCCCCGGGTGTGTTCCTCCACCATGTGGGCCACACCCACCGCAACAAGCGCACCCATGTGCCTCTCGCTCCACAGGTGACCCAGCAGGAGGTCGGAGCCGTCAAGGAGTACCCCGGCGGCTTCTTCCTGCTGCGGATCCACAGCGGCGGCTACGCGCTCAACTTCTTCCGGGCCCGCGCCACCGAGGCCCTGGAGTGGAACGAGCGCAGCCGCCGGCAGGCCGGGGGACTGTGGCCGTACCACGCACTCGGCCGGACCGTCGCCGACCGCAACAGTGTGGCCGCCCGCGACCTCTCCGGCATCGGCCGCCCCGTGCCGCCGTCCGCCCGGTCCCGTTCGCCCCAAGGGATGACCGCCGTCCCGAACCCCCGCCTGGATGTGGCCTAGAAGAACGGCACGTCCGTAGCGTGGGGACATGTCGACCCTGTGGGAACTCATGCAGGACTGCATCCCTGGCGACCACGCCCGTCAGGTCACCTCCCGCTACTACCTCGACGAAGCCATGAGCTCGTCGCGGGCACCGGACCGGGTGGTCGACCTCGGGTGCGGGCGGGGCACGTCGGCCGAGCTGTTCCGCAAGCACGACTCCGGCGTCCGCTGGGTGGGAGTCGACATCCGCGATTCGCCGGAGGCCGCCCAGCGCAGGCCCGGGGGCGACAGCGTGGTGTACTTCGACGGCGTCAACCTGCCGTTCCGCTCCGACGCGGTACCCCTCGTCTACTCCCACCAGGTCTTCGAACACGTCGCCCGGCCCAGGGAACTGCTCGCGGAGGTGAGCAGAGTGCTGCGCCCGGGCGGGCTGTTCATCGGCAGCACCTCCCAGTTCGAGCCCTACCACTCCTTCAGCCTGTGGAACTACACGCCCTACGGGTTCCGGGTGCTGGTCGAGGAGGCCGGGCTCGCCCTGGAGGAGATCCGGCCCTCGCTCGACGGCGTGACGCTGATCATGCGCACCTACCACGGCTCGCGGAAGAAGGAGTACGGCCGCTTCTGGCAGACCGAGTCGCCGCTCAACACGGAGATCGACGCCTGGGCCCGCAGGAGCAAACGGGAGACGGCCCTGGTGAACCTCCGCAAGCTCACGTTCTGCGGCCAGTTCGCGTTCCGGGTGAGCAAGCCGGGCCCGCCCGCCTGACGTCGCCGGCCGGCCGCCGAAATCCGTTGCGGCAGCGCGCCGCCGTCCCCGAAGATCTGCGCCATGCCCACTTTCACCGCAGCGGACGGGACCCGCCTCGCCTACCACGTCAGGGGGGAGGGCGAGCCTCTCGTCGTGCTGCCGGGCGGCCCCATGCGGGCCTCCGGCTACCTCGGGGACCTCGGCGGGCTGACCGCCCACCGCCGGCTGGTCCTCCTCGACCTGCGCGGAACCGGCGACTCCGCCCTGCCAGCCGACCCGGCGTCGTACCGGTGCGACCGACTCGTCGACGACGTGGAGATGTTGCGGGCCCACATGGGGCTCGACCACATGGACGTACTGGCGCACTCGGCCGGCGCGAGCCTGGCCGTCCTGTACGCGGCGGCGCATCCGCGGCGGGTGCGGCGGCTCGCGCTGATCACCGGCAACCCCTCGGCCCTGGGCCTGCAGGCCACCCCCGAGGACCGGCTGGCGGCGGCCCGGCTGCGGGCGGGCGAGCCCTGGTTCGAGGGGGCGTTCCCCGCGCTGGAGGCGTGGCTGGCCGGTTCCGGGGAGTTCGATGAGGTGTTCATGCCCTTCTTCCACGGCCGCTGGGACGCCGCCGCCCAGGCCCATGTCGCGGCCACCGAGCAGCAGACCAACTTCGAGGCGGGCGACCGCTACTTCGCCGAGGGCGCCTTCACCCCGGACGCCACCCGGGCCGCCCTGCGCTCTCTGACCGCCCCCGTCCTGGTGTACGCCGGAGAACTGGACGGCGGGCCCAGCCCCGCCCTGGCCCGGCGAGCCGCCGAGGCCTTCCCGGTCGCCGAGACGGTCGTGCAGCCCGGCGCCGGTCACTACCCCTGGCTCGACGACCCCGAGTGGTTCGTCCGCCGTGCCGTCGCCTTCCTGGACGCCTGAGCCGCACCGGGATCCCGGGGCCCGAACGCCGTCAGGAAGCGGTCGCGGAACCGGTTCATCGCCCAGATCGGCGCGTCGGGGGCGGGCTTGAGGCCCGGGGTCCAGCCCCAGCCGGCGACCCGGTCCAGGACCGCCGGGTCGTGGGCGACGATCGTGACCGGGACGTCCCGGCGCGGACTGCCCGCGACCACCTCCGGGCGGGGCTGGTGGTCGCCGAGGAAGACCAGGACCGTGTTCGGGCGGGCGTGGCGTCGCATGAACCCGAACAGGCTGCGCAGCGAGTACTCGATCGAGGCGCGGTACTCGGTCCGCACGCTGTCCGTGTCCTTCCAGACCTCCGCCGGGTCCTTGCCCGCCTGCCGGATCGGCCCGAAGACCGAGCCGTCGCCGAGGTCCTTCCAGTCGATCATGCGGGGGAGGGGCGCCCAGGGCTGGTGGCTGGAGGCGAGGACGATCTCCGCCATCAGCGGGCGCCGGTTCCGCCTCCCGTACTCCAGGCGGTCGAAGGCCTCCAGCGTGAACTGGTCGGGGACGGGCGTCCAGCTGAAGTACGGGCCGCGGTAGCCGAGATGCGTGGAGTCGTAGGCGCGGTCGAGACCGAAGAACCGGGCCTCCGGCCAGGTACGGCGGACGCCCGGGACGACACCGACCGTGCGCCATGCGCCGGTCCTGCGGAAGTACTGGTTGAGGGTCGTCCGGTCACCGGAGACCAGATTGCGGTATCGCTGCTGGTTGTTGATCCACAGTCCGGACAGCAGCGTGGCATGGCACATCCAGCTGCCCGCCCCGAGCACCGGGGCGCGCAGCCAGCCGCTGCGCGCCCCGAAACCGGCCGCCTTGAGGGAGGCGGTGCCCTCCCGGAGGACCGCGCCGACCTGCCGCGCCATCGCCGGGTCCTCGATCGCCGTACGGCCGTAGCTCTCGACGAACGTGAGCAGCACGTCCTTGCCGCGCAGGCCCGTCAGCAGCCGGTCCGGCGGAGTGTTCCCGAAGGCGTCGGCGGAGGCCTCCGCCGCGAAGACCCGCGCGTCCGCAAGACCGGCGCGGAACGCCCGCACCCGGTCGTCCACCAGCTGGGCGTCGAGCGTGGCGGCGACCGGCGCGCCGCCGGCCTGGAGACCGAAGGTGGCACAGGTGACCCAGGCGACGGCCAGCACCAGCACGACACGGCCCGCGGACCGGCGACGGCGCGCCATCCGCTCGGCGACCCGCACCAGGGCGAGAACGGTCACGGCCGGTACGGCCACGGCCAGGAGTACGCCCCCGGCAATCGCGAGCACCTCACTGGTGCGGCCGAAAGACTCCCGCACGTAGTCCGCCGCGTCGTCCAGCAGGACCCAGTCGAGCACCAGGTCGAACGGCCGTTGCAGCACCGAGTAGAAGCCCATGTCCAGGCACTTCACCAGCGCCAGCAGCCCCACCGCCGCGCCCGCCGGCACCGCCGTGACGCGCCGTGCCCGCCGCGGCAGGATCAGCAGCACCGCCGCGAGCACGATCCCCTCGGCCGGGAGGCGCAGGAACGCCGCCGGCGTGAGCAGGTCCAGCCGGTCGGGCAGCAGCAGCGCGGCCAGGAGCAGGAGGGCACAGACGGCGGTCGTTCCCACCGTGACGCCGCGGGCGGTGCGTGGACGCCTGCGCCACCGGCCCCCCTCCGTGCCGGGATCCGCCGGTGCGGGCGAGGTCTCCGGCGGCCGGGCAGGCGTGGGGTGCGACACCGGAGGTCCTTCCGTGCGGCGGCCGTGACACTGTGCGCATGATCGACTTCAGATCGTGCGCACAGAGTACGGCCCGCGGACCGCCCCGCGGCGGTGGCACACCCGCACGGTCTACCGGTCGGCGGCCACCGCCACCTCACGCGCCCACCGGTAGTCCGCCTTGCCGCTCGGCGACCGCTGGATGGCGTCGGCGATCACGAGTTGACGGGGCACCTTGTACCCGGCCAGCCGGGTGCGGCAGTGGGTCTGGATGTCCGTGAGGGAGGGCGGCTGGGCGCCCGCGCGCAGCTGCACCACGGCCGCCACATGGTTGCCCCAGGTGGCGTCGGGCACTCCGGCGACGAGCGCGTCGTACACGTCCGGGTGCGATTTCAGGGCCTGTTCGACCTCCTCCGGGTACACCTTCTCGCCCCCGGTGTTGATGCACTGCGAGCCCCGGCCCAGCACGGTGACGACACCGTCCTCGTCGACCGTCGCCATGTCGCCGAGGAGCACCCACCTCCGGCCGTCCTTCTCGAAGAACGTCTCGGCGGTTTTCACCGGGTCGTTGTAGTAGCCGAGCGGCACGTGCCCGCTCTGCGCGACCCGGCCGATCTCACCCGCCGTCACCGGCTCGTGGGTCGCCGGATCGACCACCTCGGTACGGGAGTTGACGCGGACCCGGAAGCCGCTGCCGGCCCCGGAGCTGTCGGTCGCGGTGCCGTTGAAACCGGACTCGGAGGACCCGAAGTTGTTCAGCAGCATGGCGTTCGGGACGAGTTCGCTGAACTGCCGGCGCACGGTCTCGGAGAGGATCGCACCCGAGGACGAGACACTGAACAGGGCGGAGCAGTCGGTGCCCTTCAGCGGCCCGTTGAGCGCGTCCACCAGCGGCCGCAGCATCGCGTCGCCGACCAGCGACATGCTGGTGACCTTCTCCTTCTCGACGGTCCGCAGCACTTCCTCGGGCACGAACTTGCGGTGGATCACCACCCGTTGCCCGAAGTTGAAGCCGATGAAGGTGGTGAGGGTGGACGTGCCGTGCATCAGCGGAGGGGTGGGGAAGAAGGTGATGCCCGTGCCGCCCGCCGCGACGCGCTCGGCCAGCTCCTCCGGCCGCTTCACCGGCTCCCCGGTCGGTGCGCCACCGCCCAGCCCCGCGAAGAACAGATCCTCCTGACGCCACATCACGCCCTTGGGCATGCCGGTCGTCCCGCCGGTGTAGATGATGAACTGGTCGTCCGCCGAGCGGGCGGGGAACCCCCGCCCGGGCGCCCCGGCGGCCTCGGCCTCCGCGAAGGCGAGGGCCTTGAGGCCCGCGTCCACCGGCACGCCCACCCGCACCAGGTGCCGCAGCCTCGGTGCCCGGGGCAGGGCCGCCGCCACCCGGTCGTCGAACTCCGCGTCGAAGACCAGCGCGACGAGATCCGCGTCCCGGTAGAGGTAGACCAGCTCCTCCTCGACATAGCGGTAGTTCACGTTGACCGGTACGACCCGCGCCTTCAGGCAGCCGAGCACCGTCTGGAGGTACTCGACCCCGTTGTAGAGGTGGAGGCCGAGATGCTCGCCCGGCCGGATCCCGCTGTCGATCAGATGGTGGCCGATGCGGTTGGCGGCGGCGTCCAGCTCCGCGTAGGTCAGCCGGCGTTCCGCACCCGTGCCGGGGTGGTCGATGTAGACGAGTGCCTCGCGGTCCGCGGCCACGTCCACGACCGACTCGAACAGATCGGCAAGGTTGTACTCCACCGCTCCTCCTGACCCCGGCGACCGTGACGAAGAAAGGCGCACCTGTCCGTTCGCCGGTCATCAGAGCAAAGGGCGCGGCAAGTGTGAAGGGTTCACGCGAAGAAATCTGACTGCCTGTCAGAAAACCCTTGAAGTGCCTCCCCGGCTACTGCAACCTGTTCTCGTTCTGATGGAGGGGGGACGATCCCCTCCGGAGGGGAGACGGTCCATGGCTGGGACGGAACACCTCACCGTGCGGCGCGAGGGCGCCACACTCGTGCTCACGCTCAACAGGCCCGAGGCGAAGAACGCGCTCTCGATCGCGATGCTCGTCGGCCTGTACGACGGCTGGATCGAGGCCGACGAGGACGACGACGTCCGCTCGATCGTCCTCACCGGGGCGGGAGGTGCCTTCTGCGCCGGGATGGACCTCAAGGCCCTGGCCGGTCAGGGCATGGCGGGTGAACACCTGCGCGACCGGCTGAAGGCCGACCCCGACCTGCACTGGAAGGCGATGCTCCGCCATCATCGCCCGCGCAAACCGGTGATCGCCGCGGTCGAGGGGTACTGCGTCGCGGGCGGCACGGAGATCCTCCAGGGGACCGACATCCGGGTGGCGGGCGAGTCCGCGACGTTCGGGCTCTTCGAGGTCCGCAGGGGGCTCTTCCCGATCGGTGGCTCCACGGTGCGGCTCCAGCGGCAGATTCCGCGCACGCACGCCCTGGAGATGCTGCTCACCGGGCGGCCGTACAGCGCCCGCGAGGCCGCGGACATCGGGCTCGTCGGGCACGTCGTCCCGGACGGCGGCGCGCTCGACAAGGCGCTGGAGATCGCCGGGCAGATCAACGCGTGCGGGCCGTTGGCGGTCGAGGCGGTCAAGGCGTCGGTGTACGAGACGGCCGAGCTGACCGAAACCGACGGGCTGGCCGCGGAGCTGAAGCGGGGGTGGCCGATCTTCGACACGGCCGATGCGAAGGAGGGGGCCCGTGCCTTTGCGGAGAAGCGAGCGCCTGTCTACAAGCGCGAGTGATGCCTGGGGCGCACCGGACGCTGCGGGCCGTACGCGGCTGGTCGCGCAGTTCCCCGCGCCCCCGAAAGAAGGGGCGTCACTCGCACCGACCCTCAAGGAGGCAAGCCCCCGATGCCCGAAGTCCTCAAAGCCCCTCTCGTCGTCGAGTTCCCCTTCACCCGGTCCCTCGGGCCCGTCCAGAGCGCCTTTCTCACCGGACTGCGGGAACGTCTCGTCCTCGGTGTGAAGACCGGCGACGGCCGGGTCCTCGTCCCGCCCGTCGAGTACGACCCCGTCACCGCCGAGGAGATCCGCGACCTGGTGCACGTGGCCACCACTGGCACGGTCACCACCTGGGCCTGGAACCACGAACCCCGTCGCGGGCAGCCCCTCGGTACGCCCTTCGCCTGGGTCCTGGTCCGGCTCGACGGCACCGACACCGCCCTGCTGCACGCCCTCGACGCCCCCGGCCCCGACGCTGTCCGCACCGGGATGCGGGTCCGGATCCGCTGGGCCGAGGAGCGCTCCGGCGCCATCACCGACATCGCCTGCTTCGAGCCGTACGACGGCGAGGACACCTTCGTCACCGTCCACGCGGGCGAGTTCGAGGACCCCGTGCACGGGATCATCGCGCACGCCCGCCTCGACTACACCTACTCGCCCGGCCGCGCCCAGTCCGCCTTCATCGAGGCCCTCGCGTCCCGGCGGACCTTCGGCGAGCGCTGCCCCTCCTGCCGGAAGGTGTACGTCCCGCCGAGGGGTGCCTGCCCCACATGTGGGGTGGCCACATCGGAACAGGTCGAGGTGGGGCCCGGCGGCACGGTCACCACCTTCTGCATCGTCAACATCAAGGCGAAGAACCTCGACATCGAGGTGCCGTACGTCTACGCCCACATCGCCCTCGACGGCGCCGGCCTCGCCCTGCACGGCCGGATCGGCGGGATCCCCTACGACCAGGTGCGGATGGGGCTCAGGGTCGAACCGGTGTGGACCGACGGGGCCCGCTTCCCCGACCACTACCGGCCCACCGGTGAGCCCGACGCGGACTACGAGACGTACAAGGAGCTGCTGTGATGCGTGACATAGCACTGGTCGCCTTCGCGCAGACCGACCACCGCCGCACCAGCGACGACCTCTCCGAGGTCGAGATGCTCATGCCGGTGCTGCACGACGTGCTCGGGCAGACCGGCCTGAAGACCGCCGACATCGGCTTCACCTGCTCCGGTTCCAGCGACTACCTGGCCGGCCGCGCCTTCTCCTTCACCCTCGCCCTCGACGGCGTCGGCGCCTGGCCGCCGATCTCCGAGTCGCACGTGGAGATGGACGGCGCCTGGGCCCTGTACGAGGCCTGGACCAAGCTCCTCACCGGGGACGCGGACACCGCGCTCGTCTACTCGTACGGCAAGTCCTCACCCGGCTCCGTCCGGGACGTCCTGACCCGGCAGCTCGACCCCTACTACGTGGCTCCCCTGTGGCCGGACTCCGTCGCCCTCGCCGCCCTCCAGGCCCGGGCCCTCATCGACGCGGGCGAGACCGACGAGCCCGCACTGGCCGCCGTCGGCGCCCGGAGCCGGGCGGACGCGGAAGCCAACTCCCATGCCCAGCTGAGGGGTTCGGTGGCGCAGGGGGACTACGTCGTACGGCCGCTGCGCACCGGCGACTGCCCGCCCATCGGCGACGGCGCCGCCGCCGTGATCCTCGCGGCGGGGGAGCGGGCCCGGGAGCTGTGCGCCAGGCCCGCCTGGATCCGGGGCATCGACCACCGCATCGAGGCGCACGGCCTGGGCGTCCGCGACCTGACCGACTCGCCGTCCGCACGGCTCGCCGCCGAGAAGGCCGGTGCCTTCGAACGCCCGGTGGACACCGCCGAGCTGCACGCGCCGTTCAGCTCCCAGGAGGTCGTGCTGCGCAAGGCGCTGCGGCTCGGCGACGACGTGCGCGTCAACCCGTCCGGCGGGGCCCTCGCGGCCAACCCGATCATGGCCGCCGGGCTGATCCGCATCGGTGAGGCCGCCGCCCGCATCCACCGCGGCGAGTCCGACCGCGCCCTCGCCCACGCCACCTCCGGGCCCTGCCTGCAGCAGAACCTGGTGGCCGTACTCGAAGGGGATCCGCGATGAGCAAGGAGCCCGTGGCCGTCGTAGGGATCGGCCAGACCAAACACGTGGCGGCCCGGCGGGACGTGTCGATCGCCGGGCTGGTCCGGGAGGCCGCGCGACGCGCCCTCGACGACGCCGGGCTGGACTGGGCGGACATCGACGCCGTCGTCATCGGCAAGGCGCCCGACTTCTTCGAGGGCGTGATGATGCCCGAGCTGTACCTGGCGGACGCACTGGGGGCGGTCGGCAAACCCATGTTGCGGGTCCACACGGCGGGGTCGGTGGGCGGCTCGACCGCGCTCGTCGCGGCCAACCTGGTCGCCGCCCGGGTCCACTCCACCGTGCTGACCATCGCCTTCGAAAAACAGTCCGAGTCCAACGCCATGTGGGGGCTGTCCCTGCCCATCCCCTTCCAGCAGCCGCTGCTGGCGGGCGCGGGCGGCTTCTTCGCCCCCCATGTGCGGGCCTACATGCGGCGCAGCGGCGCCCCGGACACCGTCGGCTCGCTGGTCGCCTACAAGGACCGGCGCAACGCGCTCAAGAACCCCTACGCCCACCTGCACGAGCACGACATCACCCTGGAGAAGGTCCAGGCGTCCCCCATGTTGTGGGACCCCATCCGCTACTCGGAGACCTGCCCCTCCTCCGACGGCGCCTGCGCCATGGTCCTCACCGACCGCGCCGGAGCCGCCCGTTCCGCGAAGCCGCCGGCCTGGATGCTCGGCGGGGCCATGCGCAGCGAGCCCACCCTGTTCGCCGGCAAGGACGCGGTGTCGCCGCAGGCCGGCAAGGACTGCGCCGCCGACGTCTACCGGCAGGCGGGGATCGCCGACCCGCGCCGGGACATCGACGCCGTCGAGATGTACGTGCCGTTCTCCTGGTACGAGCCCATGTGGCTGGAGAACCTCGGCTTCGCCGACGAGGGCGAGGGCTGGAAACTCACCGAATCGGGGGTCACGGAACTCGACGGTGACCTCCCCGTCAACATGTCGGGCGGTGTCCTCTCCACCAATCCGATCGGCGCCTCCGGGATGATCCGGTTCGCCGAGGCCGCCCTCCAGGTGCGCGGCCAGGCCGGAGAACACCAGGTGGACGGCGCCCGGAAGGTGCTCGGGCACGCCTACGGCGGCGGCTCCCAGTTCTTCTCCATGTGGCTCGTCGGCGCCACGGCCCCCGACAACTGAAAGGACCCGTTCACGTGGCCTGTTGAGTGCCGGAACCGAAAGCTAGGCTGGCCGCGGACGACGAATTCGGGAGGAGCACGGACGTGGCCGAGAGCACCATCCAGCAGCAGCCGGTACTGGGCTGGGAGAAGCCGGAGCTGGACCTCAGCGGGGCCGATTGGCAGTCCAGCAGCCGGGGCCTGGGGGATGTCCAGATCGCCTTTGTCGAGGGATTCATCGCGATGCGCAACAGCGGCAGCCCGCAGAGCCCTTCCCTGATCTTCACCCCCGCCGAATGGGGTGCCTTCGTGTCGGGGGCCCGGGAGGGCGAGTTCGACCTCACCTGAGCGCCCTCCCCCCGGCTCTGCCGCTGTGGCAGAGAGGCGAACCGGGGGGTGTTCCGCAAGGATTTCCGGACACGTGACCAGCAGCGCCCATCCGGGGCCGCCGCCTGAGACAGGCTGGCCCCGGACGGGGAAGGTCGTATTCCGGAGGTGAGGAACGATGAGCGCTGCGCCGGTCATCGCCGCGGCGGACGGTTCGGACGACAGCCTGCGCGCCCTGGACTGGGCCGTACAGGCGGCCCGGAAACGGGACGCACCGCTGCGGGTGGTCCATGTCCGCCAGTACGCCGCCTGGGGGCAGCCCGACGTCCTGGTCGCCGGGGAACCGGACGAGGGGGGCGACCCCGTCCTCGACGAGATCCGGGACCGGCTGCGCACCGGCGCCGTCGGGCTGACCGTCGAGTACGTCGCCCTGGAGGGCGCCCCGAGCGCGCTGCTGCCCGAACTGGGCTCCGACGCCCAGCTGCTGGTGCTCGGCTCCCGGGGCCGCGGCGGCTTCGCCAGCCTGCTGCTCGGCTCCAACGGCATGGCCGCCGCCCGCGACGCCGCGTGCCCGGTGGTCGTCGTACCCCGGCCGGGGCGCGAGGTGCACGCGGAGCTGCCGGCCGAGCCCGGTCCGCGGGTCGTCGTCGGCCTGGACGTGGACAGCCCCGACGACGCCACCCTCGCCTTCGCCTTCGCGGAGGCCGTCCGGCGCGGCGCCCGGCTCCAGGTGATCGCCGCCTACCCGTGGCCGGTGCAGAGCTGGTTCGCGGCCGGGGAGATCGTCCCGCCGGCCGTCGACCAGGACGAGGTCGAAGACGAGACCCGCACCCTCGCCGAGGGCTTCCTCGCCCCGTACCTCAAGGACCGCCCGAACCTGCGGACCGAGGTCCTCGCGCTGCCCGGCGACGCGGCCGGCCTGCTGGTGTCCGCCTCGAAGGACGCCGCCCTGGTCGTCGTCGGCCGCCACCGGCGGCGGCTGCTCGCCCCGGCCCGCATGATGGGCTCGGTCACCCACGCCGTGCTGCTGCACGCGGCCGCCCCGATCGCGGTCGTCCCGCCGTCGCCGCAGGAGTGATGTCAAGTCCCTTCGCCCAGTTACCGTCAGTAGGGAGCGGATCACCGTCGTCGGGCGTACGCTGAGCTGCCTGCAAGCCACGGTGCGCGCTCGCTCCCCGCGCTCGCGCATCACCGTGGCGGGGGGTGGTCATGGGACAGCGGGTCCTGCGGAACCGACGGACGCTCTACGAGCGCGACACCGAACTCGCGGCCGTCGACGAGGCGTTGGCCGAGCTCACCGGCCTCGGCGCGGACGGCGCGGCACCGGGCGACCGGCCGCTCGGCGCGCTGCTCGCTTTCGCCGGGCGCGCGGGCATAGGCAAGACCACCCTGCTCGCCGAGGTCCGCCGCCGCGCCGCCGCCCAGGGCTGCACCGTGCTCTCCGCGCGCGGCGGCGAGCAGGAACAGCGCGTCGCCTTCCACGTCGCCCGCCAGCTCCTGCAACCCCGCCTCGCCGGCGCACCGGAGGCCGAACTCCGTGCCTCGCTGGGCAGTTGGTACGACATCGTCGGCCCTGCCCTCGGCCTGTGCGCCCCGACCGAGGGTGCCCCGCCCGACCAGCAGGGCCTGCGGGACGGCCTCGACTGGGTCCTTACCCACCTCGCCGTGCGCCAGGCCCCGGTGGTCCTCGTCCTCGACGACGCCCACTGGGCCGACCCCGAATCCCTCGGCTGGCTCGCCGCGTTCGCACCGCGCGCCGAGCAACTCCCGCTGCTCGTCGTCGTCGCCTACCGGCCCGACGAACTCCCCGAGCACGCCGACGCGTTCCGCGGCCTGCCCGGACGGGCCGGCGGCCGCCCGCACGGCCTCGAACCGCTCAGCGCCGACGCCGTGGCCGGCCTGGTCCGCGAGAGCCTCGGCGACCACGCCGACGACACCTTCTGCCACGAGTGCTGGGCCGTCACCGCAGGCAACCCCTTCGAGGCCGTCGAACTGACCGCCAAGGTCTCCGACCGGGGCCTCGACCCCACCGAGGCCGGCGCGCCCCTCCTGCGCGACCTCGCCGCCGCCGTCAAGGGCAGCGGGCTGATCGCCCGCCTCGAACGCCTGGGCCCCTCCGCGGTCCGGTTCGCCTGGGCCTGCGCCGTCCTCGGCACCGAGATCCATCCGGCGCTCGCCGCCGCCGTCGCGGGCCTCGGCCACGAGGAGGCCGCCGACGCCGCCGACGCCCTGCGCGGCGCCCGCGTCCTCACCGGCGCCGAGACCCTGGAGTTCGTCCACCCGCTGATCGCCACCGCCGTCTACCGGGCCATCCCGCCCGCCACCCGGGTCGCCCTGCACGGCCAGGCCGCCTGGTGCGTGACCGACGACGGCCAGGGCGCCACCGCCGCCGCCCGGCACCTCCTGGAGACCCACCCCGAGGGCGACACCTGGGTGGTCCGGCAGCTGCGCGCCGCGGCCGGCGAGACCCTCCGGGCCGGCGCCCCGGACACGGCCCGCGCCTACCTCGCCCGCGCCCTGCGCGAACCCCCGCCCGCGAAGGAACGCGCCGCCGTCCTCCACGAGCTGGGCAGCGCCTCCCTCCTCACCGAACCCGCCACCACCGTCAACCACCTGCGCGCGGCCCTCCAGGAGCCCATCGCCGAGCCCGCCCTGCGCCACCACATCGTCTACCGCCTCTCCCAGGTCCTCGCCCACAGCGACCGCCTCGCCGAGGCCTCCGAGACCCTCGCCCGCGAGATCCACGTCACCGGCGACGCCCGCGTCCGGCTCCGCATGCTCTCCGAACAGTTCATGTGGGACGCCTTCCGCGCCGACGAACCCGACCACCCCTCCCGCTCCCGCCGCCTGACCCGGCTCGCCGACCGGCTCCGCGGCCGCGACCTCACCGAGCGGTACGTCATCGGACTGCGCACCTGGGACGCCGTCCAGCGCGGCGAACCCGCCGACATCGCCCTCCACCACGCCGAGCGCGCCCTGGCCGGCGGCCTCGGCTGGGCGGAGGCCGACCGCGGGTTCGAGGTCCCCGTCCTCGTCGCCCTCGCCTTCATGTACGCCGACCGGCCCGACCGCACGGAGGAGCTCTTCGCCGCGGGGATCGCCGACTTCGAACGCCAGGGCTGGCGCGGCGCCCACCTCTCCTTCGCCTACACCCTCCTCGGCTACGTCCGCTACCGCCGCGGCCGCCTCGCCGAGGCAGAGGAGCACGCCCGCTCCGGCCTGCGCCTCGCCGAACGCGTCGGCCCCGGCACCCCGGCCCACTGGTACGCCGTCGGCATCCTCGTCCAGACCCTGCTGGCCCGCGGCCGCACCGACGAGGCCATCCGCCTCGCCGAGGACCACGCCTTCCGAGAACCCTTCCCGGCGGCCGTGGTCTTCCCCGACGCCCAGACGGTCTACGGCGAACTGCTGCTCGCCCGCGGCCTCACCAAGGACGCGGCCGCCGAGCTCTCCGCGGCCGGCCGCCGCCTCGAACCCCGCGGCATCCGCAACCCCTCGTGGTGCCCCTGGCAGCTCCACCTGGCCCGCGCCGAAGCCGCCGACGCCCCAGAACGCGCCCTCACCACGGCCCTCGCCGCCCTGACCCGCGCCCGCCGCTTCGGCGCCCCGTCCGCGATCGGCCAGGCCCTGCGCACCGCGGCAGAGGTCTCCTCGGGCGAGGCCCGCCTGGCGTACCTGCGCGAGTCGGTCTCCTACCTGGAGCGCTCCCCGGCGGCCTACGAGCTCGCCTGCGCGCTGGTCGCCCTCGGGACGGAACTCCGGGACGCCGGGCTGCTTCGCAGGGGTCTGGACACCGCCGTGCAGTGCGCAGCGGACGCCTTGGCAGTACAGGCCCGTGCAGAGCTGGCCGTAGCGACGGAGCAGAGCGAGGGCGTAACCCCCTAGGGGCGCGGGGAACTGCGCGACAAGCCACGACGGCGCCGCACCTGCCGAACGACCCCCGCCCACCACGGCGAACACCGCCGCCCGGCACGGCACCGCCGAACACCACCGCCGCGGCGGACCAAGGGCGCCGGCTGAGCAAGGGATCGGCCGAGCTGGGGACCGGCGGGGCTAGGGGTCGGCCGAGCTGGGGACCGGCGGGGCTAGGGGTCGGCCGAGCGGGGGACCGGCCGGGTCAGAAGTCGGCCGAGCAGGGGGTCGGCGGAGCAAGAGGGCGGCTTGTTCGAAGGTCGGCCGACCCGCATCCCGTACTGATCCCCGCCCCACAACCCGGGCCCCGTACCATGGACCGCATGTCGTTCCTCCGTCGCCGCAGCGCCACTCCCGCCGGCCCCGACTTCGACGTTCTGGCCATGGACCCGGGTGACTGGCCCGGCAACCTCGGTGCCGGGCTGCTGCCCGCCCCCGACGGCACCTGCCAGGGCGTCTTCCTGCGCTACGACCTCTTCGGCGGCCGCGGCCCCGCGATGATCATCGGCAACCTCCCCGAGGGCTCCCCGGCCCGCGAGGTGGAGGAGGACGAGATCCCCTTCGAGGTCGGCCAGCTCCTCCTCGCACTGGAGAACGACGAGGACGTCACCGTCGTCGGCACCGAGGACATGCCGGTGCTGCAGGGTGACAACCTGCTGATCGTGCGGCGCCTCAAGCTCTCCGAGAGCCGGATCTCCTGCGTCCAGTTCGACCGCAGCGACGGCGTCCTGGTGACCATCGCGGCCTGGGACCGTCCGATCACCGACGACCTGTACGCCCTGCTGAAGCCGCTCCCGGCGGAGCTTTTCCAGCAGGGCTGAGGCCGCCTACTTTCCGTGGCCGCGGCCGTGGTGCCGCCCGGTCTTCGCGGCCGGCACCGCGTCGACGTCTGCCGCACGGACGAACTCGACCCGGTGGCCGTACTGGATCTCGTAGTACAGGTCCTTGCCGACCACGACCTTGTGCGAGTCGGTGGCGAAGGTGACGGCGTAGTAGTACTCGCCCGGCACCTCGCCGCCGGCCACGTACTTCTGGCCCGCCGGGATCGTGTACGGCAGCGGTGAGATCGACTGGGCCGGTACCCCGGAGGGGTACGCGGAGGCCTCCGGATAGGCGCGGCCGTACACCGGGATGCTGGTCAGGCCCGCCTTCGGCGTGATCACCAGCCCCGTCGCGGCAACCGCCGTCGGGGCGGCCGCCGGGTTCTTGAACCAGGCCTTCTGCCCGAGGTACCAGATCGCCGTCCAGTCCCCCCAGGTGTCCGCCACCGTGTACTGCTGGCCGGTGGCCGCCCGTGAGGAGAGGTCGTTCACGTCGGTCGTGGGCGTCGTGCCCATGCCGATGTCCTTGATCAGGGCCGAGTTCTCGTCGTGGTCGGAGTACAGCCGTACCTCGCTGGACCCGTGCGCGGCGCAGGGCTGGCCCTTGGTGACGCAGCCGGTGTAGGCAGGCTGGTTCGTGGCGTAGTCGGGCAGGATCGTGACCACACCGCCCGTCACCACCCGGTGCTTCCCGCGCTTGTGCTTGAAGGGGTGGTCGAGCAGCTCGAAGTAGTGCCGCCAGTCCCAGTAGGGGCCGGGGTCGGTGTGCATCCCCGGGATCGTGGACGTGGTCGGGCCGGGCACGGTGTCGTGGCCGAGGATGTGCTGCCGGTCGAGCGGGATGCCGTACTGCTCGGACAGGTACTTCACCAGCCGGGCCGACGACCGGTACATCGCCTCCGTGTACCAGGCGTCCGGCGAGGCCAGGAAGCCCTCGTGCTCGATGCCGATCGACTTCGCGTTGATGTACCAGTTGCCCGCGTGCCAGGCCACGTCCTTCGCCTTGACGTGCTGGGCGATCAGACCGTCGGTGGAGCGGATGGTGTAGTTCCAGGACACGTAGGTCGGGTCCTGGACCAGCTTGATGGTGGTGTCCCAGGAGCCCTCGGTGTCATGGACGACGATGTACTTGATGCTCTGCGAGGCCGGCCGGTCGCCGAGGTCGTGGTTGCCGTAGTCGTTGTCCCCGAACTGCGCGTAGGGCGCGGGGATCCACTCGCACGACACCGTTGCCGGGCATTCCGTGTCGTCGTCCGCCGCCGTGGTGCGCAGCCCGGTCAGCTTCAGTTGCGCGGTGTCGGCCCGCAGCTCCGGCTGGGCGGCGAGGGCGACGAACTGCCCGGCGTCGGTGGTGCGCTCCTCGCCCGTGTGGAGGACGTCGTACACGTCGTTGGCGTAGGCCGCCGCGGTCGCCGTGTCGTCGGCGCCGGAGAAGCGGGCGATCGCGCCGTACCAGCTCGCCGGATCGGCGCTGAGCGGCTGCTGCAGGTCCTGCTGGGCGGCCGCGAGCAGGGCGGCACCGCCGGCCACGTTGGCCGCCGCGTCGGTGCGCAGCCGCTCGGCCGGGATGCCGGTCAGGGCGGCGGCCTTCGGCAGGGTCCTGAGGCGGGCCGGGAGCGCGGCGTTCTGCGGGACCTGCACGGCGGGGTGGAGGGCCGGGCGGGCGCTGTCGCCGCGGGCGTCCTCGGTGCCGTCGGCGAAGTGCTCGGTGGCCGTCGCCAGCGCGGTGTGCGCGTCGGTGAGGTGCATCGGGCCGTAGCCGCCGGTCACGCTGGGAGCGCCGTCGTGCGTGTCCCAGCGGGACTGGAGGTAGGAGACGGCGAGCAGCACGCTCTGCGGCACGTGGTACTCGGTGGCGGCGGACGCGAACGCCCGCTGGAGCAGTCCGGCGGACGACTCGCTCGTGTCCGGGGGCGGTGCCGCGCCCAGCAGCGGCAGCAGCAGGGCCGCGGCGGCGACGGCCCCGGCCGTCCTGCGCGTACGTCTGCCGCGGTGCGGGGGTGCGGGCTCGGTGACGGGTCCTCGCAATGCAGCCTCCTGGGGCGATGGGGCGCGACGGGGCGTGCGGGGCTGAGCGTGGCTCAGTGGTACCGGCTTGCCGACGATCCGTCAATCATGCCCAGAGAGGCAGGAATTCCGATGTCATCCGATGATCGTGGGAGTTTCGCGGTGACGCCCCGCAGGCCTGCGGGGCGTCAGTGGCGTACACCAGTGGGCGACCGCGGCACCGCTGGGAAAACCCCCGGACATGCGAGGATCCGCGGTGCGCCGTTGCCCTGGGCGCACCGCGGATCCTCGTCCCCGTCAGCGAGTGCCGACCGCCGCGCGTACGGCCCGGCGGGCCAGCTGGCAGTCGTCGTGCAGCCGCCGGAGCAGCAGCCGCTGTTCCTCGCCGGTCGGCGCGGCGCCCGGGTGGGCCGTACCCGGTGCCGCCGGGGTCGCGTCGTGCATCGAACGCTGCACGGCGGTCTCGTAGGTCCGGATCTCCCGGGTGAGGACCAGCATCAGGTTCACCAGGAAGGCGTCCCGCGACGCGAGTCCGCCCGACTGGGCGATCTGGCTGATCTGACGGCGTGCCACCGGGGCGTCGCCGAGGACCGACCAGAGCGTGGCCAGGTCGTACCCCGGCAGGTACCAGCCCGCGTGCTCCCAGTCCACCAGCACTGGACCGGCCGGGGACAGCAGGATGTTCGAGAGCAGGGCGTCGCCGTGGCAGAACTGGCCCATCCCCTGACGGCCCGCCGCGACCGCGATGCCGTGCAGCAGCTTCTGCAGGTCACCCATGTCCCGGTCGGTGAGCAGACCCAGTTCGTGGTAGCGGGCGATCCGGGCCGGGTAGTCCACCGGTGCGTCGAAGGTGCCCGCCGGGGGCCGCCACGCGTTCAGCCGGCAGATCGCGCCCAGCGCGGCCCGGATGTCCGCCCGGGGCGGGGCCTCCGCCGGGTGGCGGTGGACCGCCGCAACCCGGCCGGGCATCCGCTCGATCACCAGCGTGCAGTTGTCCGGGTCCGCCGCGATCAGTCTCGGCACCCGGACCGGCGGCCGGTGCCGGACGAACGAGCGGTATGCGGCTATTTCGTGGCGGGTCCGCTCCGCCCAGGCGGGGGAGTGGTCCAGCAGACACTTCGCCACGGCCGTGCTGCGCCCCGTCGTCCCGACGAGGATCACGGACCGGCCGGTGCGGCGCAGCACCTGCACCGGAGCGAACTCCGGGCAGATCCGGTGCACCGACGCGATCGCGGTGCGCAGCTGCGCACCCTGGGGGCCGGACAGGTCGAGTCTGCCGCTGAGGGGCTGGGTGCCGAGTCCGGTGACGCGCCGTTGCCGGCCCACCACCGGTACTGCGGCCCCCGGACGCGCGGGGTCGAGATACGGTCCGCCGCCCGCCGGGCGGGGGCGCAGCGACCGGGGCGGAGCGGACACGGAGGACGATGCTGCGTACATGGGCGATACAGATCCCTTCGTGTACCTGCGGTGCCTGTCTGAGAAGTCCTGTGAGGGGTTCTCGCGCCCAACCCGTCCCGGCCGCCCGGGCACACCCTGGGGAGTGGGCCCGTCGAGTGGCGACCGGGTCGGGGTGGCGCGTTCCTACCTGACACCCGTTGCCCAGTGGCACACCATCTGGCGCACCCTGGCGAACCGTGGCGAATAGTCGCCCGGCAACCGGCACCGGGCTACTGTCAACTCAGCCGAGAACCTGGGGGCTTGACGTGACCGGAGAACCCAACACCCGCCTCTCGGACCTGTTCGGCCTGGCCGGCTGGTCCAAGGGCGAACTCGCGAGGCTGGTCAACCGGCAGGCGGCGGCCATGGGCCACCCCCAGCTGGCGACCGACACCTCCCGGGTGCGGCGGTGGATCGACACGGGAGAGATCCCGCGCGATCCGGTGCCGCGGGTGCTGGCGGCTCTGTTCACCGAGCGTCTCGGCCGTGTCGTGACCATCGAGGACCTCGGTCTGGTACGGCACGGGCGTACGGGAAAACGGCCGGACGACGGGAACGTGGAACATCCCGACGGCATGCCGTGGGCGCCCGAACGAACCGCCGCGGTCCTCACCGAATTCACGGGAATGGACCTCATGCTCAACCGACGCGGCTTGGTGGGTGCGGGTGCCGCGCTCACCGCGGGATCCGTACTCAGCAGCGCCATGTACGAGTGGCTGCACACCGACCCCACACTCAAGGCCGACGCCCCCGTCCTCGACGATCCTCTGCACGCCGACCCCGCCGGGTTCGACCGCTACGAGGCCGCCCCCATCGGGTCCGAGGAGATGGAGGAACTGGAGCGCTCCGTCGAGGTGTTCCGCGCCTGGGACGCGGCCCGCGGCGGCGGCCTGCAGCGCAAGGCAGTGGTGGGACAGCTCAACGAGGTGGGCGGCATGCTCGCCTACCGCCACCCCGAACACCTCCAGCGGCGCCTGTGGGGCGTCGCCGCCAACCTCGCCGTCCTCGCGGGCTGGATGTCGCACGACGTCGGCCTGGAGCCCACGGCCCAGAAGTACTTCGTCATCGCCGCCCACGCGGCCCGTGAGGGCGGCGACCGGCCGCGTGCCGGGGAGGCGCTCTCCAGAGCGGCTCGCCAGATGGTGCACCTCGGCCGGCCCGACGACGCACTGGACCTGATGAAGCTCGCCAAGTCCGGCTCGGGCGACGAGGTGCTGCCGCGCACCCGGGCGATGCTCCACACCATCGAGGCCTGGGCACAGGCCTCGATGGGCAAGGGCCAGGCGATGCGCCGCACCCTCGGCCAGGCGGAGGACCTCTTCGTCTCCGACCGGGGCGACGTGCCGCCGCCGAGCTGGATGCAGATGTTCCGGGAGGAGGACCTGTACGGCATGCAGGCCCTCGCCTACCGCACGCTGGCCGAGCACGACCCGGCCGCGGCCGTGCACGCCCAGCACTACGCGGAGAAGGCCCTGGCCCTCAGGATCGACGGCCGCCAGCGGTCGAAGATCTTCGACTTCCTCTCCATGGCCTCCGCCTGCTTCATCGCGGACGACCCCGAGCAGGCGGACCGGTATGCCCGGCTGGCCCTGATGTCGATGGGATCCAACTCCTCCCACCGCACCTGGGACCGGCTGCGCCAGATGTACCGGCTCACCGCCGAGTACGCCGGCTACCCGAGGATCCAGGAACTGCGGGAGGAGATCAAGCTGGCCCTGCCCAGGGCCAGGAGCAAGGGGAACCACAACAGCGCACAGGCATAGGGGTCCTGTGCGCTCGACACGAGCCGGCTGATCCCAGCCGGGCGGCAGCCGCTGCGCTGCCCCTATTCACCCACCTTGGCGACGAGCACGCAGGCCTCGTCCTCGCGCTCGCTCTCGCCGAACTCCTCGACCACGGCCCTGACACAGTCCTGGGCGGTGCGTGCCGCCCCGAACCGGGGGGCCAGGCCGAGGAGCGCGCCCAGAGAGTCCGCTCCGCTGTGCCCGGGCACCAATCCGTCGGTGTGCAGCAGGAGCAGGTCGCCCGGCTCCAGGGTCACTTCGGCCTGCCCGTAACCGGCTCCCGACGTGACTCCGAGCAGCACGCCCTCCGGCGCGCTGAGCGCGCGCCCCGTCCCGCCGCGGAACAGCAGTGGGGCGGGGTGTCCTGCCTGTGCCCAGCTCAGGGTGCGGGTGGCCGGGCGGTAGCGGCAGCAGACCGCGCTGCCCAGCGCGGGTTGCACGGTGGCGTCGAGTAACCGGTTCAGCAGGGACATCAGCTGCCCCGGTCCGGTGCCGGTCATCGCCATGCCGCGTACGGCGCCCAGCAGCATCGTCATGCCGGAGGCGACGGCGACGCCGTGTCCGGTGAGGTCGCCGACGCTCAGCAGGGTGTCGCCGTCGGGCAGTTCCAGCGCGTCGTACCAGTCGCCGCCCAGCAGGGTTCCGGCCCCGGAGGGCAGATGGCGGGCGGCGACGTCGAGGGTGCCCGGCCCCCGGCACGGCAGCCGCAGGGCGCCGCGTCCGGGCGGCAGCACGGCCTCCTGGAGTTCCACGGCGAGCCGCTGTTCGGTCTCGGCCCGCCGGCGGTGCCGCTGCATCGTGTCCCGGGTCTCGCGCACGGTCCGCTGGCTGAGCCGCAGTTCGCTGACGTCCCGGAGCACGGCCCACATCGAGGCGGTGCTGCCGTCGCCGTCGAGGACCGGTTCGCCCATCATGTGGACGGTCCGCACGTTCCCGTCGGGCCGCTGGACGCGGAACTCGCCGTCGATCGGCTTGGCGTCGACCAGGCAGTCGGTGACCATCGCGGTCAGCCGGGGCCGGTCCTCGTCCAGCACCAGGGCGGGCATTTCGTCGAGGGTGAGCGCGGCCGCGGCCGGGTCGCGGCCGAGGATCCGGTAGAGCTCGCCGGACCAACTGGCCTCGTCCGTCAGGAGGTTCCACTCCGCGCTGCCGACCCGGCTGAGCAGCGATCCCGGGGCGGGCGGGGCGGGGCGGGCGGGCGCCGCCCCGACACCGGCCGGCAGGGGTGCCGGTCCGTCCCGCAGTTGGGCCAAGTGCTCGTCCAGGTCGTTGAGCTGATGGAGCGCCAGATCGTACAGGGCCCGCTGCCAGCGCTCCTCGGAGTCCGATCCCGAGCTCCGGTTGTCCCGGCGCACCGCGTCCACGTCGCCCTTGAGCCGCCGCGTCTGCGATATCAACGCCTCGACCGAGCCGCGCCCGGGCGGCTGGGCGGCGGGGCGGTCCGCGGAGACATGGGACGGCATGACGCACTCCGATGCGGGGACTGAACGGCCAAGGCGGACGGTGGGACCGGTTACGACTGTTGCACAGCCTGCGACGCCCCGTAAGGGATTTGACAACACACGATACGGTGGTGCTTCTGGCATATGCCAGAGTCTTCATGGGCTGGTCGACGCCCATGAAAGGTGTACGCGAGCGGTGGCACAAGTCGTAGTGGGGCTACGTGATTCGGCGGACTTCGCTAGCTCTCCGTGTCGCGCTCGGGCGGTTGTTCGACGCCTCTGTATGCACAGTGTCGCGGTCTCGGCCAACCGCGGCAACTCTGTCCGGATTTCGCGTCATGCAAGGGGCCTTCCCGGAGTCCTACAGGCATGGACATCACTTTCGAGCAACCCGCCCGCGCCCGGCTGATC
The DNA here is from genome assembly GCF_042957285.1 of Streptomyces sp. NPDC008092. Classification (NCBI taxonomy): domain Bacteria; kingdom Bacillati; phylum Actinomycetota; class Actinomycetes; order Kitasatosporales; family Streptomycetaceae; genus Streptomyces; species Streptomyces sp. NPDC008092. The sequence goes on from NZ_JBIBHY010000016.1 coordinate 117,833, forward strand.
ACCGCCGAGGACGAGGAGGTCCCGGTGCCCGCCACGCTCCGGTACACCTCCGGTGATCCCCTGGCCGTCTTCGTCGACTTCCCGGCCGAGGTCACCCTCGGCGGCGAGGAGGTCACCTGGACCTTCGCCCGCTCGCTGCTGGACCAGGGGCTCGGTGCCCCGGCCGGGCGCGGTGACGTCCACATCTGGCCCTGCGGCCCGGGGCGTACGGCGGTGGAGTTCCACTCGCCGCACGGTCTTGCCCTGCTCCAGTTCGACACCCAGGCGCTGTTCCGGTTCCTGCAGCGCACCCACGAGGTGGTGGCCCCGGGCCAGGAGGACGTCGAGGCGGTCGTGGAACGGGGCCTGAGCACGCTGTTCGGGGGCGTGTGAGGCGTACGGGGCGCTACCGACCCGACTTTGACTTCTGTTCACTCCCGCCTCACCGATCCGGCCTGGAGCCTGCCGACCGCCCCGTGCACCCTGTCGCGCGGTGTGCCGCACGGGCGCACCGGTGACGAGGACGGGGCGAATGACACCGATCAGCCGAAGAGGCTTCGTGGGACTGGGCGCTTCCGTGGCGGCGGGCATGACGGTAGGCGCCGCCGGCCCACGGACCGCGGCCGCGGCCACGGCCCAGAGCACGGCGACCGGCACGATCTCGGACGTCAGGCACGTGGTGATCCTCATGCAGGAGAACCGCAGCTTCGACCACTACTTCGGGCGCCTCAAGGGCGTCCGCGGCTTCGCCGACCGCAGCGGCATCACCCTCAGCGGCGGCTATCCGGTCTTCAACCAGCCGAACGGCACGGGCCGCCAGTACCCGTGGAAACTCAGCGCCACCCCGGACGCCGGCGGCAAGGACGGCGAGACCCTCGCCCAGTGCAACGGCGACCTCCCGCACTCCTGGTCCTCCCAGCACTCCGCGTGGAACAAGGGCCGCCTCGACAACTGGGTCGCGGGCGTCGGCAACGTCCGCTCCCTCGGCTACCTGGACCGCGCCGACATCCCCTTCCACTACGCGCTCGCCGACAACTACACGATCTGCGACGCCTACTTCTGCTCCACCCTCAGCGCCACCGGCCCCAACCGCACCTACCTGTGGAGCGGCAAGGTCGACGCGTCCAGCTACGACGGCGGCGACGAGTCCGGCCTGACCTGGCAGAACTACGCCGAGGCCCTGCAGAGCGCCGGAGTGACCTGGAAGGTCTACCAGAACGCCCAGGACAACTACGGGGACAACGGCTGCGCCTACTTCAAGAACTTCACGAACGCCGGAGCCGGCAACCCGCTCCACGACCGGGGCATGTCCTCCGTCCCGGCGGTGACCGGCTCCACCCCCGACGACATCGCCGCCGCCATCAAGGCCGACGTGGTCGCCGGTACCCTGCCGCAGGTCTCCTGGGTGGTCGCCAACCAGGCGTTCTCCGAGCACCCCTACGCCCCGCCCGGCGACGGCGCCCACTTCGTCAACCTGGTCTACCAGGCACTCGCCGCCGACGCGGACGTCTTCGACTCCACCGTCCTGTTCCTCAACTACGACGAGAACGACGGCTACTTCGACCACGTCCCGCCGCCGGCCCCGCCCGCCGGCACGGCCGGTGAGTTCCTGAACGGCGTGCCGTACGGCTTCGGCTTCCGGGTCCCGATGATCGTCGTCTCGCCCTGGACCCGCGGCGGCTGGGTCTCCTCCGAGGTCTTCGAGCACACCTCGGTGCTGCGCTTCCTGGAGACCTGGACGGCGGCCCTCGGCAAGCCCGCGAGCTGCCCCAACATCAGCGCCTGGCGGCGCGCCGTGAGCGGCGACCTGACCGGCGTCTTCGACTTCGCCAACCCGGCTTACGGCGCCGTGGCCCTGCCCGCCACCGGCGTCATCGGCTACTCCACCTGCGGCCCGCTGCCCAACCCGGTGCCCACCACCAACGCCCTGCCCGCCCAGGAGACCGGCACCCGTCCGGCCCGTGCGCTGCCCTACCAGCCGAACGGCTATCTGGACCACCTGGAGTTCGGGGCGAGCGGCAGCATCCGCGCCTGGTTCACCATGGCCAACCAGGGCACCCCGGCCACCCGTTCGGCCCACTTCTCCATCCACCCGAACGCCTACCGGGACACCGCCCCCTGGCAGTACACGGTCGCCGCCGGCTCCACCGCCTCCGACTACTTCAACATCGGCACCGGATACGGCGCGGGCAAGTACGACATCACCATGGCCGGCCCCAACCGCTTCCTGCGCCGCTTCCAGGGCGACGCCACCAAGGCCGGCAAGTCGGCCGAGGTGAGCACTCGTTACGCCGTCGAGTCCGGCAGCGGCAGGCTCGCTATCTGGTTCAAGATGGCCAACACCGGCTCCACGCCGGTGAAGTTCACGATCACCTCGAACAACTACCGCACCGACGGCCCCTGGACGTACACGGTCGCCGCCGGATCCGCCACCGAGGACTACTTCAACGCCGTCGCCTACCAGGGCGGCTGGTACGACTTCACGATCACGGTGGACTCCGACGCGACCTGGTCGCGCCGGTTCACCGGCCATCTGGAGACGGGCGCCGCCTCCGTCAGCGGCTGAGGTCCGCGTACAGGTCCGGGCGCGGGGCGAGCTCCACGGTCGTACGGCCGCCGCTCTCCAGCGCCCGGACCCCGGCCTCGGCCACCGCCGAGGAGGCGTAGCCGTCCCAGGCGCCCGGTCCGGTGACCCGGCCCTGCCGGGTGGCGTCCACCCAGGCCTGCACCTCGCGGTCGTAGGCGTCGGCGAACCGCACCAGGTAGTCCTGGGCCACCTCCTCGCGGGCGCCGCCGGCCGAGGTGACCAGCATGGTGCGGTCCTCGCCGATCCGGGCGCTGCCGTTCTCGCACACGGCCTCGCAGCGGACCTGGTAGCCGAAGCCGCAGTTGACGAAGACCTCGACGTCGACGAGGGCGCCGCCGTCGGTCTCGAAGAGGACCAGCTGCGGGTCGAGCAGGCCCTCGGGGGCGCCCGAGGAGGGCCGGGGCCGCAGCACGGTCACCGCGGTCAGCTCCTGGCCGAGCAGCCAGCGGGCCGCGTCGATCTCGTGCGACACCGAGCTGTTGATCAGCATGGCGCTGGTGAAGCCGGGCGGCGAGGAGACGTTGCGGTGGGTGCAGTGCAGCATCAGCGGCCGGCCCAGGCTGCCGCCGTCCAGCAGGGACTTCAGGTGCCCGTACTCGGCGTCGTAGCGGCGCATGAACCCGATCTGCGCCAGCCTGCGGCCGAGCCTGGCCTCCGCCTCCACCACCCGGAGCGCACCGGTGGAGTCCGGCACCATGGGCTTCTCGCACAGCACCGGGAGCCCGCGCGCGAAGGACGCGAGCAGCGGTTCCTCGTGCGCCGGGCCGGGGGAGGCGATCAGCACGGCGTCGACACCCGGGGCGGCCAGTGCGGCCAGCGGATCCGCGTGCACGGTGACGTCGTCGAGACCGGCCGCCGCCTCCTTGGCGCGGTCGAGATCGGGGTCGGCGACCGCGGCCACCCGCGCACCGCTCACCACCTGGTCCAGCCGTCGTATGTGGTCGGCCCCCATGTGTCCGGCACCCAGCACCGCGACGCCCAGCAACTCAGCCACGCCCACACACTCCCTCTCGGCCGACGATCACGCTCCGAGCCTACGTCGGCCGGGGGAGGGGCCCGTCAGTAGCGCAGCACGCCGGCGATGCCGCTCTCGTCGTCCAGAGTGCCGTCCGGCACGAAGCGGACGTCGGCGCCGGTCTCCAGGCACTGCTCGACGATCTCGTCCACGATGTCGTCGCGGGCGTCCAGGTCACCGCTCACGGCCGGGATCAGGTGGTCGCCGTCGTCGCGGACCGTGGTGCGGTAGTTCTCCTCGACGGCGAGCAGCCGTACCCGGCCCTCGCGGGCGTTCTGCCAGACCTCGTCGACACCGGCCGCGAAGGTCTTGTGGCCGCGCGCGGATTCGAGCTCCCGGGTCACCGACGCGGTGCTGCGGCGCGACTCCGCCTGCAGAAGCGGGGTGATCGCCTGCCACACCGCCTCCGGGCCGGCGTGCGTGAGCCCGCCGTGCTGCACGGGGATGCTGTGCCGGGCGACGTTGCCGAGCTCCTCCCACAGGGAGAGGGCGGCCTGCTCGCCGGTGACGTAGAGCGGCCGCGGATCGTCGCGCAGCAGCGCGGCCATCGCCGTGTTCGCCTCCCGCAGGAAGTGCTTGGTGTCCTCGTCGCGGAAGGTGCTCGGCATGTCGCCGATCTGCTCCCGGCGCTCGGCGTCGAAGTTCTCCTGGCTGCGGTTGAGCGGGAAGCCGCCGGCCCGGCTCTCGGTGACCCGGTCGACGCCGCCGTTCCACAGGGTGACGCGGTCGGCCGAGATCGACAGCACCCAGAACGGCCGCTCGGCGGCGTGCGCCGAGACCAGGTTGCGGGTCAGGAAGGTGTCCGAGAGCACCACGCGCTCGGGCACGCTGCGGGCCAGCGACCACACCTGGTGCTCACCCGGCGCGGCGAAGATGACCAGGCCGTCCTCGGTGTAGGTCAGGTCGACCTCGGCGAGAGCCTGTTCGAGCTGCCTGACGACATCGGACCGGCGGTCCCGGGTCACCGCGGGATCGGACTCCAGCTGCTTCTTCGCCTCGGCCACGACGTTGCGCAGCCGGACGGAGTCCTGGGCGTTGTCGGGCTCACGACGGTGTGTCGGCGTCAGCACGGAGACAGCGGGATAGGGGCGCGGGCGGCGCAGCTCGGCAAGGGTCGAAGGACTGAGTGCGTGCTCCATATCAGCACCATAGGACCGATTCGCCGTTGCGGCATTTGGGGTAATTCTCCGGCGCCCCGGGATCAGGGGTGCGCCGTAACCGTGTTGAGGCCCGGCGGCCGGTGACGGCGGGCCGGGCGGCCGGTTACCGTACCCGGCAGTAACCGGATCACGCCTCGGGAGGCCCCGTATGCCGCAGTTCGAAGTCGACGGAGCGGCGCTGACGTACGACGACGAGGGTCCCCGCGACGGGAGCGCGGTGCCCCTGGTGTTCATCCACGGCTGGACCGCGAACCGGCACCGCTGGGACCACCAGGTGGCGCACTTCGCCGGCGCCCGCCGGGTCGTCCGGCTCGACCTGCGCGGTCACGGCGAGAGCACCGGGGCCGGGGTGAAGACGGTCGCCGAACTGGCCGGGGACGTGGTCGCGCTCCTCGACCACCTGGAGGTGGACCGTTTCGTCCCCGTCGGCCACTCCATGGGCGGCATGATCTCCCAGACCCTCGCGCTGGCCCACCCCGAGCGGGTCGAGCGGATGGTCCTGGTCAACTCCATCGGGCGGATGACGTACAGCCGCGGCCGCGGGCTCCTGATGGCGGCCTCGACCCTGGTGCCGTTCAAGCTGTTCGTCGCCGCCAACATCCAGCGCGCCTTCGCCCCCGGCTACCCGCGCGAGCAGATACGCGAGTACGTCCGCGCGTCCGCCGGCACCCCGCGCGAGGTCGTCATGACGCTGTACGGCGCCATGCGGGCCTTCGACGTCCTCGACCGGGCCGGCGAGATCACCGCGCCCACCCTGATGGTGCACGGCTACCACGACATCCAGCTGCCGGTGGGGCAGATGCTGCGGATGGCCAAGGCCTACCCGGACGCCGAGGTCCGGATCATCGACGCGGGCCACGAGCTGCCGGTGGAGCGGCCGGCCGAGCTGACGGCGGTGCTGGACCGGTTCCTGACCCCGGCCGCGTAGCGCGAACGCACGACAGCACCAGGTGACCGGCGCCCGGCGAAAGCCGCGGCGCCGACCCGTTTGGGGAACTTTTTGCGCTTGGCCTGTTCGGGGCGGGCCGGGCCCGGCGTGGGGCGGGATCGCGGGCCTCGCACGGGCAAAACGCGTCCGAAAGTGGGGGCGGGGTACTCCGTTCGTGTTACGGCCAGGTTGACCGGCCGAGGTCCCGGGCGCACGCTCGTCATATAGGTGCTGAATACAAGTGGTTCGCTCGGGCAATTGCCTGCGCCACGGAACCGCAGGTGGCGCGCATCGCCCGGCTGACCGGCAGCAGGAGGTAGCACATGTGTGGCATCACCGGCTGGGTCTCCTTCGACCGTGACCTCACCACCGAGCAGCGCGCATTGGATGCAATGACGGAGACCATGGCCTGCCGCGGTCCCGACGACCGGGGCACCTGGAGCGAGGGCCCCGTCGCCCTGGGGCACCGCCGGCTCGCGATCATCGACCTGCCCGGCGGCCGCCAGCCGATGACCGTCCGCACCCCGGACGGCACCGTCGCGATGGTCTACTCCGGCGAGGCCTACAACTTCACCGAGCTGCGCCGCGAACTCGCCGCCCGCGGGCACGTGTTCACCACCGACTCGGACACCGAGGTCGTACTCCGCGGCTATGTGGAGTGGGGCGACACCGTCGCCGAGCGGCTCAACGGCATGTACGCCTTCGCCGTCTGGGACGGCCGCCACGAGAAGCTCGTGATGATCCGGGACCGCATGGGCATCAAGCCCTTCTACATGTACCCGACCCCGGACGGCGTGCTGTTCGGCTCCGAACCCAAGGCGATCCTGGCCAACCCGCTGGTCCGCCCCCGGGTCGGCCTGGACGGGCTGCGCGAGCTGTTCACCATGGTGAAGACCCCCGGGCACGCCGTGTGGGAGGGCATGCGCGAGGTGGAGCCCGGCACCGTCGTCACCGTCGACCGCGACGGCCTGCGCACCCGCGCCTACTGGCGGCTGGAGACCCGCCCGCACCCCGACGACCGGGACACCACCGTCGCCACCGTCCGCGAACTCCTCGACGACATCGTGCGCCGCCAGCTGGTCGCCGACGTGCCCCGCTGCACCCTGCTCTCCGGCGGCCTCGACTCCTCCGCCATGACCGCCCTCGCGGCCCGGCAGCTCGCCGCGCAGGGCGAGAAGGTCCGCAGCTTCGCCGTCGACTTCGTCGGCCGGACCGACAACTTCGTCGCCGACGAACTGCGCTCCACCCCCGACACGCCCTTCGTGCACGACGTGGCCCGCCTGGCCCGCACCGACCACCAGGACATCGTCCTCGACGTGGCCAGCCTCGCCGACCCCGCGGTCCGCGAGCGGGTGATCCGGGCCCGCGACCTGCCGGCCGGGTTCGGCGACATGGACACCTCGCTCCTGCTGCTGTTCCGGGCCGTCCGGGACCAGTCCACCGTCGCGCTGTCCGGCGAGTCCGCCGACGAGGTGTTCGGCGGCTACCTGCAGTTCTTCGACGAAGAAGCCCGCACCGCCGACACCTTCCCCTGGCTCGTCCGGTTCGCCCGGGACTTCGGCGACGACGCCGGCGTCCTGCGCCCGGACCTCGTCAAGTCCCTCGACCTGGAGCACTACGTCGCCGACGCCTACCACTCCGCCGTCACCGGCATCGAACGCCTGGACGGCGAGAGCGACTTCGAGTACCGGATGCGGCGCATGAGCCACCTGCACCTCACCCGCTTCGTCCGCATCCTGCTCGACCGCAAGGACCGGACGAGCATGGCCGTCGGCCTGGAGGTCCGGGTGCCGTTCTGCGACCACCGGCTCGTCGAGTACGTCTACAACGCGCCCTGGGCCCTCAAGTCCTTCGACGGCCGCGAGAAGACCCTGCTCCGGGAGGCCACCCGGGACGTCCTCCCGCAGTCCGTGTACGACCGGGTGAAGAGCCCCTACCCCTCCACCCAGGACCCGGAGTACGGCCGCGCCCTCCAGGACCAGGTCAGGGACCTGGTGGCCCGGCCCGACCACCGGGTCTTCGAACTCGTCGACCGCGACAGGGCCGGCCGGGCGGCCCACCGGGCCGAACTGAGCACCCAGGCCGACCGGCGCGGCCTGGAACGCACCCTGGACCTGGCCCACTGGATCGACCTCTACGACCCCGAGCTGTCCCTCTCCTGAGCCCTGAGCCCTGAGCCCTGAGCCCTGAGCCCTGAGCCCGGCGCTCGGGGCCCGGCGTCCGGGGCCTCAGCCCGACGAGTCGGTGACGGAGCCGCCGTCACCGTCCGCCGGGCAGGAACTGCCGTCGGGCGGCAGCGTGCCGTACAGCAGGAAGTCGTCGACCTTGCCGTGCACGCACGCCGACGACGTGTACCCGGTGTGGCCGTCGCCCCTGTTGTCCAGCACCACGGCGGACGGACCGAGCCGCTTCGCCGTCTCGACCGTCCAGCTGTACGGCGTCGCCGGGTCACCGCGGGTGCCCACCAGGAGCAGCGGCGCGGAGGGCACATCCTTGACCTTCTCGCGGATGAAGTCCGTACCGCGCGGCCGGCCGTAGCACAGCAGCACCTGCGTCAGCCGGAACCGGCCGAACACCGGGGACGCCTGCTGGTACTCCTTGTCCAGCCTGGCGATGTCCTCGGTGAGCCGCCGGGCGCTCGGCCGGTCCGGGTCGTCGGCGCAGTTGATCGCCATCAGCGCGGCCGACAGGTTGTCCACGGGGATGTCCGCGCTGTCCACGAGCCCGCCGCCCGGCCGGTGCCCGTGCGGCAGCGCGTAGCCGCCGGACGCGACGTTCTGCACCCCCCGGGTGTCCCCGTCCTCGATCAGTGCGGCCAGCGCCCGCTCCAGCAGCGGCCACAGCTCCCTGCCGTAGAGCCCCTGCCCGAGGGCGTCGACCAGGTCCTGGCCGGTGAACGCGCCGCCGAAGTCGGAGGGCACCGGGTCCTCGTCGAGGGAGCGCACCAGCTTCACGACCGCCTCGCCGGCCTTGCGCCGGTCCTGCCCGAACGGGCACCCCAGGTCGGAGACGCACCAGTCCAGGAAGTCGTCCAGCGCCGTCTGCTGCCCCCGGGCCCCGGCCACCCCCTGCTCGGCCAGCGACTCGGTCAGCGTGTCCACCCCGTCCAGCGCCATCCGGCCCACGTTGTGCGGGAACTGCGCCGCGTACACCGCGCCGAGCCTGGTGCCGTAGGAGAAACCCAGGTAGTTCAGCTTCGCGTCGCCGAGCGCCTGGCGGATGACGTCCAGGTCCCGGGAGGCGTTCACGGTACCCATGTGGGACAGCACGGGCCCGGAGTTCCTGGTGCACCGCAGCGTGAGCTGCTTCAGCTCCTTCATCAGGGCCTGCGGACGGGCGGCGTCGGGCGGCTCGTCGGTGCTCGTGCCGTCCGGGGCGGCGCCGGTGCCGGCGCCGCAGGTGACGGGGGAGGAGCGGCCGACCCCGCGCGGGTCGAAGCCGACCACGTCGTAGCCGTTGGTCAGCCCCATGAACTCCTTGGCGTCCTGGCCGAGCTGGCTGACGCCCGAGCCGCCCGGGCCGCCGAAGTTCAGCAGCACCGAGCCCCGTGACTTCCCGGTCGCCCGGTAGCGGGACAGCGCCAGGTCGAGGGTGCCTCCGGCCGGCCGTGCGTAGTCGAGGGGGACGGTGACCCTGCCGCACTGCATGTCCCTGGGCAGCTCCACGTCCTTGCACGCCGTCCACCGGACCTGCTGCCGGTAGAACGGGGTCAGGTCAGGCTGCCGGCCGCCCGCCGTCGTCCCGGCCGGGGTCGCCGGCAGCCCCGCGCCCAGCAGCGCCAGCGCCACGGCACCGGCGTCGGCGCAGCGCCGCAGCGCGGGCCGGGTACGGGGCACGGCAGGCATCGAGGGCCTCCAGGGACGCTCCGTGGCGGACCGGACACAGGGCTTTCGCCCACCATAAGCGGGCTCCGCGGGGCCCGCCTCCGGGCGAGCGGGGCGGACAAGGGGGCCGTAGCCTGCGCGCGATCACCCCTTTCGATGCCCTTGCATACTTTTGCTGTCGGTTCGAGTTCAGTGTCACTCGATGGGGTGAAATGTGAATAAGCCATAACTCACATGGTTCGTCTGCGTTTTAACCGTTGCGGGCGAGCGCCCGCATTCATGTCTGGAAGGCAGGGAACCTATGAAACGGGTTACCCGAAACGGTGTGATCGCCGTCGCCGCCGCCTCAGGTGCGATGGCCGTGGCGGTTCCGGCCTGGGCCGACGCGGGCGCGGACGGTACCGCGGCCGGTTCGCCCGGGGTGGTCTCCGGCAACGGTATCCAGCTGCCGGTCAACCTCCCGGTGAACGTGTGCGGGAACACCGTGAACGTGGTGGGGCTCCTCAACCCGGCAGCCGGCAACACCTGCGCGAACGAGGGCGGCGGCGACGCCACCGACGGCGCGCCCGGCGGCTCGGTCACGTCCGGTGGCGCGTCCGCGCAGGGCACCGAGGAGGGCTCGCCCGGGGTGGTCTCCGGCAACGGCATCCAGCTGCCGGTCGACCTCCCGGTGAACGTCAGCGGCAACAGCGTCGACGTGGTCGGCGTCCTGAACCCGGCCATCGGCAACACCTCGGTGAACACCTCCGGCGACCACCCGAGCCCGCCGGAGACCAGCACCCCGAAGCCGCCCGTCGTCGAGCCGCCGGCCCCGCCGAAGGCCCACCACGAGCCCAAGGCGCACGACCCCGCCGCGCCGCCGGCCCGGGCGACCCTCGCGCACACCGGCACGGACCTCACCGGCGCCGCCGCGGCGGGCAGCGCGGCGCTGCTGCTCGCCGGGACCGCCCTGCACCGGCGCTTCAGCCCGGGCCGGACGCGCTGACGCCCGGCGTGATACCGGAGCGGGCGACGCACCGCGCATCGGCAGGCCCCACCGGACCCGACCGGTGGGGCCTCCGCCGTACGCACGGGTCGCCGCACGCCGCACGCCGACCGGCACACCGTTAGACCGCCGGACCGCCGGACCGGACACGGCACGCGGCACGTCAACGGCTTGATCCGTCGTGGCGCGGCACCCGGTGATCCGGAAGGATGCTGCGGGCGCGCGGCGCCGGTCGCCGTGCGGTCGGACCCCGTCACGGAATGGAGCGCATCGATGACCTCTCCGGCCCCCCAGGACCTCGTCGTCACCCGGGCCACCCCCGACGACTGGCCGCTGATCGTCGGCTGGGCGGCCGACGAGGGCTGGAACCCGGGACTGGCGGACACCGCCGCCTTCTTCGCCCAGGACCCCGACGGGTTCTTCGTCGGCCGCATCGACGGTGAACCGGTGTCGGCCGTCTCCGTCGTCAACCACGGCTCCGACTACGCCTTCCTGGGCTGGTACCTGGTCCGCCCCGACCTGCGCGGCCAGGGCCACGGCCTCACCACCTGGAAGACCGCACTCGCCCACGCCGGCGAGCGCACCGTCGGCCTGGACGGCGTGGTGGCCCAGCAGGACAACTACCGCCAGTCCGGCTTCGAACTCGCCTACCGCACCGCCCGGTTCGTGGGCGAGGCCCCCGCCGCCGAGACCCCGGCCGGTGTCCGGCGGGCCCGCGCCACCGACCTGGCCGCCGTCACGGCGTACGACAGCGCCTGCGGCCCGGCCGACCGGCCGCGCTTCGTGGCCGCGTGGCTGAACACCACCGGGCACACGGCGCTCGTCCGCCACGACGGCGACCGCCTCACCGGTTACGGCGTGATCCGCCCGGGCCGCGACACCCTGCGCATCGGCCCCCTCTTCGCCGACACCGCCGAGGACGCCCGCGCCCTGTTCACCGCCCTCAACGCCGAGGCTGCGGGCAACCGGGTCGCCATCGACGTACCCGAGATCAGCACGGCGGGCGTCGCCCTCGCCGAGGCGGCCGGCTTCGCCCCCTCGTTCGAGACCGCCCGGATGTACACCGGCCCGGTCCGCGACCACGCCCGCGAGCGGATCTACGGGGTCACGACGCTCGAACTGGGCTGACCGGCCGGCCCGGACGTCCGGCGGCCACGGGAAATGGCGTTGCCCGCGTCGCGCCCGGATGGTGGAGTGCGCGTATGGATCACCAGACTGTGCTCGCCCTGTACGACCGCGACATGCGCGAGGGCGCCCGGCCCGACGGGCCCGGCGCCCGGATCGAGCGCGTGGGCGAGGTGGTGCGCCAGGTGGCGGACGCCGGGGGATGGAACGGCGTCCTCTGGTCGGACCTGGACGCGTCGACCGCGGACCGTGCGATCGCCGAGCAGGTCGGCTTCTTCGCCGCCCACGGGCAGGAGTTCGAGTGGAAGGTCTACGGCCACGACCGGCCGTCGGACCTCGGTGACCGGCTGACGGCGGCCGGGTTCACGCCGGAGCCGCAGGAGACCCTGATGGTCGGCGAGGTCGCCCGGCTCAGCCTCGACGCGGACCTGCCGGACGGCGTACGCGTGGTGACCGCCACGGACCGGGCGGGCATCGAGCTCATGGTGGACGTGCACGAGAAGGCCTTCGGCACGGACGGTTCGCCGCTCCGGAACCGGCTGCTGGCACGGCTCGCCGAGCAGCCGGACAGCATGGTCGCGATGATCGCGCTCGCCGGGGACGAGCCGGTCAGCGCCGCCCGGGTCGAGCTGGTACCGGGCACGAGGTTCGCCGGACTGTGGGGCGGCGGCACCGTGGAGGGATGGCGCGGGCGTGGCATGTACCGTGCCCTGGTCGCCCGGCGGGCCCGGGTCGCCGCCGCGCACGGTTGCCGCTACCTGCAGGTGGACGCGTTGCCCACGAGCCGGCCGATCCTCGAACGGCTGGGGTTCCACGCCCTCACCACGACCACGCCGTATCTCTCTCCTGCGTAGGCGCGACAGTTCTCCCGGGTAGGAGCGGCAGGAGAAACCGCCGGCGCCCGGTCGGCCGACCGCCGGGCACGCCCGCGCGGCGGGACCGCACCGCTCGATGCCGTCCCGCCGCGCCCGAGGTGCGCTCAGGTCACCGGCGTGCCTTGCTGCGGTCCAGGGCCGCGATCCCCAGCGCCGCCAGGGCGATCTGGATGAACCACTCGATCCAGTCGGGGCCCTTGGTGTCGGCCACGCCGAAGCCCGCCGCGAGCGCCGAACCCAGCAGCGCCGCGACGATGCCGACGACGATGGTCCACAGGATGCCGACGTGCTGGCGGCCGGGGACGACCAGGCGCCCCAGCACACCGATGATGAGTCCGATGACGATGGCGCTGATGATGCCCGAGATCTCCATGTCCGCCCCTCTTCGTCTGTACCCCGCTGCTGTCCAATCTGCCCGCTGAATCCGGAGGCAGTCCCGTCGGGTTGTTACAGCGGTTTTCTGTTCACCGACCCGACATGCCATGTACCTTTCAATGAGTCGACGCGTGTAGAAATCTCAAGCACGTTCTACGCGCGCAGAGTTGGCGCCCGCACCGCCTCTACCCCACCCCCTCACGGAGGTTCGCCGGATGCTTGGATCCAGCAGATCCCGCCACAGACTCACCACCGCCCTGGCCGGGTTCGGACTGCTCGTCACGGGAGCCGCCCTCCAGGTCGGCACCGCGGCCGCCCCCGCCCACGCGGCCACCACCTACCGCGTCCTGTTCGACGACGGCCACGCCGAGGAGGCCGGCAACGCGGACTGGATCATCTCCACCAGCAAGCCCGACCCGCTCGCCCAGGACTCCTCCCCGTCCTCGGAGACCGACTGGACCGGCGCGCTCTCCTCGTGGGGCGTCGCCCTCCAGAAGACCGGCAGCTACAGCATGAAGACCGCGACCAGCGCGCTCACCTACGGCGGTTCGTCGACGACCGACCTGTCGAACTTCGACGCCCTGGTCCTCCCCGAGCCCAACACGCTGTTCACGACCGCCGAGAAGACCGCGATCATGAACTTCGTGAACAACGGCGGCGGTCTCTTCATGATCTCCGACCACACCGGCGCCGACCGCAACAGCGACGGTGAGGACGCCGTCGAGATCCTCAACGACCTGATGACGAACAACAGCGTCGACTCGACGGACCCGTTCGGCTTCTCGATCGACTCCCTCGACATCAGCTCCGGCTACCCGGCGGCCATCAGCGACAGCAGCAACGCGGTGCTGAACGGCTCCTTCGGCACCGTCACCAAGAGCCTGATCGCCGACGGCACCACCGCCACCCTCAAGCCCTCCGACAACTCCAACGTCAAGGGCCTGGTGTACCGCAGCGGTTACTCCGGCAACACCGGCGCGTTCTTCGCCACCAGCACCTTCGGCAGCGGCCGGGTCGCCTTCTGGGGCGACAGCTCCCCGATCGACGACGGCACCGGCCAGTCCGGCAACACGCTGTACGACGGCTGGAACGACACCGGCGCCACCAACGCCGCCCTCGCCCTCAACGCCACCGCCTGGCTCACCGGCGCGAGCAGCGGCAGCAGCGGAGGCGGTGGCGGGGGTGGCGGCGGCACCTGCACGTCCGCCCAGCTCCTCGGCAACCCCGGATTCGAGTCCGGCAACACCACCTGGACCGCCAGCAGCGGGGTCATCACCAACTCCAGCAGCGAGGCGGCCCGCACCGGCTCCTACAAGGCCTGGCTCGACGGCTACGGGTCCGCCCACACCGACACGCTGTCCCAGTCGGTGACCATCCCGTCCGGCTGCTCCGCGACGCTCAGCTTCTACCTGCACATAGACACCGCGGAGACCACCACCAGCACCGCCTACGACAAGCTGACGGTCACCGCCGGATCCACCACCCTGGCCACGTACTCCAACCTCAACGCGGCCTCCGGATACGTCCTCAAGAGCTTCGACGTCTCCTCCCTGGCCGGCACCACGGCCACCATCAAGTTCTCCGGTGTCGAGGGCTCGACCCTCCAGACGTCCTTCGTCGTCGACGACACCGCGCTCAACGTGAGCTGAGCGGGACGGACGGTTCCGGCAGGCCCGCCGGAACCGTCCGCTCCACGGCGTTCCAGCCGGAGACCCGCACCTGGGGCGCCGAGCCGTGCAGGTCGGCGGTCCGGTAGGTGGCCGTCAGGGTCGCCGACTCACCCGGCCACAGGCCGACCTCGTTGTCCGACCAGCGCACCGGCAGCACCGGCCTGCCGTTCGCGTCGACCAGATGGACGTCCGTCAGCAGGGACGGGGTCTTCCCGGTGCCCGTGTTGCGGACGGTGACCGTGGTGGTCGACGTGCCGTCGGCGGCCGTGGTCGACGCCGTCGCGGTGACCGGGACCTGGGCCATCGAGGAGAGCCCGGTCAGGTCGGCGTAGCTCGTCGTCGGCGTGTGCCACCAGTCCGTCTTCGCCCAGTCGAGGGCGTCGGCCTTGGTGGAGAGCCAGTAGACGTTGCGGCTCACCTCCCTGCCGTCCGCGTCGGTCAGGACCAGCCGCGCCAGGTAGGTGGAGGCCAGCCCGCTCACCGACGCCGGCAGGGTGAGCGCGGTGCTGTGCGCGCCGTCGCCGTTGACCGAGACGCCGGTGACGGCCTGGTCGTACTTCTGGGTGCCGTCGGGGTTGAAGAGGGTGACCCGTGCGGTGAGCCCGGAGACCGGCGTGTGCCGGTTGTTCACCACGGCCACCGAGCGGTCGTCGTAGGAGTACTGGACGTGCAGCGGCTCGTTGGCCTTCTTCGCGCCGAAGTAGGCGCCGCCCTGGTCGAGGTAACGGTCCATCAGCTGCCAGTGCAGGGACGTCCAGCCGCTGTTGAACATCCAGTACACGACCCCGGTGGACGGCTTCGAGGCGTCGGTCTGGTTGCGTCCGTACGCCTCGTACTGGGCGCGGACGTTCTCGTACTGGGCGAGCTGGGCCTTCCTGACGTAGTCGGTGAGGCTCTTCGGGGCGCCGTAGCGGCCGGTGAGGGCGGCGTCGTAGACCTTCAGGGTGCCGAAGGTCGCGGACGGCGAGCGGTGGTACTGCTTGGCGTCCGGGTTCTTCCAGAGGGTGTCGAGTTCGGCCGGGGTCATCATCCGGCGCAGGGTGTCGAGGGTGGGGATGTCCGGGCCTGCGCTGGTCTCCGAGTTGAAGCCGGTGGCGCCGCCCTCGCGCTTGGCGTACCAGTAGCCCGGCGGGACCCAGTCGTAGGGGCCGGTCATCTTCATGCCCGAACTGCCCAGCTGGGGAGCCGACTTGTCCGAGGCGGCGGGGACCACCGGGACGGCCCAGTCGGCGGCGGTCAGGGCGTCCAGGTAGTTCTTCTCGATCTTCGCGTCGGGCGCGGCGTCGCTGCCGATCAGGAAGGAGACCACGCTCGGGTGGTCACGCAGCCGGGCGGCCTCGGCGGCCATCGAGGCCTGGGCGACCTGGTAGTCGGCGGCGGTCCACTTCTCGCCGCTCTCACCGGGGTTGGTCTGCCCCTCCCACTTGTCGCAGCACTCCCAGCCGGGCAGGGTGAGGACGCCGAGGCGGTCGGCGAGGCCGAAGAACTCGTCGGGCTCGATGTGGCCTTCCAGCCGGATGGCGTTCAGACCAAGGTCGAGGGCGTACTTGAGGCGGTCCTCGGCATAGGTGCGGTCCCAGCGCAGGAACTCGTCCGGTGACCAGCCGCCGCCCTTGATCAGCAGCCGGCGGCCGTTGACCGAGTACTGGCGGGCGCCGTCGGAGTTCAGCGGGGCCCGGACGTCCCGGATGCCGAAGGTCTCGTGCGCGGTGTCCGACGCCGTGCCGCCGACCGAGGCGGTGAGGTCGACGTCGTAGAGCGGCTGGCCGCCCATCCCCGCAGGCCACCACACCTTCGGGGAGGTCAGGTGCAGCCCCGGGGTGTCGGCGGGTGTGAAGGTGACGGTCCTGGTCTGGTGGGCCGCGAGCTCGACCGACCTGGTGAGGGTCACCCCGGCGACGGTGCCGGAGACCTCGGTGGTGACCGGCGCGTCCGAGTCGTTGCGGGCCTGCGCCTTCACCGTCAGGTCCGCCGTCGCGAGGGACGGCACCGCGAGCTGCGTCACCACGTGCGCGTCGCGCAGCGCGACCGGGCCGCCGCGCCGGACCAGGACGTCACGGACGATGCCCATGTTCTGGTCGGGCGGCGGCTGGAGCCAGTCGAGCCAGCCCATGGTGAGGTTCTTGTTGGGGTTGTTGGGCTGGATCCGGAAGGCGACCGTGTTGGTGCCCTCCTTCACCAGCGAGGTGACGTCCAGCTCGTGGCGGGTGTAGGCGCCGGTGACGTCGGCGGCGGTGGCGACCTGACGGCCGTTCACGTACACGTCGGCCGCCGAGATCACCCCGCTGAAGTCCAGGTAGGTGCGGTGCGAGGGGTCCGCGACCGTGAAGTCGCTGCGGTACCACCAGGGGACCTGGAACGGCGACTTGGGGATCTTCTGGAGGTTGGTGGAGACGAACGGGTCGTCGTAGACGCCGTCGGCGAGCAGGGCGGCGAGGACCGTGGAGCGGGGCCCCGCCGGATACCAGCCCTGCGTCGGGTAGCCGGGGGAGGAGACCGCCGCGGCGGAGTCGCCGACGTCGGCCGTCGAGCGGATCGCGTAGCCCGACAGGGGGGTCTCGGACCCGGCGGCGGACGGCACCCGGGTGATCCGGGCGGGCCCGTGGGCCGGGTCGCGGGCCCCGGCCCAGGCACTGGTGTTCAGTGAGCAGAGCAGTCCCAGGGCCACGGCGGCCGTGGCGAGGCGGTGTCCGGGGGCACGGCGAGGGAACACGGTGGTCTCCAGGCTCGTAAAGTTAGGAAACTTTACTAACCCGGCTCAAGCTAGGGTGCCGCGGAGGCCGTGTCAATCACCGTGGGTTCCGCGCGAGTTGGTGCCGCCGCGGTCAGGACGCGCTCGACCGGCGCTCGAACACCAGGTCACGGGCGGTGCCGAGGGCCGTGGCCACCGCGCCGAGCAGCACCGCGTCCTCGCCGAGCCGGCTGGGCGCCAGCTTCGGGCGCAGCGGTGTGAGGGTGCGCAGGTGCTCCCGCACGGGGCGCAGCAGCAGGTCGACGCTGTGGCCGACACCGCCGCCGAGCACCACCAGGTCGGGGTCGAGGACGGCCGCGGCCGCCGCCACCGTGTGCGCGATCCGCTCGCCCTCGAGACGTACCGCCTCCACGGCGGCCGGATCGCCCTGGCGGGCCGCGTCGAACACGGACTTCGCGGTGAGCTGCCCGGTCATCCCCAGCCGCCGTGCGGTTTCGACGACGGCCACCCCCGACACCGCGTCCTCCAGCCGCTCCGGCCCCCGCTGCTGCCCCGGCCAGGGCAGGAAGCCGATCTCCCCGGCGAGCCCGTGGGCCCCGGTGAACAGCCGTCCCTCGCTGACCACGCCCATCCCGAGGCCGGTGCCGATCATGATGTACGCGAAGAGCCGGCTGCCCGCCCCGACGCCGTACGTGTACTCGCCGAGGGCCGCCAGGTTGGCGTCGTTGTGCACCTCCAGCGGGACGCCCAGCTCCTCGCGCATCCGGTCGAACAGGCCCGCGCGCCCCCAGCCCGGCAGGTGCATCGCGTACCGCACCCGCCGCTGCCGCTCGTCGTACACGCCCGGCGTGCCCACCACCGCGTGCACCACCTCGGCCGGGTCCACCCCCGAGTTGGCGACCACCTGCCGGGCCGTCGTGACCAGCAGGTCGGCCATCGCGCCCGAACCCCGGGCCCGGTTGCGCACGTCGGAGCGGGCGACCAGGGTGCCGTCGAGGTCGGCGACCGCCACCCGCAGCCAGCCCCGGCCCACGTCGATGCCGAGCGCGTAGCCCGCCGCGGGGTCGGGCGCGTACAGGACGGCGGTGCGGCCGCGCTCCGGGGCGTGGGTGCCGACCTCGTGGACGAGCCCCGCCGACTCCAGCGCGGCCAGCGCGCTGGACACCGTCGGCTTCGACAGGCCCGTCTCGCGGGCCAGTTGGGCGCGGGAGGCGGAGCCGAGCAGGCGCAGCCGGTCCAGCAGCAGCCGCTCGTTGGCGCTGCGCAGGCGCTGCCGGCTCCAGGGCTGCTCCTGCTCCTCTACGACGTCGCTGGCGGCCATCACACCATTCTCACCGATTCCCGACGCATACTTGACGCATCTAGTAAGGCTCCTTAACTTTATCGGCCATCCCGCCGAGTCGGCCCCCGCCCGTCGTACGCGCCCCGCCCGCCTCCCCCTGTCTCGCTCAGGAGCCCCCATGTCTGCTGGTCCCGGTAGTCCCGTCGTCCCGGACAGTGCCCCGCCGGACGGCGGTTTCGTCCGCCGCGTCGGCCTGTTCCAGGCCACCGCCATCAACATGAGCCAGATGTGCGGCATCGGTCCGTTCGTGACCATCCCGCTCATGGTCGCCGCGTTCGGCGGCCCGCAGGCCGTCATCGGCTTCGTCGCGGGCGCGGTGCTCGCGCTCTGCGACGGCCTCGTCTGGGCCGAACTCGGTGCCGCGATGCCCGGCTCCGGCGGCAGTTACGTCTACCTGCGCCAGGCCTTCCAGTACCGCACCGGACGCCTGATGCCGTTCCTGTTCGTGTGGACGGCGATGCTCTTCATCCCGCTGATCATGTCCACGGGCGTGGTCGGCTTCGTCCAGTACCTGGGCTACCTCGCCCCGGGCCTCGGCCAGACCTCCGGCGACCTCATCGGTCTCGGCGTCATCGCCCTGGTGGTGCTCCTGCTCTGGCGCGGCATCGAGCACATCGCGAAGATCACCGCCGTGATGTGGACGGTGATGATCGCCTCGGTGCTGCTGGTGATCGTGGCCGCGGCGAGCGACTTCAGCCCGCACCTGGCCTTCACCTACCCGGCCCACGCCTTCGACCTGACCAGCGACCACTTCTGGCTGGGCTTCGCCGCGGGCCTGACCATCGGCATCTACGACTACCTCGGCTACAACACGACCGCCTACATGGGCGCCGAGATCAAGGATCCCGGCCGCGTCCTGCCGCGCTCCATCCTCTTCTCCATCCTCGGCATCATGGCGATCTACCTGCTGCTCCAGATCGGCACGCTCGGCGTCGTCGACTGGCACCGCATGACGAACCCGGACGACATCGCCTCTACTTCCGTGGCCTCGGCGGTCCTTGAGAAGACCTGGGGCAAGGGCGCCGCCGACACGGTGACCGTGCTGATCCTGATCACGGCCTTCGCCTCGGTCTTCACCGGCCTGCTCGGCGGCTCCCGGGTGCCCTACGACGCCGCCCGCGACCGGGTCTTCTTCCGCCCCTACGAGAAGCTGCACCCCAAGCACCGCTTCCCGATGCTGGGCCTCGCGACCATGGGCGTGATCACCGCGATCGGCTTCCTGATCGGCCGGCACACCGACCTGGCGACCCTGATCCAGCTGCTCACCACCGTGATGGTGATCGTCCAGGCGCTGGCCCAGATCGTGGCGCTCACGGTGCTGCGCCGCCGGCAGCCGACGCTGAAGCGGCCGTACCGCATGTGGCTGTACCCGCTGCCGAGCATCGTCGCGTTCGCCGGCTGGTGCGTGATCTACGGCTACGCCGACCGGAACTCCCCGGGCCGCCACCCCATCGAGTGGTCGCTGGCCTGGCTCGCCCTCGGCTGCGTGGCGTTCCTGGTCTGGGCGCGGCTGGAGAAGGTGTGGCCGTTCGGGGTGAAGGAGGTCAGCGAGGAGTATCTGGCGCCGGAGGAGCCCGTCGTGGTGTAGTGTCACCACCACACGTCAGCCTCACCCGGCGGCCAACTGCCGCCGGGTGAGGCTTTTTTCATGACCGAACCCACTGCCGCGGACGTCGTCGTCCGCCCTGCCGTCCCCCAGGACCGCCCCGTCGTCGACCGTCTGTGGCTGATGTTCCGCCACGACCTGTCCGAGTTCGGGGGACTCCTGCCGAGGCCCGACGGCTCGTTCCGCGACGAGCGCGTCGAGGACGCGTTCTCCGCACCCGGCTGGGCGCCCTACCTCTTCGTCCGGGGCGGGCACCCGGCCGGCTTCGCGTTCGTGCGGGCGCTGGACGCTCCCGTGCGGGTGCTCAACAGCTTCTTCGTGGTGCGCGGTGCCCGGCGGACGGGCATCGGGCTGGCTGCCGTCCGCGGTGTCCTCGCCCGTCATCCGGGGCGCTGGGAGATCGCGTTCCAGTACGAGAACCCGGGCGCCGTCGCCTTCTGGCGGCGGGTCGCGGCCGAGACCGCGGGCGACGCCTGGACGGAGCGGCCCCGGCCGGTGCCGGGCATGCCGGAGCTGCCGCCGGACGTGTGGATCTCCTTCGACACGGCTCCCTGAACCGCGTCGAACGGGTGGCCGACATTGACATGCAAGTAATTGCCTGCATAACGTTGGGTGTGCGATCAGAGGACGACAGTGGGATGGACCAGGTCTTCAAGGCGCTGGCCGACGACACCCGCAGGCGGCTGCTGGACCGGCTGCACGAGCAGAACGGCCAGACGCTGGGCGAGCTGTGCGAGCGCATCGCGATGACCCGGCAGTCGGTGACCCAGCACCTGGCCGTCCTGGAGGCCGCCAACCTGATCAGCACCGTGCGGCGGGGGCGGGAGAAGCTGCACTACCTCAACCCGGTGCCGCTCCACGAGATCCAGGAGCGGTGGATCGACAAGTTCGAGCGCCCGCGCCTGCGTGCGCTCGGCGACCTGAAGCGACGAGCCGAGGAAGCCATGAGCGACCAGCCCAGCTATGTCTACGTCACCTACATCGCCAGCACCCCCGAGAAGGTCTGGGACGCCCTCACGGACGCCGACCTGACCGCCGTCTACTGGGGGCACTCCAACGTCTCCGACTGGCGGCCGGGCTCCCGCTGGGAGCACCGGCGCACCGACGGCTCCGGGATCGCCGACGTGGTCGGCACCGTCGTCGAGAGCGACCGCCCGACCAGACTGGTCACCACCTGGGCCGCGCCCGCGGACGAGGGCGACCGGAGCAGGCACTCCCGGGTCACCTTCGACATCCGCCCGCACGCCGACATCGTCAAGCTCACCGTCACCCACGAGGACCTCAACGACGAGGGCGAGCTCCGGGACATCTCGTCCGGCTGGCCGGCCGTGCTCTCCAACCTGAAGTCCCTCATCGAGACCGGCAGCCCGCTCCCGCAGGAGCCCTGGCTGGTCCCCGGCCGCTGAGCGGGCACGCGGCGGGGCCGGTCCGCCGTCACCGGACCGGCCCCGCGTCCTCCCTTCCAGGGGAAGTCCGGTGTGCCTAGGTCACAGGCGTCCGCTTGGCCGCCGAAGCGGCGCACACCAGCCCGAGGCAGAGGGCCAGTGCGCCGATGATGACGTTGTTGATGATGACGCCCTTGTCCGGGCTGGTGCCGACCACCCAGGGGGCGATGATCATCCAGATGCCCAGCGCGCACATGGCCCAGCTGAGGCCGTACATGCGCTCCGGTGCCCTGGTGAAGCCCAGTGCCAGCAGGCCTATCGCTATGCCCATGATCAGGTTGTGGGTCACGAGCGCCGGCTGGCTCGCCGTGTAGTGGAGGATCCACGGGGACGCCGCGCAGTACAGACCGAGCAGGAACACCGGTCCGTCCACGAGCGCCACATCACGGCCGCCGAGCATGCGGGCGTAGCGCTCCCGCATCTCGGAGACATCAGGGTGGCTGGATATGTCACTTCTGCCGTGCGAGACGTTGGCCATGACTCGTCTCCTTCTCGACTTGCAGGCCTGACCGCGTCTGGTGCGTGCGGTTATACGCCGCTAGACAGCATTCTGCTCTTATTTCTTCTTTATGTGTAGTTCTCGGCCCGGTCGCGCTCCCGGGCCTGCCGGAACCGGGCGAGACCGTCCGCCAGGTCGACGACCGGCTCCGGATAGCCGAGCGCCGCCCGGTCCGGGCCGCCGAGCTTCCACGGCTCGTGCGCCCGGGCCCCCGGCAGCGCCGCCAACTCCGGCACCCAGCGCCGGACGTACGCGCCGTCGGGGTCGTAACGCTTCGCCTGGGCCACCGGGTTGAGGACCCGGTTGGGGCGGGTGTCGGTGCCGGTGCCCGCCACCCACTGCCAGTTGAGCTGGTTGTTCGCCACGTCCCCGTCCACCAGCAGCTCCAGGAAGTGCCGGGCGCCCACCCGCCAGTCGACGTACAGCGTCTTGGCCAGGAAGCTCGCCGCCAGCAGCCGGCCCCGGTTGTGCATCCAGCCCTCGTGGCGCAGCTGGCGCATCGCCGCGTCCACGACCGGGTAGCCGGTGCGCCCCGCCCGCCACGCCTCGGCGTCCTCGTCCGCGGCGCGCCCGGTGCGCCAACGGTCGTGCTTCGTCCGGTAGTCGGCCGAGGCCGCCGCCGGCCGCGCGGCCAGCACCTGCCGGTGGAAGTCCCGCCAGGCGAGCTGCCGTACGAACGCCTCGGCGCCCGGACCGCCCGCCTGCCGGGCGCGGTGGACCAGCTCGACGGTGGAGAGCGTCCCGAAGTGGAGGTGCGGCGAGAGCCGGGAGGTCGCGTCGCCCGCCAGGTCGTCGTGGCGGTCCTCGTACGACTCGATGCCCGCGCGCAGCCAGGCCGCCAGCCGCCTGCGGCCCTCCGCCTCGCCACCGGCGGCCAGGCCCGCCGAGACACCGGACAGCCGGTCCCGGACCGGCAGCGGCTCGGACCCGACCCCGTCCGGCACCCGGACCCGGCGCGGCGCGGCCACCGCCTCCCGCAACGGCTGTCGCGACCACTGCCGGAAGTACGGCGTGAACACCGCGTAGTGGTCCGAGGCGGCCGGGGTCACCGCACCGGCCGGGACCGCCGAGGTCACCGCGTCGTGGACGTGCAGCCGCCGGCCGTCCGCCTCCAGGGCACGGCGCAGCCGCTCCTCCCGGCGCTGCGCGAGCCCGCTCACGTCGGCCGCCAGGTGCACCGCACCGGCGTCCGCCTCGGCCGCCGCCTTGCACACCTCCTCGACGAGGTCACCCGAACGCACCACCAGCCGGCCGCCGCGCTCGCGCAGCCCCGCGTCCAGCTCGCTCAGGCAGTCGGCGAGGAACGCCAGCCGGTTGGGCACGGCGAACCCGGCCCGGTCCACCGCGCGGTCCCGCACGAACAGCGGCACCACCTCGTCCGATCCGTCCAGGGCCGCCCGCAGCGGCGGATGGTCGTGCAGACGCAGGTCGGCGGTGAACAGGACGACCGAGACGTTCATGGGGCGGCTCCGGGGCGGTGCGACGGCATGCTGCAAAGTCCCCACGCTCCCACTTCCCCGGGCCCGCGCGACGGACCGGCGGCCCGCGCCCTTCCGGCGTTTCCGGCATGTCCGCGTCGATCGGGGGCAGCCGTGTGGAAAGGCGAGAACCGGCTCGGGAGGTGCGGGACCTATGTGCGCGAGGGTGCTGGAGCGATTTCCCGCCGGGGCTCCCCGGGGCTCGTGGCCGGCCGAGGAGTACGCGGCGCGGTGCCGGGCCGAGGGCGGCCGGGCGACCGTGGTGATGGACCTCGGCTCGGACGCCTTCCTGGTCGTCGAACCGGGCCCGGACGACGACCGGCCCCGCTCCGCGGCGGGCGCCTCAGCCGGGAAGTGACTGCTCGGCCCAGATGGTCTTGCCCCGCGCGTTGTACCGCGTCCCCCAGTTCTGGGCGAGCTGGGTGATGAGGTAGAGACCGCGGCCGCCCTCGTCCGTGTCCCGGGCGCGCCGTACGTGCGGCGAGGTGCTGCTGCCGTCGGAGACCTCGCAGATCAGGCTCCGGTCCCGGATCAGGCGCAGCGTGATCGGCGCACCGCCGTACCGCAGCGCGTTCGTCACCAGCTCGCTCACGATGAGCTCGGTGGTGAACGACTCCTCAGCGAGCCCCCACCGCGCCAGCTGGCGCGCCGTCAGCTCCCGCGCCCGGCCGACCATTCTCTCCCGTGCCTCGATCTCCCAGGTGACATGGGAGTCCGGGGCCAGACCGCTCATCCGGGCCACCAGGACGGCCACGTCGTCCTGGTGGCCCGGCGGCAGCAGCTCGCTGACCAGCGTGTCGCACACCTCCTGCGGAGCGGCGGACGCGGGGGTGCGGGAGAGCGTGGCGCGCATCCGGCGCAGCCCGGTGTCGAAGTCCTGCGCACGTGACTCCAGCAGCCCGTCCGTGTAGAGGACCAGGAGGTCCCCGTCGGCGAGGGCGATCTCGCGTTCCTCGAACACGACGCCGCCGAGGCCGAGGGGCGGGCCGCCGGGCAGGTCCACCAGGTCGACCGAGCCGTCCGCCGAGACGACCGCGGGGGGCGGATGGCCGGCGCGCGCCAGCTGGCACAGCCGCGACACCGGGTCGTACACCGCGTACAGGCAGGTGGCCCCCGTCACCAGGGACGCCTCGTCGCCGCGCTCGTCCAGGAACCGGTTCATCTGGTCGTCCAGGTGGGCGAGGAGTTCCACGGGCGACAGGTCGAGGTCCGCCAGGGTGCGGACCGCACCGCGCAGCCGGCCCATGGTGACCGCCGACTGCAGACCGTGCCCGACCACGTCGCCCACCACGAGCGCCACCCGCGCCCCGGACAGCGGGATCACGTCGAACCAGTCCCCGCCCAGCCCGGTGTGCTCGCTGGCCGGCAGATAGCGGGACGCCGTCCGCACCGCCGACGGCGACGGCAGCCGCTGGGGGAGCAGACTGCGCCGGAGGGTCCGGGCCGTCGTCCGCTCCCGGTGGTAGCGGCTGGCGTTGTCGACGCAGACCGCGGTGCGGGTCACGATCTGCTCGGCGAGCAGCACGTCCTCGGGCTCGAACCGGCGGGGGCTGCGCGAACGCATGAAGACGGCGGTACCGAGGGCGACACCGCGCGCGAGCATCGGGACGAGCAGCCAGGAGTGCACTTCCGGACCGGCGCCCGGTGCCCGGCGGGGATCGGCGGCGGCCGGACGCAGCTGCTCGTCCGCGAGGAGGACGGACTCGCCCTGCGCCAGGGCGTCGAGGAACGGCGAGCCGGGCGCCGTCGCCACCGTGTCGAGGTCGCCCACCCGCACCGCCCGGTTCCCGCCGGTCCCCGTGTCCTCGGCCGCCGCGCCGTCGGAGGCGGCCCGGCGCAGCAGCGGGTGGCGCGGCCGTGCGCCACCGGCCGGTTCCCCGCCGTCCCCGGTGTCGCCGCTGTCCCCGCCGTCCCCGCTGCCCCCGCTGTCCAGGTCGTCTGTGTCGGAGAAGACGGAGTCCAGCAGGTCGACGTGGCAGGAGTCGGCGAACCACGGCACCGCCACCTCGGCCAGTTCCCGGGCCGTCTGCCACAGGTCCAGGGTGGTACCGATCCGGGCGCCGGCGTCGTTGGCCAGCACCAGCCGTTCGCGCGAGCGGACCCGCTGGGTCACGTCGGAGATCACATGGGCCAGGGCGATCACCGTCCCGGACGGGTCCCGGAGCGGCAGGATGGACTCCGACCACACGTAGTCGTCGGGCGAACCGGGTACGGGGTGGCCGACGACCTCGGTGTCGAGCAGCGCCTTGCCGGTCTCCAGCACCCGCCGCTGCCGTTCCTCCAGCGCGTCGATGTCCAGCAGGCCGGGCGGGGCCATCTCGCGCATGGTGTGCCCGGAGTACTGGGCGTCCCGGAACACCCCGGCGCGCCGCTGCGCGAGGTTCTGGGCGATGAACCGCTGCCGCGTGTCGAAGAGGTCGATGTGGAAGGGGACGTCGGTGAACAGCCCCTGCAGCAGGGCACGACCGAATTCGAACGTGCGGTACGACTCCGCCCCGGCCGCCTGGACGAGCCACCGCTGCCCACCGTCCGCGGCGGTCAGGGAGCGCACCCAGACCTGGACCTCGACCGGTTCCCCGCCGCGCCGCCGCAGCACCAGCGGCCCCTGGCGGACCCCCTCCGCCCACCGCCGGACCACGCGCGCGGACTCGGCGGGGTCGTGCAGCAGGCCGCCCGCGGGCCGGCCGAGCACCTCCCGCGCCGGGTGACCGAGCAGCGCCTCGGCGCCCGGACCCCAGGCCGCCACCCGGCCCTGTGCGTCCAGCAGTGCCTCCGCCTCGCCCCCGGGCTCCGGGAGCTCGCCGCGGCCGTCGAAGGTGATGTCGCGCATCCTCACCTCGGGCACATCCGTGCCGGACTCGGGATGTGGGGGTTTGTAGGTTTTGCGCAATAAATGATACCTGCGGGTGCGGTGCCGGCCCCCTGTGCATGGCCTCTCCGCGTGCCTGCGTGGCCTCTGCGCATGCCGTGGAGCCCCTGGGCGCGGCCGGTGCCGGGCCGCCGACGGATCCTTGACCCCCGCTTCGGCCTCCGCGATGCTGTGTTGCGAAACACGAGATGCGTGCCGCATTGGGCAACGTCTCGCCACCTCTTTCAGCCGAGGAGTGGCCATGTCCCAGCAGGTCCGTGCCGTCGTCGCGCGAAGCAAGGGCGCCCCTGTCAGCCTGGAGACCATCGTCGTGCCCGACCCCGGCCCGGGCGAGGCGGTGGTCAGGATCGAGGCCTGCGGGGTCTGCCACACCGATCTGCACTACCGCGAGGGCGGGATCAGCGACGACTTCCCGTTCCTGCTCGGCCACGAGGCGGCGGGCGTCGTCGAGACGGTCGGCGACGGGGTCACCGACGTGGCGCCCGGTGACTTCGTGATCCTCAACTGGCGTGCCGTGTGCGGCCAGTGCCGGGCCTGTCTGCGCGGCCGGCCCTGGTACTGCTTCAACACGCACAACGCCAAGCAGAGGATGACCCTGGCCTCGACCGGGCAGGAACTCTCCCCGGCGCTGGGGATCGGCGCCTTCGCCGAGAAGACGCTGGTGGCGGCCGGGCAGTGCACCAAGGTCGACCGACGTGCGTCCGCGGCGGCCGCCGGGCTGCTGGGCTGCGGCGTGATGGCGGGCATCGGCGCCGCCCTCAACACCGGCAACGTCGGCCGTGGCGACAGCGTCGCCGTGATCGGCTGCGGAGGCGTCGGCGCGGCCGCCGTCCTCGGCGCGAAGCTGGCTGGCGCGGCGCGGGTCATCGCCGTGGACATCGACGACCGCAAGCTGGACACCGCGCGCGGGCTCGGCGCCACCCACACGGTCAACTCCAAGGAGACCGACGCGGTCGAGGCGGTCCGCGAGCTGACCGGCGGCTTCGGCGCCGACGTCGTCATCGAGGCGGTCGGCCGCCCGGAGACCTACCGGCAGGCCTTCTACGCCCGCGACCTCGCCGGCACCGTCGTCCTGGTCGGCGTACCCACCCCCGACATGAAGCTGGAACTGCCGCTCCTCGACGTCTTCGGCCGCGGCGGCGCCCTCAAGTCGTCCTGGTACGGCGACTGCCTGCCCTCCCGCGACTTCCCGATGCTGATCGACCTGTACCTGCAGGGCCGCCTCGACTTGGACGCCTTCGTCACCGAGACCATCGCCCTGGACGAGGTCGAGAAGGCCTTCGAGCGCATGCACCACGGTGACGTCCTGCGCTCGGTGGTGCTCCTGTGACGGACGGCCGCGGTCTCTGACCGCCCCGCGGACGAAGCGGCCCTGCCCCGGTCACGGCACCGGGGCAGGGCCGTGGCCGCACTCTGCGCGGGCCTGTTCGCCCTGCTCACGCACGCTTTCGAGGGTGCTTCGGCATGGCCGTGGAACCGCTGTCGGAGGCCGTGCAAACCGGCGGCAGAACTCCTTGACAACGCTTCGCGGCGGCCCGCAGACTGGCGTTGCGCTAACCGCAATCCGTTTCGCTATACGCACCGAGGTGTCATGATGATTCCCGCGTGCCGTCTCGCGGATCTGCCGCGAGGCGAGGCCCACCGGCTCGACATCGAACCGCCCGTCTCGGTGTTCCACACCGACGACGGGGAGCTCTTCGCCATCGACGACACCTGCACCCACCAGGACGCCTCGCTCGCCGACGGCTGGCTGGAGGGCTGCGAGGTCGAATGCCCCCTGCACGCCTCCAAGTTCGACCTGCGCACCGGCGCCGTGGACGCACCCCCGGCCAAGCGCCCGGTCCGCACCCACGAGGTCGTGGTCGAGGACGGCACGGTCTACGTCCGGCTGTCCGCCGAACCCCCCAACCTGCCGCCGTGCGTCAGCGCCCGTCTGGCCGGGGGCGCCGCGTGAGGACGGTCGCCGTGGTGGGCGCCTCGCTGGCCGGACTGTCGGCCGCGCGCTCGCTGCGGCAGCGGGGGTACGACGGCCGGCTGGTCGTCGTCGGCGACGAGCCCCACCGCCCCTACGACAGGCCGCCGTTGTCCAAGGAGTTCCTGGCCGGCACCCTCGGCGAGGCCGACCTGGCGCTGGAGCGCGAGGACGAGGAACTGCACGCCGAGTGGCTCCTGGGGACCCGCGCCACCGGGCTCGACCGCACCGCGCGGGCCGTCCGGCTGGCCGACGGCCGCGAGGTCCGCGCCGACGGCCTGGTCATCGCGACCGGCGCCGCCGCCCGTACCCTGCCCGGCACCGAGGGCCTCACCGGGGTCCACACGCTGCGCACCCTCGACGACGCCCGCGCGCTGCGGGCGGACCTCGCGAAGGGCGGCCGCCTGGTCGTGATCGGCGGCGGGTTCGTCGGCGCCGAGGTCGCCTCCACCGCGTACGCCCTCGGCCTCGACGTCACCGTGATCGAGGCGGCGCCGACCCCGCTGGCCGGACCGCTCGGCGAGGCCATGGGCGCCGTCGTCTCCGCGCTCCATGCCGACCACGGGGTCCGGCTGCTGTGCGGGGTGGGCGTCAAGGGGCTGAGCGGCGAGCGCCAGGTGGCCGCGGTCCTGCTGGAGGACGGCCGCAGCGTGCCCGCCGACACCGTCGTCGTCGGCGTCGGGGCACGCCCCTGCGTCGACTGGCTGGCGGGCTCCGGCATCGCGCTCGACAACGGCGTGCAGTGCGGCGCCGACGGCCGCACCAGCGTGGCCGGGGTGGTCGCCGTCGGCGACTGCGCCAACTGGTACGACCCGCACACCGGCGACCACCGCAGGGTCGAGCACTGGACCGGTGCGCTGGAACGGCCGGACACCGCCGTCGCCACGCTGCTCGCGCACGGCGCGCGGGAACCGGGGACGCCCCGGCCGCCGTACTTCTGGTCCGACCAGTACGGCGTGAAGATCCAGTTCGTCGGCCACGCGGCCGGGGCCGACAGCGTGACGGTCGAGGAGGGCTCGACCGACGACCGCAGCTTCCTCGCCGTGTACCGGCGGGCGGGCCGGCAGGTCGCCGTGCTCGGGATGAACCAGCCGCGGCTGTTCACCCGTGCCCGCAAGCAGTTCGGCACCGCCGCGTCCTGACCCGGCGCCCACGCCACCCCACCGATCCACGACGTCCTCCGAGGAGTGCAGCGTGACCTCGACCAGCCTGCCGGACAGCCTCATCGCCACCCTCCCCGGCTCCGCCTACACCGATCCCGGGATCTTCGCCCAGGAGCAGGAGCGCATCTTCGAGACGATGTGGTTCTGCGTCGCCCGCGCGGCCGACCTGCCGAAGCCCGGTGCCTTCCGCACCGTCGACGTGGGCCGCGAGAGCATCCTCGTGACCCGGGCCCGGGACCATTCGATCCGCGCCTACTTCAACGTCTGCCGGCACCGCGGCGCCAAGCTCTGCACCGAGGAGACCGGCGAGGTCGCCCGCGCCTTCCAGTGCCCGTACCACGCCTGGACCTACGGCCTGGACGGCAAGCTGGTCGCCGCGCCCAACCTCACCAAGATGCCCGACGTCGGCCGCACCGAGTACGGCCTGGTCGGCGTGGCCGTGCGGGAATGGCTCGGCTATGTCTGGGTGTGCCTCGCGGAGAACCCGCCGTCCTTCGAGGAGGACGTGATCGGGGCGGCGGTCGAGCGGCTGGGCGACGTCGAGTCGATCGAGCACTACGGCGTCGAGGACCTCTTGGTCGGCAGGCGGATCGTCTACGACGTCAAGGCCAACTGGAAGCTCATCATCGAGAACTTCATGGAGTGCTACCACTGCGCCACCATCCACCCCGAACTCACCGAGGTGCTGCCCGAGTTCGCCGACGGCTACGCGGCGCAGTACTACGTCGGGCACGGCGCCGAGTTCGGCGCGGACGTCCAGGGCTTCACCGTGGACGGCTCCGAGGGGCTGGACCGCATTCCGGGTGTCGCGGAGGACCAGGACCGGCGGTACTACGCGATCACCGTCAAGCCGCAGGTGTTCATCAACCTGGTTCCGGACCACGTGATCTTCCACCGGATGTACCCGGTGGCCGCCGACCGCACGATCGTCGAGTGCGACTGGCTCTACCTCCCGCACGTCGTGGCGAGCGGCAAGGACGTCAGCCGGTCCGTGGAGCTCTTCGACCGGGTCAACCGCCAGGACTTCGACGCCTGCGAGCGCACCCAGCCCGGCATGAGCTCACGGATGTACGCCAAGGGCGGGGTGCTGGTGCCCAGCGAGCACCACATCGGCGCCTTCCACGACTGGGTCAACGAGCGGCTCGGCACCAAGCAGCCGGAGTGACGGCGCCCGCGCCCTGAAGGGGCGCGGGGCTGTATCGATCTGCGGCTCCGCCGCCTGGGCGCGACCGGCCACGACGCCGCCGCAGCCGGCAGCCGGCGGATCACGGCGCTTCCAGCGGAGCGTTCAGCCCAGGAACCCCATCCGGTGGCTGATCTCCTCCGCACCCTTCACCAGCACCGGAGCCAGCTCGTGCATGCGCTCCTCGGTGAACCGGTAGGAGGGCCCGGAGGCGCTGATCGCGGCGATGACCACGCCGTCCCGGTCCCGGATCGGCGCCGCCATGGCGTGCAGCCCGATCTCCAGCTCCTCCAGCGTCCAGGCGTAACCGCGCTCCCGGGCGTCGGCGAGGTTCTTCTCCAGCTTCGCCTTCGAGGAGATGGTGTGCGGGGTCAGCTTCTTCAGGCCGCCCTCCGCGATCAGCGCGGCGCGCTCCTGGGCCGGCACGTGGGCCAGCATGATCTTGCCGCTGGAGGTGGCGTGCAGCGGGGTCAGCTGGCCGACCCAGTTGTGCGCCGTGACGGCGGCCGTGCCGCGCACCTGGTAGAGGTTGATCGCGTAGTGCTCCTGCATCACCGCGATGTTGACCGTCTCGCCGATCTCCTCGGCCAGCCGCTCGCACACCGCCCGGCCCTGCTGGGTGACGTCGATGCGTCCCGTCACGGCCCCGGCGAGGCGTACGATGCCGAAACCGAGCGAGTACTTGCCCCGCTCGCCCGACTGCTCCACGAGACCGCGCGCCTCCAGGGCGCCGAGCAGCCGGAACGCGGTCGACTTGTGAACATCGATCTCGGCGGCCACCTCGCTCACCCCCGCCTCGCCGCGCTGGGCCAGGATCTCCAGGACGCTGATGGCGCGGTCGACGGACTGCACGCCACCAGAAGATGAGCCGTTCGTTTCGGTATCCGGACTGAAGTTGCTCATAGCGAAACTATACGCGCAGTAAACAACACCCTCCAAGTAACGCGATGTGAACAAAGATCTTACAAGTTGCGTGGTTCGCAACCTGGTGCGTATAGCGATACCCGTACTAGCATTCCGCGCAATCGACGGCGCGAGCGAGACGAGGCACCATGGCTCCCTTGCAGTACGACTTCGTCATCGTCGGCGGCGGCTCGGCCGGCAGCGCACTGGCGAACCGGCTCTCCGCGGACCCCGGCAACCGGGTGCTCGTCCTGGAGGCAGGCCGCCCCGACTACCCGTGGGACGTGTTCATCCACATGCCGGCGGCGCTGACCTACCCCATCGGCAGCCGCTTCTACGACTGGAAGTACGAGTCCGAGCCCGAGCCCCGGATGGGCGGCCGCCGCATCTACCACGCCCGCGGCAAGGTGCTCGGCGGCTCCAGCAGCATCAACGGCATGATCTTCCAGCGCGGCAACCCGCTCGACTACGAGCGCTGGGCCGCCGACCCCGGCATGGCCGGCTGGGACTACGCGCACTGCCTGCCGTACTTCCGCCGGATGGAGAACTGCCTGGCCGCCGACCCGGACGACGAGTTCCGCGGCCACGACGGCCCGCTGGTCCTGGAGCGCGGCCCGGCCACCAACCCGCTCTTCTCCGCCTTCCTCAAGGCGACCGAGGAGGCGGGCTACGCGCCCACCGACGACGTCAACGGCTACCGGCAGGAGGGCTTCGCCAAGTTCGACCGCAACGTGCACCGCGGCCGGCGCCTGTCGGCGTCCAAGGCGTACCTCAAGCCCGCCCGCAAGCGCCCCAACCTCACCGTGAAGACCCGCGCCCTGGTCACCCGCGTCCTCTTCGAGGGCAAGAAGGCCGTCGGCGTCGAGTACCGGCGCGGCAAGGGCGCCCTCCAGGAGGTCCGGGCCAAGGAGGTCATCCTCTGCGGCGGCGCGATCAACTCCCCGCAGCTGCTCCAGCTCTCCGGCGTCGGCAACGCGGAGGAGCTGAGCGCCCTCGGCATCGACGTCGTCCACGACCTGCCGGGCGTCGGCGAGAACCTCCAGGACCACCTTGAGGTCTACATCCAGTACGCCTGCAAGCAGCCCGTCTCCGTCCAGCCGTACCTGGCGAAGTGGCGGGCCCCCTTCATCGGCCTGCAGTGGCTGTTCCGCAAAGGCCCGGCCGCCACGAACCACTTCGAGGCCGGCGGCTTCGCCCGCAGCAACGACGACGTGGACTACCCCAACCTGATGTTCCACTTCCTGCCCATCGCGGTCCGCTACGACGGCTCCGTACCCGCGGGCGGCCACGGCTACCAGGTGCACGTCGGGCCCATGTACTCCGACGCCCTCGGCTCGGTGAAGATCAGGAGCAAGGATCCCCGCGAACACCCGGCGCTGCGCTTCAACTACCTCTCCACCGAGCAGGACCGCCGCGAGTGGGTCGAGGCGATCAGAGTCGCCCGCAACCTCCTCAACCAGCCCGCGCTCGCCCCCTACAACGACGGGGAGATCTCACCCGGCCCGTCCGTGGCGACGGACGAGGAGATCCTCGCCTGGGTCGCCAAGGACGGCGAGACCGCCCTGCACCCGTCCTGCACCTGCAGGATGGGCACCGACGAGATGTCCGTCGTCGACCCGACGAGCATGCGGGTGCACGGCGTCGAAGGGCTGCGCGTGGTGGACGCCTCGGTGATGCCGTACGTCACCAACGGCAACATCTACGCCCCGGTGATGATGATCGCGGAGAAGGCGGCCGACCTCATCCTCGGCAGGGAGCCGCTGCCGCCGTCGGAGGCCGTGTACTACCGGCACCGCGACGCCCAGAAGCAGGCCGGGTAGACCATGGGTGCCGAGGCGCTGCGGGCGCTGCTCGCCCGGGTCCGCTACGAGGTGCTGCCGGCGAGGGCGACCGAGGAGAAGGTCCTCGCCCACGTGCCCCGGGACGTCGTGGTCACCGTCACGGCGTCACCGGTCAAGGGCCTGGAACCGACCCTCGCCCTCACCGAGCGGCTCGCGGCGCACGGCTACCGTGTCGTCCCGCACGTGCCCGCCCGGCTGGTCCGGGACGACACCCACCTCAAGGACGTCACCGAGCGGCTGCGCGTGGCAGGCGTCGACGACCTCTTCGTCCCGGCGGGCGACGCCGATCCGCCCGCCGGGCCCTACGACGGCGCTCTGCCGGTGCTGCGCCGGCTCACCGAGATGGGCAGACCCTTCGCGGAGACGGGGATCACCGGCTATCCGGAGAGCCATCCGCTCATCCACGACGACCTCACCATCCAGGCGATGTGGGACAAGCGGGCGCACGCCACCTACATCGTCAGCAACCTCTGCTTCGACGCGCGCGTGCTCGGCGACTGGCTCGCCCGGATCCGGCGCCGTGACGTCACCCTGCCCGTGTACCTCGGCGTCGCCGGGCCCGTCCAGCGGGCCAAGCTGCTGGCCATGGCGACGAAGATCGGGGTGGGGGAGTCGACCCGCTTCCTCACCAGGCACGCCTCCTGGTTCCTGCGCTTCGCGACACCGGGCGGCTACGACCCGGAGCGACTGCTCACCCGGGGCGCGGCGGCGTTCACCGAGCCGTCGGCGGGTGTGGCGGGCCTCCATCTGTTCACGTTCAACCAGGTTGCCGAGACGGAGCGGTGGCGCCGTGCGCTGCTGGACCGGCTGGGCGGCTGACCCACCCCCGAGGGCGCCGTTTTCGCGGCCGAATCGGGATACGCGGAGCCCTTGACGGCTGTCCGTACATTCGGTCAGGGTGTTCCACCAAAAGCAATCCAATGCACAATGCGCAACGAATTCGGGCTCGAAGGGCGCGGCCGTGGCAGATCTGTATGTGGATGGTAAATGGCGCGCCGCGGTGGCCGGCGGTCACCGCGAGATCCGCTGTCCGGCGGACGGCACCCTCGTCGCGACGGTCTCGGAGGCGACGCGCCCCGACACGGAGGCGGCGATCGGTGCGGCCCGGCGCGCCTTCGACGAGGGCCCCTGGCCGCACACCCCCGAGCGCGAGCGCGGCGCCCTGCTGCTGCGCACCGCCGACATCATCGAGCGCGACGCCAAGGAATTCGCCCGCGCCGAGTCCCTGGACACCGGCAAGCGGCTGGTGGAGAGCGAGTACGACATCGCCGACGTCGTCTCCTGCCTCCGCTACTACGGCGGCATCGCGGGCACCGACGCCGGCCGGGTGATCGACACCGGACGTGCGGACGCCGTCAGCCGCGTCGTCTACGAGCCGGTCGGCGTGTGCGGACTGATCACCCCGTGGAACTACCCGCTGCTGCAGGCCAGCTGGAAGGTCGCACCGGCCCTGGTCGCGGGCAACACGTTCGTCCTCAAGCCCAGCGAGCTGACCCCCTCCACCGCGATCCTGCTGCTGAAGGCGCTGGAGGAGGCCGGACTCCCGCCGGGTGTCGGCAACCTCGTGCTCGGCGCCGGACCCGAGGCAGGCGCCGCGCTCTCCGAGGACCCCGCCGTCGACCTGGTGTCCTTCACCGGCGGCCTGGAGACCGGCAGGCGGATCATGGCCACCGCCGCGGCGACCGTGAAGAAGGTCGCGCTGGAGCTGGGCGGCAAGAACCCCAACGTGGTCTTCGCCGACGCGGACTTCGACACCGCGGTCGACTTCGCGCTCACCGCCGTCTTCCTGCACTCCGGGCAGGTCTGTTCGGCCGGCGCCCGGCTGATCGTCGAGGACTCGGTCCACGACGCCTTCGTCGACGAGGTCGTGCGCCGCGCCCGGCTGATCCGCCTGGGCGGCCCCTTCGACCCCGAGGCCGACACCGGCGCGCTGGTCTCCGCACAGCACCGCGAGAAGGTCGAGGCGTACGTCGCCGCCGGCATCGCCGAGGGCGCCGTACTGCGCTGCGGCGGCAGCCGCCCCGACGACCCCGCACTGGCGAACGGCTTCTACTACCCGCCGACCGTCCTCGACGAGTGCACGCAGGACATGCGCGTGGTGCACGAGGAGTCCTTCGGGCCCGTGCTCACCGTCGAGCGCTTCCGGGACGAGGACGACGCCGTCCGCATCGCCAACGACACGGAGTACGGCCTCGCCGGAGCCGTCTGGACGCAGGACGCGGGCAAGGCCCAGCGGGTCGCCCGCAGGCTGCGCCACGGCACCGTGTGGATCAACGACTACCACCCCTATGTGCCGCAGGCGGAATGGGGTGGTTTCGGGCACTCGGGCGTAGGCCGCGAGCTGGGACCGACCGGCCTGGACGAGTACCGAGAGCCCAAGCACGTCTGGCAGAACATCCAACCCCGGCCGCAGCACTGGTTCCGCGGCTGACGCCGAAGAGAGGTCCCCACCATGCCCCCAGCCCAGACCGAGGCGTCGCAGCTGCGCGACACGTCCGAGGAACCCCGGGACCGCACCCCGGTCATCTCCGTGCGCCGGCTGTGGAAGGTGTTCGGGCCGAAGGCCGACGAGGTGCCCGGCTCCGAGGAACTGTGCGGGCTCACCCGCCGCGAGCTGATGGACCGCACCGGCTGCACCGCCGCCGTCCGGGACGTCAGCTTCGAGGTGTCGCCCGGCGAGGTCTTCGTCGTCATGGGCCTGTCCGGGTCCGGCAAGTCCACCCTGGTGCGATGTCTGACCCGGCTGATCGAACCCACCGCAGGCGAGATCGTCTTCGAGGGCGAGGACATCCGGGACGCCGACGCCCGGCGGCTGCGCGAGCTGCGGCGCAGCAAGTTCTCCATGGTCTTCCAGCACTTCGGCCTGCTGCCGCACCGCAAGGTCGTCGACAACGTGGCGTTCGGCCTGGAGATCCGGGGCATGGGCAAGGCCGAACGCGTGAAACGCGCGATGGAGACCGTCGAACTCGTGGGCCTCGCCGGCTACGAGAACTCCTACCCCGACCAGCTCTCCGGCGGCATGCAGCAACGCGTCGGCCTGGCCAGGGCGCTGGCCGGTGACCCGGACGTCCTCCTCTTCGACGAGCCGTTCTCCGCGCTCGACCCGCTGATCCGCCGCGACATGCAGAGCGAGGTCATCCGCCTGCACCACGAGGTCGGCAAGACCATGGTCTTCATCACCCACGACCTCTCCGAGGCGCTCAAGCTCGGCGACCGCATCCTGATCATGCGGGACGGCAAGACGGTCCAGTGCGGAACCGGCGACGAACTCGTCGGCGCCCCGGCGGACGACTACGTACGGGACTTCGTCAAGGACGTACCGCGCGGCGACGTCCTGACCCTGCGCTGGATCATGCGGCCCGCCGAGCCCGACGACGCCCTGGACGGACCGGAGCTGGGCCCGGACGTCGTGGTCCGCGAGGCGACCCGGGCGGTGCTCGCGGCCGAGAAGCCGGTCAAGGTCGTCGAGAACGGCAAGCTGCTCGGCATCGTCGGCGACGAGGAGATCCTCGCGGTCGTCGCCGGGCAGGAGGGCGGCGCCTGATGGCCGCCGTCGCCGACGCGACCGCGCCGGTCGCGACGCTGCGCAAGAAGGTCAGCCGCCCGATGGTGGTGGCCGCGATCCTGGTCGCCTGGCTGGTGCTCTTCGCCGCCCTGCGCGGCCGGCAGACCCTGACCCTGGCCGCCGCCGACCTCACCGGCCTGCACCGCTGGCTGAACGACGTCAACGACAGCATCGGCGCCAACCGCAACTCCAACCCGGTCTTCCTCTACTTCTTCAACGAGATCCGGCTGGCCATCGACAACCTGGTCACCTTCGTCCAGTCGCTGATCTCCCAGCCGAGCGACGGCCGCCCGGTCCCGCAGATCGGCTGGCTCGGCGTCGTCGGCATCGCCGGCTACGTCTCCTGGGCCGTGGGCAACTGGCGGGTCGCCCTGCTGGCCGTCGCCGGCTTCACCTTCTTCGGGCTCCAGGGCCTGTGGCAGGAGAGCATGGACACCCTGGCGCTGACCCTGTCGGCGGTCCTGGTGGCGCTGCTCATCGGCATCCCGCTCGGCGTGTGGGCGGGGCTCTCCGACCGGTTCAACCGGATCATGACGCCCTTCCTGGACTTCATGCAGACGATGCCGACCTTCGTCTACCTCGCCCCGCTGACCCTGATCTTCCTGATCGGCGGCGCCTCCGCGGTGATCACCACGGTGATCTACGCGGCCCCGCCCGCCATCCGCATCACCGCGCACGCGATCCGCTCCGTCCCCGAGACGACCGTCGAGGCGGCCGACTCGCTCGGCACCACCCGCACCCAGCAACTGGTGAAGGTGCTGCTGCCGATGTCGAAGCGCACGGTCGTCATGGGCGTCAACCAGACCATCATGGCCGCCCTGGCCATGGTCACCATCGCCGCCCTGATCGACGCGCCCGGCCTCGGCAAGACCGTCGTCCAGGCCCTCCAGTCGCTGGACGTCGGCACCGCGTTCAACGCCGGCCTCGCCATCGTCGTCATGGCGATCGTGCTCGACCGGGTCACCACCGCGGCGGCCGCCCGCACCGAGACCCGCCGCACGGACGGGCGGTTCCTCAGGTGGCGCCGCCCGCTGCTCGGAGCCGGTGGAGTCGCCGCCGTCGTCCTGGTCTACCTCTCCCACACCTACGTCTGGGCGGCCGAGTTCCCCGGCGACGGCACCGCCGGCAGCCACATCGCCAGCGCCGCCGACACCGCGACCACCTGGATGCAGGACCATCTCTCCGGCCTCACCAACGCCCTGCGGGACGCCCTCACCAACGGCCTGCTCAACCCCTTCCAGACCCTGCTCACCGACTCCCCGTGGTGGCTGGTCGGCGCCGTCCTGGTCGCGCTCGGCGCGGTCCTCGGCGGCTGGCGGGCCGGCGTCACGGCGGGCGTGTGTGTCGGGCTGCTGGTCGGCACCGGACTCTGGTCGGACAGCATGACCACCCTCGCCTCGACCGCCGTGGCCACCGTGCTGGTGATGCTGGTCGGCGTCGTCTTCGGCGTGTGGATGGGCCGCAGCATGCTGGTGGACCGGCTGATCCGGCCCACCCTGGACGCGGCACAGGTCATGCCGCCGTTCGTCTACCTGGTGCCGTTCCTGGCGCTCTTCGGCGCCACCCGCTTCACGGCGATCATCGCGGCGGTCGTCTACGCGGCACCCGTCGCCGTCAAGATCATCGCGGACGGGGTGCGGAACGTCTCCGCGCCCACCGTGGAGGCGGCCACCTCGGCCGGGTGCAACACCTGGCAGATCATCACCAAGGTCCAGCTGCCGATGGCACGCAGCGCCCTGACCCTCGCGACCAACCAGGGCCTGATCTACGTGCTGTCGATGGTTGTGGTGGGCGGCCTGGTAGGGGCCGGCGCCCTCGGCTACGACGTCGTGGCCGGTTTCTCGCAGGGCGAGCTGTACGGCAAGGGGCTGGCGGCAGGGCTCGCCATCGTACTGCTC
The DNA here is from genome assembly GCF_042957285.1 of Streptomyces sp. NPDC008092. Taxonomy (NCBI): domain Bacteria; kingdom Bacillati; phylum Actinomycetota; class Actinomycetes; order Kitasatosporales; family Streptomycetaceae; genus Streptomyces; species Streptomyces sp. NPDC008092. The sequence goes on from NZ_JBIBHY010000016.1 coordinate 156,812, forward strand.
GGAGTCATGTTCGACCGGATCACTCAGGCTGCGGCACGACGCACCAGGGCATAAGGAGCTCGACACCATGGCACAACACTGGCGAGCCGGCGCGGCCGGCCTGGCCGTCCTCGGCCTCACCCTCACCGCCTGCGGCGGGGCGAAGGTCGGCGACAGCAGTTCCGCCGGCTCGACGTCCTCGGGCGGCAAGTGCGGCACCTTCAACCTGGCCGTCAACCCCTGGGTGGGCTACGAGGCGGACGCGGCGGTCGTCGCGTACGTCGCCCAGCACAACCTCGGCTGTACGGTCAACAAGAAGGACCTGAAGGAGGAGATCGCCTGGCAGGGCTTCGGGACCGGCGAGGTCGACGCCGTCCTGGAGAACTGGGGCCACGACGATCTGAAGAAGAAGTACGTCGCCGGCCAGAAGACGGCCGTCGAGGCCGGCTCGACGGGCAACAAAGGCATCATCGGCTGGTACGTGCCGCCGTGGCTGGCCAAGGCGCACCCCGACATCCTCGACTGGAAGAACCTCAACAAGTACGCGTCCAACTTCAAGACGTCCGAGTCGGGCGGCAAGGGCCAGCTGCTGGACGGCGACCCGTCGTACGTCACCAACGACGCCGCCCTGGTGACGAACCTGAAGCTGGACTTCAAGGTGGTGTACGCGGGCAGCGAGACCGCGCTCATCCAGGCCTTCAGAACGGCCGAGAAGAACAAGCAGTGGCTCATCGGCTACTTCTACGAACCGCAGTGGTTCCTGTCCGAGGTGCCGCTGAAGAAGGTCTCCCTGCCGAAGTACACGACGGGCTGCGACGCCGACGCGGCGAAGGTCGCCTGCGACTACCCCGTCTACGACCTCGACAAGATCGTCAGCGCGAGCTTCGCCAAGTCGGGCAGCCCGGCCTACGACCTGGTGAAGAACTTCAACTGGACCAACGACGACCAGAACACCGTGGCCAAGTACATCGCGGTGGACAAGCTGTCGGACGACGCGGCGGCCAAGAAGTGGGTCGACGCCAACCCCGACAAGGTCAAGGCCTGGCTGAAGTAGCGAGGACCGCGGGAGGAACCGTTCCGGGACGCCCGGCGGGCGGTGCGCAGCTGTGCGCGCCGCCCGCCGGGCGTTGCCGTTCCGCAGGCCGTGCCACGGTCCGTTCCGCCGGATCACCACCCTCTTGACACCCCTCCTCGGCGACGGGCACATTGAGTTGCGCAGCCTGAATCACGTTGCGCACAAAGCAACTGCACCGGTCTCAAGTTCGGAGGTTGGGCGATGGCGGGACCCCGAGTGGTCATCATCGGAGCGGGCGTCGTGGGAGCGGCCCTCGCGGACGAGATCTCCGCGCGCGGATGGACCGAGGTGACCGTGGTCGACCAGGGCCCCCTCCCGGCCACGGGGGGCTCCTCCTCGCACGCCCCGGGCCTGGTCTTCCAGACGAACCCCTCGAAGACCATGACTGAGCTGGCCCGCTACACCGTCGAGAAGTTCTGCTCCCTTGACGTCGACGGCAAGCCCTGCTTCCTCCAGGTCGGCGGCCTCGAAGTGGCCACCACCCCGGAGCGCCTCGCCGAACTCCATCGCCGGCACGGCTGGATCACCGCCTGGGGCATCGAGGCGCGCCTGCTGACCGCCGACGAGTGCGTGGCACAGCACCCGCTGGTCAACCGCGACCGGGTCCTCGGCGGCCTGCTCGTCCCCACCGACGGCCTCGCCAAGGCCGTCCTCGCCGTCGAGGCCCAGATCCGCCGGGCCACCGAGCGCGGCGTCCGCTTCCTCGCCCGCCACGAGGTCCTCGACGTCCGGCAGAGCGAGGGCCGCGTCACCGGCGTCCTGACCGACCAGGGCGAACTCCCCGCCGACATCGTCGTGTGCTGCGCCGGCATCTGGGGCCCGAAGATCGCCCGCATGGTCGGCATGAACCTCCCGCTCACCCCGCTCGCCCACCAGCTCGCCTGGACCGGCCCGGTCCCCGCCCTGGCCGGCCGGACCGAGGAGGCGGTCCGCCCGATCCTGCGCCACCAGGACGCCGACCTCTACTACCGCGACCGCTTCGACGCCATCGGCATCGGCTACTACGGCCACCGCCCCATGCCGGTCTCCGCCGACGACATCCTCTCCGTCGACGAGGCCGACCAGATGCCCTCCGTCCTGAAGTTCACCGAGGACGACTTCGAGGACGCCTGGACGGAGACGCAGTCCCTCCTCCCCGCGACCCGCGAGGCCAAGATCGAGGAGGGCATCAACGGTCTCTTCTCCTTCACCACCGACGGCTACCCGCTGCTCGGCGAGTCCCCGGACGTCAAGGGCTTCTGGGTCGCCGAGGCCGTCTGGGTCACCCACTCCGCGGGCGTCGGCCGCGCGGTCGCCGAATGGCTGGTGGACGGCCACTGCTCGTCCTTCGACCTGCACGAGTGCGACGTCAACCGCTTCGAGCCCCACCAGCTCGCCCCGGAGTACGTCCTGGCCCGCGACTGCCAGAACTTCGTCGAGGTCTACGACATCCTCCACCCCCTCCAGCCCTCCGGTAAGCCGCGCCCCATCCGCACCAGCCCCTTCCACGCCCGCCAGCAGGCACACGGCGCGTTCTTCCTGGAGGCGAACGGCTGGGAGCGCCCCCAGTGGTACGAAGCCAACGCGGACCTGCTCGAAGGCCGTTCGATCCCCACCCCCAACGACTGGGCCGCCCGCTACTGGTCGCCGATCGTCGGCGCCGAGGCCCAGGTCACCCGCGAGACCGTCGCGATGTACGACATGACCGCCCTCAAGCGCCTGGAGATCAGCGGCCCCGGCGCCGCCGACTTCCTGGAGGGCCTGGTCACCGGCAAGGTCGCCAAGTCGGTCGGCTCGGTGACGTACACCCTGCTCCTCGACCACGACGGCGGCATCCGCAGCGACATCACCGTGGCCCGCCTGGCCCGTGACCTCTTCCAGGTCGGCGCCAACGGCAACCTCGACCTCGACTGGTTCACTCGCCACCTCCCCGCCGACGGCACCGTCCAGGTCCGCGACATCACCCCCGGCACCTGCTGCATCGGCCTGTGGGGCCCCCTCGCCCGCGAGGTCCTCCAGCCCCTCACCGACGAGGACTTCTCCAACGAGGGCCTCAAGTACTTCCGCGCCAAGCGCGCCTACATCGGCTCGGTGCCGGTCACCGCGATGCGGCTGTCGTACGTCGGCGAACTCGGCTGGGAGCTGTACACCACCGCCGACCAGGGCCAGAAGCTCTGGGACACCCTCTGGCAGGCGGCCGAGCCGCTCGGCGGCATCATCGCGGGCCGCGGCGCCTTCAACAGCCTCCGTCTGGAGAAGGGCTACCGCTCCTTCGGTACCGACATGACCTACGAGCACGACCCCTACGAGGCCGGCGTCGGCTTCGCCGTCAAGCTCGACAAGGGCGACTTCGTCGGCAAGCCCGCGCTGGAGCGGCGCAAGACGGACGTACGGCGCCGGCTGAGCTGCCTCACGATCGACGACCCGCGGGGCGTCGTGATGGGCAAGGAGCCGGTGTACGACGGTGACCGTGCGGTGGGTTACGTGACCAGCGCGGCGTACGGCTACACGGTCGGCAAGGGGATCGCGTACGCGTGGCTGCCGGCGGAGCTGGCGGTGCCGGGGACCGGGGTCCAGATCGGGTACTTCGACCAGCGGGTGGACGCGGTGGTGGCCGAGGAGCCGTTGTTCGACCCGGGGATGAGCCGGCTCCGTGGGTGACGGATCCGGGTGGCGTCGTTGTTCGGCTGCGGGCTCGTCGTGGCTGGTCGCGCAGTTCCCCGCGCCCCTTTGGGGCGCGCCCATCGCCCCGACAGTCGAAAGGATCGCGGAACCCGTATGAACGCGCTGAACACACCCCTGGCCGAGCTCGACCCCGAGGTCCATGCCGCGCTCCGTGCCGAGCTGCACCGGCAGCAGTCCACCCTGGAGATGATCGCCTCCGAGAACTTCGCGCCCACCGCCGTGATGGAGGCGCAGGGCTCGGTGGCCACCAACAAGTACGCCGAGGGCTACCCCGGGCGCCGCTACTACGGCGGCTGCGAACACGTCGACGTCACCGAGCGGTTGGCGATCGAACGGGTCAAGTCCCTCTTCGGGGCCGGGTTCGCCAACGTCCAGCCGCACTCGGGCGCCCAGGCCAACACCGCCGTCTTCTTCGCCCTCCTCAAGCCCGGCGACACCATCCTCGGCCTCGACCTCGCGCACGGCGGCCACCTCACCCACGGCATGCGCATCAACTACAGCGGCAAGATGCTCAACGTCGTGCCGTACCACGTCTCCGAGACCGACAACCTGGTCGACCTTGACGAGGTGGAGCGGCTCGCCAAGGAACACCGGCCGAAGATGATCATCGCGGGCTGGTCGGCGTACCCGAGGCAGCTGGACTTCGCGGCCTTCCGCCGGATCGCCGACGAGGTCGGTGCCCTGCTGATGGTCGACATGGCGCACTTCGCGGGCCTGGTGGCGGCGGGCCTGCACCCGAGCCCCGTCCCGCACGCCCACGTCGTGACCACCACCACGCACAAGACCCTCGGCGGCCCCCGCGGCGGGGTCATCCTCACCAACGACGCCGACCTCGCCAAGAAGATCAACTCGGCGGTCTTCCCCGGCATGCAGGGCGGCCCGCTGGAGCACGTCATCGCGGCGAAGGCCGTCTCCTTCAAGGTCGCCGCGTCACCGGAGTTCACCGAGCGCCAGGCCCGCACCCTGGCCGGCGCCCGCATCCTCGCCGAACGCCTGACCCGGCCCGACGCGGCCGCGGCCGGCGTGAAGGTGCTGACCGGCGGTACGGACGTCCACCTCGTCCTCGTCGACCTGCGGGAGTCCCCGCTGGACGGCCGGCAGGCCGAGGACCTCCTCCACGAGATCGGCATCACCGTCAACCGCAACGCCGTCCCCTTCGACCCGCGCCCGCCCATGGTCACCTCCGGCCTGCGCATCGGCACCCCCGCGCTGGCCACCCGGGGCTTCACCGAGGAGGACTTCGCAGAGGTCGCCGACGTGATCGCGCTCGCCCTCCGGCCCGAGCCGGACACCGCCGCCCTGCGCGCCCGCACCGAGGCACTCGCGGCCAAGCACCCGCTCTACCCGCACCTCTCGCACGACGGAGACGTCCGATGAGCCCCAGCACCCCAGGCGCCGACCTCCCCGACCACCCGGAGTTCCTCTGGCGCACGCCCGAGCCCAGGCGGTCGTACGACGTCGTCATCGTCGGCGGCGGCGGACACGGCCTGGCCACCGCCCACTACCTGGCCAGGAACCACGGCATCACCAATGTCGCCGTCCTGGAGAAGGGCTGGCTGGCGGGCGGCAACATGGCCCGCAACACCACGATCATCCGCTCCAACTACCTGTGGGACGAGAGCGCCGGCATCTACGAGCACGCGCTGAAGCTCTGGGAGGGCCTGGAGGAGGAACTCGACTACCCGATCCTCTTCTCCCAGCGCGGCGTCCTGAACCTCGCCCACAGCCTCCAGGACGTCCGCGACAGCGTCCGCCGGGTCGAGGCCAACCGCCTCAACGGCGTCGACGCCGAGTGGCTGGACGCGGACGGGGTCAAAGAGGTCTGCCCGATCGTCAACACCTCGCCCGAGGTGCGCTACCCGGTCCTCGGCGGCACCTACCAGCCCCGCGCGGGCATCGCCAAGCACGACTACGTGGCCTGGGGCTTCGCCCGCTCCGCGGACGCGGCCGGCATCGACATCATCCAGAACTGCGAGGTCACCGGGCTGGACGTGGTGGACGGCCGGGTCGTGGGCGTCCGGACGACCCTCGGCCCGATCGCGGCCGGCAAGGTGGCCCTGTGCTCGGCCGGCCACACCTCGGTCCTGGCGGCCATGGCCGGCATCGAACTCCCGCTGCAGAGCCACCCGTTGCAGGCCCTCGTGTCGGAGCTGCTGGAGCCGGTCCACCCCACGGTGGTCATGTCGAACGCGGTGCACGTATACGTGAGCCAGGCGCACAAGGGCGAACTGGTGATGGGCGCGGGCATCGACGCGTACAACTCGTACACCCAGCGCGGCGCGTTCCACATCATCGAGGAGCAGATGGCGGCGGCCCTCGAACTCTTCCCGGTCTTCGCCCGCGCCCACGTCCTGCGCACCTGGGGCGGCATCGTCGACGTCAGCCCCGACGCCTCCCCGATCGTCGGCCTCACCCCGGTGGACAACCTCTACCTCAACTGCGGCTGGGGGACCGGCGGTTTCAAGGCCACCCCGGGAGTCGGCTGGGTCTACGCCCACACCATCGCCCACGACACCCCTCACCACCTCAACGCCCCCTTCTCGCTCGACCGTTTCACCACCGGCGCGCTCGTCGACGAGCACGGCGCTGCCGCGGTGGCCCACTAGGGAGCCCAACCATGCTGCTCATCCCCTGCCCGTGGTGCGGGCCCCGCGACGAGACCGAGTTCCACTACGGCGGCCAGGCCCACGTGCCGTACCCGGAGGACCCGTCGTCGCTCACCGACGAGGAGTGGGCCCGGTACCTCTTCTTCCGCGACAACCCCAAGGGCCCGTTCGCGGAACGCTGGAGCCACGCGGCAGGCTGCCGGAGGTGGTTCAACGCGGTCCGCGACACCTCGACGAACGAGATCCTGACGGTGTACAGGGCAGGAGAGCCGCGTCCGACGCCGCCGCCTCTTTCAGCCCGTCCGGCGTTCGAGGACGAGGCCGTCCAGGCCGAAGCGGGGTCCGGGGGCGCAGCCCCCGGCGGGGTCGAAGGGGCAGCGCCCCTTCAGGACGGGACGGGTAGGGGCGGCGGGGGCGACCTCCCTCTCCGCACCCCCACCGGCGGCCGAATCGACCGCACCACCCCCCTCACCTTCACCTTCGACGGCACCGAATACCAGGGCTACCGAGGCGACACCCTCGCCTCCGCCCTCCTCGCCAACGGCGTCATCCAGGCCGCCACCAGCATCAAGCTCGGCCGCCCCCGCGGCATCTTCTCCGCGGGCGTCGAGGAGCCCAACGCGGTCGTCCAGATCGAGGCCCCCTTCCCCGAGCCGATGCTCCCCGCCACCACCGTCGAACTCCACGACGGCCTGGTCGCCACCAGCCTCCCCGGCCAGGGCCGCCTCGCCACCACCCCCGACCCGGCCCGCTACGACGCCGTACACGCGCACTGCGACCTCCTGGTGGTCGGCGCGGGCCCGGCCGGCCTCGCGGCAGCCGCGGCGGCAGCCGCCGGCGGCGCCCGCGTCATCCTCGCCGACGACCAGCCCGAACCCGGCGGCAGCCTCCTCGGCACCGGCGAGCACCTCGACTGGGTCGCGGCCACCCGCGCCCGCCTCGAAGCCGCCCCCGAGGTACGCGTCCTGCCCCGCACCACCGTCTTCGGTCACTACGACGACAACCACCTCCTCGCCGTGGAGCGCCGCACCACCCACCTCGGCGCCGACGCCCCGCCGCACGTCTCCCGCGAACGCGTCTGGCGGATCCGCGCCCGGCACGTCGTCCTCGCCACCGGCGCCCACGAACGCTCCCTCGCGTTCGGCGACAACGACCGCCCCGGCGTGATGCTGGCGACCTCGGCCCGCACCTACCTGCACCGGTACGCCGTGCTCCCCGGCCGCCGGGCCGTCGTCTTCACGACCAACGACAGCGCCTACGCCGCCGCCCTCGAACTCGCGGCGGCCGGAGTCGCCATCGCCGCGATCGTCGACACCCGCCCCGAGCCGGGGGAGTGGGCCGAGCGCGCCCGGTCCGCCGGCACCGAGGTGCTGGCCGGCCACGCGGTCACCGGCACGGAAGGCCCGGACCGGCTCACCGCCGTGACCGTCGCCCCGTACGAAGGCAGCGGCGCGCAGCGGGAGTTCGCCGCCGACCTGCTCCTCGTCTCCGGCGGCTGGAACCCGGTCGCGCACCTGTTCAGCCAGGCGGGCGGCAAGCTCCGCCACGACGAGGAACTCGGCACGTTCGTGCCCGACAGCTGCCGTCAGGCGGTGGCGGTCGCGGGCGCCGCGAACGGGGCGTTCGACCTCGCCACGGCCCTTGCCCAGGGCGCGGCGGCCGGTACCCGCGCGGTGGCGGCGGAGGGATACACCGCCGAGCCCCCCGCCCTGCCCGCCGTGGCCCCGCAGCCGTACACCCCGCCCATGCACGTCTTCACGGTCCCCGGCGAAGCCCCCCGGTTCGTCGACCTCCAACGCGACGTCACGGTGGCCGACCTGACCCGCGCGACCGGCGCGGGCCTGCGCTCGGTGGAGCACACCAAGCGGTACACCACGGCCGGCACCGCCAACGACCAGGGCCGGACCGGAGGCGTGCTGGCGAGCGGGGTCGTCGCCGAACTCCTCGGCGTGGACATCTCGGCGCTCGGGCTGCCCACCTTCCGGCCGCCGTACACCCCCGTCTCCTTCGCCGCCCTCGCCGGCCGTGACCGGGGAGCCCTGCTCGACCCGGTCCGCACCACGGCCCTGCACGGCTGGCACGTGGAGCACGGCGCGCTCTTCGAGAACGTCGGGCAGTGGAAGCGGCCCTGGTACTACCCGCGGGACGGCGAGGACATGGAGACCGCCGTGCTCCGCGAGTGCCGTGCCGCCCGCGAGGGCGTGGCCTTCATGGACGCCTCCACCCTCGGCAAGATCGACGTCCAGGGCCCGGACGCCGCGCGCTTCCTGGACCTGCTCTACACGAACATGATGAGCACCCTGAAGGTCGGCATGATCCGCTACGGCGTGATGTGCCGCCCGGACGGGATGGTGTTCGACGACGGCACGGTCATCCGGCTCGCCACCGACCGGTTCCTGGTCACCACCACGACCGGCAACGCGGCGGCCGTCCTGGACTGGATGGAGGAGTGGCTCCAGACCGAGTGGCCGGAGCTGCGGGTGCACTGCACCTCCGTCACCGAGCATTGGGCCACCGTCGCGCTGGTCGGCCCGGAGTCCCGCGCGGTCCTCGGCTCGCTCGCACCCGGACTCGCCGTGGCCAACGAGGACTTCCCGTTCATGGCCTGGCGGGAGACCTCCGTCGCCGGCATCGACGCCCGGGTCTGCCGGATCAGCTTCTCCGGCGAACTCGCCTACGAGATCAACGTGTCGCCGTGGCAGGCCGTCGCGCTGTGGGAGGCGCTGTACGAGGCGGGCGCGCCGTACGGCATCACCCCGTACGGCACCGAGACCATGCACGTGCTGCGCGCCGAGAAGGGCTACCCGATCGTCGGCCAGGACACCGACGGCACGGTCACCCCGCAGGACCTCGGCATGGGCTGGGCGGTGTCGAAGAAGAAGCCCGACTTCATCGGGAAGCGCTCCTACGCGCGCGCCGACGCCGTGCGCCCCGACCGCAAGCACCTGGTCGGCCTGCTCACCGACGACCCCGGCGCCTTCCTCCCGGAGGGCACGCAGCTGATCGCCGACGGCGAACTGCCCGCCCCGCCCGTGCCGATGCTCGGCCACGTCACCTCCAGCTACCGCAGCGCCGCCCTCGGCCGGACCTTCGCGCTCGCCCTGGTCAAGGGCGGCCGGGACCGTATCGGAGAACGCCTCTACGCCCCCGTCGGCGAACAGCTGCTGCCGGTGACCGTCGCAAGCCCCGTCCTCTACGACCCCGAGGGAGCCCGCCGCGATGGCTGACACCGCCCTGACCGCACGGCCGCGCAGCCCCCTGGCCGACGCCGCGCCCCGCCTGGCCGCCCTGACCCGCTCCTCCAGGGGCGCGCTCCGGCTGGCCGAACTCCCGTTCCTGGCCCAGGTGAACGTCCGCCTCGACGCCAAGAGCCCGGCGGCGGACGCCGTCGGACTGGCTCTCGGGCTCCAACTGCCCCTGGAACCCGACACCGTGGTGCACGCGGGGGAGGTGACCGCGGTGTGGCTCGGCCCCGACGAATGGCTGGTGGTCGGCCGGCCGGACACCGAGCGGGAGCTGGAGGACCGGATCCGCGCGGCCGCCGGGGACGAACCGGTCGCCGTCACCGACGTCTCCGCCCAGCGCACCACCCTGTTGGTCGGCGGCCCGCGCGCCCGCGACCTGCTCGCCCACGGCTGCGCCCTGGACCTGCACCCCCGTGCCTTCGGCCCGGGCCGCTGCGCCCAGACCACGCTGGCCCGCACCCAGGTCGTGCTGGTCGCACGGGACGAGACCAGGGCCGGCTTCTGGGTGCTGGTGCGCTCGTCCTTCGCCGGCTACCTGGTGGACTGGCTGCTGGACGCGGCCGTGGAACACGTCTGAGGCAGCACGAACCGCGGGCCCGCACCCCGACTGGGGTGCGGGCCCGCGGTTCGTGGGGTCAGCGGAAGACGACCGTGCAGCGGCCGTTGACCAGCACCCGGCTCTCGCTGTGCCACCGCACGGCGCGGGCGAGCACCTGGGCCTCCACGTCCCGGCCCAGCGCCACCAGCTCGTCAGGGGCGTGCGAGTGGCTCACCCGGACGACGTCCTGCTCGATGATCGGACCCTCGTCGAGGTCGGGCGTCACGTAGTGCGCCGTGGCGCCGACGAGCTTGACGCCGCGGTGGTGTGCCTGGACGTACGGCCGGGCCCCCTTGAAGCTCGGCAGGAAGGAGTGGTGGATGTTGATGGCCCGGCCGTCGAGCTGCTTGCACAGGTCGTCGGAGAGGATCTGCATGTAGCGGGCGAGCACCACCAGGTCGACGTCCAGCTCGCCGACCAGACGCAGCAGCCGGGCCTCAGCCTCCGCCTTGGTGTCCCGGGTCACGGGGATGTGGTGGAAGGGGATGCCGTAGGTGCGGGCCAGCGGCTCGAAGTCGCGGTGGTTGGAGACGATCGCCGGGATCTCGATGTTGAGCGCGCCCGTGGACCTGCGGAACAGCAGGTCGTTCAGGCAGTGGCCGAACTTCGAGACCATGATGAGGGTGCGGGTCGGCGTCGAGGCGTCGTTCAGCCGCCAGGTGATCCGGTGCTCTTCGGCGACCGGCACGAAACCGGCGCGCAGTTCCTCCAGCGAGACCGCGCCGTCCGGGACGTCGAAGTGCACCCGCATGAAGAAGCGGTCCTCCAGCCGGTCGTCGAACTGCTGGCTCTCCAGGATGTTGCCGCCGTGGCCGACCAGGAAGCCGGTGACGGCATGGACCAGACCGGCCCGGTCGGGACAGGACAGGGTGAGGACGAACTCGCGGCCGGGCTGCGGTCGAGGAGACATGAACATCCTCCCTGATGCGCATTGCGCAACAATGTGAGTGATACGCAACATGGTCCAGCCAAGAGGGGCGACGGGTCAAGAGGTCACGTTCTACTTGGCGCATCGCTTTGTATGATGCGCAACGCCCATCAGCCGCTGATCGCTTCACCTGCCGGAGTGGTGCGGCTCCGCGAGTCCCGTCAGATGCGCCGCACGCGACTCGCTCGTCTGTCCCTGGACCAGCAGGAACAGACCCTCCCTGGCCAGCCGTTGGGCGCGGTGGTCCAGCGACATCGCCCGGCCGCCGCCCGTCACCACCGCCGCGGTCGTGACCGCACGCATCAGCGTGAACGCCTCCGTCCGCACCGCCAGCCGCTCCGCCACGTGCTCGTCCGGCACCGGATGGTCGGCCAGCGCGTAGGCCCGGCGGCGGATCTCCGCCAGGCGGCCCCGCAGCACGGCCGCGTACTCCTCCGCCACCAGCGCCAGCGCGGCCTCCGCGATCCCGAAGACCGCCGGGTTGGCGTTGCGGGTCTTCGGGCGGTCCGCCGCCGCCCACCGCGCGAACGGCATCCGGAGCGCGACCGCCTCCTCCGGCACCCGCAGGCCGTCCAGGTCCAGGGAGACCGTCCGGGACGCGGTGAGCGCGGCCAGCCGCATCGGCTCCGACGGCCGCAGACCCGGCTGCTCCCGTGCCTCGACGAAGGCGAACAGGGCCTCGTCGTCCTCGGTCACCCCGGCCAGCAGCAGGACGTCGTTCAGGCCCCAGCCGGTGAACCAGGGCACGGTGCCGGAGAAGAGCCACCCGCCCGCGTCCCGCCGGACCCGGACGGGGACCCGCGGATACGACCGCAGATGCGCGTAGGCCACCCCCGACAGCAGCTCACCGCGCGCCAGCGGGCCCAGCAGGCGCTCCCGCACCGGCAGGTCGGTTCCCGCCAGGGTGAGCACCGGTGTCTGGTGCTGCGTCTGCACGAACCAGGTCGAGCAGCACGCCCCGGCCAGGATCTCCGCCGTCTCCCGCACCACGGCCGCGGGCGCCGCCGAGCCGCCGTAGGCCACCGGCGCGTTCAGCCCCAGCAGGCCCGAGCGCTTGACCGCCTCGATGTGGCTCGGGGGAACGCCCTCCTGGTCGACGCGCTCGGCGGCGGGGGAGAGGAGCCCGTCGGCGAGTTCCCGGGCACGGGCGACGAGCGGATGCGCGGCGATGGTCATGGCGAAGATTCTTTCGCCTTCCCGGCGCGCGGTGTCGATCCGGCGGCCCGCCGTTCGTGTCGAAGGCGGGATCACCCCACGGGTCTCCCCGCGGGTCTTCCCGCAGGACATCTCGCGGCACGCCTCACGGCGGTGGCCGAGGACGACGCGGCCGTCGCGCCCGCCGGCCGCCTGCCCGAACGGGTACACCTCGAACGGCGGCGGTGCGGACTCACCGGCCGAGCGGATGTGACCTTCGTCAAACCCAGTAGTTTCGGGCTGCCGGAATTTACTTCGGTCCATGAAAGGTTGCAATATGCATCTGATCGTCGAGACCCCGGTCGGGCCGTGCGGCCCGAGCGCATCACCAGCGAGGCATCCGTGAACCAGCCCACCCCCGAGCAGCCCGCCGACACCGTGGCCCGGCTGCGCGCCACCTTCCGCTCCGGCCGCACCAAGCCCGTCGAGTGGCGCACCGGCCAGCTCCGTCGGCTGCGCGCCCTGCTCACGGAGCGCGGCGACGAGATCGCCGCGGCCCTCCACGCGGACCTGGGCAAGAGCACGCGCGAGGCCTACGGCTCGGAGATCGACTTCACCGTCCGGGAGATCGACCACACCCTCGACCACCTGGCGGAGTGGCTGCGCCCCGAGTCCGCGCCGGTCCCCGAGCACCTGGGCGGCGACGCGTCCGCCTGGACGCAGTACGACCCGCTGGGTGTCGTCCTCGTGATCGCCCCGTGGAACTACCCGGCCCAGCTGCTGCTCGCCCCCGTGGCCGGCGCCCTCGCCGCCGGCAACGCGGTCGTCGCCAAGCCCAGCGAACTGGCCCCCGCGACCTCGGCCGTGCTGGCCCGGCTGCTCCCGGCCTACCTCGACACCGAGGCGGTCGCCGTCGTCGAGGGCGGCATCCCGGAGACCACGGCCCTGCTCGCCGAGCGCTTCGACCACATCTTCTACACCGGCAACGGCGTGGTCGGCCGGATCGTCATGCGCGCCGCCGCCGAGCACCTCACCCCGGTCGCCCTCGAACTCGGCGGCAAGTCCCCGGCGTTCGTCGACCGCGACACCGACCTCGCCGTGGTCGCGCAGCGGCTGGCGCGCGGCAAGTTCCTCAACGCCGGGCAGACCTGCGTGGCCCCCGACTACGTCCTGACCGACCCTGAGACGGCCGCGGCCCTGGAGCCCGCCCTGGCCAGAGCCGTCGAGGGGCTGTTCGGCGGCGAGCCCAAGGAGTCCGGCGAGTACGGCCGGATCGTCAACGAGCGCCACTTCGACCGGCTCAGCGCACTGCTCGGCTCGGGCCGGGTGGCCGTCGGCGGCGACACCGACCGCGCCGCCAAGTACATCGCGCCCACCGTGCTCGCCGACGTCGACCCGAAGTCCCCCGTGATGCAGGAGGAGATCTTCGGCCCGATCCTGCCCATCGTGACCGTCCCGGACCTCGACAGCGCGATCGGCTTCGTCAACGACCGCGACAAGCCCCTTGCGCTCTACGTGTTCAGCGGATCCGACGCCACCCGGGAGCGGTTCGCCGCCGAGACGTCCTCCGGTGCCCTCGGGCACGGCCTGCCGCTCGCCCATCTCACCGTCTCCGACCTGCCGTTCGGAGGGGTGGGGGAGAGCGGCATGGGCAGCTACCACGGCCGCTACTCCATCGAGACGTTCAGCCACCGCAAGGCGATCCTCAGCAAGCCCCTGAGCTGACCCGCGCCCACCCTCCGGGCCCGACCGCACCGACGCGGCCGGGCCCGGTTTCCGTGTTCCCTGGCGCAAGCGCGGTTGCCACGGCCCGGGGGCCGACGGCCGGTTGACTGGTCTACACCCTTGACTGGTACAGACCAAGGCAGTTGAGTGTGCCCCACACCCCCCACCGCGGCCGCACCCCCTCCGAGGGGCGCGGCCGTGCTCCGCAAAGGAGTTGACCCGTGTTGAGGCGCCGTATCGCCGCACTCCTGACCTCGCTGGCCATAGGCGGCTCCGTCCTGGTGCTCCAGGCGGCCCCCTCGGCCTCCGCCGCCGGCTTCGTCGTCAGCGAGGCGCAGTTCAACCAGATGTTCCCGAACCGGAATTCGTTCTACAGCTACAGCGGTCTCACCGCCGCCCTCAGCGCCTACCCGGCCTTCGCCAACACCGGCAGCGACACCGTCAGGAAGCAGGAGGCCGCCGCCTTCCTCGCCAACGTCAGCCACGAGACCGGCGGACTCGTCTACATCGTCGAGCAGAACACCGCCAACTACTCGCACTACTGCGACCGGAGCCAGTCCTACGGCTGCCCCGCAGGGCAGTCCGCCTACTACGGACGCGGTCCCATCCAGCTCAGCTGGAACTTCAACTACAAGGCCGCGGGCGACGCGCTCGGCATCGACCTCCTCAACAACCCCTGGCAAGTGCAGAACAACTCCGCCGTGGCCTGGAAGACCGGCCTCTGGTACTGGAACACCCAGAAGGGCCCCGGCACCATGACCGGCCACAACGCCATGGTCAACCAGGCCGGCTTCGGCCAGACCATCCGCTCCATCAACGGCTCCCTGGAGTGCGACGGCAAGAACCCGGCGCAGGTGCAGAGCCGGGTCAGCGCCTACCAGAAGTTCACCCAGATCCTCGGCGTCCCGGCCGGCAGCAACCTCTCCTGCTGACCCCGCAGTCAGGATCGTCCTCGGGGACGTCGTCAGGATCGTGTGCCAGACTCCGTCGATGACCTCCGAAACGATCACCGCGGACGCCTCCGGCACCTGGAAACTCGGCGACCTGCCCGTCCACCGCCTCGGCTTCGGCGCGATGCGGCTGACGGGCAGCGCCGCCTTCCACCACGGCACGCCGAGCGACCGCGACCGCTCGATCGCCGTCCTGCGCAAGGCCGTCGAACTCGGCGTGAACCACATCGACACGGCGGCCTTCTACTTCTCCGCCCTGCGCTCCGCCAACGAACTCATCAACACCGCCCTGTCCCCCTACCCCGACGACCTGGTCATCGTCACCAAGGTCGGCCCCTACCGCGACTACCACGGGGAGTGGGGCACCTCCGCCCGCCCCGACCAGCTGCGCGGCCACGTCGAGGAGAACCTGCGCCAGCTCGGCCGCGACCACCTCGACGTCGTCAACCTCCGCCGGATGCGCCAGGACTCGATCGCCGAGCACTTCGGCGCCCTCGCCGAACTGCGCGAGGCGGGGCTGATCCGGCACCTCGGCGTCTCCGACGTCGAACCGCGCCATCTCGACGAGGCGCTGGCCATCGCGCCGGTGGTGTGCGTGCAGAACCGCTGGGGACTCGACGCGGCGAACCCCGCCACCGAGGAGGTCGTGCGCATCTGCGGCGAACGGGGCATCGCCTTCGTGCCGTTCTTCGCCGTGGCCGGGGACGCCGGGGCGCTCGGCGCCACCGCCGACCACGACGACGAGGTCCTCGCCGTCGCCCGCGCCCACGACGCCACCCCCGCCCAGATCCGCCTCGCCTGGACCCTGCACCAGGGCCCGCACGTCCTCGCCATCCCCGGCACCGGCAACCCGGACCACCTGGCCGAGAACGTGGCGGCCGGCGCCGTCCGGCTCACCGAGGACGAGCTCACCCGGCTGAACGCCGTCCACGCCAAGGCCGGTTGACGTCCCGGCCCGGACCGCCCGCACCCCGTCCCGCACCAGGTGCCGACCGCGCAGCTGGCGCTCCCCGTGCCGGGCCCGCACCGGGTACGGCCGGATCCGGCGGAACGCGTACGACGGGCTGTCCCGGCGCGGGTCCCGGCCCGTCCGCGCTCGCAGCGCCCCGGCCGCCGCCCCGGCACGTCGGCCGGGGCGAGGACGGCCGCCTCCCCGTCGGGCAGCACGACGTCCCGCCCGTCCCCGTCCCCGAGCCCGAGCCCGAGCAGGGCCCGGCCGCCGTCCCGCGGGTCGCGCCCGGCCGGGGTCGGCGGGGGCGGACAGCCGCACCGCGTCCGCGCGCCGGACGAACCGGAACGGGACGGGACAGGGCGGCCCGTCGCCGTCCGCCGTGGCCACCCCGATGTCCGTCTCCGGCTCCAGAGAGGGCGAGGGCGCCGAGCCTGCGAGACTCGGGGGACGGGCCGGGTCCGCGCTCTTCATGGCCGCGAAGCCGTCGGCCGGGCCCGCTCCGCGCCTCGGGCCCGCCTCCCAGCCCCGGCAGCGCATGCCCTGTGACGGTTCCCCGGTCTGCGGTCGGGCCACCTCGCGCGGCGGGCTCCCCATAATGGATTCACGGGCGGTGGCCGCCGCCGGGCTGACTACACTGCCGTAGACGGTCTGCGGACCGAGGACGAAGAAGGGGTGAGGGACCTTCCATGGCCGACCCGAAGGACGAACGCCGGCCGGCCGGCGAACTGGAGGCGAGCGTCATGGCGGCGCTCTGGGCCGCCGGTGCGCCCCAGACCCCCGGGCAGGTGCAGCTGCGCCTCGGCACCGACCTGGCCCGCACGACGGTGACCACGATCCTGACCCGGCTGCACGACAAGGGCGTGGTCGAACGGCACCGGCAGGGGCGCGGCTACGCCTACGTCCCCGTCCAGGACGCGCAGGGCCTCACCGCGAAGCGGATGCACACCGAACTCGACCGGGACGCCGACCGGGAGACCGTGCTCGCCCGCTTCGTCGCCCAGCTCAACCCCGACGACGAGCGCGTACTGCGCGGCCTGCTCGAAGCCGACGAGCAATCCGGTGGATGATGATCGCACTCCTGGTCCTGCCGCTGCTGCTGCCGTTCGCCCTGCCGCCCCTGGCCCGCCGGGCGCTCGACCGGCTGGCCCCGGCCGTCGCGCTCCGGGCGATCACCGGCTCGGCCGTCGTCCTCGCGGGGTGCTCGCTCGCCGCGCTCGGCGCGTTCGTCCTCACCGGGCTGTTCAAGCTGCCGTTCTTCGCCGCGCTCGGCGAGCTGATCCGGCCACTGCACACCGCCTCCGACCGCTACGTGCTGCCGCTGGCCGCGGTGTCGGTGGGCGGCCTCGCCGTATGCGCCTGGACGCTCGCACGGACGGTGCTCAGGCAGGTCCGTGCCTTCCGCGCGGCCCGTACGGAGGCCGGGCGCGGGCCCACGGCGGGTGACCTGTGCGTGGTCGACTCGCCGTGTGCGGACGCGTACGCGCTGCCCGGCAGGCCGAACCGGATCGTGGTCACCACCGGGATGCTGCGCAGCCTCGACGGGAGCGAGCGGGAGGCGCTGTTCGCGCACGAACGTGCGCACAACGCGGGCGGCCATCACTACTACCTCGCCGCGGCCGAGCTCGTGGCGCACTGCCATCCGGCGCTGCGCGGGGTCCGGGACGTCATCCGGCTGGCCGTGGAGCGGGCCGCCGACGAGGCCGCGGCGAGCGCGGTGGGCGACCGGCGGCTGACGGCCCGTGCGATCGCCAGGGCCGCGCTGGCGGGGCAGGGCGGGGGCGTCGAGCGGCCGGCGTTCGTGCCGGGGGCCGCGTCGGGGCCGGTGCCGCAGCGGGTGCAGGCGCTGCTGGCCGCTCCGCGGGTACGGCGGCGGGCGGGGGTGTGGGGCGCCGTGCTGCTGCTGGTGGCTTGCGCGGGGCTCTCGTGTGCCGCTTCCGCGACCGGGATGATCGACTTTCATCACCGGGTGGAGGTCGCGCAGGGAGAGGCGGAGCGGTAGGGGCCGTGCCGGCGGTCGGCTGCGGGCCGGTGGGGGCTGGTCGCGCGGTTCCTCGCGCCCCTTGCAGGGCGCACCGGTGAGGTTTCCGCACGGGCGACTGGCATCCCCGTAGTTTTACGTATAACCTCTCCCGCTAACCGCTCCACCGAAAGGCCCCCATGCGACGCGTCGCCCTGGTCACCCTTGTCGTCCGCGACTACGACGAGGCGCTCCGCTTCTACACCGGGGCTCTCGGCTTCCGGCTGGTCGAGGACACGCCGCGCCCTGACGGCTCCCGCTGGGTCGTCGTGGCGCCCGGCGGGGAGGGGGACGGCCCCGGGCTGCTGCTCGCCCGCGCCAAGGACGAGGAGCAGCGGGCCCGCGTCGGCGACCAGACGGGCGGCCGGGTCGGGTTCTTCCTGCACACCGACGACTTCGCCCGCGACCACGCCCGGATGACCGCCGCCGGCGTGACCTTCCTGGAGGAGCCGCGGCACGAGCCGTACGGCAGCGTCGCCGTCTTCCAGGACCTCTACGGAAACCGCTGGGACCTGCTCCAGCCCGCCGCCTGACCGACCGCTCCGAACCACCTGCCGAGGAAACCCCCACCATGACCGCTACGCGCGTAGACGCAGCCGTGATCCGTCGCCTCCCCAAGGCCGTCCTCCACGACCACCTCGACGGCGGCCTGCGCCCCGCCACCCTCGTCGAGCTCGCGGCCGAGGTCGGTCACACCCTGCCCGCCACCGACCCCGACGAGCTGGCCGCCTGGTTCTTCGAGGCCGCCAGCTCCGGCGACCTGGTCCGCTACATAGCCACCTTCGAGCACACCCTCGCCGTGCTGCAGACCAAGGAGGGGCTGCGGCGGGTCGCCGAGGAGTACGTCCTCGACCTGGCCGCCGACGGTGTGGTGTACGGCGAGGTGCGCTACGCCCCGGAGCTGAACGTCAGGGGCGGGCTCACGCTGAACGAGGTCGTGGAGAGCGTGCAGGAGGGGCTCGCGGCCGGTATGGCGAAGGCCGCTGCCGCCGGCACGCCCGTCCGTGTCGGCACGCTGCTGTGCGGGATGCGGATGTTCGACCGGGTCCGCGAGGCCGCCGAGACGGCCGTCGCCTACCGGGACGCCGGTGTCGTCGGCTTCGACATCGCCGGCGCCGAGGACGGCTTCCCGGCCGCCGACCACCTGGACGCCTTCCGGTACCTGCGCGACGAGAGCGTGCCCTTCACCATCCACGCCGGTGAGGCCTACGGCCTGCCCAGCATCCACCAGGCGGTCCAGGCCTGCGGCGCCCAGCGGATCGGGCACGGTGTCCGCATCACCGAGGACATCGTGGACGGCAAGCTCGGCCGGCTCGCCGGCTGGGTGCGCGACCGCCGGATCGCCCTGGAGATGTGCCCCACCTCCAACCTGCAGACCGGCTGCGCCACCTCCATCGCCGAGCACCCGATCACCGCGCTGAAGGAACTGGGCTTCCGGGTCACCCTCAACACTGACAACCGGCTGGTCTCGGGGACGACGATGACCCGGGAGATGTCCCTGCTGGTCGAGGAGGCCGGCTGGACCGTCGAGGACCTGCGCACGGTCACGGTGAACGCCCTGAAGAGCGCGTTCATCCCGTTCGACGAGCGCAGGGCCCTCATCGAGGACGTCGTCCTGCCGGGTTACGCCGCCGCGCTCTGAAGCAGCCCCCGCAGGTAGGCCGCCTGTCCGACGTGCTGGAGGTCGTCGGACAGGACGCTCACCAGGCGTACGCCCAGCGTGACCGGCGGATCCCAGCGGATGTCGACGATCCGTTCGAGGGCCGTCGCGGGAAGTTGGCGCAGCACCCCCAGGGTCTGCTCGTGCACCGCGTCGTAGTAGCCGGTCAGCAGGTCGCCGGAGTCCACCGTGACCTTCGCGACGTCGGCGGGCGTGTGGCCGTACCCGTGGTCATGGGGCGGCAGGTCGAGGCCGAAACGCTTCTCCCAGCCCTGGGCCAGCCACACCTGGTCGAGGTCGAAGGCGTCGGCGATGTGGTCGTCCTGGATCCGGGTGAGGTGCCAGACGAGCCAGGTGATGGAGTTGGCACCGGGGGCAGGGAGCTTGTTGAGCAGGTCGGGGCCGACGCCGTCGAGGGCGGCGTGGACTTCTTCCTGGATGCGGCCGAAGCCGTCGATGAGGATGTCCCTTGCATGCATGCGACCACGATCGCGCATCGCCGGTCGTCATGCGTCCGGAATCCGGCTTCCGTGGAAGCCCGGCGGCACCCGGCCCGGCAGGTGCACCCGGGCCACCGGCTCGCCGGTCGGACCTCCGCGAGTCCGCGGCGACCGGCAGCCGGGGTCAGGAGGGACAGGCCTCGTCCGCGGGTGTGGCCAGGCCCCCTGTTTCGAGCAGGGTCATCAGCGCCCGGGCCGCCGGGCTGGTGGCCGTCTCGGGCGGCAGCAGGGCGACCGTCTCGTACGCCGTCTCGTCGGTGTCCTTGAGCGCGAGCGCGGTCAGTGTGGGGCGCTTGTGGCGGAAGTGGCGGGGTACGACGGCGACGCCGAGGTTCTCGTCGACCAGGTCGAGGAGGCTGTGCACGTCGTTGACCTCCAGGGCGACCGTCCGCCGCACCCCGGCCGACGCGAAGGCCGCGTCGGTGGTGCGGCGCGGGCCCCAGTCCGGGTGGAAGTCGACGAACACCTCGCCGCCGAGGTCCTCCGGGGTCACGGCCACGCCCGCCGTCGCCAGCCCGTGGCTGGGATGGCACAGCACGGTCATCGGCTCGCCGGTCAGGGCCACCGAGCGCAGCTGGTCGGTGTCGTCCTGGGTGCGGTAGGCGAAGGCCAGGTCGAGCCGGCCCGCATCCACCTCCTCGCCGAGCGCGCCCGAGCCGGCCTGCCGCAGCCGGATCTCCACGTCCGGGTGGCGGCGCCGGAACGCGGCGAGCAGCCCCGCCACGTGCACCCCGGCGATGCACTGCTCGGTGCCCAGCGCCAGTGTCCCGCGCAGCACGCCCTGCACCGCCGCCACCGCCTCGTGCGCCGACCGGACCTGGGCGAGGATGCGCTCCGCCTCGCCGAGCAGCGCCCGGCCCGCCTCGGTCAGCGTCACCCGGCGGGTGGTGCGCACGAACAGCGGCGCCCGCAGCTCCCGCTCCAGGGCCCGGATGGACGCGGACAGGCCGGACTGGGACACCATCAGCCGCTCGGCGGCCCGGGTGAAGTGCTGGTCCTCGGCGACGGCGACGAAGTGCTGGAGGTGGCGCAGTTCCATGATTGAGCAGCCTAGCCGCACAATTCCATCGGATTCTCCTGTTGGACCGCTTCCCGCGGCTCGGGAAAGAGTGGCACCGGTAGACCTGTGCCCACCCCTCTGGAGTCGCGTTGTACACCGCACACCCCGACCGCTACGCCGACATGCCCTACCGCCGCAGCGGCCGCAGCGGCCTGAAGCTTCCCGCGCTGTCGCTCGGCCTGTGGCACAACTTCGGGCCCGACCGGCCCGTGACGACCCAGCGCGCCATCCTGCGCCGCGCCTTCGACCTCGGCGTCACGCACTTCGACCTCGCCAACAACTACGGCCCGCCGCCCGGCGCCGCCGAGTCCGCGTTCGGTGAGGCACTGAAGGCCGACTTCGCGGCCTACCGGGACGAGCTGATCATCTCCACCAAGGCCGGCTACCTGATGTGGCCCGGCCCGTACGGCGAGTGGGGTTCGCGCAAGTACCTGCTGTCCTCGCTGGACCAGTCCCTGACCCGGATGGGCCTGGACTACGTCGACATCTTCTACTCGCACCGCCCGGACCCGGAGACTCCCCTGGAGGAGACGATGGGCGCCCTGCACTCCGCGGTCCAGCAGGGCAAGGCGCTCTACGTCGGCATCTCCAACTACTCGGCGGAGCAGACCCGCGAGGCCGCCCGGATCCTCGGCGAGCTCGGCACCCCGCTCCTCATCCACCAGCCGCGCTACTCGATGCTGGACCGCCGCCCGGAGACCGAGGGCCTGCTGGACGCCCTCGACGAGCTCCAGGTCGGCTCCATCGTCTTCTCCCCGCTGGAGCAGGGCCTGCTCACCGGCCGCTACCTCGACGGCATCCCCGAGGGGTCGCGGGCCGCGAGCGACAGCCCGTTCCTGAACTCGGACGCGGTCACCGAGGACCTGGTCGCCCAGCTGCGCGACCTCGACGAGGTCGCCAAGGGCCGCGGCCAGACCCTGGCCCAGCTCGCCCTGTCCTGGGTGCTGCGCGGCGGCCGGGTGACCTCGGCGCTGATCGGCGCCAGCAGCCCGCAGCAGGTCGAGGACTGCGTCGGCGCCGTCGGGAACCTCGACTTCGACGCGGAGGAGGTGGCGCGGATCGACGCGATCGTCAACCGGTGATCGAGGCGACCGGCGCCCGGTGGCCGACCCGAATCGTCACCCGGTGACCGGCTCGATCGTCAAACGGTGAACCGTTCGGCGAGGCGGACGCACACCGCGTCCCCCTCGCCCTTTCCGATCGCCCTGCGGACGTCGGCCCGCACGGGGAGCTTGTGGGTGCCGCCCTTCGCCGGGCCGCGGCGCAGTACGGCGGTGAATTCCACGTCCAGCAGTGTGGTCGTACTCATGAGGGTCCTTTCCTCGCGGTGGTCGCTCTCGGCCGGGCGACCGCCGCGAGCGCGTGCACTCATCGCGAGCGCGTGAACCAGTCGCGGGCGCCGGCTCACGCCCCGGCCGTGCTCACTGAGCGTGACCCGCGCCAAAACCGGCCACCGGAGCGCGGCCTTCCGCCTGGGGCACCGGTTCCCGGCCGAAGCGGGCGGTGTCGTGGTGGCCGTCGACGACCCGGGGCGGACCGGGGTCGAACCCGGGGACTGCCGGAGCGCCGCCGCGGGCACGGCCGTGAGCTGCGCGGATTCGGTGCCCCTGCTCGGGGAGGGCGGGTGTGACCGCCCTCCGGGGCGCAGGCCCCGGCGACCGGCCTGCCCGGCCCCTCCGGCCCGGTGGTGTTCCAGGCCGTGAAGCGGCGGGCGGCGGCGGCCCGGTGACGGTCGGTGTTCACGGACCGGGCGCATCGGCCTCCACCGGGGTCGTCGCCGCTGGTCAGGGACGGGCGGCGGCTTGCGGCGGTCCGCCGGCCCCACCGTGCCCCGGTCCGCGTGCCGGGCCGGTCGCCCCTCGGGTAATGAAGGCAGCTCTACGCAGCTCGCGCATATCGGCCAATTCGCAGGGGGAATATGCCAAGAGACTGGCTGGAAAGGTGTGGTGACAGTGTTTCGAAAGTGAACATACTCGAATGTCAGGAGCACTTCACCGCACAGGAGCCGCACGGAAACCCGGCCGCGACGGCACACCGGCGAGCTACGGGGGAGTGATCGTGCACGACGAATTCCTGTGCCATGTCACGGCATACGGCACGTGCGGCGGGCAACGCATCGGCGTCCCGCTCGGCACCTACCGTGCGCCGACCCTGGCACTGGCGCTGTGGTGGTTACGGGACCGGGCCACCTGGATCGCGGAACGCCTCGACCCCTTACCCGAGAACCCCCGGTTCCCGCAGGGGGCGCTCGTCCCGGTCGCGGAGACCGTCTCCGACGTGCCCGGCCTGCTGCGCGCCTGGTGCGCCGACACGGCCCGGCAGGAACTGGTCGCCGACGAGCTGGCCGACGGGCGGCTGGTGCGGATCGCGCTCCAGGACGACACCACGGAGTACGAACTGCTCGCCGAGTCCATCGACGCCCTGAGGATGCAGCGCACCATCCCGGCCCTCGTCGTCCCCGTCGCCTGACGCGTGACAGCCGCCGCCCGGGCGGCCACGACCAGGCGCGGAAGGGGACCGATCGGTAGAATTCTGCTCATGGCGGAGTGGCCGGTCGCCTCGACGGCGCCCGAACTCGTCCTGGAGACCGACACGGGATCCACGGTGATGAGCCCGGGCCGCGACTACCACGTCGGGCGGGACCCGTTGAGCGACATCGTCATCGACGATGCCCGGGTCTCGTGGCACCACGCGGTGCTGCGGCCCGACGAGGGCCACTGGACCCTTGAGGACGAGCAGAGCACCAACGGCACCTACGCCGACGGCCGCCGCATCCGCGAGTGGGAGGTCGGACCGGGCACCGTGATCCGCTTCGGCAGCCCCGCCGACGGGCCGTCCGCCGTCCTGAGCGGCCGCCCCGCACCCGCCGCGGACCGCCCCTCCGCCGTCTCCATGCCCGCCCGGACCGGCACCTTCCGGCAGCCCTCCTCGGTACGGCGGCTCCCGGCCCGCACGGTCCGCATCGGCCGGGCCACCGACAACGACATCGTCCTCGACGACCTGATCGTCTCCCGCCACCACGCCGAACTGCGCACCCACCCCGACGGCAGCCACGAGATCGTCGACCTCGACAGCCACAACGGGACCTACCTCAACGGCCGCGCCGTCGGCCGCGCCCCGCTCGGCCCGCGCGACGTCGTCGGCATCGGCCACTCGGCGTTCAGCCTGGTCGACGGCGAGCTGCAGGAGTACGTCGACACCGGCGAGGTCTCCCTCGACGTCCAGGAACTCACCGTCGCCGTCGACCACGGCCGCAAGATCCTGCTGGACCACGTCTCCTTCCCGGTCGGCGAGAAGTGCCTGCTGGCGGTGGTCGGACCGAGCGGCGCCGGCAAGTCCACCCTGCTCGGCGCCCTCACCGGCCAGCGCCCCGCCGAGCACGGCACCGTCCTCTACGACGGCCGCGACCTCTACCGCGACTACGCCGAACTGCGCCAGCGCATCGGACTGGTCCCGCAGGACGACATCCTGCACGTCCAGCTGACCGTGCGCAGCGCCCTCACCTACGCCGCCGAACTGCGCTTCCCCGAGGACACCGCGAAGGCCGAGCGCCGGCAGCGGGTCGACGAGGTCATCCGGGAACTGGGCCTCGAACAGCGCGCCGAACAGCCCGTGCACAGCCTCTCCGGCGGGCAGCGCAAGCGGGTCAGCGTGGCCCTGGAGCTGCTGACCAAGCCGTCCCTGCTCTTCCTGGACGAGCCGACCTCGGGGCTCGACCCCGGGATGGACCGCTCGGTGATGAACATGCTCCGCGGCCTCGCCGACGACGGCCGTACCGTCATCGTCGTCACCCACAGCGTGCTCAGCCTCGACGTCTGCGACCGCCTCCTGGTCCTCGCGCCGGGCGGCCGGACCGCCTACTTCGGACCGCCCGGCGACGCCCTCGGCTTCTTCGGGTTCGACGAGTGGCCCGAGGCGTTCGAGGCGTTCGAGCGGGACACCGGCCGGGACTGGGCGGGGGAGTACCGCGCCTCGTCGTACCACCGGAAGTACATCGTGAACTCCAGCGCCCAGCCGGTGGTGCCGCGCTCCGGGCCGGTGGCCGCGGCCCCGCCGCCGCGACCGCGCAGCTGGAGCGCCCAGTTCTCGACGCTGGTGCGCCGCTATGCGGCCGCGCTCGCCGCCGACCGGACCTTCCTCGCCATCATGATCGGGCTGCCGTTCGTGATGGGCGCCATGGCCCGCGCCGTCGCGGGCAACAAGCTCACCTTCGACACCGCGACCAACGCGCTGCTCACCCTGTGCGTGGGCGGGGTGCTGACCGGCGCCGCCAACGCCGTGCGCGAACTGGTCAAGGAACGGGTCATCTACCAGCGCGAGAGAGCCGTCGGCCTGCCCAGATCGGCGTACGTGATGTCGAAGGTCGTCGTCCTCGGCGCCATCACCGTGCTCCAGGCGGTCGTGCTCACCCAGGTCGGCCTGGCCGGCGTCGACCTGAACGCGCCCGGCGGCGACGGGGTGCTGATGCCGCCCCTGCTGGAGATCACCGTCGCCGTGGCCGTGCTCTCCTTCACCGCGATGATGCTCGGCCTGCTGATCTCCGCGCTGGTCCGCAAGGAGGAGGTGACGATGCCGCTGCTTGTGCTGCTCACCGTCGTCCAGGTCGTCTTCTGCGGGACCCTGCTGAAACTGAACGGCGTGCCAGGACTCGAACAGGCCGCCTGGCTGGTGCCCTCGCGGTGGGCGCTCGGCGCCATGGCCGGCACCGTCGAACTGCACCGGATCGTGCCCGGCACCCTCACCGCCGACCCCCTCTTCCGGCACTCGGCGGGCGTCTGGCTGCGGAACATGGTCATGCTGGTGGTGCTGGCGGTCGTCTTCGGCTGCGTGCTGTCCCGGCTGCTGCGCCGCCACGAACCGGCCGTGATGCGGAAGTAGGCGACCGATGACGACGACGCCAGGATTCCGGCCCACCCATGTCGTCCCCGGCGACGGCATGCCCGCCTGGGAGGCCCCCGACCCGGCCCGGCCCACCGTCCCCCTCGACGCGCTGCTGCCCGTCCAGCTCGTGGAACGGCACGGCGACTGGGCGCGCATCAGCTGCGCCAACGGCTGGTCCGCCTGGGTCGACGGCCGCTACCTCGTCGCCGTACCCCAGGACCCGCCCGTCACCGGTGGCCTGCCCACCGAGGCCACCGACCCGCGCCCGCTCCTGACCCGCGCCGCCGAGGCGCTCACCGGCTACCGGGCCGCCGTCGAGGAACTGGCCGTCGGCGGCCTCGACGGGGAGTCCTTCCGCGGCCGTACCCACGGGCTGCGCATCGGCGTGGTGGTCGACGGGGAGTCGGTGTGGCTCTACGACCCCGCCGAGGGACGCTGGCTGTACGGCGACGGACGGCGGCTGTCCACGTACGTCACCGACCGCGCGGAGCCGGGCGGCGACCGCCCCGGGCACGATCCGACCAGGGTGGTCACCACCGACGGTGACCGCTGATGTCCGGCAGCGCCGCCGAACTGCTGGCCGAACCCGTCGGCAGGGAGGTCGCCGGCTACCGGATCGAGGGCCGGCTCGGCCGCGGCGGCATGGCCGTCGTCTACCGCGCCCGCGACCTGCGCCTGGACCGCACGGTCGCGCTGAAGCTGCTGGCTCCCGAACTCGCCCGCGACGACACCTTCCGCCGGCGCTTCACCCACGAGTCCCGGGCCGCGGCCGCGATCGACCACCCGCACATCGTGCCGGTCTTCGAGGCCGGCGAGACCGACGGCGTCCTCTACATCGCGATGCGCTACGTGGACGGCCGCGACCTGCGCCATCTCCTCGACCGGGAGGGCCCGTTGGCGTTCCCGGTGGCGGTGCGGATCGCCGCCCAGGTGGCGTCCGCGCTGGACGCCGCCCACGACCACGGCCTGGTCCACCGGGACGTCAAACCGGGCAACATCCTGGTCGCCCGGGGCACCGACAGCGACCACCCCGAGCACGTGTACCTCACCGACTTCGGCCTCACCAAGAAGTCCCTGTCCCTGACCGGCTTCACCTCCGTCGGCCAGTTCGTCGGCACCCTCGACTACGTGGCCCCCGAACAGATCGTCGGCCGGCCGGTCGACGGCCGCTGCGACCAGTACGGCCTCGCCTGCGTCGTCCACGAGACCCTGACGGGCCGTCCGCCGTTCGTCCGCGAGGACGACACGGCCGTGCTGTGGGCCCACCGCAACGAAGAGCCGCCTGCCGTCACCGCCTCGCGTCCCGACCTCGACCGGGCCGTCGACACGGTCTTCGCGAAGGCCCTCGCCAAGGCGCCCGACGACCGCTATCCCACCTGCCTCGCCTTTGTCGCCGCCCTGCGCACGGCGACGTCGCGCGACGAGCGGCCCCCGACCCGGCCGCCGCCGCCCTGGGCGGGCCCGGTCTTCCGGGGCCGTTAGGGCATCCGGAGCCGCCCGGCGGCCCTCAGCCGGCCGCCACCTCGCCCCGCCGGTGCACCGGGCGGGCAAGGAGTGCGCCCAGGAACCCGGCGACCAGCCCCCACAGCGCGCCCAGGCCCACCGCCGACCACAGCGCGGGCTCCAGCAGCAGTTCGCCCGACAGGTTCCCGCCCAGGTCGCCGATGCCGAGCAGGGAGAGGCCGTAGTGGGCGGAGATCCGCCCGCACAGGCACAGCGTCAGCATCGTCAGCGCCAGGGCGACCGCCAGGTGCAGGGCGTGCTGCCAGGCGCGGATCCGGGCCGGGGAGCGGGCCGCCATCAGGACCGCGGCCGCGAGCAGCAGCACCGCGGCCACCCCGGCCAGCCACCACCAGCGGCCGTCGTGGGCCGTGACGGTACGCAGGTTCAGGGTCGAGACGTCGGGCGTGCGCAGCACCTCCGCGAGCACCTTCGGCACCGGCAGCCCGAACGGGCCGTCGACCCTGCCCCTCCAGGTGGCGCCGAGCCCGAGCGTGAGGGCGAGCCAGGCCAGGTTGGGCAGCCCGAGCAGGATCACCGCGAGAGTCTCCCTGGCGTGCCCGCGGGACACCATCGCGGCCAGGGCGATCACCAGGGCCAGCACGACGTACGCCAGCACGAGCACGACCATCGCGTAGGCCGCCGGGCGCACCGAGGCCTGGAAGCGCAGCAGGCGCCCCGGCAGCGGCGCCCCGCGCGACACCAGCAGCGCCAGCAGCAGGATCCCCGCCAGCCACAGCAGCCCGAACCCGGCCGACTGCGGCACATCGGTCGTGAAGCCCGCCCGCGGTGCCGCGCCGAGCGCGTCGGTGAGGTCGCTGAGCACACCGCTGCCCACGTCCACGGCGAAGGTGTGCCGGGCGCCGAACGCGAGACCGGTCAGCGCGAGCAGCCACAGCACCGCGATCCGGGCCGCCCACCCGGCGAGTTCCCCGGCCCCGGCCACCGCCCGGTGCCGCAGCGGCCGCAGGAAGCCCCCGGCGGCGACCAGCGCCCCGACCAGCGTCACCGACAGCGGTACGACCGTCAGCCCGGTGTTCGTGCGCGCCAGTTCGCCCGCGTTCCCCGACAGCTCGACGGCACCGCCGACCGCCGTCACCACGGTCGCGAGGACGACCGGCAGGAACGCGCCCTTCGGCAGGTCCGCCGCGCCCGCCGCCCACAGCCCCACGGCGGCCACCACGAGCATGGCGACCGACGCGGCCAGCACCACGGCCAGGGCCGGCGGCCAGCCGTGCCGGGCCACGGTCCGGCCGGCCGGCACGGCCACCGGGCGCTCGGAGGCGGTTCGGGGGCGCACGCTGCCACGCTAGGCAACCCCCGGACCCGCCGCCTGCCGGGTGGTCCGTCCGCGTCGGCCGACGCGGACGGACTCGGCCGCCATCGGCTCCGCGTCGGCTTGCGGACGGTACCGGACCGGCGCACATTGGGCTCGATATGCCCCAAATGAGGCATTTTTCATGAATGCCGTTTACCGCACTGGGGAGATGAGCGCGTGAGCGTCGAACCGCCGTCGTCCGGCCGTCCCACAGGACCCCCCTCCGGCCCCCTGTCCGGGCCCTCCGGGCCACCCCCCGGACCTCCCTCGCAGCCGCCCGGAGGCGGCGACGGCCAGGGCGGGGAACCGCACCGGCCGTGGTGGAGGTCGGTGCCCCGGGTCGCGACACTCACCACGGCCGTGGTGGTCGCCGCCGCCCTGGTCGTGGTCCTCACCCGTTCGGGCGACAGCTCCGGGAAACGCGGTGAGGTCTTCCTGCAGGCCGCCAACAGCTCCGGCCAGGACCCGTTCACCGAGTCCACCGCCAAGAAGGGCTCCGCGGCGCCGCTGTCCGCGGCCCCGGCCGCGTCGGCCGCGCCGGCGAACGAGGTGCGGGGGGTCGACGGCGGGGCGCCCGGCCTCTACAGCGGCACGAAGGACAGCGGCAGCTGCGACGTGGAACAGCAGATCAAGTACTTCCAGGCCTCGCCCTCGCGCAACAGGGCGTTCGCCTCGCAGGTCGGCGTCCAGCCGTCCGGCGTCCCCGCCTACCTGCGCTCCCTCACCCCCGTACAGCTGCGCGCGGACACCCGGGTGACCGCCCACGGCTACCGCGAGGGCAAGGCGACCACTTACCAGTCCGTCCTCCAGACGGGTACCGCCGTCCTGGTCGACGGGCACGGCGTGCCCCGGCTGCGGTGCGCCTGCGGCAACCCGCTGGCCCCGCCGGTCGCGCAGCGCACCACCCCGAGGACCACCGGTACCGCGTGGGCCGCGTACCGGCCCGCGAACGTGGTCGTCGTCGCCCCCGCCGCGCAGGTCATCAAGGTGTTCGTCGTCTTCGACCACGAGCACGGCGACTGGTTCGGCCGCCACCGGGGCGACCACACCGGGCACCACGACCGCCCGGCCAGGCCCCCGGCCAACCCGGACCCCATCAACCCGCCCGGTCACCAGGGCTGCCCGCCCGCGTCCGGGAAACCCGGGAAACCCGGCACCGCGCCGTGCCCGCCGGTCTCGTCCGGCCCGTCGACGCCGGCGAGCCCCGGGAACGGCTCCAAGCCCCCGTCGCCGAACTCGCCGTCGTCGAGCCCGCAGTCCCCGAACTCGCCGTCGCAGTCGCCGCCGTCCGGGAAGCCGTCCGAGAAGCCGTCGTCGAAGCCGCCGTCGTCCGAGTCGCCGTCCGGCAGGCCGCCGTCCGCGCAGTCACCGGGCTCGAAGCCGCCGTCCTCAGAGCCTCCGAAGTCGGAGCCCCCGAAGAACGAGTCACCGAAGTCCGAGCCTCCGAAGTCCGAGCCTCCGAAGTCGGAACCCCCGAAGTCAGAGCCTCCGAAGTCCGAGCCACCGAAGTCGGAGCCTCCGAAGAGCGGAAACGAGTCCCCGAAGAGCGAGGCGCCGCCGTCACGTCCCCCCGAGTCGCCGGGGCCCGTCTCCCCGGGGCCGCCTTCCTCGGCGCAGCAGCAGGGACCGCCGTCCCCGGCGTCGCCCGGCCCCCGGTCCGCGCTGTCCCCCGCAGCCCCGGGGTCCCCGGCCCAGCAGGCACCCCCCGGCTCGGCCGGCGCCGGCTCGCCGGGACTGTGACCTGCGCGACGTGAGGTGTGCGCGGTCGGCGAACACTCCTGGGGACTGCCGGAGCCCGCTCGGGGTACGAGCATGGATGCAACAGTGACCGGCCGGGCCGGCCTCCTGGAGAGACACGCATGATCGAAAACCTGGGCGGGGCAGTGATACCGACTGGCTTCGACGTACCCGTGGAGCCGCTGCGACGCGCGGCGCACTACACCGGCGAGCCCGGCTGCATCGCCGAGGCCCGGGACTTCGCGGCCGGTTTCCTGGAGCAGCTCAGGACCGAGTGGTGCGCCGCGATCGACCCCCGGGCCGACGGCGAGCTGCTCCTCGTGGTGAGCGAGCTGGTCACCAACGCGGACCGGCACAGCAACGGCCCGTACATCCTCGAACTGGAGGGCACGGACAGCGCGGTCCTGGTCTCCGTGTACGACAGCAGCGGCGCCCTGCCCCGGCGCTTCCCCAAGGACCCCGAGCGGGTCGGCCGGCACGGGCTGGAGATCGTCCATGCCCTGGCCGCGGAGGTGGTCGCCGAACGGGTACCGGTCGGCAAGCGGGTGCGCGCACTGGTGCGATTCCCCCGCTGAGCCGATGGGGCCGCCGAGCCGGTGAATCGGTGAGTCACCACGGGCGCCGCCCCACGCGCCGGTGCGGGGCAGCGCCCGTGGTCCCGCCGTCAGGCGCAGCCGAGCTCGCCCAGCATCCCCTGACGCAGCCGCGTGATGATCCGCTTGATCAGGCGGGAGACATGCATCTGGGAGCAGCCGAGCCGCTCGCCGATCTCCGCCTGGGTGGCCTCCTCCACGAACCGCAGGTGGATGATCTCCCGGTCCCGTTCGCTCAGTTCGGCCATGAGCGGGGCCAGCGACTGGAAGTCCTCCACGAGCCGCAGCCCGTCCTCCTCGACCCCGATGAAGTCGGCCAGCACCGCCTCGCCGTCCTCCGGGCCGTCCCCGGTCAGCGCGGCGTCCAGGGAGGAGGAGTTGTAGCCGTTGGCGGCCAGCTGGCCCTCGACCACCTCGTCCTCGGACAGGTTCATGAGCGTGGCCAGCTCGGCGACGCTGGGTTCCCGGTCCAGGCGGCTGGAGAGCTCCTCGCGCGCCTTGGCCAGTTCCACGCGCAGCTCCTGGAGGCGGCGCGGTACGTGCACCGCCCAGGTGGTGTCACGGAAGAACCGCTTGATCTCGCCCACGATGTACGGCAGCGCGAAGGAGGTGAACTCGACCTCGCGCGACAGCTCGAACCGGTCGATGGCCTTGATCAGGCCGATCATCCCGGTCTGGACGATGTCCTCCATGTCGTCGCCGCGGTTGCGGAACCGTCCGGCCGCGAACCGCACCAGCGACATGTTCATCTCGATGAGCGTGTTGCGGGCGTACTGGTACTCGGGCGTGCCCTCCTCCAGCTCCCCGATCCGCTGGAAGAACTGACGGGACAACGCGCGTGCGTCGCGCGGGGCGACGGTCCTCGGGTCCTCGATTCCTGGCAGTGCCCCCTCCGGCGTCCACGCCTCGACGGGGTGAGCGGTGTTCACTGCTTCCGACCGGATCCCGGCGGTGTTCATGTCCTCTCCCAGGTCACTCACGTTGCGGCGGCTGCCTCTTCGGCCGGTGTCGTCCCGGCCCTGTCCAGGTGTCGCCCTGGCCCGGGTACCCGGAACCGGACGTCTCATGCGTGCCTCGACCCTCGGGTACCCGGGGTGACGCGACGCATGCGTCCGGTTGACCGCCCTGGCGGAAAACCGCCGTTGGCGGTCCGCGGACGAGGCGGCTACGGGCCGACGCGTACGGCGGTGACCAGCTCGTGCCAGTACCGCTTGGTGACCACACCGCCGTACCGGGCGCCGATCAGCTCACGGATGCCCGTGAGCAGCCCGTTCCGGGCGGTCTCCGGGAGCGCGCGGTGGTTCGAGTAGGTGAGCAGCAGGTCGATGTACTGGTCGGTGGTGTACGTGATCTCCTGGGCGTGGCCGTGTGCGGCGACGTCGGTGAAGTACGGGGAGCCGGTGAACTCGCTCCGGTCGGTCGCGAGATCGGACTCGCGGGTCGGGCGCAGCCCCGGCGGGGTGGCCGGATCCCATCGCTCGTAGCACTCCTGGACCTCGGCGAAGAAGTCCTCGGTGCCGCCCGCCACATGGTGGGTGGCGACGACACCGAGCAGCCCGCCGGGGCGCAGTGCCCGGGCTGCCTTCGGTACCCGGACCGACGGGTCGAGCCAGTGGAAGGCGGTCGCGCAGACCACCGCGTCGAACGGCCGCGGCGGCAGCTCCCACTCCTCGAAGGCGGCCACCACCACGTCCGCCTCGGGAAACGCGGCCAGTTGCCGGCGGGCCACGGCGGCCATGCCCGGGCCGATCTCCACGCCGGTGATCGAACAGCCGGACCCCGCCAGGTCGACGGTGAGCTTGCCGGTGCCCGGGGCGATCTCCAGCACCCGGCTGCCCGGCCCTGCCCCCGTGACCCGGACCAGCTCCTCGACCAGCGCGGCGGGGTAGCGGGGCCGGGCCCGCTCGTACCGCTCGGCGTCCTGGTCGAAGATGTCCCGCAGCGTCGGGTCCTTCACCCTGAATTCCAGTGCGTCCACGCAGGGCAGGATGCCGATGCCGGTGCGTCGGGGCCAGCGCTTTTCGGCGGCACCTCAGCCCTTGCCCTGCTCCCGCAGCTGCCGGAAGAACGCCCGGACGTCGCCCACCAGCAGATCCGGCTCCTCCATCGCCGCGAAGTGCCCGCCCCGGTCGAACTCCGTCCACCGGACGATGTTCTCCGTGCGGTCCGCCTTGTGCCGCAGCGGACGCTGGGGTTCGGCCGGGAACAGGGCGAGGGCGGTCGGCGCCGTGGACGGTTCGGCGGGGGCGGTGGCCCGGGCGCCGGTGGCGTGTGCCCGCTCGTAGTAGATGCGGGCGGAGGAGGCGGCCGTGCCGGTGAGCCAGTACAGCATCACGTTGGTGAGCAGCCGGTCCCGGTCCACCGCCTCCTCGGGCAGCTCCGCGGAGTCCGTCCACTCCCGGAACTTCTCGACGATCCAGGCGAGCTGACCCACCGGCGAGTCCGTGAGCGCGTACCCGGGCGTGTGCGGGCGGGTGCTCTGCAGGACCGCGTACCCGGTGCTCTCCTTGGTCCAGGCGGCCCAACGGCGCCAGGAGTCAAGGGTGCGGGCCCGCTCCTCGGCGTCCAGCGCGGCCAGCTCCGCCGCCGTCGGCTCGGTGGCCTGCTGGGCCCCAGGCAGCAGATTGAGGTGCACGCCGATCAGCCGGCCGGGATGGGCGCGGCCCAGCTCCCGGGAGATCGCCCCGCCCCAGTCACCGCCCTGCGCGCCGAACCGCTCGTAGCCCAGCCGGTGC
The DNA here is from genome assembly GCF_042957285.1 of Streptomyces sp. NPDC008092. Classification (NCBI taxonomy): domain Bacteria; kingdom Bacillati; phylum Actinomycetota; class Actinomycetes; order Kitasatosporales; family Streptomycetaceae; genus Streptomyces; species Streptomyces sp. NPDC008092. The sequence goes on from NZ_JBIBHY010000016.1 coordinate 190,669, forward strand.
ATCAGCTCCGCCCAGGCGTCCGCGACCCGCCCCGCCTCCCAGCCGGACTCGGCGGTCGGCCCGGAGAACCCGAACCCCGGGATGCTCGGCAGCACCACGTGGAAGGCGTCGGCAGGGTCCCCGCCGTGCGCCGCCGGGTCCGTGAGCGGTCCGACCACGTCCAGGAACTCCACGATCGAGCCCGGCCAGCCGTGGGTGACGATCAGCGGGGTGGCGTCCGGCTCGGGGGAGCGGACGTGGGCGAAGTGCACGTTCGTGCCGTCGACCGTGGTGGTGAACTGCGGCCACGCGTTGAGCTCCGCTTCGGCCGCGCGCCAGTCGTAGTCGTGGCGCCAGTACCGGGCCAGTTCCCGCAGATACGGCGTCGGTACGCCGTACGCCCAGCCTGCGCCGGGAAGCTCGGCCGGCCAGCGGGTGCGGTCGAGGCGGGCGTGGAGGTCGTCGAGGTCGGTCTGGGGGATGGAGATGCGGAAGGGGGTGATGTCGGGCGACGGAGAGGTCATGTCGGTGATGCTAGGTGCGGTTGCCGGTTGCCGGTTGGCTGCGGCTTCGTGGGGGCTGGTCGCGCAGGTCCTCCCCCAGCCTTCGGCCGGGGGTACCCCCAGCGCCGCCGAAAGAGGCGCGCCGGGCGATTAGTTTCTTGGTGAGCGGGGGTCGGTACAGATGACCCGTTCGCGCTCCCAGGAGGTACCCATGACCACCGACGGATTCACCACGTGTCTCTGGTTCGACGGGCAGGCCGAGGAGGCCGCCCACTACTACGTGTCGATCTTCAAGAACTCCAGCATCGGGAAGGTCGGCCGGTACAACGAGGCCGGGCCGGGGGAGGCGGGGTCCGTGCTGGCCGTCGACTTCACGGCCAACGGGCAGAAGTTCGTCGCCATCAACGGCGGCCCGCAGTTCAGGTTCACCGAGGCGATCTCCTTCCAGATCTACTGCGACGGGCAGGAGGAGGTCGACCACTACTGGGCCAAGCTCACCGAGAACGGCGGCGAACCCGGCCCGTGCGGCTGGCTCAAGGACCGGTACGGCCTGTCCTGGCAGGTGATCCCGGACGGGCTGATCGAGATGATCGGCGACGCCGACCCGGAGCGGGCCGCGCGCACCACCCGGGCCATGTACGGCATGGGCAAGCTCGACATCGCCGCGCTGCGGAAGGCGTACGCGGGGGAGTGAGCCGTACGCGGAAGGGGGCGGTGTCCGCGGACACCGCCCCCTCGTGGATCCGCCGCCGGATCAGACCCGGTCGGCCACGATCAGCAGGTACTGGAAGCTGCCGTTCTTGTACGCGGTGAGGAACGCGTCCTCGATCCCCGTCACCAGGTGGTCGGCCTGCTTGCGCAGTTCCCAGTACGGGATCGTCGCCGCGGTGAGGTCCTCCACGTGGACCGGGACCAGGCGGTTGGCGGCCATCGCCCGGAAGTACTCCGAGCGCGGATGGATGTCGCAGATGTAGTGCGCGTTGATCAGGGACACCTCGCGGGAGGCCTGCCCGTAGGCGTTGTTGTAGCAGCCGGTGATCGTCACGTAGCGGCCGCCGCGGCGCAGCAGCCGGGAGTGCTCGGCGAACAGCAGCTCCAGCTCGACGTACATCGTGGACTCGTTGTTCCACGAGGCCGCGTACGCGCCCGTCTCGAAGCCGGTGTCCAGCATGTTCCGGTGGTGGTAGCGGACCTTGTCGCCGACCTCGCGCTTGCGGGCCATCTCGTTGGCGAAGTCGGCCTGCTTGGCGGAGATGGTCACCCCGTCGGAGTGGCAGCCGTAGCGCAGGTTCGCCACGATGCTCCCGCCGCCGCGGCCGCAGCCCGCGTCGAAGACCCGGTCGGCCGGCGTGAGGGCGCCGAGGTGGGAGGCGAGCAGCTCGGCCTGGGCGTGCTCCAGGCGGTGCAGTTCACTGGTGATGCGCTCCTTGCGCAGCGCGGGGTCGCTCTCGTCGAGCACCGACCAGTCGGCCTCGCCGATGCCGTAGTGGTGGTGGTACAGGTCGTCGATCTTTCCGAGTTCGAGGTTGACCGGGTTCTCCTCGGCGTTCCAGTACTCCGCGACGCTGTTCTGGTACCTCGACTGGGTCGGCACCGGGGCTGACGGGGTGGTCTTCCGAGCGACAGGGGCGGTCGTCAACAGTTGCTCCTCGAAGTGTTTCTGACGGTGTTTCGGATTGGCTCGGTGGCTACCAGTAGTCGGGCAGGTGGTAGCGGCTGGTGTTGGTGGCGTGCCACTCGTGGTTGCCGGCGACCCAGGCGGCGAGCCCCTCGGCGTAGCGCGCGATCAGCGGCGAGGTGGCGGCCAGGGCGGCCGACTCCTCCTCGAAGGCCTCCATGATCCGGTTGTGGATGCCGACCGACTTCAGATAGGCCGCCTTGAGCCCGCGCCGGTCGTTGGCGGCCACCACCTGGGGCAGGTTCAGGTGGTCCGGGTCGCTGGCCAGCTCCTTGGTGAAGGAGTACAGGTCGTTCATGACCGTGGTGGCGTTGCAGGCGAGGGCCGTGATCCGCTGGATCTCCGGGCGGGCGTAGAGCTGTTCGGGCAGCTCGTAGCCGTCCACCGCGTCGACGATCGACAGGCAGGGCCGGAAGTTGTTGAACTGCCGCATCACCAGGTACTCCCAGACCCGCGGCACGTACCCGGTCTCCATCCAGGCGGCCTCGCCGAGGTAGCCCATGTGCAGCCGGGCCATGTCGTGCACGAACCGGGCCGTCTGGCTGGGCGTGGCGAAGCCGGCGTAGTCCGCGAGGGCGTGGTGGTACGAGCGGAGCGGGCCGTCGGCCCGGATGCCCTCGCGCCACTCCTCCTCCAGCTCCGGGATGCCGTGGTAGGGGTCGAGCGCCGACTGGGCGATGATCAGCGGGCCGCCGAGGCCCCGCCGGGATCCGCCGCGTCCCTCGTCCTCCTCGCAGTAGCAGGAGTCCACGATGTTCTCGGCGAGCAGCAGCTTGCCGGCGGCGGTGAGCCGGTCGAGGTCGAGGCCGCCCGGATGCTGGAGGGCGACGGCCCGGCCGAACTGGAAGTCGGAGAAGTCCCCCTTCCAGGCCGCGGGGAACAGGTCCAGCTCGCGGGCCCAGGCCTCCAGCCGGCGGTCGAGCTCGGCGGCCTTCTCCGGGTCCGCGGGCACGGCCGGCCGGTAGTGCAGTCCGGGGACCGCCCCGGTGCGCCGGGCCGGGCGCAGCCGCTCCGCGATGTTCGGCGGCCCCGGCAGGGCGTAGGAGGTGGTGGTCGTGGTCATGGATGTGCTCCAGGCCGTCAGTCGGCGGTGCGGCCGAGCTGGACGTTCTCCAGGATCCCGGCCGCGTCGGGGACCAGGACGGCGAGCGAGTAGTAGGCGGTGACCAGGTAGTTGATGACGGCCTGCTCGTTGACGCCCATGAAGCGGACGTTCAGGCCGGGCTGGAACTCCTCGGGGATGCCGGTCTGGTAGAGGCCGATGACCCCCTGGTCGGCCTCGCCGGTGCGCAGCGCGATGATGCTGGTGGTGTGGTCGTCGCTGATCGGGATCTTGCTGCACGGGTAGATCGGGACCCCGCGCCAGGCCGGGATCTCGTGCCCGTCGACGTTGGTGGACGGGGGCACGAGGCCGCGCCGGTTGCACTGCCGGAAGAAGGCCGCGATCGCCTTGGGGTGCGCCAGGATCACCTTGGTCTTGCGGCGCATGGAGATCAGCTCGTCCATGTCGTCCGGGGTCGGCGGACCGGTGAAGGAGCTGATCCGCTGCCCGTAGTCGATGTTGTGCAGGAGCCCGAACTCCCGGTTGTTGACCAGCTCCCACTCCTGGCGCTCACGGATCTCCTCGACCGTGAGGCGCAGCTGCTGCTGGGTCTGGTCCATCGGGTGGTTGTAGAGGTCGGCGACCCGGGAGTGCACCCGCAGCACGGTCTGGGTGAGCGACAACTCGTACTCGCGCGGCGCGAGGTCGTAGTCCACGAAGCCGCCCTGGAGGGTCGGCTCGCCGGTGTGGCCGGCCTGCACCGGCACCTCGGCCTCGCCCTTGCGGTTCATCGGCAGCCGCTGCCGGTCGACGTAGGCCTGCAGGTGGGCGCCGAGCGACGGCACCCGGTCCATGATCTCCTCGGTGGCCGTCCAGGGCAGTGCGAGGACCACCCCGGCAGTCTCGGCCCGGACCGAGGTGAGCCAGAGCGGATCGGTCTGGCCGACCGCCTCGTCGCCCATCTGGTCGCCGTCGGTGACGACCCCGACGACCTCCTCCTCGCCGTACTTGCCGGCCGCGTACCGGATGAACCGGCCGTGCACCACCAGGTAGGTCTCGGTGACCGGCTGCCCCGCCTCGAACAGCACCTGCCCGGCGCGCACCTCGCGGGGCTGGAACCGGTCGGCGAGCTGGTTCAGCGCGTCCAGGTCGTCGTATCCGCGCAGGATCGGCAGTTCGGTGAGGGTCCCCGGGATGACCCGGATGTCGTCCCCGCCGTTGTGCTCGAAGCTCACCCGGCCCCGCCCGGTGCGCAGTTGGAGGCGCCGGTTGACCCGGTAGGTGCCGCCCTTCACGTCCACCCACGGCAGCGTCTTCAGCAGCCACCGGGAGGTGATGGCCTGCATCTGCGGTTCGGACTTGGTGGTCGTGGCGAGCTGGCGTGCCGCCCGGGTGCTCAGGCTGGTGAGCTGCCCGTCGGCGGTCGGATCCGGCTCGGGCTCGTCGACGGCGGAGCCGATGACGCTGTCCGGTGTGGACACATTCCCTCCAGCAGAGAGGTGAACAACGGTGACCCGGAGGGTCGGTGGTGTGCGAGGTGGTGGTGCGCACGGACAAGCCAAACAGCCCTGGTGATCTCCGGGTACGGCGCGAAAGGGGCGGTTGCATGCCTTAGTTGCGCAAACCTGGTGTTCGTGGTGGAAAGGGTGGTGTTCCCAGGTCGTGCGCCGGTGGCCCGCTCCTGTGCCCGGGCCGCCCGGGGATTGGGCTCAGGAAAGGTCGTTCACCAGCACCGCGGCCCCGTCGAAGCGCCCGGCCTTCAGGTCCCGCAGCGCCCGCGGGGCCTCCGACAGCGGGTAGGCGTGGGTGGTCGCGTGCACACCGTGCCGCTCGGCGAGGGCGAGGAACTCCCGCCCGTCGGCACGGGTGTTGGAGGTGACGCTGCGCAGCTCCCGTTCGTAGAACAGCTCGTGCTCGTAGTTCAGCGGCGGTACGTCGCTGAGGTGGATGCCCGCGACCGCCAGCACTCCGCCCCGGTCCAGGGCGCGCAGCGCGACCGGCACCAGGTCGCCGACCGGCGCGAACAGGATCGCGCTGTCCAGCGGCTCGGGCGGCGCCTCGTAGGCGTCCCGCGCCGAGGCCGCGCCCAGCTCCAGGGCCAGCCGCCGCGCCTCGGCACCCCGGGTGAGCACGTGCACCCGCGCGCCCTCGGCGAGCGCCACCTGCGCGCACAGGTGGGCGCTGCCCCCGAAGCCGTACAGACCGAGCCGCCCGCCCGTCGGGAGCGAGGCCCGCAGCAGTGCGCGGTAGCCGATGATCCCGGCGCACAGCAGCGGGGCGAGCGCCACGTCGCCGAGGGCGCCGGGCAGCCGGTAGGCGAAGGCGGCCGGCACGGTCGTGTACTCCGCGTAACCGCCGTCCGCGTCCCAGCCGGTGTACTCCGAGTGCGGGCACAGGTTCTCGGCGCCCCGCAGGCAGTACGCGCAGACCCCGTCCGTGCGCCGCAGCCAGGCCGCTCCGACCCGGTCGCCGACCGCGAAGTCCGCCACCTCGGCGCCCGTCCCCGCGACCGTGCCGACCACCTCGTGCCCCGGGGTCACCCCGGCCCGGTGCACCGGCAGGTCCCCCTCGGTGACATGCAGATCGGTACGGCACACCCCGCAGGCCCGCACCCGCACCAGCAGCTCGTCCGCCCCGGGCACCGGCACCGGCCGCTCGACCAGCCGCAGCGGATCCGCCTCGACCGGCCCGGGCCGCGCCACCGACCACGCCCGCATCACGTCCGCCATACCGCGCCCCGTCCGCCGAAGGCCGCCGACTCCCTTCCCAGTGTCCGCCGGAGTCCGGCGTTCGGCGCGCGGGCGGACCGCCCGGTGGCTAGCGTGAGGAAGCGGGAGAATCCGCACGATCGGAAGGGCCGCGGCGATGGCGGTACAACCTGAAGGAACCCCCTGCTGGGCCGACGCGATGTTCAGCGATCTGGAGGGGGCCAAGAGCTTCTACGGCGAGGTCCTGGGCTGGACGTTCGGCGAGTCGTCCTCGGAGTACGGCAACTACACCCAGGCCTACGCGAACGGCAAGGCCGTGGCCGCCGTCGTACCGCCCATGCCCGGCCAGGAGGGGCAGTCGCAGTGGTGCCTGTACTTCGCCTCGCCGGACGCGGCGGCCACCGCGGCGCGGATCCGGGAGAACGGCGGCGAGGTGCTGATGGAGCCGATGCAGGTCGGCGACTTCGGCACGATGTGCCTGGCCCGCGAGCCCAGCGGCGCGGTGTTCGGCATCTGGCAGGGCGGCGTCCACGAGGGCTTCGAGGCCACCGGCGTGCCCGGCGCCTACTGCTGGGCGGAGGTCTTCACCCGCGAGCCCGCGAAGGCCGACTCCTTCCTCGCGGCCGTCTTCCCGTACGCGGTCCGGCAGATCGAGGACGACAACGTCGACTTCCGCACGTTCAGCCTCGGTGAGCAGCCCGTGCTCGGCCGGATGCGGATGACCGACGACTTCCCGCCCGAGGTGCCCTCCTATGTCAACGTGTACTTCACCGTCGCCGACTGCGACGAGGCCGTCGCCAAGGCGGTGAAGCTCGGCGCGGTGCTCCGCTTCGGACCGATGACCAGCCCCTTCGGCCGGTTCGCCGCCCTCAGCGACCCGCAGGGCGCCAACTTCTCGGTGATCGACGTCACGACCACCGAGGGTGAGATGCCGTCTACCACGGACGTCTGACCTGCGCGGATCCAGGACCACGGCCGGGCACCCCGCCCGGCCGTGGCATGATCGGGGCCATGCGTGAACGAGTGGTGGCCGCGTGCGACGGGGCTTCTAAGGGAAACCCGGGACCGGCGGGCTGGGCCTGGGTGGTGTCCGACGACGCGGCGACTCCGGCCCGCTGGGAGGCCGGGCCGCTCGGCAAGGCCACCAACAACGTGGCCGAACTGACCGCCCTGGAGCAGCTGCTGGCGGCCACCGACCCGGACGTGCCGCTCGAAGTGCGGATGGACTCGCAGTACGCGATGAAGGCCGTCACCACCTGGCTGCCCGGCTGGAAGCGCAACGGCTGGAAGACCTCCGGGGGCAAGCCGGTCGCCAACCAGGACCTGGTCGTCCGCATCGACGGACTCCTCGACGGCCGCACGGTCGACTTCCGCTACGTCCCCGCCCACCAGGTCGACGGCGACCCGCTGAACGACTTCGCGGACCGCGCGGCCAGCCAGGCGGCCGTGGTCCAGGAGGCCGCGGGCAGCGCCCTCGGCTCGCCGGAACCGCCGCCGTCCCAGGCGCCCGCCGCCTCCGCCGGGGCGCCGCGCCGCAAGGCGGCACCCCGCAAGAGCACGGCGGGCGGCTCCTCGGCCCGCACCATCAAGGCGAAGTTCCCCGGCCGCTGCCTCTGCGGCCGCTCCTACGCGGCAGGCGAGTCCATCGCCAAGAACGCGCAGGGCTGGGGCCACCCGGAGTGCCGTACGGCAGAGGCCTGATCAGGCCTCCAGGGTGTCGAACGTGTAGAACTTCGTGTGGTCGAGCAGATCCGCCGGCCGCACGTCGTTCCACGGCTTCATGGTCTCGTCCAGGTCCACCACGTCCGGCGTGCCACCGCCCGGCAGGTAGGCCGACTCCGGGTGCCGGCGCTGCCAGCGGGCCCAGAGCTTGTCGATGAAGGCGTGGTGCAGCCAGAACACCGGGTCGTTGGGGGAGACCCCGGTGGCCATCTGCCCGCCCACCCAGACGTGGACCCGGTTGTGCAGGTTGACCCCGCGCCAGCCCTCCAGATGGTTCCGGAAGCCGTCCGAGGCGCTGTTCCAGGGCGCCATGTCGTACGTTGCCATGGACAGGACCGATTCGACCTCGGCCCGGGTCGGCAGCTCGCGCACGCTCGTCCCGAGCGACCTGCGCAGGTAAGTACGGCCGTCGACGCGGACGTTGACCGGCCAGTTCCCGCCGGTGGCGGCGAACGGCCCGTCCGTCACCCGCCCGTCCGAACTGCGCCCGGTGCCGCCGAGGAAGTCCGGCGCCCACAGGGCGGCACGGACGGTCCGGTCGGCGCTCCAGTCCCAGTAGGGGAGCGCGACGGAGGAGTCCACGGACTGCAGGGCCTGCTCGAAGTCGAGCAGGAACCTGCGGTGCCAGGGCAGGAACGACGGCGAACGGTGGCCGGTGCGCTCCGAGTCGTCGGTGTCGGACATGATGAAGGCGTTGTGCGTGCGCACGAAGTCGTCGTAACGCCCGGTGCGCTTCAGCTCGATGACGGCGGCGACGAACCGCCGCTTCTCGTCTGCGGTCAGTCCGGCCTGGTTCTTGCGTACGGTCATGTGCGGAGCTGCTCCTTGTACGGGGCGATCAGGGCGGTCAGTTGGCGGGGAACGGCAGCAGCGCGGCGCCCTGCAGCTCGTCGACCGCGGCACGGGCGGCGGCGCGCGGAGTGGCGACCGGGTCGTAGTGGCTGACCACGCTGATCCAGCTGCCGTCGGCGTTCCGCATCACGTGCAGTTCGACCCCGTCCACGAACACCGCGTATCCGGCGCCGTGTCCGTGGTGGTGACCGCCGCCCATTCCCTTCATGCCGTCCATGCCGTCCGGCCGGCCCTGTATTCGGCGGCCCTTGTAGACCTCGTCGAAGGGTTCGAGCGCTCCCTCGTGCGAGTGGCCGGCGGCCGAGGCGCCGGGCGCGAGGAGGGTCTGGGTCCCGGCCGCGGCGGCGAGGGCGGCCGCCGCGGTGAGCGCGCGACGGCGGGTGAGTTCGGGCATGCGGATGCTCCTGTGACGGGTGCGGGTGCTGACCCCGTATGCCTATCCGGCCGTCTCGGAGCGGGAGAAATCGCCCGGATCAGGTTGGCTGTGATCAGGACAATTAACCACATGTCATACAAGATTGAACAAAGATGATCTTGCTGCGGCGGTGGCTCCGCCGGGCCCGGAACGGGTAATTCCTTGCGCAGGTGCGCGGCTTGCCGGTGATCTTTCTCCGTGGTCCGCCGTCCGGGTGGCGTGGCTCACGGCGTCAATCTGGCGCGATTCGCGAACCCGGCCGGGTGGTCCCGCGCTGCTACCCTGCGGTGCCAATTGACCACGTTCGGTGAGATCCAGGGGTGTGTGCGTGAAGGTCGTCTGCGTCGGAGGCGGGCCCGCCGGCCTGTATCTCGCGATCCTGCTCAAGCGGCAGAACCCGTCCCACGACATCGCCGTCCACGAACGCAACCCCGAGGGCTCCACCTACGGCTGGGGCGTCACCTACTGGCGGGCCCTGCTCGACCGGCTGCACGCCTGCGACCCCGAGTCGGCGCGGGCCGTCGAGGCGAGCTCGGTGCGCTGGACCCAGGGTGTCGCCCACGTCCGCGACCAGGTGGCCCGGCAGCCCGGCGACGCGGGCCACGGCATCGGCCGCCACCGCCTCCTGGAGATCCTCGCCGAACGCGCCCGCGAACTCGGCGTCCGGCTGGAGTTCGAGGACGAGATCACCCCCGGGAACCTCCCCGAGGCCGACCTGGTCGTCGCCGCCGACGGCATCCACAGCGCCCTGCGCACCCGGCACGCCGGCCACTTCGGCACCGAGGCCGCCGAGGGCCGCAACCACTACGTGTGGCTCGGCACCACCCAGGTCTTCGACTCCTTCACCTTCGCCTTCGTCGAGACCGGCCACGGCTGGGTCTGGTGCTACGGCTACCCGTACGACGACGGGCACAGCACCTGTGTCATCGAGTGCGCCCCGGACACCCTCACCGGCCTCGGCCTCGACACGATGGACGAGGCCGGTCAACTGGCGCTGCTGGAGAAGCTGTTCGCCGGCATCCTCGACGGCCACCCGCTGACCGGCGGCTCCTCGGCGGCCTGGCCGGCCTTCCGCACCCTCACCAACCGCACCTGGCACCACGGCAACCTCGTCCTGCTCGGGGACGCCGCCCACACCACCCACTACTCCATCGGCGCCGGCACCACCCTCGCCCTGGAGGACGCGATGTGCCTCGCCGAGGCACTGCGCGAGCACGCCGTCCTGCCCGAGGCCCTCGCCGCCTACGAACGGCGGCGCAGGGCCGAACTGGTCTCCGCCCAGAGCGCCGCCCGCCTCAGCGCCCAGTGGTACGAGAACCTGCCCCGCTACATCGGCCTGCCCCCGCACCGCATGTTCGCCCTGCTCGGACAGCGGCACTCGCCGCTGCTGCCGTACGTCCCACCGCAGCTCTACTACGGCCTCGACAAGGCCGCCGGGCGGCTGGAGGCGCTGCGCAGGCTGAAGCGGTGGCTCGGGCCGCGGGCGGCGCGCGCCCTGCACGCCCGGTCGTAGGCGCCGTACGGCCGCGGAACGGTTTGGGTGAAAGGCCATTCACCCGATAGGGTGAATTAGTATTCACCTCGTTTTCCGCACCGCCGCAGGAGTGCCGATGGACCAGCCCGCCCCGACAGCCGGTCACCCGGGACCGCCCGCCGTCCCGCCCCCGCTGCGGGAGCGGCTGACCATCCCGGTGCTGGCCTTCGGCGGCATCCTCATGGCCGTCATGCAGACGGTCGTCGTCCCCCTCCTGCCCGACCTGCCCCGGCTCACCCACTCCTCGGCCGGCGCCGTCTCCTGGATGGTCACCGCGACCCTGCTCGCCGGGGCCGTCCTCACCCCGGTGCTGGGCCGGGCCGGCGACATGTACGGCAAGCGCCGGGTGCTCACCGGGGCCCTCGCGCTGATGACCGCGGGCTCCGTGATGTGCGCCCTGTCGTCGGACATCACCGTGCTCATCGTCGCCCGCGCCCTGCAGGGCGCCGCCGCGTCCGTCGTACCGCTCTCGATCAGCATCCTGCGTGACGAACTCCCGCCCGAGCGCCGGGGATCGGCCGTCGCGCTGATGAGCTCCACCGTCGGCATCGGCGCCGCGCTGGGCCTGCCGCTGGCCGCGCTGGTCGTGCAGTACTACGACTGGCACACCATGTTCTGGCTGACCAGCCTCCTCGGGGCGCTGGGCGTCGCGGCCGTCTGGTGGGCGGTCCGGGAGTCGCCGGTGCGCGAGAGCGGCCGGTTCGACGTCCTCGGCGCCCTGGGGCTCGCCGTCGGGCTGACCTCTCTGCTGCTCGGCGTCTCCCAGGGCGGTCAGTGGGGCTGGGGCAGCCCGCGCGTCCTCGGTCTTTTCGGAGCCTCCGTCCTCGTGCTGGCCCTGTGGTGGTGGCAGCAGCTGCGGACCGCCGAACCCCTGGTCGACCTGCACCTCGTGACCCGGCCGCGGGTCGGCCTCTCGCACGTCGCCGCCCTGCTCACCGGGTTCGCCTTCTACGCCAACTCCCTGGTCACCGCCCAGCTGGTACAGGCGCCGAAGGCCACCGGATACGGCCTCGGCCTGTCGATCGTGGCCACCGGCCTGTGCCTGCTCCCGGGCGGCGTCACCATGCTGCTGTTCTCGCCGCTCTCCGCGCGGATCTCCGCGTCCCGGGGCCCGCGCATCACCCTGGCCCTCGGCGCCGCGGTCATCGCCTGCGGGTACGTGGTCCGCATCGCCGACAGCCGCGACCTGTGGATGATCATCCTCGGCGCCACCGTCGTCGCCACCGGCACCACCCTCGCCTACTCCGCGCTGCCCACGCTGATCCTGCGGGCCGTCCCGGCGAGCCAGACCGCCTCCGCCAACGGCGTCAACGTCCTCATGCGCACCATCGGCCAGGCCACCTCCAGCGCCGCCGTGGCCGCCGTCCTCACCCACCACACCAGCCTCGTCGGCGGCGCCCCGATCGCCACGCTCCACGGCTACCTGCTGGCCTTCGCGATGGCCGGCGCCGTCGCCCTCGCGGCCGGTGCCGCCGCCCTCACCATCCCCGGCGACAAGAGCCCCGACGACACCCCCCGCGTTCGGGGCCGGGCCGAGAGTGCCAGGGACGACGCGCTGGAGGGAGCATGAGTGCCGTGAGCACCCGACCCGGCACCCCCTCCGCCACCGCGCCCGCGCCCGCCCGCCGGGACGCCGAGGCCACCAAGGCGGCCATCCTCAAGGCCGCCCGCCACCTCCTCGCCCGGCACGCGCACGCCGACATCACCCTCAAGGACGTCGCCGAACGCGCCGGGGTCAGCGCACCGCTGATCCTCAAGTACTTCGGCAACAAGGACAGCCTGTTCGCCCGCGTCATGTCCTTCGACACCGACGCGGCCGCCCTGCTGGACGCACCCCTGGAGGAACTCGGCCGGCACATGGTCCGGCACGTCCTGGAGAGCCAGCGCGACCGCGGCGCCGACCCGGTGCTGCGCATCGTCTTCGCGCCCCTGCACGGCGACCACGGGGACGTGCTGCGCGCCAACTTCCGCGCCCACGTGATCGACGCCCTCGCCGCCCGGCTCACCGGACCCGACCCGGACCTGCGCGCCGAACTGGCCGTCGCCCAGCTCATCGGCCTGGGCGTGATGTACGGCATCGCCCGCGGCCCGAAGCTGCGCGACGGTGCGGCCGTCGACATCGGTGACATCGCCGACCGGTACGGTCCAGCCGTCCAGGCCCAGTTGACGCCCTAGCTCCGGCTCTGGTCCTCGGGGCTGTCCGAGGGGCCGTCGCGTGACAGGCCGACTGGGAGGTCGCTCCTCCCGGACCGGCACTGGCCCTGGTGCTGGTGCTGGTGCTGGTGCTGATGCTGATGCGGAGGCGAACCGGTCATTCGTCGGATCGGCCGGTGCGAAGGTGCCTCTGCTCCGACTCGGACCCGGCGTGCCCGAAGGGTCGGCCTGGTCCCTGGGACTCTCCCGGCTGCGCACGCTCGCGCGGGAGCGCCCCGCAGCGCGTGACTGCGGGGCGCCCAGTGGGGTTCAGTCGACCATCTGCCCGTCGTACATGCCGCCCTTACAGGTGTTGTTCGCCCAGTTGACCGTTCCGCCGCCGTGCTCGCACTCACCCGGGGTGAGGCTGGCGGCGCTGGCGGTGACAGCGCCTGTGAGGCCGAGTCCGGCGAGCGCTGCCGTGGCGATGACGGCGGCGAGGAATCGTCGAATGCGCATGTGGTTCGCCTTTCACAGATTGCCTCGGTTGGGACAGTACTCAGCTTGATGTTCAGCCATGTGGGCGACATGTCGGGTTGGGCCGTTCGGGTGATATTGCCGTCGGGTGCGGGGTAGGCGACGCGACCCGTCGGACAGGCCCTGGCCCCGGTTCTGGCCCCGGCTCTGGCCCCGGTTCTGGCCCTAGGGCCTGTCCGGCGGATCATGTGACTATGGCGGTCCGGAGTCGTTGGTCTTGGTGTGGGGCGGGGAGATCCGACGAATGCTGAGTGGGCCCGGCTGGAGTCGCATCTGCCAATTGCTGGGCGACGCGGCGGACGCCGGCGTGATCACCGCACGGTGATCAACGGGATCCTCTTCCGCGTGCGCACGGGCATACCGTGGCGGGACCTGCCTGAGCAGTTCGGCAGCTGGAAGACCGTCTGTGAACGACATCGACGTTGGTCGGCGGACGGCACATGGGATCAGATCCTGTGCGCCGTCCAGACGGACGCGGACTCCGTCGGCCGGCTCGACTGGAGCATGGTCAGCATCGACTCGACGTCCTGCCGGGCACATCAGCATGCGGCCGGGGCCCGCAAGAAGAAGCCCCGTGTCCCGAAAAAAGATCAACGCCCCGGCACCACCGCCCCGACGAAGGACTCGGACGGTCCCGGGGCGGCCTGACCTGCAAAATCCACTTGACCGGTGAGGGCGGGTGTCGCCCCGTGGCGTTCCTGGTCACACCCGGCCAGTGGGGCGACGCACCGCAGATGATCGAGGTGCTGGAACGGATCCGGGTGCCCCGCCCGCAGGGCGGCCACCCCCGCACCCGGCCCGACCACCTCGGCGGGGACAAGGCATACAGCTCCCGCCGAAACCGCCGCTACCTGCGACGACGCCAGATCAAGCACACCATCCCCGAACCCAGGGACCAACGAGCCAACCGCAGACGCCGCGGCAGCATGGGTGGCCGTCCCACCGGCTTCGACCGGGAGATGTACAAGCGCAGGAACGAGGTCGAGCGCACGATCAATCGGCTCAAGAACGCGAGAGCAATCGCCACCCGTTACGACAAGCGGGCCTATGTCTTCCACGGCACCGTCTCAGTTGCCGCCGTCCGACCATGGCTACAGGACTGAACCAACCTGCGCGGCGTCAGTCCCCGAGAAACCACAAGTACAGGGCCTGCCCATCGAGGACCGCCCTCCCCAGCACGGTGAGTTCTTGCGCGAACTCGTCGGTCACCACGCCCGGCGGCAGGCGCGGTATCTCGTCCAACAGAGTCACCACCTGCCGGGAGTTGAACATGGTGTCTGCGTACGGCAAGAGGTGCCCGAGCATCGGAAATGCCGCCTGATCGAGCCCGCCCAGCTCCGGACTCCAAGCCACCCCATGCCGCCCGTGGATCTCGATTACACCGCTCTCACTACGGACCTGGACGTCGATCATGGCCAGAGCCTAAGGCCTCAGGATCCGCCGGACAGGCCCTGGCGCAGACCCACCAATGGGTGGGGTGACCGACGCCAGCGGCGAAGTCGCGGGGCGTTGCCGTGCAGGGCCGCGTCCTGACCGGCGTCGGACGGGGCGTCAGGTCCACGGGCCGCGGATGACATGCCGTTCGGGGAAGATGCGCGACTCGACGTATCTGCCGATCTCCCGTACGTCGTCGGGCTTGCCGATGCCGGGGAGTTCGACGTACTCCGTGGACGAGGCACCGGCCTCGTTGTAGCGCAGGCCCAGGGAGGCGGTGTTGGTGAGATATGTGCCGAAGGTACGTACGTAGCTGGGTGATTCGACGATCTGGTAGTACCAGACGAACTGGACCCGGCGCCGGACGAACCCGGCCTTCACGTCGACGCCGTACTCGTAGAAGTCCGCGCCGTTGGTACGCGTCTTGACGTACGCGACCAGGGGGAAAGCCAGGATGAGGGCCACGACGGCCAGGAGGGCGAGCATTCCGAGCATGCGGACGCCCATCGGGATCCGCAGGCTCTCTCCCGCGACGAACAGCAGAACGGCGAGCGCCACGGCGATCAGCAGGTGCCTCAGCAGTGTGGGGAGCAGATGGCGGGCCTTGAGGCGGACCGAGCGGACGATGTGGCCGCGGTCTGCCACCCGGTGGGAGTCAACCCGGGCCCGCAGGGTCGGCGGGCCCGGCGTGAGCGTCGGACCGACCAGGGGTGGCGCACCGCCGCCGGGTCCGGCCGGGGGCAGCAGGGGCTGTGGGCCGGCCGCAGCGGCCTCGCACTCGCGCAGCCGGGCCCGGGTGTCCTGGTAGTCGGTGACCGTCAGGACCCGTCGGTAGGCCTCGGCGGCCTCCCCCGACGCGCCCTCCGCCTGCAGGATCCGGCCGAGACGGTACGCGGCCAGATGGTGACGTGGCTCGCTGTCCAGGACGCGCCGGAGGTTCGCCTGCGCCTCGGGCGCCCGCCCCAGGTCGGTCAGGCAGACGGCGAGCGCGAAGCGTGCGGCGACGTCGTCCGGTGACCGCTGGAGGAGGCGCTGCAGCAGCAGGAGCGCCTCGTCGGGCCGGCCCCGGCGGTGCAGTTCGCCGGCCTCCTCGTACAGTCCCGCCTCCTCGTCCGGTGTCCCGCCGGGCGACGGTTCGTTCACGATCATCCGAGTCTCCCCCTTCTCGCGCCGGCGGTGCGGGCGCGGTCCCCGTTCACTCGCGGTTCGTCTCGGTGATGCCCGCCTCGGCCCTGATCAGCGGCATGATTCCGCACAGGCCGTAGCCGGCCAGTCCGATCAGCCCGGCCACGAGGCACACCCCGAGGGCGGTGTAGGCCTGGGTGTCGTCGACGGGCGGCGACCCGGCCGGGTGTGGCCGACTCATCCAGTCACCGAAATGCACGAACTTGATCATTCCTGCGGCCAACACGGCCTGGGACACGGTGTGCAACAGACGGCCCCACAGATCGCCCGGCCCCGGCCGCACCACCCCGTGGCAGAGCACGAGACCGGCGTTGACGCTGAAGACGCCCAGCAGCACCAGGTCGAGCCAGGCCAGGGGCGCGCCGGGCTGCGGCCAGGGCGGCCCCTCCCCGCGCAGGGCCGCGTCGAGCCAGGGCACCGAAGGGTCCCGGGAGTTCGACCACAGGGGCGAGCGGCCGTCGGTGACGCGACCGTCGATGCCCGTCGCGAGGAGCATGGCGCCGAATGCGCACACCAGGAGCCCGGGCCAGAACAGCGCGCTGCGCGCACCCGGCCCCCGCCCGGCCCCAGGTGACGGTCCCGTTCCGCTCGCCATACCGACCCCCGTCGCCCAGCCCCGGCTGCCGCGCGGCCGTGCGGCTCACGCACGCGGCATCGTCGCGTCGCCCGAAGGGTTCCGCCATGGGCGTGCGGGGTCATACGGGGGCGCGCGCGGGAAGGTGATTGCGCCTGGTGACAGGGCCTGTCGGCGCCGGGGACAATCGTGGGCGGGTGGAGGTGTCGTACGCCGTTGGGGGTGGGCGCGATGGGCGAACGCTGGCGCATCTTCCGCAGGACCGGCCGACCGCCGACACGAGGTGGCGGAGGCACCGGGGCGACCGGGGAACGACGCCGGTTCGGACCGAGCCCGGGCAACTCCTCCGGAGGCACACGAACGCCTGGCACCGTCACGCCGGGGCAGGGGCGGACCGCGCCGGAGGGCGGCAACGGGCACAGGGGCGGTGGCGGTGGCGGTGGCGACGGTACGGCCGGATCCGACGCCGGGACAGGCGCGGACGCGGGGGCCGGTCCAGGGCAGCACGTCGGACACGGGCAGCCTGCGGACGGCCAACACGGGCACGGACAGCAGGGGCACGAGCACGGACACCACAGTCACGGGCACGGGCACGGGCACCAGGGCGACTCCCCTGGCGGGCACTCCGGTGCCGGGCACGGGCACGGACATGGACACGGAAACAACCACGGGCCCTCCGACACGCAAGGACACCAAGCCCCGCCCGGGACGCCAAGCGTGGCACCCGATCACCACGACAAGTTGCCGCCCGTGAAGGGCGAGCCCCAGCCCCACGCGCCCGACTGGAGCGGCAAGGATCTGTATCCGTGGGGCAAGGGAGCCTCGGGCTCCTCGCAGCCACACCCAGGGCACCACGGAGGGGGGCACGATCCCCACGACAACGCCGCACCCCAGCCCTCGCCCGGGTCACCGGCTCCGGCGCCTGCCCCGGTAGGCGACCGCCACGGAAGCCACGGTCATGTCGTAGGAGACGGCGAAGGGGGCGGTGACGGGGAGGAGACATCCGGCGGTGGTCAGGACGCCGGGGCGCCCGACGCCGGTACGGCCGCTCCGCCGCCCGCGACCGACGGGGGCGGCGCCGCAGACGCGGGGATACGGGAAGAGGCCGGCGACCGGGTGGACGGCATCCCGATCATCGGCGAGCCCACGTCCACCGCTCCGCCGTCGACGCAGACGCCCCAGCAGCCGGACAGCCCTGTCCCGGCCGACCAGTACGAGTTCCGGGCCGACCCACCCTCGGCAGCACCGGCGGAGCCACAACAGCAGGACCATGCCACGTCCACCGATCAGCAGGCCTCCGCGGTGGCGCAGGCGGACACGCCCTACTGCGCGGGGCAGGACTTCGGGGCCGTGGCGTTCGACCTCGCGGGCGGGGCGGGCCCGGACACGGGTGCGGACGCGTTGGCGCCCTCGGACGGCGACACCCCGGCGCCCGGCTTCGACGCCTTCACGTTCTCGGCTCCGCCGGAGGCGATGGCCTGAGTCAGCTGTGGATGCCAGAAGGGCCGGCCCCAGACCCGCAAGGAAAAAAATAACTGCGGTGGGAGTCTCGATCGGGTGATCGCCGCTGGCCGCGGGCATGAAGACAGACACCTCACGTTGCTATGCCGTCAAGTTCTCGGGATGAGCCCTCCGTTCACGGCGCGGTTGTAGAGCCGCCGGTGCCACTCGTTGGCGTGGCGTCCGGGGTCGGTGGTCAGGACGGGGTTTGGGCCGGTCTCGATGAGGTGCAGCAGGGTCCCGGCGACGCCGTAGCAGTCGTCCGGGCCGAAGCAGGAGACCAGCGCGCGGGCTTCCTCGCCCGTGACCGGCTTCGGAATCGCCTCGAGTTGCTCGACGCGCCTGGCGATCTCCTCTTCGCTCGCGTCCCAGTCGGGGAGCGGGCCGTCGGCGACGAACGCCTGCACTTCGGGTCCCATGGGTGAATGATCAGCTTCCATCGCCAGCGTGAGCAAGGTGTCTTCGCTGTTCAGGCTGCCGCCGCCTGGTGGGCCCACTCGGCGCGGAAGACGTCGCGGACGCGGTCGGCCTCAGCCTCGATGCCGCGCTTGCGGCCTGCTCGTTTAAGAGCGGCCTGGAGCTGGGTGCGGGTCAGCCGCGCGGCCCGAGAGGGAGTCGGTGCGGCCTTGAGGAGTTCGCGGGCTTCGGGGCGGCACAGAGCGTTGGTCCAGGTGGCGAAGGCTTCCAGGGCGGCGGGGTAGTACTCGCGTAGCAGGGAGCGGAGCTGGTTGGCGAGCTGTTGCCGGTTCCACAGAGAATCTTGCTGGGCGCGTGCCAGGACGGCGATCGCCCGGCCGAGGTAGCTGTCCTGCGGCAGCGGCGGTGGGCGTGCATGTCGGTGCGCAGGATGTTTGCGAGCACGAGTGCGTCGCCGGGGTCGGACTTCTTGCGCTGGCTACGGCGGCGCGAATCGGGACCACCGAGGCGCCTCGAATCGGCCCCGATCGGTGAAGATCACTGCTCCGCGCAGACGGCTTGAAGCGGCCCCGCTTGGCCCCGCGGGCCGGTCACGGACGGGGCGATTCAGGTCGCTCCGGCGAGGCGGGAAAAGCCGCCGTAGCCAGGAACTGACCGCGAAGGACCAGGTCGTCGTCGACGCCGTGATGGACACCCCGGGCGGGCGCGAGGTCCCCATGGTGACCGGCTTGCCGGTCCTGGGCTGCCTCGTCGGCCCCGCCGCTTGGCCGAACCGGTACGCGTTGCCCGGCGGAACGACGAAGGACCGCAACGGACTTGGGCGCGCATGATCGAGCACATGTGCGACCGTCCCCCCGGCGTGTGTACGACAGCCGACTGATCAATATCTGGTCCGGCACCGACAGCGGAGACTCACGAGACTTCATCGGAAGCGGCTGGTTGCCTTGCTCGGTGGAACTCTCTGACGGTGAGAGCTCCCGCGCCTGCTGTCCCGAAGAGCGGCAACATGGGGAACAAGATCCAGATGCCCCACGAAACAAAGCCTGTGTCCACCAATTCGTAGCTTCCCCAGGGAGTCCGTGCAGCCCTGACGGTCTCGCCCTCGTGGCCCTTGTACGAAACCTCTACGGTGCGCGCGTTCGTGCTGTTCTCCACTGGGCCGCTGCATACGGTGTAGGAGCCGCCCTTCCCCTCATCTTGGTGACACTCCGCGAGCCGGACCTCCACAGCGTTCCCCAACAGGTTCAGCTTCGCGATGCCGTAGAACACGACCACTGCTGTCGCTGCCGCACACAGCAGTGTGAGCGCGGCGTAGCCGACGACCGCACGTACCCGCCCCTTTGGCATGAGCCAATCATGCCGCCCCCTGAACCCTTCACACAGCCCAGGAGTCTCCCCGCCCTCGCCCGTCGTACGGGGCATCAAAGGCATAGCCCAGCGCGCAATCTACAGAATCTGGCCACGGCGGCTTTTCCCGCCTCGCCGGGGCGACCTGAATCGCCCCGTCCGTGACCGGCCCGCGGGGCCAAGCGGGGCCGCTTCAAGCCGTCTGCGCGGAGCAGTGATCTTCACCGATCGGGGCCGATTCGAGGCGCCTCGGTGGTCCCGATTCGCGCCGCCGTAGCCATCTTGCGCGAGACCGAGTGGCGGTCGCGGTAGCGGGCGGCGGCCAGCGGGTTGATCGCGAACACTTGCCGTTTCCCGGTCCGCAGCACGGCAACCAGCAGGCCGCGGGAGGTCTCGGTCGCCACCGGTATCGGGTTCTCCTCGGTGTCGCCATACTCCGCGAGCAACTCCAGCAGCAGTTTGTAGCCGGACGCGTCGTCGGTGATGTGCCGCTTGGCCACCAACGCTCCGGCGTCGTCGACCAGGGCGACGTCGTGCGTGCGCTCTGCCCAGTCGATTCCACAGTAGATCAAGATTCTCCCTCCCCGATATGCAGGTGTTTGCGCTGGTCACGAGCGCATGTGGGCCACGCGAGCGACCTAGTCCCAGGCATCACCGCCTTGCGGATGTGCCTCCACCTCACTAGGGGCTGTCCGGCGGATCTCCTGACCCGGGAATGACCGTGTGGACCGCAGTACATCCTGCTAACGTCTGCGCCATGAAGCGCGCTGCTATGACGACGACGCCGGAGAGTGTCCCGGCGCGCTGACAGATGATCTGATCCGAAGCCCCGGGGCAAGTGCCCCGGGGCTTCGGCGTAGACCCGGTCACTTGCTCCGCACCCTGCAAGGAGACCGCGATGACCACCGTGCACGACCACCGCAAGATCGGCCGTGAACTGGGCCTGTTCGACACCGACCCGCTCATCGGCGTCGGCCTGCCGTACTGGCTGCCCGACGGCGCGACCGTACGGCACACCCTGGAGGAGTACATCCGCGCCGCCGAGCGGCGAGCGGGCTACCAGCACGTGTACTCACCGGTACTCGGCAAGCGGGAGCTGTACGAGATCTCGGGGCACTGGGCGCACTACAGCGACGACATGTTCCCGCCGATGGACCTCGGCGGGGAGCAGGTCGTCCTGCGGCCGAGCCTGTGCCCCCATCACGCGGTGATCTATCGCTCCCGCTCCCACAGCTACCGCGAACTGCCCCTGCGGATGGCCGAACTGGGAGGCATGTACCGCTCCGAACTCTCAGGCGTGCTCGGCGGACTGACCCGGGTACGGGCCATCCAGCTCAACGACGCGCACATCTTCTGCACCCTGGACCAGGTCGCCGGGGAGGCACAGGCGGCGCTGGACATGATCCGACAGGCGTACGAGGCACTCGGCATCACCCCGACCCGTTACCGGCTCTCCCTCCCGGGTCCCGGTGGCAAGTACGTTGCCGCACCCGAGAAATGGCAACGCTCCACCGCCCTGCTGACCGACGTCCTCGACCGCTCCGGCCTGCCCTACGAGGCAGCAGAGGGAGAGGCCGCGTTCTACGGCCCCAAGATCGACGTCCAGGTCACCGACGGCGCGGGCCGGGAGGCCACCCTGTCCACCGTCCAGGTCGACTTCCACCAGCCTGAGCAGTTCGACCTGCACTACATCGGCCCGGACGGCGCCAAGCACCGGCCGGTCATGATCCACCGCAGCATCATCGGCAGCGTGGAACGAGCCGTCGCCCACCTCATCGAACAGCACGGCGGTGCCTTCCCCGCCTGGCTCGCCCCCACTCAGCTGGTCATTCTCCCGATCTCCGACACCGAACTGCCCAACGCCGAAGCCCTCGCCCAACGCTGCACCCGTCTCGGACTGCGTGCCGAAGTCGCGGGACCGGAACGTGGCAGCCTGGGCGCCCGAATCCGAGAGGCCCGCCTGGTTCCCTACCAAGCCGTCATCGGCGCCAAGGAGGCCGCCGACGATCACGTCGCACTGCGCTTGCGGGACGGACGCCGACTCGATCCGCAACCGGTCAGCGACGCACTCACCCACATCAGCGCTCTCATCGGGGATCACAGCACCGAACTGTGGGCCGACCTGGCCTCATAGCAGGCGCCGCGATCACGGTGGGCCGGCCGCCCTTGCTGCCGCGGCGGAAGTGGTTCGCCTGCTGGTTCTCCGGCTCGGGGATCGTGTGCTTGATCCGGCGTCGCCGCAGGTAGCGGCGGTTGCGGCGGGAGGAATACGCCTTATCCCCGCCGAGATGGTCAGGCCGAGTCCGTGGACGCCTGCCGTCCAGCCGGGCGACACGGACACGCTCCAAGACCGGGATGAACTGCGGGGCGTCGCCCCACTGGCCCGGCGTGATCAGCAGGGCCAGTGGGCGGCATCCACCCTCACCAGCAGGGTGAATCTTGCAGGTCAGGCCGCCCCGGGAGCGTCCAATTCCCTCATCAGGGCGGTGCTGCCGAGGCGTGCGTCTTTTCCCAGCAGCCTCGGAGGCTTCCTGCTTGCTCCGGCGGCGTGCTGGTGAGCCCGGCAGGAGGTGGAGTCCACGCTCACCATCGACCAGTCGATACGGCCCTCCGCGTCAGCATCGGCCAGGACAGCCGCGAAAAGCCGGTCCCATGTGCCATCCGCTGACCACCGCCGATGCCGCTCGTACACGGTCTTCCACTTGCCGAAACGCGCAGGCAGATCCCGCCACGGCACCCCGGTCCGGTTCCGGTACAAGATCCCGTTGATGATCCTGAGGTGACAGCCCCAACGTCCCCCACGAAGCCCGGACTTCGGCAGATGCGGCTTCAGCCGAACCCATTCGTCTCTCGTGAGATCTCCCCGCCCCATGCGCATGCCAACGAACCAAGACCGAGACGGTCACAAGATCCGTCGGACAGACCCTAGGCCTGGTCCCGGCCCTGCTCCGGCCCCGTCAGCAGCGCCTCGGCCGACCTGCGGAAGGCGGCCGTCAGCCGGTGGTTGTCCCCGGCTCGGGTTGCCAGGACCACCTGGCTCGGCTCGACGCCGTGCAGCGGGACCGCGGTGAGGTCGGGGCGGATGGTCGCGCCCGGCACCAGGGGCACGATCGCCACGGCCTGCCCGGCGGCGACATGCTCGAACTTGTCCTCCACCGCGCCGATCAGCGGACCGTCGGGTGCCGGGCTGCCGTCCGGCCGGGGGTCGACGCGCCAGAACGCGTTCCAGAGCGGATCCCGCCCCCGGGGCAGCGGCTCGTCGGCGATGTCGTCGAGCGTGACCGACTCCTTCCCGGCCAGCCGGTGGTCCAGCGGGACCACCAGGACCCGCGGCTCGTCGTGGAGGACCGTCACCCGCAACCCGTCGGTGCGCAGCGGCAGCCGGGTCACGACCGCGTCCACGCGCCCCGTCAGCAGGGCCTCGCGCGGCTCGCCCCAGTCGAGGTGCAGGGTCCGCACGTCGGCGTCCGGGAAGCGGCGGCGCAGCTCGCGCACGGCCGGGGTGACGAAGATCCCGTTGATGTAGCCGACGGTGATCCGGCTGGGCTCGGCGGCGGCCCGGGTGACGGCCGCGGCCTCGCCCGCCGCCCGCAGCAGCGCCCGGGCCCGCGGCAGGAACACCTCGCCGGCCTCGGTGAGCAGGGTGCCCTGCGGGGTGCGGTCGAAGAGCCGCGCGCCCAGCACCTGCTCCAGCCGCTGGATCTGCCGGCTCAGCGCGGGCTGGGTGATGTGCAGGACGCCGGCGGCCCGCCCGAAGTGCCGCTGCCCGGCGACCACGGTGAAGTACCGGACGAGCCGCAGATCGAGGTCAGGGGCGGAAGCCGGATCAGCCATGCCCCCAGCATATGGGCGACGACCTGCACCGATGCCTGAAAGGCATTGCGCATTGCGAAAGAGGCTTTGGACGTCCGCCGCCCGTCGGCCGAACGATGGAAGCACCATCCTCTTCCTCGAAGGAGCACCCCTCATGCGGGTATTCGTCACCGGCGGCAGCGGCTTCATCGGCTCCGCCGTCGTCCCCGAACTCCTCGGCGCAGGCCACCGGGTCCTGGCCCTCGCCCGCTCTGAGAAGTCCGCCGAGACCCTGCGGGCGGCGGGCGCCGAAGTCCACCGCGGCAGTCTCGACGACCCCGAGGACCTGGCCGGTACGGCGGCAGGGACCGACGGCGTGATCCATCTGGCCTTCGACCACGACACCTTCCCGGACATGACCCGCGCCGTGGAGACCGACCTCGGCGTGATCGAGGCGATCGGGGCGGCCCTGGCAGGCTCCGGCCGGCCCTTCGTGGTCACCTCGGGAACGATGATGCTCGCCTCGGTCGACGGAGTGGCGACGGAGGCGGACACCCCGGTGCCGGGCACCCACCGCAGCGCCCCCGACCTCGCCGCACTCGCCCTGGCCGGGCGCGGCGTGCGCAGCGCGGTGGTCCGCCTCGCCCCCACGGTGCACGGCCCCGGCGACCAGGGCTTCGTGCCCCGGCTGATCGATGTCGCCCGCGAGAAGGGCGTCGCCGCCTACGTCGGCGACGGCACCAACCGCTGGCCTGCCGTCCACCGCCTGGACGCGGCCCGCCTGTTCCGCCTGGCCCTGGAGTCGGCTCCGGCGGGCACCGCGCTGCACGGCGCCGCCGACGAGGGCATCCCCTTCAAGGACATCGCGGCGGCCATCGGCAGGGGGCTCGACGTACCGGTGAAGAGCATCCCGGCGGAAGAGGCGCAGGCCCACTTCGGCTGGCTGGGCATGGCGGCGTCGATCGACAACGCGACGTCGGGCGAACGGACCAGGAACCTCCTGGGCTGGCAGCCGGAACAGCCGGGTCTGATCGCGGACCTGGCCGAGGGGTCCTATTTCTAGAAGTGGTGCCATGCCTTGAGGCGCCGGTTCGGACAGCGCCCGCAGGGGCGCGGGGAGCTGCGCGACCAGCCCCCACCGAACCCGCAGTCATCAACGGCGCACCAGCACCCCGTCCAAGAACCCGTTGCTGAAAACCCGGTGAGGATCAAGCCGATCAAGTGTCTCGACCGCCGCGTCCCACACCTCACTCCCGAACGACCCCGGAACCCTCGTCCCGAGCACCGCCTCGTCACTCCACACACCCGACTCCGTATAACCCCACCCCTTGGACCACTCGACCCGGGTCCCCTCGAAACGCCCGAACAGAAACTCCTCCAACTCCCGCAGGAACGCCTCCGCATGAGGCGTCCCCGGCAGCGTCAGCACGTCCAGCCACACGGCGGTGTCGGCCCCCTCCCGGGGCCGCACCGCCGACAGCAGCGGCACCTGCGCCCCGGCCACCCCGGCATCGGACGCCTCGTCCAGCCCCGTCACCCGGATCTCCACCGACCCGTTGACCGGGAACCGCCCCGACGCCGCGTACGCGGTGAGCCTCTCCCGGTAGAACGAGGTGAACTCGTGCACCACCCGCTGCACGTCGGAGCGCCGCGTCAGCACCGCGTACCCGTTCGCGCCGACCCGCAGGGTGGTCGGTTTGATGTACAGCAGCGTGTTCTTCGACGCGCCCCAGATGTCCGAGGACAGCGTGGCCACCAACCCGAGCGCCGCCACGTCCAGTTGCGCGTTCCCGAGCACCGGCGCCAGGTACCAGGCCGCGTCGGACACCATCCGCCCCACCAGGTCGGCGACCACGGTCGGCACGTTGTCGGAGAAGGGGTAGTTGTACGGCGCGGTGACGTGCCGCGAGGTGAGCGGCTTGGCCGGCGCCACGCTCCACTCCTTCAGCCACGGGTACTCGGTGAAGGCGAACCAGATCGCCTCCACCCGCCCCGAGCGCCGCAGGAAGCCGTCCAGGGTCCGGCCGCCCGAACCGGGCGCGGCGAACAGCTCGGCGGCCGGGACGTCGGTCCGGCTGACGCACCGCAGACTGCTGTCCGCCCCGACCCGCAGCACGACCTCGGTGACCAGCGCGCGGCCCAGATGCGTCAGCAGCGCCGCACAGTCCGCCTCCTCGCGCCGGAACGTCCGCAGGACGTACGCTCCGGCGCCGCCGTCCCACACCACCGCCGTCAGCTGCAGCACCAGATTGCTCAGCGAGCCGTAGGTGCGGCCGGGCAGCGGCTCCTCGCCGTCGGCCGGTACGGCGGTTCCGTGCGCGTCGATCGCGAGCGCGCCGCCGAGCGTCAGATCGCCCGGCGCGGGCGCGGCGGTGAGCCCGAGGCCGTGGCCTTCCAGGAAGGTGAGCAGCGCCTCCAGGGTGACCCCGGTGCCGGCCCGGACCGCCGAACCGGAGTCCAGGGAGAGCCCCGTGAGACGGCTTGCGGTGTCGACGAGCAGAACCCGGTCGTCGGCTCCGGTCCCCGCCGTGATCGTCAAGGGCGACCAGCCGTGCGAGGAGCCGCGCGCGCGTACCCGCCAACCGTTGCGCCAGGCCCAGTCGACGACCGCGAGCACCTGAGCGGCGTCGTCCGGGGCACAGGCCCACAGCCCGTCGGCGGTGATCTCGCCGGCCCAGTTGCGGTACGCGGAACGGTACGGCGCGACCTCCGCCGGGAATCCGGGCAGCTCGGCGGCGGCCACGGCCGGATCGGCGGCCAGGAGCACCGGAACGGCGGCGAGCGCGGCCGCGGACCGCAGGAAACCCCGACGGCTCCAGTCGTGCGGGGCAGGCAAGTCGTTCGGTGAATGATCAACCATGCCGTCACGCTAGGGGCCGGGTTGACATGCCCTCGCCTTCTGTCCACCACAATCACCCGTGTGAGTGAAGGATTCACAGGCGGCCGCGGGCGGTCCGGCCCGTGACAGCGTTGTCGGTGGCGGATGACAGACTGACGCCATGGACGAACGCGTAATCGGCAGGTCGGGACAGCGGGCATCGGTCGTCGGCCTCGGCACATGGCAGCTCGGCGCCGACTGGGGCGAGGTGGACGACAAGGAGGCGCTCGCCGTCCTGGAGACGGCGGCGGAGTCGGGAGTGACCTTCTTCGACACCGCCGACGTGTACGGCGACGGGCGCAGCGAGCAGACCATCGCCGCCTTCCTGCGCGCCCGGCCGGACCTGAATCTGCTGGTGGCCACCAAGATGGGCCGCCGGGTCGACCAGATCCCGGAGAACTACGTCCTGGACAACTTCCGCGCGTGGAACGACCGGTCGCGCCGCAACCTCGGCGTGGACCGCCTGGACCTGGTGCAGCTGCACTGCCCGCCGACCCCGGTCTACTCCTCCGACGCGGTGTACGACGCCCTCGACACCCTGGTCGAGGAGGAGCGCGTCGCCGCCTACGGCGTCAGCGTCGAGACCAGCGCGGAGGCCCTCACCGCGATCGCCCGCCCCGGCGTGGCCAGCGTGCAGATCATCCTCAACCCGTTCCGCATGAAGCCCCTGTACGAGGTGCTCCCGGCCGCCCGGGAGGCCGGCGTCGGCATCATCGCGCGGGTGCCGCTCGCCTCCGGGCTGCTGTCCGGCAAGTACACCAAGGACACCGTCTTCGCGGCCGACGACCACCGCACCTACAACCGGCACGGCGAGGCCTTCGACCAGGGCGAGACCTTCTCCGGTGTGGACTACGCGACGGGCGTCGAGGCCGCCGCCGAGTTCGCCGCCCTCGCTCCGGAGGGGTTCACCCCCGCCCAGCTCGCGCTGCGCTGGATCATCGACCAGCCGGGCGTGACCACGGTGATCCCGGGCGCCCGCAACCCGGAGCAGGCCCGCGCCAACGCGGCCGCCGAGAAGCTCCCGGAGCTGTCCGGGGAGACGGTCGCCGCGATCCGTGAGCTGTACGACCGCCGGATCAAGGACCAGGTGGAAACCCGCTGGTAGCGGGGCTGCCCGGCACGGAAAGGACGATCCGCACCGCCACCGGCTGCTCAGCCGGTGGCGAGGATCTCCGCGAGCAGGTCGTCCACCGGGACCTCCTCCCGGCCCGGCGGCACCGCCATGTAGGTGTCGCTCAGGAAGGAGGCCAGCGCGGGCGCCCACGCGAACACCACCGCGTGGTGCCGGCTGCCGCCGGGCAGCGGGTCGCCGAGGAAATCCATGCGCACTTCCCTCCAGCGGCCCTGCCGCACGGGACGCAGCCGGACGTCCCCGACCCCGACCGGCTCTCTCAGCCCGTCGTTCAGCATCTCGCGGTCCAGCCGCCACCGGGCGAGCACCCGGCCGTCCAGGGTGAACACCGCGGTGACGGCGAACGGGTCACCGGCGTCGTACGACAGATGGGCGAGGACGGGACAGCGGCCCGACCCGTCCGCCCGGAGCTGGACGACCAGGGTCCTGTGCACGATGGGGTTCACGCGAGTGGCCTCCGAGAACGATCGGCTTGGTGCCCTCTAGTACCCCTCTCACGGGAAAAACGCTCAATCCTGAGCGGAATTGCCCTGCGAGTCCTGCAAGTCCTGTGAAACCTACGAGTCCTGTGTGCTCTTCGTGCCGCGCAGTGCGGCCAGGCAGGAGCCGATGGCCTGCTGGAGGTCCTCCAGGCGCTGGACCATGTCGTCCTCGTAGAAGTCCTGGGCGTCGTCGAAGGTCAGCTCCTCGAACGCCTTGGTCGCCTTCTGGAGGCTGCTGTAGAACTTGGTGCGCTTCTCCTGGACGCGCAGTTCGGGGTCGGCCTCCACCGCCTCCACGACCAGGTTCTTCATCGTGTCGTAGGCCTCGGTCGCCCACTCGCCGGTGTCCTCGTCCTCGTCCAGTTCGTCGAGGAGCGACAGGTGGCGCTCGGCCTCCTGGCGCAGCTCCGACGGCGCGTCGACGGTCTGCCCGGCCGGGGTCTTGATCTGGCCGGACTCGGCGATCTGCCGGACGTAGCCGATCCGGTCGGCCGAGCGGCTCTCGGTGGCGACGGCCTTCTTCAGGTCGGCGGTGCGGACCACGTCCCGGGCCAGCACGGTCTGCAGGTCCGGGTCCTCCTTGATGCGGTCGAGGAGGGCCGAGCGGGCCGCGCGGGCGGTGGACGGGTCGGCGAGGATCGCGGCGCGCAGCGCGGTGGGGTTCTCGGCGACCTCAAGGGCCTTGGTGGGCCGGATGCCCTCGGCCTCGGCGGCCTCCGCGATGGCGGTGCCGCGCTCCGAGGTGGCGCTGTTGCGGGAGACGTAGTAGTCCAACCAGACGTCGGAGTCCGGGAGTTCCACCTCCTGGCCCGGCGCGAGGGCCTCGAAGTGCGGGACCAGACCGTCGTCGGCGGCCCTGTCCCACGCCTTGTAGTAGCGCATGACGCGCTCCGCGGAGCAGCCGGCCAGCTCGGCGAACTCCCTCGCCGACACCTTCGGCGTCTCCTCCGCGCCCTGCCCGCCCGGCCGGACGCTGCGGGCCACCATCAGCCCGAACGTCCAGCCTCCGGTCCGCACGTAGGCGCCGAACTCGCGCGCGTCCCGCGCCACCAGGTCGGAGAGGGGAGCCGGGGACGCGCTGGACGTCTCGGACGGGTCGATCGCTAGGGTCACGGAGGACACTCCTGAAGGCTGCCGAACTGCGTACGTACCGACCGGCAGCCTATATCGACCCATTGGCCGGGGTTTGCCGCACCGTCGAAGACCGGCCGAGCACCCCGTCGCCCGTCGCCCGTCGCCCGTCGCCCGTCGCCCGTCGCCCGTCGCGTCAGCTCGTCGAACCGCGGAACGTCGCGAGGAAGGTCTTCATGGCGAGCTGGTCGGCGGCGTCGTCCCAGGCATCGGCCGGCGTCGTGATGCGCAGCGAGAAACTGCGGCCGCCGCCGAGCAGGAAGCCGCGGCCGAAGGTGTGCACCCGGTCGGCGCCGGTCCCGGAGAGCCACTCCATGTCGGCCGCCTTGTACCCCTGGTAGGTGGTCGCCTTGATCGCGCCGATCAGCTGGTAGCCGTCCAGCTTCTCCAGACCCGGCTCCACCTCGTCCCGCCAGATCGCGACCGGGTCCGGGCCCGCCTGGGTGCTGTAGGTGACGGCCAGGGTCCGCAGGTCGTCGCCGCCAGGGCCGAAGGTGACGCGGTAGGCGACGTCGTCCCGGGCGGTGTCGAGGCGCTTCCAGCCCTTCGGGAGCGCCACGGAGAACCCCTCCGGGGCCGTGTAGCGGCGGAAGCCGGCCGGCAGGGCACCCGCCGAGGCCGAAGCCGAGGGGGAGGGGGTGGCAGCCGCGGAGGCCGACGGGGTGGGCGAGGAGGATGCCGTCCGCGAGGGGGAGGGGCTGGGGGCGTTGCCGTCCGTACGGTTGGCCGGGTCGGCGGTCGTGGCGGAGGCGGTCGGGGCCGAGCCCGCCGAGGAGGCGCCCGGCAGGCCCTGGGTCGCGGCCAGCACCGCGACCGAGACGGTCACGACGGCCAGCGCGGTGCCGCCGATCATGGTGGTTCTGCTCCACCCGGAGGCCCGGGCGGCCACGTAGGCGCCGCGCAGCCGGGAGACGGGGGCGGGCTGTTCGACCGTGTCGGGGTCCTCGTCCAGGACACGTGTCAGTGCCTGACGCACCACGGCCCGGCTCAGCCGTTCACGGGAGTTCTTCCGCAGCAGCCCCTGCACCACCTGGGTCAGCGGGCCGGCCCGCAGCGGGGTGCGCAACGGCAGCCGGTCCACGCCCTTGAGGGTGGCTTCGGCCTTGCCCCGGTCCCGGAACGGCGGCCGCCCCTCGACCATCGTGTAGAGGATCGCGCCGAGCGCCCACAGGTCGGCGGCGGGGCCGATGCGCTCGTCGCGGGCCTGCTCCGGCGAGGCGTACGACGGCGCGGTGACCCGGGGCGCCAGCGTCGCGCCGGCCAGGCCGAACCCGGTGATGACCACCGGGCCCCGCTCGCGGACGAAGATCTGCCCGGGACTGAGCTCGCCGTGCGTGTAGCCGTCGGCGTGCGCGGCCTCCAGCACGTCGAGCACTTCGAGTCCGATGCGCGCGGCCCGTACGTAGTTGAACGTGGACTGCTGGACGAGCAGTTCACTGAGCGGCGTGCCGTCGATCACCTCCGTCACCGTCCACAGCGCGCCCGCCTCCTCGAAGGCGTCGATCACCATGGCGACCCGGCCGGGCCGCAGCGCGCTCATCACCTCCGAGGAACGCAGAATGCGGGCGGTGGCCCGGCGCACGGTGTCCTCGGTGGGCGCCTCGGGAAACGCGATCTCCGTCACCAGCCGCGGTCGCTCGGCCTGCACGTCCTCCGCGTACCAGCTGACGCGGTTCGGCTCGCGGTCGGCGACTTCGAGGAGCCGGTACCTTCCTGCGACCATTTCCTGTGCGGAGACATGCGCCTTGACCATCGTCATCCCTCGCTGAAACCCCTGCCTCGTCATTAACCAGAAGTACGCGGGGCGAGCCCGGGTTTGTTCAAAGAATCTGCAACTCGGGGACCGTTCTTGCCTTTTATTCAAGTGGCCGCACCGGCCGGGAACTTGGGGAAAACAGTGAATGGCCGGGCTTCGACCTGCGGGTAACCGACGGTAAAAGCCCGGCTGCGATCCGCTGGTCAGTCCAGTCCGAAGCGCGCGGTCCACTCCGAGATCTCCTGGTGCGTGACATTGCCCCCGCAGACCACGAGGCCGATCCGCGCCCCGTCGCCCACCCGCTCCCGCACCTGCCGGGCCGCGGGCAGCAGACAGCCGGCGGCCGGCTCGGTCCACACCTTGGCGTGCTCGGCGAACTCCAGGCTGCCCCGCACCGCCTCCCGGTCCGGCACCACCAGCACCTCCTCCACCAGCGCCGCCGCGTGGTCGTACGTCAGCCGGGACACCGACGGCGCGCTGAGCGTCGTCACGATCGACGACACCGCGACCGGCAGCGGACCGCCCGCCGAGAGCGCCTCGGACATCGCCTGCGCGCCGGCCGTCTCCACGCCCCACACCCGCACCCCGGGGCGGCGGGCCCGCAGCGCGGCCGCGACGCCGGCGATCAGGCCCCCGCCGCCGATGCTGACGACCACGTCGGTGAGGTCGTCGTCCGCGTCCTCGGCGAGCTCCAGGCCCACCGTGCCCTGCCCGGCGATCACCACCGGGTCGTCGAAGGGGTGGACCAGGGTGAGCCCCTCGTCCCGCAGCCGCGGCACCAGCTCGAACGCCGAGCCCATGCCGTCGGTGAGCCGCACCGACGCCCCGGCCGCCTCGACCAGCCGGATCGACCGGGCGGGCGCGGTACGGGGCATCACCACGGTCGCTTTCACGTCGAGGGCCGCGGCCATCACCGCGAGGGCGATGCCGTGGTTGCCGCCGCTGACCGCGACCACACCGGCCGCCCGCTCCGCCTCGCTCAGCGACAGCAGCTTCGCCGCGGCCCCGCGTGCCTTGAAGGAGCCGGTGCGCTGGAGGAGTTCCAGCTTGGCGGTGACCGGGACGCCGAGCAGCTCCGACAGGCCGGGGCTGGGCACGGTGGGGGTACGGACGACGTGTCCCGCGACCAGCCGGGCCGCGGCTTCGATGTCCGAGATGCCGATGATGCCGTTCAAGGCGGTTCACCCTTCCGGCGCGGGGGCGACGGTCCGCGCCGTTGGCACCCTCACCCGGCCGGACCGCCCTGGTCAACCCGCCCCCGCCGGGGCGGCCGGGCCACGTGGACCAGGGCCGCCGGACGTCAGTGCTGCTGTGCCTTCTGCGGGGTCAGCTCGCTCGGCCGGACCACGACGTACCCCTCGCCCTGGAGCATCAGCTGGACCGCTTCGCCCGAACCGCCGCGCAGCATCGACCCGATGGACTGCGAGCGGTGCAGCGAGGTCTGCAGGTGCGCGGTCCAGCCCACCACCGCGTCCGTGTCGACGTACACCGGGGCCTGCGGCGAGACCGGGATCACCAGCGGGTTGCCGTCGCAGACCAGGCCGAGCCGGCCGTGTCCGGAGAACACGCTGTTGAACAGGCCGCCGCCGGCGATGCCGGAGCCCTTCACCGTCCTGATCTCGTACGCCAGCGTGGCGTCGAAACACAGGACGTTGCGGCCGTTCACCGTGAACTGGTCACCCGGCTCTATCTCGACGATGAAGCAGTTCTGCGCCTCGTGCGCGAACCAGGCCTCGCCCTGGCCCTGCACGGACATCAGCGGCAGCCCCTCGCCGGTGACCGCGCGCTTGAGCATGCCGCCCACGCCCTGGCCCTTGCGCTCGAACTTCAGGCTGCCGCGGTGCGCGATCATCGCGCCCTGGCGGGCGTACATCTCGCCGTTCACGGCGTACTTGACGCATTTCGCGTTCTCGACGGTCATGCCCGGCTCGGTCGCCGGTGCCACCATGTGCTGACTGGAAAAGAGATCACCCTTCATGCGGGGCATGGTGTCCCGGACGGACTCGTTCCGCCAAGATCACGGACGGTACCGGTTCAGGCACCGAACAGCTGGGTCCAGTAGGTACCGGCCCGGCCGCCCCCGGCGAAGCCGATGCCTATGTGCGTGAAGTCCGGTTTGAGGATGTTGGCCCGGTGCCCCGGGCTGTTCATCCAGCCCTCCACCACCTCGGCCGCGGAACGCTGGCCGCAGGCGATGTTCTCGCCGATGGTGCGCCGCCGGGAGCCCGCGGCGGCGGCCCGGTCCCAGGGCTGGGTGCCCTCGGGGGAGGTGTGCGCGTAGAAGTCCCGGGTCGCCATGTCCGTGCTGTACGCCTGCGCGGCCGCCGCCAGCTGCGGATCCGCCGCGAGCGGCCGCAGCCCGGCCCTGGTGCGCTCCCGGTTGGTGAGGTCGGCGACCTCGGCGCGGGTGCGGGTCAGTTCGGCCTGGGTGAGGGGTCTGGCCCACAGCGCGGTCCAGTAGGTGTCCCCGTCCCGCGGGCCGCGGGCGTGCGCGAGGCCCGCGTGGGTGAACGCCGGGTCGAGCAGGGTGCGCCGGGCGTCCTCGGCGCGCAGGCAGTAGTCGACGAACTCGGCCGGGGTGCGGGGGCCGGAGACGAGGTGTTCGCCGACGGTGACATAGGCGAATCCGGTGGCGCTGATCCGCTGGTGGACGGAGACGCCGTCAGGGCCCTCGCCGGCCAGCCGTCCCGCGTCGGCCATCGCCGTGGCGTGGGCGAGGGCGGCGGAGGTGAGCCGGGGGTCCGGGGCCACCGGCGGGCGGCCGGACCGGGCGCGGGCGGAGTTGACCAGGCCCAGCAGGCCGTCCGGATCGGGGAGCGCGGCCGCCGAGGGGCGGGCCGGGGAGGCCGCCGTGCGCTGGGCCGGGATCGTGGCGCGGAAACCGGGGGACGGCTGCCGGTCCTCGACCACGTCGACCCCGAAGTCCCGGGCCAGCCCCGCCAGTCCGTCCGCGTATCCCTGGCCGATCGCGCGCAGCTTCCAGCCGGTGCCCCGGCGGTATATCTCGGAGAGCAGCAGCAGGGTCTCCGTCTGCGGGCGCGCCGGTGCGAAGCGCGCCACCGTGCGGCCGAGGCGGTCGGTCACGTGCAGGGTGGCGGCGGGCAGCCGGCCGAGCGGGGTGCCGGACTCGGCGGCGGTGACCGTGAGGGTGACGCGCTGGGCGCCGGCCCGCAGCAGGGCCGGCTCGACGGTCAGCGTGTCCCCGCGCAGCCGGACGCCGGGCGCGTCCGGCTGGTTGTAGAAGACGAAGTCGGCGTCGCCGCCGACCTTGCCGCTCTCGTCGGTGATCAGCGCCGACACGTCGAAGGGACCGGGCACCCGCAGCGTCAGCGCGCCGCCCGGAAGGGGCAGATTGCCCCCGGGGACCAGCTCGCTCATCGCGCCGCCTCTACGAGGTCAGGGGGCCGAACGTCGCGCCCGGTGGGGGAGTCGCCGGTTGAACGTCCGGCCCGGGCGCGAGGTTCCCTCCGGAATCGGGGCGCTACTGCTCGCGCGGCGCGGCCGGTGCCACGTCCTCGCGCTCCAGCGGCACGGGCGCGCTCCGCGGGGACTTCTGCTTGCCGCAGAACGCTGGCTCCAGCGTGGCCGCCAGCGTGTTGAGCACGTCGGAGCTGTTGGAGGCGTTGGCCAGCGCGGTGACGCTGCGCTTGCCGTCCTTGCTGGTGAAGGCGTACGTGTAGTAGCCCTGCACGGCGCCCGTGTGGCCGTACACCGAGATTCCGCAGGACAGGTCGCGGCGGCGCAGCCCGAGGCCGTAGGAGGTGTTGGCGTTGACGCGGGTGAAGCGCTCCATCTCCGCGAGGCGGGCGGTCGACGTCAGCTTGCCGCGCACCAGCGCCGAGTAGAACGTGTCGAGGTCGCGGGCGCTGGAGATGATGGCGCCCGCGCTCTGTGCCCAGGAGACCGTCTGGTTCGTGGCGTCGACGGGCGTGGCGCCCGCCCGGTCCGCGGTGAGGTAGCCGCTGGCGTGCAGCCCGGGGATCTTCGTGTCGGGGTGCACGTAGAAGGTGTCGTTCAGCTTGAGCGGCTTGAAGATGCGGTTCTCGTACTCCGTGCGCACGCTGTGCCCGGTGAGCTTCTCGATCAGCATGCCGGCGACCACGAAGTTGGTGTTGGAGTACGAGTAGGCGGCGCCCGGCGCGTTGGTGCGCGCCTTCTTCAGGGACAGGTCCACCAGCTGGCGGTAGGTGAAGACCTTGTTGCGCACGGCCTCGAAGCCGGACACGCTGCTGGCGAACATGTCGTTGGTGTAGTCGTACAGACCGCTGCGGTGGCTCAGTACGTGCCGCACGGTGATGCGGTCGTCCGGCAGCAGGCCGGGCAGGTAGCGGTTGACCGGCGCGTCCAGCGCGAGCTTGTGCTCGTCCACCAGCTGCAGCAGGACCACTGCCGAGAACGTCTTGGTGACGCTGCCCACCCGGAAGCGGTCGGCGGTGGTGAGGGCCCGCCGGCTCCCGCGGTCGGCGATGCCCTGCGCGGACCGGTAGACCGTCGTGCCGTCGTCGATGCGGGCCATCGCGCCGGGCGCGCCCTTCGCCACCACCGAACGCAGCACCGCGGCCAGCCCCGCGGTGTCGGGCGCCGGGAGGGCGGTGGCCGCCCGCGCCGTCGCCGCCGTCTTCAGGGGCGCCGCCTGGGCCGGGACCGCGAGCAGTGACAGCGTCACCGCCCCGAGCACCGCACTTCTGCACATCATTGCCGAGACCATTCGGACCTGTTCCTCTCTGAGCCGTCTTCGATGCGAGATGAGTCACATTCGGTTCGGGGAACCCTCTCGCATCCCGTCACATCTCCACAGCCGACGCACAGTTGGTCACTCCTTGATCACCGTGCGGTGCGGATTCGCCAAGTATTGCCACGAAAAGCAAGAAAAGCGACGAATTGCGCTTTACATGGACATGATTCGTCCGGAAGGGTTGCGGCCCGGGGCCCGACCAGCCCCCTGGGCACCCAACGGCGCCCTGCCGCAAGGCGGTTGGTGACCCCGGCCGCCTTCGAACGAAGGAACCCTGATCAGTGCGTAGTGCGCACATACGCAGCGTGGCGGTCGCCGTCGCCGTGACGACGGCTGCCACGGGCCTGGCCGGTACGGCCTTCGCCGGTCCCGCGACGGGGGAACGACAGCAGACCGCGGCCTCCGCGACGACGGCCGCGCAGGTGGTGGCAGCCGCCCGGGCCGCAGCCTTCGCCCATGCCTCGGCGACCGGAGTCGGCGCGGGCGACGAACTCCAGCCGCAGGACGTGATGGTCGACCCCGAGGGGGCCCGCCACGTCCGCTTCGTCCGCACCCACCGGGGGATGCCGGTGCTCGGCGGCGACCTCGTCGTCCATCTTTCCCACCGGTTGGCCTACACCGGTGTCACCCGCGCGGCCGACCACGCCGTCGGGCCCGCCGCCACCGAGGCGAAGCTGACCGCCCGGCAGGCCGAGGAGAAGGCCGCCGCGGCCGCCGACGGCGACGCCGGCACCGCCCAGCTCGTGGTGGACGCCCGGGACGGCGCCGCCGCCCTCGCCTACCAGGTGACCGTCGACGGCTCCGACGGCTCCAGCACGGTCGTCGTCGACGCCCTCACCGGCGAGGTGCGCAGCAACACGCCGGACAGCGACGAGTTCCTCTCACCCAAGCTGCTCAAGGCCCTCCGCAGCCACGGCGAGACCCTCGACCCGGCCACCGGCACCGGCGCGCAGGCCCAGGCCCTCGCCGGCGCGTCCGTCTCCGCCGCCGCCCACTACCCGGTGACCGCCCACGGCTCCGGCAGGTCCCTCTTCGTCGGCAAGGTCCCGCTCACCACCACGCAGACCGCCCGCAAGAGCTTCCTGCTCAAGGACCCCACCCGCTACGGCACCGAGACCCGGGACGCCAAGGGCAGGGAGACCGAGAGCTTCGGCCAGGGCGCCAAGTTCACCAGCACCACCGACAGCTGGGGCAACGGCACCACCGCCAACCGGGGCAGCGCCGCCGCCGACGCCCAGTACGGCATCACCGAGACCCTGGACTTCTACAAGAAGACCTTCGGCCGCAAGGGCATAGCGAACAACTCCAAGCCCGCCCGCGCCATGGTCCACTGGGGCAAGAAGGTCGGCAACGCCTTCTGGGACTCCGCCTGCGGCTGCATGCTGTACGGCGACGGGGACGGCGACGAGATCAAGAAGCCGCTGGTCGTCCTCGACGTCACCGGCCACGAGCTGACCCACGGCGTGGTGGACGCCACCGCCAAGCTCGAACCGACGTACGTCGACAACGACGGCAACCAGTTCGGCGAACCGGGCGCGCTGAACGAGTCGCTGGCCGACATCTTCGGCTCCGGCGTGGAGTTCTTCGCCAACAACCAGAAGAACCCGCCGAACTACCTGCTGGGCGAGAAGCTGGGCCTGCGCCAGAAGTTCCTGCGCCGCCTCGACCACCCCTCGCTCGACCGCCTCGAAGGCACCGTCGACTACTGGTCGCCCGAGGTCGCGAACGCCGAGGTGCACGCCGGCTCCGGCGTCTCCTCGCACGCCTTCTACCTGCTCGCCGAGGGCAGCGGCCGCAAGACGATCGGCGCCACCACCTACGACTCGCCGACCTACGACGGGTCCACGGTCACCGGCATCGGCCGCGCCAAGGCCACGGCGATCTTCTACCGTGCCCTGACCCGGTACATGGTCTCCTCGACCGACTTCCACGACGCGCGGATCGCGACGCTGAAGGCGGCCACGGACCTCTACGGCGCGAGCAGCGTCGAGTACCGCACGGTCGACCAGGCCTGGGCCGCGGTGAACGTCACCGAGGCCGACACGCCGGCCGCCCGCCACTGACGGGCGCGCCCCGCCGCTGGTCCGGGTGCCCCGTCGGGGGGCTGGGTACCCGGATCGGCCGCGCTCGTGGAACACGAACACGAGCCAACGGCCCCGTCCCACCCGCCATTTGAAGGCCACGGGAGCCTCACAGTCAACCATCAGGTGATTCCTGTTTCTTTTATTGACAGCGGAAAATAAGCCACCTAAGTTCCCGGCCATGCGCTCCACCTCCCGTGCCGAGACGTTCCCGGCCCACACGCCGGCCGTCTCGCAGATCTTCACCACGGTCCTGTCCCACGGCCCCCTCACCCGGCTGGAGGCGGCCCGCCGGGCCGGGCTGTCGCCGGCGGCCGTGACCAAGGCCGTCCGGCCGCTCCTCGCGGCCGGGTACCTGGCGGAGGACGCCGACGGCGAGGCCCGGCCCGCCCTCGGGCGCCCCGCCAACCTGGTACGGGTGGACGGCGGACGCGCGCTGTTCATCGGGGTCAAGGTCACCGGCGACGAGGTCATCGCGGTCCTCACCGACCTGTGCTGCCGGATCCTGCTGGCCCGCCGCCTCCCGGTCACCGACCGCGCGGCCAGGGCCGTCCTGACCTCCGTCGCCGATCTCACCCACGAACTGCGCACCGAGGCCGAGGACTTCGGCGCCCCCGTGCTCGGCCTCGGCATCGCCGTCTCCGGCGACGTGGACCGCGCCGAAGGGGTGGTGCGCTACTCGCCCTTCCTCGACTGGCGGGACGTGGCCCTCGCCGAACTCGCCGCCATGACCACCGGGTTGCCGGTCGTCGTCGACAACGACGTACGCGCCCTGACCGTCGCCGAGCAGTGGTTCGGCGCCGGGGTCGGGCTCTCCGACTTCGCCGTCGTCACCGTCGGCGCCGGCATCGGCTGCGGACTGGTGATCCACGGCCGGGTGGTGTCCGGCGCGCACGGCGTGGCGGGGGAGATCGGGCACGTGGCCATCGACCCGGCCGGACCCCTCTGCCACTGCGGCAACCGGGGCTGCGTGGAGGCGATCGCGGGGGACGCCGCGATCGTCACCCGCATGCGGGAGGTGACCGGCCGTCAGGTCGCCGACTCCGCGGCCGCGGTGGCCCTCGCCCACGAGGGCGTGCCCGGAGCGCGCGAGGTGTACG
Source organism: Streptomyces sp. NPDC008092 (assembly GCF_042957285.1). Taxonomy (NCBI): domain Bacteria; kingdom Bacillati; phylum Actinomycetota; class Actinomycetes; order Kitasatosporales; family Streptomycetaceae; genus Streptomyces; species Streptomyces sp. NPDC008092. The sequence continues at coordinate 229,316 of NZ_JBIBHY010000016.1, forward strand.
CCAGGGCCGGCGAGGCCATCGGCCGGGGTATCGCGACGGTGGCCAACCTCTTCGGCCCCGAACGAGTGATCATCTCCGGCGAGGGACTCGCCGCCTACGACCTCTTCGCCGAGCAGATCCTCGACTCGTTCACCGCGGCCGCCTTCGGCTCCGCCGCGCAGAGCGACGTACAGACCCGCCCGCTCCCCTTCGAGGAGTGGGCGCGCGGGGCCGCGGCCGCCGCGATCCAGTCCTTCATCACCTCTTCTCCCACACCGACGGGCAAGGGCTGAGCCGCCCAAGACCCCGAACCCTGGAGGGCCCATGCGGTCACCTTCGACATCCGCCCTGCCCGTACGCGGGCTGAGAACCGTCCTCGTACTGGCACTGACGGCCGCCTTCGCCGCCGCCGTGCCCGCGGCGCAGGCCGACACACCCGCCCCGATCGCCGCCAAGCCGTACATGGGCTGGTCGAGCTGGAGCATGCAGTCGTCCAAGTACCCGGGCCTGAACGACAAGGGCGACTACAGCTACCTCACCGAGGCGAACGTCCTCAAGCAGACCGACGCCCTGGCGAGCAAGCTGAAGAAGTACGGCTACGACTACGTCAACATCGACGCCGGCTGGTGGATGGACTGGAACTGGAAGCAGGGCTACGACCAGTACGGCCGCCAGAAGGCCGACGCCGCCCGCTTCCCCAGCGGCATGAAGGCCGTCGCCGACCACATCCACGCCAAGGGCCTCAAGGCCGGCATCTACCTCCCGGCCGGCCTGGAGAAGGGCGCCTACGGCGACGGCAGGACGCCGATCTGGAACGCCGAGGGCTGCACCACCGCCGACATCGTCTACGACGACCTGCGCACCACCAACGGCTGGGACAGCTCGTACAAGATCGACTTCGACAAGCCGTGCGCGCAGAAGTACATAGACTCCCAGGCCCAGTTGATCGCCGGCTGGGGCTACGACTTCCTCAAGCTCGACGGCGTCGGCCCGGGCTCCGGCAAGAGCGGCGACCAGTACGACAACGTCGCCGACGTCGCCGCCTGGCACAAGGCGATCGCCGCCACCGGCCGCCCGATCCACCTGGAGGCGTCCTGGTCCCTGGACTACGGGCACGCCGCCGACTGGCAGAAGTACACCAACGGCTGGCGCATCGACACCGATGTCGAGTGCTACTGCAACACGCTGGTCAGCTGGGAGAACTCGGTCGACGACCGCTGGGACGACACCCCGGCCTGGACCGACAAGGCGGGCCCCGGCGGCTGGAACGACCTCGACTCCCTCGACGTCGGCAACGGCGCGATGGACGGCCTCACCAAGGCCGAACGGCAGAGCTACGCCACCCTGTGGGCCATCGCCAAGTCGCCCCTGTTCACCGGCGACGACCTCACCAAGCTCGACGACTACGGCGTCTCCCTGCTGACCAACCGCGACGTCATCGCGATCGACCAGAGCGACAACCCGCCGGCCCGGCCGGTCACCCCCTCCGACCCGCAGCAGGTCTGGGCCGCGAAGAACGCCGACGGCACCTACACGGTCGCCCTGTTCAACCTCGCGGACTCGCCCTCGGCGGTCACCGCCGACTGGACCGCCCTCGGCTTCAGCGGCAAGGCCGCGGTCCGGGACGTCTGGAACAAGGAGAACCTGGGCAGCTTCCAGAACAAGATCACCGAGGCGCTGCCGGCGCACGGCTCGCGGCTGTTCACCGTGACGCCGAAGGGCAGCGCGCTGGCCTCCACCGGGTACGAGGCCGAGGCGAGCGGGAACACGCTGAGCGGCAACGCGTCCGTCGCCGGGTGCGACGCGTGCTCCGGGCAGAAGAAGGTCGGGAACCTGTACCAGGGCGGCAAGCTGACCTTCAACAACGTCGTCGTCGACAAGGCGGGCACGTACCTGGTGAAGGTCGCCTACATCAGCGGTGACTCGCGGCCGGCCACCGTCGCGGCCAACGCCGGGGGCGGGACCAGCCACAAGTTCCCGTCCACCGGGGACTGGGGGACCGTGGCGACGGTGAGCGTGCCGGTGACTCTGAAGGCCGGGGCCAACACCATCAGCTTCGACAGCGGGTCGGGGTACGCGCCGGACGTAGACCGGATCGACGTTCCCAAGTCGCCTCGGTAAGTCGCCTCGGTACGTGCGTCGTCGGGAACTGCGGGCCGGTGGGGGCTGGTCGCGCAGTTCGTCCCCCAGCCTTCGGCCGGGGGGACCCCCAGCGCCCCTGAAGAGGCGCGTTGCATCCCCCCATACTTCAAAAGGACACCGTCATGCAGAATCACCCCAGCAGACGAAGCTTCCTCGCCCTCGCTGCGGCCACCGGAGCCCTCGCCGGGCTGCCCTCCTTCACCGCCTCCGCCGCCCCGGTGCGGTCCTCCGAGCCGCTCGCCTCTCCTCGCCACCAGCTGTGGTGGCAGGCGCCCGCCGACGACGGGTCGATGATCACGCAGGGTCTTCCGGTCGGCAACGGGCGGCTCGGCGCCCTCGCGAGCAACGACTCCGGCCGAGAGCTCCTCCTGGTCACCGACGCCACGCTGTGGACCGGCGGGCTGAACGACACCCTCGACTCCGACGGCCAGTTCCCCTACGGCCGCGCCGACTTCGGCTCCCTGACCCTCCTCGCCCGGCTCGTCGTCGAGATACCCGACCACGACCTGGGCAGCGTCTCCGACTACCGCCGCACCCTCGACCTCGACAACGGCGTGGTGACCGCGTCCTACGTCCGCTCCGGAGTGACGTACCGCCGGCAGATCTTCGCCAGCCGCCCCGACGACGTGATCGTGCTGCACTTCGGCCAGGACGGCGGCGGCCGCTACACCGGCACCCTCACCTTCGAGGGCACCCACGGGGAGACCGGCGGCACCGCCGAGTCGTTCGCCGGGTCCTTCGCCAACGGACTGAAGTACGGGGCCGCCGTCAAGGCGTACGGCAGCGGCGGCAGCGTACGGGTGAGCGGCTCGCACATCACCTTCACCGACTGCCGCGAGCTGACCGTCGTGCTCAGCGGCGGCACCGACTACGCACCGGACGCCGCCGCCGACTACCGCGACCCCTCCGTGAACCCGGTGGCGCTGGCCCGCACCAAGGTCAAGGCGGCCGCCCGGCACTCGGCGGACTCGCTGCTGCGCACCCACGCCGCCGACCACCGGGCGCTGTTCGGCCAGTTCGACCTCTCGCTCGGCACCTCGACCGCCGACCAGCGAGAACTCGACACCTGGGCGCGCATCCAGGCCCGCGCCGACACCGGCGACCCGGACCCGGAACTCGAAGCCGCCTACGCCCAGTTCGGCCGCTACCTGATGATCGCCGGATCGCGCGACAGCCTGCCGATGGGCCTCCAGGGCATCTGGCTGGACGGCAACGACCCGGACTGGATGGGCGACTACCACACCGACATCAACATCCAGATGAACTACTGGATGTCCGACCGGCTCGGCCTGTCCCAGTGCTTCGACGCCTACACCGACTACTGCGTCGACCAGCTCCCCTCCTGGACCGACCTCACCCAGCGGCTCTTCCAGGACTCCCGCAACCGCTACCGCAACTCCAGCGGCAAGGTGGCCGGCTGGACCGTCGCCATCTCCACCAACCCCTTCGGCGGAGGCGGCTGGTGGTGGCACCCGGCGGGTAACGCCTGGCTGTGCCAGAGCCTCTGGGAACACTACGAGTTCACCCGGTCCCGGGCCCACCTGGAGAAGATCTACCCGCTCCTCAAGGGCGCCTGCGAGTTCTGGGAGGCGCGGCTGCTCACCACCACCCTGGACGACGGCAGGGAGGTGCTGATCGCCGACAGCGACTGGTCGCCGGAGCAGGGCCCGCTGGATGCCAAGGGCATCACCTACGCCCAGGAACAGGTGTGGATGCTGTTCGGGAACTTCCGTACTGCGGCCGCCGAGCTGAAGAGGGATGCTGGATACGCGGGCACCATCGGCAAGCTCCGCGACCGCCTCTACCTGCCGGTGGTGAGCCCCAAGACCGGCTGGCTGGAGGAGTGGATGTCCCCGGACAACCTCGGCGAGACCACCCACCGCCACCTCTCGCCGCTGATCAACCTCTTCCCCGGCGACCGGATCCGCCCCGACGGCTCCACCCCCGCCGACATCGTCAAGGGCGCCACCGCCCTGCTCACCGCCCGCGGCATGGACAGCTTCGGCTGGGCCAACGCCTGGCGCTCGCTGTGCTGGTCCCGGCTGAAGGACGCCGACAAGGCCTACCAGCTCGTCATCCGCAACCTCCGTCCCTCGGACAACGGCAGCAACGGCACCTCGCCCAACCTCTTCGACATCTACCAGGTCGAGGAAGGCCGGGGCATCTTCCAGATCGAGGCCAACTTCGGCACCCCGACCGCGATCCTGGAGATGCTGCTGTACTCCCGGCCGGGCCACCTGGAACTCCTGCCGGCCCTCCCCGACGCCTGGGCCGCCTCCGGCAAGGTCACCGGGGCGGGCGCCCGCGGCGGCTTCGTCGTCGACCTGAGCTGGCGGGACGGCAAGCCCACCGAGGCCCGGATTCGCAGCGTCGGCGGCCGTACCACCACGGTCGCCTACGGCGGCCGGACCCGGACGGTCACGCTGAAGCCCGGCGCGTCCGTCACGCTGAAGGACCTGGCACGGTGACCGGCCGGTTCGCGGGGCTCCTCGGCGTCGCCGCCGTCTTACTGACCACGGTCGCCTGCCAGACCGGGCCCGCCACCGCGGCGCCCGTGGGACAGCCCTCCGCCCAGCCCTCGGCCCAGTCCGCCGCCCGGTCCACGCCGTCCTCCGCCCGGTCCGCCCAGCCCTCTTCCAGGTCGGCCCGGCCGCCCGCCGGATCCGTCGCCGCTGCCCGGCACGACGTCGTCACCTGGGGTGCCAGCGCCGACCAGCTGGGACAGGGCACCGCCGACCGCGGCTACCGGCTGGTCGTGCACACCAGCGCGGCCGGCAGCGACCTGCGGGTGCGCCTGTCCAACGCCTTCGGGGACCGGCCGCTGACCCTTGACAGCGTCTACGCGGGCCTGCAGAGCCAGGGCGCCGCCCTCAAGCCGGGCAGCAACAGGCGGCTGACCTTCGACGGCGCCCGCACGGTCACCGTGCCGGCCGGCGCCACCGCGTGGAGCGACCCGCTGCCCGGCACCCTGCCCGCCGGCAGCAACCTGGTCGTCAGCCTGCACAGCCCGGACGCGGCCGGCCCCGCCACCGGCCACGGGATGGCCATGCAGACCTCCTACGTCGCCCAGGGCGACCACACCGCCGAGGAGGGCGCCGCCAACTGGACCGACACCACCGGCTCCTGGTGGTACCTGGACTCGGTCTCCGTACGGCCGAAGAACCCGGACACCGGGGCCGTGGTCGCGCTCGGCGACTCCATCACCGACGGCTGGGCGTCCACCAGCGACCAGAACCGCCGCTGGCCCGACTACCTCGCCCGCCGCCTCCAGAAGGCGGACACCGAGGTCAAGGGCGTGGCCGACGAGGGGATCTCCGGCAACAAGGTCCTCGCCGACGGCGCCGGGCAGGCGGCCCTCAACCGGCTGGACCGCGACGTCCTCAGCCAGCCGGGCGTCCGGACCGTCTTCCTCTTCGAAGGGGTCAACGACATCAAGGCCCACTCCGGGGTGACCGCGGCCGACCTGATCGCCGGCTACCGGGAGATCGCCCGGCGGGCGCACGCGGCCGGGAAGTGCGTGGTCGCCTCGACCGTCGGACCGTTCGAGGGCTGGCCGGAGTGGGACCAGGCGGGCGAGGCCGTACGCCAGCAGGTCAACCAGTACATCCGCACCAGCGGGGAGTTCGACGGGATCGCCGACTTCGACCGGATCCTGCGCAGCCCCTACGACCAGGCGCGGATGCTGCCGTTCCTGGACGGCGGCGACCACATCCACCCCAACGACAAGGGAATGCAGGCCATGGCCGACTCCGTCGACCTGGCGGGTCTCAACTGCGACCACTGAGACACCCGGACCACCCCCCGTCCGATCACCCCCGGGCCGACGGCCCGGGGGTGATCAGGCGTTCCCGGTAGGCGATCGCCACCGCCTCCGTACGGCTCGCCGCGCCCAGCTTGGCGAGGATGTTGGAGACGTGCACGCTCGCCGTCTTGCCGGTGATGAACAGCTCCTCGCCGATCTGCCGGTTGCTGCGGCCCAGCGCCAGCAGCCGCAGCACGTCCTGCTCACGTGCGGTCAGCCGGGAGCCCGGGTTTTCCGCCGGTGCCTCCCGGCGCAACAGCGCCTCCGCGCGCTCCAGCAACGGCGCGGCCCCCAGCGCCGCCGCCGTCTCCCGGACCGCCCGCGCCTCCTCCGCCGCCTCCGCACGCCGCCCGTCGGCCGCCAATGCCTCGGCATACCGCATCCGCACCCGGGCCGCCTCGTACACGTCGCCGTGCGCGAACGCGGCCACCGCCTTCTCCCAGGCCGCCACGTCCGGCCCGGACACGGCACCGGCCCACTCCGCCTCGGCGCGCGCCAGCCAGGCCTGCCCCTCCGGACCCTGTCCCGCGGCCGTCGTCCGTGCCAGCTCCACCAGTTCGCCGGCGACACCGCCCCAGCGGTCGGCGCTCCCGTCGCCCCGCCGGTCGGCTGCCGCCCGGTCCCCGACCGCCGCCAGCGCGAGCGCGGCGAGCCGGACCGTCACGTGCGGCGCCCGCCCCAGCCCGTCGGAGAGTACCGCGACCGCGTCCCGAGCCCGTGCCACGGCCTCCTCCGCATCGCCCCGCCACGCGGCCGCGTCGGTCAGCACGATTCCGCCGACGAACGTGCCCATCCAGTCGAACGGCTCCCCGAGCAGCGCCCTCGCCCGCTCCACGACGTCCGGCTCGCCCCGGGCCAGCGCCACGTACAGGACGGGCCCCTCGGCGAAACCGGGCGCCGGATCCGCGCGGGCCACCCGCACACACTCGTCCCACTGCCCCAGCGTGAAGAGCACCAGCAGCCGCAGATACCGCATCTCCAGGGCGTACGGCGAGGACAGCAGACCCGACCGCCGGGCCCGGTCGAGTCCCTCGGTGATCCACGGCAGGCACTCCCGCAGCTCACCCGACTCGAAGCAGCTGATGGCCAGGCTGAACAGCGCCCGCATCTCCACCGGCGTGTCCCCGGCCGCCCGGGCCAGCTCCCGCGCCTCCCGCAGCCGTTCCCGCCCCTTCGGGGTGCGGCGCCCGCCGTCCTCCAGCCGGGCCAGGGAGATCAGCAGGTCGGCCCGGGCGGCGGTGGCACCGATCCGCTCGGCGACCTCCAGGGCCTGCCGCGCGACCCGCAACGCGGTCGCGTCGTCCCCGACCTGCCGGGCCGCCATGACATGGGTGGCCGCCGCCCACACCCAGGTCCGGGACGGCGGTTCGGCGGGGATCATCGCCAGTGCCTCGCTGCTGTAGGCGAACGCGGCGGCGAGGTTGTCGACGGTGATGAGGTTCCCCGCAAGGGTGTAGCGCACCCGGGCGGCGAGTTCGGGATCCGCGTCCTGGCCGGTCCCGGCCAGCGCGGCCCGGGTCAGGGACACCGCCCGGTGCGCGTCCCCGGAGTGTGCGGCAGCCGCCGACGCCCGCAGGGTCAGACCCACCGGGTCCAGCCCCTCGCCGGCGGGCCGCGCCTCGCACGGCACGGCCGGCCACAGGTCCAGGGCCGCCTCCAGGTGGCGCAGTTCCTCCGCCGGGGCACCCATCCGCCGGGCGTGATCCGCGGCCTCCACGGACGCGGTGAGCGCCTCGGGCAGATCGTGGCTCTCCCGGTAGTGGTGCGCCCGCTCGGCGGCCGTCGCCGCCCCGCCGCCGCGCGCGGCGAGCAGCCTGGCGTACGTGCCGTGCAGGCGCGCCCGCTGCCCGGGCAGCAGGTCGCCGTAGACGGCCTCGCGCGCGAGGGCATGCCGGAAGGCGTACGTGTCCGCGTCCCCGGCGACGAGCAACTGCCGCCCCACCGCCTCCCGCAGGGCGGCCTCCAGCTCCTCCTCCGGGAGCCCGGCCGCGTCCCGCAGCAGATCGTGCCCGACCCGGCGCCCGGCCACCGCGGCCGTCCGCAGCACCTGCTGGGCCGTCTCCGACAACTGCTCGACCCGGATCAGCAGCAGATCGGCGAGCCCGGTCGGCATCCCGTCCGCGCCGGCGGCGGCCACCAGTTCCTCGGTGTAGAAGGCGTTGCCCTCGGCCCGCTCCACGATGTCCCGCACGGTCGCCTCGGGCAGCGGCCGCTCCTCCAGCGCCCGCACCAGCCGCGCGACTTCCCCGTCCGCCAGCGGCCGTACCTCCAGCCGCTCCACCCCGGGCAGCCGCACCAGCTCGGCGAGCAGCGGCCGCAGCGGATGCCGCCGGTGCAGGTCGTCGGCACGGTAGGAGGCCAGCACGGCGAGCCGCCGCGGGAGGACACCCCGGCTCAGCAGGAACCGCAGCAGGTCCCGGGACGACTGGTCGGCCCAGTGCAGATCCTCCAGGACCAGCAGCAGCGGTGCGGCAGCCGCCAGTTCGGCGAACAGCCCTGCCACGCCCTCGAAGAGCCGCAGCCGCGCGTCGGCATCGCGGGAGGAATCCGGCCCGGCACCGAGCAGCCGGTCCACGACAGGATGCGCGGCGAGGACGTCCCCGAACCGCCCGTCCCCCGCCAGCACCCCGAGGATCTCGGTGAAGGGCAGGTACGGCAGCCCCACATGCCCGAGATCGACACAGTGCCCGGTGACGACGGTGGCCCCGGCCGCGACCGCCCGAGCCGCGACCTCGTCCAGCAGCCGGGTCTTCCCGACCCCCGCGTCCCCGGCGACCAGCACGGCCTGCCCGCTGCCGCTCCGGGCACGCTCCAACACCCCGGCAAGGCGGCCGAGTTCGTCGTCCCGCCCGATGAGAGGGCTGCCAAAAGATCTCTGCGACACGCCCTCATCCTCGCAAGAAGCGCGAGGCGAAACCCCCGAGGGGCGCGGGGAACTGCGCGACCGGCCACGATGCACCTTCAGCCGCCGTCACCACAGAACCCCCACCCCCCCTGGGCGTCAGCCCCTCAGTACCCGAGCCCAGTCCTCCGGCACCCGCTCCGCGGGACCCGGCACCGACTGCTCCGCAGGATGACTCACCGGCGGCGCCAACTCCGGCCCGGCCTCGAACAATTCCTCCGTCTCGAAGTTCCAGAACCACCCCTCGCCCGGTTCGTAACTACGGATGATCGGATGCCCGGTGTCACGGAAGTGCGCCGTCGCATGCTTCGCCGGCGAGTCGTCGCAGCACCCGATGTGCCCGCACTGGGTGCACCGCCGCAGATGGAACCACCAGCCCCCCGCCACGTCGCACTCCACACACCCCGCGCCGCTCGGCGGAACGTTCGGGTCTATCGAGGTGTCGCCACTCATACTGCCTCCACAGGTGTCTCGGATTCCTCGGGCGTCTCGGCGGTGAGCGGAAGCAGCACCTGGAACCGGGTGTCGCCGGGCTCCGACTCCACCCGCATGGTGCCGTGATGCTTGTTCACGACGATCCGCCAGGAGATGTCCAGACCGAGCCCCGTGCCCTGCCCCACGGGCTTGGTCGTGAAGAAGGGGTCGAAGATCCGGCTCTTGATCTCCGGTGCGATCCCGCTCCCGGTGTCCCGGAACTCGACCAGCAGCTGCTCGTGGTCGAGCGCCGTCCGCACGGTCAGCGTGCCGTGTCCGGCGCCCTCGCCGCCGTCCTTCATCGCGCACACCGCGTTGTCGATGAGGTTGGTCCACACCTGGTTGAGCTCGGCGGGGTAGGCGGGGACCGGCGGGACCGTACGGTCGTACTCCTTGACCACCCGGATGCCCTGCCCGATCTTCCCGGACAGCATCAGCAGGGTGCTGTCGAGGAGTTCGTGCACGTCCACCTCGCGGTACGGCGCCCGGTCCAGCTGGCTGTACTGCTTGGCCGCGTCGACGAGGTTCGAGATGCGGGTGGTGGAGTCCTCGATCTCGTTCATCAACAGCTCGGTCTCGATGGTGTAGTTGAGCCAGCCGACCGAGTTCGGCAGGATCTCCTCGTCGACGGCGGCCGCGACCTGCTCCAGCCAGTCGACGTCGAGCCCGGCCTGCACGAACGTCGGCGCGAGCTCCCAGCCGTGGTCGATGCCGTGGTCCTCCAGCCAGTCGGTGAGCTCGTCCTCGCGGTCGGCGGCCTCCAGCGGGCTGAGCGAGGACGCCTTGGCGACCCGTTCCGCGGTGCGCTCCTGGATCTCGATCAGACCGGACAACTGCTCCCGCGAGAACGGCCCGCCGGCGATGATGGCGAGCTTGTGCCGCATCTTCGCCACCCGCTCGCGCAGCGTCGAGGTGGCCCGCACGGCCGCCGCGGCCGGGTTGTTGAGCTCGTGGGTGAGGCCCGCGGACAACGAGCCGAGCGCCAGCAGCCGCTCGCGCTGCCCGATCGCCGCCTGGGTGTTCTTCGAACCGAAGAACAGGCCCTCCAGGAGGTGCACGGCCATCGGGAACCAGTCCTGCATGATCTCCGCGAACGTGTCGGCCGGCAGCACGAAGAACCGCGTCGGCTCGGTCACCCGCATCGTGTTGTTGTACGCCTGCCGCACCCGGTCCCCGAGGTAGGCCTGCATCGCGCCCGCGTACACCCCGGCCTGCGAGGTCCGGGTCACCTCGACGTCGTCCCCGCCGACCTGCCGGGAGAGCACCACGGTGCCCTCGACCATCACGTAGAAGCAGGTGGCCGGCTCACCCTCGGTGTAGACCGGGCCCGGCTGGAACAGCTCCACCCGGCCGGCCGCGCACAGCCGCCCGAGCTGCTCCGGCTCCAGCTTCTCGAACAGGAACAGCGCGCCGATCTCCTTCGGGCTGCACGGCATCAGCTGCCCGCTCATGACTGCTCCAGATACCGGTGGACGAGCATCACTGCCATGGCTCCTTCTCCGACGGCGGACGCGACACGCTTGGCGGACTCGGCGCGTGCGTCGCCCGCCACGAACACGCCGGGAATGCTGGTCTCCAGGTGGTACGGCGGCCGGTCCAGCTCCCAGCCCGCCGGCGGCCGTCCGTCGACGGTCAGGTCCGGCCCGGCCAGGATGAACCCGCGTTCGTCCCGCAGCACCGTGTCACCGAGCCAGTCGGTGAGCGGTGCCGCCCCGATGAAGACGAACATCCACTGGGCGTCGACCTGTTCCCGGTCCCCGCTCTGCACATGGCGCAGGGTGAGCTGCTCCAGGCGCTCGACGCCGTGCGCGGCGTCCACCACGGTGTGACTGCGCACGGCGATGTTCGGGGCCTCGCTGATCTGCTGGATCAGGTAGTACGACATCGACGCCGACAGGTCGGGGCCGCGGACCAGCAGGGTCACCGACTTGGCGAACCGGGACAGGTACATCGCCGCCTGGCCGGCCGAGTTGGCGCCGCCGACGATGTACACGTCCTGGCCCTGGCAGGAGGTCGCCTCGGTGAGCGCGGAGCCGTAGAACACCCCGCAGCCGGTCAGGTCGATGCAGCCCTCGGCCTCCAGCTGCCGGTACTGCACCCCGGTCGCCAGGATCACGCTGTGGGCGGCGACCGCCGAGCCGTCCGCGAACCGCACCACCCGCGCGGCCCCGTTGATCTCCAGTCCCGTGACCTCGCGGGCGGTCAGGATCTCCGCGCCGAACTTGGCGGCCTGCCGCCGGGCCCGGTCGGTGAGCTGGGCGCCCGAGACACCGTCCGGGAAGCCCAGGTAGTTCTCGATCCGCGAGCTCTGTCCGGCCTGCCCGCCGGTCGCCGACCGCTCCACGAGCACGGTCCGCAGCCCCTCCGACGCCCCGTACACGGCCGAGCCGAGCCCGGCCGGGCCGCCGCCGATCACCACCAGGTCGTAGAAGTCCGCCGTCGGGGTCGTCGCCAGGCCCACGTGCGCGGCCAGCTCCGGCGCCTCCGGCTCCACCAGCGGCGTGCCGTCCGGCGTGATCACCAGCGGCAGCCGCGTCCCGTCGGCCTCGGCCGCGGCCAGCAGCCGCTGCCCCTCCGGCTCCTCCACCGAGTACCAGCGGTACGGCACCTGGTTGCGGGCCAGGAACTCCCGCACGTCCGAGGACCGGGCCGACCAGCGGTGCCCGACCACCTTGGTGGCCGGCACCGGCTTGTAGTCGCTGGCCCGCCAGGCGTCCAGCAGGTCGTCCAGGACCGGGTAGAGCTTCTCCTCCGGGGGGTCCCAGGGCTTGAGCAGATAGTGGTCCAGGTCGACGACGTTGATCGCGTCGATCGCCGCGTTGGTGTCCGCGTACGCGGTCAGCAGCACGCGGCGCGCCCCCGGGTACACGTCCAGGGCCTGTTCCAGGAACTCGATGCCGTTCATCTGCGGCATCCGGTAGTCGGCCAGGATCACCGCCACCAGGTCGCCGCGCAGCTTCAGCTCCCGCAGCGCCTCCAGCGCCGAGTCGCCGGACTCCGCACGCACGATCCGGTACGACGCGCCGTAGCGGCGCCGCAGGTCCCGGGCGACGGCACGGGACACCCCCGGGTCGTCGTCCACGGTCATGATGACGGTCCGTGCTGCGTCGGCAGCCTGTGCCATACGTCTCCCACCCCGAGCCGTTGGTTCAACGGCGCGGCCGGCCCCCCGCGAGAAGAGCGGCCACCGCACCGGTTCCCGCCCATCGTATGTTCGATCGCCCGCCTTCGCTCTTGTACGACGGTGCACAGCGGGCACCCGTCGGTGCGGAAGACTGATCACGCAGACGCGGAACCGACGAGGAGGCCGGTGCATGACACGCCCGATCACGGCAGGGGTCGACGGTACGGAGGAGAGCCTCGCCGCTCTCGACTGGGCGGCCCGGGAAGCGGTGCGCCGCGGGCTGCCGCTCCGGGTGGTGCACGCCTGGCGCTACGAGGAGCACGAGGCGCTCGGCGCCGACCGGGAGGCCCAGCGCGGGTGGGTGTCCGACGGGGTCGCCGAGTCGGTGCGGACCGTCACCGGGCGGTATCCGGAGCTGGTGGTGGGCGTCGACGTGGTGGAGGGCGGCCCGGTCGAGGTGCTGGCCGACGCGGCGGCCGGGGCCGAGCTGCTGGCGCTGGGTTCGCGCGGGCACGGCCGGGTCGCCGGGTTCCTGCTCGGCTCCGTCGGACAGCAGGTGATCGCCGAGGCCGCCCGCCCGGTGGTCCTGGTGCGCGCCGGTGACCGGCCCGCTGCCGAGGCCGCCGGACGCGAGGTCGTCGTGGGCCAGCAGGGCGGCCCGCAGGACAGCGCGGCCGCACTGGAGTTCGCGTTCGGGACGGCGGCGGCCCGGGGCGCGACGGTCCGGGTGGTGCGGGCCTGGACCCTGCCGCCGGTCTTCGCCTACAGCCCGGGCTCGCTGAAGCTGCTGGACGAGGCCGGAGGCATGGAGCCCTTCGAGAAGAAGGCGCTGTCCGAGGCGGTGCGGCCGCTGCGCGAGCGGTTCCCGGACGTGCCGGTCGCCGAGCACGTGGAGATGGGCAGCGCCGGGCAGGTGCTGCTCTCGGCGGCCGCACACGCCCAGCTGGTGGTCGTCGGGCGGCGCGCCCACCGTACGGCGGTCGGCGCCCGCATCGGCTCGGTCGCGCACGGGGTGCTGCACCACGCCGACTGCCCGGTGGCCGTGGTCCCGCACGGCTGACCCACGGCCCGCGCGCCGGGCCGGTCACTCCGGGGTGACCGGCTCCAGGGTCTCCCGCGCCTTGGGCAGCACGTTCTCGATGTAGTCCTCGACCGCCTTGTCCAGGCCTATGTCGTGCTGCGCCCGCTCGGACAGGTACCAGCGGTGCTCCAGCAGCTCGTGGTAGATCTCGGCCGGGTCCATCGAGCCGCGCAGCTCCGGCGGCACGGCCCGCACGGTGGGGCGGAAGACGTCCCGCACCCACCGGTGGGCCAGTACCTCGGGGCGGGCGGCCAGGGGGTCGCCCGGGGCGTAGTCGTCCTGGGTGGCCATCCAGCTCTCCAGGTCGTTGAGCAGCCGCCGCGCCTGGTTCTCCTCGGCGTCCAGGCCGGTCAGCCGCAGCAGCTGGCGCTGGTGGTGGCCGGCGTCGACGACCTTCGGCACGAAGGTGACGGAGTCGCCGTTGGAGGAGTGCTCGATCTGCATCTCGGCGACGTCGAAGCCGAGGTCGTTGAGCCGCCGGATCCGGCGCTCGATGTACTGGTACTTGCCCGCCGGGTACACCGAGGTCCGGGTCAGCTCCTCCCACAGCTCGCCGTACCGGGTGCAGATCTCGAACCCGAACTCGATCGGGTCCAGCGACGGGTGCAGCGCTCCCGAGGCCTCCAGGTCGAGCAGCTCCCCGCTGATGTTCACCCGGGCCAGGTCGAGGTCGTACTCCCGCTGCCCGTTGCTCAGCTGCGGGTGCAGGTCGCCGGTCTCGGCGTCCACCAGGTACGCCGCGTAGGCGCCCGCGTCCCGCCGGAACAGGGTGTTGGACAGCGAGCAGTCGCCCCACGCGAACCCGGCGAGGTGCAGGCGGACCAGCAGCACGGCCAGGGCGTCCATGAGGCGGTGCATGGTGGCCGGGCGCATGGTCGTCTCGAACATCGAGCGGTACGGCATCGAGCCGCCGAGATGCCGGGTGACCAGCACCGACTCCAGGGGGTCGCCCGCGGTGTCGGTGCGGCCGGTGATCACCGCAAGGGGGTCGACCGCGGGGATGGCGAGCCGGTCCAGGTCGCGCAGCAGCTCGTACTCGCGCAGCGCCGGGCGTTCCGCGAGCTCCTTCACGGCGATGACCTCGCTGCCGGCCCGGGCGTAGCGCACCACGTGCCGGGAGATGCCCCGGGGGAGTGGCACGAGGTAGTCCTCGGGCCACTCCTCCAGCGGGACGTCCCAGGGGAGTTCGAGCAGGAGCGCGGGGTGCTCCGGGTTGGTGGCGTTGATCTGCAAGGCCATGGACGAACCTTAAGGCCGGTGGGTCACGAGGCCAGCTCCCGGGCCCGGTCGGCGGCCGCCCGCACCGGACCGCGGTGCAGCGGGCCGTGTCCCGGCAGCAGGGCGTCGCCGTCGAGGGCGCCGATGAGTTCCAGCGAGGCGACGGCCCGGGCCCGCTCGTGGTGGAACATGTCGGGCAGCAGCTGCGGGCCCTGGATCCGCGAGGTGCGGTGGCCGCTGACCAGGGCGTCCCCGGAGATCACCAGGCCGGCCTCGGGCAGGTGGTAGACGGTGTGCCCGTCGGTGTGGCCGGGGGTGTGCACCGGGACCGGGCGGCCCGGCAGGTCGAGGGGGCCGTCGGCGACCGGGAACGCCTCGGGCGCCTTGACCGGGTGCTGCTCGGTGCCGCCGACGCGCAGCACGTGCACCAGCCACGGCACGACACCCGGCCGCCAGGCGTTCTTCACCACTTCGCCCACGGACACCTGCTGGAGGAAGTCCCGCCGGGCGTGCGGTACTTCGGCCTCGTGGAGATAGACCGGCGTGCCGTGGGCCTCGCGCAGGTACTCGGCGGAGCCCAGGTGGTCGTTGTGCGCGTGCGTGATCAGGACGGCCGCCACCGCCTCCGGCGAACTGCCCACCTCCGCGAGGGAGTCGAGCAGCCCCTGCCGGTCCCCGGGGTAGCCGGTGTCCACCAGCGTGACGGCGTCACCGTCCTTGAGGATCACCCAGTTGGTGTGCTGGCCGTGCACCAGATAGGCGCCCTTGCCGACTTCGTGTACCTCTGCCCGCATGATCACTCCGGCTTGCCCGTTCGTGCCGATCGAAACGGAGCACAGCCAACCACATGCGGCGGGCCGCCCATTGCCGAGGTCCGGGTCACCGCACCCCCTGTGGCCGGAACTGGATGCTGATCCGCGGTCCGGCGGCCCGGGCCGTCTTCGGTACGCAGTGCTCCCACGTCCGCTGGCAGGAGCCGCCCATCACGATCAGGTCGCCGTGGCCGAGCGGTCGCCGGACCGAGGGGCCGCCGCGCAGCGGACGCAGCAGCAGGTCGCGGGGTGCGCCCACGGAGAGGATCGCGACCATGGTGTCCTCCCGGGCGCCCCGCCCGATCCGGTCGCCGTGCCAGGCCACGCTGTCCCGGCCGTCGCGGTAGTAGCAGAGCCCGGCGGTGGCGAACGGCTCGCCCAGCTCCTCGGCGTAGTGCCGGGTGAGCGCCTCGCGGGCCGCCACGAGGACGGGGTGGGGGAGCGGGTCGGCCGCGCCGTAGAAGGCGAGCAGGCGCGGTACGTCCACGACGCTGTCGTACATCTGCCGGCGCTCGGCGTGCCAGGGGACGTCCGCCGCCAGCTGTTCGAACAGCGCGTCGGCGCCGCCCAGCCAGCCGGGCAGCACGTCGATCCAGGCGCCGGAACCCAGCGTGGTCCGGCCGATGCCGTCGAGGGTGCCGAGCCGCAGCTCGTCGGTCTGGTCGAACAGGGAGCCCTGGAGGTGCGTGGCCATGCGGCAAGCGTACTCCGTAATCGAAAATCTGTTCCTATTTGATCTCCGGCGGGTATGCGACGTCGAGTTCCCGACGGCCTCTTTCGATACATCGATGTATTCGATACATTCGCGTATCGAACGGAGGTCCGCACATGAGGGTGGACGGCGACACGCACCGGCGCGTGACCCGGCGGCGGGTGCAGACCCGCGCCCGGCTGCTCGGCGCCGCGTTCACCGTGTTCGCCGCCAAGGGATTCGGGCGGGTCTCCATCGAGGAGGTCTGCGAGGCCGCCGGGTTCAGCCGGGGCGCCTTCTACTCCAACTTCGCCACCCTCGACGAGCTGTTCTTCGCCCTCTACCGGGAGCGGGCCGACCTCATCGCCCAGCAGGTCGCCGACGCCCTCGCAGGCGACGGCCCCGACCTGGACGTGCCGGCCTCCGTGGACCGGGTCACCGACGTGCTCCTCCTCGACGTCGACTGGCTGCTGGTGAAGACCGACTTCCTGGTGCACGCCGCCCGGGACCCGGCCGTCGCCGGGCTCCTCCTGGACCACCGGGCCCGGCTCCGCGAGGCCGTCGCCGACCGGCTCCTGCGGGCCCGCGGCCGCGCCCCGGTCCCCGCCGTGCTCGGCGACGTCGAGGGTGCGGCCCACGCGGTGGTCGCCGCCTACGACGGGGTCACCGTCCAGCTGCTGCTCGACAAGGACGTGGACCGGGCCCGCGCCTGGCTCAAACAACTGCTCACCGCGCTGCTGACCGACGGCAGCACCCGACTCGGATAAGAAAGAAGGGGCGACGCCATGGACGCGGACGTCATCGTCGTCGGAGCCGGCCTCGCCGGCCTGGTCGCGGCGCACGAACTCACCAGCCAGGGCAGGCGCGTCGCCCTGGTCGACCAGGAGAACGCCGCCAACCTCGGCGGCCAGGCGTTCTGGTCCTTCGGCGGGCTCTTCCTCGTCGACTCGCCCGAACAGCGCCGCCTCGGCATCAAGGACTCCCTCGACCTGGCCTGGAGCGACTGGCGGGGCAGCGCCCAGTTCGACCGCGAGGACGACGAGGACTCCTGGGCGGTGCGCTGGGCACGCGCCTATGTCGAGTTCGCGGCCGGGGAGAAGCGGCCCTGGCTGCAGAGCCACGGCATCTCCCTGCTGCCGACCGTCGGCTGGGCCGAGCGCGGCGACCTGCGGGCGGACGGCCACGGCAACTCGGTGCCCCGCTTCCACGTGGCCTGGGGCACCGGCACCGGCGTGGTCGAGCCGTTCGTCCGGTACGCCAAGCAGGCCGCCCGCGACGGACTGCTCACCTTCCACCACCGCCACCAGGTCGACGAACTCGTCATCGAGGACGGCGAGGCGCGCGGCGTCCGCGGCACCGTCCTCGCCCCCGACGACTCGGCGCGCGGCGTCGCCTCCAACCGCGACCGCATCGGCGACTTCGAACTCACCGCCCAGGCCGTCGTCGTCACCACCGGAGGCATCGGCGCCAACCACGACATCGTCCGCCGCTACTGGCCCGAACGCCTCGGTACGCCCCCCGCCGAGATGGTCACCGGCGTCCCCGCCTACGTGGACGGCCGCATGCTCGACATCAGTGCCGGGGCCGGCGTCCGCCTGGTCAACCGCGACCGCATGTGGCACTACACCGAGGGCATCCAGAACTGGAACCCCATCTGGCCGGGCCACGGCATCCGCATCCTGCCCGGCCCCTCCTCCATCTGGCTCGACGCCCTCGGCCGCCGCCTGCCCGACCCCTGCCTGCCGGGCTACGACACCCTCAGCACCCTCAGGCACCTGCGCACCACCGAGGACATCGCCGGGTACGACCACTCCTGGTTCGTCCTCACCCGCAAGATCGTCGAGAAGGAGTTCGCGCTCTCCGGCTCCGAGCAGAACCCCGACATCACCGCCAAGGACCGCAAGGCCGTGCTGCGCGACCGGCTGCTCGGCAAGGGCGCGCCCGGCCCGGTGCAGGCCTTCCTCGACCACGGGGCGGACTTCGTGACCGCCAGCTCCCTGGAGCAGCTCGTCGAGAAGATGAACGGCCTCACCGACAAGGCGCTCCTCGACGCGGCCGAGGTGCGCCGCCAGATCGTCGCCCGCGACCTGCAGATCGGCAACTCCTACAGCAAGGACTCCCAGATCCAGGGCATCCACAACGCCCGCCGCTACATCGGCGACCGCCTGGGCCGGGTCGCCACCCCGCACCGCATCCTCGACCCGGCCGCCGGACCGCTGATCGGCGTCAAGCTGCACGTCCTCACCCGCAAGACCCTCGGCGGCATCCAGACCGACCTGGACTCCCGCGCCCTCGGCGCCGACGGGCAGCCGATCGGCGGGCTCTACGCGGCCGGCGAGGTGGCCGGCTTCGGCGGCGGTGGCGTGCACGGCTACAACGCGCTGGAGGGCACGTTCCTCGGCGGCTGCCTGTTCTCGGGGCGGGCGGCGGGGCGGGCGGCGGCGAAGCAGACCGGCTGAGCGCCGGCAGTGCCGTGGGGTGCCGTCTGCCGACTTCCGTCTGCGGCGCCGTCGTGGCTGGTCGCGCAGTTCCTCCCCCAGCCTTCGGCCGGGGGTACCCCCCGCGCCCCTTACGGGGCGCTCAGGAGCCGTGCCAGCACCGTTGCGTGGCTCTCGTCCGGGGTCTTGGACGCGGTCAGCAGGGTCACCGGCCCCTCGCGCACCGACTTCCGCAGGCCGTCGAGGAGTTCGGCGGCCTCGGGGGCGGCCAGTTCCGCCTCGTAGCGGCCGACGAACTCCTCGTACGTCCCGCCCGCGTGGAACCAGCGGCGCAGTTCGTCCGACGGAGTCACAGCCTTCGGCCACTCGTCCACGTGCGCGACCTCCTTGGACAGTCCGCGCGGCCAGAGCCGGTCCACCAGGACGCGCAGTCCGTCCGCCGGCTCGGGCGACTCATAGATCCTGCGCACGCGCACGCTCACGGTCGATGCACCCTTCGGCTCGCTGACGGTGCCGCGAGCGTATGCGGCGGCCCCGCCCCACGGGCTGCCGACGCGGCGCGGCTTGACCAGAATGAGGGGGAAGCGCGGACACCCGCGCGCCTAGTCTGTGGGGTCACTGATCATCGGCCACCCCCCAAGGAGTTCATGTGCAGGGCGCAAGCAGACGTACCGCAGTCCTCCGCCGCGAGGCCGTCCTCGGCACCGTCCCGGTCGCCCTGGCGGCCCTGCTCGCCGCCGCCGGAACGGCCTCGGCGAGCACCGTCGGCGCGGCGGGCGCGGGCGACCCCTACTTCCCGCTCAGCGGCAACGGCGGCTACCACGTCAGCCACTACGACCTGACGCTGCGCTACGACACCTCCTCCCGGCACCTCGACGGCAAGGCGGTCCTCACCGCCCGCGCCACCGAGAAGCTCACCCGCTTCGACCTCGACCTCAGCGGTCTGAAGGTCACCAAGGTGACCGTCGACGGCCGGACCGCGCGTTTCAGCCGCAGCGGACAGGAGCTCGTCGTCACGCCGGCGCGGGCGCTGGCGAAGGGCCGGGACTTCCGGGTCACCGTGGCGTACAACGGCACGCCCAAGCAGGTCACCGACCCCGACGGCTCGGCCGACGGCTGGATCCGCACCGACGACGGCGCGTTCGTCGCCGGGGAGCCGCAGGGCGCGATGACCTGGTTCCCGGCGAACAGCCACCCCAAGGACAAGTCGTCGTACGACTTCACGATCACCGTGCCCAAGGGCCGCACCGCCGTCGCCAACGGCGTCCTCCTCGGCCGGCACACGTCCGGCGGCCGTACGACCTTCCGGTGGCGGCAGACCGAGCCGATGGCGGCCTACCTCGCCACCGCCACGGTCGGCAAGTTCAAGGTGCAGCAGTACACCACCCGGGACGGGATCAAGGTGTACAACGCGGTCGACCCGCGCGAGGCGAGCGGGTCGGCGGCCGTGCTGAAGAAGCTGCCGTCCGTGCTGGAGTGGGAGAGCAAGCTGTTCGGGCCGTACCCGTTCCGGTCCGCCGGGTCCATAGTCGACCACGCGCCGAGCGTCGGCTACGCGCTGGAGACCCAGGGCCGGCCGGTCTACGACTCGGCACCGGACCTGAGCACCCTCGTGCACGAGAACGCCCACCAGTGGTTCGGCGACTCCGTCTCCCTCACCGCCTGGAAGGACATCTGGCTCAACGAGGGCTTTGCCACGTATGCCGAGTGGCTGTACAGCGAGCAGCACGGGGGCGACAGCGCGCAGAAGAACTTCGACGCGCTGTACGCGAAGCCGGCGAGCGACGAGCTGTGGGCGTACCCGCCGGGGGATCCGGGGAGCGGGAAGAACATCTTCGGTGAGCCGGTGTACGCCCGGGGCGCGATGGCGCTGCACGAGCTGCGGAAGGCGGTCGGGGACCCGGTGTTCTTCCGGATCCTGCGGGCCTGGGCCTCGGAGCACCGGTACGGGCACGGGACCACCGCGGAGTTCGTGAAGCTCGCCGAGAAGGAGTCGGGGAACGACCTCGGTTCGTTGTTCCAGACCTGGGTGTACAAGAAGGGGAAGCCCTAGCGGTTCTTCGGGTGCGGGCGTAAAAAGCTGACGAGTTTCTTACATTCGTCGGCCAGGGTCGCTCTCATGATCCATCGCAGAGCCGCCGTCTCCCTTCTCGCCGCCTCCCCCGCCCTGCTCACCGGGTGCGGGGGTGGCGCCGAGGCCGCGCCGAACCGGTCGGAGGACGACCGGCCGGTACGGCAGACGGCTTCCCCCGCACCCGCACCGGCGAGCAGCAGTCCGCAGCCGAGCGGCATACCCGGGCTCGGGCCTGCAAGGACGGCCGCGATACCCGAGCGGGCGGAGCAGGTCGTCGTGGCCAGTGGCCGGGGCAGGAACTCGCCGCTCTCCACCGTCGTGCTCTACTCGCGCGACGACGGCGTCTGGCAGCCCGGCGCCCGTTGGCCCGCCCACAACGGCAGGGACGGCTGGAGCGAGCACCACCTGGCCGGGGACCTGCGCTCGCCGGTCGGCGTGTACGGGCTCACCGACGCCGGGGGCCTGCTCGCCGACCCGGGGAGCAGGCTGCCGTACCACCAGTCCTACGGCTTCACCTCGCCCGGGACCGGGTTCGAGGGCGAGCCGCTGGAGGGTTCCTTCGACTACGTGATCGCCATCAACTACAACCGGGAGCCCGGCACTTCACCGCTCGACTGGACCCGGCCGATGGGTGCCAAGCGGGGCGGTGGAGTGTGGCTGCACGTCGACCACGGAGGTCCGACGCACGCCTGTGTGAGCGTCGCCAAGGCGCACATGAAAGAGCTGCTGCGCGCCCTCGACCCGGGCCGGCATCCGGTCGTCGTCATGGGGCACGCCGACTGGCTCGCCCAGTAGGCCGCCGGAACTCCGCTTAGGATCCGAACCTGTGTGCGCACATGTGCTGGTCGCCGAGGACGACGAGATGCAGGCCGAGCTGATCCGGAGATCGCTGCTCGCCGAGGGGCACAGCGCGACCGTGGTCCATGACGGGGCCGCCGCGCTGGACGCGGCCCGGCGGCTCGGGCCCGACCTGGTCGTGCTCGACCTGATGCTCCCGGTGATCGACGGCTTCGGCGTCTGCCGGGTGCTGCGCGGCGGCGATCCGGAGATCCCGGTGCTGATGCTCACGGCCCGCTCCGACGAGGACGACGTGCTGCTCGGCCTGGAACTGGGCGCCGACGACTACATGACCAAGCCGTACAGCCCGCGTGAGCTGATGGCCCGGATCCGGACGATCCTGCGGCGGAGCGGGCGGGCCGCCCCGGTCCGGGAGGAGGAACCCGCCGTGAGCGCCGCCGGGATCAGCGTCGATCCGGTGCGGCACGCGGTGCGCTGCGACGGGGAGCCGGTGGAGGTGACCCCGGCCGAGTTCCAGATCCTGCTCGCCATGGCCGGGGAGCCCGACCGGGTGTTCACCCGGCGGCAACTGCTGCAGTGCACCCGGGGCTTCGACCGGGCCTCCACCGAACGGGCCGTCGACGTCCACGTGATGAACCTGCGCCGGAAGATAGAGGCCGACCCCCGGCGGCCGGTGCGGCTGGTCACCGTGTTCGGCGTCGGCTACAAGCTGAGCGGCAGGCGGCCGTGAAGCCCCGGATACCGTGGCGCAAGCGGCTGCTGGTCCGGCTGCTGTTCACCTCGGTGCTGATCGCCCTGTGCTCCGTGGCCGCCACCGCCTGGCTCGCCGTGACCACCACCACCAGCGCGCTGGAGGAGGAGCAGGGCCAGGACCTCGCCGCGGACAACAAGATCCTCGCCGAGCTCAGCGGATACGCGGCGGACCACCCGGACTGGGCCGGGGTCCAGCACACCGTGCGGGCGCTGGCCGCGAAGACCGGCCGCAGGATCGCGCTGACCACCGCCGACCGCACGCTGATCGCCGACTCCGCGTCCCACGACACCCCGCTGCCCCCTCGGTCCGCGGCCACCGTGGACCCCCTGCACACCGACACCTACACCGAGTTCGGCGCCCAGCTCAGCGGCATCGACCCGCGCGCGGTCGGCCCGTTCCGGCTCACCGCGGCCGAACGCAGTGAGCTGGACCTGGTCGCGCAGAAGCAGAAGTCCTGCTTCGACCGGTTCAGCGCCGCCACCAGCGTCCAGCACACCCCGAGCGGGCGGCCCTACCTCGTCGTCGACGACGGCACGGACACCTCCTACTACTACAAGTACGGCTGCGGCGACCTCCTCGTGACCGGGGCCACCGGCCGCAACTCGGTGCTCGACGTCCCGACCCGCACCGAGACCAGGGCCCTCACCGCGCTGACCGGCCTGGCCCGCCCCTGCCTCCGGGCCAAGGACATGGACCTGGGCGGCAAGCTGTCCCTCACCTACGACACCACCGGGCGCAACCCGGTCTCCGGCGGCTTCCTCGTCACCAGGAAGGACGTCAGACGGTCGATGGACCAGATCGCGAAGAACTGCGTCCTCGACGCCCGGCGCACCCAGCTCGAACCGTACGTCGCCCCGGCCGCCGAACTCTTCCTCGGCATCGGCGACCAGACCGCACCCCGCTTCGACATGTCCCCGGCCAACAAGGCCAGGATCGTCGGCGCGGCCGGGCTGGTCCTCGCCGTCACGGTCGCCGTCACCGCCGTCGTCGCCATGCGCCTGGTGCGGCCGCTGCGCGCGCTCACGGCCGCCGCGCAGCAGCCGCCCGAACTGCACGTCCGGGCACCGGTGCGCACCCGGGACGAGACCGGGCTGCTGGCCGAGGCGTTCAACGACCTCACCGAACGCCGGGAGCGCCTGGAGGAGCAGCGCAAGGCGATGGTCAGCGACATCGCCCACGAACTGCGCAGCCCCCTCACCAACATCCGCGGCTGGCTGGAGGTCACCCGGGACGGCCTCGTCGACCCCGACCCGGCCCTGCTGGGCTCCCTGCACGAGGAGGCACTGGTCCTGCAGCGGATCATCGACGACCTCCAGGACCTGGCCGCCGCCGACGCCGGCACCCTGCGCGTGCACCGCGAACCGGTGCGCGCCGCCGACCTGATCGAGCAGGCCGCCGCCGCCCACCGGGTCGCCGCCGACGCGGCCGGGGTCACCCTGCTCACCGACACCGACGGCACCGCCTGGCTCGACGCCGACCCGGTGCGGATGCGGCAGGCCCTCGGCAACCTGGTCTCCAACGCCATCCGGCACACCCCCGCCGACGGCACGGTGACCCTGTCCGCCCGCCATGACGGCGACGACGTCGTCCTCACCGTCACCGACACCGGCCCGGGCATCGCCGCCGACGACCTCCCGCACGTCTTCGAGCGGTTCTGGCGCGCGGAGAAGTCCCGCAGCCGCCGTACCGGAGGCAGCGGCCTCGGCCTGCCGATCGTGCGCCATCTGCTCGCCGCCCACGACGGCACCGCCGAGGCACGCAGCGAACCGGGAAAGGGCGCCGAGTTCACCCTCCGGCTGCCGTCCGCACCGGCCCCGGCCGACGTCAGCTGAACGGGCCCCGGCCGACGTCAGCCGAACCGGTGTGCCGCCCGGTGCCGGCGCCGGGCCAGCAGGCGGCGCTCCGCCTCGGTGGTACCGCCCCAGACACCGATCGCCTGCCCGCTCTCCATCGCCCAGCGCAGGCACGGCTCCTGCACCGGGCAGCGCTCGCAGACCGCCTTCGCGCGCCGCGTCTGGTGCAGCGACGGGCCGGTGGTGCCGATCGGGAAGAAGAGGTCGGGATCCTCGTTGCGGCACTCGGCGCGGTCTCGCCAGTCGTCCATCGAAGTCACCTGCGATCCAAGTCGACTCTGCCCCTGCGGGTGCGTTGCTCGGATCCGGGTCACCGCAACGGGCGCCGCCGAAACGGCCGAGTCCCCTGGAACGCGCGGGCGGTCACTGCTCGCGCAGACCCCAGGGGGAGCCGTATTCGGTCAGCAGGTCGAGGAACGGGCGGGCCGGGAACGCCTCCGGACCGAGGACGCCCGAGCCCGACCACGCGCCGGTGGCCAGGAGTTCGAGGGCGACGACCGGGTTGAGGGCCGTCTGCCACACCACGGCCTGACAACCGTACTCCGCCATGGACCACTCGTTGTCGACAACGTGGTAGAGATACACCTCCCGCGGCCGTCCGTCCTTCACCCCGCGCACCCAGGTGCCCGCGCACGTCTTGCCGCGCATGCGGTCGCCCAGCGTCGCCGGGTCGGGCAGCGACGCGGCGACCACGTCCCGGGGCGAGACCGCGACCGGGCCGTCGGCGCCGGGCACGGTCACCGGGGCGGTGCGGTCCAGGCCCAGCAGGTGCAGCGTCTTCAGCGTCTCGATGAACTCGGTCCCGAGCCCGTACTTGAAGGTGACCCGCCGCGCGTCCACCCAGCGCGGTACCAGCAGCACCTCCTCGTGCTCGACGTTGACGCACTCGACCGGACCGATCCCGTCCGGGAAGTCGAACACCTCGGGCTCGCTGAACGGTGCGGTGGTGAACCAGCCGCGCCCCTGCTCGTACACGACGGGCGGGTTGAGGCACTCCTCGATGGTGGTCCAGATGCTGAAGGAGGGCGCGAAGTCGTAGCCGTCCACGGTCAGGTTCGCGCCGTCGCGGATGCCGATCTCCTCGATCCCGTCGAAGAGTTCGTCGGCCGCGTACCGGGCGAAGACGTCCGAGAGGCCGGGCTCCACGCCCATCCCGACCAGCGCCAGCGCACCCGCCTGCTCCCACTCCGCGGCCAGCGCGAACTGCTCGTCGCCCAGCTTGACCCCGCACTCCTCGTAGGGCCGTTCCGGATGCGGCCGGGACAGCGACATCGCCATGTCGAGGTAGCTCGCGCCGGCCTTGCGGGCGGCCCGGAACAGGGGCATGACGAAGCGCGGGTCGGTGGCGTTGAGGAGCACGTCGCAGCCGTGCTTGGCCAGCAGCGCGGCGACGGCCGCCTCGTCACCGGCGTCGACGCGTTCGGCGCGGAACCGGTCGTCGCCGACGGCCGCCACCGCCGCCCCGGCGCGGGCCGCGTCGTAGTCGGCGACCACCATCAGGTCGAAGAACGGCCGCCGGGCCGCGATCCGGGTGACGGCGGTGCCCACACCACCGGCTCCCACGAGCAGTACACGCATGCGGGAATCTCCTTCTGGGACAGAGAGCGAAGTCGGACACGGGGCGCCTTGGCCGGAATGAAACGCCGGACCGTCACGTAAGGTCAATGGCGTTGGCATAAGAACGGCGAGAGCGGCAGGGAGCGTGCGATGCCCAAACCGGTCGTACCGGAGGAGAAGCGCCGCAGGCGCCGCCCCACCCGTGGCGGCACGGTGCTCTCCGAGCGCCTGATCGTGGAGACCGCGCTGCGCCTGCTGCGCGAGCACGGCAGCGCCGGCCTGACCGCCCGCCGCCTGGGCCTTGCCCTCGACTGCGACCCCAGCACCCTGTACCGCTACTTCCGGGGCATGGACGACCTGACCCTGGCGATCGGCGACGCCCTCATCGGCCAGGCGCTGGCGGGCTGGACCCCGACGGGGGAGTGGCGGACGGACCTGCGGACCATCGGCCTGCGCATCCACGCGCAGTACGTCGCCCACCCGCAGGCGGCCCTGCTGACGACGAACCGGGTGACCGGCCGGGCCCACGAACTCGCGGCCGACGAGGCGGTCCTGGACGTCCTGCGCACGGCCGGCTTCCCACTCGCCGAGACCGTGCGCGTCTACCACGCCTTCATCGACCAGACCCTCGCCTTCGCGGCCCTGGACGCGGCCTCCCTCACCCTCCCGAAGGACTCCCAGCGCGCCGACGAGGACAAGTGGAACTCGACCTACGCCCGCCTCCCGCACACGACCCACCCGCGCATCGCCGAGGCGTCCCGCCTGCTGGCGAAGCGCATGGTGACGAGCGCCTATCCGACGGCGTTGGAGATGCTCCTGGACAGCGCGGAACGGTCCCTGGAAACGCCCTGCACCGGACGCTCCTGAAAGGGGCGCGGGGCTGTTTCCGATATGCGGCTACCGCCGCGTGGGCGCGACCAGCCCCCACCCACCCGCACTCGCGCGACCACCGGTGGCTCCCCTACGGCTGGCGCAACGCACCCGCCGCCGTACGCAGGACCGCCTCCGCCACCACCCCCAAAGCCGGCGAATCCAGCTTCCACTGCTGCCAGTACAACGGCAGGTCCACCCACAGCTCCCGCCCACCGAGCCGCACCAGCCGCCCCTCCCGCAACCGCGGTTCCGCCTGCGGCTCCGGCACCATCCCCCACCCCAGCCCGGCCGTCACCGCGTCCACGAACCCCTCGGACGTCGGCACGTGGTGCCGCAGCGCACTCGCGCCCGCACCCCCCAGCCGCCGTACGAACCCGTCCTGGAAGTCGTCGACCCGGTCGAACACGATCACCGGCGCCTCGGCCAGCGCCTCCGGCAGCGCGCCCGTCACGTGCGCTGCCGCGAACTCCGGTGCCGCCACCGGCAGATACCGCATCCGCCCCAGCGCCCGCACCGAACACCCAGGCACCGCGTCCGGCGACGAGGTCACCGCCGCCATCACCAGCCCCTCCCGCAGCAGCGCGGCCGTGTGGTCCTCGTCCTCCCGCCGCAATTCGACGTAGACGTGCGACAGCCCGCCCAAGGCCCGCAGGAACCATGTCGCCAGCGAGTCCGCGTTGACCGCGACCGACACCCGGGTCGGCTCCCCGGCGCCGCTCAGGCCCAGCTCGCCGCGCGCGTCCCGCTCCAGCCGCGCCAGCTGCCGGGCGAACCGGACGAGCACCTCGCCCGACTCCGTCGGCCGCACCGGCTTGGTGCGCTGCAGCAGCACCCGGCCCGTGCGCTGCTCCAGCGCCTTCACCCGCTGGCTGACCGCCGACGGCGTCACATGCAGGGCCGCGGCCGCGGCGTCGAACGTGCCCTCGTCCACCACCGCCAGCAGGGTCCGCACCTGGTCGAGGGGAAGCTCCACCGCCACCCTCCTTCCTCGGATCGTCCTACTTCAGTACTGCTAAAGGTACGTAAAAATCTTTAGCTGTACCCACAGTGATCGCTTCCGTAGCGTCGAGGGCATGTCCAGCACCCTCGCCGCCGCTGCCGCGGGCTTCGGCAGCGGCCTCTCGCTCATCGTCGCCATCGGCGCCCAGAACGCCTTCGTCCTGCGCCAGGGCATCCGCCGTGACGCCGTCCTCGTGGTCGTCGGCATCTGCGCGCTCTCCGACGCCGTTCTCATATCCCTCGGCGTCGGCGGGGTGGGCGCGATCGTCGTGGCCTGGCCCGGCGCGGTGCGGATGGTCGGGCTGGTCGGCGGCGCCTTCCTGCTCTGCTACGGCGCCCTGGCCGCCCGCCGGGTGCTGCGGCCCGGCACCGGAGGCCTGCACACCGAGGGCGAGGCGGCGGGGTCCCGGCGCCGGGCCGTGCTCACCTGCCTGGCCATGACCTGGCTGAACCCGCACGTCTACCTGGACACCGTGTTCCTGCTCGGCTCCCTCGCCGCCGACCGGGGCGACCTGCGCTGGACCTTTGGCCTCGGCGCCGCCCTGGCGAGCCTCTGCTGGTTCAGCGCCCTGGGGTTCGGCGCCCGGCTGCTCGGACGGTATCTCGCCGGGCCGGGCGCCTGGCGGGTGCTGGACGGGCTGGTCGCGCTTACCATGATCGGGCTCGGCCTGATGCTGGTGGCCGGTTCCTGAGGCACCCGGACCTGCCGCCGGCCGCATCCTGAGACGGGTGGTTCGGCGGCCACGGAAGTTGCTGCGATAGTGAACCCGCAACCAAAAGAAGATGTAGCGGGCACCGAGAAGACCAGGACACCAGGAACTCCGTGGACACCAGCGAGAGCGGCACCCAGTCCGGCATACAGACCCCCGACGACACCACGGCCGCCCCGCCCCGGAGCGGCTGGCGGCGCTGGGCGATGGACACCCGCCCGCTGCGCATCCCCGCCTACCGCAGGCTGTGGACGTCGACCATCGTCACCTCGGTCGGCAGCCAGCTGACCGCCGTCGCCGTGCCCAAGCAGATCTTCGACATCACCGGGTCGTCCGCCTGGGTCGGCGCGGCCAGCCTCGCCGGACTGCTGCCGCTGATCGTGTTCGCGCTGTGGGGCGGCGCGGTGGCCGACACCATGGACCGCCGCAAGCTGCTGCTGATCACCAACATCGGCATCGGCGTGACCTCGCTGCTGTTCTTCGTCCAGGCGGCCGTCGGCATGGAGTCCGTGGCCGCGCTGATGGTGCTGCTCGCCATGCAGCAGGCGTTCTGGGGACTGAACGCGCCCGCCCGCACCGCGTCCATCGCCCGGCTGGTCCCCGAGGCGCAGCTGCCCGCCGCCAACGCGCTCGGGTCGACGGTCATGCAGACCGGGCAGGTGGTGGGGCCGCTGCTCGCCGGCGCCCTGATCCCCGTCATCGGGCTGCCCGAGCTGTACCTGATCGACGCGCTGGCGCTGTGCGTGACCGTGTGGGCGGTCTACCGGCTGCCCGCGCTGCCGCCGCTGGCCGGCGCGACCGCGCGGCGGGCCGGGGTGCGCGAGATCGCGGAGGGCTTCCGGTACATCTCCATGCACAAGGTGCTGCTGCTGTCGTTCCTCGCGGACATCATCGCGATGGTCTTCGGCATGCCCCGCGCCCTGTTCCCGCAGCTCGCCGCCCAGACGTACGCCTCCTACGGCGAGGGGCTCGCGCTCGGCCTGCTGTTCGCGGCGATCCCGGTCGGCGCGGTGCTCGGCGGGCTCTTCTCCGGCACCTTCTCGCGGGCCCGCCGGCACGGCTGGATGGTGATCGGTGCGGTGGTCGGCTGGGGGGCGGCCGTCGCCGGGTTCGGGCTGAGCCGCAACCTCTGGGTCGCCGTCGTCTTCCTGGCCGCCGCCGGGGTCGCCGACATGGTCTCGATGGTCTTCCGCGGCGCGATCCTGCTGTCCGCCGCCACCGACGAGATGCGCGGCCGGATGCAGGGCGTGTTCACCGTCGTGGTCGCCGGTGGTCCGCGGCTGGCCGACGTGCTGCACGGCACGGCGGGCTCGGTCTTCGGGCCGCGCGCGGCGGTCGCGGGCGGCGGGCTGCTCGTGGTGGTGGTGATGCTGGCGCTGGCCGCCGCCGTCCCGGCGCTGCGCCGCTACCGGATCTGACCGGTCACGCGGGCCGTCGTCCGACGTAGGCGTCGAGGAGCTTGCCCCGGGTGACCTCCAGGCGGCTGGCGAGGATCTCGGCGACGGTGCGCACCAGCGACAGGCCGAGCAGGGGGTCCTCCACGCACAGCGCCAGCACGGCCGAGGCGTCGTACTCGTAGGCCCGTACCTGGCTGAAGGCCACCGCCCCGAAGTCCCAGGTGTACGGCGGGAAGAGCCAGGACCAGCCGAGCAGGTCGCCGGCGCCCAGCGTGGCGACGGTGACCCGTTTGCGGGAGGTCACCTCCTGGTCCAGGTTGACCGCGCCCGAGCGGATCACCCAGAAGCGGTCCGCGGTGCCGCCGGCCTCGAAGATCCTGGAGTCCTCGGGGAAGGACACCTCGTGAGCCAGTTCCATGAGGCGCTCGCGCTGGGCCTGGGGCAGGGCGGTGAGCAGTTTGATGGCTTTGGTCATGGCACGGGGCTCCTCGCCGGCGAGGGTACGGGGTGCGTTCCCTACGCCCATTTCAGCCGCTGCCGCTCCGCCGGGCACCTCGAAGAAGGTGAGAATCGCCGTCGGGAACCCGTCCGGGCGTGAAAAAGCCCTGGCTGGACGGGGGAGGCCAGCCAGGGCCGTCAGAGGTGGCGCGGGAGGACCTGATGTCAACTCCTCGACCACTTATGGATGAACGGTAAACCATCCAGAGCCATTTCGCGTAGTGATGAACAGGGTACGTGACCCGTTTCACTTTGGGGAGCCCCTTGCCGCCCGCGAACGGGTTTGGCCGCGCCCCGGCCGGTGAGCCGAAGAGAAGAGCCCCGCACGGACGGGGCGGAGCCGACCAGCCGGTCCACCACCCAGGGAGCGAAAGGATGTACGACAAGTGCCGGACCGAGTCAACCATGGCACCACCTGAATCCCCCCGGCCGCCACTGCGGCCGGCGGACGCCCGCAGCGCGGTACGCGGCGCGGTCGCCCGGCGGGCCGTGCCGTGCGGCGCCCGGGCCCTCGACGACGCCCTGCTCGTCACCTCGGAGCTGGCCACCAACGCGATTCTGCACGGCGGCGGGATCACCGGCTTCGCCGTCGACGTCGAGGGACGCGCGGTACGGGTGTCGGTCAGCGACCGCAGCGACGAGATACCGGTGGCCGAACGGGCCGTGGACGAACGGCACCGGTGGCGGGAAGGCGGCCGGGGCTGGCCCATCGTCTGCCGGCTGGCCCGGGACGTGGAGGTCGCCGGACTGCCCGGCGGAGGCAAGCGGATCACCGCCGTCGTGCCCCTGGGCTGAACCCGCGGCCGGGCCCGTGCGCGGCACGGGGTTTGCGCCCGGACCGAAGGGGCAGTCGGAGTGTCGTGCTTCGGACCGGAGGCGCGCGCCGACGTGAGCAGTCGTACGACGGTCCCCGGGCCGGCCGAGCGGTCCGGGCGGTGCTCCCGCGGCGACCCTGACACCGCAGTTCGGGCCGAGTCCCGGGACCACGTTCCGGTGACGCCCTGAAACCCATAGTTCAGGAGCGATTCCGCATGCCCACCGACTTGCCGACCAGCCGTTCCCGCACACCCGGCACCACCCCCCGCGCGAGGCACCGCCGCGCCCACGACGACGCCCCCGACACGGCGGCCCTCTTCGCCCGCCTCGCCGACCTCGCCGACGGCCCCGAGCGGGACGCGCTGCGCGGCGAACTGGTCGCCGCCTGGCTGCCGATGGCCCACCGCATCGCCGGCCGCTTCCGCGACCGCGGCGAGTCCGTCGAGGACCTGCGGCAGGTCGCGGCCCTCGGCCTGGTCAAAGCCGTCGACCGCTACGACCCGGTGCGCGGCGCGTTCGAGAGCTACGCGGTGCCCACCGTCACCGGTGAGGTCAAGCGGCACTTCCGCGACCGCATGTGGGCGCTGCGCGTACCGCGCCGGGTGCAGGAACTGCGCAACCGGGTCCGGGCGGCCCGCCGCGAACTCACCCAGAACCCGGGCTCCTGCGAGCCCACGGTCGCCGACCTCGCCGCCCGCACCGGCCTGACCGAGGACGAGGTCGGCGCCGGCCTGGAGGCGCTGGAGAGCTTCAGCACCCTGTCCCTGGACGCCGAACTCGCCACGGGAGAGGACGGCCCCAGCCTCGCCGACACCCTCGGCGAGGCCGACGGCTCCTACGACGTCGTCGTCGACCGGGAGGCGGCCAGGGAGGGACTGCGCCGACTGCCCGAGCGGGAGCGGGCCATCCTCTACATGCGGTTCTTCGAGGACATGACCCAGAGCCGGATCGCCGACCGGCTGGGCATCTCCCAGATGCACGTGTCCCGCCTCATCAGCCGCAGCTGCGCCCGGGTCCGCGCCGAGGCGCTGGGCCGTACCGCCGGGGCGGAGTGATCCGGCGTCAGGGGGCGGGCCGCCGGACGGGAACCCGCAGGGGGCGGGCCAGGCCCGTCACCGACTCGTCCAGGCGCTGGAGATGGCGCAGCACGCGGTCGGTCACCCTGCCGTAGCGCGGGGCGCCCAGCGTGCCCGGTTCCAGCATGGACGCGATGCTGGGGCCGGTCTCGATCCCGGCGCCGGACCGGTCGTCGGCGGCATGGGCGGCGATCGCCTCGATGTTGTGCACGATCCGCCGTCCCGCCCCGCGCAGCCGGGGGTCCGCCGCGATGGACGGATGGGTGGGCAGCAGCTCCGCCGTGGCCGCCAGCGACCGCGCGTGGTAGGCACAGGTCTCCAGGAGCGCCACCACGTAGCGGGCGGTGTCCCGGCGGGAGCGCAGCGGGGTGATCGGATGGGTCAGCGGCTGGACGGCCGCGGCCAGATCGGCCAGCGCCTGGTCCAGGTCGCGGGCCTTCTCCACCAGGTCGACCGGCGGCGCCCCGCTCAACTGGTCGGCGGCGGCCCGGGTCACGTCGGCCAGCCGGTCCAGCGTCGTCACGAGCAGCTCGTCGGTACGGCGGTCGGTGTGCACCGGCAGCACCACCGCGGCCGCGATCACCCCGCACACCGCACCGAGCGCGGTCTCCGCCACCCGCAGCACCAGGACGTCCAGGCTGTAGGTGTTGAGCAGCGTGTACAGCAGGCCCAGCATCGCCGTCACGAAGAACGACATCAGGGTGTACGAGATCGGCGCCGAGTAGAACATCGCGAAGATGAAGAGGAGCACCAGCCCGAACGCCGTCCAGGTGTGGTGCCCGACCAGTCCCGCGAGCACGATGCCCGCCACCACGCCGAGCACCGTGCCGAGCAGCCGCCGGTAGCCCTTCACCAGGATCTCGCCGGTGGACGCGGTGTTGAGGAAGACGATCCAGCAGGTCAGCACCGCCCAGTACCAGCGCTGGGCGGACAGGAACTCGCCGCCCACGACGGCCAGTGACGAGCCGACCGCCACCTGCACCGCCGCCCGCGTGG
The DNA here is from genome assembly GCF_042957285.1 of Streptomyces sp. NPDC008092. Taxonomy (NCBI): domain Bacteria; kingdom Bacillati; phylum Actinomycetota; class Actinomycetes; order Kitasatosporales; family Streptomycetaceae; genus Streptomyces; species Streptomyces sp. NPDC008092. The sequence continues at coordinate 262,380 of NZ_JBIBHY010000016.1, forward strand.
TGGGCCGGCGCAGTCCGGTCGCCTCCGGCGTCTCCCGGTCGCCCTCCTCGACGCCCTCGATGGCCGCGTCCTCCGCGTCCAGCTCCTCACGGGACCGGGAGGTCGCCGGGGTGTCGTCGGACTCGTCCTGCGGCCCGTCCAGGGCGATCCGCAGCCCCAGCACCGCCCGCCCGGCCTCGCCGATGCCCCGGAACACGTCCTGGACGGCGGGCGAGGCGGCCGGCAGGTTCTCCCCCTCCCGGTAGCCGAGCAGCCGGTTGCGCAGCCGGGCCAGCGCGGTCCCCCTCTCCGGGCCGCCCGGCCGCAGCACCAGCAGCCGCAGCGCCTCCAGGTCGAGCCGCAGCCGCTCCATCGCCTCGTCCCGCACCGGCTCCACGACGGCCGGCGGCAGCGGGGCACCCGGCAGATGCAGGGTGAGCGTGTCCGCCCGCTCGGTGCTGCGGGCGGTGAGCAGCAGCAGCCCGAGCCGCTCGGCGGCGATCTCCGCGTCCGCGATCCGGCGCTGCACCAGCCTCGCCACCGCCTCGTCGGAGGTGCCGTCCGCGAGCCGCCCCTGGATCAGCAGCGCCGTCTCGTGCAGCCGGGCGGTCCTGACCCGGACCTCCTCCACCGCCCGGTCCAGCTCGTCCGGTCCGGCGTCGAGCAACTCGGCCTGCGCGGTCACCAGTTGGGCGAGCCGGGCGCGGAAGGCCCGGCGCAGCCGGTCCAGGATGCCCGCGGCGGTCTCCCGTACCAGCACGAACCGCGCCACGGCCGCGCAGCCGAACGCCACCGTGATCGTGAGATACAGGCCCGGCAGTGCGGACACGGTCGCGTGCACGAACAGCGACGCGAAGTAGATCTGGAAGCCGATCAGCCCCAGCGCCGTGCCCCGGTCGCCGAAACGGCGGCTGTAGACCGCGCTGAAGATGAGCGCCACGAAGAACAGGTCGCCCGCCACCACCCGCGCGTTGAGCAGCGCGCCCAGCGACATCGAGGCCAGCGCCACCGGCAGGCCGAGGGCGAGCGTGACGGCCTGCTCAGGCCGCCCCTTCTCGCGGATCGCGAAGGTGGCCACCATCGCCGTGATGGCTCCGGCGACCAGATGGGTCACGTTGGTCCGCAGCGCCGCCAGCACGGCGAGCGTCAGCGCGATCGACGTGACCGTGCGCAGACCGGCGGTGAAGCGGAGCAGCCCGGGGTCGGCCGCCGCGAGCCGCCCCCGGAACTCCGCCCCTACCGGCCGCCCGGCCGCTCTCACTCCGCCGCGCTCTGCGTCACGCCGGCGAGCTGCCGGGGTCCTCGGGGCCCTCGGCGCGCGCCCTGACCTGCTCCGGCGTCAGATACGTGTCCGTGTACTCGAAGTCCTTGAGCCGGGCCGGCTTGCGCGACTGGAAGCCCGTGCGCACGAAATCGTCGCCGGCCAGCGCGTTCAGCAGCCAGTTGGTGGCGACCCGGGTCTTGGCCACGTTGGTGCGCAGCGCCGACCAGTGGTAGCCGCGGGCCACCGCCTGGGCGGGCAGACCGCGCAGCTCGATGCCGAGCGGCTTGGAGACGGCGTCCTTGCCGCCGAGGTCCACCACCAGGCCCAGGTCCTTGTGCACGTACGGGTGGAGCGCCTGGCCCCGCAGGGTCGCGATGACGTTGTCGGCGGCCACCTTGCCCTGCCGCATGGCGTGCTGCGCGGTCGGCGGGCAGACCGCGCCGGCCTCGCCCTTCGCCTTGTCCGGTACGGCCGCCGCGTCGCCGAGCGCGAACACCCCGTCGTGGCCGGGCAGCGTCATCTCGGCGGTGACCGCGAGCCGCCCCCGTACCGTCTCCGCGCCCATGGTGGCGATCAGCGGGCTGGCGACCACCCCGGCCGTCCAGATCAGCGTGTGGGTGGGCACCACCCGGCCGTCGGTGAAGGTGACCTCCTCGGCGCCCGCCTTCTCGATCGACACCCCCAGCGAGACGTCGACACCGCGGCGGCGCAGCACCTCCTGGGCGCTGCGGCCCAGCTTGTCGCCGAGCTCCGGCATCAGCTTCGGGGCGATGTCGATCAGGTGCCACTTGATCAGCTTCGGGTCCAGGTTCGGGTAGCGGTGCAGGGCCGCGTGCGTGAGCTTCTGCAGACAGGCGGCCGTCTCGGTGCCCGCGTAGCCGCCGCCGACCACCACGAACTGCAGCCGTGCGGCGCGTTCGGCCGGGTCGTCGCTGGCGTCGGCGAGATCGAGCTGGGCGATGACGTGGTCGCGGATGTAGGCGGCCTCGGCAAGGGTCTTCATGCCGAACGCGTGCTCGGTCAGGCCGGGAATGTCGAAGGTGCGGGTGACACTGCCCGGAGCCAGCACGATGTAGTCGTAGCGCTCGTTGACGAGCTGGTCGGTTATGGTGCGGACCACGCACACCTTGGACTTGAGGTCCACACCGATCGCACCGCCCGGGAGGATCCGGGTGCGGTACCTCTTGCTGCGGCGCAGCGACACGGCGATCGACTGGGGTGTCAGCACGCCCGAGGCGACCTGTGGCAGCAGGGGCAGATAGAGCTGGTAGGAGGTCGGCGACACCAGGGTGATGTCGGCTTCTTCGGGGGAGAGTTTCCGCTCCAGGCGGCGCACGCACCCCACTCCGGCGAAGCCTGCGCCCACCACCAGGATCCTGGGTCGTGTCACGGTGTATCCCTTTCCGCTGCTCCAGGCCGTCCGGCTCGACGCCGTCCGCGTGCCGGGAACGCTTGCCTCGCACCACATCGATCCCACCGTGCCCGCCGCCGTTCCGCCAGCCGGGCGGAGCAGGCAGACGAACGCGTGGGCTCCAGCATGCCCCTCGATCGTCGGGAGAAACCGGCGGTCGCACAGATATGCGCCGAACCACCGTCCGGTCAAAGGCCGTCCCATGGCGATCACGTACGCCAGTAGAGTGCCCGCCATGGCGCAGACCCAGCCCGGAACGGGCTTCCAGAGGCGGCACATCGACCCCGACCGCGTGACCCCGCTGGTGGCCGCCCTGGACAGCCAGGACGCCAACCCCGGCGTACGGCGGCTGCGCGTCTGGGCCGAGGAGGCGCTGGCGGTGCGTCCCGGCGAGCGGCTCCTCGACGTCGGCTCCGGCACCGGCTCGCAGACCCGGGCCCTGGCCGCCGCCCTCGGCCCGGACGGTGTCGCCATCGGCGTCGAGGTCAACCCGAGTCTGCGCGCGGTCGCCGAGGAACGGTCCGCCGACAGCAGGGCCCGCTTCCTGCAGGGCGAGGCGGAGTCGCTGCCGGTGCCGGACGGCTCGATGGACGTCGTGTGGTGCGAGCGGGTCCTCCAGCACCTCCACGAGCCCGACCGGGCGATCGCCGAGATGGCCCGGGTGCTGCGCCCCGGCGGCCGGGTGGCGGTGCTCGACACCGACTGGGGGACCACCCTCCTGCACCCCGGCGACCCGGCGGTGGTGCGCGCCCTGACCGCGGCCGCCCTGGGCGGCGCCAACCCCTACTCCGGGCGCCGCCTGGTCGGCCAGCTGAGCGCGGCCGGGTTCGTGGTGGACGACCGGGGCTCGCAGGCCCTGCTCCAGGACCACGGCTCGGTCGCCTGGCCGCTGATCCGGATGCTCGGCGAGGCCGCCGTGCGCACCGGTGCCGTCACCGGGGAACAGCGGGACACGCTGTACGCCGATCTCGCCGAGGCGGCCGAGCGGGGCGCGGTGCACATGTCGGTGACCATGTTCGGGGTGGTCGCGCACCGGCCCGGGTGACCGCACCCGGCCCGCCGGGGCGTCCGGCACGCGGGCGTCCGGCACGTGGGCGTCCGGCACCGGGGCATCCCTGACGGGCAGGTCCTCACCAGGGCAGGAAGGCGTGGACGTCCTTGCCGTCCGCCGTGACGACCACGCTGAGCTGGTCGCAGAGGGTGCGCAGCAGGTGCCACCCGACGCCGCCCCCGCCGCCGTCCGGGTGGAAGGGCCGCGGCTCGGGCCGGACCCGGCTGGAGTCGTGCATCGTGACGTGGACCCCGTCGTACGTCCGGCGCATCCGCAGTTCGAAGGGGCCCGGCGCGTACTGGACGACGTTGGCGGCCAGCTCCGTCACGACCAGCAGGATGTCGTTCCAGCAGTCGGGACGGGTCGGCGGCGAGGTGCGGGCGAGGCCGGCGAGGTAGCCGTCGGCGGCGAGCCGGGCGCCGGTCACGTCACGGAGCCGGCCCGCGAAGGGGACCGTGCATCCGTCGGTCTCCTGCGCGGACCCGCTGCCGTCCCGCCGTGGCCCGGTCCCCATCTCGTCTCTTCCCGTCCCGGAGAGGTGCCCTCGTCGCGCCGGCCCCTTCTCCTTCGTGTCTCCTTCGCGTCTCCCTCGCGGCGAGTTCCCACCCTGGTACCGGATACGCGTGATCCGCTCACCGGAACACGTCGTCGGAGTCGTCCCAGTCGGCCGGTTCGGGCTGGCCCTGGCGGCGCACCGCCTGCGAGCGGGCCTGGTACATGGCGTCGATCTCGGCCGCGTAGTGGCGCGCTATGGCGTCCCGGCGCAGCTTCATCGACGGCGTCAGCATGCCGTTGCCCGGGGCGAACGGTTCCTGGAGCACGCGGTAGACCCGGATCGACTCGGCCCGGGACACCGCGCTGTTGGCGGACGCGATGGCGCGGGCGATCTCCTCGCGCAGCGCGTTCTCCTCGCGCGCCTCGCGCCCGGGAGAGTCGCCCGGCACCGCCAGCGCCCCCCGCCAGTGCGCGAGGAAGTCCGGGTCCAGGGTGATCAGCGCGCCCACACAGGGCCGGTCGTCCCCGACGACCACCGCCTGGTGCACCAGCGGGTGCATCCGCAGCCGCTGCTCCAGCGGGGCCGGGGCCACGCTCTTGCCGCTGCTGGTGATGATGATGTCCTTCTTGCGGCCCGTGATCGTCAGGTAGCCCTCGGAGTCCAGCCGCCCGATGTCCCCGGTGGCCAGCCAGCCGCCGCGCAGCGCGGCCCGGGTCGCGTAGTCGTCGCCGACGTACCCCTGGAACACCGACGGACCGCGCACCAGGATCTCGCCGTCGTCGGCCACCTGAATCTGGGTGCCCGGCAGGGCCTGGCCCACCGTGCCCGACTTCTCGCGGCCCAGCGGCTGCATGGTGATCCCGCCGCTGGACTCGGTGAGGCCGTAGCCGTCGTGGACGTACATGCCGATGCCCTCGTAGAACAGGGTGAGTTCACGGCTGAGCGAGGAACCGCCGGACGTGGCCCGCAGCACCCGTCCGCCGAGTGCCCCGCGGAGCTTGCGGTACACCGTCCGCTCGTACAGGGCGTGTTGCAGCCGCAGGTCGAAGCCCGGGCCCGGCCCGGTGCCCAGCCGCTGCCGTTCGGTGGCCGCGGCGAAGTCCCGCGCGGTCTCCGCGGCCCGCTCGAAGAGGGCGCCCCGGCCGTGCTGCTGGGAGGTCCGCAGGAACGTCTTGTACAGCTTCTCCAGCACCGACGGCACGGCGTACAGATAGGTCGGGCGGAACGTGTTCAGCGCCGCGGCCAGCGCGGCCTCGGTCATCTCCGGCTCGTGCCCCATCACGATCCCGCCGCGCAGGCAGATCACCATGATCATCAGGCCGTACACGTGCGAGAACGGCAGGAAGGCCAGCACGGAGGCCTGCTCACCGGGGCGTGCCGCGGTGTGCCCCCAGCCCGCCAGCAGGGTGTCGCACGGGTATGCGAGCCCGCGGTGGCTCAGCGCGCAGCCCAGCGGACGGCCCGAGGTGCCCGAGGTGTAGGTGATGGCCGCCGTCGAGTCGGGCATCACGATCCGGCGCAGCGACTCCACCGTGGTCAGCGGGACGAACGTGCCCTTCTGCACCAGCTCGGGCAGCGCCCCCGCGTTCAGCTGCCACACGTGCTTGAGCTCGGGCAGCCCCTCGCAGACGGTGCCGACGGTCATCACCGCCTGCTCGTCCTCGACCACCACGGCCACGCAGCGGGCGTCCCGCAGGATCCACTCGACCTGGTCCCGCGCGGACGTCGGGTGGATGGGGACGACCTCCGCCCCCACCGACCACAGGGCGAGGCCGAACACCGTCCACTCGTAGCGCGTCCGCGCCATCACGGCCACCCGCTGGCCGGGCGAGATCCCCGACGCGATCAGCCCCTTGGCCAGGTCCACCACCTCGTCCCGGAGCTCGACCGCGGTGACCTCCTCCCAGCCCGCGGCGGCGCCCTCGGGCCGGCGCGCCAGCACCGGCAGGGTGGGGTTCCGGTCCGCCGTCTCGAAGATGCTGTCGGCGAGCCCGCCGGTCAGGGTCGAAGCGGTCGTCGGAGCGAGGGCGTAGTCGCGCATGCGCTGCTCCTGGATGTACGGAGGGTTACCCTCCCGATCGGTACTGTTGTCGATGCGGGTCGAATCTAGCCCAGGGGAGTGCGGCTCGTGTCGGGAACGGTCAACTCGTTTCCACCCGATGACAAAGCTCAGCCCGGGAGTTCAGCCCTGGGTGCGGCGCACGGACTCCACCACGACGTCCCGCAGGCTCCCGGTGCGGGCCAGGAACGCCCGCTGCTCGCGGGCGCCGGTACCCCTGTGCAGCAACTGTGCGACGGCCTCCTCGACGCCGACCGTGTCACCGCTGTCGGCGAGCGCCTCCGCGGTGTGCGCGAGCAGCGCGCGCACCACCTCGACGGCGGGCCGCGGCCGCATGGTCACCGGGTCGAGGAGGTCCTGCTCCAGACCGACGCGGGCGGCCTGCCAGGAGGCCAGCCGGAGCATGCTCACGCTCAGGTCGAGCGGCGGCCGCCCGGCCCGCCAGTCACGCGAGGCCGTCTCCACCAGGGCGCGGATCAGCGTGGCGACGAGGACGGTGGTGTCCGCCCGCAGGCACACGTCGGCCACCCGGATCTCCACCGTCGGGTAGCGCACGGACAGCCGGGCGTCGAAGTACACCATCCCCGTGTCGAGGATGACCCCGCTGGCCACCATGTCCGCGACCCGCTGCCGGTACCGCTCGGCCGAGCCGAACAGCTCGGTCGGCCCCGCCGACGGACCGCGCGCCCACAGCCGGCTGCGGAAGCTGTCGTAACCGGAGTCCCGGCCCTGCCAGAAGGGCGAGTTGACGCTCAGCGCGCGCAGCACCGGGAGCCAGGGCCGGATCCGGTCGAGAACGGCGACGCCCTCCTCGTCGGACTCCACCGACACGTGCACATGGCAGCCGCAGACGAACCAGTCGACCATGGCGGCGCCGTACCGCCCGGCCATCCAGTGGTAGCGCTCGTGCCGGGTGAGCGCCGGGTCGACCGGCAGGGGGTAGGTGGCGAGCGCCGCGACCGCGCAGCCGATCTCGCCGGCCAGCCGGCCCGCCTCCTTGCGGCAGCCGACGATCTCGGCGCCGAGTTCCGCCATGTCGCGCTGCGGGCTGGTCGCGAGCTCCAGCATCTGCCCGAAGAGCTCCGTCTGGAAGACGGCCTGACCGGGATCGTCCAGGGCGGCCCGGTCGACGACGGCTGTCGACCAGGGCACCGGCTCCCCGCTGTCCGGGTGGACCAGCAGAAGTTCTTCCTCCACTCCGACGGTACGCAGCACAGGGAACCGCCCTCCGGCCGGGCCGCGACCGGGCGCGGCGGGGTCTTTCATCCCGGACTGCCCGGACCCGGCGGCGGAAACACGTGCCGGAGTCCTCGGCGGGCTACGGGGCGACAGGCTCCAGCCACACCGTGCCGAGCGGGGGCAGTGTGAGCCGCAGAGCCCCGTCGTCGGTGAGCAGCGGCCCCCGGCTGACGACGTCCCCGCCGCCGTACCGGGCGCTGTCCGTGTTGAGGATCTCCCGCCACACGGGCGTCCCCTTGGGCACGCCCAGCCGGTAGCCGGGCCGGACCACGGGGGAGAGGTTGGAGACCGCCAGCAGCGGCCGGGCCTCGGCATCGAACCTCAGGAAGGCGAAGACGTTGTCCTCGGCCGCGTCCCCCAGGACCCACTGGAAACCCGCCGGATCGGTGTCCCGCTGCCACAGCGCGGGGTGCGCGCGGTACCCGGAGTTGAGATCGCGGACCAGATCCCGGACACCACGGTGATCGGCCTCGGCCCCGTACCCGGGGTCGAGCAGCCACCAGTCCGGGCCGTCGGCGTGGGACCACTCGCCGCCCTGGGCGAACTCCTGCCCCATGAAGAGCAGTTGCTTGCCCGGATGGGCCCACATGAAGGCCAGATACGCACGGTGGTTGGCGCGCTGCTGCCACCAGTCGCCGGGCATCTTGGAGACGAGCGAGCGCTTGCCGTGCACGACCTCGTCGTGGGAGATGGGCAGGACGTAGTTCTCGCTGTACGCGTAGACCATCGAGAAGGTCATCTCGTGGTGGTGGTACTTGCGGTGGACGGGCTCGTGGGACATGTACTCCAGCGAGTCGTGCATCCAGCCCATGTTCCACTTCAGCCCGAAGCCCAGCCCGCCGCTGTCGGTCGGCCGGGTCACCCCGTCCCACGCGGTGGACTCCTCGGCGATGGTCACCACCCCGGGCGCCCGCCGGTAGACGGTCGCGTTCATCTCCTGCAGGAACGCCACCGCGTCCAGGTCCTCGCGCCCGCCGAACACGTTCGGCGTCCACTGCCCGGAGTCCCGCGAGTAGTCGAGGTAGAGCATCGAGGCGACCGCGTCGACGCGCAGCCCGTCCACGTGGAACTCCTCGCACCAGTACACGGCGTTGGCGACCAGGAAGTTGCGCACCTCCGTCCGGCCGAGGTCGAACTCGTAGGTACCCCAGTCCGGATGCTCGGCGCGCCGCTCGTCCCCGGGCTCGTACAGCGGGTCCCCGTCGAAGCGGGCCAGCGCCCAGTCGTCCTTGGGGAAGTGGGCCGGCACCCAGTCCATGATCACGCCGATGCCGGCCCGGTGCAGGGCGTCGACGAGGTACCTGAAGTCGTCGGGGGTGCCGAGCCGCGAGGTCGGAGCGTAGAAGCCGGTGACCTGGTAGCCCCAGGAGCCGCCGAACGGGTGCTCGGCGACCGGCATGAACTCGACGTGCGTGAAACCCAGGTCGTTGACGTACGCGGGCAGTTCCTCCGCCAACTGACGATACGTCAACCCCGGCCGCCAGGACGGCAGATGCACCTCGTACACCGAGAACGGCGCCTCGTGCACCGGGACGTCGCCCCGGTGCGCCATCCACTCCGCGTCGTCCCACTCGTAGTGCGAGACCGTCACGACCGACGCGGTCGCGGGCGGCACCTCCGTCCGCCGGGCCATCGGGTCCGCCTTCAGGAACCGGCCGCCGTGCCGGGAGGTGATCTCGAACTTGTACCGGGCGTCCTCGCCGACCCCCGGCAGGAACAGCTCCCACACCCCGGCCGCGCCCAGCGAGCGCATCGGGAACTGCGTGCCGTCCCAGCACGTGAAGTCCCCGGCCACCCGCACCCCTTGGGCGTTCGGCGCCCAGACGGTGAACCGGGTGCCGGTCACCCCGTCATGGACCATCGGCTCGGCGCCGAGCGCCTTCCACAACTGCTCGTGCCGCCCCTCCCGGATCAGATGCAGGTCGAACTCACCGAGCGCGGGCCGGAACCGGTACGGGTCGTGCACCTCCTGCTCCCCGTCCTCGTACCCGACGAGCAGGGTGTACGACGGGACCTCGGCGTACGGCAGCACGGCCGCGAAGAACCCGTCGTCCTCCGGCGCCAGGGGACTGCGCACCCCGTCCACGAGCACGCTCACGGCGCCGGCGTGCGGGCGCAGGGCGCGGAAGAGGGTGCCGCCGTCCACCGGGTGGGCACCGAGCACGGCGTGCGGGTCGTGGTGGGTGCCGCCGAGCAGCCGCCCGCGGTCGGTGGCGTCCAGCGGCGGGGCCGTGGGACGGGAGGGCCCCGAGGGCTCGGGGAGCGAAGAGTCGCGCAGTGCCATGTGGTCAGCCTCCCCAGCGGGCGAGCCGCTCGATCGCGGCCATCGGAACCGGAAGCCAGGCCGGCCGGTGCCGGGCTTCGTACACCACCTCGTACACCGCGCGGTCCGTCTCGTGGGCGCGCAGCAGTGCGTGCTTCTTGCGCGGGTCCCAGCCGGCCCGGGCAGCGTAACCCGCGCAGTACGCCTCCCGGCAGCGGCGGGCCCACTCCGGGCGCCATGGGCGGCGCTGGCGGGCCGCGTAGTCGAAGGAGCGCAGCATCCCGGCGACGTCCCGGACCGGCGACTGGGTGCTGCGCCGCTCGGCGAGCGGCCGGGACGGCTCGCCCTCGAAGTCGATGACGAACCATTCGTGGTCCGCCCGCAGCACCTGCCCGAGATGGAGGTCGCCGTGGATCCGCTGGGCGAGCGGCCCCGCGTCACAGGTGGCGAGGGACTCGAAGGCGCCGCGCAGCCCGGGGACGAACGGCCGCAGCACCGGCACCGCGTCCGCGGCCGCGTCCAGCCGCGCCGACATCGCCTCGGCCGTGCGGCTGTGTTCGTCGTGGACGGCGGACGGGAAGGCCGCGGCGAGCGCGAGATGCACCTCCGCGGTGGCCCGCCCCAGTTCGTGCGCCTCGGTGGTGAAGTCGTCCCCGGCCGCGAGCGCGCGCAGGGCCAGGGTCCAGCCGTCGGCCGCGTCCGGCAGGAAGGGCTGCAGCACCCCGAGGGTCGCCGGGCTCGGCTCGGTGGTGCGGAACCAGGCCACCGGCGCCGGCACCCGCGCGCAGCCCTGTGCGGCCAGTGCGCCGGGGACCTCCAGGTCCGGGTTGACGCCGGGCTGGATCCGCCGGAACAGCTTCAGGATGTAGGAGTCGCCGTACACCAGGGAGGAGTTGGACTGCTCGGCGTCCAGCAGCCGCGGCGCGAGTCCGCCGGGTATCCGGGCCTCCGGGTCGGTCTCGAAGCGCAGCGGGCCGGCCGTGCCGGGTATGCGCAGCCGCTCCAGGAGCAGTTGGGCGGCGCGCGGGTCGTGCAGGGCGTCGTAGACCGCGAGTCCGGCCAGGGGGCCGTCCTCGGCCCGGCCTATGTAGGCCCGTTCCAGCCTGGGCGCGCGGTGTTCGCGGACGCCGAGCAGCAGCTGGTAGCAGTCACCGGACGGGGTGGCGCCCCCGTGGGGGGAGTGGTCGGCGTGGACCAGCAGGTGCAGGCACCCGGGGAAGAGTTCGGTCACGGACAGCACGGACAGCTCGGTGACGGGCCGGTCCTTGCCCGCGAACCAGCGCTGCCGCGGCAGCCAGTCGCGGAGCAGCCCGCCCAGCGAGCCGAGCGAGCCGAGCGGCCGGTCGAGGCCGGCCGCCGTGCCCCGGGGCAGGTCAACTGTCTTCGTCATGGTGACGCGTCCTTTCCTCGGCTCCGCACGCTCAGCGCCGAGGGCCGATGCGGGAGGCGACTCGGGAGAGCCGGAACCAGTAGAAGCCGTGCCCCGCGAGGGTCAGCAGATACGGCAGCTCGCCGATGGCGGGGAACCGCACTCCGCCGATCAGCTCGACCGGATGCCGGCCGTCGTAGGCCCGCAGATCGAGTTCGGTGGGCTGGGCGAACCGGGAGAAGTTGTGCACGCAGAGGACGAGATCGTCCTCGTACTCGCGCAGGAACGCGATCACCGCCGGGTTGGAGGACTGCAGCTCGGTGTAGGACCC
>NZ_JBIBHY010000017.1:0-245649 GCF_042957285.1 Streptomyces sp. NPDC008092
TCCCGGGCCGTCAGCTTGCCCTTGGCCCGCTGCGCCTCGGTCGCCTTCTCGCTGGGCCCCGCCACCGCCGCCGCACGGATCTCGTGCAGCTCGGCCACGCGGCCGTGCACGTCGGCGGGCTCGACCGCGGTCAGGGGCCGGTCGTCCACTGTGGTCATGGGAGTTCCTCCTCACGTGCGCCACGCGCATCGAACACAAGGACCGGTTCAGGGCCGGGAGGGACCGGCTGCGACCGCCGTCGGCCCGTGCCGGGGACGCGGCCGCCGTCGAGCACCGCCTCGGGCGGGAGCCGGTGCACCGCGGTCCGGGGAGCCGGTCCCCTGACGGCCGCGGCCGCCGCGTGACCGGGACCGCACGGCACGTCGAGGACGCTCCAGCCGTCCGGCCGGGCCGGGGCGTCCGGTCCTCCCTCGCCGAGGTACACCTCGGACGTCCAGCCGCCCACTCCGACGCCCATCCCCTTCAGACAGGCCTCCTTGCGGGCCCAGAGCCGGGCGAAGAAGGCCGGGCGGTCCGGCGCCCGGAGGCCCGCCAGCTCCTGCTGCTCGTACGGGTGCAGAGCCGGGCGGCAGATGTCGACCCGCTCCGGGCTCGGCATCCTCTCGACATCGACACCCACCGGTGTGCGGGCCACACCGACGAGCACCGCGCCCCGGCTGTGCGACAGCGAGAAGTGCGGGGCGCCGGGCCCGGCGCCGGCCAGCACCGGGCGGCCGTGCGGACCGCCGCACCGGGGGCAGTCCGCACGGGCGAACGCCAGCTCCTTCGACGGCGTCCGCAGGTACCCGCCCAGCAGCCGGCGCAGTGCGACGTGCGCGGCCACGTACAGCGCGCGGTCGCCGCGCCGCCGGAAGGTGTTCGCGCGGCGCCGCTCGGTCTCGTCGAGTTCGTCGAACGCGAGCGGCCCCTGCTCCGGCGGCGTCAGCAGCCACAGCGCCAGGTCCCCTTCATCCACATGGAGTTCACTCCGGAGCGGGGCGGCCGTCATGCGGAGCGGCGGCGCACGTCGTCCAGCAGGACGGCCTGCCGCAGGGTGTCCGCGCGCGGCGCGGACCCGGCGTGGACGGCGGTGACGAACGCGGCGACCGTGGCCGCGACCTGGTCGGCCGGCTCCAGCCGGATCTCCTCGCTCTCGCTGCCCCGGTGCACTCCGATCACCGGCACGAAGTCCGCCGGCGGGGTGAAGGCCCGGTCCACGCTGATCCGGCCCTGGCTGCCCCACAGTTCGTACCGGGAGGCATAGGCGTGCTCCATGCCGAACGTGAGGTGGGCGGTGACCCCGCCGGGAGTGGCCAGCAGCGCGGCACCCGAGGTCTCGACCTCCCGCCCGGCGCCCCGGGTGAGACGGGCGCCGACCACGTCGAGCCCGTGCCCCAGGAAGTGCAGGGCGGCCCGCAGCGGGTAGAGGCCGACGTCCGCCAGCGCGCCGCCGCCGAGCTCGGCGGAGTACCGGATGTCGTCGCCGGAGAGCGGGGGGATGGCGAACTCCGCGCGCAGCACGCGGAGTTCGCCGATCCGCCCGTCGGCAACCAGGCGCCGCACCGCCTCGTGCCGGGGATGATGGACGAACATGACGTTCTCCATCAGCGCCACACCCCGCTTCGCGGCGAGGTCCAGGAGCCGCTCGGTGCTCTCCGGGTCCATGGTCAGGGGCTTCTCGGCCAGGACGTGCTTGCCCGCGTTCAGCGCCGACTCCACCCACGGGGCGTGCAGCGCGGCCGGCAGCGGCACGTACACGGCCTGGATGTCGTCGGCGTCGAGCAGTTCGTCGTAGCCCTGGACGGGGCGGCAGCCGAAGCGGCGGCCGACCTGCTCGGCCCTGGCCAGGTCGCGGCTGGCGACCGCGGCGAGCTCCAGACCGGGGGAGGCGGCGAACGCGGGCAGCATCCGCCGCACCGCGATGTCCGCGCAGCCGAGCACCCCGATCCGCACCGGCCCGCTCATCGGGGGTTTGCCGTGGTGGCGTTGAGGCAGGCCAGGAGGGTGCGGGCCTGGACATTGAGGTAGTGGCCGTGGCGCACCAGCCAGGTGAGCTGGTCCGGTGTGACCCAGGCGTAGCCGGCCGGCGGGTCGAGCGGGACGTCGTGGTCGCCGGCGTCGACGATCAGATACCGGCTCTCGGCGTTGAGGAACCGGCCGCCCTCCTCCGAGTGCACGGCCTCGTACCGGATGCGGGCGGCCGGCGCCGCGAGCACGGTGTCGAGGAACGACGGGCGTTCCGTAGTGGGCAGATGGGCGTAGTTCCCGGGCGTGTACTGGACCGTGGGGCCCAGTTCGACGGTGTCCAGGAAACCGCCCTCGACCCGGGCGTGCACCAGGACATGGGGGACGTCGTCGAACGTGCGGGTGAGGAACGCGGTGACGCCCAGGCCCACCGGCTCGAACAACGGCTGGGTCCAGCCGGTGACTTCGCGGTTGCCGGCCTGCACGGCGACCGCCACCACCTTGAAGTAGCGGCCCTCCTCGTGCTCGACGGTCATCTCGTCGCGCCGCCAGCCGGGCAGCCCGGCCAGCGGTACGCGCTCGGCGTGCACGTCGTGCCGGGAGCGCTCGGTGGTGATCCAGGACAGCAGCTGGGCGTCGGACAGCAGGGCACCGGCCGCCGTCTCCGGGACGGGCAGGCAGGACAGGACCGTACGCGAGTCCATGTTGACGACATTGTCCCGGTGCAGGAGTTCCGCTATCTGCCCGAGGGTGAGCCAGCAGAAGTCGTCGAGGAGCGGCACGTCGTCGTCCGTCAGCACGATCATGTTGCGGTTGGACTTGTGGAAGAACCACGAGCCGTGCTCGGACTGCAGGACGTCCGCGACGACCCGGCCGCGGCCCGGGCCGACGAAGTGCTCCAGGTACTTCACGTCCGCGCCCTTGTGGGCCTTGGTGTAGTTGCTGCGGGTGGCCTGCACGGTCGGGGACAGCTGGAGCAGGTTCGGGTTGCCGGGCTCCATCTTCGCCTGCATCAGGAAGTGCAGGACGCCGTCGAACTCCTTGCCGAGGATGCCCAGGATGCCGACTTCGGGCTGCTTGATGATGGGCTGGTGCCATTCGGCGTGCGGGCCGTCGCCGAACGGCGCGCCCCGCTCGGTGACATGCAGGCCCTCGACCGTGAAGAAGCGGCCGCTGCGGTGCTCAAGGTTGCCGGTGGCGTCCTGGAACGACCAGCCGTCCAGGCGGGCGAAGGGGATCCGGTCCACGCGGAAGGCGTTGGCGCGGCCCCGCTCGGCGAGCCAGTCGGCGAAGCCGTCGGTCGTCAGGTGTACGCCCCGGGTGGTGGCGGCCGACAGCGCGAGCCGGTCCGCCAGCAGCTTCACGTCTTCGCGCGGCTGAAGGGTGAGTGGCGGCATCAGAGAACTCCCTGTGTTCGATGTGTTGATGGATGAGACATGTCTGATGTCGTGACCTGCGGCTCATCAGATGTCGGCCGGGCCGGCGCGGCGATTCCCCTGTCAGACGTGCACGTCAGACGTACACGTCAGACGTACACGGACGCCGTGAAGTCGCCGAGGATCCGCCGGTAGTAGTCGGGTCCGAAGCCCATCTCCGCGACCTGCGGAACCAGGGCGCGCAGCTTCTCGGTGGAGATGACGTGCTGGCGCACGCCCGTGTCGTGGTACTCCCTGCGCGCCCGGAGTCCGAGGGCCTTCGCGAGATGGTCGACGATGTCCTCCACCGGCACCGCGAAGCCCGATGCCACGTTGACCGTCTCGGCCCGCAGCTCCGTGGCGAGCAGGCGGTCGACGACGGTGATGACGTCGCCGACGTCGATCAGGTCGCGGGCCGCGCCCCGGTGCACGCGGACCACGCCCTCGCGCAACTGCCGCACCAGCGTGGGCAGCAGCTGGTGCTCGGGCTGGTCGGGGCCGACCAGGTGCCCCAGCCGGAGGATGACATGGTCGGCCCCGGTGCCGCGCAGCAGTTCCTCCAGGGCGAGTTTGTGCGCGCCGTAGGGGGTGCAGGGCGTCACCGGGACGTCCTCCCTGCCGGGCCCCTCGGCGAGCCCGTACATCCCGGTCGCCGCGGTGGAGAAGAACAGCAGCCGCCGCCCCTCGTCCGCACACCGCTTCGCGACCTCGTCCACCAGTGCGGCCTCACGGGCGAAATCCGCGTCCGAGGTGCCGCTCGCCCAGGACACCCCCGCCGCCAGGGCCACGGTGTCCGGATGCCGGCCGGCCAGCGGACGCAGGTTCCGCGCCAGGAAACCGGTTCCCACAATGTCCATACGTCGTCGTCCCGATCTCTGGGGAGTAGGAGGGCCGTTCAGCTCAGCCGCGCGCGGCCACGAACTCCTTGATCGAGGCGGTGACGTAGTCCAGCATCTCGTCGGTGAGCGCCGGGTAGACCCCGATCCAGAAGGTGTGCTCGGTGATGAGGTCGCTGTTGGTCAGCTCGCCCACGATCCGGTGCGGCTGGTCGATGTAGGCCGGGTGGCGGGTCAGGTTGCCCGCGAACAGCCGGCGGGTGCCGATCTTGCGCTCCTCCAGGAAGTCCACCAGTTCGGCGCGGCGGAACGGCGCCTCCGGGTCCACGGTGATCACGAAGCCGAACCAGCTCGGCTCGGAGCGCGGGGTGGGCTCGGGCAGCAGCAGCCCCGGAACCCCGTCCAGGCCCTCCCGCAGCCGCCGCCAGTTGCGCTGCCGCGCCTCGATGAAGGAGTCGAGCTTGGCCAGCTGGGTCAGACCGAGGGCGGCCTGGATGTCGGTGGCCTTCAGGTTGTAACCGACGTGCGAGAAGATGTACTTGTGGTCGTAGCCGGCCGGCAGCGTGCCCATCTGGTACTTGAACCGCTTCAGGCACCGGTCGTTCTCGCCCGGCTCGCACCAGCAGTCCCGGCCCCAGTCCCGCAGCGACTCCACGATCCGGGCCAGGGCGAGGTTGGACGTCAGGACGCAGCCGCCCTCGCCCATGGTGAGGTGGTGGGCCGGATAGAAGCTGACGGTCGTCATGTCGCCGAAGGTGCCGGTGAGCTTTCCGTCGTACAGCGAGCCGACCGCGTCGCAGTTGTCCTCGATGAGGAACAGGTCGTGCTCCTCGGCGAGCTGGGCGATCTCGGTGACCTCGAAGGGGTTGCCGAGCGCGTGGGCGATGATGATGGCCCGCGTCTTCGGGCCGATCGCCGCCGCCACCCGGTCGGCGGTCGCGTTGTAGGTGGTGAGGTCCACGTCCACGAACACCGGGACCAGGCCGTTCTGCAGGATCGGGTTGACCGTGGTCGGGAAGCCCGCCGCGACGGTGATGATCTCGTCGCCCGGCTTCAGCCGCCGGTCCTCCAGGGTGTGCGAGGTGAGGGCCGACACGGCCAGCAGGTTGGCCGACGAACCGGAGTTCGTGAGGTGGGCCTTGCGGCGCTTGAGGCGCCGGGCGAATCCCGACTCGAACTTGCGCGAGCTGGTCCCGGCGGCGATGCGCATCTCCAGCGCCGCCTCCACCAGCGCCGCCCGGTCGTTCTCGTCCAGGACGGCGCCGGACGGCCAGATCTCGGTCGTACCGGGGACGAACTCCCGGGCGGGGGAGACCTCCCGGTGGTACTCGCGGACGCCGTCGAGGACCAGGTCCTTGCGGTCGCTCATGATCGTTTCCCTTCTTCGGCCGGTGCGTCGGCCGTGATCCCGAGTGGTGTGCCGGGTAGGGGGTGTTCCGGCGGCAGTACGGAGGCGAGCAGCTCGCGCAGGGAGTCGTCGAGGCTGCGGAGCGGGCGCCAGCCGAGCAGGCGCCGCGCGCGGGAGACGTCCAGGCACTGCCACGCGACGTCGGTGCGCGAGCCCGGTCCCTCGGCGGCCTCGACCACCGGGAGTTCGAGTCCGCTGAGTGCGATCATCCGGTGGATCAGCTCGCGCATCGGTACCGCCGTGCCACGGCCGACGTTGATCACCTGACCGGCCACGTCCGCCGCCGGCGCGGTGATCGCGGCCAGCACCGCCGCGGTGGCGTCGCGGGCGTCGACCAGGTCGCGGGCCGCGCGCAGTGCCGGAAGGTGCAGTTCGGCGGCCTTCTCGCCGCGCGCGTCGGCACGGGCGGCCGCACCGAGGTGGGCCGCGACCCGGCCGAAGAGACTGCCCTCGGGAACCCCGGCGCCGATCACGTTGGCGAGCCGCAGCACCACGCCGTCCACCCCCTGCTCCCGGGCGCGCAGCACGGCCCGGGTGCCCTGGAGCTTGGTACGGCCGTACGGGGTGACCGGCGCGGGCTCGTGCTCCTCGCCGGTGGCGGCGTCCGGGGCACCCGCGCCGTACTCGTGGACGGTGCCGAGCTGGACCAGCCGTACCGGAGGACCGGGCAGCGCCGCGAGCGCCGCGAGGACCCGCTCGACCAGTTCCGCGTTGCCCGCGGCCATCTGCGCCTCGTCGGCCTGCCAGGCCCGGCCGGCCGCGTTGACCACGACGTCGGCGCCGGCCGCCGCGAGGACCGCGGCGATCTCCCGCGGCGACGCCGTCACCAGGTCCAGGCCGACGGCCGACACGCCGGGCCCGACGGCCGGCGCGGGGACCGCGGGGGCGCTGCGGGAGACCAGGTGCATCCGGGCGCCGTCCGCGGCGCACGCCGCGCTGATGCGGCGGCCCAGGAAGCCGGTGCCGCCGAGGACCACGACCGAGAGCCCGGCCACCGGCCGGTGCTCAGAGCGCACGGCTCGTTCCGTGCTTGACGGCCTTCCACCAGTCGGGGTTGTCCCGGTACCAGGCGACCGTGTCGGCCAGGCCCGTCTCGAAGCCCGTCTGCGGCGCGTAGCCGAGCTCCTCGCGGATCTTCGACTCGTCGATCGAGTAGCGCAGGTCGTGTGCCTTGCGGTCCGCGACGCGGCGGATCATCTCCTCGCCCGCGCCGGTCAGCTCCAGCAGCCGCTCGGTCAGGGCCAGGTTGCTGTACTCGTTGCCGCCGCCGATGTTGTAGATCTCGCCCGCGCGCCCCCCGTTGAGCACCAGGTGGATGCCACGGCAGTGGTCGTCGACGTGCAGCCACTCGCGGACGTTGCGGCCGTCGCCGTACAGCGGGACCTGGCGGCCCTCCAGGAGGTTGGTGACGAACAGCGGGATGACCTTCTCGGGGTGCTGGTAGGGCCCGTAGTTGTTGGAGCAGCGGGTGATCGAGAGGTCCACGCCATGGGTGCGCCAGTAGGCCCGCGCGACCAGGTCCGAGCTGGCCTTCGAGGCGGCGTACGGGGAGTTGGGCAGCAGCGGCCACTCCTCCGTCCAGGAGCCCTTCTCGATCGAGCCGTACACCTCGTCCGTCGAGACGTGCACGACCCGCTCGATGCCGCTCTCCAGCACGGCGTCGAGCAGTGTCTGGGTGCCCAGCACGTTCGTACGGAAGAACTCGCCGGCGCCCTCCAGGGAGCGGTCGACGTGCGACTCGGCCGCGAAGTGGACCACGGCGTCGTGGCCGGGCACCAGTTCGCGCAGCAGGTCGCGGTCGCACACGTCGCCGCGGACGAACACCAGCCGCTCGTGCGAGGCGGGCAGGTTCTCCCGGTTCCCCGCGTAGGTCAGCTTGTCCAGGGCGGTGACCTGGGCGCCCTCCCAGCCGGTGTACTTGTCGGCCAGCAGGCTGCGCACGAAGTGCGAGCCGATGAAGCCGGCCGCTCCGGTGACCAGGATCCTCATGCCGCGACCTCCACTCGGGTGTGATCTCCGACGACCAGGCAGTGATGGCCCGTGCCCGGGCCGGTGGTGCCGACGGACGCGGCGCGCCCGATCAGCGAGTTGCGCAGGCCGCGCACGCCGGTGACCGACGCCTCGTCCAGGGCGATGGAGCCCTCCAGCCGGCTGTCCGTCACCGTGCAGTCCCGCCCGATGGAGGTGTGCGGGCCCACCTGGCTGTCCTGCAGGACCGTGCCCGCGCCGATGATCGCCGGCCCCTCGACCCGCGACCGCACGATGCGCGCCCCCGCCTCGACCACGACCCGGCCGACGAGCACGCTGTCGGCGTCGACCTGTCCGTCGACGCGCGGGGTCAGGCCGTCCAGGAGGTGGCTGTTGCACTCCAGGACGTCCTCGACCCTCCCGGTGTCCTTCCAGTAGCCGTCGTAGAGGCTGGCGCGCACGTCCGCGCCGGAGGTCACCAGCCACTGGACGGCGTCGGTGATCTCCAGTTCGCCGCGGCTGCTGGGCGAGATGGCCGCCACCGCCTCGTGGATGGCGGCGGTGAAGAAGTAGACCCCGATCAGGGCCATGTCGCTGCGGGGCTGCCGCGGCTTCTCCACCAGGCGCAGCACCTCCCCGTCGGGGCCGAGTTCGGCGACGCCGAAGGAGCGCGGGTCGGGGACCTTGTGCACGACCACCTGGGCGGCCGGGCGCTGCCGGGTGAACTCCTCGGCGATCTCGGTGACCCCGTCGGGCAGCATGTTGTCGCCGAGGTACATCACGAAGTCGTCGTCGCCGAGGAAGCCGCGGGCGATGGACACGGTGTGGGCCAGTCCGCGCGGCGCGTCCTGGGGGATGTAGGTGATGCGCACGCCGAACCGGGCACCGTCGCCGAGCACGGCCTCGATCTCGGGGCCGCGGTTGCCGACGATGACGCCGACCTCGGTCACCCCCAGCTCCCGGACCGCGTTCAGCACGTGCACCAGCACGGGCGTGTTGGCGATGGGGATCAGTTGTTTGGGCATCGAATAACTGAAAGGCCGCAGGCGGGTACCAGATCCGCCGGCGAGCACCAGAGCCTTCATCGAGAGGTCCTCTCGGTTTCGTGTATTCATGCCGGTTCGAGCGCGTCGACCACGCTCGCGGGCGAGGGCATGGCGGCGATCTCCCGGGAGAGTCCGCGGGCCCGCTCGCCGTAGGTGTCCTTGGACAGCAGTTCCTGACAGGAGTCCGCGATCGCGTCGGCCGAGTCCTCGCCGGGCAGCAGCGTGATCGCGGCCCCGTGATCGGCGACGCGCAGGGCCGGCTTCTCCAGCACGGCGCCCCGCGGGATGAGCAGTTGGGGCACACCGGCGTTCAGCCCGGTCAGGGTGGAGACGCCGCCCCCGTGGTGCACGAGCACGTCGCAGGTGGGCGCCACCACGTCGAGCGGTACCCAGCCGGCCCGGATGCCCGGCAGTTCGTCGTGCAGGGCGTCGGCGACCGCATCCGGCGCGGCGACGATCAGCTCGACGTCCCAGGCGGCGACGTCCTTGGCGAGGCCGCGCAGGAATTCGAAGTTCTTGTCGTAGCTCTCCTTGGCGACCCGGCTCCCGGACGTCACCAGGATGCGGCGGCGCTCGCCCCGGTTGTACATCCAGGGTTCCAGCCGCCGCTGGGCGTTGGCCGGGACGTACCGCATCGGCCGGGCCGGGGCGGCGTCGGCCGGCCGCAGGCTCGGCGGGCAGATGTCCACGAACACATCCGGGAAGGGCAGCCGGTCAAGGCCGAACTCCGCGAGTTCCGGCCGGAGTTCGGTGTCCGCGCCGGGATGGATGCCGTCGGCCTCGATGGCGTCCCAGGTCTGGCGCACATGCGGCACGCCGAGGTGCAGGGCGAGCAGCGGGGCGACGTAGCTCATCGTGCCGCCGACGATCAGCTCGGGCCGCCAGGCGCGGCAGAACTCCAGCATCCGCGGCAGGCTGGAGGCGGCCATGCGCGCGAACCAGCGCCCGGTGAAGAGCGCCTGCTCGACCGGATCGGAGGGGATCTCCTCGGGGTTGCCGGCCCGGTCCGTGGTGATGAAGTGCCGGATCGGCAGATCGGTGGTCGCGATGCCCGGCAGACCCGAGGCGGTGATGACCGGAACCATGTCGTCGTTCGCGGCCATGACGACCTGGTGGCCCGCGTTGCGGGCGGCGGTGGCCAGCGGGGCCAGGGCGAAGACCGTCGCCGGGCTGCCCGCCGCCACGAAGAGCATTCTCACGCTGTTCCCGCCTTGCTGAATCGGGGCAGGAGGTCTGCCCGTACGGCCTCGGCCACGGTCGGCGCCTTCGCGTCCTTGTCCGAGATGAGGGGCGTCTCCGGGCAGTTCCAGGGCAGCGCGAGATCCGGATCGAGCGGGTTGATGTCGATCTGGGTGCCCGGCACGTACGCGGTGGAGACGACGTAGCAGATGCAGGCGTCGTCGGTGAGCGCGAGGAATCCGTGGCCCACGCCCTCGGGGACGTAGACGGACCTGCCGGAGTCCGCGTCCAGTTCGCTGACCTGGTGCTCGCCGAAGGTCGGGGAGCCGATCCGCAGGTCCACCACGATGTCGCGCAGCGCACCGCGGACGCAGGTGACGTACTTGGCCTGCCCGGGCGGTATGCGCACACTGTGGATCCCGCGCAGGGTGTGCCGTCTCGACACGGAGTAGTTGATCTGCTGGGGCCGGAAGGCGACGCCGGTCACGCTCTCCAGCACGTCGCTGCGGAAGGCCTCGTAGAACGCCCCGCGCTCGTCCGGAATCTGGTCGGGCGTGATCAGGTAGGTCCCGGGCAGGGTCATTTCCTCGATGTGCACTACACGCTCGCCTCTCTCGGTTCGGTGGCTGCTCGCGCCCGTCGCTCCAGGTCGGCGGCCACGTCGGCGGGGGACGGCATCACGGCCATCTCCGCGCCCAGCCGGCGGGCCGACCCGGCGTAGCGCGGGTCGGACAGCAGATCGTCCAGGGCCTGGCCGACGACCCGCGGGTCGTCCTGCTGCGCCGGGGTCTCGAAGGACAGTCCGGCACCGGTCGCGGTGAGCCGGTCGGCCAGCGGGAAGTGGTCCGCCAGCTGCGGCAGCACCAGCTGCGGGAGTCCGAACGCGGTGGCGGTCATCGCCGTGCCGGCACCGCCGTGGTGGACCATCGCGTCGCAGGTCCCGAGGAACAGGTGCAGGGGCAGCGGGTCGACGACCGTCACGTTCCCCGGCAGCGGCCCGACCCCCGCGCGGTACGGCCGCGGCAGCGTGACCAGGATCTCGGTGTCACGGCAGGCGGCCAGGCCGTGCAGCAGGCCGCGGATGAAGGGCTCGCCGTGCAGGGCCGGCGTGTTGCCGAGCGAGACGGCGACCCGTCGCCGCCCGGCTCCCGGGCCGGGGTCCGCCCGCACCCAGGCCGGTGTCTCGGCGCCCCCGCTGTAGGGCACGTACCTGATCGGCACGCCCGCCTCGGCGTCCGGCATCCGCAGGCCCGGCGGGCACGGGTCGAGCAGCACGGTCGGGTTCGGCAGCGCGGCCGGGTCCGGCGGCCCGGCCGGTCCGGGGCGCCCCGCCGGTTCCGGGGCGTCGGCGCGCACGAAGCGCCGGGCGGGGCCGGAGATCGCGTCCACCGTCCACCGGTGGTGCACCACCGGCACACCCAGCCGGGCGCCGATGATCAGGGAGCAGTACTCCAGCGGGTCGGCCACGATCAGGTCGGGGCCGTACTCGTCGGCAAGAGCGGTGTAGTGGCCGAGGTGCGCGGTGGCATGGGCCCACCACAGCCTGCCGTAGCCGCCGAGCAGTTCGGGGGCGGGGCGGGGCCGGGCCTGCAGGGGCCGCTGCTCCGCGGGCAGGTTCCTCAGCAGCATGGCGTCGACGTCGAACGACTTGCCCACCTCGACGGCGGTGAGCCCGGAGGCCCGGACCGCGCCCAGCACATCGGGCTGGCACAGCACCGTCACCTCGTGGCCGGCCGACCGCAGCGCCCACAGCAGGGGCACCAGGGGCAGGTAATGGGACGGTACAGGGGTGGTGATCACCAGTACGCGCATCTGACGGACAGTCCTTTCCGGCCTGTACGGGCGCGTTCAGCGGCGCTCGGCGGTCAGGCGCTCCAGCAGGGGCACGATGTCCTTCGGCGCGGGCGCGGCGAGCATCTCGTCGTACAGACGGCGGGCGCCGAGGGAGAACGAGGGGTCCTGCAGGAGCCGCACGAGCTGCTTGTGCAGTCCCGCGACGTCCAGGGACTCGGGATCGGCGACCAGACCCGCGCCCATCTCCTCGACGTACCGGGCGGTGACCATCTCGTCCCACATCGGCAGCGGCACCACGAGCTGGGGCACCTGGAAGTTGACGGCGGCGGAGAACGTCCCGCCCCCGCCGTGGTGGATGACCGCCGAACTGGTCGGCAGGACCTGGTTGAGCGGCACGTACTCGACCGTGCGGACGTTGTCGGGCACGGTGCCGACCGCGGCGAGCTGCTCGCTGTTGAGGGTGGCGACGACCTCGATGTCCAGGGCGGACACCGACTCGAAGAACTCGCGCATCGGGAAGCCGCTGTACTTGCCGAAGAGCTTGCGGCGGCTCACCCCCAGGGTGAGCACCACGCGCGGACGTTCCGGCTGGTGGTGCAGCCAGGCCGGGAGGGCGGCCGCGCCGGTGTAGGGGACCCGCCGCACCGGGACGTGCGTGAGGTCGAGCGGCAGCCGCATCCTGGACTGGGTCAGGTCCAGGGTCCACTGGCCGAGCAGCATCTCGTCGGTGAACTCCAGCCCGTACTGCTCCAGTATCGGGCCGTACCAGCTCACCCACGGGTGCTCGGTCAACTCCGCGTCCGGGCGGGCCAGTTCCCGCTTCGTCCGCTCGTGGATCAGGGCGATGTTGTCCGTGCCCCAGACCAGGCGGGCGTGCGCGGCGCCGCAGACCCGCGCGGCGACGGGCGCGGGGAACATCAGCGGGTCCCACAGCACCAGATCGGGCTGCCAGGCGCGGGCGAAGTCGACCAGGTTGTCCAGCACGGGCCTGCGGCCGCCCGGCTCCGCGGGCTCGGGGTAGTGCATCCGGAACATTCCGGTGAGGATCGCGCGCGCCGTGCGCCAGCCCTCCGACTCCTCCGGTTCGAACGCGTCGAAAGCGAGCGAGGGGCGGTTCGGCTTGCTGTCCCCCGTGTTCTTGCTCAGGGCTTCCGGCAGCTCCTCCGGCGAACCGAGCGGTACGGCCGTGAGCCCGGCCGCGCCTATGTTCGCGATCACCCCCGGGTCCACGACGCCCGCATGGCTCGCCACGACGACCTCGTGCCCGGCGCTCTGCAGCGCCCAGGCCAGCGGCACGACGGGATACAGGTGTGCCGTCGCCGGAAAGATGGTGAACAGGACACGCATCGTTGAAACTCCGTTCGGGTTCGGGTGCACGGGGGTGTGCCGGTGGGGGATGGGCCCAGGGTGCGTACGGACCCGCGCCGTCAGGGCGCGGCGTCGCCCCCGCGGGTGCGGGCCGTGCAGGCGACGAGCGCGCCCGTCGCCGACACCGCGGTGAGGAACGCCAGCGCGCCCCGGTAACCGCCGCCGGAGGATGCGGCCGCGGCCGCGGCCGGCAGTGCGAGCACCGCCCCGAGCTGTACGGCCGTCTGGTAGACCGGCACCGCGGCGGCCCGGTGCTCGGCCGCGATCCCGGCCGTGGCCTGGAGGTTGAGGGCCGCGAAGGACAGCACGAAGCCGGCCTCCACCAGCAGCAGTGCGGGCAGCACTCCGGTGGCGTACGCCGCGGGCGCCCCGGTGAGCAGGGCGGTCACGCAGCCCAGCGCCGCGGCGCAGCTGCCGGCCCTGATCAGCCGTTCGGTGCCGAAGCGCGCCACCATCCGGCCGGCGAAGGGCAGCGCGAGCGCCAGGGGCAGACAGGCCGGCAGGAACGCGAGCGCCGTGCGCCAGGAGCTCCACCCCCACTGGTCGTGCAGCCGGTGGGCGAGCAGCATCAGCAGGCCCAGGTAGGTGCCGTTGAGCGTGGCCGCACACACCGCCGAGCGCCGGAACGGACCGTCGCGCAGCAGCCGTGCCAGGGTCGCCCCGAGCGGCGCGGCGGGCGCCGGCGCCGTGTCGCGGGGGATGAGCCGGGCCCCGGCCGCCAGCAGCAGCAGGGCGACCGGGGCGGGGAACACCGGGTTCCAGCGCCAGCTCAGTTCGGTGAGCGCCCCCGAGCACAGCAGTCCCGCGGTGAACCCGGCCGCCCCGAAGAGCGAGTAGACCGACACCGCCCGGCGCTGCTCGGCTCCGGGCCGGAACGTGGTGCTGATGATCGCGAGCCCGGTGGGCGCGGTCAGCGCGGCGCACATGCCCTTCACCACCCTGGTGGCGACCAGCACGGCGCCCTGGTGGGCGAGACCGCCGGCCACCGAGGCGGCGATGAACACCGGCAGCGCGGCCAGGTAGACGCGCCGCCGGCCCCACCGGGCCACGAGACGCGGACCGAGCAGCAGCAGCGCCGCGAAGCCGGCGGCGAAGCCGCTCATCACCCACTGGCTGCCGAGCATCGAGAGCCCGAGGTCCCGCCCCAGCGCCGGCAGGGCGACCAGCATGACGGAGACCTCGAGGGCGTCGATGAGCATGTTGCCGGCGAGCACGAAGAGCAGGGCCCGCCGTCCGACGCCGATGCGGGGGGAGGGGTGCGAGGAGAGCGTCGTCATCGGCTCGGCCGTCCGCCCGCTCAGCCGAGCAGCGTGCCGCCGCTGGCGTCCAGGTAGGAGCCGGTGACCCAGCGGGAGTCGTCGCTCGCGAGGAAGGCCACCACGTCGGCGACGTCCCGTGTCTCGCCGACCCGTCCGAAGACCGAGTAGTTGGCCATGGCCGCCACCGCCTCCGGGTCGTCGAAGACCGGACTGCCGTTGTCGGTGATGCCCGGACCCACGCTGTTCACAGTGATGCCGCGGGGCCCGAGGTGCTTGGCGAAGTGCAGGGTGAGCTGGTCGATGGCGCCCTTGGTCATCGCGTACGCCACCTCCTGCGGGTTGGCGACCCTGGTCAGCCCGGAGGAGATGTTGATGATCCGGCCGCCGTCGGGGAGGTTGTCCAGCGCGCGCTGCACGAGGAAGTACGGCGCCTTGGCGTTGACGGCGAAGAGCCGGTCGAACGCCTCGGACGTGAGGTTCTCGGGGGCCACGCCGCCCATGACGCCCGCGTTGTTCACCAGGATGTCGAGGGTGACGGCGCCGGTGCGCTCCTTCAGCTCCCGCTCCAGGGCCAGGAAGAGCTCGTGGACGTCGCCGGGCACCCCGAGCTCGGCCAGCACCGAGAAGCCCCGGCCGCCCTCCTTCTCGATGGCGGCGACGGTGTCGTCGGCGGCCTCCCGGTTGCTGGAGCAGTGCACCGCGACGAGTGCCCCCTCGCGGGCCAGCCGGATCGCCGTGGCCCGGCCGATGCCGCGGCTGGAACCGGTGACGAGCGCGGTCTTTCCGGTCAGTTTGCCCATGGTGGTCCTCCTGTGCGTCGTGTGCTGACGATTCGGTCCGTGAGCGCCGTGAGCGCCGTGCACGGCTGGGCCGCCGGGCTCCGTCACGGCCGGGCCGCCGCCGTCGAGCCCGCTGATCATCGCGGCGAGGTGGCGGCGGGCCGACGGGATCCCGAGCAGTTCCCGGAACACCGTCCGCACACCGTCCAGTTCGGGCCCGCCGAACAGCAGCTGGGCCTGGGCCTCGATGTTGCCGAGCACGCGTGCGCCCACCGGGTGGCGGACGGCGTGGTAGGTGTCGAGCAGTTCCTCGCCGGCCCGGCCGGCGAGATGTGCGGCGAGTTTTCCGCCGAGGTCCGCCGCGTCCTGCAGGCCGAGGTTGAGGGCCTGCCCGCCCACCGGCAGCTGGACATGGGCGGCGTCCCCGGCGAGGAACACCCGGCCCATGCGGTAACGGGCGGCCTGCCGCCGGGCGTTGTGGAACGCGTTGAGCCAGACCGGCTCGGCGCCGCTGACGTCCTCGCCGGTGACGTGGGCCCACACCGCGCAGACCTCCTCGAAGGAGGGGGTCTTCGACGCGCCGGGTACCCGGTCGAACGCGTGCACCATGATGCGGGTGACGCCGTCCGGTCCGCGGCGGGCATTGGCCACCCCGCCCGCGTGCCGTTCGAAGCGCCGCTCCCGCAGGTCGATGCCGGCCAGGTCCGCGCGCAGCAGCTCCTTGGTGGGAGCGGCCCCGGGGAACGCGAAGCCGGCCAGCCGCCGTACCGCGCTCTCCTCGCCGTCGCAGCCCACGACGTACGCGGCGCTCAGCCGCAGCCGCTCACCCGCCGGCGTGGTCGCGACGACGTGCACCTGGCCGGGCGCCTCGGTCAGGCCGGTCACCGTGTGTCCGCGTCGCACCTGGGCGCCGAGCCCGGTCGCCCAGTCCGCGAGAACGGCCTCGACGCGGGTCTGCGGCGCCTTCCACTGACCGGCGTACGGGCTGTCGCCGGCCTCGGCCAGGTCGAGGGGGATGCCGCCGAAGTGGCCGGGCCCGGCATCCGGCGGCGGCCCGAACCGTTCGACCAGGCCCCGCTCGTGCAGCAGTTCCATGGTGCGGGCGTGCAGGATCGACGCCCGCGACTCGGCGGTGGGCTCGGTCAGCCGCTCCAGCACGGTCACCCGCGCCCCGCCGGTGCGCAGCTCCCCGGCGAGCAGCAGGCCGACCGGTCCGGCGCCGACGACGAGCACATCGGTGTCCAGCGCGGCCATGGTCAGCGCTTGTTCTCGGCGTAGTCCTTGGCGTGGCCCAGAGTGGCGCGGCTGTTGGTGCTCAGCGCGCCGCGGACGTACTCCCGGGCGTCGGCGACGGTCGCGTCCGGGCCCAGGATCGCGGCGATGTTCGCCGTGTTGAGGACCACCGTGTGCTGCGAGGTCGCGGCGACGCCGCCGGCGTTCTCCGTGAACGTCCAGTAACCGGTGTGCAGGGTCATCAGCGCGGGCAGGGTGACCTGCTTGTACGCGATCCGGTGGTGCGGGAAGACCACCCGGTACGACTTGGTGGTGTGGGTCGAGCCGTCCTTGGCGCGGGTGTCCATCTCCAGGGTCTGCAGCCCCGGGGTGTCCTCCGAGAAGCGGACGGAGGCCACGTGCGGCAGCCGCTCCACCCACAGCCCGGCCTCGTTGACGAAGTCGTAGGCGTCCTTGGCCGCGCCGGCGATCTGCACGGTGTCCTCGAAGGAGAACGTGATCTCCTCGGAGGCGTGGGCCAGTTCGACGTTGGTCTTCAGCGCGGCCAGCTCCGAGCGGGAGTTGCGGTCGACGGCCTCGTCGATCCACTTCAGGCCCTCCGGGTCGTCGTCGACGGCCCGGTAGTCGTGCAGCAGCCGCACCCGCGACGACGTCTCGGACAGCGGCTCGATGATCCAGGTGCCGCCCATGGCGGCGACCGGCGGGGTGGAGACCTCCTGGCGGAACGTGATCCGCAGGTTCTCGGGGTCCAGGGTGCGGCGCGAGGTCCAGTTCTTCGCCTCGCCGTTGGCGGTGGCCCAGATCCGGATGCGCTCCTCGCCCGCGCCGCGCTCGACGTGGTCGACGTAGATGGTGGGCGGGAAGATCCGCGGCCAGTTCTCCACCTCGGCGATCAACCGGTAGACGGCGGCGGCCGGGGCCTCGACGGTGATGGTGTGCTCGACCTGACGGGTCGTCATGATGTGCTCTCCTCCGTGGCTCAGAAGTTGCCCAGGCCGCCGCAGACGTTCAGTGCCTGGGAGGTGATGGAGGCGGCGGTGTCGGACGCCAGGTAGCCGACCAGGCCCGCGACCTCCTCCGGCGTCGAGTAGCGGCCGAGCGGGATCTTCGCCTGGAACTTCTGGAGAATGGCGTCCTCGCTGGTGTCGTACGCGGCCGCGTAGCCCTGGCGCACGCGCTGCGCCATCGGTGTCTCGACGTAGCCGGGGCAGACCGCGTTGACGGTGATGCCGGTGGGCGCCAGCTCGTTGCCGAGCGCCTTGGTGAAGCCGACGACACCGTGCTTGGAGGCCGAGTAGGGGGCGCCCAGCACCACGCCCTGCTTGCCCGCGGTGGAGGCGATGTTGATGATGCGGCCGCGGTCCTTGTCGCGCATGCCGCCCGTGGTGAGCACCTCGCGCGTCATCAGGAAGACGCTGTTGAGGTTGGTGGCGATGACGTCGTGCCAGAGTTCGTCGGCGATGTCGGCGGTGACCCCGCCGCCGGACCGGCCCGCGTTGTTGACGAGTACGTCGACCGGGCCGAAGCGCTCGACCGCCTGCCGCACGAACCGTCCTATGTCGTCGGCGGAGCGGACGTCGCAGGGCGCGCCGTCCACCTCCAGCCCCTCGTCGAGGAGTTCCTTGACCGTGCGGGTCACGCTGTCCTCGGTGCGGGCGCACAGGAACACCCGGTGGCCCTGCTCGGCCAGCAGCCTGGTCACCGCGAGGCCGATACCGCTGGTCGCCCCGGTGACGAGGGCGACCTTCGGATTCTGCTGCTTCATGTCTGTCTCCTGCAGAAGGGTGGAGGCGCAAGGCGCGAGAGGGAGGCGCGAGGAGGAGAAAACGCGCCGCCGGTTCCCGTCGGAGGCATCGACGGGAACCGGCGGGAACCGGCGGCGCGGTCCGGGGCCGGGCTCAGCCGATCTCGGCGGGCACCAGCAGGGCGTTCACGGACTCGATCAGCGCGCGCGGGGTCTTGGCGTCGGTCAGCGTGTCGTCGTCGAGGGTGACGCCGAACTCGCGCTCGATCCGGCCGCCGGTCTCCAGCATCGCCAGGGACTCGTAGCCCAGCGACTCGAAGTCGGTGTCGATGATGTCCCCGTCGAGGTCGACGCCTTCGTCCGCGCCGGCCCCCTCGCGCAGGATGCGCTTGAGGTCGTCGATGGTGAACTCGTGGGAAGCCATGGGGGAGTGTCCTTTCGTTGCTGCGGTGGGGAGTCGGTCAGCCGGTCCTCCGCGCGCCGGCTGACCGTCGCCGCTCGTCGGCGGGCCGGGCCCTATGCGGCGGAGCGGACCACGATCGCGGAGTTGAAACCGCCGTGGCCGCGGGCGATCACCAGGGCGGAGCGCACCGTGGCGGTCCGCTCCTGGTCGACGACCAGGTCGAGGCCGTGCTCGGGGGCGGGCGTGACGCCGACGGACGGCGGGATCACCCCGTCCCGCATGGCGAGGAACGCGGCGGCCAGATCCAGCGGAGCCGCTCCCGAGTAGAGCCGCCCGGTCATCGTCTTGGGTGCCGTCACCGGCACCGCCCCGGCCCCGAACACCTCGGTGATCGCCTCGGCCTCGATCCGGTCCAGCTCGGGGACGGCGGCCGCGTCGGCGAACACCACGTCGATCTCGCCCGGCGTGGCCCCGGCATCGGCCAGCGCCAGTTCGATCGCCTTGCGCAGACCCGGGGGACGCTCGCTGCCCGGCCGGGGGTCGAGCGTGGAGCCGTACCCGGCGATCTCGCCGTAGATCTGCCTGGCGCCCCGGGCCCGGGCCTGCTCCAGTTCCTCCAGGACGAGCAGGGCGCCGCCCTCGCCGGCCACGTGGCCGCTGGCCGCGGCGTCGAAGGGCAGGTAGGCCCGCTCCGGGTCGGTGCTGGTGCTCAGCCGGTTGCTCGCCATCTGGGCGACCCAGCCCCAGGGGCAGATCGAGGCGTCCACGGCCCCCGACATCACCAGCCGGGTGCCCTTGCGGATCTGGCGCCGCGCCTGGGCGACCGCGTCGAGCCCGCCGGCCTGGTCGCTGACGACCACGCCGCTCGGGCCCCGCATGCCGTTGCGGATGGAGATCTGGCCGCTGTTGACGGCGTAGAACCAGGCGAACGACTGGTACGCGCTGACGTACCGGCTCCCCTGACTCCACAGGGCCTGCAACTCCCGCTGGCCGAACTCGAAGCCGCCCGAGGAGCTGGCCGTGATCACGCCCATCTCGAACTCGGGCAGCTCCCCGGGACGCACCGCGGCGTCCTCGAACGCCCAGTCCGCGGCCACCAGGGCGAGCTGGGTCATCCGGTCGGTCTGCGGCAGCAGCCGGCCCGGCAGGTGCTCCTCGGCGGCAAACCCCTCGATCTCCCCGGCCAGTTGGGCCGGATAGCGGTCGGGGGCGAACCGCGAGATGCGGCCGATGCCGCTGGTTCCCTTGCGGGTCGCCGTCCAGTAGGCCTCCACGCCCAGGCCGTTGGGGGCGACCACGCCCAGCCCGGTGACGGCGACCCGGACGCCGGACCCGTTCATGCTGCCCTCCGATCGGGACGGGCGAGCACCATGGCGCTCTGGAAACCGCCGAACCCGCTGCCCACGGAGAGCACGGCGTCGGTCCTCCAGTCCCGCGCGGTGAGCGGCACGTAGTCGAGATCGCACTCGGGGTCGGGCGTGTGCAGGTTGGCGGTGGGCGGCACGACGTTGTTCTCCATCGCCAGCACGCTCGCCGCGATCTCGATCGAGCCGATGGCGCCCAGGGAGTGCCCGACCATCGACTTGATCGAGCTGACCGGCACGGCGTACGCGTGCTCGCCGAGGCTGCGCTTGAAGGCGGCGGTCTCGTGCCGGTCGTTCTGCTTGGTGCCCGAACCGTGCGCGTTGACGTAGTCGACGGCTTCCGGAGCGAGCCGGGCCTCGTCCAGGGCGACCCGGATCGCCTCGGCCATCTCGCGTCCGTCGGGGCGCAGCCCCGTCATGTGGAAGGCGTTGCTGCGCGTGGCGTACCCGGCTATCTCCGCGTACACATGGGCGCCGCGCCGCCGTGCGCTGTCCAGTTCCTCCAGGACGAAAACCGCCGAACCCTCGCCGAGCACGAACCCGTTGCGCGTCCCGTCGAACGGGCGGGAGGCGTGCTCCGGGTCGTCGTTGCGCGAGGTGGTGGCCTTGATCGCGTCGAAGCAGGCCACGGTGATGGGCGAGATCGGGGCGTCCGCCGCGCCGGCCACCATGACGTCGGCCGATCCCTCGCGGATCAGCTCGGCGGCGTAGCCCACGGCGTCCAGGCCCGAGGTGCAGCCGGTGGAGACCACCGTGGTCGGACCCTCCGCGCCCACCGCCCAGGCCACCTCCGCGGCGAACGAACTGGGCACCATGTAGTTGTAGAGGTGCGGTACCGCGTACTCGTGGTCGACCAGTTCGAGCCGCCCGCTGTCGCTGACGGTCCGGTACTCCTCGTCGAGCCCCATCGTCGCGCCGACCGCGCTGCCGATGGTCACGCCGGTCCGGTGCGGGGCCAGGGCGTCGAACTCCAGCCCGCTGTCCGCCACCGCTTCCCGCGCGGTGACCACGGCGAACTGCGCGGCCCGGTCCATCCGCCGGATCTCCTGGGCGCCCAGGCCCAGCAGTTCGGGGTCGAAGTCGACCTCGGCGGCGACCTGCGAGCGGAACGGGGAGGGGTCGAAGAAACTGATGCGCCGGGTCGCGGTACGCCCGTCGGCCAGCAGGCTCCAGAAGCTCTTGGCGCCCACGCCGCCCGGCGCGGTGACGCCGATGCCGGTGATCACGACCCGCCTGCCGTCCGGGCCGCTCACAGCGCGGTCCAGTGGTAGAAGCGCTGCGCCATGGCATCGGCGGGGGAGCGCCAGGTGGCGGGGTCGTAGGCGGTGATGAACGGCTTGAGGTCCTCGCTGATGCCGACGAACCGCGGGTCCGTCTTGGCCGCCTCGATCCGCTCGCCGCCGTCCTCGGAGTCGAAGTCCTGGAGGTGGAAGTAGAGGCCCCGGTAGGCGAAGAGCTGCCGGCGCCGGGTGCCCATCAGGTGCGGCATGTCCGTGCCGTCGAACTCGCCGAAGAGGCGGGCGACGTCGGCGGCCGAATGAGGTTCCATCCGGGCCACGATCAATGTGCTGTGCATGCGTCTCTCCTTGTCAAGCCTGCTGGATCCGGGACGGACCGAACCAGCGCTCCAGTGCCATGGGCAGATCGTGGTGGCTGCCCGGCGCGGCCCAGGCCACGTGCCCGTCCGGACGGACCAGCACCGCCGACGTGCCCGAGAGCGGACCGCCGGCCAGGACGCCGTGGGGCTCCGCGGTCACGATGTCCACCCGGTCCGACCACCCGGCCGCACGGTCGCGGAGGACAGCGTTGTCCTCCAGGTCGAGCAGCACGCCCCGCCCCGCGCGCAGCAGTTCGGTGCTGCTGGTCTTGCGCCGGTCACCGACCAGCTCCAGGTGCGGCATCCGCAGACCCAGCAGCGGGTGGCGGCCCGGGCCGACGTCGTAGCGGATCTCCAGACCGCTCACCATGCCGGCGAGGTGGCGGCTGACCTCCTCGTACCGGATCAGCTCCGCCAGCACGTCGCGCAGCGGCTGGACCTCGTCGCCGCTGAGGAAGAGCAGGCCCTGCGCCCTGGTGTTCATCATCAGCCGCTCGCCCACCGCGTGCCGTTCGCCGTGGTAGGTGTCCAGCAGCTCCTCGGGCGCGGTGCCGCGGACCACGGCGGCCAGCTTCCAGCCGAGGTTCAGGGCGTCCTGGATGCCGGTGTTCATGCCCTGGCCGCCGGCCGGCAGATGGATGTGCGCGGCGTCCCCGGCCAGCAGCACCCGGCCCCGCCGGTACTCGGTGGCGAGCCGTGTCGCGTCGCCGAACGCGCTGACCCACTCGTGCTCGGCGTGCGAGATGTCGATGCCGGTGATCCGCTGCCAGGCCGCGGCCACCTCCGCGTACGAGGGCGGCTCGGTGCGCCGGCGCGGCGGCGTGCCGCGTTCGCAGACGATGATGCGGGTGACGCCGCGGTCGCCGAGCGGGCCGCACATGACCATGCCGCCGCTGTACGTCTCGCCGATCAGCCGCGGTTTCAGGTCGACGCCCTTGATGTCCGCCAGGTACATCTCCATGGTCGCCGCGGTGCCCGGGAAGTCGAAGCCGGAGGCCTTGCGTACGGTGCTGCGGCCGCCGTCGCAGCCCACGAGGTAGGAGGCCGTCAGCCGGCTCTCCTCGCCCTCGGGGCCGCGCACCTCGGCCTCGACGTGGTCGCCGTGGTCGCGCAGGGTGATCAGGTCGTGGCCGCGTCGGATGTCGACGCCCAGCTCGCGCACCCAGCCTTCGAGCATCGTCTCGGTGTCCGACTGCGGCACGGTCTTGGCCGCCTGGTGGATGCTGTCGAGGATGCCGAAGTCCACCGGCAGCCCGCCGAAGTGGCCGGCGTTGCTGGTGCCCATGTCGCCGAAGCGGTGGAGCAGCCCGCGCTGGTCGAAGACCTCCATCGTCCGCGTGGTGAAGCCCAGCCCGCGGGACTCGCCGGTGCGCTCGCGGAGCCGGTCCAGCACGATGACGTCGACTCCCGCAAGCCGTAGCTCCCCGGCGAGCATGAGTCCGGTGGGACCTGCGCCGGCGACGATGACGGAAGCGTCCATGGATGTGTCCTCCGGGGCGTCGGAATGGTCGGTACGACGAAGCGGCGCACCGGAATGGGACATCGGTGCGCCGCTTGATGCTTTTCTGCAGTGACGTTCGTGCCGGATGAATCGACACAGTGCTGCGGAAGCTAATGAAGAGCTTCTTCGGAATCCCGGCGGATGTCAATACCCATATTCCAGTTCAACGACATGCTTGAGTCAGAGCTTTGTTAAATCGAATTCCCGGGGGGCAACGAAAAAAGGCTCCACCAGGGGCGGTTCGCCCTGGTGGAGCCGTTGATCGCGGAGGCCGTCGCCGGCGTCTGTCAGGCGCGGGCGCCGAACGACGTGTGGACGTCTTGCTCGTGGTAGAAGGTGCGGCCGTTGACGGCGCGGCGGCGCCACTGGTGCTCGCTGGCCCGGCGGTAGACGCTGCCCGGTGCGACGCCCCACAGCGCGGCGATGTCCCGGGCGGTCATCCAGCGCACCGCGGGCTCCGTGCGCTCCGCGCCGAGCCCGCCGCCCCGCCGCATCCACTCCTGCCCGGACCAGTGGTGCGCGGGCTCCGTGTCGCAGCCGACCTCGACCGCGGCGGCGGCGCCGCCCGGCCGGACCTCCGCGGTGAGCGTGCCCCCGCAGTCCGGCACCACGCAGTCGCCGACCGGGACCCGGCGCCGCGGCGCCGGGTCGATGACCTGACGGGCCCGGCGTACACACCGTGCCACCTCGTCGGACAGCTCACCGGCGGCCCGGTGCGCGTGCAGCCATGCGGAGTGCCGCAGCAGGAAGTCGGCGATCTGGGCCGGGGTGTCCTGCGGGGCGCCGACGCCCCGCTCCTCGACCACCAGCGCAGCCCAGGACCGCAGGATCCCGGTGATCCCCGAACGGGCCTCGGCGGCCGCCGTGTTGAACGGCAGTCCGGGCACGGAGCCGCCGCCGGACGTGCGGTCGCGCGGCCGGTCGACGCCGGTGAGCAGCTGTCCGCACTCGTCGTGCAGGCGCGGCAGCCGCCGCAGGTCGTGGGTGAGCCGGAGCCGGCAGTTCGGGCAGAGCCGGCTGCCGGCGACGGCCAGCTCCGGGGCGCGGCCGGCGGCGACGCTGCGCAGGCACGCGGCGCCCTCGCACTCCGTCGGTTCCGTGGTCGTCGTGCGGACGGTATCTGTAGTGTCCTTGAATCCGTGAGTCATTTCCCCCACCGCTTCGAAGTGCGGCGAATCTATTTCTCGGATTCACGGACCGGCAAGCGAAGACCCGCTACATGTATTTTCTCTGTAGCGGGCCTTCGGTTTTTCGAACCGACCTGTCCTGGCGATGTCCTCAGATCGAGAGGCGCGCCGCGATGCCGTCGAGGACGGAGTCCAGACCGGACTCGAACTGCCACTGCTGGTCGTCCTTGCGCCGGGCCTCGGTGATGTAGCGCGCGTACATCGGGAACCGGCCGGTGGTCATGAGCCAGGCCATCTGCGAGGCCAGTCCGGCGCGGGCCTCCTTGCGGGTGGACCAGCCGCGGACGCGCAGCATCTGCGTCAGCCCGATCTCCGAGTCCACCGCGCCGTGCACGTAGGAGGTGAGGGTGTTGTAGACCGCCATCGCGTTGTCCGCGTCGAGCCCGAGGCCGTCGAGCGCGGCCAGCACGGCCTCGGTCACGGCCAGCTGGTTCGGGGTCGGCGCGCACCACGTCGCCCGCGTCACCCACGAGTGCCGCAGCAGGACCTCCCTTATCCGCAGGGCGACGGACCGCAGGGTCGTGCGCCAGCCCTCCTTGCCGTCGGGCAGCTCCAGCTCCGCGTACACGAAGTCGACCATCAGCTCCAGGAGCTCGTCCTTGCCGGTGACGTAGCGGTACGCGGCCATGGGGGCGACGCCGAGTTCGGTGGCCAGGCGGCGCATGGTGACCGCGTCGAGCCCCTCCGCGTCGGCGATGCCGACGGCGGTCCTGGCGATCCGCAGGGGGGTCAGGGTGGTGCGAGGGACGGGCGCCGGCCGTTCGAGGCGCTCCCACACGGAGACGTGGTCCTTGTCCTCGCTCGCTGCTTGTCTCTCCCGGGCGGTCATCGCTTCGGTTCCTTCCGACGAACAGTGCTGTGTACACCGTATCAGGAGTGGACAACGTACACACGGGTGTGTACGTTGTACGAGAAAGATACGGCGTACACACCACCGAGGAGCACTCCATGGCCGACGTGACTGACGACACTATCCGCACCGCGGTGATCATCGGCAGCACCCGGGATGGACGGTTCGGTCCGGTCGTCGCGGACTGGATCGCCGGACACATCGCCCAGCGCGAGGACATGGAGGCCGACCTGATCGACCTCGTGGAGACGCCTCTGCCCACCGTCTTCCCGGCGTTCGGGCAGACCCCCGCCGACGAGGTCGTGGCCCAGCTCGGCGCGGTGACGCCGCGGCTGGCCGACGCCGACGCCTTCGTGATCGTCACGCCCGAGTACAACCACAGCTTCCCCGCACCGCTGAAGAACGCCATCGACTGGCACAACGAGCAGTGGCACGCCAAGCCGGTCGGCTTCGTCTCCTACGGCGGACTCGCCGGCGGCCTGCGCGCCGTCGAACAGCTCCGTGTCGTGCTCGCGGAGCTGCACGCGGTCACGATCCGCAACACCGTCAGCTTCCACAACTACGGCGAGGTCTTCGGCGCCGACGGCAGGCCGACCGACCCCGGGTGCGACGTCGCGGCCAAGGCCATGCTCGACCAGCTCACCTGGTGGGGACAGGCCCTGCGCGAGGCCAGGCGCGCGCGCCCGTATGCCGTCTGACATCCCTCCACTCGTGCCCTGGGGGCTGCGATGAACGACCCCGCAACCGACACTCCCGCGCCCGACCGGCCCGGCCTGCCCCGGCTGGGTGTCTTCGGACTGATGCTCAGCATCTTCCTGGCGACGCTGGACGGACAGCTCGTCAGCACGGCGCTCCCCACCATCGTGGGCGACCTCGGCGGCCTCGACCACTTCTCGTGGGCGGTGACGGCGTACCTGCTCACCATGGCCGCGTCCACTCCCGTCTGGGGCAAACTCGGGGACCTGTACGGCCGCAAGGGCGCCTGCCTGAGTTCCGTGACGCTCTTCCTGGTCGGGACGGTGCTCTGCGGCCTGGCGCAGAGCATGGGGCAGCTCATCGCCTTCCGCGGCCTCCAGGGCCTCGGTGCGGGCGGCCTGATGGTCGGCGCGCTCTCGGTCATCGGGGTGGTGGTGCCCGCGCAGGACCGCGGCCGCATCCAGTCGATGGTGGGCGTCATGATGCCGGTCGCCTTCGTCGGCGGCCCCCTGCTCGGCGGGTTCATCACCGACTACATGAGCTGGCGCTGGGCCTTCTACGTCAACGTGCCCATCGGCCTGGTCGCGCTGCTGGCGATCACCAAGGGCGTACGGCTGCCCGCCGGCCGCGTCACGGGGCGGATCGACTGGCTCGGCACGGCCCTGCTCACCACCGGCATCCTCGCCCTCACCCTGCTGGCCGGCTGGGCCGGCACCACCTACGCCTGGACGTCCTGGCAGATCGCCGGACTCGCCGTGCTCGTCGTCCTCGCCCTGGCCTGGTTCGTACGCGTCGAACTGCGCGCCGCCGAACCGATCACACCGCCCCGGCTCTTCGCCCGCCGGGACTTCACCCTCGCCCAGATCCTCAGCTTCCTGGTCGGCGCCGTACTCTTCTCCGTCGTCAACTACCTCCCGCAGTACATGCAGTTCGTCCAGGGGGCGTCGTCCACGGCCAGCGGCCTGCTCATCCTGCCGCTGATGCTCGGCATGCTGACGGCCCAGCTGGCCACCGGGCGGCTGATGGACCGCGGCGGTCTCGACCGCGTCGTGGCGCTCACCGGCGGCGCCGTCGCCCTCGCCGGGTCGCTGCTGCTCCTGCTGCTCGGCACGGACACCCCGCTCGCCGCGGCCTCCGCGTTCACCCTGGTGGTCGGGGTGGGAATCGGCGCCCTGATCCAGAGCACCATGGTGGCCACCATGAACAACGCGGACCCGCGGGACATGGGCGCGGCCACGGGCACGGTCACCCTGGTGCGCACCATCGGCGGCTCCCTCGGGGTCGCCCTGCTGGGCGCCCTGCAGAGCAGCCGCATGACCGAGGTGCTGACCGAACGGCTGGGCTCCGCCGCGCAGCAGCGGCTCACCGCGGGCGGCGCACTGACCCCGGCCCAGCTGAAGGACATGTCGACCGCCATGCGCGACGCGGTCCGGGAAGCCGTCAGCAGCGGTCTGCACGGCGTCCTGCTGGGCGCGGCCGTCCTGTCCGCGACCGCGTTCGGCACGGCGTGGTTCGTCCGCGCCGCGCCGCCCCTGGTCCCGGCTGCCGCGGGGCCGCCGGCCGCCGGGGCCGGAGCCGGAGCCGGGAAGGACCCCGCCCGCACCCCCTCGGGGGACTGAGCGCGGCCCCGCGCCGCCACCCGTCCCCGTACCCACCCAAAAGCAGCCGGCCGCACGGACGAATCCCCCGTCGCCGCGCGGCCGGCCCCTATCGAAGGCGAACACCGATGCCCAAGTACTCCGTCGAACGTGCCCGGGACGTCCTGGACCGTCCGTTCTCCCTGGGAGGCCTCACCCTGCCCAACCGCGTCGTGATGGCCCCGATGACGCGCGAGTTCTCCCCCGGCGGAGTGCCGGGCGACGACGTGGCGCAGTACTACGCCCGGCGGGCGGCCGCCGGGGTCGGTCTGATCATCACCGAGGGCACCTACGTCGGCCACGACTCGGCGGGCAGCAGCGCCCGCGTCCCCCACTTCTACGGCGACGAGGCGCTCGCCGGCTGGGCGGCCGTGGCCGAGGCCGTCCACCAGGCGGGCGGCCGGATCATGCCGCAGCTGTGGCACGTCGGCATGGACCGCGCGGCGGGCGCTCCGCCGGTCCCCGACGCCCCGCGGATCGGCCCCTCGGGCATCGCCCTGGACGGCACGAAGTCGGGCAAGGAGATGACCCAGGCGGACATCGACAACGTGGTCGCCGCCTACGCCACGTCCGCGGCGTCCGCCGAGTCGCTGGGCTTCGACGGCATCGAGATCCACGGTGGCCACGGCTATCTCGTCGACCAGTTCCTGTGGGCGTTCACCAACCGGCGCACCGACGCCTACGGCGGTGACATCGTCGGCCGCACCCGTTTCGCCGCCCAGATCGTGGCCGCCTGCCGGGAGAGCGTCTCCGACGACTTCCCGATCTCCTTCCGGTTCTCCCAGTGGAAGATGAACCACTACCAGGCGCGGGTCGCCGAGACGCCGCAGGAACTGCAGACCATGCTCGGTCTCCTGGCCGACGCGGGCGCCGACGCCTTCCACTGCTCCACCCGGCGGTTCCACCTCCCCGAGTTCGAGGGGTCCGACCTCAACCTCGCGGGCTGGGCCAAGAAGCTCTCCGGCAAACCCGCCATCAGCGTCGGCTCGGTCGGCCTCAGCAACGAGTTCCTCGAGGTGTTCCAGGGCGCCCAGGCCACGGTCACGGACATCGGCGAGCTGCTCGACCGCATGGAGCGCGAGGAGTTCGACCTCGTGGCGGTCGGCCGGGCCCTGCTCGGGGACCCCGAATGGCTGCGGAAGGTCCTCGCCGGACGCGTCGACGAACTCACCCCCTTCCACCGGGGCCTGGTCGGCAGCCTCCACTGAGCCGTACGGCCACCTGCCCGACCGCAGGCCGATGATCCCGTCGCTCCGGAGCGCGCCTCCGGAGCGACGGCCGTGCGGGCGGCGCGGGCGTGAACGCGCGTCCGGTACCGCCGCGGCCGTCCGCCCGCTTGCCCGTCCGCAGAATCGGAGGATCCAGGTTGAACCCACGCTTGCTCGTTCTGACGTCCGCGACGTTCGCCGTCGGCACAGACGGTTTCCTCATCGCGGGGATCCTGCCCGACATCGCCCACTCCCTCGACGTCTCGGTCTCCGTCGCCGGGCAGTTGGTGACCTTCTTCGCGCTCGCCTACGCGCTGTTCTCGCCCGTGCTGGCCGCGGCCACGGCCTCCTGGCCGCGACGCCGGCTGCTGGTGACGGCGCTGCTGGTCTTCACCGTGGGCAACGTGATCGTCGCCGTCTCTCCCGACTACGGCGTCGCCATGGCCGGCCGGCTGGTGGCCGCCGCCGGGGCCGCCGTGGTGACGCCGGCCGCCACTGTCGTGGCGACCGGCCTCGTCCCGCCGGAACAGCGCGGCAGGGCGCTGGCCCTGGTCGTGGCCGGGCTGAGCGCGGCGACCGCGCTCGGCGCTCCGCTGGGCACCGCGCTCGGCGGCGCGGGCCACTGGCGGCTCTCCCTCTGGGGAGTGGCGGCCCTGGGCGTCGTCGCCGCCCTCGGTGTCGCGACCCTGCTCCCGGAGACGCCCCGGCCGCCGGCCGTCGGCCTGCGCCAACGGCTCGCGCCCCTGCGTGACATCCGGATCGCCACGGTGCTGTCGACGACCCTGCTCACCCTGACCGGCCTGTACACCGTCTACACGTACATCAGCCTCTCCTTCGACCGGGCGACGGACGGCAGCGGCAACCGCCTCGCCCTCCTGCTCTTCGTCTTCGGCCTCGCGGCCACGGCCGGCAACCTGACCGCCGGCAGCCTGACCGACCGGTTCGGCACCCGCCGGGTGCTCACCGTCGCCCTGCTGGCCTGCGTCGTCGACTTCGCGCTGATGCCCTGGAGCGGGTCCGCCCTGCCGAGTGCGCTGCTCGCCGTCGTGGTGTGGGGCGTGTGCGGCTTCGGAGTGCTCGTCCCGCAACAGCACCGGCTGATCTCCGTGTCCGGCCCGGGAGCTCCGCTGTCGGTCGCGCTCAACGCGACCGCGACCTACCTCGGGGTCGGCCTGTCCGGCGTCATCGGCGCGGCGGGTCTCCACCTCGTGGGCGCCCATCGGCTCGGTCTGATCAGCGTGGTGTTCCTCGCCCTGGGGCTGTGCAGCGCCGAGCTGGCGCACCGGGTCATCCGGCACCGGGAGGAGTCCGCGACGGCCCCGGCCGACGGTGCCGTGCGTCTTCCCGACTCCCCGAGCGGGACGGCCCGTTGACCGCTGCCACATGCCACAGCAATTTCTCCATGCTCCCATAGAAAATCGTGCCCAGGTCTTGCTACGGTGGTGGGAAGCTCCGGTTACGGGACCGGTTTGAATCTCCCTGCTCCTGCGAGAGTTCTCCGGTCGAGCGGCCACCGGGTCAATGAGGCCCGGTCAACCGACCCGCCCCGGACGGAGCCGTTCTCCGGTGTTGTCCGGCGATCGCCATCCCATCCTGATTCGGTGGTCTGCCATACACGCCGTACAAGGCTGCACGGTTTCTGGGGCGTCGTCTGATCGGGCGCCCCGCTGGTCAGCAAAGGGGGAATGTTGATCGCCCTGCTCTCTGAAACCTGGCATGAACTGACCGACGACAGGGGGGAGTCCGGACAGGAGTGGAGACGCATCAGCTCACTCATCGGTGAAAGTGGCGCCAATTGGGTCGAAGACCCCGTGCGCCACATCGAGGAACTCACCGACCGGGAATTCGACGTGTTCATCCTCCTGGGCCGGGGCCTGTCCAACCACGGGATATCGGCGGCCCTCCACGTCACCGAGCGCACGGTGAAGTCGCACGTCACGCACATCCTGGCCAAGCTGCAACTGGACTCGCGGCTGCAGGCCGGCCTGGTGGCCCAGGCCTACACGCACCTGGTCGCGCTCAGCTCCCAATAGTGCATCTGTCAACTGTACTTTCGTCCGGTGCGCTGCCCGCCGGTCCGATGGTTGACTCCTGCTCCATATACACGCTCCTCAAGTCTCGTATCTCGCAACAGCATTTACGGTTCAAGCCAGTGGAGTGAAAACGGGGATGACGGCAGAGGAATCGGCAGTTCTCTTTCCAGGACAGGGCGGATTCAGCGGCGCGGCGCTCAGTGCCGCCAGGATGAAGTATCAGCAAGTCGACGAGACTTTCAAGGCCGTTGACGCGGTGGCGGAGGAAATATTCGGGAGTGCGGTTTCCGCCGTACTGTTCGACGGCCCTCCGCTCACCGTGGACGACCTGCTCCAGCAAGCCGGCTGGGTGTCGCAACTCGCCATTTACGGCAGCGATGTGGCTGCCTGGCGCATTCTGCAGGAAAATGGCCTGCGACCGCGGCTCTTCGTGGGCCACAGCATGGGCGAAATACCGGCGCTCGTCGCCGGCGGGGCGCTCTCCGTGGAGGACGGCGCGCGTGTCGTCGCCGAGCGGCTGCGCGTCCTGGAGGAGGCGGACCTGCCGGCGGGCCGGATGGCGGCACTCACGCTGGACCGGCAGCGGACCCGGCGGCTGCTCGACCTCCTCGACGACCCGGCCCTGGTGGTGGCCGCCGAGAACCACGACCGGCAGACGGTCATCAGCGGACCCGAGCCCTCCGTGCGCGCCGCGCTGCGGGTGGCCCGCGAACTGCATGCCGGGGGCCTCCTGCTGGCCTCGCCGTTCGCGTTCCACAACCCCGCGCTGCAGCCGGTGCGGGCGCCGTTCGCCGCCCGGATCGGCGGCCTGCTCCGGCAGGCTCCGCGCACGGCCGTGTACTCGCCGATCCTGCGCCGGACCTACCGGGCGGACGACGACCTGCCGGCACTGCTCGCCGAACACCTGGTCCGGCCGGTCGACTTCCGCGGGACGGTGCGCGCTCTCTACGACGGCGGCGTCACCACGTTCGTCGAGGCGGGCGGGCTCGGCTCCCTCGGCCGGTGCGTCGAGCGGGTCCTGGCCGGCGCCGGCGACCTCACGGTCCGGTCGACCTTCACGCTGGAGGCGGACGGACGACTCGGCGTGGAGCAGGCCGTGACCGGCCTCTCCGGTGCCGCACCGGAACCCTTCGAGCAGTTCTGGGCCGCCTTCGGCACGCGGCTCGTCGCACGCGTCCGGACCGAGCTGGCTGGCGCCACCGCCGCACCCGCGGGCCCGGCGGAGCCGGCGACGGCCGCGGCTCCGGCTCCGGCTCCGGTTCCCGCGTCCGCGACGCCGTCGGCGCCCGCCGCGCCCGCCCCCGTCGGGGCGCCCGACCGGGAGGAGCTCTTCGCCGAACTCCGTTCGCTGTACGCGGAGGCGCTGGAGTACCCCGAGGAGGTCTTCACCGAAGAGGTCCTGCTGGAGGCCGAACTCGGCATCGACTCCGTCAAGCAGGTGGAGCTGCTGACCCGGGTGACCGGCCGCTACGGCCTGCCGCCCAGCGACATCCGCATCTCCGACCACGACACCGTCGGCAAGGTGGTCGACCTGCTGCACGCCCACCTGGTGAGCCGCGACGTGTCCGTCGCCGCCGCCTGAGCGGCACACCCCGACCGGAGCAGCGGCGACCCGCCCGCTCCGGTCCCGGACCGCGCGACAAGGAGCAATCTCGCGATGCAGCAGCAGCTCAGCGGCAGGCTCGCCCTGGTCACCGGGGGAGCCAGGAACATCGGCCGGAGCGTGGCCAGGGCGCTTGCCGAGCGTGGCGCCCACGTCCTGGTGAACTACTTCCACTCGCACGAGGAGGCCCTGCGCACCCGCGCGGAGCTGACGGCGCTCGGCGCCCGGGTCGACCTGATCAGGGCCTCCGTGGCCCGGCAGGACCAGGTCGACCGGATGTTCTCCGAGATCGGGGAACGCTTCGGCCATCTCGACATCCTGGTGAACAGCGCCGCGAACGGCGCGCTGCTCCCGCTCGACCGGATCACCGAGGCCGACCTCGACAAGGCCCTCGACACCAACTACAAGGGCAGCCTGCGCTGCGCCCGGGCCGCGGCCCCGCTGATGGCACGCCGGGGCGGCGGCTCGATCGTCCAGATGTCGGCCCTCGGCAGCTCCCAGATGGTGATGGCGAACTATCTGGCCTGTGCGCCGGCCAAGGCCGCCGTCGAGACCCTCACCCGCTATCTGGCCGTGGAGTTCGCCCCGCTCGGCATCAGGGTGAACACCGCGTCCGCGGCCATGCTGGTCAGCGAGGTCGCGGACGCGTTCCCGGACGCCGAGGCCATGCAGGAGGTCATCCGGGACGCCACCCCGCTCGGCCGGCTCGGCACGCCGGAGGAGTTCGCCGCCCTCGTGGCCTTCCTGGCCTCCGACGACTCCCGCTGGATCACCGGCCAGACGATCCTGGCGGACGGCGGCCTGTCCCTGGGGGCGGCACTGCTGTCGCCGCCACGCGCGGACCGGGGCGCTCCCGCCGCCGGGGAACACACCCCGGACGACGGCGCC
The DNA here is from genome assembly GCF_042957285.1 of Streptomyces sp. NPDC008092. Classification (NCBI taxonomy): domain Bacteria; kingdom Bacillati; phylum Actinomycetota; class Actinomycetes; order Kitasatosporales; family Streptomycetaceae; genus Streptomyces; species Streptomyces sp. NPDC008092. Next base: position 32,941 of record NZ_JBIBHY010000017.1, read on the forward strand.
CCGGACGAGGCCGCCGCGGCGGAACCCGCACTGAACGGCGGCACCGTTTCCGGCGAGGGCGCGGCCGACGGCAGCGCTGTGGCCGACGGCAGCGCTGTGGCCGAGGGCAGCACTGTGGCCGAGGGCAGCGCCGTGGCCGAGGGCAGTGCCGCAGACGACGACAGCGCCGTGGCCGACGGCAGTGCCGCGGACGACGACAGCGCCGTGGCCGACGGCAGTGCCGCGGACGACGACAACGCCGCTGCCGACGACACTGCCGCGGCCGACGACACTGCCGTCGACGGCATCGCCATCGTCGGCATGGGGCTGGCCGTCGCCGGCGCCAACAGCCCGGAGGAGTTCTGGGAGCTGCGCACCACCGGGGCCGAACTGTTCGTCCCCGTTCCCGAGGACCGCTGGCAGCGCTCGACCTTCCACTCGGCCGACCTCTCGGCGCCCGACAAGTCGTACCAGGACACCTGTGTCTTCATCACCGACTTCCACCCGGTCGCCGCGGCGGCCGGGACGATGGACGAGGCCGACGGCACGGACCACGAACTGACGACCACCTGGCTGCGCCACAGCCTGGTGCAGGCGCTGGAGGGGGTACGGCGCGCCCCGTCCGCCCGCCATTCCTTCCTGGTGGGCTACACCCCCGACGGCAGCCAGCACCTGGAGGAGGCCGGCGTCCTCGCGGGCATGGACGCACGGGCCCGGCGGACGGCCGGCTCGCTCGACCTCACCGCACCCCAGCGCGACCGTCTCCTCGACGCGGTCCAGGACGCCCTGACCCGGCGGTACCGGCGCGGCGCACGGGCGCCGGAGCGGTTCCTCCCGCACCGGGTGGGACAGCTCGCGATGGCGGGGGTCCTGCCGGCCGACACCGAAGTGCAGATGATCGACACCGCCTGCTCGTCGTCGCTCTACGCCATCGACATCGGCGCCAAGGGCCTGCTGAGCGGCAAACACGACATCGCCGTGTGCGGCGGCGCGTTCGCCCTGGCCCCGCGCGGCACCGTGCTGTTCTCCAAACTGCAGGGCCTGTCCCGGCGCGGCGCGGTCCACTCGCTCGACGCGGACGCGGACGGCGTGATCTTCGCCGACGGCGCGGGCGTCGTCGTCATGAAGCGGCTCAGCGACGCACGGCGCGACGGGGACCGGATCCTCGGTGTGCTCACGTCCGTCGGAGCCTCCTCCGACGGCCGGGGCAAGGCGGTCTACGCACCGAACTCGGCCGGTCAGGACCTGGCGGTCCGCGCCGCCTTCACCGACGGCGCCTCGCCCGACGACGTCGACTGGATCATCGCCCACGCCACGGGCACCCCGGCCGGAGACCTCGCCGAGTTCACCACACTCCGTGCGCACTTCGGCCGGACGAAACCGGCGTACGTCACGTCCAACAAGTCGCTCATCGGGCACACCGGATGGGCGGCGGGCGTCGTGTCGGTCATCGAGGCGCTGCTGGCCATGGAGCACGGGACCATCCCGAAGCAGTTCCGGTTCAACCGCGCTCCCGAGTCGTTCGGCCTGGACGACAGCCTGCTGGAGATCCCGACCGAGAACGTCCCCTGGACCGCGTCGGCGGGCGGGCCCCGCACCGTCGCGGTGTCCGGCTTCGGCTTCGGCGGCACGAACGCGCACGTGCTCCTGCGCGAACACCGCGCGGATGAGCCCCCTGCACCGGAACGCCGGCCGCGCGCCGGCCGCCCCGCCCCACCCGGCGCCGCCGCTGCCGCCGGTGCCGCCGGTGGCGAGGAGCGGGTGGTGGTCGTCGGATGGTCCGCGCATGTCCCGGGTCTCGACCGCGAGGGCGTCGTGGAGTGGATCGGCGGACGCGGCGCCGGTCCGGCCGACAGTTTCGGCTCCTCGTACCCTGCGCCGCCGCTGCACAGGGTCCGGCTGCCCCCGGCGACGGTGCGCACCATCGACCGCAGCCAGTTGATGATCCTGGAGTGCGCCCACGACCTGCGCGGCAGGCTCACCGGGTTCTGGGACGCCACCACGGGGTCGACCGGCGTGTTCGTGGGCAACATGGGCCCCACCAGGGCGGCCATGCTGTTCGCCAACCGCTGCTTCCTCGACGACGTCGGGGCGGCGCTCACCGAGGACCCGGCCACGGCGTCCCTGCCCGGACTGGCCGAACTGCTGAGCGGGCTGCGCGCGCTGGTGCGGGAGGAGATCCCGGCGTCCAACGAGGACTCGTTCCCCGGCATGATGCCCAACGTCATCTCCGCCCGGGTCGCCAACCACTTCGACCTCAAGGGCCCCAACATCACCCTCGACTCCGGGTACGCCTCAAGCCTGACCGCCATCGAGACGGCCGCGCGCTATCTGCGGGCCGGACAGCTGGACTTCGCCCTCGCGGGCGGCATCAACGGCAACAGCCTGCCGGAGTACGCGACGCTGCTGGCCGGGCTTCCGGAGGGCGTCGCGGACGGGCGACTCGCCGAGGGCGCCTTCATGTTCGCCCTCACCACCGAGGCCACAGCCGTCGCCGCGGGGCTGCCGGTCCTCGGCCACGTGGCGGATCTGACGGTCGGCGGCACCCCGTCCGGCGGTCGCCGCATCGACCTCCTGCCGGCGCGGCCGGACGAGGTCTCCACCGCCCCCTACCTCGGCGCCGCCGGCGCCCTGGCCGTCCTGCGGGGACTGCTCGGCCCGTCCGGCTCGGTGGACGTCACCTGCCCGGGCCGGACCGAGCAGAGCACCGTCCGTCTCACCCTCGGCATCCCCGGCGCCGCGGCCGAGGCGCCGCCGGACCGGCTCCACCCGGCGACCACCGGCCCCCGGCACCCCGCACTACCGCCCGCCGCCGGTCCGCGACCGGCCCCGCGCCGCCCGCGGGCCCCGCTGCTCCCGCTGCCCGCCCGGTTCGCCGGCGCCGACCGGCTGGCCACGGGCGAGAGCCTGATGACCGCGCGTCATGTGTCGGTGCTCGCCGAACTCGCGGCCGGACCCGAGCCGCACGAGCGGGTCGCGTTCCTGCCGCCCGGCGTCGTGGTGCTCACCGACATGCCCGACCTGTGGGCCTCCCTGCGCCATCTGCCGGCCGACGCGACCGTGCTGTGCACGGCGCCGGTCAGCGTGACCCGGCCCGGCTGGCGCCATCTGCCCGAGGCCACCCCGGAGGCGGTCCGCGCGGCCCTGGCCGACCACGGTCCCGTGCGGCATCTGCGGGTCGTCGCCGACCTCACCCGCTCGGCGCCGCTGCCCGACGGCCCCCAGGCCGGCCCGCCCGCCTCCCGCGACGGCCTGGCCCCCTCCCTGACCGCCCTGCACGACGCGACGTTCCTCGTGCTGCAGACCGCCCACGCGGACCTGGCCGCCGAAGGTTCGTCGTTCCTGACCCTGCTCCTGGGGGCCGTCACGGAGCGGATCCCGCACCCCTGCACCGGCCTGTTCTCCGGGCTGGTCAAGTGCGCGGCCCTGGAACTGCCCGACACCCTCACGTTCCTCCTGGCCACCGATGTACGGGAACCGCGCAAGGGAGCCCTGCTCGCGGAGCGGGAGACCCGGGCCGTACGCCCCTTCCCGGTGGTCTTCCACGAGGACGGCCGGCGCCACGCCCCCGTGCTCACGGCGGAGCACGCCCTCTCCGGCGCCGGAGAGGGAAGCGCCGCGGGCCGCCTCGGCCCCGACTCCGTGGTGGTCGCGGTCGGCGGCGCCCGGGGCATCACCGCGGAGGCCGTCACGGCCCTGGCCGAGCACTTCCGCCCGCGGATCTACCTGCTGGGGAGCAACCCCCTGGACGGGTATCCCGAGGCTGTCTTCGAGGGGGACGACGAGACCTTCGCCGCCACCCGGCGGTCCTACCTCCGCGAGAACCTGGCGGGAGGCGGCCGGACGGTCGCGGACGTCAACCGCGCCTTCGACCGGTTGCTGGACGCCCGCGCGGCCCGCCGCACCATCCGGCGCATGGAGGAGTTCTGCGGGGCCGGCCGGGTGACCTATCTGACGTGCGACGTCCGGGACGGGACGGCGGTCGCCCGGGCCGTCGACCGGATCCTGGCGGAGCAGCCGGCGGTGGACCTGCTCGTCAACGCCGCCGGACGCAACAAATCCGCCCTGATCAAGGACAAGGAGTTCGCCGAGTTCAGGGCCATCCGCGACCTGAAGGCCCTCGCCTACCGCAACCTCAAGCGCGCGTTCGCCGGCCGGCCCCCGGCGACATGGTGCAACTTCGGTTCCCTGCTCGGCCACTTCGGCCAGCTCGGCGAGCCCGACTACGCCTCGGGCAACGACTACCTGGCCGCGGCCGCGGTCGACGCCGCCGCGCACGGGGCCGACGAGTTCACCGTCGGCTGGACGCTCTGGGACGGCGTGGGCATGGGAGCCGACGAACTGACCAAGGCCTACTTCAAGCGCGCCGGCTCCTACAGCCACATGCCGGTGCGCGAAGGCGTGCACCACTTCCTCCAGGAACTCCACGCCGGACGCCGTACGGCGTCGGTGGTGCACATCGGGGCGGCGGAACGGGAGACGATCGAGGGTTTCTACCCCGGGTATCTGGACCGCCGGGGGTTCGGTGCGACTCCGTCCGGTGCGACTGCGTCCGCCGCGACCGTGCCGAAGGGGCCCGTGCCGAAGGGGCCCGTGCCGAAGGGGCCCGTGCCGGAAAGGCCCGTGCCGGAGGGCGTCGGCAAGGGCACGTTCTACCTGCGCGAGACGCTGTCCTCGGACGCCGACTCGGCGGTCTTCGCCTGTGCCTTCGACCTGCGCACCGACGGCTACCTCGCGCACCACACCGTCCGCGGCGTGCCGACCCTGCCGGGCACGTTCGTCGTGGAGATCGCCGTGGAGGCGGCGTGCCACCTGGTGCCCGGCCGGAGGGCCGTCGCCCTGGAGGACCTCCGGTTCGAACACTTCCTGCGCGTCCACGACGCCGTCCGGTCCACCCCCGAACCCAGGAAGATCACCGCCCGGGTGCTGGAACGCGGCGACGAAGTCACCGTGGTCGAGGTGTCCGTGACCGGCGACGTACGGGCGCCCGGCGGCGTCCTGCTGGTGAAGGACAGGGTGCACTTCACCGCGCGGGTGCTGCTGCGCGGCGAACTGCCCGAGGCCCCGGGCTGGCAGCACTGGGACGACGGCGACGACGTCCCGGTCCCCGACCCCTACCATGCCCCGGCGTCGCCGGTGTCCCTGACGGGCCCCTTCGCTTCCACCACGCGGACCCGGCTGCACCGCCTGGGCAAACACTCCCTCTACCGGGCCGACGTAGCCGCCGGCGATCCCGCCTTCTCCCGGTTCGCCACCCCCGCGATCCTGCTCGACGGTCTGGCCCGCACCGGTGTCCTGCACCTGGAGGACGGCCGGCTCGTGCCGGTCGCCGCACCCCTGTCCATCCGCCGGGTGGATCTGTACGAGGAAGCCAACGACATCGAACTGACCAGGCGGTACGGCCGGCTCCACCTCTACGCCACGCCCACCGGCTTCGACATGACCGGACACGCACCCGACAACCGGTTCCTCGCCGTCACCCCCGGGGGCCGGGTCGTCGCCCAGATGAAGGACGTCTCCGCCACCGTCGTCGGCTACCTGGACGCGGTCTCCGGGCGCCTGTACTCCCCGGACAGGCAACCGCTGCCCGGCCCTGTCGACACCGAGACCCCGAGGAAGGCCGGATGATGGAGCAGCGGACGACGACCGAGGAAGCGGTCGGGGAGCAGCGGCACGTGCGGGCGGAGCAGGCCCCCGGGCCGGTCGGCAGTGTGCTGTTCGGCGCGCTCAGCAGCTTCAAGAAGGACACCCTCCGTCTGCTGACGGAGCTTCAGCGCCAGTACGGCGGCGTGGCCCGGATGAAGATGGGCCCCTACCTCGTCCATCAGGTGACCGACCCCGAGGCCGTCAAGCAGGTCCTCCAGGACAACGCGCGCAACTACGTGCGCGGCAGGTTCTACCGGGGCTTCAACCTGTTCTTCGGCCGCGGGATGCTCACCACGGACGGCGCGGAGTGGCGGACCCGTCGTGCGGTCAGCCGGCCCTTCTTCCACCGGGCAGGGCTGCGCGCGCGGTCCGGCACCGTCACCGACACGGTGGAGGAGTTGCTGGCGCGCTGGGAGCCCAGCGCCCGCTCGGGCGACCCGGTCGACATCACCGACGACATGATGTGGCTGGCGATGGGTGTGCTGGGCCGCATGCTGTTCGGCGTGGACCTGCGCCGGTACGCCGACCGGTTGCTGCCCGCGGTCCGCTTCTCGCTGAAGGCCATGATCCTCACCGGCGAGGTCAAGCAGATGCTGCCCCGCTGGGTGCCCACCGCCTACCAGCGCCGCCTCAAAGGGCACCAGCAGGTCCTCAACGACGTCATGGACGAGATCATCGACCTGCACCGGCGCGGCGAGGGCAGCCCCGACAGCGTGGTCTCCGCGCTCCTGAAGGCGACGCACGAGGTCACCGGCGAACCGTTCAGCCGGCGGCAGATACGGGCCGAGCTCAAGACGCTGTTCCTCGCCGGCCACGAGACCACCGGCTGCGCCCTCACCTGGACGCTGTACGCGGTCGCCCAGCACGAGGACGTGCGGCGCAGGCTCGACGCCGAGCTGACCGAGGTGCTCGGCGGCCGGGTGCCCACCGCCGAGGACCTGGACGACCTGCCGTACCTGCGGGCGGTCGTCGACGAGTCGCTGCGCCTGTACCCGCCCATCTGGCTGTTTCCGCGGGACGCGGTCGCCGACGACCGGCTCGGCGGTTACCGCATCCCGGCCGGCAGCACGGTGATCGTCCCGGTGTACGCGGCCCACCACAACCCGGCCGTGTGGGACAACCCCGAGGCGTTCGACCCGGCACGATTCTGCCCTGCCCACGCCGCCCGCCCCGCGGACGGCGGACACGGGCGGAGCCCGGACGGAGGTACGTCCAGGCAGCGTGACCGCTACGACTACTTCCCCTTCGGCGGCGGCGCCCGCAAGTGCATCGGAATGGACCTGGCCCTGCTGGAACTGCGCCTCGCCGTCGCCATGGTGGTGCAGCGCTACCGGCTCCAGCTGGTCGCGGGCCGCCCGGTCAGCCCCGCGGCGCTGGTCTCGCTCCGGCCGCAGCCCGGTGTCCTCATGCACATCAGGCCGGCCGAGCCGAAGGATCCCGCGGCATGAGCACCGCCTCCCGGCCGGTCTCCGCGCCGCCCGGCCTCCCGGTGCCGGCCGTGGTCCCGGCGCCGGCCGTGGCCCCGGTGGCGGACGTGGCCCCGGTGACGACAGTGGCCCCGGTGACGGCAGTGGCCCCGGTGGCGGCCGTGGCTCCGGTGCGCCGCGTCCGGTGGCGGACCGTCACCGCGCCCGGTCCGCCGCCCTGTCCGGCGCCGGCCCTGCGCGGGGCCAAGGTGCTCGTCTTCGGCGGCACGCCCCGGCTGGCCCGCGCCGTCCGCGACGCCCTCAGGGCCGCGGGCGCCGAGGCCCACGCCGACGACTCGGGGCGGTGGCCGGTACCCGGCGAGGCGCCCGACGGGCTGGTGGACCTGGGGCACGCCGACCCCTTCGTACCGGGGGAGCACCACGGCTACCGCCGGTCGCTGCTGCGCTCGGTGACCGCGCTGCGGGCCTGCTACCCGCACTGGCGGCGAGAACCGGACGCGCACCGGCTCTTCTACGTCGCCGTCACCTACCTCGGCGGTGCCATGGGATACGACGCTCCCGGCGACGCCGGAACGGCCGGGCAGCCGCTCGGCGGCATCTGGGCCGGCCTGGCCAAGACCGTGCACCGGGAGATCGCCAACTGCAACACCCGGGTCGTCGACACCGACCCCGCCGACCTGGCGGAGCTGCCGCGCCGGATCACCCATGAGCTGTACCGCTGGGGCCTGTTCGAGGTCGGCTACCGTGCGGGGCGCCGCCGCACCCTGGAGGCGGCCCCGGAGGACGCCGGCCCGCCGGGACCGCCGCTGGACACCGGGGACCTGGTACTGCTCTCGGGCGGCGGACGCGGCATCGGCTGGCGGCTCGCCCGGACGCTCGCGGCCCGCCACGGCTGCCGGGTGGTCGTCACCGGGCGCAGCCCGCTGCCCGGCCCGGACGACCCGTGCCGAGTGCTCGACGACGAGCAGTTCAAGGCCTACGAGCAGAGCCTGTGGGCACAGCGGCGGCAGGGCCGCGGGCTGGCCGCCGTCCGCGCCGCCGTCGACTCCGCCCGGCGCGACCGGGAACTGGTCCGGCATCTGGACCAGGCCCGGCGGGCCGGCCTGCGCATCTCCTACACGGTGTGCGACGTCACGGACCGCGACCAGACCGCGGCCCTGGTCGCCCGGTACGGGCAGGCGATCACCGCCGTGGTGCACAACGCGGGCGTCGACACGCCCGCGCGGCTGCCCAAGAAGTCGGACGACGAGTTCCTGAGCACGGTCGCGACCAAGGTGGACGGATTCGTCAACCTCTTCTGCGCGGTCCGCGAACTGCCCCTCAAGTTCTTCTGCAACGTCGGCTCCCTCACCGGACGGCTCGGCGGCATGGTCGGCCAGCTCGACTACGCCGCCGCGAACGACGGACTGGCCCGCCTCGGCCTCTGGGCCCAGGCGCGGGTCGCGTTCCCCGTCATGACACTGTGCTGGCCCACCTGGGACCGGCTCGGCATGGTCGCCAACTTCGAGGCCACCCTGCGCTACATGGCCGCGCTCGACGTGGCAGAGGGGCTCGACCTGTGGACGCGGGAACTGACGGCCGCCTCGCGCGGCGAGATCACCTACATCGGCCCGCTGGGCCGCGCGCTCGGGCCGCTCCAGAGCCGCGGATACCGGGTGAGCGCGGCCCTGCCGGGCCACCGGGACCTGCTGTCGGCCGTGTTCCACCTGGGCGACCTGCGTACCCACCTGCCGCATACGGCACAGGAAGCCCTGTTCGCCCTGGACAGCGCGCACGCCCCCGTCCTGAACGACGTGCTGGTCGGCGGGGAGCCCTCGCTGCCGGTGTCCCTGCTGCTGGAGAACGCGGTACGAGGCGCCGCCTGGGTGCAGCCGGAGGACTACACCCCGCTGGCCCTGCAGAGCCTGCGGGACGTGTACGTCGCCCTCCCGGAACTGCGCCTGAGGCACGGCCGCATCGCCCTTCGACGGTCGGTCACCGCGGGCTACGCCGACGGCCGCTGGACCGCCCACGTCCGCTTTCACCACGCCGACACCGGCCACGAGGCCGCCCGGCTGTGCCTGGTCTACCGGCGCGCGGATGCTCCGGGCGAGCCGCACGCCGACGACACCGACAACACCGCCGCCGAAGCCGCCACTGCCGAAGCCACCGAAGCCGCCACCGCCGAAGCCACCGAGGCCGGCACCGACGCCGCCCGCCGCCCCCCGCACCCCGGCACGGCCGGGCTTCCCCTGCGCTGGTCGGGTCTGGTCCTGCGGGGCGCCCGCTGGCGCGCCGGGCCGGGGGACACGTACACGGCCGAGGTCCGCGAGACGCCGGCCGCCGATCTGTGGGTGCTGCCCAGCTGGCCGGTCAGCACGTTCCCGCTGACCGCCCTGGAGAACGTCTTCCGCCGCACCGCGGAGCACGCCCCGGGCGCCGCGCTCACGGTCCGGCACGTCGAAGTCCGGGGCGGGATCCCCGCACCGGCGGCCCCGGGCGCCGCGCTCCTCGTCCGGGGAAGCCCGGGCGCCGGGCGCTGGACGGTGTCCGCGGCCGACGGCGACAACCGCGCACTCCGTCTTTCCGGCGTCACCTACCGAGGAGATCAGCGATGACGCAGCCACAGCCGACCGCCCCCGAGGTGTCGCTGTCAGGTGTGTACCTGCCCGAGTTCATCGACGACCCGTATCCGCTCTACCGGCGGGCCCGGGAGACCGCCCCCGTGCTCTGGGACCCGCAGATGGGCGACGCCGGGGCCTGGATGGTGACCGGCTACGAGACGGCTCTCACCGCGCTGCGCGACCCGCGGTTCTCCGCCCGCCGCCCCCAGTGGGACCCGGCGACCGCCCCCGAGCGCACCGCGTCGCCCCTGCGTGCCCTGCACACCCAGGTGTTCGTCAGCGACGCGCCGGACCACCAGCGCATCCGCAAGGCGATGTCCCAGCCGTTCCTGCCGCGGGCCGTGGACGCGATGCGCGGGGACATCGAGCGGGCCGCGCACCGGCTGCTGGACGCCGTACTGCCGTGCGGGGAGATGGACTTCATGGCGGACTACGCCATGGCACTGCCGTCCGAGACGGTCTGCCAGGTCCTCGGCGTCCCCCGGGAGGACCGGGGCACGGTCTGGAAGTTCATCCTCAGCTGGGGACTGCTCGTGGACGAGGGGCCGCTCAGCAAGGAGCACCCGGAGTACCACCTGGCCGGGATCGGGAAGTACATGGACTACTTCCGCGGGCAGTTGGCCCTGCGCCGCACCCGGCGCACCGACGACCTGATGCAGACCGTGGCCGACGCCTGGGACGACGGCGGGTTCAGCAGCGAGGAGGAGCTGCTGGGCAACCTGATCTTCCTGCTGACGGCCGGCCAGACGACGACCGCCCACCAGATCGGGAACACCGTGCTGGCCCTGCTGGCCCAGCCGGAGGTGTACGGCAGGGTCGCCGCCGAACCGTCCCTCGTGCCCGAGGCCACGCCCGAGTTCATGCGGTACGACAGCTCGGTGCAGCTGACCAGACGACGCGCGACCGAGCCGGTGGAACTCGGCGGCCGGTTCATCGAGGCGGGCGAGGAGGTGTTCGTCTGGATCGGCGCCGCCCACCGCGACCCGGCGGTCTTCCCCGACCCCGACCGGATCGACCTGGACCGTCCGCGCACCCCGAACCTCGCGCTCGGCCACGGGGCCCACTACTGCCTGGGCGGCCGGCTCGGGCAGCTCGTCAACGAGATCGCCGTACGGACCTTCGTGGAGCGGGTGACCGGACCGGGCGTCGACCTCTCCGGTGTCCACCGGACCGTCACCCCCACCTTCCGCGGTCCCCACGTGATGCCGATGACCTTCGACGCCAAGGAGACACGATGACCACCGCCAGGCCGCCGCTGCCGGATTTCGCCGGCTTCACCACCCTCGACCGGGAGGTGTCGCTGGACCGGCTGCCGGTCACCGGGGCCCTCCCCGACTGGCTGACCGGAACCCTGCTGCGCAACGGGCCGGCCAAGTTCGAGGTCGGCGACTACCGGCTCACGCACTGGTTCAACGGCCTGGCGATGCTGCACGCGTTCTCCTTCGCCGACGGCCGGGTGAAGTACGCCAACAAGTTCCTGCGCACAACCGCGTACGACCTGGCCACCACCAAGGACCAGCTCTACGGAAAGCAGTTCGGCCACGACCCCTGCGAGCGGCTCTTCGGACGGCACTTCGCGGCCTACTCACCGAACGTCACGGACAACACCAATGTCAACGTGGCCCGGATGGCCGGGCGTTACTTCGCCTTCGCGGAACAGCCCCTGGCCAACGAGTTCGACCCGCAGACGCTGGACACCCTGGGCGAGGTGCCGTTCGAGGGCCAGCTCCAGGGCGAGACGTCCACGCCGCACCCGCACTACGACTTCGGCCGCCGGGCGCTGATCAACTACACCACGTCGATGGCGGACCGAGCGGCGTACCAGCTCTTCTACGTCCCGGACGGCGAACTGGTGCAGCGGCCGCTCGCCACCGTCGAGGTCGACGAACCGTGCTACATGCACAGCTTCGCCGCGACCGAGAACCACGTCGTCCTCGTGGAGTTCCCGGTCGTCATCGACGCCGAGCGTTTCCGGCAGGCGCGGAACCCGTTCCTGGCCACCTTCGAGTGGCAGCCCGAGCGGCCGGCCCGCTTCCTCGTGGTGGACAAGCGCGAGGGCCGGCTGGTCGCCACCTTCGAGAGCGAGGCGTTCTTCGCCTTCCATCACGTCAACGCCGTGGAGACGGGCGGGGATCTCCTGGTCGACATCGCGGCCACGCACCATCCCTACGAGACCGTGCTCGGCCTCGCACCGACGGAGGACCAGCTCGACCTCCAGGCGTACGGGTACCAACTGCGGCGCTACACACTGCCGTTGGCGCGCTCCGGCGGTTCGGTCGGGTGGGAGCCGCTCGCCGACGCCGGCGTGGAGATGCCGCGCATCAACTACCGGCAGCACAACGGCAGGGCGTACCGCTACGCCTACGGCCTCGGGCACTCCCCGCGCAGCCTGCGCGCGATGAACAGGCTGCTGAAGGTCGACGTGGTGGCGGGCACCCACCGGGCCTGGTACGAGAAGGGCTGCTTCCCGGGCGAGGGCGTCTTCGTGCCGCGCCCGGGGGCCACGCGGGAGGACGACGGCGTGGTGCTGTCGGGCGTGCTGGACGCCCGGAGCGGGCGGTCGTTCCTGTTGGTCCTCGACGGGCCGACGTTCGAGGAGCTGGCCCGGGCCGAGGTGCCGCACCACATTCCGAACGACTTCCACGGACAGTTCTTCCCGGACCTGCACCGCTGATCCGGGCCGGCCAGGACGGCCGGGCAGGAGCGCTCCTGCCCGGCCGTCCTGACCGGGGTCACGGCGTCCAGGCCTGGTGGAGGAACCGCATGGTGCCGACGCCGATGCCGCCGTCCGCGTACAGCGTCTGCCCGGTGATGTAACGGGCCTCGGCGGATCCCAGGAAGGCGATCACACCGGCGATGTCGTCGGCCTCGCCGAGCCGGCCGAGCGGGAGGTACGCACCGCGCCGGGCGTGCTCGGCCGGGTCCGGGCCGAAGAGGTTGGCGGCCCCCTCGGTGCGGATGAGGCCGGGGCCGACCGCGTTGACGCGAATTCCGGCGTCGGCGTACTCGGCGGCCGCCTGTTTGGTGAGGGCGATGACGGCAGCCTTTGCCGCGGGATATACACCGGAATTGGCGCGGGCGGTCTCGGCGAGGAAGGAGGTGACGTTCACAATGGCCCCGCCGCCGCTGCGTGCGATGAGCGGAGCGAAAATCTGGGTGCAGAGCAGATTGCCGAGGACATTGACATCGAGAACGCGGCGGAAATGCTCGACGTCGATTTCCTCCAGCGAGCTGAAGGTCCATACGCCGGCGTTGTTGACCAACAGGTCGAGCCGGTCGAGACCCGCCGCCAGGGACCGGAGCCCCGCGGCGTCGCGCACGTCGCAGCGGACGCCGGTCCCGCCGACCGAACGAGCCGTGGTCTCCGCGGACTCGTCCTGGTCCACGGCGACCACGAAGTAGCCGCGCTCGGCGAGCAGTGCCGCGGTCGCCCGGCCTATTCCCCGGCCGGCTCCGGTGACCAGGGCCACGGGTTTTTCGGATGCGTCGCTCATCGGATCTCCTCGCGTCCAGGGAGCCGGGAATGCGGTTGCATTGCAGGCAGAGTTATGGAATAGCCCGGCGGTAGTTGCTGTCAAGTAATCAAGCCGGTCGCAGTATGACGATTTTCTAGGTGTCCGAGAATGGAGTGTGAGAATGTCAGTGACGACGGAACGACTCGCGTCCGGAATTTCCACGACGCCGCGGAAGATGCTCGTCGGCGGCGTCTGGGCGGACGCCCTCGACGGTGCCGTCCTGGAGACCCTGGACCCCGCGACGGAGGAGGTGCTGACCACGGTGCCGCTGGGCGGAACCGCGGACGTGGACCGTGCCGTCCGCGCCGCCCGCGCGGCCTTCGAACCGGGCTCGCCGTGGCGCCGGCTGTCCCCGTCGCAGCGGGGCCGGCTCATCCACCGGCTCGGCGACCTCGTCCTGGAGCACGCCGAGGAACTCGCCCTGACCGAGTCCCGGGACAACGGGAAACCGGTGGCCTACGCGGCGCTGGCGGACATCCCGATGGCCGCCGACCTGTTCCACTACATGTCCGGCTGGACCACCAAGATCGAGGGCAACACGATCCCGTTCTCCGCCGCGCCGCCCGGCAGCTTCCTCTCCTACACCACGCGGGAGCCCATCGGCGTGGTCGGCCAGATCATCCCCTGGAACTTCCCCCTGATGATGGCCGCCTGGAAACTGGCCCCGGCCCTGGCGGCCGGCTGCACCGTCGTGCTCAAGCCCGCCGAGCAGACACCGCTGAGCGCGCTGCGGCTCGGCGAGCTGATCCAGGAGGCCGGGTTCCCGGACGGCGTCGTGAACATCGTGACCGGCGACGGCGCGACGGGCGCGGCCCTGGTGGCCCACCCGGACGTCGACAAGGTCGCCTTCACCGGTTCCACCGAGGTCGGCAAGGAGATCGTCCGGGCCTCGGCGGGCAACCTCAAGAAACTCACCCTGGAACTGGGCGGCAAGTCCCCGAACATCGTCTACGCCGACGCCGACCTGCCACGCGCGGTGGCCGCCTCGGCCGGCGCCATCTTCTTCAACCAGGGCGAGTCCTGCATGGCGGGCTCCCGTCTGTACGTGCAACGACCGGTCCTGGACCAGGTGGTGGAAGGCCTGGTCGCCGAGATGAACCGGCTCGTCGTCGGCGTGGGCGCCGACCCCGCGACCCAGCTCGGCCCGCTCGTGTCCCGGGAGCAGCTCGACCGGGTCCGGGGCTACCTGACGTCCGGTGTGCGCGACGGGGCCGTCCCGCACACCGGAGGCCAGAGTCTGCCGGCGACGGGGTACTTCGCGCCGCCCACGATCTTCACCGGGGCCGAACCCGGCATGAGGATCGTCGACGAGGAGATCTTCGGCCCGGTGCTGGTGGTCCTGCCCTTCGACGGGCTGGAGGACGTCGTGGCCGTCGAGCGCGCCAACCCCTACGGCCTGGCCGCCGGGGTCTTCACCCGCGACGTCGGCAAGGCCTTCCGGACGGCTGACGCCATGCGCGCGGGCACCGTGTTCGTCAACACCTGGAACGCCCTGGACGCGGCCCTGCCCTTCGGCGGCTACAAGCAGTCCGGATGGGGCCGGGAGATGGGACACGCGGTGCTGGAGAACTACCTGGAGACCAAGACGGTCATCGCCGACCTGTCCTGACCCGGACGGCAGCACCTGACCGCCGCCGGCGCGGGCTCGCCCCGACCCCGTGCCGGCGGGCCGGGCTCCGGTGACCACCGGCCGCCCCGGGACGCGGGCCCCGCTACTCCCTGAGGGCCACGGTCTTCGCGGGTACCGCACCGCCGCCCGGCACACCCATCCCGTGCGCCGGACCGGAACAGCCCTGCGCCAGCGCGATCCCCAGCGTCACCAGCAGGGTGACCACGACGAACACGAACAGCCGCTGGCGCAGCAGCCGCGGATTGGCCGGCCGCCGGCCGGTACCCGTCGGACGCGGCCCCGGACGCCCGCTGCCGCCGCGCGACGCGGGCCGGGCGCCGCTGCCGCGCGGGGCGGGCGTGGGCCGCGCGCCGTTCGGCCGGGACGGCACACCGCCGGTCGGGCGCGGACCGCTGCCGCCGCGCGAGGGTGCGTTGCCCCGCACCGGCGCGCCCGTGGCCCCCGACGAGGACTGCGGCCTGCGCTGGGTGCGCTGCTGCTCCGGGTAGGTCGGATACGACGGGTAGGTCTCGGTGAGCCGCCCGGTGGGCCGGTCCGCCTCCGCGGCACGCGGCGCGGGCGGCCGTACGTCGCCCAGCCCCTGTGCCTCACGCGCGGCGATCTCCTTCAGCCGGAGCGACAGCTGGAGCGTGCTCGGCCGTTCCTCCGGGTCCTTGGCCAGGCAGGCCCGCACCAGCGGGGCCAGCGCGTCCGGCACCCCGTGCAGCTGCGGCTCCTCGTGCACGACCCGGTAGAGCATCACCTCGGAACTGCCGTGCCCGAAGGGCGAGTCGCCGGTCGAGGCGTAGGCGAGGGTCGCGCCGAGCGAGAAGACGTCCGTGGCCGGGGTGACGGCCGCACCACGCACCTGCTCCGGCGCGAGGAACCCGGGGGAGCCCACCGCCGTGCCGACGTGGGTGAGGGTGGAGGCCCCGGTGGCCCAGGCGATGCCGAAGTCGATGATCCGCGGCCCCTTCGGGGACAGCAGGATGTTGGACGGCTTGAGGTCCCGGTGCACGACCCCGGCCTCGTGCACGGCGACCAGACCCTCGGAGAGCGCCGCGCCGACCGCCGCCGCGTCCGCCGCCCCGAGCGGGCCGTCGTCGGCGACCTTGTCGTGCAGCGAGGGCCCGGGCACGTACTGGGTGGCGAACCACGGCCGCTCGGCGTCCAGATCCGCCGCGACCAGCCGTGCCGTGCAGCCGCCCCTGATCCGCCGGGCCGCCGAGACCTCACGCGCGAAGCGGGACCGGAACTCCTGGTCCTCCGCCAGATCGGGCCTGATCACCTTCAGCGCGACCCGCTGGCCCTTCTTGTCGGAGCCGAGGTAGACCACGCCCATACCGCCGGCGCCGAGCCTTCTGTGAAGCCTGAACGAGCCGACGACGCGCGGGTCCTCGCGCCTCAGGCGCATCATCGCCATGTTCATCCCCGCTGCCCGGTCCGTATGACGTGGCACAGCTTACGTTTACCGGGCCGCCCGTGCGCAGAGGCCGCGCCCTCTCGGCCCGATGGATTGTCAGTGCCGGGTGGGAGACTTGAGGAGTGGTCAGGAAGGCGCCGTTATCGGCGCCTTTGACCACCCGTGCGCTCCAACAGGCCGTCACAGAAGGGGGATTGATGCTGTGAAGGGTGACCGCGTGGAGATAGTCGTGGACGCCGGCGACACGACCCGTACGTACGAGGTGGTGGCGAGCAGGGCGGGCCGCCGGGTGGAGACAGCGGTACGACGAGGGGTGGTGGAAGTGAGCGAAGTCACGCGAAACGGCTCTGTGGTGCGTACCGCCCGCTTCATGGCGACCCGGGTCCTGGCCCTCGTCGAGCAGCCGGTGCCCCGCGAGGACAGCTCGGAAAAACCGGGAAGGACCGGGCACCCCCTCCGGGAAGACCCCGAGGGGTAGGACGAGACGTAGGACCCGTCTCCACCCAGGGGAGTAGACCGCAGGTCACGGCTCATCCTCTCGGAGGCCCGCGATTCGGTACGAGGGCATGACGTCCGCGAGGTGGCACGCGCCTAGATTTGAGGTCAAGCGGCGGGTGCAGCACTCGTCCCCCGAGGTCAGACACCCGCCGCTGCCAACGACAACTGAGCACGGTCAGGAGAGGGACCATGGCCCTTACGGCACAGCGGACACACACCACCCGCCCCCGCCGGCAGGGCCGCCGCCACCCACTGGTGGCGACGCTGATGGCCCTTCCCCTGGCGGTCCTGCTCCTCGTCGTCTTCGACGGCTGGGAGACAGTGGCCACACAGGCGTCGTCCGTGGGAGTGATGCTGGGGCGCTGAGCGGCGACCCCAGGCCCGGAAGAGCGGTCCGGGCGGGGACATCAACCCATGAAACCCCGTGGGGACGGGGGTGCGGCGGACGGCAAAATGCCGGCGCAGCTGGGGAGCTGCGCCGGCATTGCTTTTTCCCGGGACGGCGGTCGTGTTTCGTCTGCGGGCCGGTGGGGGCTGGTCGCGCAGTTCCCCGCGCCCCTAAAAGTCATAGCCGCGGGCAGTCGTGCCTCCCCCAGTGCCTTAAGGGCCTGGGAGGTGCCCCCAGGGCGGCACGGGTGGGCGCGGCGGCACCCCGCAAGCGCGGGTGAGCGAAACCCCGGTACCCCAGCCCCCACCCCGGCCGGCTGGGAACCCCGGCCCACCACCCCCACGTACCCTCACCGCAGCACAGCCGCACAGCCGCACCACCTCCCGGGGGACCCATGACCGCAGACGTACTGCCCCAGCTGACCGCCAAGGTCAGAGCCGCCGCCCACCCCGGCCCGGCAACCCCCTGCGCCTGCGGCACCACCACTCTCGCCCACCGCCCCGACACCACGGTCCTCCGCCACGCGGACACCGTCGTCAAGGCTCACGCCCCCGCCACCGACCCCACCGCCCTCACCCTCCGCCTGGCCACCGCGACCCGCCTCCCCGACGTCTTCCTCGCGCCCCTCGCCCCGGCCCCCGCCGCCTTCGTCGACGACCGCCCCGTCACCCTCTGGCCGTACGGCGCCCCCGTGGACCCCGACGCTCCGGAGTCCGCCCCCTGGGAAGCCGCCGCCACCCTCCTCGCCCTGCTCCACCGCACCCCGCCCACCTCCACCACACCCCCGATGCGCGGCCCCGCCAAGGCGGCCCACGCGATGGCCCGGCTCAGGGCGGCCCTGGCCCGCGCGGACGCCCACCCCGCCGCGCCGCCCGTTCTCCGCGCCTGGTCCGCGCTGCCGCCGTGGGCCCGCGGCGAGGCCCCGATGCCCGGCCCCCGCACCCTCTGCCACGGCGACCTGCACCTCGGCCAGCTGGTCCGGCACCCGGCGCCGGACGGTCCGTGGCGGCTGATCGACGTGGACGACCTCGGCGTCGGCGTCCCCGCCTGGGACCTCGCCCGCCCCGCGTCCTGGTACGCCTGCGGTCTCCTCCCGCCCGACGAGTGGACCCGTTTCCTCACCGCCTACCGCGCGGCGGGCGGTCCGGCCGTACCGGAGGACGGCGACCCCTGGTCGGCGCTGGACGTCCCGGCCCGTGCTCTCACCGTCCAGACGGGCGCGCGCTACCTCGCCAAGGCCGTCGCGGCGGACCGCCCCCTGGACGAGGTCGAGCAGTCCCTGATCGACGCGTGTGCCCGGATGGCTCCGCAATGATCCCGGAATGACTCCGTACAGCTCCCGAACGACCCCGGTCCCCGGGCGGTTGGCCCGCGATTTCCCGAAGTAGGGTGCAACCGACCGGGAACGGACGGAGTCTGTCCTGGGGGAAACGCGAAGCAGTTTTTACCGGCGAGGAGTTGAGCCGACCATGCAGTGTCCGAAGTGTCATGCGCCGATGCACACCTACAACCGCAACGGCGTCCAGATCGAGCAGTGCAGCGGCTGCCGGGGCATCTTCCTCGACTACGGCGAGCTGGAGGCGCTGACCCAGCTGGAGGCGCAGTGGTCCAAGCCGGTGCCGCCGCCGGCTCCGCAGGCGTACCCGGCCCCGCCCGCGCCGGCCTGGGGCGCCCCGCACGGTGGCGGCTACCACGGCGGCGGTCACGGCGGGCACTACGGCGGCCACGGTCACCAGGGCCACAAGAGCTGGGCGCACATGCTGTTCTCCAGCTGAGCGCACGAAGAAGCCCCGGCCGTACGGGACGGCCGGGGCTCTTTGCTGTGTGGACGATACTGGGATTGAACCAGTGACCTCTTCCGTGTCAGGGAAGCGCTCTCCCGCTGAGCTAATCGTCCTCGGGGCCGTGATCCGGGGATCACGGGCACTGCGTGCGCGATACTGGGATTGAACCAGTGACCTCTTCCGTGTCAGGGAAGCGCTCTCCCGCTGAGCTAATCGCGCGGGACGGATCCAAGGCCTTCCGACCAAGATCCAGTGGACGATACTGGGATTGAACCAGTGACCTCTTCCGTGTCAGGGAAGCGCTCTCCCGCTGAGCTAATCGTCCTTGGAGGTGGAGACGGGATTTGAACCCGTGTAGACGGCTTTGCAGGCCGTTGCCTCGCCTCTCGGCCACTCCACCAGGAGTGTAGGGGATCGGGAAGACCCCTTGTTCCTTCGAGCGGACGACGAGGCTCGAACTCGCGACCTCAACCTTGGCAAGGTTGCGCTCTACCAACTGAGCTACGTCCGCCTGTCGTTTCGGTCCGCTCTCGCGTCCCGGCGACGTGTTGAACTCTAGCGGATTCCCGGGCCAGCACAAAAACGCGTTTGCGCAGCGTGCTGCGCCGGTCCCGGCGGATGTCGTGGTCAGGGGCCTCTTGACGACATGCCCGGGCCACCCCCAGGACACCCGCCATAGACTCGACGGCGTGTCCCGTCGTCCTTCTCATCACCCCCCTCTCGCCCGGTTCGGCGGCCGCGTCGCCACCGGACTCCTCGATGTGACCAGCGATCCCGCGGCCCTCGACTCCTCCGGTTTCTGGGCCGTCTGCGCGGACTTCGAGGGCCGGCTGACCTGCGCCCGGTTCGGCGAGGTACGCGAGGAGCCGGTGCCCGCGCCGGTGCCGGGAGGGTGGTGGGGCCCGGCGGCCGGCGACTGGGCGTCGTCGCTCGACCACGCCGCGTACACGGCGGCGGTGCGCCGGATCCGTGAGCACATCGCGGCCGGCGAGGTGTACCAGGCCAACCTCTGCCGCGTGCTGTCCGCGCCGGTCGCCCCGGACGCCGACGTGGACGCCCTGACCGCGCTGCTGGCCCGCGGCAACCCGGCCCCGTATGCCGGAACGATTCGCCTGCCGGCGCACGGGGTGGAGATAGCCACCGCCTCGCCCGAGCTGTTCCTGCGCCGGACGGGGCGGACCGTCGAGAGCGGCCCCATCAAGGGGACCGGCCGTACCGAGGCGGACCTCCTGGAGAAGGACTACGCCGAAAACGTGATGATCGTGGACCTGGTCCGCAACGACATCGGGCGGGTCTGCGCCACCGGCACCGTGACCGTCCCCGACCTGTGCGTCGTGGAGAAGCACCCGGGGCTGGTCCATCTCGTCTCCACGGTCCGGGGCGAGCTGCGCGCCGACGCCGGCTGGCCCGAACTGCTCGCCGCGGCCTTCCCGCCCGGCTCGGTCACCGGCGCGCCGAAGTCGAGCGCCCTGCGGATCATCGAGGCCCTGGAGACCGCGCCGCGCGGCCCCTACTGCGGCGGTATCGGCTGGGTGGACGCGGACCGGGGCACCGGCGAGCTGGCCGTGGGAATCCGTACCTTCTGGATCGACCGGTCCGGCGACGGGGACGGGGACGCGCTGCGGTTCGGCACCGGTGCCGGGATCACCTGGGGTTCCGACCCGGAGGGTGAATGGCGGGAGACCGAGCTGAAGGCCGCCCGGCTGCTCGCGGTAGCGTCGGGTACGTACGACCTGAACGAGGGGGGTCCCGGGCGCTGAGCCGGCCCGGGGACACACCCCCGTACCCCCGGCCGGTCCGGCGCAGCCGACGCATCCGGCGCTGACTTGTGAGGTAGAGAGCAGTGAAGATCTGGTTGGACGGCGGGTTGCAGGACGTCGAGTCCGCGCGTGTCTCCGTCTTCGACCACGGGCTGACCGTGGGGGACGGCATCTTCGAGACCGTGAAGGCGACCGGGGGCCGGCCCTTCGCCCTCACCCGCCACCTCGACCGGCTGACCCGCTCGGCGCGCGGCCTCGGCCTGCCCGACCCCGATCACGACGAGGTCCGCCGGGCCTGCGAGGCGGTCCTCGCGGCCAACCCGATGCCGCTGGGCCGGCTGCGCATCACCTACACCGGCGGCCACGGCCCCCTCGGCTCCGACCGCGGCGACCGCGGCCCCACCCTGGTGGTCGCCCTCGGCGAGACCGGCCGCCGCGCCGACTCCACCGCCGTCATCACGGTCCCCTGGACCCGCAACGAACGTGGAGCGCTCACCGGCCTGAAGACCACCTCGTACGCCGAGAACGTCGTCGCCCTGGCCCGCGCCCACCAACACGGCGCCTCCGAGGCCCTGTTCGCCAACACGGTCGGGCAGCTCTGCGAGGGCACCGGCTCCAACGTCTTCGTCGTCCTCGACGGCGAGCTCCACACCCCGCCGGTCGCCTCCGGCTGCCTGGCCGGCATCACCCGCGCCCTGGCCGTCGAGTGGACCGGTGCCCGGGAGACCGACCTGCCCCTGGACGTCCTGGAGCGGGCGGACGAGATCTTCCTCACCTCCACCCTGCGCGACGTCCAGGCCGTGCACCGCGTCGACGACCGCGAACTCCCCGGCGCCCCCGGCCCGGTGACCGCCAAGGCCATGCGCGTCTTCGACGAGCGCTCGGGCGACGACCTGGATCCCTGAGATCCCGGGGGGCTTTTCCGGACCGGGCCCTGCCGGGCTGACGACGGCTCCCGGGCGGGTAGAACACCCCTGATGACCACGACCCTGCGGCCGACCGAGCCGCTCCAGCACGACGCCGACGGGGCGCCCTCCCGCCACTTCCGGGTGTGCGTGAACAGCAGGCCCGTCGGCACCCTCCACCTCGGCACCTCGCCGAATCTCGGCGCCCGCGTGGCCCGGATCGTCGACCTGCGTATCGAGGAGCCCGACCGCCGCCGAGGCCGGGGTACCGTGGCCGCGCTCGCCGCGGAGGAGGTGGCGCGCGGGTGGGGCTGCCGGCAGATCGAGGTGCAGGTGCCCGCCGCCGCGGAGCCCGCCCTGCGCCTCGTGCGGGCGCTCGGATACGTCCTGCGCAACCGCGGCATGGAGAAGCGGCTCGGAGACACCCCGCCCGGGCTGCCGTCGGGCAGCCGGGTCCGGGACCTGACCGAAGCCGAGTACGAAGGCTGGCTCGCAGACGTCTCCGAGAAGTACGCGCGCGTGTGGAACGAGCGGGGCGTGCCCGAGGCCCAGGCGTGGGAAGGGTCACGGCGCGACCACGCGCGGCTGCTGCCACGGGGCCTCGCCACGGAGGGCCTGCGGCTCAGCGTCCTCGAAGACGAGGGGACGCGCGTGGGCGTTCTCTGGCTGGCCCTCCGCGCGGACGACGCCTGGGTGTACAGAGTCGAGACCGACTCCGCCCACCGCGGCCAGGGGCACGGCCGCACCCTCATGCTGCTGGCGGAGGCACAGACGATCGCCGCCGGAAAGCACGTCCTGGCTCTCAACGTGTTCGCCGGCAACACCCCGGCCGAGCGGCTCTACGAGTCGCTGGGGTACGTCGTGCGCTCGTACTCCTTCTACAAGGACCTGATCTGAGGACCTGATCTGAGGGCCGGGGTCGGGGTCGGGGTCGGGACCGGGATCTGGACCCGGACCCGGATACGGACCCGGATACGGACCGGGGCGGTCACCCCTGTGCGGTCAGCAGCTGGTCCGCGATCTGCTCCACGCGCTCCCGCAGGCCCTCCTGGCTCTTGCCGCCGTCGAGGCGCTCGCCGCCGATGACGTACGTCGGGGTGCCGGTCACGCCGATGGCCTTGCCCTCGGCCTGGTCGGCGTCCACGATCAGGATGTGCCGTCCGTCGACCAGCGCGGTGTCGAACTCCTCGGCGTCCAGACCCAGTTCGCCGGCCACCTCGACCAGGAACGGCTCGCCCCTGCGGTCCAGCTCCTCGACACGGCCGAGGACCGCCTCGACGTACTCCCAGCCCTTGCCCTGCTCCAGGGCCTCCTCGGCGGCCTGCGCGGCGGCGAAGGCGTGCTTGTGCTTCTCCAGCGGGAAGTGCCGCAGCCGCAGCTCCAGCCGGTCACCGTACCGGGCACGCAGGGCGCGGAGGTCGTCCAGGGCGCTGCGGCAGTCGGAACACTGGAGTTCACACCAGATGTCGAGGACCGGGACGTCGGTGGGCGCGGGGGAGTCGTTCATGCCGACCAGTCTTCCAGGCCGCGCTCCGTCCACCGAATCGGGACAGTGAGGCCGGGGGCCGGGAGAAGGTGGGGCCGTGGCTCGTCCCTGGGGTGGAGGCGCCCCGGAGAGGACCCCGAGATGCCCCTGATTGTCGGGCCTGGGCATGGATCGCACGGGCCGGGCGGTGCACGATGGAAGGGGCGACACAGCGCACGCACTCCGCCCGCCGCCCCGCCCGACCCAGCCCGCAGGAGGACCGGATGATCGCCGAGACAGTCTGTTCCGCCGTGTCCGCGGCAGGCCTGGGCATCGCCGTGGTCACCGCCTATCGCAAGCGGTTCCTGGCAGCGGCCCGCATCGCCGCCTACTCCCTCGTCCCCGTCGGCCTGGTGATGACCGGCGTGGTCGGCTGGCTCGCCGACACCGCCTTCAGCCCCACCGCCTGGGCGGGCTTCGGTGTGCTCGGCGCGGCCTGGGCCCTGTTCGCCACCACCCGCGCCGTGGAGCGCCGGCGCGGCGGCACCCGTGGCACCCGTGCCGAGCGCAAGGCCGCCTCCCGGGGCGCTCGGCGCGACGCCGTCGCCCCTGCCGCCTCGGCACCGTCCCTGAGTCCGGCCACCCGCCAGGCGGCCGGGCCCGCGACGGCGCCCCGCAGCACCGGCTCGGGTGACGACTTCAGCGACATCGAGGCCATCCTCAAGAAGCACGGAATATGACACGCCGCGGCGGCGGACGGGGCGCGCGGACCGCGCCCGGCAGTACCGCCGGCGCGGCGCTGTTCAGCCGGGTTGTGGGCGCATGCATATGACAGTCACATGAGGCATTGAAACGACACAGTGCGTCTGCGGTGCGTGCGGAAGTGTTCACGGGACGGGCGGAAGCGAAACGGACATCACGGAATTCGGCGAACTCCCGCCCATTCCGGGCGTGTTGATCGCGCGGCGGGTGCCCGCTGGGACATCATCGCCGCGAGATGCTGGACACGAAACAGAGCGAGGCCGCGCCGCCGAAGGACGAGCCCCGCGGGTGCCTCTTCGCCCTTTCCCAGCCACCGCTGATGATCTTCCTAGCGGTGATCGGGTGTCTGCTCCTCATGGCTGCGCTGCACGACCTGCTGTGGCTGTGAGCCGTACCCGCCCGTCCCGGCGCCACCCGCCGGGACCGGCGTCGGCATCCCTACCGTCGGTGATCCATCCGCACCCTCGGTGATACCGCCGTGGCACCCCGTCCCCGGCGTCTCTCCGGTCAGCCCGCCGCCTCCTTGCGGCGTGCCCGGTACGCGGCGACATGCAGGCGGTTTCCGCAGGTCCGGCTGTCACAGTAACGACGCGAACGGTTGCGCGAGAGGTCGACGAAGGCGCGCCGGCAGTCCGGGGCCTCGCAGCGCCGCAGCCGCTCCTGCTCCCCGGCGACGACGAAGAACGCGAGGGCCATCCCGCAGTCGGCGGCGAGATGGTCGGCCACCGAGGCGCCGGGCGCGAAGTAGTGCACATGCCAGTCGTAGCCGTCGTGGTCCGTGAGCCGGGGCGTGGTGCCGGCGGCCGCGACCAGCTCGTTGATCATCCCGGCGGCGGTCCGGGCGTCCGGGGCGGCGAAGATGCCCGCGAACCGTCCGCGGATCTTGCGCACTGCCGACAGGTCGAACTCCGACAGCATGCCCACATCGCTGATGTCGTGGTTTCGTACGAAATCCTGGAGGGCAGCGACATCGGGCAGTCCGTCCACCGCCGCGTCGTCCTCCGGCACGGTGTTCACCAGATCCACCACGGCGTCGAGAGAACACCGGGTGTCGTGGGTGATCAGCACGTTTCGCTCCCTGGCCTGAGGGTCGGGCGGGCGCCCGCCGATGGTGGCCGATGGTAGCGACATACGGCGGCCCCGCACCGGGCCCTGTCCCACTCGTGACTGTCCGGTACAACGCGTACCGCCCGCCGGCGGTTCCACGGCGCGCGGACACACCGGCGCCGCCCCGTGACCGAACACGGTGGCGGCGACGGTGCTGCCGTATGCGGTTGTCTAGGCCCGAGCCGTCTCCCCGAGTGGACGGCGCCGGGCGGCTTGCAGGGGGCGTCCCCTCAGCTCTCCGCCAGGATGTGCGAGAGCTCCTGATCGAGATCGAAGTGGCGGTGTTCCGTGCCGGGCGGCACGGCGGCGTCCGTTCGCTTCAGGAAGGACTCCAGAGCCCGCGCCGGGGCTTCCAGCAGGGCCTCCCCTTCCGGAGAGCTCAGGGCAATGCACACGACGCCCTGACCGTGACTGCGGGACGGCCAGACGCGGACGTCGCCGGTGCCGGTGGGGCGGTGTAGCCCCTCGGCGAGGAGGTCGCGGGCGAACACCCACTCGACGGTCTCCTCGGCTCCGGTGTGGAAGGTGGCGTGCACGGCGTAGGGGTCGGCCGTGTCGTACCGCAGGCCTGCGGGGACAGGCAGGGATGACTCGCTCGACACAACGAGGCGCAGGTGCAGCTCGCAGCTGACCGTGGTGTTCATAAGCGCCAGGGCCTTTCGCTCAGTGTGCGCTCGGGGATTCGCACGTCGGCGAAATCGACATGCCACCTACGGTGCCGTTGTAAACCCCTCTGAGTGTTTTGCGTGTGTTTACGTAACTCTTCCGGCCGAGAACCCGGACGCGATCTACGACCATTCCGGTGACCGGAATCGCTCAGGTAGGGTTTGGTCGTATGAATACGGGGAGTAACGAACCGGGCGAGGCCGCCGTGGCCTCGGACGGGAGCCAGGTGGACGGGTCGACGACGGACCGGGCGCGTGACGAGCGGGGGCTCGGATCGCGGGCGCCCGGGTTCGTCAAGGCGCGCCGGGCACTGCACCTGAGCTGGCAGGTCGGCGTTTTCGCGGTCGGCCTGGCGGTGGTGGCCGTGGGCATCGTCCTGCTGCCGTTGCCGGGGCCGGGCTGGGTGATCATCTTCGGTGGCATGGCGATCTGGGCGACCGAGTTCGTCTGGGCCCAGCTGGTGCTGCGCTGGACGAAGCGCAAGGTCACGGAGGCGGCCCAGAAGGCCCTCGACCCCAAGGTGCGCCGCCGCAACATCACGCTCACGACGATCGGCCTGGTGGTCGTCGCCGTCATGGCCGGGATCTACCTGTCCCGGTTCGGGATAGTGATGCCCTGGAAGATCGAGGAGTGATCCGGCCGCCGGCCGCGGGCCCCCGGCGACTGGTCGGGGGCACCCCCTGACATGGGGTAATGTTCTTCCTGCGCCCGGGCGATTAGCTCAGTGGGAGAGCGCTTCGTTCACACCGAAGAGGTCACTGGTTCGAACCCAGTATCGCCCACCCGGAACCTCGGCCCACCTGCGAGAGAGCAGGTGGGCCGAGGTCGTTTCCGGGGCCCGGCGGGGCCCGCGGCCGTTGTCGCCCGGATGCGGTGGCGGCGCCGGCCATGGTCACGGTCAGTACGTGGCCTGCCTCGGGTCGGTGCCCGGGGCGGCACGGAGCGCGCGGGTCCTCATACCTCCGACCTCTGCCTGCCTCGCCCACCCGCACCCGCAGCCGGAGCTGCATCCGAACCCGCACTCGCATCGGGACCTGGACCCGCATCCGGACCCGCATCCGGACCCGCACCCGCATCCGCATCCGGACCCGGACCCGGACCCTCCCTCCCCTTCCTCCGGCCTTCTCTCTCCCCCCCGCGATCGCCCGTCCCGCCTCCCCGTCGCCCCGCCACCCCGCTCGCCGAGGCCAACCCGTAACCCGCGCCTCCCGCGGGCCACTTCGCGTTCGGCCCCCCGACCGCACGCCCCTCACCTGTGATGTCACCCGCCGCGCACCGCTCGCGGTCCCGCCGCCCCGTCCCGTCCCTCCGGCCCCGCCCACAAGAAATTCCTGTCCGAATCATTGACGCCTCACCGGCCCCTCCGTAACTTGTGCCAGCAAGCGCTTACTTGAAACGATTCATGCAGGCGTCGGCGACGCTGCGGGGAGGGGCCCGACTGTGGGAACCAGCAGGAATGTGGAGAGGCGGACCATCCTGAAGGCGGCCGGGGCCTCGGCGGCCGCGCTCGGGCTCGCCGCGACGGCCGGGTGCGGAGGCGGCAGCGGCTCCGGGGACGGAACGGTGACGATCCGTTACTCGTGGTGGGGCGCCGAGGAGCGCGCACAGAAGATCAACAAGACCATCGCGCTCTTCGAGAAGAAGTACCCGAAGATCAAGGTCAAGACCGACTTTCAGACGTATGCGTCGTTCTGGGAGAAGTTCCAGACCCAGGCCGCCGGCGGAAATCCCCCGGACGTTTTCCAAAATGCCGTCACCTTTCTCCGGAAGTACGACAAGCGAGGAATTCTCCTCGACCTCAAGTCACAGGTTCAGGCAGGAAATCTGAGCCTGGATCACTTCCGGGCCGGGGTCACCAAGGTCGGCGAGGTCGACGGAAAGCAGCTCGGCGTCCCCGTCGGCTCCAACACCATGGCGCTGGTCATCGACAAGAAGGTCTTCGAGAAGGCCCGCGTCGAGCCGCAACCGGGCTGGACCTGGGACGACTACTTCAAGGCCCTGAAGACCATCCACGACAGGACCAAGGTCGCGGGGGACACCGGCTACTTCACGATCATGTACCTGTACGACCTCTACCTCCGCCAGAACGGCAAGGCCTTCTACACCGACGACGGACTCGGTTTCGACAAGGCCGACCTGACGGAGTGGTGGACCGACGGCTACAACCGTGTCAAGGCCGGCATCGTCACCGACCCGAAGACCGTGGCCCAGGACTTCCCCAAGTCCTCCCTCTCCGCCGGCCACGGCGCCTCCGAGTTCACCTGGGACAACTTCACCGTCCGCTACTCGGCGGAGGGCAGCAGCACCTACGGCCTCGCCCCGATCCCGACCATGGACGGCAAGCACACCGGGCAGTACCTCGCCTCGCTGATGCTGAGCGCCTCCGCCCGTACCGCGCATCCGAAGGAGGTCGCGCAGTTCATCGACTTCATGGTCCACGACCCCGAGGTCGGCACGATCATGGGCTACGACCGGGGCATCCTCGCGAGCACCCAGCAGTACGCGGCGTTCAAGCCCACGGACCCGGTGAACAAGGAGATCGCGCAGTACGAGGACGACACCGCCAAGGCCGGTGTCCTCGGCACCATCACCCCGCACCCCTCCGGTGCCGACACCATCGAGGCCGCCTTCCTGCGCATCGGCGGCGACCTCGGCCAGGGCAAGACCAAGGTCTCCGACGCGGTGAAGCAGTTCTTCACCGAGTCCGAGGCCGCCTTCCAGGCGTGACGGGGCCTGCCGTGACGCTCGTCAAGGACTCCCTGCCCGCCGCGCGCGGGACGCGTTCGGCCGCCACCGCCGCCACGGGGCGGCGGCCGGGCCGCCGGCGCGAGAACCTCGCCGGCTACCTCTTCATGTCCCCGTGGATCGCGGGCTTCCTGCTGCTGACCGCGGGCCCGATGGTCGCCTCGCTCTACTTCGCGTTCACCGACTACAACCTCTTCAACACCCCGAAGTGGGTCGGGTTCGACAACTTCACCAAGATGTTCGACGACCCCCGCTGGCAGAAGTCGGTGGAGGTGACCGCGAAGTACGTGGTCATCGGCACCCCGCTCAAGCTGCTCCTCGCCCTCGGGGTCGCGATGCTCCTCGCCCAGAGCCGACGCGGCCAGGCCTTCTACCGGGCCGCCTTCTACGCCCCCTCGCTCATCGGCGCGAGCGTCTCGGTCGGCTTCGTCTGGCGGTCGCTCTTCTCCGACGGCGCGATCGTGGACCGTACCCAGTCCTTCTTCGGCTGGCACGTCGGCGGCTGGGTCGGCAACGCGGACTGGGTGCTGTACTGCCTGGTCGCACTGACCGTGTGGCAGTTCGGCGCGCCCATGGTCATCTTCCTGGCAGGCCTGAAGCAGGTGCCCAGGGAACTGTACGAGGCGGCCGAGATGGACGGCGCCGGACCGCTGCGCAGGTTCTGGAGCATCACCCTGCCGATGATCTCCCCGGTGCTGTTCTTCAACGTGCTCCTGGAGACCATCCACTCCTTCCAGATCTTCGGCTCGGCGTACGTCGTCTCCAACGGCAGCTGCGGACCGGCCGACGCCACGCTCGTCTACACCTGCTACCTCTACGAGCAGGGCTTCAGGAACGCCCAGATGGGCTTCGCCGCCGCGATGGCCTGGATGCTGCTGCTGGCCGTGGCCCTGGTGACGGCCGTCCTCTTCTGGTCCCAGAAGAAGTGGGTGCACTACGAGGAGGACGCCCGATGACCGCGACCGCCACCAAGCCGTCCCTGCTGGACCGCTCCCCGCTGAACCGCCGCCGGACCGGGTCCCTCGGCTGGCACCTGGGCGCCCTGCTGATCCTCGCCGTCATCCTCTACCCGGTGGTCTGGGTGATCGGCGCGTCGTTCAAGCCCAGCAAGGACATCATCAACAGCCTCCAGCTGTTCCCGGCCCACCCGATCCTCTCCAACTTCAAGGGCCTCGCCGACGGCATAGCGGACATCAGCATCTGGACGTTCTTCCAGAACTCCCTCTTCTACGCCGTCGGCGCCGTCGTCGGCGTGCTGGTCTCCTGCTCCCTCACCGCCTACGCCTTCGCCCGCATCCGCTTCGCCGGCCGCAACCTGCTCTTCTCCCTGATGATCGGCACCCTGCTCCTGCCGTACCACGTCCTGCTGATCCCGCAGTACGTGATGTTCCAGAAGCTGGGCTGGATCAACACCTACGTCCCGCTGCTGATCGGGAAGTACCTCGCCACCGAGGCGTTCTTCGTCTTCCTGATGGTGCAGTTCATGCGGAACCTGCCCAGGGAACTCGACGAGGCGGCCCGGCTCGACGGCTGCGGGCACTTCCGCATCTACTGGTCGATCGTGCTGCCGCTGTGCCGGCCCGCCCTCATCACCAGCGCGATCTTCACCTTCATCAACGCCTGGAACGACTTCATGGGACCGCTGATCTATCTCAACGAGCCCGGGAAGTACACGGTCTCGCTGGGCCTGATGATGTTCCGCGACTCGGACGGCGTGGCCGCCAACTACGGCGGGATGATCGCCATGTCCCTGGTCGCGCTGCTGCCCGTGCTGCTGTTCTTCCTCGCCTTCCA
This sequence comes from Streptomyces sp. NPDC008092, assembly GCF_042957285.1. NCBI lineage: Bacteria > Bacillati > Actinomycetota > Actinomycetes > Kitasatosporales > Streptomycetaceae > Streptomyces > Streptomyces sp. NPDC008092. Next base: position 63,017 of record NZ_JBIBHY010000017.1, read on the forward strand.
GCGCTATCTGATCGACGGAATGGCGACCTCCGGACTGAAGGGCTGATGACGTCGTGGCCGACGTGCGCGCAAGGCCGTCCGTCTTCGCGGAGCGGTTCGGCGTCTTCGCCGAGTGCCTGCTCACCGGGGTCTGGATCGCCGTCGCCTCCCTGGGGATCGTCACCTACCCGGCCGCCTTCGCCGCCGGCGCCCGGCACCTGCGCCGCCGCACCGGTCAGGTGCGGGGCGGATGGCGGGAGTTCGTCGCGGACTTCCGGGCCGCCGTCCGCCGGGGCTGGCTCGTCGGACTCGCCGGCTGGGGTGCGGTCGCCGCCGCCTGGGTGGACGTCCGGGCCGTGCGGGCGGGGCTGCCGGGCGGGCCGCTCGTCGGGGCCGTGGGGCTGTTCGCGGTGATCGGCCTCGTGGTCGCGGGGCTGCGTGCGGCGGCCGTCTGGGCGCCCGGCGACCGCTGGCGCGCCCTGCTCGCGGCGGCCGGCCGCCGTACCGTCCTCGACCCCGGCGGCACCTTCCTGCTCGTCGGGGGAGCGGTCCTGGTGGTCTGTTCCGCCCTGCTCATCGCGCCGCTGGCGGTGCCCGTCCTCGGAGCCGTGGCGGCGGCGGCCGTGGCGGTGGAGGAGCGGTACCGCCGCCGCTGAGCCGCGGTGCCCCGAACCCGGGGCGGCGCTCCGGCGCCGCCCCTCCATCTGTCATGCCCCTGACCAGAAACCCGCATGGAAAGGAACGGTCATGTCTCCCATTCCCCGCAGGTCCCTCCTCAAGGCGGCCGCTGTGGCCGGCGCCGCCGCCCAGTTCAGCTGGGCGCTGGGGGCGAAGGCCGCGCAGGCCGCGCCCGGCGCCGAGGCCGCCGACGCGGACCCGGTGACCCTGGACTGGCTGGAGGACGGCGGCCTCGGCGCCGCGCCGGGCTCGACCGTGGGCGTGCCCTGGCCGATGGGGGCCTTCCAGGAGGACCAGGCCTTCACGCTGACGGACGAGGACGGCAAGGACGTGCCCGTCCAGTCCTGGCCGCTCGCCCACTGGCCGGACGGCTCCCTCAAGTGGACCGCCCACGCGGTGAGTTCGGGCAACGGCAGACTCACCCTCGCGGCAGGCGAGCCGGCCGCCCCCGACGGGAAGGTCACCGTCGACAGGAGCGGCGGCACGATCGACGTCTCGACCGGCGTGATCTCCGTCAGGATCGGCAAGAACGGCTCGACGATCGTCAAGTCCGTCACCCGGGGTTCGACGGAGATCGCCAGGAACGGACGGCTGGTCCTCATCCGCCAGCCCGAGATCGAGGACGAGGACCAGGGCCAGGTCAGAACCGAGCGCTTCGACGGCGCGATCGACTCCGTCACCGTCGAACAGGACGGCCCGGTCCGGGCCGTCGTCCGCGTCGACGGCAAGCACCGCAAGGGAAGCCGCAGCTGGCTGCCGTTCTCCATCCGGCTCTACTTCTACGCGGGCGCCGACTCGTTCCGGATGGTCCACACGATCACCTACGACGGCACCCAGGAGCCGGGCAAGGCGAGCGGCGACTTCATCCGCGGCCTCGGCGTCCGCTTCAGCGTGCCGATGCGCGACGAGGCGTACGACCGGCACGTGCGGATCGGCGGCGAGGGCACCGGCCTGCTGCGGGAGGCCGTCCAGGGCATCACCGGCCTGCGCCGCGACCCGGGCGCGGCCGTCCAGGCGGCCCAGTACGCCGGGCAGAAGCTGCCCGACCCCGCCACCTGGGACCAGCGGGTGACGACCCGGCTGCAGTACATCCCGCACTGGGGCGACTACACCCTCGCCCAGCTCTCCGCTGACGGCTTCACCCTGCGCAAGCGGACGAAGAAGGGGTACGGCTGGATCGCGGCCGGCGGCGGCAGGCGGGCCTCCGGGTTCGGCTACGTCGGCGGGGCGAGCGGCGGACTCTCCTTCGGCCTGCGGGACTTCTGGGAGAAGTTCCCGGCCCAGCTCGACATCCGGGACGCCCACACCGACGCGGCCGAGGTCACCCTCTGGCTCTGGTCGCCCGAGGCCCAGCCGATGGACCTGCGCTTCTACCACGACGGCATGGGCCAGGACACGTACGCCGAACAGCTCGAAGGCCTCAACATCACCTACGAGGACTACGAACCGGAGTTCGGCACCCCGTACGGCATCGCCCGCACCTCGGAGCTGTTGTTCTGGGCCAACGAGACGACACCGACACCGGAGGCGCTGGCCGGCCAGGCCGAGGCGGTCCGGGTGCTCCCGCAACTCACCGCCCCGCCCAAGCAGTTGATCAAGGCCAAGGTCTTCGGCCCCGGCCTCTACTCCGAGCCCGACCGCTCCACCGCCGCCAAGGCGAGGATCGAGGACCACCTCGACTTCCTCTTCACCTACTACAAGGACCAGGTGGAGCAGCGCCGTTGGTACGGCTTCTGGGACTACGGCGACTTCATGCACACCTACGACACCGTGCGCCACCAGTGGCGGTACGACGTCGGCGGCTACGCCTGGGACAACTCCGAGCTCTCGCCCGACCTGTGGCTCTGGTACGCGTACCTCAGGAGCGGCCGCGCGGACATCTTCCGGTTCGCCGAGGCACTCACCCGGCACACCGGCGAGGTCGACGTCTACCACATCGGCCAGTGGGCGGGCCTCGGCACCCGGCACGGCATCCAGCACTACGCCGACAGCGCCAAGCAGCAGCGCATCTCCAACACCACCTACCGGCGCTTCTACTACTTCCTCACCGCCGACGAACGCGTCGGCGACCTGATGGCCGCCAACGTCGACTCCGACGAGACCTTCCTCGTCCTCGACCCGCAGCGCAAGGTCCGCACCGACCCCTACACCCCCGACCGGCACGCCCTCTCCATCGGCTTCGGCACCGACTGGAGCGGCCTGGTCTCGGCCTGGCTGACCGAGTGGGAACGCAAGGGCCCCAAGTGGGAGAAGGCAAAGGCCCGCGTCCTGTCGACCATGGCGGGCATCGCCGCCCAGCCCAACGGCTTCGTCCAGGGCAGCGGCCTGTACGACCTGGACACCGGCGAGTTCGCCACGGCGACTGCTCCGGTCGTCTCGGTCTCGCACCTCTCGGCCGTCTTCGGCCTCAACGAACTCTGCGCCGAACTCATCTACCTGACCGACATGCCGGAGTTCGACCGGGTGTACTTCGACTACTGCCGCTACTTCAACGCCACCAAGGCGGAACAGGCGGCACGCTACGGCGCCAACTTCGGCACCCTGCTGCTCTTCCAGGGCCACTCGCGCCTCGACGCGTACGCCGCCGTACAGACCGGTGACGCGACGCTCGCCCAGCGCGCGTGGACGAAGTTCTACAGCTCGGACGGCTACACCGAGTCCTCGCCGTGGAAGACGGAGCCGCTCTCCGGCCCGGTCACGCTCGTCGCGGGCAGCGAGGCGAGCTGGGTGTCCTCCAACGACACCGCGCTGTACGGACTCGCCGCCATCGAGAACCTGGCCCTGCTCGGCGACAAGATGCCCTCGTAAGGGGGTGGGGGAGCGCCGTCGCACGGGCGGCGGCGCTCGTACCGCCGAGTGTGGTCCAGGTCACTTCGTGCGGGCATGAGTACGCGTACTCAGATCGGCGGTCTGCGACAGACTGCGGCCATGGACTGGAACCACTACCGTTTCCGCAGCCTGTGGCCCCTCCCGGTGCCGCTCACCACCGTGTACGAGGCGCTGCGGAAGGTGGAGGAGTACCCGCACTGGTGGCCCCAGGTGCGCTCGGTGGACCGGCTGGACGACACCGTCGCCGTCCTCACCGTCCGGTCGTTCCTCCCGTACGACCTCACGTTCACCGCACGGGAGGCGCGGCGCGACCCCGAGGCCGGCGTGCTGGAGATCTCGATGACCGGCGACATCGAGGGCTGGGCCCGCTGGACGGTCACCGCCGACGGCACCGGCACCCTCGCCCGCTACGACCAGGTCGTCGACGTCCGCAAGCCGCTGCTGCGGCGACTCGCCCCGCTGGGACGGCCGTTCTTCCGGCTCAACCACCGGCTGATGATGAGCTCCGGGCGGCGCGGACTGCTCGGCCACCTCCAAGCGGTTTGAACGAGACCCGCCGGTACCTGTATCGTTCTCTCCGTTCCCGGGCGATTAGCTCAGTGGGAGAGCGCTTCGTTCACACCGAAGAGGTCACTGGTTCGAACCCAGTATCGCCCACCACCGGGACAGGCCGGTCCGCAGCAGCGGACCGGCCTTTCTGTCGTTCCGTGACCGGGCCGAACGGTGGACCCGGCGGCGCGCGCCCGTCGGCCTCCCGGCCGGCCGCGTCGCGGATGCCTAGGCTGGCACCGCCACGGAAGGACGGTGCCATGGATGCTGATTCCCGGATCAGGGCCGCGATCGAGGAACACTGGCGGGCATCGGAACGCGGGGACGTCGAAGCCGAGCACGCCGTCTACGCCGTGGACGCGATCCTGGACTACCCGCAGTCGGGCGAGCGCTTCCGGGGGCGCGAGACCATCGCTGCGCAACGCGGCGGGCACCCGGCCGACCGCCACTTCGCTCTCCAGCGGATCACCGGCAGCGCGAACGTATGGGTGAGCGAGTGCGTCATCACCTACGACGGCCTGCCCTCGTACTCGGTGAGCATCATGGAGTTCGCCGACCTGCACGTCGTGCACGAGACCCAGTACTTCGCCGACCCCTTCGGTGCTCCGGCCGGGCGGCTCGCGCTCGCGGAGCCGATGCCGGGACGGACCATCACGCGAGCCTGACCGGGCGGGGCGCCGGCAGCGGCGCCCCGCCCGTCACGCCGCCGTCGGCAGTTCCGGCCGCAGCGGCCAGTCCTGGTTCACCGTCTCCGGTGTGCCGCTGCGGGTGAACCACGCCTGCAGGCCACGGGCCTGCGCCGCGTGCCAGGTCGTCTGCAACGTGTGCAGCTCGGCCGGGGTCAGGCGCTCCAGGCGGGCCGCGAAACGGCGGCCCAGCGCCCGTACGAGCTCCAGGGACGCGAGCGCGTCCGCGCCCGCGTCGTGCGCGCCCTCCAGGGTGACCTCGTAGTGCGCGCACAGGTCGGTCAGGGTCCGGCGGCCCTTGCGGTAGCGGTCCAGATGCTTGTCCAGGACCCGGGGGTCGAGGACGAGCAGGGGGCTCGCCTCGAACCAGCGGTCCAGTGCGGACGCCCGGTGCCGGCGCAACTCCCGGTCCAGAAGCGTCAGATCGAACGGCGCGTTCATCACCACCAGCGGGCGGTGCATCGCCGCGTGCTCGGCCAGTTCCTCGGCTATCTCATGCATCACCGGCGCCGGCCAACGGCCGTTGCGCTGCAGGTGTTCCTCCGTCAGCCCGTGCACCGCCGTCGCCGCTTCTGGCACCGGCACACCCGGGTTGACCAGCCAGCGGGTCACCCGGGGGCGGGTGCCCGGGGCGTCCTGGACGACGACCGCGGCGGACACGATGCGGTCGGTCTCCACGTCCACGCCCGTGGTCTCCGTGTCGAAGGCCGCCAGGGGCCCCTCGTACCAGCACGTCATGCCAATACAACTCCTCGTTCACCCACGGCAGGTGACGTTCCGTCTTCTGCCCGTTTGGTGATACCCGGGCCGTTTGCGACGTACGCCGGAAGGACACAACAGGAGTGCGGGTCTTTGCAGTTCAGCGGCCCGCCACGGGGAAACTCTTTGGCTGGGAAGGCTGTTGGTCATGGCGATAGCGCAGCCCGAACGGGGCGGGCTGCTGCCCGAACGTACGGGCCCCCATCGCGGCACACTCGCGACCACCGCCTGCATGGAGACACTGCAGGTGGGCTATCTGCATGCCGTCGCGGCGGCGGCCGGCTGCTCGCTCTCGCAGCCGTTCCCCGACAACGGCATCGACTGGCACGTCAGCCACGGCTCGCCCGGTCACACCGTCGACGACGAGGTGACGATAAAGGTGCAGCTCAAGTGCACCTACCAGATCGCGCCCAACCCGCCGGGACGTTTCTTCTCCTTCACGCTGGACAACGACCACCTGCGCAAGCTCGCCCGCACACCGGTGTCGGTGCACAAGATCCTGGTGGTGATGCTGGTACCGCGCTCCCAGGACGACTGGCTGCGCGCCAGCCACGACCGGCTCGATCTGCGCCACTGCTGCTACTGGGTCAACCTGGCAGGGCACCAGATCACCGGCCGGCACCGGACCACCGTGCGGGTTCCGACCTCGCGCATCTTCGACGACCGGGCGCTCTGCGAGATCATGACGCGGGTCGGGACGGGAGGCAGACCATGAGGCACCGTCCGTACGAGGAGCAGCTGCGGGAGGTCCGGCCGCATCCCGACGATCTCCACGGGCCCCACTGGAACCATCCCCCCGAGCCCGCCGAGGTCGACCCCGCCGTGCTCGGCGCCCTGCTGCGCCGGCACGGCTGGCAGCGGCGCGGCGGCGCCCCGGGGCGCTACGGCCGCTGGACCCCACCCGGGCCGGGCAACACCGGCACCAGCCTGCTGGTACCCGAGAGCCGCGCCTTCCCGGACAGTGACGACCTGCTCGGGGAGGCGCTCACGGCTCTGGTGCGCAGCGGTACGCCCGCCGCGCGCGAGGTGCTGGTGGGACTCGCCGTGCCCAGCGACGAGATCCGCTGGTGGCGGGATGTGCCGAGCGGACCGGCGGACGCCGCGTCCTGGACCGTCGAGGAGCAGCTGCGCACCGCCGCCCGGCAGACCCTGCTGGCCGGCGCGCTCGCCACCCGCGCGCGTGCCGGTTACTACGGCGCCCGGCACAAGCGGGCGGCCGCCGCGATGCTGGAGTCCGTCCTGGTCGGCTCGGCGGACGGCGGGCGCGGCCTGGCCGCCTTCGTGCCCGTCGGCACCGGCCGGCCGCTCGCCGTACGCCTGCACCAGGCCCTGTACGCCGTCCGCGAGGCCATCGACTACCAACGGGCCACCGGCGGCATGGACGCCTTCGACGGAGCCGTCGAGGCGGGCGTGAGCCGGGAGCTGACCGACGCGCTCGTCACGCTCGTGCGCGGCACGGAAGGCGCCCGCGTCTCCGTCGAGTGGGCGCCTGGCGCCGGGGTCCCCGACGACTGCGCGGCCACCACCGAGCCCATCGAGTTCTCACCCGGCGACCTGCCCGTCCTGCGCGAGGCCGGCGCCCGCTACCTGCGCGACGAACCCTCGGTCGCGGTCCGGGTCACCGGCACCGTCGTCCGGATGCGCCGCTCCGAGCCGCGCGGCGAGGGGGCGGTACGGCTGCGGGTGATCGCCGGGGCCGAGGTGCCCTACGTCCGAGTCACCCTTGACGAGGAGGACTACCGGATCGCCGGGCAGGCGCATCTGGTGGGCCTGCCGGTGCGCGTGCACGGGCGGCTGGAGAGCCGGGGCGGCTTCCGGCGGCTGTCCGGCGCCTTCGGGGTCGCACCGGTCCAGGTGGACGAGGCCGAACGGGACCACCTGATGAAGTCGCTCCAGGAGAACCTCGACTTCTTCGAGGAGGCGTGCAGCGGCGACGACTGCGACTGACCGGGGACGGCGGGTAACCGTTTAGCGATCGACGGTGCCGGGTCGGTACGATCCGGTATTGCGCGCGCTCCTGGTACGGCGCCCGCATTCGTCTTCAGTCAGGAGAGACCGGTGTCAGACGTCCGTGTGATCATCCAACGCGATTCCGAGCGGGACGAGCGCGTGGTGACGACGGGCACTACGGCCGCCGAGCTCTTCGCCGGCGAGCGCTCGATCATCGCCGCCCGGGTGGCCGGTGAGCTCAAGGACCTCGCGTACGAGGTGCGGGACGGCGAGACCGTCGAGGGTGTCGAGATCTCCTCCGAGGACGGTCTCAACATCCTGCGCCACTCCACCGCGCACGTCATGGCCCAGGCCGTCCAGGAGCTCTTCCCCGAGGCCAAGCTGGGCATCGGCCCGCCGGTCAAGGACGGCTTCTACTACGACTTCGACGTCGAGAAGCCCTTCCACCCCGATGACCTCAAGGCCATCGAGAAGAAGATGCAGGAGATCCAGAAGCGCGGGCAGAAGTTCGCGCGCCGGGTCGTCACGGACGAGGAGGCCCGCGCCGAGCTGGCCGACGAGCCGTACAAGCTGGAGCTGATCGGCCTCAAGGGCTCCGCGTCCTCGGACGACGGCGCGGACGTCGAGGTCGGCGCCGGTGAGCTGACGATCTACGACAACCTGGACGCCAAGACCGGCGAGCTGTGCTGGAAGGACCTCTGCCGCGGTCCCCACCTGCCCTCCACCCGCCTGATCCCGGCGTTCAAGCTGATGCGCAACGCGGCCGCCTACTGGCGCGGCAGCGAGAAGAACCCGATGCTCCAGCGCATCTACGGCACCGCCTGGCCGTCCAAGGACGAGCTGAAGGAGTACCTGGACTTCCTCGTCGAGGCCGAGAAGCGCGACCACCGCAAGCTGGGCAGCGAGCTGGACCTGTTCTCCATCCCGGAGCAGATCGGCTCCGGCCTCGCCGTCTTCCACCCCAAGGGCGGCGTCGTCCGCCGCGTGATGGAGGACTACTCGCGCCGCCGGCACGAGGAGGAGGGCTACGAGTTCGTCTACACCCCGCACGCCACCAAGGGGAAGCTCTTCGAGACGTCCGGGCACCTGGACTGGTACGCCGACGGCATGTACCCGCCCATGCAGCTCGACGAGGGCGTGGACTACTACCTCAAGCCCATGAACTGCCCGATGCACAACCTGATCTTCGACGCGCGCGGCCGTTCCTACCGTGAACTGCCCCTGCGCCTCTTCGAGTTCGGGACCGTGTACCGGTACGAGAAGTCGGGCGTCGTGCACGGCCTGACCCGGGCCCGCGGCTTCACCCAGGACGACGCGCACATCTACTGCACCAAGGAGCAGATGGCGGAGGAGCTCGACAAGACGCTCACCTTCGTCCTGAACCTGCTGCGCGACTACGGCCTCACCGACTTCTACCTGGAGCTCTCCACCAAGGACCCGGAGAAGTTCGTCGGCTCCGACGAGGTCTGGGAGGAGGCGACCGAAACGCTCCGCGCGGTCGCCGAGAAGCAGGGCCTGCCGCTGGTCCCCGACCCGGGCGGCGCCGCCTTCTACGGCCCGAAGATCTCCGTGCAGACCAAGGACGCCATCGGCCGTACCTGGCAGATGTCGACCGTCCAGCTCGACTTCAACCTGCCCGAGCGCTTCGACCTGGAGTACACCTCCGCCGACGGCTCCAAGCAGCGCCCGGTGATGATCCACCGCGCCCTGTTCGGCTCCATCGAGCGGTTCTTCGCGGTGCTCCTGGAGCACTACGCGGGCGCCTTCCCGGCGTGGCTGGCGCCGGTCCAGGCGGTCGGCATCCCGATCGGCGACGGGCACGTCGAGTACCTGCAGAAGTTCGCCGCCGAGGCGAAGAAGAAGGGTCTGCGGGTCGAGGTGGACGCGTCCTCCGACCGCATGCAGAAGAAGATCCGCAACGCCCAGAAGCAGAAGGTGCCCTTCATGGTCATCGCGGGCGACGAGGACATGGCGGCCGGCTCGGTCTCCTTCCGCTACCGCGACGGCTCGCAGGAGAACGGCATCCCGTTCGACGAGGCCATCGCCAAGATCGTGAAGGTGGTCGAGGAGCGGACCCAGGTCTGATCCGCCTCCGTCAGGGGCCCTCGGAGATCAGTTCTCCGGGGGCCTTCTCTCGTCCTCGTTCAGCGCGAACCGCTGCAGCATCCAGGACGAGAACGACCCCGTGACCGTGCCCAGCAGTGCCAGACCGCAGGCCATCAGCCCCGCGGCGATGAACCGCCCCAGGGTGGTCACCGGGACGTAGTCGCCGTAACCGACCGTGGAGAGGGTCGAGCACGTCCACCACAGGGAGTCGCCGAAGGTCCGGATCGTCGCGTTCGGGGCCGAGCGCTCGACCTGGTAGACGGCGAGTGCGCCCGAGAACCCCAGCAGCGCGATCGACAGCGCCGAGTAGGCCGCCACGCGCGCGTGCAGCGGGAGCCGGGGTTCCCCGTGCCGGCGCTGGATCGACTCGTACGTCCGCACGACCCGCACCGGCCGCAGCAGGGGCAGCACCAGGACGACCGTGTCCAGCCAGTGCCGCCGTACGAACCGCGGTCCCTCGCCGCTGAGCCGCCAGCGCACCGCGTAGTCGACGGCGAACATCGCCCAGGCCGTGTACATCAGCGACAGGAAGAAGTCGTGCGCGGCGTCCGGCAGCCGGGGCTCCAGTACGTGCACCGCGTACGAGCCGAGGAAGACCAGCGACGCGATGCCGAGCACCAGGTCGGTCCTCCGGTCCCAGCGGTTCAGCCGGCTGTCGTCGTCCATCCGCCCAGCTTCGCCGCCGGGCCGTTTCCGCGGGCCCCGGCGACACGCCGCGAACGGGCGAAGCCATATGCTGCCTAGCATGACGAGTGAGCCGGAGCAGCAGATCGGAGTGGGGACGCAGGACGCGTTCCAGCGCCTGTGGACGCCCCACCGGATGGCCTACATCCAGGGTGAGAACAAGCCGACCGGTCCGGGGGCCGACGACGGCTGTCCCTTCTGCTCGATCCCGGCCAAGTCCGACGAGGACGGGCTGATCGTCCGGCGCGGCGAGCACGTCTACGCGGTGCTCAACCTCTACCCGTACAACGGCGGCCACCTGATGACGGTCCCGTACCGGCACGTCGCCGACTACACGGACCTGACCGGCCCGGAGACGGTCGAGCTGGCCGAGCTGACCAAGCAGGCGATGACCGCGCTGCGCACGGCGTCCGGCGCCCACGGCTTCAACATCGGCATGAACCAGGGCACGGTGGCGGGCGCCGGCATCGCGGCCCACCTGCACCAGCACATCGTCCCCCGCTGGGGCGGCGACACGAACTTCATGCCCGTGGTGGGCCACACCCGGGTGCTGCCGCAGCTGCTGGCGGACACCCGCAAGATGCTGGCCGAGGCCTGGCCGACGTCACACTGAGCGTCAGCGCCCCCGAAGGGGCGCTGGGGGTCCCCCCGGCCGAAGGCTGGGGGAGGAACTGCGCGACAAGCCATCGCGGCGCCGCGGACGAACGACGGCGCATCGACGCCCAGGCCCTGCGGGCCCTTCCCCACGGCACGGGAAGGGACAGCCCACCCTCACGCGTCGTAGGTGTCCGCCTTCTTCGGCGAGGCCTCCTGGACCGACCCGCTCAGCGCTCCCGCCCGCGCGTTGAACTTGTCCATGTTGACGTCGTGCTCCTTGAGCACGGTGAACGCGGCCCGGTGCACCGCCCGGAGCACCGGTGTCGCCGCGCGCAGCGCGTCGTCGGCCATGAAGCGGTGCTTCCACGGCTGGTCGGCCCACGCGTGCCGCAGGCCGAACGGCTCGGGCAGGCCTATGGAACCGCCGAGCCACTTCAGCAGCGGCGGATACCAGCTGATCAGCGCCCGCGCGGACAGCCGGACCACCTCGTCCGGGGTGACCAGGGGCAGCTTGATGGTCCGGGTCTCCCAGAACCGGACGGTCTTGGCGACCGTCTTGGTGGGCGCCTCGGGCTTGCCGCTGAAGAAGCCGTTGACCGGGCCGAGGGCGTGTCCGGTGACCTCGATCCGCAGGGTCTCCTTGAGCACGGTCACGGTGGTCATCATCGTGATGATCAGGCCGCCGTCCCACAGGTACGGCCACTGGACGCCCAGGTAGTGCCGTTCGCCCTTGTCGAAGTGGTTGCTGTTGCAGATCCGCTCGACGTCGGCGGGCCCCACCTTGTAGTCGGTCCCCTCGGGCCTGGACACCGCCTTGGCGCCCTCTCCGACATGGGTGACGATCCAGTGCTTGACCTGCGGTTCCGGGAAGCCGCCGGTCTTCAGGTGCTGCCGGTGCAGCACGCTCAGCTCCTTCTCGATCTCCCGGACCACCGTCCAGGCGCGGAACTCGTGGATGCCCTTGACCGGATCGAGCGGGACCAGCTCCTCCGCGAGGTGCCAGGAGCCCCAGCGGGTGCCCATGCCGAGTATGCCCTTGGGGCCCGCGTAGAAGACCGAGTTGGACTGCTGTTCGGCACTGAGCCGGGCCAGGGACTGGCGCAGCTGCTCGGCCGCGGCCTGGTCCGGGCTGGTCGGCACCGCCTCGGGGACCTTCGCGCCGACGCTGCCGCCGGACAGCAGGCCGTCCCAGGCCTCGCGCAGGTCCCGCGCGGTGCGCTCGCAGAGCCGCTTGGCCAGGTACCAGCCGACGACCGGGAGCACGATGCAGCCGCGCGCGTACCAGCCCCAGAAGCCGGTGAGGGGCATCCGGATCAGGAAGACGACCGCGAGGACGCCGACGGCGGCCAGCAGGGCGCTGCCGAGCCCGGAGACCCGCTTGTTGTCCGCCTTGAGCATGGTGGCCCGGAGCTGGAAGACGCCCAGCCAGACGAGCAGGCCGGGCAGGAAGAGCACGCCGCACAGGAACATGACCGCGCCGAGCCGGTTGTCGCGCTCCCGGCGGATGCGGTTGGCCGCGAGGCAGTGCTCGACGACCACCTGGGGTTCGCTGCCGAAGGACTGGATGAGGGGTTTGCGGCCGACGCCCAGCATGCGGTCGATGACCGCCTGGGAGTACGCCTCACCGAAGTTGGGCCGGAATATCTTCGCCCACTTGCGGCCCTCTTTGACCTCGGACTGGTGCCACTCGTTGTCGGCCTTCTTGATCTCCTCCATCGGCGTGTCCCGGTAGGCCGCCGAGGCCAGGGCGTAGGTCGGTGCCTGCGCCTCGCCGCCCGGCCTGGGCACCTGTGGCCCGAAGAAGTCCTCGAAGCTCATTCCCGCCCCCACTTGCCGCCGTCCCGCTTCTGCGGCCTTCCCGACTTCCGTACTCCGCACACCTGTTGATCAAGTACTCAGAGTATCCCCAGCCACCGACAGCCGTCGGCGGACGGCCGAAGCCGCCCGCCGAACACTCCCTGTGCCACCGATTACGAGGCCTGTCCGGCCTGTTCGCGAATCCTTTCGGCGATCTGCGGCGGCATCGGTTCGTGCCGGGCGTAGGAGCGGCTGAAACGCGCCGTGCCGTGCGACAGGGAGCGCAGGTCCACCGCGTACCGGCCGATCTCGAACTCCGGTACCTCGGCCTTGATCAGGGTGCGTCCGCCGCTGGTCTGCTCGGTGCCGAGCACCCGGCCGCGCCGCCCGGACAGGTCGCTCATCACCGCGCCCACGTAGTCGTCGCCGACCAGCACGGAGACCTCGGCCACCGGTTCGAGGAGATGGATCTTCGCGTCCGCGGCGGCCTCCCGCAGGGCCAGTGCGCCCGCCGTCTGGAAGGCGGCGTCGGAGGAGTCCACCGAGTGCGCCTTGCCGTCGAGCAGGGTGACCCGCACGTCGACCAGCTGGTAGCCGGCGGCGACCCCCTTCACGGCCTGGGCCCTGATGCCCTTCTCGACCGACGGGATGAACTGCCGGGGCACCGCGCCGCCGACCACCTTGTCCACGAACTCGATGCCGGAGCCGCCCGGCAGCGGCTCCACCTCGATCTCGCAGATCGCGAACTGCCCGTGCCCGCCGGACTGCTTGACGTGCCGGCCGCGCCCGGCGGACCGGCCGGCGAACGTCTCCCGGAGGGACACCTTGTGCGGTACGACGTCGACCTGGACGCCGTAGCGGCTGCGCAGCCGCTCCAGGGCGACGTCCGCGTGCGCCTCGCCGAGGCACCACAGCACCACCTGGTGGGTGTCCTGGTTCTGTTCGAGGCGCATGGTCGGGTCCTCGGCGACCAGGCGGGACAGGCCCTGCGAGAGCTTGTCCTCGTCCGCCTTGCTGTGCGCCTCGATGGCCAGCGGCAGCAGCGGGTCGGGCATCTCCCACGGCTCCATGAGCAGCGGGTCGTCCCTGCCGGAGAGGGTGTCCCCGGTCTCCGCGCGGCCGAGCTTCGCCACGCACGCGAGGTCACCGGCGATGACGTGCGTGACCGGCCGCTGCTGTTTGCCGAACGGCGTGGACAGGGCGCCGATCTTCTCGTCGACGTCGTGGTCCTCGTGGCCGCGGTCGGCGAGACCGTGCCCGGAGACGTGGACCGTCTCGTCGGGGCGCAGGGTGCCGGAGAAGACCCGGACCAGCGAGACCCGGCCGACGTAGGGGTCGGAGGCGGTCTTCACGACCTCCGCGACCAGCGGACCGCCGGTGTCGCACGCCTTGATCTCGCGCGGCTCGCCGTCGATGGTGGTGACGCCCGGCGTCGGATGCTCGAACGGCGTCGGGAAGCCGCCGGTGACCAGCTCCAGCAGCTCGACCGTGCCGAGGCCCTGGCGGGCGCCGTCGGCGGCCGGGGCGGCGGCCAGGACGGGGAAGAAGGCCCCGCGTGCCACGGCCCGCTCCAGGTCCTCGATCAGCGTCTTGAGGTCGATCTGCTCGCCGCCCAGGTAGCGGTCCATGAGGGTCTCGTCCTCGCTCTCCGCGATGATCCCCTCGATGAGCCGGTTGCGGGCGTCCTCGATGTCCGGCAGCTGGTCGGGGCCCGGCTCGGACTCCTTGCGCTCCCCGGTGGAGTAGTCGAACAGCTTCTGCGTGAGCAGCCCGACCAGACCGGTCACGGGCGCGTGCCCGTCCGGGCCCTGCGGCCCGTACAGCGGCGTGTAGAGCGGGAGCACGGCGTCGGGGTCGTCGGCGCCGAACGCCTCGGCGCACACCCGGGTCATCTCCTGGAAGTCCGCGCGGGCGGCCTCCAGGTGCGTGACGACGATCGCCCGCGGCATCCCGACGGCCGCGCACTCCTCCCACACCATCCGGGTCGAGCCGTCCACCCCGTCCGAGGCCGAGACCACGAAAAGGGCCGCGTCCGCCGCGCGCAGACCGGCCCTCAGCTCACCGACGAAGTCGGCGTATCCCGGGGTGTCCAGGATATTGATCTTGAATCCGTTCCATTCGACCGGTACCAGCGACAGCTGTACGGAGCGCTGCTGCCGGTGCTCGATGTCGTCGTAGTCCGAGACGGTTCCGCCGTCCTCCACCCGGCCCGCCCGGTTCACCGCTCCCGCGGTCAGCGCGAGCGCCTCCACCAACGTGGTCTTGCCCGAACCGGAGTGGCCGACCAGCACCACATTCCGTACAGACGCGGGGTGGTCGGCCGCCATTGCCCTGCCGGCGGCTCCGGGGTGTTCCTTGACCTTGTCGCCCATGGTTTTGCCTCCCGTGCACGGTGAGGTCTCTGTGGGCGCGGGCGAGCATGGCGGGCCGCGTGCGGTGGCGGCTCCGATGACGCCCGCGGTTATTCGAGCTTTCCACTCCCGTCACGGTGCGTCCATACGAAGGACGTGATCGCGCCCGCGGGACCCGTCGGGACCGGCCGCCGGACCCGACAGAGAGTGCCCATCCGTCGCACACACGCGCGCGTGGCTACGATGGGCCAGCCGGGGTGGCCAGCAGGGGCCGCACGGCGCAACGACCGTCGGGAAGGCCATGCTGAACAAGTACGCGCGTGCATTCTTCACGCGTGTCCTCACACCGTTCGCCGCGTTTCTCATCCGCCGGGGCGTGAGCCCGGACACGGTCACGCTCCTCGGCACGGCCGGAGTGGTCGCGGGCGCGCTGGTCTTCTTCCCCCGGGGCGAGTTCTTCTGGGGCACGATCGTGATCACGCTGTTCGTGTTCTCGGACCTGGTGGACGGCAACATGGCCCGCCAGCTGGGCCGCACCAGCCGCTGGGGTGCCTTCCTGGACTCCACCCTGGACCGGGTCGCCGACGGCGCCATCTTCGGCGGCTTCGCCCTCTGGTACGCGGGCAACGGGAACAACGACGTCCTGTGCGCGGTCTCCATCTTCTGCCTGGCCAGCGGCCAGGTGGTGTCCTACACCAAGGCGCGCGGCGAGTCGATCGGACTGCCGGTCGCCGTCAACGGTCTCGTGGAGCGCGCCGAGCGCCTGGTGATCTCGCTGGTGGCGGCCGGTCTGGCCGGCTTCCACAAGTTCGGTGTCCCGGGCATCCAGATCCTGCTCCCGATCGCCCTGTGGATCGTGGCCGTGGGCAGCCTGGTCACCCTGGTCCAGCGGGTCGTCACGGTCCGCCGGGAGTCCGCCGAGGCGGAGGCCGCGGCCGAGCGCGAGAAGGCCTCGCACGGGAGCGAGGCCTCCCAGTGACCGCCGTCGACCGGGTCACCGACGCTCTCTACGGACTCGGCTGGAGCACCGTCAAGAAGCTCCCCGAACCGGTCGCCGTGCGCCTCGGCAACTCCATCGCGGACCTCGCCTGGAAGCAGCGCGGCAAGGGCGTCCAGCGGCTTGAGTCGAACTACGCGCGCGTGCGGCCCGACGCGAGCCCGGAGCGGCTGCGCGAGCTCTCGCGCGCGGGGATGCGGTCGTACCTGCGCTACTGGATGGAGTCCTTCCGGCTGCCGTCCTGGAGCGAGGAGCGGGTCCGCACCGGATTCCTCCCCAAGGACGTGCACCACCTGACCGAGGGCCTCGCCTCCGGCCGCGGTGTGATCCTCGCGCTGCCGCACCTGGCCAACTGGGACCTGGCCGGTGCCTGGGTCACCACCGAGCTGGAGACCCCGTTCACCACGGTCGCCGAGCGGCTCAAGCCCGAGACGCTCTACGACCGCTTCGTCGCCTACCGCGAGGGCCTCGGCATGGAGGTCCTGCCGCACAGCGGCGGCTCCGCCTTCGGCACCCTGGCCCGCAGGCTGCGCGACGGCGGCCTGGTCTGCCTGGTCGCCGACCGCGACCTGTCCGCCTCCGGCATCGAGGTCGGCTTCTTCGGCGACACCGCCCGGATGCCCGCCGGACCCGCCCTGCTGGCCCAGCAGACCGGCGCGATCCTGCTGCCCGTGACGCTCTGGTACGACGACACCCCCGTCATGCAGGGCCGCGTCCACGCCCCGATCGAGGTACCCGAGTCAGGTGACAAGGCCGCGAAGACGTCTGTCATGACACAGGCGCTGGCCGACGCCTTCGCCACCGGGATCGCCGACCATCCGGAGGACTGGCACATGCTCCAGCGCTTGTGGCTCGCCGACCTCGACCCCGCGAAGGGACCGTCGTGAGGATCGGCATCGTCTGCCCCTACTCCTGGGACGTCCCGGGTGGCGTCCAGTTCCACATCCGCGACCTCGCCGAGTACTTCATCCGCCTCGGCCACGACGTCTCCGTCCTCGCCCCCGCCGACGACGACACCCCGCTGCCGCCCTACGTCGTCTCGGCCGGCCGCGCCGTCCCGGTGCGCTACAACGGCTCGGTGGCCCGCCTCAACTTCGGCTTCCTGTCCGCCGCGCGGGTGCGCCGCTGGCTGCACGACGGCGCGTTCGACGTGGTCCACATCCACGAGCCGACCTCCCCGTCCCTCGGCCTGCTGACCTGCTGGGCGGCGCAGGGCCCGATAGTGGCCACCTTCCACACCTCCAACCCGCGCTCCCGCGCGATGATCGCCGCGTACTCGATCCTGCAGGCCGCCCTGGAGAAGATCAGCGCCCGGATCGCGGTGAGCGAGTACGCCCGCCGCACCCTGGTCGAGCACCTCGGCGGGGACGCCGTCGTGATCCCCAACGGCGTCGACGTCGACTTCTTCGCCAAGGCCGAGCCGCGCCCCGAGTGGCAGGGCGACACCATCGGCTTCATCGGCCGCATCGACGAGCCCCGCAAGGGCCTCCCGGTCCTGATGAGGGCACTCCCCAAGATCCTCGCGGCCCGCCCGCAGACCCGGCTCCTGGTGGCCGGCCGGGGCGACGAGGAGGCCGCGGTCGAGTCCCTCCCCGCCGAGCTGCGCTCCCGCGTCGAGTTCCTCGGCATGGTCAGCGACGAGGACAAGGCCCGCTTCCTGCGCAGCCTCGACCTGTACATCGCGCCCAACACGGGCGGCGAGAGCTTCGGGATAATCCTGGTCGAGGCCCTGTCCGCCGGTGCCCCCGTCCTCGCCTCCGACCTCGACGCCTTCGCCCAGGTCCTGGACCAGGGGGCGGCCGGCGAGCTCTTCGCCAACGAGGACGCGGGCGCGCTGGCGGAGGCGGCGGTACGGCTCCTGGAGGACCCGGAACGCCGGGCCGGGCTGCGCGAGCGCGGCAGCGTGCACGTGCGGCGCTTCGACTGGTCCACGGTGGGCGCCGACATCCTGTCCGTCTACGAGACGGTGACGGCGGGCGCGGCGGCGGTGGCGGCGGACGAGCGGTCGGGGCTGCGGGCGCGGTTCGGGCTGGCGCGGGACTAGACGCTCCGCTGGGAGGGCCGCGACATCTGAGGTGCCGGGACAGGTCGTCTGTAGGCTGCGGCGCCGTCGTGGCCGGTCGCGCAGTTCCCCGGGCCCCTGACGGGGCGCTGTGGCGGGCGCTTCCTATAGCGTTCCGCCCGTGACTGCAACGCTCGTCTGGACGCTCTGGATCCTGGCCGCCCTCGTGGTGGTCGGCCTGTACCTCAGCTGGACCGCAGGCCGTCTCGACCGGCTGCACTCGCGGATCGACGCCGCGCGGGCCGCTCTCGACGCCCAGTTGCTGCGGCGGGCCTCGGTGGCCCAGGAGCTGGCGACCTCGGGGGTGCTGGATCCCGCCTCCTCGATCGTGCTGTACGAGGCCGCGCACGCCGCCCGGCAGGCCGAGGAGGAGCAGCGGGAGGTCGCCGAGAGCGAGCTGAGCCAGGCCCTGCGGGCGGTGTTCGAGGACCCGCAGCAGGTCGAGGAGGTGCGGGAGGCCCCCGGCGGGGAGGCCGCCGCGGGCGAGCTGGCCGAGGCCGTACGCCGGGTTCCGATGGCCCGCCGCTTCCACAACGACGCCGTCGGCGCGGCCCGCCGGCTGCGCGAACACCGCAAGGTCCGCTGGTTCCGGCTGGCCGGTCACGCCGCCTTCCCACTGGCCTTCGAGATGGACGACGAACCGCCCGCGGCGCTGGTCGAGCGCACGGCCTGACCGGAAAACGATCCACCGCCTTCCCATTGGCCCTTGCTGTGGCCTGGTCCACTCGCGTTTCCTCGGTGTTTGCAGAAACCCTCTTTCAGCGAGTGAGGTCACCCGTGTCCACCAGTGAGAACCAGACCCCCGAGACCGGCACCGCCCGTGTGAAGCGCGGCATGGCCGAGCAGCTCAAGGGCGGCGTGATCATGGACGTCGTCACGCCGGAGCAGGCGAAGATCGCCGAGGACGCGGGCGCCGTCGCCGTCATGGCCCTGGAGCGGGTCCCGGCCGACATCCGCAAGGACGGCGGGGTGGCCCGGATGTCCGACCCGGACATGATCGAGGGCATCATCGAGGCCGTGTCGATCCCGGTCATGGCCAAGTCCCGGATCGGCCACTTCGTCGAGGCCCAGGTCCTCCAGTCGCTCGGCGTCGACTACATCGACGAGTCCGAGGTCCTCACCCCGGCCGACGAGGTCAACCACTCCGACAAGTGGGCCTTCACCACCCCCTTCGTCTGCGGCGCCACCAACCTCGGCGAGGCCCTGCGCCGGATCGCCGAGGGCGTGGCCATGATCCGCTCCAAGGGCGAGGCCGGCACCGGCAACGTCGTCGAGGCCGTCCGCCACCTGCGCCAGATCAAGAACGAGATCGCGCGGCTGCGCGGCTACGACAACAACGAGCTGTACGCCGCCGCCAAGGAGCTGCGCGCCCCCTACGAACTGGTCAAGGAGGTCGCCGAGCTCGGCAAGCTGCCGGTCGTGCTGTTCTCCGCCGGCGGTGTCGCCACCCCGGCCGACGCGGCCCTGATGCGCCAGCTCGGCGCCGAGGGCGTCTTCGTCGGCTCCGGCATCTTCAAGTCCGGCGACCCGGCCAAGCGTGCCGCCGCCATCGTCAAGGCGACCACCTTCTACGACGACCCGAAGATCATCGCGGACGCGTCCCGCAACCTCGGCGAGGCCATGGTCGGCATCAACTGCGACACCCTCCCCGAGACCGAGCGCTACGCCAACCGCGGCTGGTAAGGCCAGAGGTTCCGCGCACATGACCGACGCACCTGTCATAGGCGTCCTGGCTCTCCAGGGCGACGTACGGGAGCACCTCATCGCCCTGGCCGCGGCGGACGCCGTGGCCAGGCCGGTCAGGCGCCCCGAGGAACTCGCCGAGGTGGACGGCCTCGTCATCCCCGGCGGCGAGTCCACCACCATCTCCAAGCTGGCCGTCCTGTTCGGCGTGATGGAGCCGCTCCGCGCGCGCGTGCGGGCCGGAATGCCCGTCTACGGCACCTGCGCGGGCATGATCATGCTCGCCGACAAGATCCTCGACCCGCGCTCGGGCCAGGAGACGATCGGCGGCATCGACATGATCGTGCGCCGCAACGCCTTCGGGCGGCAGAACGAGTCGTTCGAGGCGGCGGTCGACGTCCGCGGGATCGCGGGCGATCCTGTAGAGGGCGTGTTCATCCGCGCCCCCTGGGTCGAGTCGGTCGGTGCGGAGACCGAGGTGCTCGCCGAGCACGAGGGCCACATCGTCGCGGTCCGCCAGGGCAACGCGCTCGCCACGTCGTTCCACCCGGAACTGACCGGCGACCACCGCGTGCACTCCCTGTTCGTCGACATGGTGCACGCGTACCGGGCGACGGAGTCCTAGTAGGATCTCTGGCGTTCGTTGTTTGGATGGGTTACGCGAAGGAGACAGGCAGATGTCCGGCCACTCTAAATGGGCTACGACGAAGCACAAGAAGGCCGTGATCGATGCCAAGCGCGGCAAGCTCTTCGCGAAGCTGATCAAGAACATCGAGGTCGCGGCCCGCATGGGCGGCGTGGACATCGAGGGCAACCCGACTCTCTACGACGCCATCCAGAAGGCGAAGAAGCAGTCGGTCCCGAACAAGAACATCGACTCCGCGGTCAAGCGCGGCGGCGGTCTCGAGGCCGGCGGCGCCGACTACGAGACGATCATGTACGAGGGCTACGGCCCGAACGGCGTCGCCGTGCTCATCGAGTGCCTCACCGACAACCGCAACCGTGCCGCCTCCGACGTCCGCGTCGCCATGACCCGCAACGGCGGCAACATGGCCGACCCGGGCTCGGTGTCGTACCTCTTCAACCGCAAGGGCGTCGTCATCGTCCCCAAGGGCGAGCTGACCGAGGACGACGTCCTGGGTGCCGTTCTGGACGCGGGCGCCGAGGAAGTCAACGACCTGGGCGAGTCCTTCGAGGTGCTCAGCGAGGCCACCGACATGGTCGCCGTCCGCACCGCCCTCCAGGACGCCGGGATCGACTACGACTCCGCCGAGGCCAACTTCGTCCCGACCATGCAGGTCGAGCTGGACGAGGACGGCGCCAAGAAGATCTTCAAGCTGATCGACGCCCTGGAGGACAGCGACGACGTGCAGAACGTCTTCGCCAACTTCGACGTCAGCGACGAGGTCATGGAGAAGGTCGACGCGTAGCGCTGCCGCGGGCTGAGCAGAGTCGGCGGGCCGGAGGGACACGTCCCACCGGCCCGCCGCTGTTGTCGGTGGCAGCGGCTAGCCTGGCGCCATCCGCAGATCACCGTCCACGGACCGCAACCATCAGTTGAGGAACCACGACGGTGCTCGGCCAGGTCCGCGAGAGCGGTGGCGGTCTAGCCGCAAAGAGGGGAGGGGGCGCGGTGCGTGTTCTGGGGGTGGACCCCGGGCTGACCCGGTGTGGTGTCGGGGTCGTCGAGGGCGTCGCCGGGCGGCCGCTCACCATGGTCGGCGTGGGCGTCGTACGGACGCCGGCGGACGCCGAGCTGGGCCATCGCCTCGTCGCCATCGAGCAGGGCATCGAGCAGTGGCTGGACGAGCACCGGCCCGAATTCGTCGCCGTGGAGCGGGTGTTCAGCCAGCACAACGTACGGACCGTGATGGGCACCGCCCAGGCCAGCGCCGTCGCCATGCTGTGCGCCGCGCGCCGCGGCATCCCTGTCGCCCTGCACACCCCCAGCGAGGTCAAGGCGGCCGTCACCGGCTCCGGACGTGCCGACAAGGCCCAGGTCGGCGCCATGGTCACCCGGCTGCTCCGGCTCAGCGCCCCGCCCAAGCCCGCCGACGCCGCCGACGCCCTCGCGCTCGCCATCTGCCACATCTGGCGCGCCCCCGCGCAGAACCGACTCCAGCAGGCCGTGGCCCTGCACGCAGCCAACGCAACGAAAGGCCGTACGGCATGATCGCCTTCGTCAGCGGCCCGGTCGCCGCCCTCGCCCCGGACTCCGCGGTCGTCGAGGTGGGCGGGATCGGCATCGCCGTCCAGTGCACCCCCAACACCCTGTCCGGGCTGCGCATGGGCCAGCAGACCAAACTCGCCACGTCGCTGGTCGTCCGCGAGGACTCGCTCACGCTCTACGGCTTCGTGGACGACGACGAGCGCCAGGTCTTCGAGCTGCTGCAGACGGCGAGCGGCGTCGGCCCGCGGCTCGCGCAGGCGATGCTCGCCGTGCACAACCCCGACGCGCTGCGCCGCGCGGTCGCCACGGGTGACGAGAAGGCGCTCATCGCGGTGCCGGGCATCGGCAAGAAGGGTGCGCAGAAGCTGCTGCTGGAGCTGAAGGACCGCCTCGGTGCCCCCGTCGGCGCCCCCGCGATCGGCGCTCCGGTCTCCCAGGGCTGGCGCGACCAGCTGCACGCCGCCCTGATCGGCCTGGGCTACGCGACCCGGGAGGCCGAGGAGGCCGTCACCGCCGTCGCCCCGCAGGCCGAGGCCGCCGGGGGCCCGCCCCAGGTCGGCCAGCTGCTCAAGGCGGCCTTGCAGACCCTCAACCGCGCCCGCTGACCCCACCACCGCTGAGGCACATCACTTATGAACTGGGACGACCCGACCGACACCGGCGCCGACGCGGAGCGGCTGGTGGGCGCCGTCGCCGACCGTGAGGACCAGGCCGTCGAGGCCGCCCTGCGCCCCAAGGACCTCGGCGAGTTCATCGGCCAGGAGAAGGTCCGCGAGCAGCTCGACCTGGTGCTGCGCGCCGCACGCGCGCGTGGCGCGACCGCCGACCACGTGCTGCTCTCCGGCGCTCCCGGCCTGGGCAAGACCACCCTCTCCATGATCATCGCGGCCGAGATGGGTGCCCCGATCCGCATCACCTCGGGCCCCGCCATCCAGCACGCCGGCGACCTGGCCGCGATCCTCTCCTCCCTCCAGGAGGGCGAGGTCCTCTTCCTCGACGAGATCCACCGCATGTCGCGGCCCGCCGAGGAGATGCTGTACATGGCGATGGAGGACTTCCGCGTCGACGTGATCGTCGGCAAGGGGCCGGGTGCCACCGCCATCCCCCTGGAGCTGCCCCCGTTCACGCTGGTCGGCGCCACCACGCGCGCGGGCCTGCTGCCGCCCCCGCTGCGCGACCGCTTCGGCTTCACCGCGCACATGGAGTTCTACGAGCCGCGCGAGCTGGAGCGGGTCGTGCACCGTTCGGCCAACCTGCTGGACGTCGAGATCGAGCCGGCCGGCGCCGCCGAGATCGCCGGCCGCTCGCGCGGCACGCCCCGCATCGCCAACCGGCTGCTGCGCCGGGTCCGGGACTACGCGCAGGTCAAGGCCGACGGACTGATCACGCCTGAGATCGCGCACGCGGCGCTCGCCGTCTACGAGGTGGACGAGCGCGGCCTGGACCGGCTGGACCGCGCGGTCCTGGAGGCCCTGCTCAAGCTGTTCGGCGGCGGCCCGGTCGGTCTGTCGACCCTGGCGGTGGCGGTGGGGGAGGAGCGCGAGACGGTCGAGGAGGTCGCCGAGCCCTTCCTGGTCCGCGAGGGCCTGCTGGCCCGCACCCCGCGCGGCCGTGTCGCCACCCCGGCGGCCTGGGCGCACCTGGGCCTGACCGCCCCGCGCGGCGCGGCGGGCGGAACCGGCCAGCAGGACCTGTTCGGCACCTGACACCGGCGCGGGGAGGGGCCGACCGGACCGCGGACCCTTTTCGCGCCCGATGTCCGACACCTCACACATCCGGCTCCCGAACCGTTGCCGATGAGAACGCGCCGAGCCCGCCGCATCCCGGGACCGGCCCCGGACTCGCGCCCTTCGCCGCCCCGGCGGACCGCCGCCCGCCGACCAGGCCCCGGCCGCAGACGTGATCTCTTCGTGACGGCGGGGCATTGGCGGGCCCAGGAACCCAGGTGCCATGCTGAGCGTTGTTCCATGCGCGCGGACTCGCTTAGACTCCGCCGATGCCGCCTTTGCGGGCGGCGCCGACCACACCCCCATCATCCAGGCCGCTCACCGCCGCGGCTGCGCGAAGGAAATTCCGTCCCGTGAATAGCTTGCCTCTTCTCGTGTTCATCGTCCTCATCGCGGCCATGTTCCTGATGACGCGTTCCACCCGGAAGCGCCAGCAGCAGGCCACCCAGATGCGGAACGAGATCCAGCCCGGCAACGGGGTCCGCACCATCGGGGGCATGTACGCGACGGTCAAGGAAGTGAACGAGGACACGGTCCTCCTCGACGCCGGTCCGGGCGTCGACCTCCTCTTCGCGAAGAACGCGATCGGCGCCATCCTCACGGACGACGAGTACAACCGCATCGTGCACGGCGTCGAGCACGACCTGAAGTCCGACGCCGACGTCGTCCCGGACGACGCCTCCTCCCTCACCGAGACCGACGACGAGCCTGCCGAAGCTGCCGCCGCCTCCGACGACAAGGCCGTCGACCTCGGGAAGAAGGACGCCGCCGGGGCCGAGGACGAGGAGGGCACGACCGACGGGCCGGCCGAGTCCGCGACCGCCGAGGCGAAGGCTGACGAAGAGCCGAAGAAGACCGACGGCGACTCCGACGCGAAGTAGCCGTGTCCCGGGGAGCGGTGCGCACATCCCACGCGCACCCCGCACCCCGGGTGCGTCTGTTTCCCGCACGGGATCCCGACACCATGTCATGGCCGACCGCACCGACCAGGCGCGCGGCGGCCCGAGAGGGAGTACGAGAAGGTGGCAGCACCTAAGAGGGGCCGGAGCGCGAGCGCCCAGAGCAAGCCAGGGCGCTCGCTGGCCCTCATCCTGATCGCCATCGTGGCGCTCACCGGCGGAATGTTCGCCTCCGGAAACACCACTCCGCGTCTCGGTATCGACCTGGCCGGTGGTACGAGCATCACGCTGCAGGCGAGGAACGAGCCGGGCCAGCCCAACGCGATCAACAAGACCAACATGAACACCGCGGTCGAGATCATGAACCGCCGTGTCAACGGTCTGGGCGTGTCCGAGGCAGAGGTCCAGACCCAGGGCACCAGCAACATCATCGTCAACATCCCCAAGGGCACGAACTCCGCAGAGGCCCGCCAGCAGGTCGGCACCACCGCGAAGCTGTACTTCCGCCCGGTCCTGGCCCAGGAGGCCAGCGGCGCCGCGGCGTCGAGCGCCTCCCCGAGCGCGTCCGCCAGCGGCAGCTCCAGCGCCTCCCCGAGCTCCTCCCCGTCGAGCAGCGCGTCCGGGTCCCAGACGGCGACCGGGTCGTCCGCCTCGCCGTCGTCCTCGCCGTCGTCCTCGGCCACCTCGCAGGGCCGCGCGGTCACCGACGCCCTGAAGGCCGGCTCCACGGCGTCGTCCTCGGCGTCCGCCTCCTCGTCGGCGAGCCCCTCCGCCACCTCCTCGGCCGACGCGAGCGCCTCTGCCAGCGCCTCCGCCGCGGCCTCGAAGCTGGAGGCCGAGTACACCGCGCTGGACTGCACCAAGGCCGCGCAGCGCGCCACCGCCGGCAAGAGCGCCAAGCCGACCGACACCACCGTGGCCTGCGGCCAGATCGGCGGCGCCTGGTACAAGTACGTGCTCGGCCCGGCGCGCGTGGACGGCACCGATGTCAAGAAGGCCCAGGCCGTCTTCGACACGCAGGGCGCCTCCGGCTGGCAGGTCCAGATGTCCTTCACCTCCGGTGGAGCCAAGAAGTTCGCGGACGTCACCGCCGAGCTCGCCAAGAACGCCTCCCAGCCGACGAACGAGTTCGGCATCGTCCTCGACGGCGAGGTCGTCTCCAGCCCGACCGTGAGCCAGTCGATCACCGGCGGCCAGGCGGAGATCTCCGGCAGCTTCACCCAGGAAGAGGCCCAGAGCCTCTCCAACATGCTGTCCTACGGCGCGCTCCCGCTCTCCTTCAGGACCGAGAGCGTCACCACCGTGACCGCCGCCCTCGGCGGCCAGCAGCTGCACGCCGGCCTGATCGCGGGCGCCATCGGCCTCGCGCTGGTCATCATCTACCTGCTGGCCTTCTACCGCGGCCTGTCGCTGATCGCGATCCCCTCGCTGCTGGTCTCCGCGGCCCTCACCTACACGATCATGTCGCTGCTCGGCCCCACGATCCACTTCGCGCTGAACCTGCCCGCCGTCTGCGGTGCGATCGTCGCGATCGGCATCACGGCGGACTCGTTCATCGTGTTCTTCGAACGCATCCGGGACGAGATCCGCGAGGGCCGCACGCTGCGCCCCGCCGTCGAGCGGGCCTGGCCGCGCGCCCGGCGCACCATCCTGGTCTCCGACTTCGTGTCGTTCCTGGCCGCCGCCGTGCTGTTCATCGTGACCGTCGGCAAGGTCCAGGGCTTCGCGTTCACCCTCGGTCTGACCACCGTGCTCGACGTGGTCGTCGTCTTCTTCTTCACCAAGCCGCTGATGACGATCCTCGCCCGGCGTAAGTTCTTCGCGAGCGGCCACAAGTGGTCGGGCCTCGACCCGAAGGGCCTGGGCGCCAAGGCCCCGCTGCGCCGCACCCGCCGTCCCGCCGGCCCCACCGCCGGTCCTGTCGACCCGAAGGAAGCGTGAGCGATGTCGAAACTCGGCAACCTCGGCGCCCGACTGCACCGCGGCGAGATCAGCTACGACTTCGTCGGCAAGCGCAAGATCTGGTACGGCATCTCCATCCTGATCACCATCACGGCCATCGTCGGCCTGGCGGTGCGCGGCCTGAACATGGGCATCGACTTCCAGGGCGGCGCCGTCTTCACCACCTCGAAGACCAGCGTCTCGGTGTCCCAGGCGGAGACCTTCGCGAAGGAGGCCTCCGGCCACGACGCGGTCGTGCAGAAGCTCGGCACGGGCGGCCTGCGCATCCAGATCGCCGGCATGGACACCGAGAAGTCGGACGCGACCAAGGCCAAGCTGGCCAAGGACATGAACGTGGACCCCGAGTCCATCAACTCCGACCTGGTCGGCCCCAGCTGGGGTGACGAGATCGCCAACAAGGCCTGGGAAGGCCTCGGCATCTTCATGGTCCTCGTGGTGATCTACCTGGCGATCGCCTTCGAGTGGCGGATGGCGCTCGCGGCCCTGGTCGCGCTGATCCACGACATCACCATCACGACCGGTATCTACGCCCTGGTCGGCTTCGAGGTCACGCCCGGCACGGTCATCGGCCTGCTCACGATCCTCGGTTACTCGCTCTACGACACGGTCGTCGTCTTCGACAGCCTCAAGGAGCAGACCAAGGACATCACCAAGCAGACCCGCTTCACCTACAGCGACATCGCCAACCACTCGATCAACGGCACCCTGGTCCGTTCGATCAACACCACGGTGGTCGCGCTGCTGCCGGTCGCGGGCCTGCTGTTCATCGGCGGCGGCTTCCTCGGCGCGGGCACGCTCAACGACATCTCGCTGTCGCTGTTCGTCGGTCTCGCCGCCGGTGCCTACTCGTCGATCTTCATCGCCACGCCGCTGGTCGCCGACCTCAAGGAGGCCGAGCCGCAGATGAAGGCCCTGAAGAAGCGCGTCCTCGCCAAGCGTGCCCAGGCCGCGGCCGAGGACGAGATGGCCGAGGCCCGCGTGGGCGGCTCCGACGAGGGATCCGACGACGCCGCTCCGGCCGTCGTAGGCCCGCGCAACCAGCCCGCGTCCCGCAACCGCGGCGGCCGCGGCCGCCCGTCGGGGAAGCGCCGGTGACCGACATCGAGGAACTGCTGCTCAGCCGTATCCGGGACGTCGAGGACTACCCGGAGCAGGGCGTGATGTTCAAGGACATCACCCCGCTCCTGGCGGACCCGGCCGCGTTCACCGCGCTCACCGACGCCCTCGCGGAGATCGCCGAGCGCACCGGCGCCACCAAGATCGTCGGCCTGGAGGCCCGCGGCTTCATCCTGGGCGCCCCGGTCGCCGTCCGCGCCGGCCTCGGCTTCATCCCGGTCCGCAAGGCGGGCAAGCTCCCCGGAGCCACCCTCCGCCAGGCCTACGAGCTGGAGTACGGCTCTGCCGAGATCGAGGTGCACGCCGAGGACCTCGGCACGGACGACCGGATCCTGATCGTCGACGACGTGCTCGCCACCGGCGGCACCGCGGAGGCCGCGGTCGAGCTGATCCACCGCGCCGGCGCCGGGGTAGCGGGCGTCGCGGTCCTGATGGAGCTGGGCTTCCTGGGCGGCCGCGGCCGCCTGGAGCCGGCCCTGCGGGGAGCGCCGCTGGAGGCCCTCCTCCAGGTCTGAGCGTCGTACGACCGACCAAGCGGCCGCCCTCTCGGGGGCGGCCGTTTCGCGTTCCGCGCGGCCCCGGACAACCCGCACGCCACCCCTGTGGAATCCCACGGCAGCCTCCAGTGTTTCTCCCGTATACGGTCCTCCGTCCGGCCTGCAGGCGATGACATGGCCCAGGATCGCTACCATGGGCACTCCGGAGCCTGACCGGGGGACCCGGATCGCGCACGAGGAGCCCTCTTGCCAGACGAGGCCCAGCCACTGACAGCCGCCAAGCCCGAGCCTGCCTCGGCGCCCGCGGCCAAGCCCGCGCCGAACGTGTCGCAGACGAAGAACGACACCCGTGGGCCGGTCGAGCACGCACAGTCCGCGCCGGTCGAGAAGTCGGCCGAGACCTCGCGCCCCAAGCCGGCCCCGCCCGAGCGCCCCGCGACCCGCCCCAACAGCGGCCAGCCCGCACGCTCCGGTTCCTCCAACCGCGTCCGCGCCCGCCTGGCCCGCCTCGGCGTGCAGCGCGCGAACCCCTACAACCCGGTCCTGGAGCCGCTGCTGCGCATAGTCCGCAGCAACGACCCCAAGATCGAGAACGCCACGCTCCGCCAGATCGAGCGCGCCTACCAGGTCGCCGAGCGCTGGCACCGCGGCCAGAAGCGCAAGAGCGGCGACCCGTACATCACGCACCCGCTCGCGGTGACCACCATCCTCGCCGAGCTGGGCATGGACCCGGCGACCCTGATGGCGGGCCTGCTGCACGACACCGTCGAGGACACCGAGTACGGCCTGGAGGACCTGCGCCGCGACTTCGGCGACGTCGTCGCGCTGCTCGTCGACGGCGTCACCAAGCTGGACAAGGTCAAGTTCGGCGAGGCCGCGCAGGCCGAGACCGTGCGCAAGATGGTCGTCGCCATGGCCAAGGACCCGCGCGTCCTGGTCATCAAGCTCGCCGACCGCCTGCACAACATGCGCACCATGCGCTACCTCAAGCGCGAGAAGCAGGAGAAGAAGGCGCGCGAGACCCTGGAGATCTACGCGCCGCTCGCCCACCGGCTGGGCATGAACACCATCAAGTGGGAGCTGGAGGACCTCGCGTTCGCGATCCTCTACCCCAAGATGTACGACGAAATCGTCCGCCTGGTCGCCGAGCGCGCCCCCAAGCGCGACGAGTACCTCGCGATAGTGACCGACGAGGTCCAGGCCGACCTGCGCGCCGCCCGCATCAAGGCGACCGTCACCGGCCGCCCGAAGCACTACTACAGCGTCTACCAGAAGATGATCGTCCGCGGCCGGGACTTCGCGGAGATCTACGACCTGGTGGGCATCCGCGTCCTGGTGGACACCGTCCGCGACTGCTACGCGGCCCTGGGCACCGTCCACGCGCGCTGGAACCCGGTTCCGGGGCGCTTCAAGGACTACATCGCGATGCCCAAGTTCAACATGTACCAGTCGCTGCACACGACGGTCATCGGCCCCAACGGCAAGCCCGTCGAACTCCAGATCCGCACGTTCGACATGCACCGCCGCGCCGAGTACGGCATCGCCGCGCACTGGAAGTACAAGCAGGAGGCCGTCGCCGGCGCCTCCAAGGTCCGTACCGACGTGCCGAAGTCGTCCGGCAAGGGCAAGGACGACCACCTCAACGACATGGCCTGGCTGCGGCAGTTGCTGGACTGGCAGAAGGAGACCGAGGACCCCAGCGAGTTCCTGGAGTCCCTGCGCTTCGACCTGTCCCGCAACGAGGTCTTCGTCTTCACGCCCAAGGGCGACGTCATAGCGCTCCCGGCCGGGGCCACCCCGGTCGACTTCGCGTACGCGGTCCACACCGAGGTCGGCCACCGCACGATAGGCGCGCGCGTCAACGGCCGTCTCGTCCCGCTCGAATCGACGCTGGACAACGGCGACCTGGTCGAGGTCTTCACCTCCAAGGCGGCCGGCGCGGGACCGTCCCGCGACTGGCTCGGCTTCGTCAAGTCCCCGCGCGCCCGCAACAAGATCCGCGGCTGGTTCTCCAAGGAGCGCCGGGACGAGGCGATCGAGCAGGGCAAGGACGCCATCGTCCGCGCCATGCGCAAGCAGAACCTGCCGATCCAGCGCATCCTCACCGGCGACTCGCTGGTCACGCTGGCGCACGAGATGCGCTACCCGGACATCTCCTCGCTGTACGCGGCGATCGGCGAGGGCCATGTGGCCGCGCAGAACGTCGTGCAGAAGCTGGTGTCCGCGCTCGGCGGCGAGGAGGCGGCCACCGAGGAGATCGACGAGGCGGTCCCGCCGACCCGCGGCCGCCGCAGCAAGCGGCGCAGCAGCCAGGACCCCGGTGTGGTCGTGAAGGGCGTCGACGACGTCTGGGTCAAGCTGGCCCGCTGCTGCACCCCCGTGCCCGGCGACCCGATCATCGGCTTCGTCACGCGCGGCAGCGGGGTGTCGGTGCACCGCAGCGACTGCGTCAACGTCGAGTCGCTGTCCCGCGAGCCCGAGCGCATCCTCGACGTCGAGTGGGCGCCCACCCAGTCCTCGGTCTTCCTGGTCGCCATCCAGGTCGAGGCCCTGGACCGGTCCCGGCTCCTGTCGGACGTCACCCGCGTCCTGTCCGACCAGCACGTCAACATCCTCTCCGCGGCCGTCCAGACCTCCCGCGACCGGGTGGCCACCTCCCGCTTCACCTTCGAGATGGGCGACCCCAAGCACCTGGGCCACGTCCTGAAGGCCGTACGGGGCGTGGAGGGCGTGTACGACGTCTACCGGGTCACGTCGGCGCGCAACCGGTCGTAGCGGCGGACCGGCATACGACGAGAGGGGCCCCGTACGCCGTGTACGGGGCCCCTCTCGGTGTCGACGGGAAACTAGCCGCCGAACTCCTGGAGACCCTTCAGAGCCTGGTCCAGGAGCGCCTGGCGGCCCTCCAGCTCGCGCTCCAGCTTCTCCGCCTTCGACGAGTTGCCCTGGGCGCGGGCCTGCTCGATCTGCGTCCTCAGCTTGTCCACGGCGGCCTGCAGCTGGCCGGTCAGACCCGCGGCACGCGCGCGTGCCTCCGGGTTGGTCCGGCGCCACTCGGCCTCCTCGGCCTCCTGGATGGCCCGGTCGACCGTGTGCATCCGGCCCTCGACCTTCGGACGCGCGTCGCGCGGCACGTGGCCGATGGCCTCCCACCGCTCGTTGATCGAACGGAAGGCGGACCGCGCGGACTTCAAGTCGCCGATCGGCAGGAGCTTCTCGGCCTCGGCGGCCAGCTCCTCCTTCAGCTTCAGGTTCTCCGTCTGCTCCGCGTCCCGCTCCGCGAAGGCGGACCCGCGCGCCGCGAAGAACACGTCCTGGGCACCGCGGAAGCGGTTCCACAGGTCGTCCTCGTGCTCGCGCTGCGCACGGCCGGCGGCCTTCCACTCGGCCATCAGCTCGCGGTAGCGCGCGGCCGTGGGACCCCAGTCCGTCGAGTCGGACAGCGACTCCGCCTCGGCGACCAGCTTCTCCTTGGCCTTGCGGGCGTCCTCACGCTGCGCGTCGAGCTGCGCGAAGTGCGCCTTGCGGCGCTTGGAGAACGCCGACCGGGCGTGCGAGAAGCGGTGCCACAGCTCGTCGTCCGACTTGCGGTCCAGACGCGGCAGGCCCTTCCAGGTGTCCACCAGGGACCGCAGCCGCTCACCGGCCGCCCGCCACTGGTCGGACTGCGCCAGCTGCTCCGCCTCGACGACCAGGTCCTCCTTGGCCTGACGGGCCTCGTCGGACTGCTTGGCACGCTGCGCCCGGCGCTCCTCGCGGCGCGAGTCCACGGTCTTCACCAGCTCGCCCAGCCGGGTCCGCAACGACTCCAGGTCACCGACCGCGTGGTGCGCCTCCACCTGCTCGCGCAGGTGGTCGATGGCGACCTGGGCGTCCTTCGCGGACAGGTCGGTGGTCTGGACTCGCTTTTCGAGGAGGCCGATCTCGACAACCAGGCCCTCGTACTTGCGCTCGAAGTAGGCCAACGCCTCCTCGGGGGAGCCGGCCTGCCAGGACCCGACGACCTGCTCGCCGTCGGCCGTACGCACGTACACGGTCCCCGTCTCGTCGACGCGGCCCCACGGGTCGCTGCTCACAGCGCCTCCTCCACATGATGCCCGCGAGGGGCCTCAGCGCCCCCGGGCATCGTCCACAGTTTCGTCACGGCCAACATAGGCGACCGGCGGGTTGCCTGTCCGCATCCCGCGCGACCGAAATTTCGCAGTTCGTGGTCAGGATTTCGCGACTGTGACCTTGTTGATCACGACCGTCGCGTTCGGGGCTCCGTCACCCTGTCCGGTGTTCTCGCCCGCGGCGGCGATTTTCTTCAGGATCTTCATTCCGGCCGCGTCCACGGTGCCGAACGGGGTGTAGCTGGCCGGCAACTGGCTGTCCTGGTAGACCAGGAAGAACTGGCTGCCACCGGTGTGCTTCTGGCCCGTGTTGGCCATCGCGACCGTACCCGCCGGGTAGACGCCGCCCGTCAGGCTTTTGTCCTTCAGGTTCTCGTCGGGGATCGTGTAGCCCGGACCACCGCTTCCGGTCCCCGTCGGGTCGCCGCACTGCAGCACGTAGATGCCGTTGGTGGTGAGGCGGTGGCACTTGCTGTGGTCGAAGTAGCCCTTCGACGCGAGGAAGTCGAACGAGTTCACCGTGTGCGGGGCCGCCGACGTCTTCAGCGCGATGCCGATGTCGCCGCAGGTCGTCGACAGCGTCATCGTGTACTTCGCCGACGTGTCGATCGTCATCGCCGGCTCCTTCTTCCAGCTCATCTTCTTCACCGAGCCGGCCGCGGCCTTCTCGCACGGGTCCGGAGCCTTGCTGGGCGAGGCGGAGGCGCTGGGCGTCGTCTCCGAGCTGGCGTTCGCCTTGCCGTCGTTCTTCAGCGCCCCGGTCATGTACAGCGTGACGCTGCCGATCACGATCACGCCGAGCACCGACGCGATCACGGAGTTGCGCATGCGTGTCTTGCGCCGTGCGCTGGTACGCCGCTGCTGCTGCCGCAAGAACTTCTCCCGGGCGAGCTGACGCCGCCGCTGCTCCTGGCTGACCACCGGGTTCTCTCCTCATGCGTGTCGTGTGTCGACCGGTACGCGTGCGTCCTGTGCGCTGTGTGAGCCGACTGCTGCGTGTAGCCCCGTACCGTATATGGGTTCGCTGAGGAAACGGCAGCGCCGGTAGGCTCTGGACCACAGCTTGTAGCCACCCGAACCGACACAACGAAGGACGATCGTGCTCATTGCCGGGTTCCCCGCCGGGGCCTGGGGGACGAACTGTTATCTCGTCGCCCCCGCCGCCGGCGCGGAGTGCGTGATCATCGACCCCGGCCACCAGGCCGCCGAAGGCGTCGAGGAAGCACTGCGGAAGCATCGGCTCAAGCCCGTCGCCGTCGTCCTCACCCACGGCCACATCGACCACGTCGCCTCGGTCGTCCCCGTCTGCGGGGCGCACGACGTACCGGCCTGGATCCACCCCGAGGACCGGTACATGCTGAGCGACCCCGAGAAGGCGCTCGGCCGGTCCATCGGCATGCCGCTGATGGGCGAGCTGACCGTGGGGGAGCCGGACGACGTCCTCGAACTGACCGACGGCGCGCGGCTGGAGCTGGCCGGACTGGAGTTCTCCGTCGCGCACGCGCCGGGCCATACCAGGGGGTCGGTGACCTTTCGGATGCCCGAGACGGCCGACATCCCCTCGGTCTTCTTCTCGGGCGATCTGCTCTTCGCCGGCTCCATCGGACGCACGGACCTGCCGGGCGGCTCCATGGACGACATGCTGGCCTCGCTGGCCCGGGTGTGCCTGCCGCTCGACGACTCCACCGTGGTGCTGTCCGGCCACGGCCCCCAGACGACCATCGGCCAGGAGCGCGCCACCAACGCCCATCTGCGGCAAGCGGCCGCAGGCCGCCAAGGTCACAGTGCGCAAGCCGACGCTCCCCGACGAGGAATGTGACGAGAACTTCCGTGAGCACCTTTCAGGCCCCCAAGGGCACGTACGACCTGATCCCCCCGGAGAGCGCCAAGTACCTGGCCGTCCGCGAGGCGATCGCCGCGCCGCTGCGCAACTCCGGCTACGGCTACATCGAGACCCCGGGCTTCGAGAACGTCGAGCTCTTCGCGCGCGGTGTCGGCGAGTCCACCGACATCGTCACCAAGGAGATGTACGCGTTCGAGACGAAGGGCGGCGACAAGCTGGCCCTGCGCCCCGAGGGCACGGCCTCCGTGCTGCGCGCCGCCCTGGAGGCCAACCTCCACAAGACCGGCAACCTCCCCGTCAAGCTCTGGTACTCCGGCTCGTACTACCGCTACGAGCGCCCGCAGAAGGGCCGTTACCGCCACTTCTCGCAGGTCGGTGCCGAGGCGATCGGTGCCGAGGACCCGGCGCTGGACGCCGAGCTGATCATCCTGGCCGACCAGGCGTACCGCTCGCTGGGGCTGCGCGACTTCCGCATCCTGCTGAACAGCCTGGGCGACAGGGAGTGCCGCCCGGTGTACCGCGCGGCGCTGCAGGACTTCCTGCGCGGCCTCGACCTGGACGAGGACACGCTCCGCCGGGCGGAGATCAACCCGCTGCGCGTCCTGGACGACAAGCGGGAGTCGGTCCAGAAGCAGCTCGGCGACGCCCCCCTCCTGCGCGACTACCTCTGCGACGCCTGCAAGGGGTACCACGAGGAGGTCCGCGAGCTGATCACGGCGGCCGGCGTCGCCTTCGAGGACGACCCGAAGCTGGTCCGCGGCCTGGACTACTACACGCGCACGACCTTCGAGTTCGTCCACGACGGCCTGGGCTCCCAGTCCGCGGTGGGCGGCGGCGGCCGCTACGACGGCCTCTCCGAGATGATCGGCGGCCCCGCGCTGCCGTCCGTCGGCTGGGCCCTCGGCGTCGACCGCACGGTGCTCGCGCTGGAGGCCGAGGGCGTCGAGCTCGACATCCCGTCCGCCACCAGCGTCTTCGCGGTCCCGCTCGGCGAGGAGGCGCGCCGCGTGCTCTTCGCGAAGGTCACGGAGCTGCGCCGGGTGGGCATCGCGGCGGACTTCTCCTACGGCGCCAAGGGCCTCAAGGGCGCCATGAAGAACGCCAACCGCAGCGGCGCCCGCTACACGATCGTCGCCGGCGAGCGGGACCTCGCCGAGGGCGTCGTCCAGCTGAAGGACATGGAGTCCGGCGAGCAGTCGGCGGTGGGCGTCGACGAGATCGTGGCGGAGCTGGAGTCGAAGCTCGGCTAGCAGGACAGGTTGACCGGCGACGATGCCACCGGCCGGTCGACTCGCCGAGAAATCGGCGCAGTTGGCCGGCTCGGTAAACGCTTGGCGATGTCTCCGAACGGGTGTGCGCGGCATTCCTACGCTGCGGGCATGAAAATCTTCCGGTCGCGCAACCGCGTGGACACACCGCCCCCGGTGGGTGCTCCCCTGCATCTGGCGAACACCCTCTTCCGCGAAGGGCAGTACGCGGCGGCGGAGACCGAGGCGCGGGCGGTGGCCGCGCGCCATGCCGGCCACGCCAAGTCGGCACGGAGTTTCGTCGCGGCGGCGCTGGGCGCCCAGGGCCGTCACGGCGAGGCCCTCGCCGAGTACGACGCGCTGCTGCCGGTCTTCGGCAGGGAGTACGGTGCCGAACACCCGCTGACGCTGCAACTGCGTGCCAACCGCGCCCAGACGCTGATCACGCTCGGCCGGCACGCCGAGTGCGAGGTGGAGTGCGCCGCCGTCGCGCGGGCCGCGAGCCGCGACACCGGAGCGGCGATGCAGATCCTGGTGGGCGTCGCCCGCAACGGACAGATCTACGCCGTCAACGCGCAGGGGCGCCACGAGGAGGCCGAGGCGCTCGCCCGCGACGCCCTGGCCGCCCGTGACTCGCCCGACCGGCTCACCCTGGCCCTGCGGCTCGGGCTGGCACGCAGCCTCAACGGCCAGGAGCGCCACGACGAGGCCCTCACGGAGGCGCGGCAAGCCGAGGAACTGTACCGGAGCCTCTCCGAGGACCATCGCCGCACCGAGACCGGTGCCGTCGAACTGGCCATGGCGACCGCCCTCGTGGGGCTGGGCCGCGGCGCCGAGGCCCGCCCGCCGGCCGCGGCCGCCCACGACGCCTGCGCGACCGCCTTCGGACCGGGCCACTACCGCGTCGCCGAGGCCCGGGCCCTCCTCGACCGCATCGACGGCGCCTGACCGGACGCGCGCCTGCCCGGCGCCGGGTCCGCGCCCAGGACCGACACCTCGAATCCGTGTGCTGTCATGGCCCCGAGCATCGGCCGGAACCGAACTCCCCGGGCCGGCCGTGCGTCCTTCCTTATCTCCACCGAACGGTGGACGGGGCGCCTCGTGCGGCACAATGGCCCCTGCCCGAAGAAGTTCCAACTCTCAAACAGACGGAATCGGCGTGATGAGCAAGACGACAGTCAAGGACGTCTCCACCGAGCCCGAGCCCGAGCACGCCTCCGCGGCACCGCGCACCGAGGGCGGCAGCCGCGCCTTCGGGCTGCTGCTGATCATCACCGGCGCCGCCGGACTGCTGGCCGCCTGGGTCATCACGATCGACAAGTTCAAGCTGCTGGAAGCCAAGGTCGCGGGCAAGACGTTCACCCCCGGGTGCAGCCTCAACCCGGTGGTCTCCTGCGGCAGCGTCATGGAGTCCAAGCAGGCCGCCGCCTTCGGCTTCCCGAACCCGATGCTCGGCCTGGTCTGCTACGGCATCGTCATCTGCGTCGGCATGAGCCTGCTGGCCCGCGCCCGCTTCCCGCGCTGGTACTGGCTGACCTTCAACTTCGGCACCCTCTTCGGCGTGGGCTTCTGCACCTGGCTGCAGTTCCAGTCCCTGTACCGGATCAACGCGCTCTGCCTGTGGTGCTCGCTGGCCTGGGTCGCCACGATCACCATGTTCTGGTACGTGACCTCCTTCAACATCCGCAAGAGCTTCCTGCCCGCCCCGAACTGGCTGAAGTCCTTCTTCGGCGAGTTCACCTGGGTGCTGCCGGTCCTGCACATCGGCATCATCGGCATGCTGATCCTGACCCGCTGGTGGGACTTCTGGACCAGCTGACCACCGGGGCCGCCGACGGCCCGGGCCGGATTGTCAGTGCCGTGACTTAGGGTTTCAGCGTGGAACCCGACCTGTTCACCGCCGCCGCAGAAGAACGCCAGGAGAAGGACCCGACCGGGAGCCCCCTGGCGGTGCGGATGCGCCCGCGCACCCTCGACGAGGTGGTGGGCCAGCAGCACCTGCTGAAGCCGGGGTCCCCGCTGCGCAGACTGGTCGGCGCGGGTTCCGGCGGCCCGGCCGGGCCGCCGTCCGTGATCCTCTGGGGGCCGCCCGGCACCGGCAAGACGACCCTCGCGTACGTCGTCTCCAAGGCGACCGACAAGCGGTTCGTGGAGCTCTCCGCGATCACCGCCGGCGTCAAGGAGGTCCGTGCGGTCATCGACGGAGCCCGCCGCGCCACCGGGGGCTACGGCAAGGAGACCGTCCTCTTCCTCGACGAGATCCACCGCTTCAGCAAGGCCCAGCAGGACTCCCTGCTCCCGGCCGTCGAGAACCGCTGGGTCACCCTGATCGCCGCGACCACCGAGAACCCGTACTTCTCGGTGATCTCGCCGCTCCTGTCCCGCTCCCTGCTCCTCACCCTCGAACCGCTCACCGACGACGACGTCCGCGGCCTGCTGCGCCGGGCCCTCGCCGACGAGCGGGGCCTCAAGGAGGCCGTCACCCTCCCCGAGGACACCGAGGAGCACCTGCTGCGCATCGCCGGCGGCGACGCCCGCCGCGCCCTGACCGCCCTGGAGGCCGCCGCCGGGGCCGCCCTCGACAAGGGCGAGGCGGAGATCGGCCTGGGGACCCTGGAGGAGGTCGTCGACCGGGCCGCGGTGAAGTACGACCGCGACGGCGACCAGCACTACGACGTCGCCAGCGCCCTCATCAAGTCCATCAGGGGGTCGGACGTCGACGCGGCCCTGCACTACCTGGCCCGCATGATCGAGGCCGGCGAGGACCCCCGCTTCATCGCCCGCCGCCTGATGATCTCGGCGAGCGAGGACATCGGCCTCGCCGACCCCAACGCGCTGCCCATAGCCGTGGCCGCCGCCCAGGCCGTCGCCATGATCGGCTTCCCCGAGGCCGCCCTCACCCTCAGCCACGCCACCATCGCCCTCGCCCTGGCCCCGAAGTCCAACTCCGCGACCACCGCGATCGGCGCGGCCATGGAGGACGTCCGCAAGGGACTGGCCGGCCAGGTGCCCCCGCACCTGCGCGACGGGCACTACAAGGGCGCCGCCAAGCTCGGGCACGCGCAGGGCTACGTCTACCCGCACGACCTGCCCGAGGGCATCGCCGAGCAGCAGTACGCCCCGGACACCGTCCGGGACCGCGAGTACTACACCCCGACCCGGCACGGCTCCGAGGCGCGGTACGCCGACGCCGTCGAGTGGACCAGGAAGCACCTCGGTCGCAGGCGGTCCTGAGCAGCCTGTAGACTTCGCCGGAGCGCCGAGTCCCGCGCAGTCAGAGCGGGACAACCGGCCGGAACCCCCGTCAGGGGGATCCAGGAGCGTCGCGCACCGTCGATCGGTGTCGCGGGCAGCCCACCACCATCCGTCGGGTCACAGACGACGGGACCGGTCGGTGGGCCACTCGCGTGCTGCACGTATGTGCCCAGACCAGGGGAGCGGCTGCCCACCAGACCCGGCAACGGGTTCCGGAGGGTTTCCCCGGCTGCGGATTGCGACCTCCCTCAACGCTGACAAGCCGAATATCAGAAGGAAGAAAGAGACAGTGGCGAACCAGTCCCGCCCCAAGGTCAAGAAGTCGCGTGCCCTCGGCATCGCGCTGACCCCGAAGGCCGTCAAGTACTTCGAGGCCCGCCCCTACCCGCCGGGTGAGCACGGCCGCGGCCGCAAGCAGAACTCGGACTACAAGGTCCGTCTGCTGGAGAAGCAGCGTCTGCGCGCGCAGTACGACATCTCCGAGCGTCAGCTGGTCCGCGCCTACGAGCGTGCCTCCAAGGTGCAGGGCAAGACCGGTGAGGCCCTCATCGTCGAGCTGGAGCGCCGCCTCGACGCGCTGGTCCTGCGTTCGGGCATCGCCCGCACGATCTACCAGGCCCGCCAGATGGTCGTCCACGGCCACATCCAGGTCAACGGCCAGAAGACCGACAAGCCGTCCTTCCGGGTCCGCCCGGACGACGTCGTGCAGGTCCGCGACCGTTCCAAGGACAAGACGCTCTTCCAGATCGCCCGCGAGGGCGGCTTCGCCCCCGACGGCGAGACCCCCCGCTACCTGCAGGTGAACCTCAAGGCCCTGGCGTTCCGCCTGGACCGCGAGCCGAACCGCAAGGAAGTTCCGGTCATCTGCGACGAGCAGCTCGTCGTCGAGTACTACGCCCGCTGATCACCGGCCGGGTGTAGCACCTCAGCGTCAGCCCGCCGTCTCCCCGCCCTTCCGGGTGGGCGAGGCGGCGGGCTTCCGCATGTCACCACCCTCCCGCCGCTGCCGTACCGGCCCGCGCGGCGCGGGCAGCGCTTCCAGCGGCCGCACCCCGAAGTACTCCAGCGCCCGGGCCACCGCCGCCTCCCGGTCCAGCCGGGCCCCCTGCCGCACGCACTCCGCGTACCGCTCGTCGCCCAGCGCCCGCCGCGCCGTGGCCTCGCACAGCTCGTGCGGGGCGTTGTAGTTCGCCGAGCCGAACAGCGGCAGTCCCACCGAGGGCCACATCCGCCCGGCCGCGCCCTGCAGCACCGCCGCCTCCGCCGGGTCGCCCTGCGCCACGGTCACCAGGGCGAGCAACTCGATGGACAGCACCGAGCCCAGCAGGTCCCGGAAACCGTGGGCATGGCCCAGGCAGTCGGTCAGCAGCTCCCGGGCCGCCGCGTGCTCGCCGTCCCGCCAGGCCGCGTACGCCAGCACGTACAGCGCGTACGAGCGGGCCCAGCGCTCGCCGTGGTCCTCGCACACCCGGCGCACGTCCTCGCACAGCCGCACCGCGTCCGCCAGATCACCGCGGAACGCCCTGGTCATCGCCAGCTCCACCTGCGCCATCAGGACGTTGCTGTTGAGCTCGCCGATCTCCTGGTAACGGGCGAGGGCCGAGCACAGCAGCGTCTCCGCGCGCGTCATGTCGTCCGTGACCAGCGCCAGACAGCCGGTCCGGTGTTCCGCGTACGCCACCGCCGTCGGGTCGGCGGCCAGCTCGGCCGCCTCACGGCACTCCTGGAGCGCGGCCAGCGCGGGCACCGCGTCGCCCTGGAGGATCGCCACGTAGCCGAGCACCCACAGCGCCTTCAGCCGGGACTGCGGATACTCCGAGTCCAGCTCCAGGCTCCGCTCCAGCCAGCGCCGCCCCTCGGAGAGCCGTCCGCAGCCCGCCCAGTGGAACCACAGCGAGCCGGCCAGGTACTGGCCCAGATGCGCCTCGTCCGGCTCGGTCAGGCAGTGGTCCAGCGCCGCCCGCAGATTCGGCAGCTCGGCCTCGACCCGCGCGGCCACCTCGCCCTGCCGCGGCGAGAACCACTCCAGCTCGCACCAGGTCGC
This sequence comes from Streptomyces sp. NPDC008092, assembly GCF_042957285.1. Taxonomy (NCBI): domain Bacteria; kingdom Bacillati; phylum Actinomycetota; class Actinomycetes; order Kitasatosporales; family Streptomycetaceae; genus Streptomyces; species Streptomyces sp. NPDC008092. The sequence goes on from NZ_JBIBHY010000017.1 coordinate 103,596, forward strand.
CAGCCCCATGAACCAGTCCCGGTGCCGGCGCCGCAGCCGCCCCGCGTCCCCCGCCGCCACCAGCCAGTCCGCGCCGTACGCCCGCACGGTGTCGAGCATCCGGTAGCGCACGCCCGACCCCGCCTCCTCCCGGGACACCACCGACTGGGCGAGCAGCTCCGCCAGCACGTCCAGGACCTCCTCGGCCGCCAGCCCGTCCCCGCTGCACACGTACTCGGCGGCCTCCAGGTCGAAGGCCCCCGCGAACACCGAAAGGCGGGCCCACAGCAACCGCTCCGCCGGCGTGCACAGTTCGTGGCTCCAGCCGATCGCGGTGCGCAGGGTCCGGTGGCGGGGGAGGGCGTCCTGACCGCCGCCGGTCAGCAGCCGGAACCGGTCGCCGAGCCGCTCCAGCAGCTGCCCCGGCGACAGGGCCCGCAGCCGCCCCGCCGCCAGCTCGACCGCCAGCGGGATCCCGTCCAGGCGCCGGCACACCTCCCGCACCTCCGCGCAGTCCCGCACCTCCAGCCCCTGCCGCCCGGCGCGCTCGGCGAACAGCTCCACCGCCTCGTCCTCGCAGAGCGGCCCCAGCGGGAACAGCCGCTCGCCGGCCACCCCGAGCGGCCGCCGGCCCACCGCCAGCACGGCCAGGTCCGGCAGTTGCCCCAGCAGCCCGGCCACCAGCTCCGCGCACGCGTCGACCAGGTGCTCGAACCCGTCGAGGACCAGCAGGATCCGGCGGCCGGCCAGCTGCCCGAGGAGCGTCTCGCGCGGCAGCCGGGTGGTGTGGTCGGTCAGCCCGAGCGCCTCCACGACCGCGTAGTCCACGAACTCCGGATCGCGCACCGGCGCCAGCTCCACCCGCCACACCCCGTCCCGGGGCACCGCACCGGCCGCAGCCCGGGCCGCGAGCCGGGACTTGCCCACCCCGCCGGCTCCGGTCACCGTCACCAGCCGGCCGGACTCCAGCGCCCGTGACAGCTCGCCGAGTTCGGCCGACCGGCCCACGAAGGCGGTCAGTTCCAGGGGCAGGTTGCCGTCCGCCGAAGAGCCGGAGCGCTGAGGACCTCGCATGGGACACGGAGCGTACTTAACCGTGTTCAGTCAGTACAATCGCTTCCCGTAACTCCGCCGCTCGCGCGCGGTAATCCGGTACGGAGCCCTGCGTCCCGCGCGATAGGCTCAGTGCTCAATTGATTTCGCGGAAGAGCGGGAAGCGGGTGCACGCGGTGTCCGGTGGAGAGGTGGCCGGGATCCTGGTGGCCGTCTTCTGGGCGATCCTGGTCTCCTTCCTCGCGGTGGCTCTCGTGAGGCTGGCCCAGACGCTCAGGGCGACCACCAAGCTGGTGGCGGACGTGACCGACCAGGCCGTCCCGCTGCTCGCCGACGCCTCCGCGGCCGTACGCTCCGCGCAGACCCAGATCGACCGGGTCGACGCGATCGCCTCCGACGTCCAGGAGGTCACCTCCAACGCCTCCGCGCTGTCCACCACGGTCGCCTCCACCTTCGGCGGCCCGCTGGTCAAGGTCGCGGCCTTCGGCTACGGCGTGCGCCGGGCGCTGGCCGGCCGCAAGGCGGACGTGCCCGTGAAGGAGCCCGGGCGTACGGTGATCGTGGGCCGGACCGTCCCCGCCGCCCGGCGGAAGAACCGGGGAAAGTAGGAGCCAGGCCATATGTTCCGCCGTACGTTCTGGTTCACCACCGGTGTCGCCGCCGGAGTGTGGGCCACCACCAAGGTCAACCGCAAGCTGAAGCAGCTGACCCCGGAGAGCCTCGCCGCCACCGCCGCGAACAAGGCCCTGGAGACCGGCCACCGGATCAAGGACCGGGCGATCGGGTTCGCGCTCGACGTCCGCGACAACATGGCCCAGCGGGAGGAAGAGCTGGGCGACGCGCTCGGTATCGGCGCGGACCCCGAACTCCCCGCGCCCCGGCGGTTCGCCGCCATCGAGAACCGCAGCAACCCGAAGTACGCCGATGACAGGACGACGTACTCGTACAACCGGAATGAGGACCACTGATGGAGTCGGCCGAGATTCGCCGCCGCTGGCTGAGCTTCTACGAGGAGCGCGGTCACACCGTCGTCCCTTCGGCGTCGCTCATCGCGGACGACCCGACTCTGCTCCTCGTCCCGGCCGGCATGGTGCCCTTCAAGCCCTACTTCCTCGGTGAGGTCAAGCCGCCGTGGGCGCGCGCCACCAGCGTGCAGAAGTGCGTGCGCACCCCCGACATCGAAGAGGTCGGCAAGACCACCCGGCACGGCACCTTCTTCCAGATGTGCGGCAACTTCTCCTTCGGCGACTACTTCAAGGAAGGCGCCATCAAGTACGCCTGGGAGCTGCTCACCACGCCCCAGGACAAGGGTGGTTACGGCCTGGAGCCGGAGAAGCTCTGGATCACCGTCTACAAGGACGACGACGAGGCCGAGCGCATCTGGCACGACGTCATCGGCGTGCCGAAGGAGCGCATCCAGCGCCTCGGCATGAAGGACAACTACTGGTCCATGGGCGTCCCCGGCCCGTGCGGCCCGTGTTCCGAGATCAACTACGACCGCGGCCCCGAGTTCGGCGTCGAGGGCGGCCCCGCCGTCAACGACGAGCGGTACGTGGAGATCTGGAACCTGGTCTTCATGCAGTACGAGCGCGGCGAGGGCATCGGCAAGGACAACTTCGAGATCCTCGGCGAACTGCCCAGCAAGAACATCGACACGGGCCTCGGCCTGGAGCGCCTCGCCATGATTCTGCAGGGCGTGCAGAACATGTACGAGATCGACACCTCCATGGCCGTGATCAAGAAGGCCACCGAGCTGACCGGTGTCCACTACGGCGAGTCCCACGCCTCGGACGTCTCGCTGCGGGTCGTCACCGACCACATGCGTACGTCGGTCATGCTCATCGGCGACGGCGTCACCCCCGGCAACGAGGGCCGCGGCTACGTCCTGCGCCGCATCATGCGCCGTGCCATCCGCAACATGCGGCTGCTCGGTGCCACCGGCCCGGTCGTCCTGGACCTGATCGACACCGTGATCGCGATGATGGGCCAGCAGTACCCGGAGCTGGTCACCGACCGCGAGCGCATCGAGAAGGTCGCCGTCGCCGAGGAGAACGCCTTCCTCAAGACGCTGAAGGCCGGCACCAACATCCTCGACACCGCCGTCACCGAGACCAAGGAGTCCGGCGGCTCGGTCCTCGCCGGCGACAAGGCGTTCCTGCTCCACGACACCTGGGGCTTCCCGATCGACCTCACCCTCGAAATGGCCGCCGAGCAGGGCCTCTCGGTGGACGAGGACGGCTTCCGCCGCCTGATGAAGGAGCAGCGGGACCGCGCCAAGGCCGACGCCCAGGCCAAGAAGACCGGCCACGCCGGTGCCGGTGCCTACCGGGAGATCGCCGACAAGACCGGCGAGACCGACTTCATCGGCTACTCCGACACCGAGGGCGAGACCACGATCGTCGGCATCCTCGTCGACGGCGTCTCCTCCCCGGCCGCCTCCGAGGGCGACGAGGTCGAGATCGTCCTGGACCGCACCCCCTTCTACGCCGAGGGCGGCGGCCAGATCGGCGACACCGGCCGGATCAAGGTCGACACCGGTGCCGTGATCGAGATCCGCGACACCCAGAAGCCGGTCCCGGGCGTCTACGTCCACAAGGGCGTCGTCCAGGTCGGCGAGGTGACGGTGGGCGCCAAGGCCCACGCCTCGATCGACTCGCGCCGCCGGACCGCCATCGCCCGCGCCCACTCGGCCACCCACCTCACCCACCAGGCCCTGCGCGACGCCCTCGGCCCGACGGCCGCCCAGGCCGGTTCCGAGAACCAGCCCGGCCGCTTCCGCTTCGACTTCGGCTCGCCGTCCGCCGTCCCGACGGCCGTGATGACCGACGTCGAGCAGAAGATCAACGAGGTGCTCGCCCGCGACCTCGACGTGCGCGCCGACATCATGGGCATCGACGAGGCCAAGAAGCAGGGCGCCATCGCCGAGTTCGGCGAGAAGTACGGCGAGCGGGTCCGCGTGGTGACCATCGGCGACTTCTCCAAGGAGCTGTGCGGCGGCACCCACGTCCACAACACCTCCCAGCTCGGCCTGGTCAAGCTGCTCGGCGAGTCCTCGATCGGCTCGGGCGTGCGCCGTATCGAGGCCCTCGTCGGTGTCGACGCCTACAACTTCCTGGCCCGTGAGCACACGGTCGTCGCCCAGCTCCAGGAGCTGATCAAGGGCCGTCCGGAGGAGCTCCCGGAGAAGGTCTCCGCCATGCTCGGCAAGCTGAAGGACGCCGAGAAGGAGATCGAGAAGTTCCGCGCGGAGAAGGTGCTGCAGGCCGCCGGAGGTCTCGTCGAGTCCGCCAAGGACGTCCGCGGGATCGCCGTCGTCACCGGCCAGGTCCCGGACGGCACGACCCCGGACGACCTGCGCAAGCTGGTCCTGGACGTGCGCGGCCGCATCCAGGGCGGACGCGCCGCGGTCGTGGCCCTGTTCACGGTCAACAACGGCAAGCCGCTCACGGTCATCGCCACCAACGACGCCGCCCGCGACCGCGGTCTCAAGGCCGGTGACCTGGTCCGCACCGCCGCCAAGACGCTCGGCGGCGGCGGTGGCGGCAAGCCGGACGTCGCCCAGGGCGGCGGCCAGAACCCGGCCGCGGTCGGCGAGGCCATCGACGCTGTCGAACGCCTCGTGACCGAGACCGCCAAGTAAGGAAACGGTCGGAAATGCGCAGAGGACGTCGACTCGCGATCGACGTCGGGGACGCCCGGATCGGGGTCGCCTCGTGCGACCCCGACGGGATTCTCGCCACCCCGGTCGAGACGGTCCCCGGCCGGGACATCCCGGCGGCCCACCGCAGGCTGCGGCAACTGGTCGAGGAGTACGAACCGGTCGAGGTCGTCGTCGGACTCCCGCGCTCCCTCAAGGGGGGCGAGGGCCCGGCCGCGGTCAAGGTCCGGGCCTTCGCCCAGGAGCTGGCCAAGGGCATCGGGCCGGTGCCGGTCCGGCTGGTCGACGAGCGGATGACGACCGTGACGGCCAGTCAGGGGCTACGGGCCTCGGGGGTGAAGTCGAAGAAGGGGCGCTCGGTCATCGACCAGGCTGCCGCTGTGATCATCCTCCAGCAGGCGCTGGAATCCGAACGGGTGTCAGGTAAACCACCCGGCGAGGGCGTCGAAGTAGTCATCTGATCGCGATACGGTAACGTTCCGCGCGATGCGATGGTTTTCGAACAGCCACCGCACAGCAAGAGGCGGAACGGTCAGTCGGCCCACCAGCCGCGTGACGCGCCGCCTCGCGGCTCTAGGGGATCGATGACTGAGTATGGCCGGGGCCCAGGCTCCGAACCGTGGCATCCGGAGGACCCGTTGTACGGGGACGACGGATGGGGCGGACAGCAGCCCCACGTGGGCCAGCAGTCCCCCTACGGCGGTCAGCCGCAGCACTACCCGCAGGAGCCGCAGCAGCAGTACGGCGACTGGAGCCAGCATCAGCAGGGCGGGTACGACCAGCAGCAGTACCCGTACTACGACGAACAGGGCCAGCTCCAGTACACCGACGGACACGGCCAGCACATCCACGGGCACGGCCAGCCGCAGTACGACCAGCAGTACGTGGGCCATGCCCCGCAGCAGTACCACCAGGGCACCTGGGACGCGACCGGTACCCACGGCCACGTCCCCTACGCGGCCGACCCGGGCGACCCCTACGGCCAGCAGCCCGTGGCCTACGGCACGGAGCAGCCGGACTTCTACGGCACCGAGGACGCCTACCCGCCCCCGGAGCCGCCCGGCCGCCGGCGCCCCGAGCCGGAACCGCAGCCCGAGCCCGCCGTCGAGGAGGAAGAGGAGCAGCACCCCTTCTTCACCGGCGCCGACGACGATGACGAGGACGGGGACGACGACCCGAAAGGACGTCGCGGTGGTGGCCGCGGCAAGGACGCCAAAGGCGGCAAGGGCGCCAAGAAGCGCCGCAGCGGCTGCGCCTGCCTGGTGGTCTGCCTGGTCTTCGGCGGCGGTGCGGCCACCGTCGCCTACTACGGCTGGCACTTCTACCAAAATCGTTTCGGCGCGGCCCCGGACTACGCGGGCAGCGGCTCCGGCGAGACCGTGACCGTCCAGATCCCCAAGGGCGCGGGCGGGTACGAGATCGGCCGCCGGCTGAAGGAAGCCGGTGTGGTCAAGAGCGTCGACGCGTTCGTCCACGCGCAGACGCAGAACCCGAAGGGCGACACGATCCAGGCGGGCGCCTACACCCTCAAGAAGGAGATGTCCGCCGCCAGCTGCGTGCTGCTGATGCTCGACCCGAAGAGCCAGGCCAATGTGGTGGTCACCCCGGGCGAGCGCGCGGCGGCCGTCTACGTGTCCCTGGACAAGAAACTCGGCCTTTCCGCCGGCACCTCGAAAAAGGTTGCCAAGGCCGAATACAAGAACCTCGGTCTGCCGAGCTACGCGAACACCAACAGCAAGATCATGGACCCGCTGGAAGGATTCCTCTACCCGGGTACCTATCCCGCGGCCAAGGGCATGAAGCCCGACGCGATCCTGAAACAGATGGTCGCCGCGGCCAAGGAGGAGTACGCCACCTACGACCTGGCGGCGGAGGCCAAGAAGTACGACCTCGACAGCCCGCTGCAGGTCATCACGGTCGCGAGCCTCGTCCAGGCCGAAGGAAAGACGCATGACGACTTCCGCAAGATGGCGGAGGTGGTCTACAACCGTCTCAAGTCCACGAACACCGAGACGAACCAGTTGCTGCAATTCGACTCGACCTTCAACTACCTGAAGGGCACCAGCAACATCCACATCAGCGAGTCGGAGATCAACAGCAACAGGGACCCCTACAACACGTACACCCAGAAGGGCCTTCCGCCCGGTCCGATCGGCAACCCCGGCGAGGACGCACTGAAGGCGGCGCTGAATCCGACCGACGACGGCTGGATGTACTTCGTGGCGACCGACGGCGTGAACAACACCGAATTCGCCAAGACCAACGCCGAATTCGAGAAGCTCAAGGAAAAGTTCAATGCCAACTCGGGCAACTGATGCCCGCCGGGCCGCCGTGCTCGGTAAGCCCATCGCCCACTCCCTCTCCCCGGTGCTGCACCGGGCCGCGTACGACGAACTCGGGCTCACCGACTGGTCGTACGAGCGCTTCGAGGTCGACGAGGCCGCACTGCCCGGCTTCCTCGGGACGCTGGGGCCGGAGTGGGCCGGGCTGTCGCTGACCATGCCGCTGAAGCGGGCGGTCATCCCGCTGGTCGACGAGATCAGCGAGACGGCCGCCTCGGTCGACGCGGTCAACACGGTCGTGTTCACGGAGGACGGCCGACGCATCGGGGACAACACCGACATCCCGGGCATGGTCGCCGCGCTCCGCGAGCACGGCATCGAACAGGTCGACTCCGCCGCGATCCTCGGTGCCGGCGCCACCGCCTCCTCCGCGCTGGCCGCGCTGGCCCGGATCTGCACCGGCGAGGTCGTCGCCTACGTCCGCAGCGAGGAACGCGCCGCCGAGATGCGGCACTGGGGCGAGCGCCTCGACGTCGAGGTCCGCACCGCCGACTGGGCCGACGCCGAGCAGGCCCTGCACGCCCCCCTGGTGATCGCCACCACCCCGGCCGGGACCACCGACGCCCTCGCCGCCGCCGTACCCGAGCGCCCCACCACCCTCTTCGACGTCCTCTACCACCCCTGGCCCACCGCCCTGGCGGCCCGCTGGTCCATGTTCGGAGGCGCCGTCGTCAGCGGCCTCGACCTCCTGGTGCACCAGGCCGTCCTCCAGGTCGAACAGATGACCGGCCGTACGCCGGCCCCGCTGGACGAGATGCGCAGGGCCGGGGAGAAGGCGCTCGCCGAGCGCTGACCTGACGGATCCGCGTCCGTCTGCTGGACCGGGCGCCGGGTCCAGGGCCCGGACGTGGGAGGATCGGACATGACGGACCGGGGCCCGCGCACCCGGTCGGCCGTCGCCGTACGCGAGGACGCGCGTACGCAGGGCAGTACCAGGGCGCGAGCACTGAGGAGCATCGTTGAGCAGGCTGCGTTGGCTGACCGCGGGTGAGTCCCACGGTCCCGCACTTGTCGCGACGCTGGAGGGCCTTCCCGCCGGCGTGCCGATCACGACCGAGATGGTCGCGGACCACCTGGCGCGGCGGCGGCTCGGCTATGGCCGCGGTGCGCGCATGAAGTTCGAGCGCGACGAGGTCACCTTCCTCGGTGGTGTCCGGCACGGCCTGACCCTCGGTTCCCCGGTCGCGATCATGGTGGGCAACTCCGAGTGGCCCAAGTGGGAACAGGTCATGGCGGCCGACCCGGTCGACCCGGAGGTCCTGGCCGGACTGGCCCGCAACGCCCCGCTGACCCGGCCCCGTCCGGGCCACGCCGACCTGGCCGGCATGCAGAAGTACGGCTTCGACGAGGCGCGGCCGGTCCTGGAGCGGGCCTCGGCGCGGGAGACCGCGGCCCGGGTGGCGCTGGGCGCGGTGGCCCGGTCGTACCTGAAGGAGACGGCCGGGATCGAGATCGTCTCGCATGTCGTCGAGCTGTGCTCGGTGAAGGCTCCGCAGGGTGTGTACCCGACCCCGGCGGACGTCGCGAGGCTGGACGCCGACCCGCTGCGCTGCCTGGACGCGGACGCGTCGAAGGCGATGGTCGCGGAGGTCGACCAGGCGCACAAGGACGGCGACACCCTCGGCGGTGTGGTGGAGGTGCTGGCGTACGGCGTCCCGGTCGGCCTGGGCTCGCACGTGCACTGGGACCGGAAGCTGGACGCCCGGCTGGCCGGCGCCCTGATGGGCATCCAGGCGATCAAGGGCGTCGAGATCGGCGACGGCTTCGAGCTGGCCCGGGTGCCGGGTTCGAAGGCGCACGACGAGATCGTGGGCACGCCCGAGGGCATCCGGCGCGTCTCCGGCCGGGCCGGCGGCACCGAGGGCGGCCTCTCCACCGGTGAACTGCTCCGCGTCCGGGCCGCGATGAAGCCGATCGCGACCGTCCCGCGGGCCCTGCAGACCGTGGACGTGGCGACCGGCGAGGCCACCCAGGCCCATCACCAGCGCTCGGACGTGTCGGCCGTTCCGGCGGCCGGGATCGTGGCGGAGGCGATGGTCGCGCTGGTCCTGGCGGACGCGGTCGCGGAGAAGTTCGGCGGCGATTCGGTCCCCGAGACCCGGCGGAACGTCCGGTCCTACCTCGAGAACCTGGCGATCCGGTGACCGGCGCACCGAGGGTGGTGCTGGTAGGGCCGATGGGCGTGGGCAAGTCCACGGTCGGGCAGCTGCTGGCCGAGCGGCTCGGGGTCGGCTACCGGGACACCGACGAGGACATCGTCGCCGCCGAGGGCCGCACCGTCGCCGACATCTTCGTGGCCGAGGGCGAGCCGGTCTTCCGGGCGATCGAGAAGCGGGCGGTGCGGGTGGCGCTGGCCGAGCACGAGGGAGTCCTCGCGCTCGGCGGCGGCGCGATCCTCGACGAGGAGACCCGGGGTCTGCTCGCCGGCCGCACGGTGGTCTACCTCTCGATGGACGTCGAGGAAGCCGTCAAGCGCACCGGTCTGAACGCGGCCCGGCCACTGCTCGCCGTCAACCCGCGCAAGCAGTGGCGCGAGCTGATGGAGGCGCGGCGGCACCTGTACGAGGGGGTCGCCACGGCCGTCGTACCGACCGACGGCCGTACGCCCGAAGAGGTCACCCAAGCAGCCCTGGACGCACTGGAGTTGAAGGAAGCATGAGCGAGGCAGTCACCCGGATCCAGGTCGGCGGCACGGCGGGCACCGAGCCGTACGAGGTTCTGGTGGGCCGTCAGCTCCTCGGCGAGCTGGGCGGGCTGATCGGGGACAGGGCGAAGCGGGTGGCCGTGATCCACCCCGAGGCGCTCGCCGAGACCGGCGACGCGCTCCGCGCCGACCTGGCCGGGCAGGGCTACGAGGCCGTTGCCATCCAGGTGCCGAACGCCGAGGAGGCCAAGACCGCCGAGGTCGCCGCCTACTGCTGGAAGGCGCTCGGGCAGTCCGGCTTCACCCGCACCGACGTCGTCGTCGGCGTGGGCGGCGGTTCGACCACGGACCTCGCGGGTTTCGTGGCCGCCACCTGGCTGCGGGGCGTCCGCTGGATCGCCGTCCCCACCACCGTCCTCGCGATGGTGGACGCGGCGGTCGGCGGCAAGACCGGCATCAACACCGCCGAGGGCAAGAACCTGGTCGGCGCCTTCCACCCCCCGGCGGGCGTCCTCTGCGACCTGGCCGCTCTCGACTCGCTCCCGGTCAACGACTACGTCTCCGGACTCGCCGAGATCATCAAGGCCGGCTTCATCGCCGACCCGGCGATCCTGGAGCTCATCGAGTCCGACCCCGAGGCCGCGCGCACCCCGGCCGGCCCGCACACGGCCGAGCTGATCGAGCGCTCCATCCGGGTGAAGGCCGAGGTCGTCTCCTCCGACCTCAAGGAATCGGGTCTGCGCGAGATCCTCAACTACGGCCACACGCTCGGCCACGCCATCGAGAAGAACGAGCGCTACAAGTGGCGGCACGGCGCCGCGGTCGCCGTCGGCATGCACTTCGCCGCCGAGCTGGGACGGCTGGCCGGCCGTCTGGACGACGCGACGGCCGACCGCCACCGCACGGTCCTGGAGTCCGTCGGCCTCCCGCTGCACTACCGCTACGACCAGTGGCCCAAGCTGGTCGAGACGATGAAGGTCGACAAGAAGTCCCGCGGCGACCTGCTCCGTTTCATCGTCCTGGACGGCCTCGCCAAGCCGACCGTCCTGGAGGGCCCGGACCCGGCCGTGCTGCTCGCCGCCTACGGCGAGGTCGGGCAGTAGGTCCGCCGCTGTTCCTTCCGCCCGATTCGCCACGTGGCACGGGCACTTCGGACCGCCCCCGGCCGTTTCACCAAACGACCACCGGGGGCGGTACCGTTCGGTAACGAGCGCAGCCGAACATGACGAGACGGAGTGGCACCGGATGCAGCACGCAGTGGGATCTCCGCTGCCGCCGCCCCACCAGCCGGGGCAGGGACCGACCGGCTGGCAGCCGGCCGCACAGCACCCGGGAGCACCTCAGGGCGCCGCGCCCGTGCCACCGCCTCCGCCGGCGCCCCCGCAGCCGCCGCTCCCGCCGCTTCCCTCGGCCCCGCCGCCGCCCGACACCACGGGCCACGTCCCGCTGCCGCCGGGCGCCCCGGTGGGCATGCCGGCCCCGCCCCCCGCCGCGGTCCCCGACCCGACGACCACCACCCTGGCGGTCCTCCTGATCGGTCCGGCCGGCGCGGGCAAGACCAGCGTGGCGAAGTTCTGGGCCGACCACCGGCGGGTCCCCACCGCCCACATCAGCCTCGACGACGTCCGCGAATGGGTCCGCTCCGGCTTCGCCGACCCCCAGTCCGGGTGGAACGACCACTCCGAGGCTCAGTACCGCCTCGCCCGTCGCACCTGCGGCTTCGCCGCGCGCAACTTCCTCGCCAACGGCATCTCGTGCATCCTCGACGACGCGGTCTTCCCGGACCGCCCGGTCGTCGGCCTCGGCGGCTGGAAGCGCCACGTCGGCCCCGGCCTCCTCCCGGTCGTCCTCCTCCCGGGCCTCGACATCGTCCTGGAACGCAACGCACAACGCACGGGCAACCGCCGCCTCACCGACGAGGAGGTGGCCCGCATCCACGGCCGCATGGCGGGCTGGTACGGCTCGGGCCTCCCGATCATCGACAACTCCCAACTGGACGTCCCGGGCACGGCGAGGGTCCTAGACGAGGTCCTGGCCCGCGCGATAGCCAGCCCCCCAACCTGGTAACGACCGGGACCGCACCCACCTTCTTGTCTTTCTTGTCTTTGCTCTTGCTCTTGTTCTTGTTCTTGGGGGCGCGGGGAACTGCGCAAAAAACCCACGGACCCGCACCCGGCAACGGCGCCCAGCCACCCCACTCGGCCCCTCCCAACCGGCACAAAACGCCCACCCCTCCTACGCTCGACTCATGTCAGACGTGTACGCGGCCCGCCGAACCAGGCTGAGGGAACGCTGCCACGCGGCCGGCAGCCAGTCCGCCGTCATCTCGCACCCGGCCAACGTGAGATACCTCGCCGGCGCCGCACCCACCGGCTCCGTCCTGCTCCTCGGCAGACGCGAGGACCTCCTCGTCTGCCCCGGCCCGCTGGACGACCGCCCCGGCGAGGCCCGCCCCGACGAGGCCCTGCGGCCGCACCTGCTGGCAGGACCCGGCGGCGACCCCGCCGTGGCCGCCGCCGACCTCGCCGCCGCCCAGGACGCCGACGTCCTCGCCGTCGAGGAGCACCACCTCACCGTGGCCCGGCACCGCGCCCTCGCCTCCGTCGCCCCCCACCTCCGCCTGACCGACCTCGGCAGCGCCGTCGAGCAGCTCAGGGTCGTCAAGGACGAGGAGGAGATCTCCTGCCTCCGCATCGGCGCCGAGATCGCCGACCAGGCCCTGGGCGAGCTGCTGGAGTCGATCCTCGTCGGCCGCACCGAACGGCACCTCGCCCTGGAGCTGGAGCGCCGCCTGGTCGACCACGGCGCCGACGGTCCGGCCTTCCCCACCTCCGTGGCGACCGGCCCGAACTCCGGCCGCCGTGGCCACCGCCCCACCGACCGGCGGGTCGAGGAGGGCGACTTCCTCTCCGTCTGCCTCGGCGCCGCCTACCGCGGCTACCGGTGCGAGATCGGCCGTACCTTCGTCATCGGCACCTCGCCCGCCGACTGGCAGATCGAGCTCTACGACCTGGTCTTCGCCGCCCAGCGGGCCGGCCGGGAGAGCCTCGTGCCCGGCGCCGCCTACCGCGACGTCGACCGCGCCGCCCGGCAGGTACTGGACTCCGCGGGCTACGCGGAAGGCCTCCAGCCCCTCACCGGACACGGCGTCGGACTCGAAATCGACGAGGACCCGCAGCTCGCCCCTTCAGCCATGGGTAAACTGGACGCTTGCGTGCCGGTCACCGTCGAACCGGGGGTCCACCTCCCGGGCCGGGGCGGCGTCCGGATCGATGACACGCTCGTCGTACGCCCCGAGGCGGACGGCGGACCCGAGCTACTCACCATCACGACCAAGGAGCTGCTCGCACTCTAGCCAAGGTGCGTGCCCCGGGGTCGTCCACGTCAGTCCAGGAGATTCCGCAACCGTGGCTTCCACGAACGACCTCAAGAACGGCCTGGTGCTCAAGCTCGAAGGCGGCCAGCTGTGGTCCGTCGTCGAGTTCCAGCACGTCAAGCCCGGCAAGGGCCCCGCTTTCGTGCGCACCAAGCTCAAGAACGTGCTGTCCGGCAAGGTGGTCGACAAGACCTTCAACGCCGGCGTCAAGGTCGAGACGGCCACTGTCGACAAGCGCGACATGCAGTTCTCGTACATGGACGGCGACTACTTCGTCTTCATGGACATGGACACGTACGACCAGCTGCACATCGACCGGAAGACCGTCGGCGACGCCGCGAACTTCCTGATCGAGGGCTTCACGGCCGTCGTCGCCCAGCACGAGGGCGAGGTGCTCTTCGTCGAGCTCCCGGCCGCCGTCGAGCTGACCATCCAGGAGACCGAGCCGGGCGTCCAGGGCGACCGGTCCACCGGTGGCACCAAGCCCGCCACCCTGGAGACCGGCCACCAGATCCAGGTCCCGCTCTTCATCACCACCGGTGAGAAGATCAAGGTCGACACCCGCACGAGCGACTACCTCGGCCGGGTGAACAGCTAACCGTGGCTGCCCGCAACACGGCCCGCAAGCGCGCCTTCCAGATCCTCTTCGAGGGCGACCAGCGCGGGGCCGACGTCCTGACCGTGCTCGCGGACTGGATCCGGCTGTCCCGGGACGACACCCGGCAGCCGCCGGTGAGCGAGTACACGATGCAGCTGGTCGAGGGCTACGCCGTGCACGCGAAGCGGATCGACGAGCTGATCGCCCAGTACGCGGTGGGCTGGACGCTGGACCGGATGCCGGTCGTCGACCGCAACATCCTGCGCCTGGGCGCGTACGAGCTGATCTGGGTCGACGAGACGCCGGACGCCGTCGTCCTCGACGAGATGGTGCAGCTCGCGAAGGAGTTCTCCACGGACGAGTCGCCCTCGTTCGTGAACGGGCTCCTGGGGCGTCTGAAGGAGCTGAAGCCGTCCCTTCGCCGGGAGGCGTGAGCCGACGAACGCCGGAGGGCTTGCAGCGCTCGCTGCAAGCCCTCCGGCGTTTCATGCGCCCAATGGTCGGATGGTGCGGTGACGGGGCGGCTGACGGCCGTGTGTGGCTTATCGCGCAGTTCCTCCCCCAGCCTTCGGCCGGGGGTACCCCCAGCGCCCCTGGGGGGCGTCGTCGTTGCCCTGCGCCGAGAGCTCGCGCCTCTGATCCCAAAAAGAACCGCCGGGCCGACCGGAGCTCAATCGAGTTCCAGCCACCCCGGCGGCACGTTTCTGCTCAGTCTTTGTGCGGGTCAGGCCTCTTCGTGGGTGGCCACCGCGCGGCGGGCGTCCGCGTCCAGGACGCCCCAGCTGATCAGCTGCTCGGTGAGCACCGAGGGGGACTGGTCGTAGATGACGGCCAGTGTGCGCAGGTCGTCCTGGCGGATCGACAGCACCTTGCCGTTGTAGTCACCGCGCTGGGACTGGATGGTCGCCGCATAGCGCTGGAGCGGTCCCGCCTTCTCGGCCGGCACGTTGGCCAGCCGCTCCAGGTCGAGGACCAGCTTCGGCGGGGGCTCGGCGGCTCCGCCGGGGGTCGTGCCGGGCAGCAGCTCCTGCACGGGGACCCCGTAGAAATCCGCCAACTCTGCAAGGCGCTGTACGGTCACGGCACGGTCGCCGCGCTCGTACGAACCGACCACCACGGCCTTCCAGCGACCCTGGGACTTCTCCTCGACACCGTGGAGGGAAAGGCCCTGCTGGGTGCGGATGGCCCGGAGCTTGGCCCCGAGCTGTTTGGCGTATTCGCTGGACATATAGCTCCCCGGACACTGTGTCGACGCGGCCGGCCTTGGTTCCCGCCGCGCGGCTGGTAACTCACTGTGAGGTTACGCAGCGTTACTCTGCTGCGTCAAGCCGAATGGTCCGCACCGACTCTTCCGTGGTAGCGATGTCCGGTTACGCCAGGGGGGTGATCAGGGCCCTCTCCGCCACCTGCTACCGTTGATGGCGCAAATCCGACGTCCTTTAAAGTCCGTCCCGTGAGGCGGAGAAGGGGGTCCGTTTCGTATGGACAAGCAGGAAAAGCTCGACAAGCAGGAAAAGCCTGTCGCCGTGGCGCAGGCCTCCGATGCGCGGCCCGTTCTCGAGGGCCCCGACATCGCGCGGGTGCTGACCCGCATCGCCCACGAGATCGTCGAGCGCGCCAAGGGCGCCGACGACGTGGTGCTCCTCGGCATCCCGACCCGCGGCGTCTTCCTCGCCCAGCGGCTCGCCGCCAAGCTGGAGCAGATCACCGACCGCAAGATGCCCGTCGGATCGCTCGACATCACCATGTACCGCGACGACCTGCGCATGCACCCGCCGCGTGCGCTGGCCCGCACCGAGATCCCCGGTGACGGCATCGACGGCAGACTCGTGATCCTCGTCGACGACGTGCTCTTCTCCGGCCGCACCATCCGCGCCGCCCTCGACGCCCTGAACGACATCGGGCGCCCCCGCGCGGTCCAGCTGGCGGTCCTCGTCGACCGCGGCCACCGCGAACTGCCCATCCGCGCCGACTACGTCGGCAAGAACCTCCCCACGTCGCTGCGGGAGACGGTCAAGGTCCTGCTCGCCGAGGAGGACGGTCGCGACACCGTGCTGCTCGGCGCGAAGCCGACCCCGTAGCAGGCCGAGGGGCCCGCACCACCCCGGTGCGCCCACGCCTGCCCGCAATCTCCCGAAATGTGAACTTCCTTACGGAGCCTGACAGATGCAGCGTCATCTCATCTCGGCCGCCGACCTCACCCGCGACGACGCCGTCCTGATCCTCGACACCGCCGAGGAGATGGCCCGGGTCGCCGACCGGCCGATCAAGAAGCTGCCGACCCTGCGCGGCCGCACCGTCGTCAACCTCTTCTTCGAGGACTCGACCCGGACCCGGATCTCCTTCGAGGCCGCCGAGAAGCGCCTCTCCGCCGACGTCATCAACTTCACCGCCAAGGGGTCCAGCGTCTCCAAGGGCGAGTCCCTGAAGGACACCGCCCAGACCCTGGAGGCGATGGGCGTCGACGCCGTCGTCATCCGGCACGGCGCCTCCGGAGCGCCCTACCGGCTCGCCAACTCCGGCTGGATCGACGCGGCGGTCATCAACGCGGGCGACGGCACCCACCAGCACCCCACCCAGGCCCTCCTGGACGCCTTCACCATGCGCCGCCGCCTGGTCGGCCGGGACGCCGGGATAGGGCAGGACCTGGCCGGCAAGCGCATCACGCTCGTCGGCGACGTCCTGCACAGCCGGGTCGCCCGCTCCAACGTCGACCTGCTGCACACCCTCGGCGCCGAGGTCACCCTGGTCGCCCCGCCCACCCTGGTGCCGGTCGGGGTCGAGCGCTGGCCCTGCGAGGTGTCGTACGACCTCGACGCCGTCCTCCCCAAGTCCGACGCGGTGATGATGCTGCGCGTCCAGCGCGAGCGCATGAACGCGGCGTTCTTCCCGACCGAGCGCGAGTACTCGCGGCGCTACGGCCTCGACGGCGAGCGCATGGCGAAGATGCCCGAGCACGCCATCGTGATGCACCCCGGCCCGATGGTCCGCGGCATGGAGATCACCGCCGAGGTCGCCGACTCCGAGCGCTGCACCGTCGTCGAGCAGGTCGCAAACGGAGTCTCCATCCGGATGGCGGTTCTGTACCTCCTGCTCGGCGGCAACGAACCCGCCGTCAGCCACGCCCGCACCACCGAGGAGAAGTAAGACCCATGAGCAAGATCCTGATCCGTGGTGCGAAGGTGCTCGGCGGTGAGCCGCAGGACGTCCTGATCGACGGTCCGGTCATCGAGGCGGTCGGTTCCGGGCTGTCCGCCGAGGGCGCCGAGGTCGTCGAGGCGGCCGGCAAGGTGCTGCTGCCGGGCCTCGTCGACCTCCACACCCACCTGCGCGAACCGGGACGCGAGGACTCCGAGACCGTCCTCACCGGCACCCGCGCGGCGGCGAGCGGCGGCTACACGGCCGTGTTCGCCATGGCCAACACCTTCCCGGTCGCCGACACCGCCGGCGTCGTCGAGCAGGTCTACCGGCTCGGCCAGGAGCACGGCTACTGCGACGTGCAGCCGATCGGCGCGGTCACCGTCGGCCTGGAGGGCAGGAAGCTCGCCGAACTGGGCGCCATGCACGAGTCGGCCGCCGGGGTCACCGTCTTCTCCGACGACGGCAAGTGCGTCGACGACGCCGTGATCATGCGCCGCGCCCTGGAGTACGTGAAGGCCTTCGGCGGGGTCGTCGCCCAGCACGCCCAGGAGCCGCGGCTCACCGAGGGCGCCCAGATGAACGAGGGCGTCGTCTCGGCCGAGCTGGGGCTCGGGGGCTGGCCCGCGGTCGCCGAGGAGTCGATCATCGCGCGGGACGTGCTCCTCGCCGAGCACGTCGGGTCGCGGGTGCACATCTGCCACCTGTCGACCGCCGGGTCCGTGGAGATCGTGCGCTGGGCGAAGTCGCGCGGCATCGACGTCACCGCCGAGGTCACCCCGCACCACCTGCTCCTCACCGACGAGCTGGTGCGGTCGTACAACCCGGTCTACAAGGTCAACCCGCCGCTGCGCACCGAGCGGGACGTGCTCGCGCTGCGCGAGGCCCTGGCCGACGGCACGATCGACATCGTCGCCACCGACCACGCCCCGCACCCGCACGAGGACAAGGACTGCGAGTGGGCCGCGGCCGCCATGGGGATGGTCGGCCTGGAGACCGCGTTGTCGGTGGTCCAGGAGACCATGGTGGACACGGGCCTGCTGACCTGGGCCGGCGTCGCCGACCGGATGTCCTTCAAGCCCGCCCGGATCGGACGGGCCGCCGGTCACGGCCGTCCCGTCTCGGCAGGTGAGCCCGCCAACCTCGCCCTCGTCGACACGGAATACCGTGGCCTGGTGGACCCCGCGGGCTTCGCCTCGCGCAGCCGCAACACCCCGTACGAGGGACGCGAGCTGCCGGGCCGTGTCACCCACACGTGGCTGCGGGGCAAGGCGACGCTCGTGGACGGGAAGCTGACGTGACACCTCTGATCCTGCTGGCCGACGAGAAGAAGTCGGCCGCGGTCACCGACTGGTCCGCCCGCATCGGCTGGCTGGTCGGCCTCGCCCTGTTCGTCGCGCTCGTCTACTGGCTGATGCGCGAGGGCTGGAAGTGGCGCGGCACCCTCCAGGGCGACCTCCCGGAGCTGCCCACCGCGCCGGACGACCCCGGCGAGGCCAGACTGACGATGAGCGGCCGCTACCACGGCTCCACCACCGCCGGGCAGTGGCTGGACCGCATCGTGGCCCGCGGCCTCGGCTCCCGCAGCCGGGTCGAGCTCACCCTGACCGACGCGGGCCTGGACGTCGTACGCCCCGGCGCGACCGACTTCTTCATCCCCGCCGACGCGCTCCGCGAGGCCCTGCTCGGCAAGGGCATCGCGGGCAAGGTCCTCACCGAGGGCGGACTCCTCGTGGTGACCTGGGCGCACGGCGACAAGCTGATCGACTCCGGTTTCCGCTCCGACCACGCGGCCGAGCACACCGAGTGGGTCGACGCCGTCAACTCCATGATCAAGACACCCAGCACGGAAGGCGCCGAACGATGACGACCTCCACAAGGGGAGCCAGCAAGGTTCCCGCCGTACTCGTCCTGGAGGACGGCCGGATCTTCCGCGGCCGCGCCTACGGGGCCGTGGGGGAGACCTTCGGCGAGGCCGTGTTCTCCACCGGCATGACCGGCTACCAGGAGACCCTCACCGACCCCTCGTACGACCGCCAGATCGTGGTCGCCACCGCCCCGCAGATCGGCAACACGGGGTGGAACGACGAGGACGACGAGTCCAGCCGCATCTGGGTCTCCGGCTACGTCGTGCGCGACCCCGCGCGCGTGCCCTCCAACTGGCGCGCCAAGCGTTCGCTCGACGCTGAACTGGTCGCGCAGGGCGTGGTCGGCATCTCCGGGATCGACACCCGAGCCCTCACCCGCCACCTGCGCGAGCGCGGCTCGATGCGCGCCGGCGTCTTCTCCGGCGAGGCCATCACCACCGACGCCGAGCTCCTCGCGCGCGTGCAGGCCCAGCCGCACATGAAGGGCGCGAGCCTGTACGAGGAGGTCGCGACCAAGGAGGCGTACGTCGTCCCCGCGGTCGGCGAGAAGCGGTTCACCGTCGCCGCGATCGACCTCGGCATCAAGGGCATGACCCCGCAGCGCATGGCCGAGCGCGGCATCGAGGTGCACGTGCTGCCCGCCACCGCCACCGAGGACGACATCTACGCGGTCTCCCCGGACGGCGTGTTCTTCTCCAACGGCCCCGGCGACCCCGCCACGGCCGACGGCCCGGTGGCCCTGATGACCGCCGTCCTGGCCCGGAAGACCCCGCTCTTCGGCATCTGCTTCGGCAACCAGATCCTCGGCCGCGCGCTCGGTTTCGGCACCTACAAGCTGAAGTACGGCCACCGGGGCATCAACCAGCCGGTCCAGGACCGTACGACCGGCAAGGTCGAGGTCACCGCCCACAACCACGGCTTCGCCGTCGACGCGCCGCTCGACCAGGTCAGCGACACGAAGTTCGGCCGCGCCGAGGTCTCGCACGTCTGCCTGAACGACGACGTCGTGGAGGGGCTGCAGCTGCTCGACCAGCCGGCCTTCTCCGTCCAGTACCACCCCGAAGCGGCAGCAGGCCCGCACGACGCCGCCTACCTGTTCGACCGCTTCGTTTCCCTGATGGAGGGCCAGCGTGCCTAAGCGCACCGATATCCAGTCCGTCCTGGTCATCGGCTCCGGCCCGATCGTCATCGGCCAGGCCGCCGAGTTCGACTACTCCGGCACCCAGGCCTGCCGCGTGCTGCGCGCCGAGGGCCTCCGCGTCATCCTCGTCAACTCCAACCCGGCGACGATCATGACCGACCCGGAGATCGCCGACGCGACCTACGTCGAG
Organism: Streptomyces sp. NPDC008092; assembly: GCF_042957285.1. Lineage (NCBI taxonomy): Bacteria > Bacillati > Actinomycetota > Actinomycetes > Kitasatosporales > Streptomycetaceae > Streptomyces > Streptomyces sp. NPDC008092. Next base: position 123,583 of record NZ_JBIBHY010000017.1, read on the forward strand.
CCGATCACGCCCGAGTTCGTCGAGAAGATCATCGCCAAGGAGCGCCCGGACGCGCTCCTGCCGACCCTGGGTGGTCAGACGGCCCTCAACACGGCCATCTCGCTGGACGAGAACGGTGTCCTCGCCAAGTACGGCGTCGAGCTGATCGGCGCCAACGTCGAGGCCATCAACAAGGGCGAGGACCGCGACCTCTTCAAGGAGGTCGTGGAGGAGGTCCGCCGCAAGATCGGGCACGGTGAGTCGGCCCGCTCCGTCATCTGCCACACCATGGACGAGGTCATCGCGGGCGTCGAGGAGCTCGGCGGCGGCTACCCGGTCGTCGTGCGCCCCTCCTTCACCATGGGCGGTGCCGGCTCCGGCTTCGCCCACGACGAGGAGGAGCTGCGCCGGATCGCCGGCCAGGGCCTCACGCTCTCCCCGACCACCGAGGTGCTCCTGGAGGAGTCCATCCTCGGCTGGAAGGAGTACGAGCTGGAGCTGATGCGCGACAAGCACGACAACGTCGTGGTCGTCTGCTCCATCGAGAACTTCGACCCCATGGGCGTGCACACCGGCGACTCGATCACCGTCGCGCCGGCGATGACGCTGACCGACCGTGAGTACCAGATCCTCCGCGACATCGGCATCGCCGTCATCCGCGAGGTCGGCGTCGACACGGGCGGCTGCAACATCCAGTTCGCGGTCAACCCCGAGGACGGCCGGGTCATCGTCATCGAGATGAACCCGCGCGTGTCGCGGTCCTCGGCGCTCGCCTCCAAGGCCACCGGCTTCCCGATCGCGAAGATCGCGGCGAAGCTGGCCGTCGGCTACACCCTCGATGAAATCCCCAACGACATCACGCAGGAGACCCCGGCCTCCTTCGAGCCCACGCTCGACTACGTGGTCGTCAAGGCCCCGCGCTTCGCGTTCGAGAAGTTCCCGTCCGCCGACTCCACGCTGACCACCACCATGAAGTCGGTCGGCGAGGCGATGGCCATCGGCCGCAACTTCCCCGAGGCCTTCCAGAAGGCGCTGCGCTCGCTGGAGAAGAAGGGCAGCCAGTTCACCTTCGTCGGCGACCCCGGCGACAAGGAAGCGCTGCTGCACGAGGCGGTACGGCCCACCGACGGCCGGATCAACACCGTCATGCAGGCCATCCGCGCGGGCGCCACGCCCGAGGAGGTCTTCGAGTTCACGAAGATCGACCCGTGGTTCGTGGACCAGCTCTTCCTCATCAAGGAGATCGCGGACGAGCTGGCCGAGGCCGCCGAGCTGACCCCCGAGCTGCTCGCCGAGGCCAAGCGGCACGGCTTCTCCGACCAGCAGATCGCCGAGATCCGCGGGCTGCGCGAGGACGTCGTCCGCGAGGTCCGGCACGCGCTGGGGGTGCGCCCGATCTACAAGACGGTCGACACCTGCGCCGCCGAGTTCGCCGCCAAGACGCCGTACTTCTACTCCTCCTACGACGAGGAGACGGAGGTGGCGACCCGCGAGAAGCCGGCCGTCATCATCCTGGGCTCCGGCCCCAACCGCATCGGCCAGGGCATCGAGTTCGACTACTCGTGCGTGCACGCGTCCTTCGCGCTGAGCGACGCCGGCTACGAGACCGTCATGGTCAACTGCAACCCGGAGACCGTCTCCACCGACTACGACACCTCCGACCGGCTGTACTTCGAGCCGCTGACGCTGGAGGACGTGCTGGAGATCGTGCACGCCGAGCAGCAGGCCGGACCGGTCGCCGGTGTGGTCGTGCAGCTGGGCGGCCAGACCCCGCTGGGCCTGTCGCAGGCGCTCAAGGACAACGGGGTGCCGATCGTCGGCACTTCCCCGGAGGCCATCCACGCGGCCGAGGACCGGGGCGCCTTCGGGCGGGTGCTCGCCGAGGCCGGCCTGCCGGCCCCCAAGCACGGCACCGCCACCACCTTCGCCGAGGCCAAGGCCATCGCCGACGAGATCGGCTACCCCGTCCTCGTCCGGCCGTCGTACGTCCTCGGCGGCCGTGGCATGGAGATCGTCTACGACGAGACCCGCCTCGCCTCCTACATCGCCGAGTCGACCGAGATCAGCCCCACCCGGCCGGTGCTCGTCGACCGGTTCCTGGACGACGCGATCGAGATCGACGTCGACGCGCTCTACGACGGCGAGGAGCTCTACCTCGGCGGCGTCATGGAGCACATCGAGGAGGCCGGCATCCACTCCGGCGACTCGGCGTGCGCCCTGCCGCCGATCACCCTGGGCGGCTTCGACATCAAGCGGCTGCGGGCCTCGACCGAGGCCATCGCGCGCGGGGTCGGCGTACGCGGTCTGATCAACATCCAGTTCGCGATGGCCGGGGACATCCTCTACGTCCTCGAAGCCAACCCGCGTGCCTCCCGTACCGTGCCCTTCACCTCGAAGGCGACCGCGGTGCCGCTGGCGAAGGCCGCCGCCCGGATCTCGCTGGGCGCGACCGTCGCCGAGCTGCGCGCCGAGGGGCTGCTGCCGGCCCGCGGCGACGGCGGCGAGCTGCCGTTCGACGCGCCGATCTCCGTCAAGGAGGCGGTCATGCCGTGGTCGCGGTTCCGCGACATCCACGGCCGGGGCGTCGACACGGTCCTCGGCCCCGAGATGCGCTCCACGGGCGAGGTCATGGGCATCGACTCCGTCTTCGGCACGGCGTACGCCAAGTCGCAGGCCGGGGCGTACGGGCCGCTGCCCACCAAGGGCCGTGCGTTCATCTCCGTCGCCAACCGCGACAAGCGGTCGATGATCTTCCCGGCACGCGAGCTGGTCGCCCACGGCTTCGAACTGCTCGCCACCTCCGGCACCGCCGAGGTGCTCAAGCGCAACGGCATCAACGCGACGATCGTGCGCAAGCAGTCGGAGGGCGTCGGTCCGCAGGGCGAGAAGACGATCGTCCAGCTCATCCACGACGGCGAGGTGGACCTCATCGTCAACACGCCGTACGGCACCGGGGGTCGCCTGGACGGGTACGAGATCCGGACGGCCGCGGTGGCCCGGTCGGTGCCGTGTCTGACGACCGTGCAGGCGCTGGCGGCGGCCGTGCAGGGTATTGACGCGCTCAACCATGGGGATGTGGGCGTGCGGTCGCTTCAGGAGCATGCGGAGAGGCTGACGGCCGCGAGGGACTGATAGGCCGTGGTTCGGCTGCGGGCCGGTTTGTGGCTGGTCGCGCCCACGCGGCGGAGCCGCATATTGAGCACTGCCCCGCGCCCTTGAAGGGGCGCTTGCCCAGCTGTCTGTGAGGGGGGCACCGGTGTCGGTGTCCCCCTTGGCATGAGGACGTCATGTACAAGATCTTCTTCCAGCTCGTCTTCCGGCGGATGGACCCCGAAGCCGCCCACCACCTCGCCTTCCGGTGGATCCGGCTCGCCGTCCGGATCCCCGTGCTGCGCACGTTCGTCGCTGCAGCCCTGGCACCCCGCTACAAGGAACTGCGCACCGAGGCCTTCGGGCTGCGGATGCACGGGCCGTTCGGGCTGGCCGCGGGGTTCGACAAGAACGCCGTCGCGATCGACGGGATGTCGATGCTCGGGTTCGACCACGTCGAGATCGGGACCGTGACCGGCGAGGCGCAGCCGGGTAATCCGAAGAAGCGGCTGTTCCGGCTCGTCGCGGACCGGGCGCTCATCAACCGCATGGGCTTCAACAACGACGGCTCGCTGACCGTCGCCGCGCGGCTGGCGACCCGTGAGGCCGTCTTCAGGACCGTCGTCGGCGTCAACATCGGCAAGACCAAGGCCGTACCGGAGGCCGAGGCCGTCGGCGACTACGTGAAGTCGGCCGAGCGGCTCGCGCCGTACGCGGACTACCTGGTCGTGAACGTGTCGTCGCCGAACACGCCGGGCCTGCGCAACCTCCAGGCCGTCGAGCACCTCCGTCCGCTGCTCACGGCCGTGCGCGAGGCCGCCGACCGCGTGGCGGCGAACCGCCGGGTGCCGCTGCTGGTGAAGATCGCGCCGGACCTCGCCGACGAGGACGTCGACGCCGTCGCCGACCTGGCCGTGGAGCTGGGACTCGACGGGATCATCGCCACCAACACGACGATCGCTCGCGAAGGGCTCGGGCTGCGGTCGGATCCCGCCCTGGTGAAGGAGACCGGGGGACTCTCCGGGGCACCGCTCAAGGCACGCTCCCTGGAGGTGTTGCGGCGCCTGTACGCGCGCGTGGGCGACCGGATCACCCTCGTCGGCGTCGGCGGCATCGAGAACGCCGAGGACGCCTGGCAGCGGATCCTGGCCGGTGCCACGCTGGTCCAGGGCTACAGCGCCTTCATCTACGAGGGGCCCTTCTGGGGTAGAGCCGTCCACAAGGGCCTCGCGGCACGCCTGCGCACCAGCCCGTACGCCACCCTCGCCGACGCGGTCGGCGCCGACGTGAGGAAGACCGTATGAGCCCGCTGGAGCCCTTCGGCGCGCGGCTGCGCCGCGTCATGGACGAGCGCGGTCCGCTGTGCGTCGGCATCGACCCGCACGCCTCGCTGCTCACCGAGTGGGGTCTCAACGACGACGTGACGGGCCTGGAGCGGTTCAGCCGCACCGTCGTCGAGGCGGTGGCCGACCGGGTCGCCGTGATGAAGCCGCAGAGCGCGTTCTTCGAGCGGTTCGGCTCGCGCGGGATCGCCGTGCTGGAGCGGGTGGTGCAAGAGGCGCGGGCGGCCGGGACGCTGGTCGTGATGGACGCCAAGCGCGGCGACATCGGCTCGACCATGGCCGGGTACGCGGAGGCCTATCTGCACAAGGACGCCCCGCTGTTCTCGGACGCCCTGACCGTCTCCCCGTACCTCGGCTACGGCTCGCTCAGCCCGGCCGTCGCGCTGGCCCGGGAGACCGGGGCCGGCCTGTTCGTGCTGGCGCTCACCTCCAACCCGGAGGGTCCCGAGGTGCAGCACGCGGTGCGCGCCGACGGGCGCACGGTCGGCGCGACCGTGCTGGCCCATCTCGCCGCCGAGAACGCGGGGGAGGAGCCGCTGGGTTCCTTCGGGGCCGTCGTCGGCGCCACGGTCGGCGACCTGTCGTCGTACGACCTCGACATCAACGGTCCGCTCCTCGCGCCGGGCGTCGGCGCGCAGGGGGCGACGGCCGCCGATCTTCCCGCGGTCTTCGGAGCTGCCGTGCGCAACGTGGTTCCAAACGTGAGCCGAGGTGTTTTGCGTCACGGTCCCGATGTGGGGGCCCTGCGGGTGGCCGCGGACCGGTTCGCGGGCGAGATCCGGGATGTCGTCGCAGGTCGGTGAGGGCTCCGACGGGACTCCGACGACTGCTCCGGCGAGCGCTTCGGTGACGGCGAGAGTGTGAATACATCCTCAAATCCGGGGCAGTATGTCTGAAATGTCTGGCCTCACGGAGGCTGACCAGGACTTTTCCGCTGTTCTCGCTGACTCCGGCGGACTTGCCCGCTAGTCTCCGAGCAGAGTCAACGGGCAAGCGTGTTGCTCGTAGCTCCCCAGGTGTGGGGCGACTAGGTTCCTCACCGGTCCGTATCCGACAGTTCGACATCCGAGGTGACGTAGGCGTGGCTCTTCCGCCCCTTACCCCTGAACAGCGCGCAGCCGCGCTCGAAAAGGCCGCCGCGGCTCGCCGGGAGCGGGCCGAGGTCAAGAATCGACTCAAGCACTCCGGCGCCTCTCTTCACGAGGTCATCAAGCAGGGTCAGGAAAACGACGTCATCGGCAAGATGAAGGTCTCCGCCCTGCTTGAGTCCCTGCCGGGCGTGGGCAAGGTCCGCGCCAAGCAGATCATGGAGCGACTCGGGATCTCCGAGAGCCGCCGCGTGCGTGGCCTCGGTTCCAACCAGATCGCCTCCCTGGAGCGCGAGTTCGGCAGCACCGGCTCCTGATCACAGGGCCGTCCGGGAGGGCCGTCCCGGACGGCCTGCGATTGCTGGAATAATCGCTGCATGGCTGCAACATTCCGGGGGACGACCCCCGAGCCCCCGGACGTACGTCCGCGGCTGACCGTGCTCTCCGGCCCCTCCGGGGTCGGCAAGAGCACGGTCGTCGCTCATATGCGCAAGGAACACCCCGAGGTCTGGCTCTCGGTGTCGGCGACCACGCGCAAGCCCCGCCCCGGCGAGAAGCACGGCGTCCACTACTTCTTCGTCTCCGACGAGGAGATGGACAAACTGATCGCCAACGGCGAACTCCTGGAGTGGGCCGAATTCGCCGGCAACCGCTACGGCACCCCGCGCACCGCGGTCCTTGAGCACCTGGAGTCCGGCGTGCCGGTCCTTCTGGAGATCGACCTCCAGGGCGCCCGGCAGGTCCGCGAGACCATGCCGGAGGGCCGGCTGGTGTTCCTGGCCCCTCCTTCCTGGGAGGAACTGGTGCGCAGGCTCACCGGACGCGGCACCGAGGCGCCCGAGGTGATCGAGCGGCGCCTGGACGCGGCCAAGGTCGAGCTCGCGGCCGAGCCGGAGTTCGACGAAACCCTGGTCAACACCTCTGTCAAGGACGTGGCGCGCGAGCTGCTAGCCTTGATGGACGTTGTGTGATCGTTGCTGATCATTCAGACTGAATCTTTCCCATCCATCGGAAGGCAGAGCGTGTCCTCTTCCATCACCGCGCCCGAGGGCATCATCAACCCTCCGATCGACGAGCTTCTTGAGGCCACCGACTCGAAGTACAGCCTCGTGATCTACGCGGCCAAGCGTGCCCGTCAGATCAACGCGTACTACTCGCAGCTCGGCGAGGGCCTCCTTGAGTACGTCGGTCCGCTCGTCGACACCCACGTCCACGAGAAGCCGCTCTCCATCGCCCTGCGCGAGATCAACGCGGGTCTGCTGACGTCCGAGGCCATCGAGGGCCCGGCGCAGTAGTACTTTCGTATTGCGGTTGACTTATCCACAGGCCCGGCAGCCGACTGCCGGGCCTGTGGTGTGTGATGGCGTCATGGAATCGACGAGTGGAGGCCCGGTGGGCAAGCCGAAGGTCGTGCTGGGGGTCAGTGGCGGCATCGCCGCGTACAAGGCCTGTGAGCTGCTGAGGAGGTTCACGGAGTCGGGCCACGACGTCCGGGTGGTGCCCACCGCCTCCGCGCTGCACTTCGTCGGCGCCGCGACCTGGTCCGCCCTCTCCGGCAACCCGGTCTCCACCGAGGTCTGGGACCACGTCGAAGAGGTCCCGCACGTCCGCATCGGCCAGCACGCCGATCTGGTCGTCGTCGCCCCCGCCACCGCCGACATGCTCGCCAAGGCGGCCCACGGCCTCGCCGACGACCTGCTCACCAACACCCTCCTCACCGCCCGCTGCCCGGTCGTCTTCGCCCCGGCGATGCACACGGAGATGTGGGAGCACCCGGCCACCCAGGAGAACGTGGCCACGCTGCGGCGCCGCGGCGCCCTCGTGATCGAACCGGCGGTCGGCCGCCTCACCGGCGTCGACACCGGCAAGGGCCGCTTCCCCGACCCGGCGGAGATCTTCGAGGCCTGCCGCCGCGTCCTCGCGAGAGGGGTGACGGAGCCCGACCTGGCCGGCCGCCACGTCGTCGTCTCCGCCGGCGGCACCCGGGAGCCCCTCGACCCCGTCCGCTTCCTCGGCAACCGCTCCTCCGGCAAGCAGGGCTACGCCCTCGCCCGCACGGCCGCCGCGCGCGGCGCCCGGGTGACGCTGGTCGCCGCGAACACCGCAGGACTGCCCGATCCGGCCGGCGTGGACGTCGTCCCGGTCGGTACGGCCGTCCAGCTGCGGGAGGCGGTGCTGAAGGCGGCCGCCGACGCCGACGCCGTGGTGATGGCCGCCGCCGTCGCCGACTTCCGCCCCGCGGTCTACGCGGCCGGGAAGATCAAGAAGAAGGACGGCCAGGATCCCGAGCCGGTCGTCCTGGTGCGGAATCCGGACATCCTCGCGGAGATCTCGGCCGACCGGGCGCGGTCCGGACAGGTGATCGTCGGCTTCGCCGCGGAGACCGACGACGTCCTCGCCAACGGGCGGACCAAGCTGGCGCGCAAGGGCTGCGACCTGCTCGTGGTGAACGAGGTGGGGGAGCGGAAGACCTTCGGCTCCGAGGAGAACGAGGCCGTGGTGCTCGGCGCCGACGGCAGCGAGACGCCCGTGCCGCACGGGCCGAAGGAGGCTCTCGCCGACACCGTGTGGGACCTGGTGGCGGCCCGTTTGGGTTAACTTATTTCAGCCATATGTCAACTTTCCCGGACGCGACATAGCGGTGCGGGGGCTCTGGTCAAGGCCGCCGACCATTGGGCAGAATGCCCGTGCCGCAGGTCACAGCACTTCCGAGTGTCGAGACAGATGGGCCGGCGGCCGAGTGCGACCGATAAACTGTTCTCGGACGACGCCCGGGTGCAGCCCCCGTGTCGTCCGCCAATGATCAGACAGCAGCCGCTGCAACCCCAGGGAGCGTTGTGTCCCGTCGCCTGTTCACCTCGGAGTCCGTGACCGAGGGTCACCCCGACAAGATCGCTGACCAGATCAGCGACACCATTCTCGACGCGCTGCTGCGCGAGGACCCGACCTCCCGGGTCGCCGTCGAGACGCTGATCACCACCGGCCTGGTGCACGTGGCCGGCGAGGTCACGACCAAGACGTACGCGGACATCGCGACGCTGGTCCGCAACAAGATCCTGGAGATCGGCTACGACTCCTCGAAGAAGGGCTTCGACGGCGCCTCCTGCGGCGTCTCGGTCTCGATCGGCGCGCAGTCCCCGGACATCGCCCAGGGCGTGGACACGGCGTACGAGAACCGCGTCGAGGGCGACGAGGACGAGCTCGACAAGCAGGGCGCCGGCGACCAGGGCCTGATGTTCGGCTACGCGACGGACGAGACGCCGACGCTGATGCCGCTCCCGATCTTCCTGGCGCACCGCCTCTCCAAGCGCCTCTCCGAGGTCCGCAAGAACGGCACCATCCCCTACCTGCGCCCCGACGGCAAGACGCAGGTCACCATCGAGTACGACGGCGACAAGGCCGTCCGCCTCGACACGGTCGTGGTCTCCAGCCAGCACGCCTCCGACATCGACCTGGAGTCGCTGCTCGCCCCCGACATCCGCGAGTTCGTCGTGGAGCCGGAGCTGAAGGCGCTGCTGGACGACGGCATCAAGCTCGACACCGAGAACTACCGTCTGCTGGTCAACCCGACCGGCCGTTTCGAGATCGGCGGCCCGATGGGCGACGCCGGCCTGACCGGCCGCAAGATCATCATCGACACCTACGGCGGCATGGCCCGCCACGGTGGCGGCGCCTTCTCCGGCAAGGACCCGTCCAAGGTCGACCGCTCGGCCGCCTACGCCATGCGCTGGGTCGCCAAGAACGTCGTCGCCGCCGGCCTGGCCGCCCGCTGCGAGGTCCAGGTCGCCTACGCGATCGGCAAGGCCGAGCCCGTCGGTCTCTTCGTCGAGACCTTCGGCACGGCCAAGGTCGACCACGAGAAGATCGAGAAGGCCATCGACGAGGTCTTCGACCTGCGTCCGGCCGCGATCATCCGTGACCTCGACCTGCTCCGCCCGATCTACGCGCAGACCGCCGCGTACGGCCACTTCGGCCGCGAGCTCCCCGACTTCACCTGGGAGCGCACGGACCGCGTCGACGCCCTGCGCGCGGCCGTCGGCCTGTAACCCCCTGAGATCCGCTGCCCAGGCCCGGTTTCCCCGCAGGGGAGCCGGGCCTCGGCACGTCCGGGGAGACCGGGGAACCCGTCGCGTCCCGCCTGTCGCGTCCCGGGGTCCCGGAATTCGGCCGGTCGCCGCGGCTGGTCGCCGCGACCCGGTGATCGGTACGCCGAGACCCTCCCGGTGCGACGGCCGCGGTTCCCTCCGGGGAGTGTGCCCATGGCGCGGGATGAAGCCGGTGTGCCTCGACCGTCGCCGGACTGACCTCGGCCGACCTGTACCGTCAGGCCGGGTCACGGCCCAGGGCGGCAGAACGCCGTACGGCGCCCCACGGCCGGAGTGCACTCGGGCGGCGCCGGTTGTCAGTGGCGTTTGGTAAGAATGCAAGGGTGAGCAGCGAGAACGTGCAGGGGGACGGAGGCGCCGGAGGGGCGCCGCCGGAGCAGCTCGCGCTCATCCGGGAGAGCGTGCGGGGGGCCAAGGCGCCGCGGGCCAAACCGCGGACCTGGCGGGGAGCCGAGCTGGCGGAGCGGTTGCCGGTCGCACGCGTGCTCGTGGACAAGGGCGTGCTCCACCTCGACCGCTACTTCGACTACGCCGTCCCCGCCGAACTCGACGCCGAGGCGCAGCCGGGGGTCCGGGTCCGGGTCCGGTTCGGGGCCGGGCGGCACCGGGTGCGGGACGGGCGCCGCGAGGGCGGCGGACTCATCGACGGGTTCCTGGTCGAGCGGCTCCCCGAGTCCGACTACTCGGGGCCGCTGGCCGCGCTGGCCCAGGTGGTGTCGCCGGAGCCGGTGCTGGGCGAGGAACTGCTGCGGCTCGCACGGGCGGTCGCCGACCGGTACGCGGGCAGCCTCGCGGACGTGCTGCAGCTGGCCGTGCCACCGCGCAGCGCACGGGCCGAGAAGCGGCCGTCCCCCGAGCCGCTGCCGCCCCCACCGGTGCCGGGCGCCGGATCCTGGACACGGTACGAGCACGGGTCCGCCTTCATCGAGTCGCTGGCCTCGGGCGGCGTGCCGCGCGCGGTGTGGAACGCCCTGCCGGGGCCCGGGTGGAGCGAGGAGATCGCCCGGGCCGTCGCCGCCACGCTCGCCTCGGGACGCGGCGCGCTCGTCGTCGTACCGGACGGCCGGGCCGCCGCGCGGGTCGACGCCGCGCTGACCGGTGTGCTGGGCGAGGGGCGGCATGCGCTGCTCACGGCCGACGCCGGGCCCGAGAAGCGGTACGCGCAGTGGCTCGCCGTCAGCCGCGGGTCGGTGCGGGCCGTCGTGGGGACACGGGCGGCCATGTTCGCGCCCGTGCGGGATCTCGGGCTCGTGGCGATCTGGGACGACGGGGACGACAGCCACAGCGAGCAGCACGCGCCGCAGCCGCATGCGCGGGATGTGCTGCTCCTCCGGGCGGCGCTGGACAAGTGCGGGTTTCTGCTCGGGAGTTGGAGCTGCACGGTGGAGGCCGCGCAGCTCGTGGAGAACGGCTGGGCGCGGCCCCTGGTGGCGGGGAGGGAACAGGTGCGGGGGGCCGCACCGCTGGTGCGGACCGTCGGGGACGGGGACCTGGCCCGGGACGAGGCCGCACGGGCCGCGCGGCTGCCGACGCTCGCCTGGCAGGCCGTCCGGGACGGGCTGCGGCACGGGCCGGTGCTGGTGCAGGTGCCCCGGCGGGGGTATGTGCCGCGGATGGCCTGTGCCCAGTGCCGGGCGCCGGCGCGCTGCCGGCACTGCGCCGGTCCGTTGGAGGCGCGGGCCGCCGGGGCGCTGGGGTGCGGGTGGTGCGGGCGCGCGGAGAGCGACTGGCACTGCCCCGAGTGCGGCGGCTTCCGGCTGCGTGCCCAGGTGGTCGGGGCGCGGCGGACCGCCGAGGAGCTGGGGCGGGCCTTTCCCGCCGTACCCGTGAGGACGTCGGGGCGCGAGCAGGTGCTGGACACCGTGCCGGGGACGCCCGCCCTGGTCGTGAGCACCCCGGGTGCGGAGCCGGTCGCCGAGGGCGGCTACGCGGCGGCCCTGCTGCTGGACGGCTGGGCGATGCTCGGGCGGCCCGACCTGCGGGCCGGTGAGGACGCGCTGCGCCGGTGGATCGCGGCCGGGGCGCTGGTGCGGCCGCAGGCGGACGGGGGGACCGTGGTCGTCGTCGCGGAGCCGACGCTGCGGCCCGTGCAGGCGCTGGTGCGGTGGGATCCCGTCGGGCACGCGGTACGGGAGCTGGCCGAGCGGGCGGAGCTGGGGTTTCCGCCGGTGTCGCGGATGGCGGCGGTGTCGGGGACGGCGGAGGCGGTCGCCGAGTTCCTCGGTACGGCCGAACTGCCGCCGGATGCCGAGGTGCTGGGGCCGGTACCGGTGCCCGTGGCGCGGGCCGGGGCGCCTCGGCGGGCGGGTGCGCCGCCGCCGGGGGAGCACTGGGAGCGGGCGCTGGTACGGGTGCCGCCGGGGAGCGGGGCGGTGCTTGCCGCCGCGCTGAAGTCGGCTCAGGCGGCGCGGATGGCGCGGGGGAGCGGGAGCGGTGCCGGGAGCGGGGAGGCGGTTCGGGTGCGGATCGATCCGCCGGACATCGGGTGAGCCGACAGACGGCTGCCCTCCCGGATGCTTGCCGGGAGGGCGGGAGCGGGCGGGTCGGCCCTGAGGCCAGCCGTGGTGTCGGTCGGCCGCTGCGTGCGTGGGGCGCAGCGTGCGTCAGCCGTTGCGCGGGCCGGGGAAGGCTGTCGGCCTGACCTCGTCGCGGAGGGTGGGGCTGCCCGCGGTCGGCTGGGTCGGCATGGAGCGGGCGGCCGGGACCGTGGGAACGGTGGGCAGGCCGCCGCCCACGTTGATCGTGCGGGTGCCCGACGCTTCCGTGGACCGGTCGGGATCGGCCGTGGCCCCTGTCTGGGCCGCGGCGCGGCGGGCGCCGTAACGGCGGTGCACCGCCTGCTTGGTGACTCCGAGCGCGGAGCCCACCGCGTCCCACGAGAAGCCGAGTGAGCGGTCGAAGTCCACGGCGGCCGTGACCAGGGTCTCGACACTGTCCCGGAGTTCCTGGGCGAGGCGGACCGTCGGGGCGGGGGCACGTCCGTAGACGACGAAGCCCGTGGACGGGCCGGAGCGGCGCGGGCGGTAGACGTTGCCCAACTGGGCGGTGAGCGTGCGTAGTGCGTCCACCTGGCGGCGGACCCGCTCGATGTCCCGCACCAACAAGTGCAGGCTGGCCCGGGCCTGGGCGTCGTGGGTTGCGTGGTCGGCCATGAACAAGCCTCTCGAACCGGCGTTGAAAGGAATGGGCCGCGTATGCGGCCCGTTGTGGTCAACTCTCTCTTGACCAACGCGTGGGCGCTCCGCTGGTCACGGTGTGGGGGCGTATGGGCATATGCGTACGCCGTGCGGCGGGGATGCACGACCGGGGGAGTTCTCCCACCCGCGCACCACCCGTCCCAGTCGGCAGAGAGGTTGAGCGACCTGCGGGGGTACTCACCGTCGGCGGCGCACCGTCAGGGGCTCACGGTTCGCGGTTCTCGGTTTGTGATGTGCGGCGCACGGCTTGCGGCTTCGTCCGGTGGTTGTTCCTCGCCTGTCGCCTGTCAGTCGTGGCCCATGGCCCGTCGGCCCACGGCTGTTGGTCTTGGCCTGTTGCCCGTCGCCCATCGCCGGTCGGTCGTTCGTGGTTCGCCGTTGGGGGGGGCGGGGCTTGTGGTGCGTGGTTGGTGGGGTTCGGGGTCGTGGGCTGTGGGCGGTGGGTGATCGGTGCGGCATAGACTTGTTTGTTGCCCGTGTTGATGCCGTTCGAGAGGGTCTCAGTCGCCCATGAAGCTTGTCTTCGCCGGTACCCCCGAAGTCGCCGTTCCCGCTCTGGACGCTCTGATCTCGTCCGGACGGCACGAGGTGGCCGCCGTGGTCACGCGGCCCGATGCGCCGGCCGGGCGGGGCCGCAGGCTGGTCGCTTCGCCTGTGGCCGAGCGGGCGATGGAGGCCGGGATCGAGGTGCTGAGGCCGCTCAAGCCGCGTGAGCCGGAGTTCCTGGAGCGGCTGAGGGAGATCGAGCCGGACTGCTGTCCGGTGGTCGCGTACGGCGCGCTGCTGCCGCGGGTCGCGCTGGACGTGCCGCTCCACGGGTGGGTCAACCTGCACTTCTCGCTGCTTCCCGCCTGGCGCGGTGCGGCTCCCGTGCAGCACTCCATCATGGCGGGCGACGAGATCACGGGCGCCTCCACCTTCCTCATCGAGGAGGGGCTCGATTCCGGGCCCGTCTACGGGACCGTGACCGAGGAGATCCGGCCCACCGACACCAGCGGCGACCTCCTGACCCGGCTCGCCTTCGCCGGCGCCGGGCTGCTCGCCGCGACCATGGACGGTATCGAGGACGGCACGCTCAAGGCCGTACCGCAGCCGGCGGACGGCATCACCCTCGCGCCGAAGATCACCGTCGAGGACGCGAAGGTGGAGTGGTCGACGCCGGCGCTGAGGGTCGACCGGGTGGTGCGGGGGTGCACTCCGGCCCCCGGTGCCTGGACCACGTTCCGCGGCGAGCGGCTCAAGCTCATCCAGGTCACGCCGGTTCCCGAGCGGACCGACCTCGCCCCCGCCGAGATCGCCGTGGGCAAGAACAGCGTGCACGTCGGGACGGGGTCGTACGCCGTGGAACTGCTCTGGGTACAGGCCCAGGGCAAGAAGCCGATGCGGGCCGCCGACTGGGCGCGTGGCGTGCGCATCGGCGCCGGGGAGACCCTCGGCGCCTGAGCCGCCTTCCCCACCAGCGGCTTTCCGGCGTACGCGGCGTACGCTGGGAGTCGCCTCATTCCCATACCCGGAGCACCTTTTTCGTGAGCGAGCAGTCCCGGCGGCCGCGCAGGCCCGCCAAGCCCTACCGCCGTCCCCAGCGGGACCCCGTCCGCATCCTCGCCTTCGAGGCGCTGCGCGCCGTGGACGAGCGGGACGCGTACGCCAACCTCGTGCTGCCGCCGCTGCTGCGCAAGGCCCGGGAGAAAGGCGACTTCGACGGGCGGGACGCCGCGCTCGCGACCGAGCTGGTCTACGGGACGCTGCGCCGGCAGGGGACGTACGACGCGATCATCGCCGAGTGCGTCGACCGGCCGTTGCGCGAGGTGGACCCGCCGGTGCTGGACGTGCTCAGTCTGGGCGTCCATCAGCTGCTCGGGACACGGATTCCCAGCCACGCCGCCGTCTCCGCCTCCGTCGAGCTGGCCCGGGTGGTGCTGGGCGACGGGCGGGCCAAGTTCGTCAACGCCGTGCTCCGCAAGGTCGCGCAGGACGATCTCGACGGCTGGATCGCGCGGGTCGCGCCGTCCTACGACGAGGACCCCGAGGACCATCTGGCCGTGGTGCACTCGCATCCGCGGTGGGTCGTCTCCGCGCTCTGGGATTCGCTGGGGGGCGGACGCGCGGGGATCGAGGAGCTGCTGGCCGCCGACAACGAGCGGCCCGAGGTGACGCTGGTCGCCCGGCCCGGACGGGCCACCACCGAGGAACTCCTCGGGGAGGAGGCCGCCGAACAGGGGCGCTGGTCGCCGTACGCCGTGCGGCTCACCGAGGGCGGGGAGCCCGGCGCCATCACGGCCGTACAGGAGGGCCGGGCCGGTGTGCAGGACGAGGGCAGCCAGCTGGTCGCCCTCGCGCTCGCCAACGCGCCGGTCGAGGGGCCGGACGCGAAGTGGCTCGACGGCTGTGCCGGACCCGGCGGCAAGGCCGCGCTGCTCGCCGCGCTCGCCGCCGAGCGGGGGGCCGTGCTGCTCGCCTCCGAGAAGCAGCCGCACCGGGCCGGGCTGGTGGAGAAGGCCCTGCACGGCAACCCCGGGCCGTACCAGGTCATCGCGGCGGACGGGACCCGGCCGCCGTGGCGCGCCGGCACCTTCGACCGGGTGCTGATGGACGTCCCCTGCACGGGCCTGGGCGCGCTGCGCCGGCGCCCGGAGGCACGGTGGCGGCGCCGCCCCGAGGACCTCGACAACTTCGGTCCGCTGCAGCGTGCGCTGCTGCGTACCGCGATCGACTCGGTGCGGGTGGGCGGGGTGGTCGGGTACGCCACGTGCTCGCCGCATCTGGCGGAGACCCGGGCGGTGGTCCAGGACGTGCTCAAGCAGCGCCCGGACACCGAGCTGCTGGACGCGCGCCCGCTGCTGCCAGGGGTGCCGGAGCTGGGGGAGGGGCCGGATGTGCAGCTGTGGCCGCATGTGCACGGCACGGACGCGATGTATCTGGCGTTGATCCGGCGGACCGGCTGAGATGCTTCGGCCGGGGGGACCCTCAGCGCCCCGTAAGGGGCGCGGGGAACTGCGCGAGCAACCCCCACCCACCCGCACCGCACCCACAAGCCGACCCACCCCCGAACCCCATTCGGCCCACCCCGTCAGGGCATGGCACGCTTGGGGCATGGCCGTGCAGATCAACCCCAGCATCCTGTCCGCCGACTTCGCCCGCCTCGCGGACGAGGCGAAGGCGGTCGAAGGCGCCGACTGGCTCCACGTCGACGTCATGGACAACCACTTCGTCCCGAACCTCACGCTCGGTGTGCCGGTCGTAGAGTCCCTGGCCCGTGCTACGGACACCCCGCTGGACTGCCACCTGATGATCGAGGCCCCTGATCGGTGGGCGCCGCAGTACGTCGAAGCGGGTGCTTCCTCCGTCACCTTCCACGTGGAGGCGGCCGCCGCGCCCGTGCGGCTCGCGCGGGAGATCCGGGCGAAGGGCGCGCGTGCCTCCATGGCGCTCAAGCCCGCCACGCCCGTCGAGCCCTACGAGGACCTGCTTCCCGAGCTGGACATGCTGCTGATCATGACGGTGGAGCCGGGTTTCGGCGGCCAGTCGTTCCTCGACATCATGCTGCCGAAGATCCGCCGCACCCGGGAGTTGATCAGCAAGCACGGACTGGAGCTGTGGCTCCAGGTCGACGGTGGAGTTTCCGCGTCGACGATCGAGCGGTGCGCGGATGCCGGAGCCGACGTTTTTGTGGCAGGTTCGGCGGTGTACGGGGCAAACGACCCGGCAGCGGCGGTACGTGCACTACGCACCCAGGCGGAGACGGCGACGGCCGCCGCGTCCTGGGCGTGCGACCACTGAGGTACGGGAACGTGAACGGCTCCGATCAGGGCTGATCAACTGCGCCGGATCTGCAAGGATGAACGGCGTATCCAGAGTGTGAACAGCAGTGAGGAGATGGCCGTGTCGGGTATGTCGGCGGGCCGGTCAGCCATGCGGATGGGACCCGCAGAGCTGGTGCAGGCGGCGGCCATGGCCCGCCGCTTCTATCTCGAAGGCAAGTCCAAGATCCAGATCGCTGAGGAGTTCGGCGTCAGCCGCTTCAAAGTGGCCCGGGTACTGGAGACTGCCCTCGAAAGGGATCTCGTACGCATCGAGATCCGCGTACCGGCCGAACTGGACGCCGAGCGCTCGGACGCGCTCCGTGCCCGGTACGGTCTGCGGCATGCCGTCGTGGTCGAGTCCCCGGCCGAGGCGGAGGAGACCCCCGACCCCGAGAACCTCGGCGAGGTGGCCGCGGACCTGCTCGGCGAGCTCGTCAATGAGGGGGATGTGCTCGGCCTCGCCTGGGGCCGGTCCACCATCCACATGGCGGCGGCGCTCGACCGGCTGCCGCCGTGCACGGTGGTGCAGCTGACCGGGGTGTACGACGCCGGGACCTCCGAGCGCGGCTCGGTCGAGGCCGTCCGGCGCGCCGCGCAGGTGTCGGGCGGCGACGCGCACCCCATCTACGCGCCGATGCTGCTGCCGGACGCGGCCACCGCGGCTGCGCTGCGCAACCAGACCGGGATCGCCCGGGCCTTCGAGTACTTCGACAAGGTCACGGTCGCCTGCGTCTCGATCGGCTCCTGGGAGCCCGGCATCTCCACGGTGCACGACATGCTCAGCGACGAGGAACGCGCGCACTACGCCACGCTGGGCGTCGCCGCCGAGATGGCCGCGCACCTCTTCGACGCCGAGGGCCGCCGGGTCGGACGCGACCTGGGGGAGCGCTGCATCACGGTCAAGGCCGACCAGTTGCGCCGTATCCCGGAGGTCGTCGCGATCGCGGGCGGACAGCGCAAGGCGGCCGCGATCGACGCGGTGCTGCGGTCGGGGCTGGTCACCAGTCTCGTCACCGACACCTCGGCCGCCGACTACCTGATGACGGCGGGCAGCACTCCCAAGCCCGCGCTGAACCGCGCGGACCCGGACGGTCCCTGACCGGGACCATGGCAGCGCCGCGGCAGCCGGAGTGACAACGCTGCCGCGGCGGACGAGCGGCCCCCGCAGCGGGGGCTTTCGGGCCGGCGGGGGCTTTCAGGCCCCGGTCGGCAGTGCCGCGTCGATCACGATGGTCGCTGTCTCCCGGGCGACGGCACCCACCGACGGGTCGCGGTCCATCCGCGCGGACGCCACGGCCCCGTCGTAGAGCAGGTGCAGGCGGCGGCCGAGCGCCTCGGGATCCGGGGCGCCGGCGTCCCGGGCGAGGTCGGTGAACAGGGCCCGGATCCAGGCGCGGGAGATGTCGGAGGCCTCCTCGATGGTGCTGCCGTGCTTGGCCTCCGCGCTGGCCGCCATGAACGCGCACCCGTGGTAGTCCTGCTCGGCGAAGAGTTCGGTCTGCGCGTCGAAGACGGCCAGCAGCCGGTCCCGCGGGCTGCCGGCGGCGTCGACGGCGCGCCGCAACCGCTCGGTCAGCCTGGTGTGCCGGGAGTCGAGGTAGGCGCGGATGAGCTGTTCCTTGCCGCCGAAGGTGTTGTACAGCGAGGCCTTGGCGACCCCGGCGCGCTCGATGATCCGGTCGATCCCGACCGTCTGCACGCCCTCCGCGTAGAACAGTTCGTTCGCCGCCGAGAGCAGACGCTCCCTGGCGGTGGGGGCCTTGGCAGCGGGCAACGTCTTCGTCATGCCACTCACCTTCCCGACGCTTCCGGATTTCGAGTCTATTGCTGACCAGACCGGTCTACCCATGGTGGATCGGACCGGTCCGGTCGGTCATCGTGCCTGCGTGACGCCCTCGGGCTGCTCGGCCCGGACCGGTACCGGCTGCGGGCCGCCGGACGCCACCTTCACTCCCGGCGCGATCTGCGCCTTGCCGCGCAGCAGCAGGGCGGCCAGGGCCAGCAGCGCCAGGGCGATGACCACCGCGCCGTACTCCTCGGAGGTCGGCACCAGCCCGCCCCCGTGCACGACCAGCGCGCCGGCGGCGACCGAGGGGACGCCCATGCCGAGGTAGGAGACCACGAACAGCAGGGACAGCACGCCCGAGCTCTCGTGGGGCTTGGCGAGCGGCAGCACGGTGCGGATGCCGCCCTGGAAACCGCTGCCGAAACCGAGGCCGGCGACGGCCGTGCCGGCGAAGAACAGCGCCGGGGCGCTCAGGTCCACGGCGACCAGGGTCAGGGCGACCCCGGCGACGAGCGCGCCGATGCCGGTGTACATCACGGTCGTGGACTGCGCCTTGCGCAGCGCGAGGACCGAGGCGGCCGCGACGAACGCGAGGACGAAGAGGCCGAGGCCGCCCCAGACGGCGGAGGTGGAGCCGACCAGGGTGCGGACCAGGGCGGGGCCGAGGGAGCCGTAGAACCCGGCGAGGGCCCACACGGCGAAGATGACGGGTGCCGCGGCGAGGACCGCGCCCCGGACCGTGCGCGGCAGCTTGATCTCGGGCACCAGGCTGGCCAGCGCGCCCGGCACCCTGGTCACGGTCTCGTCGATCAGGGCGATGGCGACGGCCTGGGCGGCGAACACGACCAGCAGGCCGAGGTAGATGGCGTGGGTGGGGGCGGGCAGGTACTGCACGACGAAACCGCTGGCCAGCGAGCCCGTGGCGGTGCCGAGGCCGGGGGCGAAGGCGTTCGCCATGGTGCCGCGGGAACGGTTGATGTCCATCATCGCGGCCCCGACCGCGCCGAGCGCGGCGCCGGTGGACAGGCCCTGCACCACGCGGGCGGCGAGCAGTTCGCCGACGCCCCCGGCGGAGGAGAAGAGCAGCATCGCGGCGGCCTGTGCGGCGATCGCGGTGATCAGCACCGGGCGGCGGCCGACGTGGTCGGACAGCTTGCCGAGGACCAGCAGGCCGGAGAGGACCGCGATCGCGTAGACGCCGAAGACGATCGTCGTGGTGATCGGGGTGAATCCCCATTCGGCCTGGTAGGTCGCGTAGAGCGGGGTGGGTGCGCTGGAGGCGGCCAGGAAGGAGACGACGACGGAGGCGAGCACGTAGAACGCCGCGCGCGGCGGGATCGGCCTGCGCGCTGCCGTCGCGCGCCGGGTGCGCTCGGTTGGCTCGGTTCGCTCGTGCTGTGCGAGGTGGTTCATCGGAGATCCTTCGCGGGGACGGGGGCCGAAGAGCGCCGGTTCGGAGAGTGCATTGAGTAGACCAGTCTGTCTATCTGGCCTGATCAACCTCTTAGACAGGTCTGTCTATTCCGTCCTGCGAAGGTTTCTCGGAAATTTTTGCGGAGCCGCTGTCCTCACCCGTTCATGTGATGCCGTGACGGCCGGCCCCCGTGCTGTGATCCGATCATCTCAACGCGGTTGCATGGAGCGTCTTCACCGAGTGGGCGCCGTCAACCCCGAGTATGTGTACGACAGGCCGTGTGCCGATCGCATCGGGAGGACGCGTTGACCACTGAACCCCAGTCCGTGCCGGGAGCCGAACCACAGCCGGTGCTCGGGCCGTTGACCACCGCCGCGATCTTCCTGGTGCTCACCGTCCGCCCAGGCGGCGAGGAGGCGGCACGGGAGGTGCTGGGCGATGTCCGCGCGCTGCAGCGAAGCTTCGGGTTCGGGTCGCCGGACGGCGCGCTGAGCTGTGTGGCGGGGGTCGGCTCCGCCGCCTGGGACCGCCTGTTCGACCACGCCCGCCCCGCGGACCTGCATCCCTTCCGGCCGCTGGAAGGACCCCGGCACACCGCGGTCGCCACCCCCGGCGACCTGCTCTTCCACATCAGGGCCACCCGGTTCGACCTGTGCTTCGGGCTCGCCGCCGAGATCATGCACCGGCTGCGCGACGCGGTGACCGTCGAGGACGAGGTACCGGGCTTCAAGTACCTCGACGCCCGCGACCTGCTGGGCTTCGTCGACGGCACCGAGAACCCGGTCGGCGCCGCCGCCCGCAGGGCCGTCCTGATCGGCGCCGAGGACCCCGGCCACGCCGGCGGCAGCTACGTGGTCGTACAGAAGTACCTGCACGACCTCGACGCGTGGAACGCGCTGCCCGTCGAGACGCAGGAGCGGATCATCGGCCGTACCAAGGCCACCAACCTCGAACTGGAGGAGCCGGCCTCCCACGTGGACCTGAACACGATCACCGGACCGGACGGCGCGGAACGGCAGATCCTGCGGGACAACATGCCCTTCGGCAGCCCCGGCGGGGGCGAGTTCGGCACCTACTTCATCGGCTACGCCCGGACGCCGGACGTCATCGAGCAGATGCTGGGCAACATGTTCCTCGGCACCGAGGACGCCACCCACGACCGGATCCTCGACTTCTCCACCGCGGTCACCGGCACGCTCTTCTTCGTGCCGTCCGACGACTTCCTGGACGACCTGCCCGCGCTCCCCGGAGCCGGCGAGAAAGGACGGTGAGGCCGATGTCCGCGCATGTGATCGTGCTGCCGGGCGGCGGCTACGTGCAGTACGCCGAGCACGAGGCCGAGCCGGTGGCCGAGTGGCTCACCGGGCTGGGGCTGGGCATCGAGGCGAGTGTCTTCCGGTACCCCCTCGGGGTCCGGCATCCGGCGCCCCTCGAAGCGCTGCGCGCCGAGATCCGGCGCCTGCGTGCCGCGGGGGCCGACCGGATCGGGCTCGTGGGGTTCTCGGCGGGCGGGCACCTCGCGGGGCTGGCCGCCCTGGCGGCGGACGGCGACGTGCGGTCCGCGGTGCAGTTCGCCGTGCTCGGCTACGCGATCACCTCGATGGAGACCGAGACCTACCGGCCGTCCCGGATCGTCCTGCTGGGCGAGGACGCCTCGCCGGAGCTGCGCCGGGCCACCTCGCTCGACGCACTGGTGACCCCGTCGGCGCCCCCGTTCTTCCTCTGGCACACGGCCGAGGACCCGTACGTGTGGCCCGAGCACACCTACCGCCTGGCGACGGCCCTGGCCGCCCACGACGTGCCCCACACGGTGCACGTCTACCCGCACGGCCCGCACAGCCTGGGCCTCGCCCACGGCGCGGGAGAGGCCTCGGCCTGGACCCGCTCGGCGGCGTCCTGGCTCGCCGAGCAGACCGCCCCCGCCACCTCGCCGGGACGCCGCTGAGATGACGACGAGCCCGTATCCGGTCGTGCTCGACCTCGCCGGCGTCACCGACAAGGCCGCACTCATGGACCGGACCGCCTCCGCCCTGGACCTGCCCGACTGGTTCGGGCGCAACTGGGACGCGCTCACCGACAGCCTCCGCGACCCCTCGGTGTGGCCGCCGGAGGCCGTCGACCGCGGACTCCTGATCGTCGTCACCGGCTGGCAGGGGTACGCGCGGAGCAGACCGGACGAGTGGGAGACCGCCCGGCAGGCGTTCGCCGACGCGTCCGCCGACGAACCCGCGCTGACCGTCGCCCTCGCCCTTCGGTGAACCCGGCCCTCGCCCCTGTAGGTTCGTCCAAACAGGCTCTGACCTGCCTGGACGTTCGTCCCGGGCATGGCGCGCCGGTCGGCATGGGAGAATGAAGTACGTGCTTTTCCCTCTGGCCGGCCGGTCCGGGGGTCACCTCTGATCGACCGGGATGTGCGGCACGTGCGATTCCTCAATGACATCCAGCCCGCGTACGACCTGACGTACGACGACGTCTTCATGGTGCCGAGCCGATCCGCGGTCGGCTCGCGTCAGGGCGTGGACCTCGGCTCGCCGGACGGCACGGGCACCACCATCCCGCTGGTCGTCGCCAACATGACCGCGATCGCGGGCCGGCGGATGGCCGAGACGGTGGCCCGCCGGGGCGGACTCGTCGTGATCCCGCAGGACATCCCGATCGACGTGGTCACCGACGTCATCACCTGGGTCAAGAGCCGCCACCTGGTCCTCGACACCCCGATCGTGCTGGCCCCGCACCAGACCGTCGCCGACGCGCTGGCCCTGCTGCCGAAGCGGGCGCACAACGCGGGTGTCGTAGTCGACGAGGACGGCCGCCCCGTCGGCGTCGTCACCGACCGGGACCTCACCGGCGTCGACCGCTTCACCCAGCTCGCCGAGGTCATGTCCCGCGACCTGCTGCTGCTCGACGCGGACATCGACCCCCGCGAGGCCTTCAACAAGCTGGACGGCGCCAACCGCCGCTACGCCCCGGCGGTCGACCGGGACGGCAAGCTCGCCGGCATCCTCACCCGCAAGGGAGCCCTGCGCGCCACCCTGTACACCCCGGCGACCGACGCGCACGGCCGGCTGCGCATCGCCGCCGCCGTAGGCATCAACGGGGACTTCGCGGACAAGGCCAAGCAGCTGCTCGACGCGGGTGTGGACACGCTCGTCATCGACACCGCGCACGGCCACCAAGAGTCGATGATCAACGCGATCAGGCTGGTCCGCGGCCTCGACCCGCAGGTCCCGATCGCGGCCGGCAACATCGTCTCCGCGGAAGGGGTCAAGGACCTCGTCGACGCGGGCGCGGACATCATCAAGGTCGGCGTGGGCCCCGGCGCCATGTGCACCACCCGCATGATGACCGGCGTCGGCCGCCCGCAGTTCTCCGCGGTCCTGGAGTGCGCCGCCGAGGCGCGCACGTACGGCAAGCACGTCTGGGCTGACGGCGGTGTCCGGCACCCCCGCGACGTCGCCATGGCGCTGGCCGCCGGTGCGTCCAACGTGATGGTCGGCTCCTGGTTCGCGGGCACCTACGAGTCGCCGGGCGACCTGCAGCAGGACGCCGACGGGCGGCTGTACAAGGAGTCCTTCGGCATGGCCTCCGCGCGGGCGGTGCGCAACCGCACGTCGGACGAGTCGGCCTACGACCGGGCCCGCAAGGCGCTCTTCGAGGAGGGCATCTCCACGTCCCGGATGTTCCTGGACCCGGCCCGGCCGGGCGTGGAGGACCTGATCGACTCGATCATCGCGGGCGTGCGGTCGTCGTGCACCTATGCCGGTGCCGGCTCGCTGGAGGAGTTCGCGGAGAAGGCCATCGTCGGGATCCAGAGTGCGGCGGGGTACGCGGAGGGGAAGCCGCTGCACGCCAGTTGGAGCTAGGCGCTGCGCCGGGGGTGTCCCCGGCGCCCCTGACGGGCTCGCAGGCCGTGCTGTCCGGATGACCGTCGGGCTCGTGTTCTACTTCGTATACGGCTACTGCCGGTCCCGCCCTGCACCATCTGAGAGCTGAACGACCCCTTGCTGAACGATCTCGACGAACGCATCGTGCACGCCCTCGCCGAGGACGCCCGCCGCTCCTACGCGGACATCGGGCAACTGGTCGGCCTGTCGGCGCCCGCCGTCAAACGGCGCGTGGACCGGCTGCGCGCCACCGGGGCGATCACCGGATTCACCGTACGGGTCGACCCGGCGGCCCTCGGCTGGGAGACCGAGGGGTTCGTCGAGATCTACTGCCGCCGCAACACGTCCCCGGAGACCATCCAGCGGGGCCTGGAGCGGTACCAGGAGGTGGTGGCCGCGTCGACGGTCACCGGCGAGGCCGACGCGGTCGTGCAGGTCTTCGCCTCCGACATGCGGCACTTCGAGAGGGTGCTGGAGCGGATCGCGGGGGAGCCGTTCGTGGAGCGGACCAAGTCGGTGCTGGTGCTGTCCCCGCTGCTGCGGCGCTTCTCGTCGGGCGCGCCGGGCTGAGCCGGACGCCCCGCTGCGGTGTCTGCGGTGTCTCCGGCGGGGCTGCCGGGGCGTTCGCCGGCCGCGGCGCTCGCCGACGGCTCCCTGCGCGAGGTCGAGGTCGCCTGGTCCGACCCCTACGGCCGGGGGCAGGGCAGGCGGATACCCGCGGCCCGCTACCCCGAGGCCGCCGCCGGCCGCGGCTACCCGGACGCCTGCGCCGTACCGGACCCGGCCCCCCACCGGCCGCTGCCCTGGCGGCCGGGGCGGGGCAGGTGCTGTCCGACGTGCACGGCCGCGACGGCGCGCTCTCGGCCACCTCGCCCCGTGCGGTACTGCGCCGGGTCCTGGACCACCTGGCCGGGCTCGGGTACGACGTCCGGGCCGCCCTGGAGCTGGAGTTCTGCCTGCTGTGTCCGGACGGCAGCCCGCTGCCGCAGGGCCTGCACGCCTACTCGCCGGAGCCGGCGAACGGACTCGACCTGCTGCTGGACGCCGCGGTCGAGGAGGTGCTGCGCTGGACCACCCCGCTGCACCACTTCCGCCGTACCGCGAGCCGGGACACCGAGCTGCGCGGCTGCCGGATCCGGGCGGGGGGAGAAGGCCGTGGTCTGCTACACCTCGGCCGACCGGGACGAGGAGGTCTTCGCCGACCTCCACCGCTTCGACGTCAGCCGTGACCCCGACCCGCACATCGCCTTCGGCCGCGGCGGCCCGCACCGCTGCCCGGGCGAGCGCCTGGCCCGGGTGGAGATCCGGGTGGTGTTCGAGGAACTCCTGGCGCACGGGGTGACCCTGCACGCCGACGGGCCCGTCCGCCGGGTGCGCTCCAGCTTCACCAACGGCCTCAAGTCCCTTCCGGTGCAGGTGCGGCGGCACGCGTGAGCCGGGTCCCCCGTGCTCCGCGGTCCCGGGCCGCCCCTACTCCGCGGTCTTCCTGGCCAGGGCGTTGTTGCCGATGGAGTTGTGCACGCTGAAGCTCACCGCGTCCGAGCGGTAGCGGTCGTCCGACCACTCCACCGGCCGGCCCTCCCGCGTCGTCGTCACGCGCCGCACCCGCAGCAGCGGGCTCGTGCGGCGGATGCCGAGCAGCTCCGCGTCCTGCGCCCCGGCCGCCACCGCGTCGATCACGTGCTCGCCGTACGCGAAGACCAACCCGGTCTCCTCGTACAGCCGTTGGGTGACGGACGGGCACTCGGGCTCTATCGCCTCGACCGCCGGGGAGATCCAGTCCGCGTACACCGTCCGCTCCAGCAACACCGGCTCGCCGTCCAGGCCGCGCACCCGGAGCACGTGCAACACCGGTGTCCCCGCGGGGAGTTGCAGGCGGACGGCGTCCTCCTGCGCGGCGGGGCGGTACTCCTGGGAGACCACGTGGCCGGTCGCCTCGCGGCCCATCGCCTTCGCCCACTGCGCGAAGCTGCGCAGCTCCGCGAAGCTCTGGCTGCGGCGGCTGGCCAGGACCACCCGGCGGGCGCCCTGGCGGGAGCCGATCAGTCCCTCGGAGGTGAGCGCGGCGACCGCCTGGCGGACCGTGCCGCGGGAGACGCCGTACTCGGCGGCGAGTTCGGTCTCCGAGGGCAGCCGGCTGCCGACGGTGTACTCCTCGCGGTCGATGGCGCGCCGCAGCTCGTCGGCGATCTCCTCGTGTCGCGCCGTCATGCTTCCCCTCTGAGTAGGCGGCTGTGCACAGCGTGACCAGGGTAATCGACGCTCCTGGGTGATTCGTGTCAGCCCCGAACCGGCCAGGACTGTGCAGGGAATTGGGGTCCATGGTTTATGCGGTGTTCACATTCCCGACACCCGCGCCGGGCGTACTGGGGCCAACTTGTTCAGACAAGTTCGTCCGGCGCCGGCCACAGCGCCACCCACCCTCGTGTGTACTCCTGGAGAGACCGTGACCGTGTCCCTGCCGAGAACCGCCCTCCTCGGCGGCTCCCTCGCCGCCGTAGCCGCGCTTGCCCTCAGCGCCTGCGGCGCCGCCCCCGACAACACGTCGTCCACCACCTCCGACGGCAAGAACGCCGCCACCGCCACCTCCGCCGCCGACTTCGGCGGCATGGACAAGCTGGTCGCCGCCGCCAAGAAGGAGGGCACGCTGCACATCATCGCGGTGCCCCGCGACTGGGCGAACTACGGCGCCATCATCGACGGCTTCAAGAAGAAGTACGGCATCAAGATCGAGGACGAGAGCCCCGACGGCTCCAGCCAGGACGAGATCACCGCGGTGACCTCGCGCAAGGGCCAGGACCGCGCGCCGGACGTGCTCGACCTCGGCTCCTCCTTCGCGCTCAGCGCCGCCCAGCAGGGGCTGCTCGCGCCGTACAAGGTGACCTCGTACTCCGACATCCCCACGGGCCAGGCGGACCCGCAGGCCCGCTGGTACAACGACTACGGCGGCTACATCTCCATCGGCTGCGACGCGAAGCGGGTCAAGACCTGCCCGACCACCTTCGCCGACCTGCTCAAGCCGGAGTACAAGGGCCAGGTCGCCCTCAACGGCAACCCGACCAAGTCCGGTTCGGCGTTCGGCGGCGTCTACGCGGCCGCGCTCGCCAACAAGGGCTCCTTCGACGACATCCAGCCCGGCCTCGACTTCTTCGCCAAGCTGAAGAAGAACGGCAACTACACGCCCGTCGAGTCCACCCCGGCCACCGTCGAGAAGGGCGAGACGCCCATCTCCATCGACTGGGACTACCTGAACGCCGGTTACGCCGACGAGTTCAAGTCCAAGGGCGTCGACTGGAAGGTCACCATCCCGAGCGACGGGCAGTACGCCCAGTACTACTCGCAGGCCATCAACAAGGACGCCCCGCACCCGGCGGCCGCCCGCCTGTGGCAGGAGTACCTGTACAGCACCGAGGGCCAGAACCTGTGGCTCAAGGGCTACGCCCGCCCGGTCCTGATGACCTCCATGGACAAGGCCGGCACGCTGGACAAGACCGCCGCCGCCAAGCTCCCCGCGGTCACCGGCACGCCGGCCTTCCCGACCGAGGCCCAGCAGGACAAGGCCAAGACGGTCCTCGCGACGGGCTGGTCGAAGGCCGTCTCCGGATGACGGCCACGCTCACGCGGGCCGACGTGGCGTCCGCCGCTTCCCAGAAGCGGCGGCGCCGCGCCCCCGGCTGGCTCGCCGTCGTCCCGCTCCTCGTCTTCACCGCCGTCGCCTTCGGGCTGCCGGCCATCGCCATGCTGAACGGCGCCTTCACCGTCAAGGACCCGACGAGCGGGGTGTCCTCGTACACCGGGCGGAACCTCACGGACTCCCTCCAGGGGCCCTACCTCACCGCCCTCGTCGGCAGCGTCAAGCTGTCCGCGCTCTCCGCCCTCATCGCCGCCGTCCTCGGCCTGCCGCTCGCGCAGGCCGTCGTCAGCTCGCGCTCCCGGGCGCTGCGCGAGGCCGTGCTCACGGCCTCCGGGGTGCTCGCCAACTTCGGCGGTGTGCCGCTGGCGTTCGCGTTCGTCGCGACCCTCGGCAACGCCGGTGTGCTGACCACACACCTGCACCTCACGGACCACGGCTGGAACCTCTACAGCTTCTGGGGCCTGGTCCTCGTCTACCTGTACTTCCTGATCCCGCTGATGGTCCTCACCATCACCCCGGCCCTGGACGGGCTGCGGACGCAGTGGCGGGAGGCGGCCCGCAACAACGGCGCCACCGGCGTGCAGTACTGGCGGTTCGTGGCCCTGCCGGTCCTCGCGCCCTCGCTGCTCGGCGGACTCGTGCTGCTCTTCGGCAGCGCCTTCGCCGCCTACGCCACCGCCGCCGCGATGGTCGGCAGCGCGGTCCCGCTGGTCACCCTCCAGATCGCCGACGCCATCTCCGGCAACGTCCTGGTCGGCCAGGAGAACGTGGCCCTCGCCCTGAGCCTGGACATGGTGCTGGTGGCCGGCGTGGTCATGGCCCTGTACCTGCCCCTGCAACGACGGAGCGCCCGATGGCTCGACGCCTGACCCCCTGGCGCTGGGCCGTCCTAGGCCTTGCCGCCCTCTACTTCCTGGTCCCGCTGGGCGCCTCCGTCGTCTTCACGGTCGACGTGCCCGGCCAGGGCGTCACCTTCGACGCCTACTCCCAGATCCTGTCCGCCGACGGCTTCCTCTCCAGCCTGGTGCTCTCGCTGGAACTGGCCGTCGCCACCATCGCCGTCGTGCTGCTGCTGATGGTGCCCGCCATGGTCGCCCTGCGGCTGAGCGCGCCCAGGCTGCGCCCGGTCGTCGAGATCCTCTGCTCGCTGCCGCTGGTGGTGCCGCCGATCGCGTTCGTCGCCGGCATCGCGACCGTGCTCAAGTGGGGCCCGGACTACCTCTCCAGGACCCCGCTGTTCGAGACCTTCGTCGCCATCCAGAACCCGACCTTCCCGGTCGTCCTGGTCCTCGCGTACGTCGTGATGGCGCTGCCCTTCGTCTACCGGGCGCTGGACGCCGGGCTGCGCGCGATCGACGTGCGCACCCTCGTCGAGGCCGCCCGCAGCTGCGGCGCCAACTGGCCGCAGGCCCTTGTCCGGGCCGTGCTGCCGAACCTCCGCGGGGCGCTGCTCAACGCGGCCTTCCTCACCCTGGCCCTGGTGCTGGGCGAGTTCACGGTCGCCTCGCTGCTGGGCTACCAGCCCTTCGCCGTGTGGATCTACAACGTCGGCGGCTCACAGGCCCAGATGTCCGTCGCCGTCTCCGTGCTCAGTCTCCTGGTGACCTGGGCCCTGCTCCTCGCGCTCGCCGGTGCCGGCGGCCGTGACCGAACCGCTTCCTCCCGGGGATGACACACCATGACCACCGCCACCCTTGAGAAGGCCGCGACCGTCGAGTTCCGGTCGCTGCGGCGCGAGTTCGGCGCCACCGTCGCCCTCGACGGACTCGACCTGACCGTGCAGCCGGGCGAGTTCCTGGCGCTGCTCGGCCCGTCCGGCTGCGGCAAGACCACCGCGCTGCGCATGCTCGCCGGCTTCGAACACCCCGACTCCGGCGCCGTCCTGGTGGACGGCGAGGACGTCACCCACGTCCCGGCGCACCGCCGTGACGCCGGGATGGTCTTCCAGTCGTACAGCCTCTTCCCGCATCTCAACGCCGTCGACAACGTGGCCTTCGGGCTGCGCATGCGCAAGGTGCGCACGTCCGAACGGCGTGCTCGCGCCGCCGAGTTGCTGGAGCTCGTCGGGCTCGGCGACAAGGGGGAGCGGTTCCCGCACCAGCTCTCCGGCGGCCAGCAGCAGCGCATCGCGCTCGCCCGCGCGCTCGCCCTGCGTCCCCGCGTGCTCCTCCTCGACGAGCCGCTGTCGGCCCTCGACGCCAAGGTCCGGCTGTCGCTCCGTGAGGAGATCCGCCGGCTCCAGCAGGAACTCGGCATCACCACCCTGTTCGTGACGCACGACCAGGAGGAGGCGCTGTCCATCGCCGACCGGGTCGCCGTGATGCGCGCCGGGCGGCTCGAACAGTGCGCCGAGCCCGCCGAGCTGTACGGCCGTCCGGCCACCGCCTTCGTCGCCGAGTTCGTCGGCACGATGAGCCGGATCCCGGGGACGGTCAAGGACGGCACGGTCGAGGTGCTCGGGCAGCGGCTGCCGGCCGACGGGCAGGCACCGGGCGCGGGCGAGGTCGACGTGCTCGTGCGTCCCGAGGCGGTCCAGGTGCGCGCGGACGGCGCCGGTACGGCCACCGTCGTCGCCACCGCCTTCCTGGGCGCGGTCGTCCGGGTCACCGTACGGCTCGCCGACGGCACCGAGGCCAAGGCCGACCTGCCCGCACACGACGCCGCCGAACTGGGTGCCGGATCCGCGGTGACCGTGTCCCTGCCCGAGCGGCCGGTGCTCGTGGCGCCACGCGTCCAGAAGTAACCCTTCCCGAAGTCCCGCCCCCCCCACGTGAGGAATGACTACAACGTGACCCCCCACCCACGACTCCCGCTCCAGGCCGTCCTGTTCGACATGGACGGAACGCTCGTCGACACCGAGCGACTGTGGTGGGAGGCGGTGGAACAGGTCGCCGGGCGGCCGCTCACCGAGGCCGACGAACCCGAGGTGCTCGGCCGGCCGGTGGAGCACACCGCCGGCTGGCTCGCCACGGCCACCGGCCGCCCGGCCGGGGTTCTGGCGGCCGGGCTGCACCGGGAGTTCGCGGACCGCGTCCGCACCGGCATCGTGCCCCGCCCCGGCGCCCTCGACCTGCTGGACGCGCTGGCCGCGGCCGGCGTTCCCACCGCCCTGGTCACCGCGTCCCCACGCGCGGTCGCCGACCTCGTCCTCGACGCCCTCGGCGCCGGCCGGTTCGCCGCCTCCGTCACCGCCGACGACACCGGCCGCACCAAGCCGGCCCCCGACCCGTACCTGGCCGCCTGCCGCGCCCTCGGCGTCGACCCGGCCGCCTGCGTCGCGGTCGAGGACACCGAGACCGGGGTCGCCTCCGCCGAGGCCGCCGGATGCGCCGTCCTGGCCGTGCCCTCGCTCGCCCCGATCGGCGGCGCGCCCGGCCGGACCGTCCGTGACACGCTGGTCGGGGTCACCCCGAAGGAGCTGAGCGAGATGGCCGCACCGGAACTCCGGGTGATGTCCTGGAACCTGTGGCTCGGCGGCGGCCGGATCGACGACCACCGCGCCAAGCAGGTCAAGGCGGTCATGGACGCGGGCGCGGACGTCGTCGGCCTCCAGGAGACCGCCGGGACCAGCGCGCGGGAACTCGCCGAGGCCCTCGGCTGGCACCACCACACGGCGGGCGAGAACCTCGGGATCATCAGCCGGTACCCGATCACCGTCCGCCTCGGCGACCCGGACGTCGGCTTCTACGGCGCCGCCGGGGTGCGGATCGCCGTCCGCCCCGGCCGCGAGGTGGAGATCTGGACCGCGCACCTGCACTACACGCCGTACGGGCCCTACGAGTTCCACTTCGACGGGCTCGGCGCCGACGAGCTGATCGCCCACGAGGAGGTGCGTCTCGGGCAGATGGAGGAGGCCCTGCGCCGGATCGGGGACGGAGGCGTGCCCGTGGTGCTGGTCGGGGACTTCAACTGCCCGTCCCACCTGGACTGGGCCGAGGTCGGCTGGCCGGTGACCAAGGCCGCCGAGGACGCCGGGTTCCGCGACTCCTACCGCGAGGCGCACCCCGACCCGGCCGCCGCGCCCGGCCACACCTGGTCGCCGATCCACCCCGTCCACGAGGACGGCAGCGGGCGGCCCGAACCGCAGGACCGGATCGACTACGTGCTGCACAGGGGGCTGCGCGTACTCGACTCCCGGACCTGGGTCACCGGCACCCCGGCGCCCTGGCCCGAAGTCGCGGGCAACGACTGGCCGTCCGACCACGCGGCCGTCGTCACCACGTTCGCCGTCGAGCCGTAACCAGGGGTTACCCGGGGCAACCATTGCGGTCGGGGTGACGATCCCGTAAGTTGTGCGGGCCTCCCCCCTTACTGACTGGTAACACCGGTAGGTAACCCATGCGCTGGCCCGGCCGTCCCACCACCGTCCGTGCGCGGATCGTGGCGCTCGCGCTCGCCCCGGCCGTCGCACTGACGGCCCTGTGGAGCTTCGCCATGGTGTCCGTCACCGCCGAGCTACGCGCGCTGATCCGGCTCCAGGGGGTGTACGACGACTTCGGCACCCCCGTCGACACCGCCGTCGGGCAGATCCAGATCGAACGGCGGCTGTCGGCGGCCTACCTGGGCGCCCGCCCGGACCCGGCGGCCGCCGCCGGCCTGCTCGCCCAGCAACGGCACACCGACCGGGCGGTGGACGCCATGCGGGAGGCGGTCCGGGACGGCGACCGCGGGCGCCTCAGCGACCGGCAGCGCGAGGCGCTCGACGCGATGGTCACCGCCACCGGCGGGCTGGAGAAGCTGCGCGGGCAGGTGCTGTCCCGGAAGATCACCTGGGACGGTGCCGTCGCCGGCTACAGCGCCCTGGTGGAGCCGGGCTTCGACGTCGAGTCCACCCTCACCGCGCTCCAGGCCGGACAGCTGGCCCGGGAGTCCCAGGTCGTCGTCGAGCTGGTGCGGGTCAGGGAGTTCGTCTCGCGCGAGGACGCCCTGGTCGCCGGGGCACGGGCGGCCGGCCGGCTCACCGACGCGCAGTACGGCACCCTCACCGCGACCATCGAGGACCGGCGGGTCTTCCAGCGGACCTACGTCCCCGACCTGCCGTCGGACTCCCGGGAACTGTTCGAGACGTTCCAGCGCGGCGCGCTGTACGGCTCGCTGACGCGCGGCGAGGACGCGCTGCTGCGGGCGGGCGCGGACCGGGCCGGTGCGGCCGTCGCCGCGGGCACCTGGCGGTCGACCACCGACCGGGCCGTCAGGCAGTACATGCTGCTGTGCACGCACTCCGCCGAGAACTCCGCCGCCCGTGGCCGGGCCTTCGCCTACCGGGAGCTGGCCAAGGCGGCCGTCGTCGGCGCGGTCGGGCTCGCGGCGGTGGGCCTGTCGCTGTGGTTCGCGGTCCGCGGGGCGCGCCGCATCTCGCGCCGCCTGGAGAACCTGCGGGACGCGGCCGACCTGCTGACCGCACGCCAGCTGCCCGCCCTGATGGAGCGGTTGAGCGCCGGTGAGGACGTGGACGCGGTCACCGAGGCGCCGCCGCTGGCCGCCGGGGAGGCCGGGAACGACGAGATCGGCGACGTCGGACGGTCGTTCAACCGGGCGCGGCTGGCCGCCGTCGAGGCCGCGGTCCGGCAGGCCACGCTGCGGCGGGGCCTGTTCGCGGTCCTCCTCAACATCGCCCGCCGCAACCAGGCGCTCGTCCACCGCCAGCTGAAACTCGTCGACACCCTGGAACGGCGCACCGACGACCCCGCCGTCCTCGGCGAACTGTTCCGCATCGACCACCTCACCACCCGGATGCGCCGGCACGCGGAGAGCCTGATCATCCTCTCCGGCGCGACCCCCGGACGGCGCTGGCGGCGGCCCGTGCCGATCGCCGACGTGGTGTCCTCGGCGGTCGGCGAGATCGAGGACTACCCGCGGGTCGTGGTGCCGCCGATGCCCGAGGTGGGCGTGGCGGCGGACGCGGTCGCCGATGTCGTGCACCTGCTCGCCGAGCTGCTGGAGAACGCCACGGTGTTCTCGCCGCCGCACACCCAGGTGACCCTGCGCAGCGGCCGGGTCGGCCACGGCTTCACCCTGGAGATCGACGACCGGGGCCTCGGCCTCGACGCGGACCAGCTCTCCGGGGCCCGCCGCACCCTCACCGACCCCGACGCCTTCGACCCGACCCGCCACGACCGCCTCGGCCTCTACGTCGTGGGCCGCCTGGCCGCCCGGCACGGCATCGAGGTGACCCTGCGGGGGTCGCCGTACGGGGGGACGACGGCGGTGGTGCTGCTGCCGGGCGCGGTGCTGGCCGAGGTGGAGCCGGAGGGCGCCCGGCGGGACGGCGAACGCGGCGGACGGCCGTCGTCCGCGGCGGACGGAGGGCGATCGCCGTCGGCGGCGGAGCCGGCGCGAACGTCGTCCGCGGAGGAACGCGGAGGCAGGCCCGCGTCGGCGGTCGGTGTGCTCTCGCCGTCCGGGCCGGGCCGGTCCCGGACCTCCGCCCCCGGCACGGAACCTCCGCCCCCGGCCCTGCCCACCCGTACCCGCCAGGCCTCCCTCGCCCCCGGACTGCGCACCGAGCAGGCCCCCGGCGAGGCACGTGACCTGGACGCCGACGAGATGCGGGCGGTCTTCGGAGCCTTCCAGCGCGGCCTGGACCGAGGACGCCGAGGACTGCCGACCGGCCCCGAGGAGCCGAACCACACCGAGAAAGGGACCCGTGCCGACGATGACCAGTGACGACCAGCAGCCCCAGCCGCCCGGCACCACGGCCGCCCCCGGCTCCGGCACCACGGCCGCCCCCGGCTCCGGCACCACGGCCGCCCCCGGCTCCGAGCCCGGCGCCCGGCCCGGCAGCGACCTCGGCTGGCTGCTCGACGATCTCGTCGCCCGGACCGACCACGTCCGGCAGGCCGTGCTGCTCACCGCGGACGGGCTGCCGCTCAGCCACTCCGACGGGATGCGGCGGCGCGACATCGAGCACCTCGCGGCCGTCTGCTCCGGCTTCCACAGCCTGGCCCGCTCGGCGGGCGACCGGTTCGGCGCAGGCGAGGTGCGGCAGACCATGGTGATGCTCGACGAGGCCTACCTCTTCGTCACCCCGGCCGGGCACGGCAGCCGGCTCGCCGTCCTCAGCGACGTCCGCACCGACGTCGGCCAGCTCGCCCACGAGATGGCCCTGCTCGTCCGCCGCCTCGGCCGGCACCTCGACGCCGCCGCCCGCTCGACCCCCTGACCCTGCGGTGAGCGACGAGCACTGGTACGAGGACGAGACCGGCTCCCTGGTCCGCCCCTACACCGTGACCCGGGGCCGTACCGAGCCCGCCGGCAAGCACACCATCGACCTGATGTCCCAGGTCACAGCCGTGGACATGGGGGCGGACGCGGGCCGGCCGGCGGTCGACCATGCCCGCGCCGCGCTGCTCGCCCTGGTGCGCCGCGGGGCCCGCCCCGTCGTCGAGCTCGCCGCGGACGCCGACCTGCCGCTCACGGTCGTACGGGTGCTGCTCGCCGATCTCGCCGAGGACGGACTGGTCGCCATCGAGGAGCCGCGCCGCCTGGCACCGGCCGGGTCCGCCGCCGACCCCGAGCTGCTGAAGGTGATCGTGGAGCGGCTGCGCGAGCTGTGACCCCGCGCAACGAATCGCCACCGGACCCCCGTCTCACGCAACGAACCGCGCGGCCACGCGCAACGGCTCCTCCTTGTCCGGTCCGGCCCGCCGACCGTACGGTCTAACTGACCCCAGACCTCCTTCCGTACCCGGTGAGGACCCGCATGCGCACCGCCCTGCTCCAGAGCTCCGGCCGACCCGGCTCCACCGTCGAGAACCTCAAGGTGCTCGACGAGGCCGCCGGCCGGGCCGCCGCCGCGGGCGCCGCGCTGCTCGTCGCCCCCGAGATGTTCCTCAGCGGCTACGCGATCGGCGACGACATCGCCCGCCTCGCCGAGCCCGCCGACGGCGACAGCGCGGACGCCGTCGCCGAGCTGGCCCACCGGCACGGCCTGGCGATCACCTACGGCTACCCGGAGCGCGACGGCGACCGGGTCCACAACTCCGCCCAGCTGATCTCCGCGGACGGCACCCGGCTCGCGAACTACCGCAAGTCCCACCTCTTCGGCGGCTTCGAGCGGGACCACTTCACCCCGGGCGACCAGCCCGTCGTCCAGGCGGAGCTGAACGGCCTCACCGTCGGCATCATGATCTGCTACGACGTGGAGTTCCCCGAGCTGGTCCGCGCCCACGCCCTGGCCGGCACCGACCTGCTGCTCGTCCCGACGGCGAACATGCACCCGTTCGAGATCGTCGCCGAGTCCCTGGTCCCGGTGCGGGCCTGGGAGAACCAGATGTACGTCGCCTACGCCAACCGCGTGGGCCCGGAAGGCGAGTTCGAGTTCTTCGGGCTCTCCGCGCTGGCCGGACCCGACGGGGTCGCCCGCGCCCGGGCCGGCCGCGGCGAGGAGCTGGTCCTCGCCGACGTCGACCCGGCCCTCCTCGCCGCCTCCCGGGAGGCGAACCCATACCTGAAGGACCGCCGCCCCGGCCTCTACGGGTCCCTGGCCTGACCTCCCCCGCTCCTCCTCACCCCCTTTCGCTTTTCGCAAGGAGTCCGTACCCCATGACGTCCACGGTGCCCAACGCCGTCGAGCACGCCGACGAGCAGCAGCCGCCGATCACCATGTTCGGCCCGGACTTCCCCTACGCCTACGACGACTTCCTCGCCCACCCGGCGGGCCTCGGCCAGATCCCGGCGACCGGGCACGGCACCGAGGTCGCCGTCATCGGCGGCGGGCTGTCCGGCATCGTGGCCGCGTACGAGCTGATGAAGATGGGCCTGAAGCCGGTCGTCTACGAGGCCGACGAGATCGGCGGCCGGCTGCGGACCGTGGGCTTCGAGGGCTGCGACCCCTCGCTGACCGCCGAGATGGGCGCGATGCGCTTCCCGCCCTCCTCCACCGCCCTCCAGCACTACATCGACCTGGTGGACCTGGAGACCCGGCCCTTCCCCAACCCCCTCGCGGAGGCGACCCCCTCGACCGTCGTCGACCTCAAGGGCGAGTCGCACTACGCCGAGACGGCCGACGACCTCCCGCAGGTCTACCGGGACGTCGCCGCCGCCTGGAACAAGTGCCTGGACGAGGGCGCCGACTTCTCCGACATGAACCGCGCGATGCGGGAGCGGGACGTGCCGCGCATCCGCGAGATCTGGGCGAAGCTGGTCGAGAAGCTCGACAACCAGACCTTCTACGGCTTCCTCTGCGACTCCGAGGCCTTCAGGTCCTTCCGGCACCGCGAGATCTTCGGCCAGGTCGGCTTCGGCACCGGCGGCTGGGACACCGACTTCCCCAACTCCATCCTGGAGATCCTGCGGGTCGTCTACACCGAGGCCGACGACCACCACCGCGGCATCGTCGGCGGCTCCCAGCAGCTGCCGCTGCGGCTCTGGGAGCGCGAGCCGGAGAAGATCGTGCACTGGGCGTACGGGACGTCGCTCGCGAAGCTGCACGAGAACGGCGAGCCCCGCCCCGCCGTGACCCGGCTGCACCGCACCACCGGCAACCGGATCACGGTCACGGACGCCGACGGCGACATCCGCACCTACCAGGCGGCGATCTTCACCGCCCAGTCCTGGATGCTGCTCTCCAAGATCGCCTGCGACGACTCGCTCTTCCCGATCGACCACTGGACCGCGATCGAGCGCACCCACTACATGGAGTCCTCGAAGCTGTTCGTGCCCGTCGACCGGCCCTTCTGGCTGGACAAGGCCGTCGACGACAGGGGAAATCCGACCGGCCGGGACGTCATGTCGATGACGCTCACCGACCGGATGACCCGCGGCACCTACCTTCTCGACGACGGCCCGGACAAGCCCGCCGTCATCTGCCTCTCCTACACCTGGTGCGACGACAGCCTGAAGTGGCTGCCGCTGTCCGCGCACGAGCGGATGGAGGTCATGCTGAAGTCGCTCGGCGAGATCTATCCCAACGTCGACATCCGCAAGCACATCATCGGCAACCCGGTGACCGTCTCCTGGGAGAACGAGCCCTACTTCATGGGCGCGTTCAAGGCCAACCTGCCCGGCCACTACCGCTACCAGCGGCGCCTGTTCACCCACTTCATGCAGGACCGGCTCCCCGCCGACAAGCGGGGCATCTTCCTCGCCGGCGACGACATCTCCTGGACGGCCGGCTGGGCCGAGGGCGCCGTCCAGACCGCGCTGAACGCGGTCTGGGGCGTCATGCACCACTTCGGCGGAGCCACCGACGCGGCCAACCCGGGCCCTGGCGACGTCTACGACGAGATCGCGCCGGTGGAGCTCCCCGAGGACTGAGCGCTAGCGCCCGGTAAGGGGCGCTGGGCGTGCCCCCGGCCGAAGGCTGGGGGAGGAACTGCGCGACCAGCCACGACGGCGCCGCAGACGGGCGACTGCAGGACGGGCCGCTCAGACCCCGGCCGCCCGAGCCTTCTCGTACACCTCGGCGCCGACGTCCTTGAGCTCCTGGGCGTCCCGCGGGGTGGACTCAAGGTCGACCAGGATCTCCTCCAGGCCGACCGCCGCGTGCGCCACGAGGTCCTCGACGATCTGGTCGACGCTGCCCTGGAAGGGGCGGCGGTCGGAGCCGTCGTACGCCTTCGGCGTGTACGTGGCGTTGACCCGCAGCACCGTCTGGAGCGGTTCCGTCCGCCCGCGTTCGGCGGCCAGGTCCTGCACCCCCTGCCACTGCGCCGCGAGCTGCTCGGCGCCCATGCCCACCGGCAGCCAGCCGTCGGCGCGGTCGACCAGCCGGGTCAGGGCCTTCTTGTTGGACGCCGCCAGCAGGATCGGGATCGGCCGGGCGGGCTTGGGACCGACCACGGCCGAGGCGATCTTCGTGAGCTCCCCGTCGTGGCGCACCGGGTCCGGGCCCCACACCGCCCGGCACACGTCGATGAGCTCGTCGAGCACCTTGCCGCGCTCCTCGAACGGCCGGATTCCGGCGGCCGCGTACTCGTCGAGGGACCAGCCCGTGCCGAAGCCCGCCAGCACCCGGCCGCCGCTCGCCGCGTCCAGCGTGCCCAGGGACCTGGCCAGTTGGAAGGGGTTGTGCAGCGGCGCCACCAGGACACTGCTGCCCAGCCGCACCCGCTCGGTGGCCGCGGCGGCCAGGGTCAGCGTGACCAGCGGTTCGGCAACACCGCGGTACTCGTCGGGCCAGGGGAGGCCCGGGACGTTGTAAAGGCCCTGGGTGGCGGGCTCCGGGAACAGGGCCCGCTCGAAGACCCACAGGCTGTCGTAGCCGATCTGCTCGGCGGCCCGCGCCACGTCGGGGACGTCGGTGCCGAGGGAGTACTGCCGCATCTGGGGAAGGCCGAAACCGAGCCGGGTGGTCATGCCGGTGCTCCTTTGCAGTCGGGTGCAAGCCGTCAACGTAAGGCGGAGGTCCGGGGATTCCGGCGGAGGCTCGCGGCCGATCGGAACCGGCCACTCAGTCGCGCAGCGGCGTGAGCAGCATCCGGCCGGCCAGGCCCACGGCCGCGTCCAGCCGTTCGGTGAACTCCTCGGCCACGTCCTCGAACCCGCGCAGCGCCCACAGTGCCCGGGCCGCCGCCCAGGTCGCGTCCCGGGCCCGCTCCAGGCTCCAGGAACCGAGCAGATGGGTCAGCGGGTCGGCGATCTGGAGCAGGTCGGGACCCGGCATCAGGTCCTCGCGGATGCGTTCCTCCAGCGAGACGAGCAGGTCGCCGACGCGGTCGAACTCGTCCTCCAGGTCGGCCGGTTCGCAGCGGAGCGTGTGGCAGGCGTCGACCACGGCCAGCGCCAGGTCGTGTCCGATGTGGGCGTTGATGCCGGCCAGCGCGAACTGCAGTGGCCGCACCCCGGGATGGCGGCGGAACTGGAACAACGGCCGCCAGCAGGCCGGGGGTCGGCGGCCCGCCGCCTCCGTGTCCACGGCGGCCAGGTAGCGCTCGGCGAACCGCACGTCGAGGGTGGCCGCGGCCCCGGGGTCCGTGAACCGGCCCGCGTCCAGGCGCCGTTCGACCTCCTCCGTGACGGCGAGGTACACACGGTTGAAGACGGCGATCCCGTCCCGCTCCGGCAGGTCCGCGTCCAGGGCGCGCATCCGGGTGACGACGGTGCCGACCGGAGCGGTGCGGTGGTGCGCGGGGTGGTGTGCGGGGTGGAGCGTGCGGTGGTGCGTGGGGTGGTGCAACTGCGCCATGGGGGAAGGGTCCCAGCTCCGGCCCGGCGCGCGTGCCGACGGGCCCGGCGCTTCCCCGGAACGGGGGAACGGGCCCGCCGTGCGGGAAGGGGAGCGCGCCGTGCGGGAGGCGGGACCGCGTGGCTACGGCCGGGTGTCGTCGTAGGAACTGGTGCCCTCGTCGAGGAGCGGTTCCTGGCCCTTGAGGTGGGCCGGGGCCATGGCGCGCAGGGTGTGGTAGCCGACGATGACGACCAGGGTGCCGAGGGCGATGCCGCTGAGCGAGAAGGTGTCGGTGAACTTCATGCTGACGTTGCCGACACCGATGATGATGCCGGCCGCGGCCGGGACCAGGTTCAGCGGATTGCGCAGGTCGACCTCGGCGTGCAGCCAGATCTGGGCGCCGAGCAGGCCGATCATGCCGTAGAGGATGACCGTGATGCCGCCGAGGACCCCGCCCGGGATCGCGGCCACGATCGCGCCGAACTTGGGGCAGACGCCGAAGAGCAGCGCGAAGCCGGCGGCGGCCCAGTAGGCGGCGGTGGAGTAGACGCGGGTCGCGGCCATCACGCCGATGTTCTCGGAGTAGGTGGTGTTGGGCGGGCCGCCCACGGCGGTGGAGAGCATCGAGGCGACGCCGTCGGCCGAGATCGCCGTGCCCAGTCTGTCGTCGAGCGGGTCGCCGGTCATCTCGCCGACGGCCTTGATGTGCCCGGTGTTCTCGGCCACCAGGGCGATGACGACGGGCAGGGCGACGAGGATCGCGGACCACTGGAAGGACGGGCCGTGGAAGGACGGCAGCCCGATCCAGTCGGCCTTGCCCACTCCGGACAGGTCCAGGCGCCAGTGGTCGGTGACCTTGCCGCTCGGGCTCATGGAGTGGATCCGGCCGAAGATCCGGTCGAGGGCCCAGGAGAGGGCGTACCCGAAGAGCAGGCCCAGGAAGATCGCGATGCGTGACCAGAAACCACGCAGACAGACGACGGCCAGACCGGTGAACGCCATCACCAGCAGGGCCGTCCACTGGTCCTGCGGCCAGTAGGTGGAGGCGGTGACCGGCGCGAGGTTGAACCCGATCAGCATCACGACCGCGCCGGTGACGATCGGCGGCATCGCGGCGTGGATGATCCGCGCCCCGAAGCGCTGCACGGCCAGCCCGATCAGGAAGAGCACGGCGCCGACGACGAAGACCGCGCCGGTCACGGTGGCGCTGGTGCCGCCCTGGGCGCGGATGACGGCGGCCACCCCGACGAAGGACAGCGAACAGCCCAGGTAGCTGGGCACCCGGCCGCGCGTCGCCAGCAGGAAGAGCACGGTCGCGACGCCGGACATCATGATCGCGAGGTTGGGGTTCAGGCCCATCAGGACGGGCGCCACGAAGGAGGCGCCGAACATGGCCACCACGTGCTGGGCGCCGAGCCCGACCGTCCGCGGCCAGGAGAGCCGTTCGTCGGGGCGTACCACCGCTCCGGGCGCGGGCGTGCGCCCGTCGCCGTGCAGTTTCCAGCGCACGCCGAGATCCATGGTGGGCTTCGCTTTCCTTGTACGTGAATACGGTCCGAACCATTGTCACGGCTACCTGGCGGTCCTACGCTCGCACGGTCCTACTCATGAACTGAGTTCATATATCTGATTTCAGGTTGATCGGAGTACTCGATGAGTGGAAGATCCCGCGCGGCCGTTCTGCTGACGGCCCTGGTGGCGTTCGGGGCGGTCCTCGTCCCCTCCGCCCACGCCGCGGCCAAGGCCCCGGACACCGCCGTCCTCGACGGCGCCCGGCTCCAGCACACCAGGGCCGAACTGCGCGACGGCGACCCGCAGTTGCGGCGCGCGCTGCGCGACCTGACCACCCGCGCCGACGCCTGGCTGGACCAGGGCCCCTGGACCGTCGTCGACAAGCCCAAGCCCGCCCCGGGCGGCGACGTCCACGACTACCTCAGCCAGGCCCCCTACTGGTGGCCCACCACCACGCCCACCGCCGACAACCCCTGGGGCTGCCCCTACGTCCAGCGCGACGGCCAGCGCAATCCCGAGGTCGACAGCGGCACCGACCGCCAGGACGTCGAGAAGGTCTTCGACTCGACGTACGACCTCTCCCTGGCCTGGTACTACACCGGCAAGCGGGAGTACGCCGAGAAGGCAGGGCAGGTCCTGCGCACCTGGTTCCTCGACCCGGCGACCCGGATGAACCCGAACCTGAACCACGCCCAGTTCATCCCGTGCAAGTACGACGGCCGGTCCATCGGGATCATCGACT
Source organism: Streptomyces sp. NPDC008092 (assembly GCF_042957285.1). Classification (NCBI taxonomy): domain Bacteria; kingdom Bacillati; phylum Actinomycetota; class Actinomycetes; order Kitasatosporales; family Streptomycetaceae; genus Streptomyces; species Streptomyces sp. NPDC008092. Next base: position 165,270 of record NZ_JBIBHY010000017.1, read on the forward strand.
TCTCCCAGTCGTACACGAGCGTGGTCGACGCCCTGGCGATCCTCGGCACCGGGGCCCCCGGCTGGAGCGCCGGCGACCGGGCGGGAATGCGGAGCTGGAACACCGACTTCCTCGGCTGGCTGAAGAACAGCGCCTTCGGCAAGGAGGAGGGGGCCGCCGCCAACAACCACGGCACGTTCTACGACATGCAGCTCGCCGCCCTCGCCTACGCGACCGGCGACAAGGCGCTGGCCAGGCAGACCGTGCTGGACGCGCGGGCGAAGCGGATAGACCCGCAGGTCGCCGGGGACGGCAGCCAGCCGCAGGAACTGGCCCGCACCAGGAGCTGGCACTACTCGACCTTCGACCTGGTCGCCTACACCCGGCTCGCGGCCATCGGACGGCACGTCGGCGTGAACCTCTGGAGCTACCGGGGGCCGGACGGGCAGAGCCTGTTCAAGGCCGTGGACTACCTGCTGCCGGCCGCGACCGGGGCGGCCGCCTGGCCGTACCCGGAGCTGGAGTTCCACCGCTACGCGGCGAGCGACGTCGTCCACGCGGCGGCCGACGCCGGCGACAAGGCGGCCCAGCAGGCGGTACGGCGGCTGGAGACACCGCCCGGCGGCGACCTCTGGGCGCTGCGGCCGGCCGCCGAGCAGCTGGACTCGATCGCGGGCTGACCGGCGCCTCCCAGACCGGGGCTCCTGAGCGTCCGCTTAGGATGGAGTGTCCCCACCGCTTCGTCCAGTGCTCAGGAGCCCCACCCGTGACCGCCGAAGCCCTGTCCGCCCCCGCCCTCTCCCACGGCCGGCTGCTGCCGGTCAGCGTCCACTTCGACGACCTCGACGCGCTCGGGATGCTGCACAACGCCCGCTACCCGCTGCTGGTCGAGCGCGCCTGGACCGAGCTGTGGCAGGAGCACGGCATCCGCTTCGACGGCGACTGGGCCGCCGCCGGGGACGCCTGCAACGTGGTCAAGGAGCTGCTGATCAGCTACGAGGCGCCGGTCACCAGGTCGGGCACCTACGCCGTCCACCTCTGGCTGGAGCGGCTCGGCAGCACCGGACTGACCTACGGCTTCCGCTTCTGCTCGCCGGACGGCGCGACCACCTACGCGCGGGGCACCCGGGTGCTCGTCCGGCTGGACGCGGCCACCCTGCGCCCCGCGCCGTGGAGCGAGGCGTTCAGGGCCGTGGGCCGGGAACTGCTGCGGTCTCGGGGCTGACCTCCGACCGACCGCCCCGCGTCCCGGCGCGCAGCACGCCGGCGAACGCCACCAGGCCCAGCGCCAGGACCGTGACCACGCAGAACGAGACCACCAGACTGGTCGCCTGGGCGATTCCGCCGATCAGGCTGGGCGCGATCAGGCCCGAGGTGTAGGTGATCGTCGCCACGCCCGCGATCGCCTGACTCGGGTTCGGCCCGGCGTGCCCGGCCGCCGCGAAGCACAGCGGTACGACGACCGCGATGCCGAGGCCCATCAGCGCGAACCCGGTCATCGCCACCGCCGGCTGCCCGGCGAGGACCACCAGGAGCCCGCCGCACGCGGCCAGCACGCCCCCGGCGCGCACGGTGCGGACCGCGCCGAAGCGGTTCACCACCGCGTCCCCGCTGATCCGGGCCACCGCCATGGCCAGCATGAACCCGGTGGTGGTGGCCGCCGCGAGCCCGGCCGAACCGTCCATCCGGTCCCGCAGGAACACCGCCGACCAGTCCAGGCTCGCCCCCTCCGCGAACACCGCGCAGAAGCCCACCGTGCCGATGAGCAGCGCCGACCGGGGCGGCAGCGTGAACCGCGGCGGCGGCTCCTCGTCCGCGCCGGGCCTGACGTCCAGGACGAAGCCGGCCGCCAGCACGCCGAGCACGGTGAGAACGGCCGAGGCCAGGGCGAAGTGCACGCGCGCGTCCGTGCCCAGATGTGCGGCGAGGGTGCCCGCGGCCGAGCCGATCAGGGTGCCCGCGCTCCACATGCCGTGCAGCCCGGACATGATCGACCTGTCGAGCACCCGCTCGATCTCCACGCCGAGCGCGTTCATCACCACGTCCGCCATGCCGGCGCTCGCGCCGTACACGAACATCGCCAGACACAGCAGGTACAGGTTGGTGGCGAGCGACGGCAGGATCAGCGACAGCGTCCACATCGCGATCAGTCCGCGCAGCGCCGTGCGGCTGCCGAAGCGGTGGCTGATCCGGCCGGCCAGCGGCATCGAACAGGAGGCGCCGAACGCCGTGAACGCGAGCGCGAAGCCCAACTGCCCGGCGCTCAGCGAGGCATGGTCCTGGACCCAGGGCACCCGGGTCGCGAACGAGCCGGTGACGGCACCGTGCACGGTGAACACGGCCGCGACGGCGTACCGCGCGCGCTTCACCCCGTGCTGCCCGTGAGCCATGTCTTTCATGGTCCTGCCCCTCCCCGGTGGGTGCCGCCCCGCTGTCCGCCGTAAACTATCAGGGACCCTGCCTGATAGATAGAGAGTCATGTGGCCGTCCTGGGCCATACGGATCTGGGAGGATGCCCGCCATGCCCGCATCACCGAGCACCGCCCGGGCCATCAACGACCGGCTCGCGCTGAGCCTGCTCCAGCAGGAAGGCCCGCTGACGGCAGGGCAGTTGAAGCAGCTGACCGGACTGTCCCGGCCGACCGTCGCCGACCTCGTCGAACGGCTCACCGCGTCCGGCCTGATCGCGGTGGTCGGCGAGTCGGGCGAGCAGCGCCGGGGGCCGAACGCCCGGCTGTACGGCATCGTCGCCGACCGGGCGTACCTGGCCGCCCTCGACGTGCGCACCGAGAGCGTCTCGGTGCTGGTCTCCGACCTGGTGGGGCGGGTGCTGGCGGAAGGGTCGGTACCGGTCGCCCCGGAGGAGGGGGAGGCGGCGGCCGTCGAGCAGGCGGTGGAGCTGGTGGAGCGCGCGGCCAAGGAGGCGGGGGCGTCCGGGGACGGGGGGCAACTGCACACCGTGGGCATCGGGGCGCCCGGGCTCGTCGATCCGGCCACCGGCGAGCTACGCGACTCGGCCGGCCTGCCCGCCTGGCACCGCCGACTGGTCGCCGCCCTCCAGGAGCGGTTCCCGCAGGCCCGGGTCGGCGTCGAGAACGAGACCAACCTGGCCGCCCTCGCCGAACAGCGGGAGGGCGCCGCCAGGGACCGCGACACCTTCGTCCTGCTCTGGCTGGGCGACGGCTGCGGCGCCGCCGTCGTCCTGGACGGCACCCTGCGCCGGGGCGCCTCCGGCGGCACCGGCGAGATCGGCTTCCTGCCGGTGCCCGGCACGACGGGACTGCCGACGGCGACGGACTGCTCCGGGGGCTACCACTCACTGGTGGGGGCCGCGGCGATCGTGGAACTGGCGCGGGAGTGCGGGACGGTGCCGGTCGGTTCGACCGCCGCGAGCCTGGTGGCCGAGGCCGCGCTCGACCCCCGGCCGAACCCGGCACCCCCCGCGGAGCGCGCCGCCCGTTTCCTCGACGCCCTCGCCGACCGCATCGCCATCGGCGTCGCCGCCGTCGTCGCCGTCCTGGACCCCGGCTGCGTGGTGCTCGGCGGCGAGATCGGCCCCGCCGGCGGCGCCGCGCTCGCCACGCGCGTCGAGGCGCGGCTCCGCCGCATGTCCCCACTGGCCACCGAGGTGCGCGCCGGCACCCTGGGCGGCGCGGCCGTCCTGCGCGGAGCGCTGCTCACCGCCCGCGAGCGCGCCCAGGACGAACTCTTCGCGGCGCCGGACCGCTGACGCCCGTGCTGGACGGGCCCGGCGACGGGCAAGGGCCGTCGTCACCGCCACCGGGTCCGTCCGAACCCTAAAAGGACTAGACCAGTGGGGTCAATAGGCGTGAATCAGAGTTAAGAGTCCTGGTCCGGGCGCCAGTTGGGCACACAACGGTCCGTCCGGGAAGTCCAGCGGCACGACCTGTGAGGCACCCCACACGGCTGCCCTGCATGGACCGCGATCGGGCGTGGCACACTGGCCGTGTACCAGAAGCAGCGCACTCCGGGGTCGGTGAAAGTCCGAACCGGCGGTTACAGTCCGCGACCCGTCCGCTTCCAGCGGCCGGTTGACCAGGTGAAATTCCTGGACCGACGGTTAAAGTCCGGATGGGAGGCAGTGCGCGGCGGGCGAGCATGTACGTGTGCGCGCCGCCGTATCTGGTCTCGTCCGTGACGGACGGGGCCTTTTCGGCGTCGCCCTCGGTGTGATCGTCCGTTCATTCTGTCGTCCGTCGACAGGCCCCGGAGTCCGTGCCCCGTTGAGGCAGGAGGACCCGGGAAGTGTTCACCGGAATCGTCGAAGAGCTGGGTGAGGTCACCGCCGTCGAGAATCTCGGCGACGCGTCCCGTTTCCGGCTCCGTGGCCCCGTAGTGACCGAGGGCGCACAGCACGGCGACTCCATCGCCGTGAACGGCGTCTGTCTGACCGTCGTGGAGCACGAGGGCGACGAGTTCACCGCCGACGTCATGGCGGAGACCCTCAAGCGTTCCTCCCTCGGCGCCCTGGACGTCGGCTCCCGCGTCAACCTCGAACGCCCCACCGCGGTCGGCTCCCGCCTCGGCGGCCACATCGTGCAGGGCCATGTCGACGGCACCGGCCAGGTTTTGGCCCGCACGCCCTCCGAGCACTGGGAGATCGTCAAGGTCTCCCTCCCGGCCGACCTCGCCCGCTACGTCGTCGAGAAGGGCTCGATCACGGTCGACGGCATCAGCCTCACCGTCGTCGAGGCCGGCTCCGACTACTTCACGGTCAGCCTGATCCCCACCACCCTCGACCTCACCACCCTCGGCCACAAGCAGCCCGGCGACCCGGTCAACCTGGAGGTCGACGTCGTCGCCAAGTACGTGGAGCGCCTGCTCGCGAACACGCAGCCTGCGAACACGCCGGGAGCGGACCGGTGAACTGGCTGAACTCCGAGGCCTTCACCCTCCTCGGCCAGCACATCATCTGGTCCGACATGGTCGGCAACATCCTCGGCCTGATCACCCTCGCCCTCGGCTGGCGCCGCTCGCTGCTCACCTGGCCGGTGCAGTTCCTCTCCGGCCTGGTCCTGTTCACCGCCTTCTACGGCCACCTCGCCGGCAGCGCCGGCAAGCAGGTCGTCGTCATGACGGTGGCCCTGTACGGCTGGTGGCAGTGGAACCGCGACAAGGGCCGGACCGAGGACGGCGGTGACGGCCACATCGTCCCGCGCTTCGCCACCTGGCGGGAGCGCGGCGCGATGGTCGCCGCCGCGGCCGTCGGCACGGTCGCCGTCGCCCTGCTCTTCAAGGCCTACCCGTCCCTGTCCTGGGACCCCTGGCCGGACGCGTACATCTTCGTCGGCACCGTCGTCGCCATGTACGCCCAGGCGCGCGGCATGGTCGAGTTCTGGATCGCCTGGCTCCTGGTCGACGCGGTCGGCGTCCCCCTCAACTTCACCAACGGCTACGCCTTCTCCGGCTTCGTCTACGTCATCTACGGCGCGCTCGTCCTGTGGGGCCTGCGCGACTGGTGGCTGCGCTCCCGCCAGGGCACGCGGCCCGCTCTGGAAGGAGCACCCGCATGACCGCGGCACCGATCCTGTACAGCACCGAAGGCGTCGAGGACCTCGCGCTCGACCGGGTCGAGCAGGCCATCGCCGACATCGCGGCCGGCCGCCCGATCGTGGTCGTCGACGACGAGGACCGCGAGAACGAGGGCGACCTCGTCATCGCCGCCGAGAAGATCACCCCCGAGATCGTCGCCTTCATGATGAGCGAGTGCCGTGGCCTGATCTGCGTCCCCATGGAGGGCGAGGAACTGGACCGGCTCGACCTGCCGCAGATGGTCGGCGACAACACCGAGTCGATGAAGACCGCGTTCACCGTCTCCGTGGACGCCTCCGCCGCGCACGGCGTCACCACCGGCATCTCGGCCGCCGACCGCGCCACCACGCTCCGGCTGCTGGCGAGCGGCGAGGCCGAGCCGACGGACTTCGTCCGCCCCGGCCACGTCTTCCCGCTGCGCGCCCGCCCCGGCGGCGTCCTGGTCCGCAACGGCCACACCGAGGCCGCCGTCGACCTCGCCCGCCTCGCGGGCCTGCGCCCGGCCGGCGCCATCGTGGAGATCGCCGGCGAGGACGGCCGGATGCTCCGCCTCCCGGAGCTGATCCCGTTCGCCCGCAAGCACGGCCTGACCATCATCTCCATCGCGGACCTGGTCGCCCACCGCCGGGCCGCCGAACCCACCGTGCGCCGCGAGGCCGAGGTCAACCTGCCCACCGAGCACGGCACGTTCACCGCCTACGGCTACCGCTCCACCACGGACGGCGTCGAGCACGTCGCCCTCGTCCACGGCGAGATCGGCGACGGCGAGGACGTCCTGGTCCGCGTCCACTCCGAGTGCCTCACCGGGGACGTCTTCGGCTCCGCCCGCTGCGACTGCGGCCCGCAGCTCGACGCCGCCCTGGACCGCATCCAGGACGAGGGCCGGGGCATCGTGGTCTACCTGCGCGGTCACGAGGGGCGCGGCATCGGCCTGCTCTCCAAGCTGCGCGCGTACGAACTCCAGGAGCGCGGCCGCGACACCCTCGACGCCAACCTCGAACTCGGCCTGCCCGCCGACGCCCGCGACTACGGCGCCGGCGCCGAGATCCTGGCCGACCTCGGCGTGCACAGCGTCCGCCTGATGACCAACAACCCCGACAAGAGCGACGCGCTGCTGAACCACGGGCTCAAGATCAGCGGCCGCGAGCCGATGCCCGTACAGGCGGGCGAGCACAACCTCCGGTACCTGCGCACCAAGCGGGACCGGATGGGCCACGACCTGCCCTGGCTGGACACGCCTCCCGCGATGTCCACCTGCGCCAACCAGTAGACCGTGGCCGGTTCCGGCCACCATCACAGAAACAGCACTGAGGAGAGACGTGAGCGGCAAGGGTGCACCTGAACTGTCCGTACGCAATGTCAGCGACCTGCGGGTCGCGGTCATCGCGTCCCAGTGGCACGAGAAGGTGATGGACGGACTGGTGGACGGCGCCCTGCGCGCCCTGCGCGACCTGGGGATCGACGAGCCGACCCTGCTCCGGGTCCCCGGCAGCTGGGAGCTCCCGGTCACCGCCAAGGTCCTCGCCGGGCGCGGCTACGACGCGATCGTCGCCCTCGGCGTCGTCATCCGCGGCGGCACCCCGCACTTCGAGTACGTGTGCCAGGGCGTCACCCAGGGCCTCACCCAGGTCTCCGTCGAGACCGGCGTCCCGGTCGGCTTCGGCGTGCTCACCTGCGACGACGAGGAGTCGGCCCTGGACCGGGCGGGCCTTGAGGGCTCCAACGAGGACAAGGGCCACGAGGCGGTGACGGCGGCGGTCGCCACGGCGGCCACCCTCCGCTCAGTATCTGAACCCTGGCACTGAGCGACGCGGCAATTGGCGTAGTCTGGCGCTCACCATGTCCAACAAGACTTTCGAGGAGCTCTTCACCGAGCTCCAGCACAAGGCCGCCCACGGCGACCCCGCCACCTCCCGCACCGCCGAGCTGGTCGGCAAGGGCGTCCATGCCATCGGCAAGAAGGTCGTCGAGGAGGCCGCCGAGGTCTGGATGGCCGCCGAGTACGAGGGCAAGGAAGCGGCCGCCGAGGAGATCTCGCAGCTGCTCTACCACGTCCAGGTGATGATGGTCGCCCGCGGCATCTCGCTGGACGACGTCTACGCCCACCTGTAAGTCACCCGCCGCACAACCTCACCAGAGCAAAGGAAGCCGACCTCATGCTGCGCATCGCCGTCCCCAACAAGGGTTCCCTGTCAGGACCTGCGGCGGACATGCTGCATGAGGCCGGCTACCGGCAGCGCCGGGAGTCCAAGGAACTCCGCATCGTCGACCCGGTCAACGACGTCGAGTTCTTCTACCTCCGGCCCCGCGACATCGCGATCTACGTCTCCTCCGGCCGCCTCGACATCGGCATCACCGGGCGTGACCTGCTCGTCGACTCCGGCGCCAACGCCGAGGAGATCCTGCCGCTCGGCTTCGCCCGCTCCACCTTCCGCTTCGCCTCCAAGCCCGGCGAGGCGACCGGCCTGGCGGACCTGAAGGGCAAGACGGTCGCCACCTCCTACGAGGGCATCGTGGCCAAGCACCTCGCCGACAACGGCGTCGACGCCTCCGTCGTCCACCTGGACGGCGCCGTCGAGACCGCCATCGAGCTGGGCGTCGCCGAGGTCATCGCCGACGTCGTCGAGACCGGCACCAGCCTGCGCAACGCCGGCCTGGAGGTCTTCGGCGAGCCGATCATGAAGTCCGAGGCGATCGTGGTCCGGCGCACCGGCGCCGACGCCGAGGACGCTGCCGAGACGAAGGTCCAGCAGTTCCTGCGCCGCCTCCAGGGCGTCCTGGTCGCCCGGACCTACGTGATGATGGACTACGACTGCCGCGTCGAGCAGCTGGAGAAGGCCGTCGCCCTCACCCCCGGCCTGGAGTCGCCGACCGTCTCCCCGCTGCACAACGAGGGCTGGGTCGCCGTCCGCGCCATGGTCCCCACCAAGGACGCCCAGCGGATCATGGACGACCTGTACGACATCGGCGCCCGCGCCATCCTGACCACGGCCATCCACGCCTGCCGCCTCTGAGGCCCCGCGCGAGATGTCCGAGCTTCCTTCGCTGCCCGTCACCTTCCGGCCGGGCCTCACCCGCGTGATCCTGCTCACCGCCGGTGTCGCGATCTTCGCCACCATCTCCGGGGTCGCACTGCTCCTGGAGCAGCTCGGCCCGGGGGAGAAGCTCAGCTTCGTCCTCACCGGCGCGCTGGTCTTCTGGGTGCTGGCCCAGCTGGCCCGGGTGAAGGTGGTCGCCGACGAGTCCGGGGTCACCGTCGTCAACATCGCCGGCAAACGGCACCTGGAGTGGGCGGAGATCGTCCAGGTGAACCTCCGCCCGGGTGACCCGTGGGTGTTCCTCAACCTCAGCGACGGCACCAGCCTGCCCGCGCTCGGCATCCAGCCGGGCATCGCCAAGCAGCGCGCCATCGCCGACGCCACGGCCCTGCGGGCCCTCGTCGAGGCCCGCGCGGTCCGCGACCCCGAGCAGCATCAGGGCTGAAATCACGCAACTTCGGGGACCTCTCCGGGCCGTCGCCCCTGCCGCACCGGCCCATGTCTTGATTAATCTGTTGGCGGAGGCTTTTCACGTCCTGCCTCCGCCCCTGTCGCGCGCCCCGCGCACAGGGGTTCCTGCTACCCGAGGAGTGACCCTCTCCGGCGATGGACGGATCGTCCTGTAGTACCTGCGCCGCCCCCTCCCGACATACCGTGGACCGCCTTCCCGCAGTCCGCGAGGCTTCGGAGGCGGCGGCATCATGACCACCCCCCTGCTGCTCCTGGCAGCCGCGTTCCTGCTCATCCTCGCCAACGGTTTCTTCGTGGCCGCCGAGTTCGGCCTGGTCACCGTGGAGCGGCCGGAGGCCGAGAAGGCCGCCGCCGACGGCGACAAACGCGCCCGTACGGTCGTCGAGTCGCTGAAGGAGCTCTCCTTCCAGCTCTCCGGCACCCAGCTCGGTATCACCATCACCTCCCTGGTCGTCGGCATGCTCGCCGAACCGGCGCTGGCCGCGCTGCTGCGCGGGCCGCTCGCCGCGATCGGTCTGCCCGACGGCGCGGTCTCCGGCATCGCCGTCGTGGTGGGCATGCTGCTCGCCTCGGCGATCCAGATGGTGATCGGCGAACTCGTACCCAAGAACTGGGCGGTCTCCAAGCCCCTCCAGGTCGCGCGAGTCGTGGCCGGCCCGCAGGCCCGCTTCTCCCGCCTGTTCCGGCCGGTCATCGCCGCGCTGAACACGGTCGCCAACCGGCTGGTCCGCGCCCTCGGCGTCGAACCCGCCGAGGAACTGGCCTCCGCCCGCACCCCCGGCGAGCTGGTCTCGCTGGCCCGGCACTCCGCCCAGGCCGGCGCCCTGGAGCAGGACACGGCCGACCTGTTCGTCCGCACCCTGTCGCTGGGCGAGCTGACCGCCCAGCACGTCATGACCCCCCGGGTGAAGGTCAGCGCCCTCCAGGACACGGCGACCGCCGAGGACGTCGTCAACCTCACCCGGGCCACCGGACTGTCCCGCTTCCCCGTCTACCGGGAGAAGATCGACGAGATCGTCGGCATGGCCCACCTCAAGGACGCGCTGGCCGTCTCGGTCCACGACCGGCTGCGCACCCCGGTCGGCCGCATCGCCCGCAAGGCCCTGCTGGTCCCCGAGACCCTCCCGGTCCAGCCCCTCCTCGCCCGGCTGCGCTCCGAGCAGCCCATCGCGGTCGTCGTCGACGAGTACGGCGGCACGGCGGGCGTGGTCACCCTGGAGGACATCGTCGAGGAACTCGTCGGCGAGGTCCGCGACGAGCACGACAGCCCGGACGCACCGGAACTCGCCGCCGCCCCGGCCCAGGACGGCAAGCCCGCCTGGGACGTCGACGGCAGTGTCCGCGTCGACATCCTCCAGCGGATAGGCCTCGACGTGCCCGAGGGCCCCTACGAGACGGTCGCGGGACTGGTCGCCGACCTGCTCGGCCGGATCCCGGCGCCCGGCGACCGCGCCGAGCTGCCCGGCTGGCGGCTGTCCGTCCGCCGGGTCGGCCACTACCGGGCGGAACGGGTCCGCCTGGTCCGCACCGCCCCCGCCGTCGCGGAGGCCGCCCGATGAGCGTCCTCCAACTGGTCTTCGCCGCGCTGCTGGTCCTGGCCAACGGCTTCTTCGTGGGCGCCGAGTTCGCCCTCGTCTCCGTCCGCCGCAGCCAGATCGAACCCCTGGGCACCGCCCGGGCCCGCCAGGTCCTCTACGGCCTGGAGCGCCTCCCGCAGATGATGGCCGCCGCCCAGTTCGGCATCACCGTCTGCTCGCTGACGCTGGGCGCGGTGGCCGAACCGACGGTGGCCCACCTGCTGGAACCGCTGTTCGAGGCGGTGCATCTGCCCGACGGCGTGATCCACCCCCTCGGCTACGTGATCGCGCTGGCCGGAGTGGTCTTCTTCCACCTGGTCATCGGCGAGATGGTGCCGAAGAATCTCGCGATGGCGGCGCCGGAGAAGGCCGCGCTGTGGCTGAGCCCCGGCCTGGTCGCCTTCGCCCGGGTGTGCCGGCCGATCACCGTCGCCCTCGGCGCCTGCGCCCAGGGCATCCTCAAGCTGTTCCGGGTCGAACCGAAGGACGAGGTCGAGGCCGTCGTCACCAGCGAGCAGCTCAACCGGCTCCTGGAGGACTCCGGCCAGGCGGGCCTCCTCGACCCCGAGGAGCAGGAGCGGCTGGAGGACGCGCTGGAACTGGGCTCCCGCCCGGTGACGGACGTGCTCCTGCGCCGTGAGTCCCTGATCACGGTCCCGCCGTCGGTCACCCCGGGCCAGATCGTCGAGCTCACCGCCCGCACCGGCTACTCCCGCTTCCCGGTCGCGGCCGAGTCCGGCGCCTTCATGGGCTACGTGCACGTGAAGGACGTCCTCGACCTGGAGGACTCCGACCGTGCGGTGCCGCAGCAGATATGGCGCCCGATGACGACACTGCGGGCCGAGCTGCCCCTCGACGACGCGCTGACCGTGATGCGCCGGGCGGCGACCCACCTCGCCCAGGTGGCCGACGCGAACGGCCGGGTTCTCGGCCTGGCGGCCCTGGAAGACGTCCTTGAGCTACTGGTCGGCGAGGTGACGGACCCGGCGCACCGGGAACAGCCGGCACCGCCGAGGACGCCGGAGCCTCGTTCCAGCGGCGAGCCGGAGGAGATCATGGCGGGCTGAGGTGGTGGGGGAGCTGCGGGCCGGTGGGGGCTGGCCGCGCAGTTCCCCGCGCCCCTAAAAGCCAAAGACATAGCTGCGGGCAGGCGTGCCGCAGGGCGGCACGGGTGGGCGCTGGGGGTCCCCCCGGCCGAAGGCTGGGGGAGACACCCTGCCAGCGCCGGTAAGCGACACCCCCCGCCCCCGCCCCACCTGCACCTACATCCCGGCCGCCGGATCCTGCGGCCCCCGTCCCGACAGCACCTCCCCGTACGCCTGCATCAGGTCCGGCAACCGCAGCGTCGCCAGGTCGTCCCGCGACAGCACCCCCGGATACGCCGACAACCGCAGATCCCGGTACGCACAGCTCTTCTCGTACAGCGTCCGCAGGAACCGCCCGTTGCCCAGCTCGTCGATCCACCCCTGGTCGACCACGTGCCCGGCGATCGACCGCAGCTCCTCCAGCGCCTCCTCGTCCCACGCGTCCCCGTTCTCGGCGGCCAGCACCTCGCCGATGGAGGTCAGTTCCAGGGGGCGGTAGGAGGGAAAGTCCACGCGCGTCGTGAAGCGGGAGGACAGCCCGGGGTTCACGGCCAGCAGGCGGTCCATGCCCTCGGGGTAGCCGGCGAGGATCACCACGAGGTGGTCGCGGTTGTCCTCGGCCCGCTTCAGCAGCACCTGCAGCGCCTCGTCGCCGTACGCGTCCCCCTTGCCGTAACCGGAGTTGGAGAGGGAGTAGGCCTCGTCGACGAAGAGCACGCCGCCGATCGCGGAGTCGATCAGTTCGTTCGCCTTCACGGCGGTCTGGCCGAGGTACTCGCCGACCAGGTCGGCCCGCTGCGCCTCGACGAGGTGGTCGCCGCCGAGCAGGCCCAGCGCGTAGAAGACCCGGCCGAGGATGCGGGCGACGGTGGTCTTCCCGGTGCCGGACGGTCCGGAGAAGACGAAGTGGCGTTTCGGCGGCTGCACCGGCAGCCCCTGCCCGGCCCGCAACCGGGCCATGTTCAACTGCGCGGACAGCGCCTTGACCTGCCGTTTCACGGGTTCGAGCCCGACCATGCGCTCCAGTTCGGCGAGCGCCTCCTCAAGTAACGCGGGGTCGGTCGGCCCGGCCGGCAGCGGAGGCGAGGGCACGGCCTTCTCGCGCACCGCCGGGTCGATCACCGACGGCATCGCCCCGGCCGGCGGCTCCGGGTCGCCGAGCCGCAGGTCGCGGCCCTCGGTGCCGAAGAGCGGGTCGAGCATGTCCGGCCCGTCCACGACGTCCTGCCCGGCGCCGGTGAGGGTGATCGACGCGAAGTCGGCCGTGTCCTCGTACCCGTCGCCCTCGGCTATCGCGGCCAGCCGTGCGGAGGTGTCCATGAAGGCGGGGTCGACGCGGTGCACGGCCCGGTAGAGGGGGAGCGCTGCGGCGCTGCGGCCGGTGCCCTCGTGCGCCCGGGCCAGCCAGTAGCGCAGCTCCTTGCGCTGCGGCTGCTCGCTGCGGCAGCGCATCAGCGCGGCGGAGAGCAGCGGTTCGGCCTGGCCGTACATTTCGAGGCGGACCCGGGCCATGCCGCCGAACAGGCCCGCCTCGATGCCGAGCATGGGGTCGTCGAGGAGCGGGTCGGTGTGCCGTACCAGTTGCTCCCAGTCCTTGACCAGGTAGGCACGGCAGGCGTGCAGGAAGCGGACCTGGGGGTCGGCGTCCACCGGCGGCAGTCCGGCGAGGGCCCGGTCGAGTTCCGGGACGTGCCGGCCGTCCAGCCAGTGCGAGGCGTGGGCGAGCAGGAGGTCGCGCGGGCTCTCCAGGACCGGCTGCACCCACCAGCCCAGCCAGTACCAGGAGTTCAGGGTGCGGCGATGTCGGCCGCGCTGTTCGCCGAAGCGGTCCCGGTGCCGGAACATCCGCAGCAGCGCGGTCGTCGTGTCGACGCGCAGCGCGTGCAGTCCGAGCCAGCCGTCGGCCATCCCGGGATCCATCCGCACCGCGGTGCGGAACTCCTCCTCCGCCTGCGGATAGGCGCCCATCGTGTAGGCGTCCACGCCTCGCAGCCAGGCGAGGTCGGCCGGGGCCTCGGGGCCCTGCGTGCCGAAATCCATCACGTCCCCCACAAACCGTGCCCCCGTGGTTGGCCCCCGGGCTCCCCCCGATGGCCGCCGTTGGTCGAACCGCTGTGCCGCGGACCGGAGTTGCAGGTGCGCGAAGCAGCCGTTCGAAGGTCGCACCGAGGGCATCGTACCTGCGGTTCCACCGCCTGCCGAAGGGTGCCGCACAGGCCGTTTGGCGAGGTGGGGGCAGACGGGGCGCACACGGATCGGTGACCGAGGGTGAGCGCGGGGACGCACGCCGCGCACACAAAAGGGGTAAAGGGCAGAACGAAGCCCCCGATCACGGGGGAACAACCGGGGGCTTCGCGTCTGCAGGGCGGCTTCGAGTGGCCGCTCATTCAGAACGTAAGTCCTGTACGACCCCCGGGTCAAGCCGAGTTGAGGTACTCGGGCAACTTCCTGGAGGTGGGTCTTCACAAGTTCAGCACACAGCCGACGGTCCGTCACGGTGGGTGATGGACTGGTCCGGTCCAAGTGTCCTCGCGGGCCCCGGCAGCACCTCATATCCCTTTTGTGACTGCGTCACCAGCAGGTCGGCGTAAGGCCTTGAGGGGTCTTCGCTGAAGTGTTCGCATTCCGCCCTGACCCACTCGGCCCAGAAATCCCGTTGCTCCGCGCCGTCCCGGGCCCTGCCCCGGGTCCAGGCCTCCTCGTGCGGCAGCTCCATCCACAGCAGCCGCGCCAGGAAGGGGCGCAGCGCCCGGCGGCCGGCCCCGACGCCCTCGACGAGGACCACCGGGGCGGGTGGCAGCGGGCGGGGCGGGCCGAAGCGGCGGGCGTGCCAGTCGTAGGGGGAGTAGTGGGCCGGCTCGCCGTGGCCGAGTGGCCCGATCACCTCGGCCAGCAGCCGGCCGGTCCAGGCGAACAGCTCCTCGTGGCTGGCGATGTCGTCGAGGTGCAGTACCGGCGCACCGCCGAGGGCGGCGGCCAGCCGGCCGGTGAACGTGGTCTTCCCGGACCCGGCGTGCCCGTCGACGCCGACGAGGCGGACCGGGCCGCAGGAGGGCGGCAGGGCCCGGAGTGCGGAGGTGAGCTGGTGAATGGCCGTTCCCGAGGTGTGCTGCGGTGTGGGGGTGTTTTCCGGAAACATTCTAGTAGTGCGGCGCATAGCGGGCGTTCACGGCTCCGGAGAAGTATCGGCTTGAACTAATTTCGAGCCGTTCTTCACCGCGCCCATTAATATTTCCGACCCGCTGACCGATATGTCGATCTCGCACGTTTCCGGCCCGCCCGGCCCTGAGTAGGGTGCCTTCAGTGTGCACGCGTCGAACGGGGACGGACAGGGAAGATGGCCGCGGAGTTATTCGAGGGGCACTATGTATGGCATCCGGCGGCCGACGACCGCCTGCTCGCGAGCGTATGCGTGGACGTGCGCGCCGGCAGATATCTGACCGCCCGTGAGGCGCTGGCCGAGACGCGTGCCGACTTCGCCCTGCGCGCCCACCGCTCCCTGGTCCTCGCCTCCGAGGCGGCCGGCACCGACCTGGTGGAGCGCTGGCTGGCCGAGGAGCCGGGCCCCGAGTCCGCGCTGATGTGGGCCCGGGTGGCCGTACAGCGGGCGATCCGGGCGGCCGACGCCCGTGACGAGCGGGCCGAGGCGCTGGAGCGGATCGCCCTCGCCGCCTGCGACCGGGCCGGTGCCATGAACCCCGCCGACCCCACGCCCCGGGCCGCCAAGCTGGCCATGGCCCGGCTGCACCGCCCGCACGACCCCGCCCCCGGCGGCCTGCTGACCTCCCCGTCCGGCCCCTGGCGGCTGTTCGCGGACACCCTCGCCCTCGACCCCTGGCACCGCGAGGCCCACCACCGCTTCCTGTCGTTCTTCTTCACCCGGTACGGCGGCTCGGTCAACGCGGCCTGGGACGTCGCCGCCTTCCTCGCCCAGCGGGCGCCCGCCGACTCCGCACTGCGACTGCTGCCGCTGGTCGCGCTGGTGGAGAGCCACAACCCCACCCAGCTGCTCGCCGAGCGGGTCTGGGAACAGCCCCAGTGGCGCAGCACCGCGTTGTCGGTCTACCAGCACTGGCTGCCCACGGTCGCCGGATACCGCTTCACCCCGGTGCTCGACCTGGCCTACCTCGCGCACGCGCTGGTCATGGCCCAGTGCCAGTTCGAGGCCCGGGCGGTCCTCACGGTCATGGGGCCGTACGCCTCACGCATGCCCTGGAGCGTCTTCGGCGAACCGGCCGACCAGCTCTCCCGGGCCCGCCGCGCCTGCGGCCTGCCCATCCCCTCCTAGAGTCCCAGAGAAAGGCCGGCACGTGTCAGAACGCACAGCGGACCCCGTCACGCTCGACGACGACGCGACCCTGCACGCGATGGGTTATCCGCGGAAACTCACCCGCCGATTCCAGGCCTTCGACAATTTCGCCATCTCCTTCACCATCATCAATATTCTCTCCGGGATTTTCTCGTCCTTCGGATTCGGTATGAACGCGGGCGGCCCCCGCATTCTCGTGTTCGGGTGGATCGGCGTCTGCGTCATGGTGCTCTGCATCGGCGCCGCCATGGCGGAAGTCGCCTCCGCGTATCCGACGAGCGGCGCCCTGTATTTCTCCGCCGGCAAACTCGCCAAACGGCACAAGGGCGCCTGGTCCTGGTACACGGGCTGGCTGAACTTCGTGGGCCAGATCGGCGGCACCGCGGCCACCGGCTACGCGGCCGCCACCTTCATCCAGGCCTTCGTCGCCCTGCAGTGGCCCTCGTACACGCCGACCGCCCACCAGACGGTCCTGATCACGGCCCTCGTCATCGTGGTGCAGGGGCTCGCCAACACGTACACCGTCCAGCTGGTCGCCGTACTGAACCGGATTTCCGTCTGGTGGCTGCTGATCGGACTCGTGGTGATCGTGAGCACACTGATCGTGATGCCGGACCACCACCAGTCGGCGTCCTTCGTGACGCATTTCGTGAACAACACCGGCTTCACCAACGGCCTTTACGGCGGCCTGCTCGGGCTGCTGGTCACCAGCTGGACCTTCACCGGCTTCGACGGCAGCTTCCACATGTCCGAGGAAACCGTCCGGGCGACCGTCAACGCCCCCAGAGGGATCATCCGTTCCATCGGCTATTCGGCGATCACCGGCCTCGTCCTGATGCTCGCGCTGGTGTACAGCATCGGCGACTACGCCAAGGTGGCGAGCTCCTCCGCGCCGCCCGTCCAGATCCTCATCGACGGCCTCGGCATGGGCTGGGCCAAGGCGATGCTGCTCGTCGTCATCGGCGCCATGCTCTTCTGCGGCCTCGCCAACCTCACCAGCAACACCCGGCAGATCTTCGCCTTCTCCCGGGACGGCGCGATGCCCGGCTCCCGCCTGTGGCACTCGGTCTCGCCCCGGACCCGGACCCCCGTCAAGGCCGTCTGGCTGGCGGTGGCCTGCTCGCTCGCCCTGGTGGTGCCGGGCTGGTGGTCGCACACGGCGTTCACCGCGATCGTCAGCGTCAACGTCGTCGGCCTGTTCCTCGCCTACGCCGTGCCCGTGTTCCTGCGTCTGCGGCTGGGCGACGACTTCCGGCCGGGGCCGTGGAACCTGGGCCGCTGGAGCAGGCCGGTCGGCTGGCTGGCGGTGGTCTGGACCCTGCTCAGCAGCGTCCTGTTCATGCTGCCGCAGGCCTCGCCGATCACCGTCGACTCCTTCAACTACGCGCCGATCGCGCTGGCCGCCGTCCTGGTCGTGGCCACGGTCTGGTGGTTCGCCACCGCCCGCCGCCGCTTCCAGGGCCCGGTCAGCTACGGCCGCCCCGACGAGGTCGCCGCGATGGACCTCATCTGACCGGACCCGGACCCGTATGAGGGAGCCCCGGCGACGGTGCCGGGGCCCTTTCAGCGGACGAGACCAATATTGGTTGGCGTGGCATGGGCGGAAGTGCTGGCAGGGGCATGGCGCCTGCTCCATAGTTGGCGCACAGCCCTTGCTCCGGATCAGCCGTGACGCGCACACCTGGGGGTCCTCCACCCATGAGCAGAGCCGAACAGCCGTCCCGCAGAACCGTTCTGGCAGCCGCCGCGTCCGTCGCGGCGGCGACCGTGGTCCAGGGCGTGGTCCCCGCGGTGCCGGCGGCCGCCGCGCCGCAGGCCGACGCCGACGAGACCGCCCGGACCGAGACCCGCCGGGCCGGGAACGGCCGCCCGGGCCGCGGCCGGGACGGGACCCGTCCGATCGACTACCGCTCCTGGACGACCTACACCGACTGGAAGACCGGCACCGCCAAGGGCGCCGGCGCCGTCGCGGGCACCCGGCCCGGTCTGGTGATCGGCACCCCGGCCGGCACCACCTCCTACACCGACCCCCACACCGGTACCACCGCCACCTGGGAGTACGCCACCTGGACCGGCCCGGTGCACCAGCTCGCCGTCCCCGCGACCGAGACCATCGCCTCCTGGAACGCGGACACCCCGGCCGGCACCTGGATCCAGGTCGAACTGCACGGCACCTACTCCGACGGCACCGCCACCCCCTGGTACGTCATGGGCCGCTGGGCGGCCGGCGACCAGGACATCAAGCGGACCTCGGTGGACGGCCAGACCGACGGCAGGAGCACCGTCTGGACCGACACCTTCGCCGTCGACGACGCCACCACCGGCCTGCGCCTCACCTCGTACCAGCTGCGCCTGACCCTCTACCGCAAGCCGGGCTCCAGGCTCACCCCGACCGTCTGGCGGCTGGGCGCCATGGGCTCCGACATCCCGGACCGCTTCACCGTCCCGGCCTCCACCCCGGGTCTGGCCCAGGAACTCAAGGTCCCGCGCTACTCCCAGGAGATCCACAAGGGCCAGTACCCCGAGTACGACAACGGCGGCGAGGCCTGGTGCAGCCCCACCTCCTCGCAGATGATCGTCGAGTACTGGGGCGGGCGGCCCACCGCGGCGCAGCTGGCCTGGGTCGACCCGTCCTACGCCGATCCGCAGGTCTGCTACGCGGCCCGCTACACCTACGACTACCAGTACGGGGGCTGCGGCAACTGGCCGTTCAACGCCGCCTACGCGTCGACGTACCAGGACCTCCAGGGCGTGATAACGCGACTGGCCTCGCTCACCGACCTGGAGACCCTGATCGCGGCCGGCATCCCGGCCATAACGTCGCAGTCGTTCCTCGCGTCGGAGCTGACGGGCGCCGGCTACGGCACCTCCGGGCACCTGATGACCGTGATCGGCTTCACCGCGGACGGCGACGTGATCGCCAACGACCCGTGCTCGGCCGACGACGACGCGGTCCGGCGGGTCTACCTGCGGCGGGAGTTCGAGAACATCTGGTTGCGGACCAAGCGGTACAACGCCACCGGGAAGGTCGTCTCCGGTACCGGGGGCGTCTGCTACCTGTACTTCCCGGCCTGTCCGACCGCGGCCCAGCTCAAGGCGCTCGCGGCGGTCGGCGTGCGCTGACCGGGCACGACGGCGGCCCCCCGGAGACTTCCGGGGGGCCGCTGCGCTGTGACCAAGCTCTCCGCCGCAAAAGCCGCAATCGGTGGCATGGTGGACGGCATGACCACACACTCCGCCACCGCCGCCCGCGCCCGTACCGGCGGCCCCAAGGACGACGGCCCGAAGGTTCTGGAACATGTCATGGGGTGGACTCTTGTCGTGGTCATCGCCATGTTGGTAACTCAACTCGGTCTGCTGTGACGTGAACTGACATACTGCGGATGTCCCGCAGCCCGTTGAGACCAGGGTCGAAATTGAATATCAGTCAACAACGTGCCGCCGCCCGTCCCCGGGCGCGCGGCACCGAGCGTTCCGTGGCTCGTCGTGCCGAACTCATCGCCATCGGGCGGAAGTTGTTCGCCGACACCTCGTACGACGCGCTCTCCATGGACGACATCGCCAAGCAGGCGCATGTCGCCAAAGGGCTGATCTACTACTACTTCCAGTCAAAGCGCGGCTACTACCTGGCGATCATCCAGGACTCCGTCGCCGACCTGGTCACCTATGCCGCGAGCGGCCTGGAGCTGCCCCAGGCGGACCGCGTCCACCGGACCATCGACAGCTACCTGCGCTACGCCGAGCACCACCAGGCCGCGTACCGCACCATCGTCAGCGGCGGTGTCGGCTTCGACACCGAGGTGCACGCCATCCGGGACGGGGTGCGCGAGGCGATCGTCGCGACCATCGCCGAGGGCGCCTACGGCCGCACCGACATCGCCCCGCTCGCCAGGGTCGGCCTGCTCGCCTGGCTGTGCAGCGTGGAGGGCGCCACCCTCGACTGGATCGACCGGCCCGAACTCTCCCGCGAGACCATGTGCGAGCTGCTGGTCAAGACGCTCGGCGGCACCCTGCGCGCCATCGAGGAACTGGACCCGTCCTACCGCGCCCCGACCCCGGCCCGCCGGGACACCTGACGCACCGGGGCCGGTGCGCGCGGTGTCCCGCCGGGCAGACCGCCGGGGCGGAGGGCTCGTGGTCCCCCCGCCCCGGGCCCCCGTGACCGGGGTCAGTTGATGGCCTTGATCAGCTCACCGTTGGTGGTGTCGCCGCTCAGCTCCCAGAAGAAGGTGCCGCCGAGGCCCTGCTGGTTCTTGTACGTCATCTTGGTCGCGATGGTCGCCGGGGTGTCGTAGCTCCACCAGTCGCTGCCGCACTTGGCGTACGCCGTGCCGCCCACCGTGCCGGTCGCCGGGCACTTGGTCTTGAGCACCTTGTAGTCGTCGATGCCCGCCTCGTACGTGCCCGCCGCCGGTCCGGTCGCCGAGCCGCCGGGCGCCGCCTGGGTGACGCCGGTCCAGCCGCGGCCGTAGAAGCCGATGCCGAGCAGCAGCTTGGCCGCCGGGATGCCGAGGCCCCTGAGCTTGGCGATGGTCGCCGAGGTGTAGAAGTTCGCCGTCGGGATGCCCGAGTAGGAGTTCAGCGGCGAGTGCGGGGCCGTGGGGCCGGTCGAGGCCCAGGCGCCGAAGTAGTCGTACGTCATCGGGTTGTACCAGTCGACGTACTGCGCCGCGCCCGCGTAGTCGGCCGCGTCGATCTTGCCGCCGCTGGTGGCGTCGGCGGTGATCGCGGCCGTGACCAGCGAGCTGCTCCCGAACTTCGAGCGCAGGGCCGCCATCACGTTCTTGAACGCGGCCCGGCCGCTGGTGTCGCAGGTGTTGCCGCAGGCGTTCGGGTACTCCCAGTCGATGTCGATGCCGTCGAAGACCCCGGCCCACTTGGAGTTCTTCACCAGGTCGTAGCAGGACTGGGCGAAGGCGGTGGGGTTCCTGGCGGCCTCGCCGAAGCCGCTCGACCAGGTCCAGCCGCCGAAGGACCAGAGGATCTTGAGGTTCGGGTGCTTCTTCTTCAGCTTCAGCAGCTGGTTGAAGTTGCCGCGCAGCGGCTGGTCCCAGGTGTCCGCGACGCCGTCCACGGACTCGGCTGCGGTGTAGGTCCGGTCGGTCGCCGCGTACGAGTCGCCCATCGCGCACTTGCCGCCGGTGACGTTGCCGAAGGCGTAGTTGATGTGGGTGAGCTTCGCGGCCGAGCCGGAGGTCTCGACGTTCTTGACCAGGTACTTGCGGTCGTAGGTACCCCATTCCGTGAAGTAGCCGACGACCTTGGAGCCGGCCTGGACCTGGGGGGCGGACGGGGCGGACGGGGCCGCCGCGGACGCCGTGCCCGCGCCGGCCAGCAGCCCGGCGCCGAGGACGGCGCAACAGGCCGCGGAGAGCAGCGCCCGGAACCGGGAGCGGTGGGTGATGTGCATCGGGTGTCTCCTCCTGGGGGAGAGGGGAACGCGCGCCGATTGGCATGAACGCGGTAAAGCGTTGGTCATGAACCCTAGGAGGACTAGACCAGTCGGGTCAA
Source organism: Streptomyces sp. NPDC008092 (assembly GCF_042957285.1). Lineage (NCBI taxonomy): Bacteria > Bacillati > Actinomycetota > Actinomycetes > Kitasatosporales > Streptomycetaceae > Streptomyces > Streptomyces sp. NPDC008092. The sequence continues at coordinate 186,793 of NZ_JBIBHY010000017.1, forward strand.
TGGTTCGGACCAATTTCGCGGGATGTGAATGTTGGCCTGGATTTCCTGAAGTAAGCGGTCGTTAACTGGTGACGGGAGGTCCCTGATCGGGCATACTCACTGCGCAGCCGCAGGTCAGCAGCTTCCGAGACCCGGAACGCCGACCTCGGCCGCACCCGAAAGACAGGCGGAGCCGCCCCTATCCCGCGGGCCGTGACCGCTGCTGCCCGACAGGGAGGAGACCGACGCCATGTCCGACCGCGACCCGCAGCCGGTGGAGCGTCAACTGCCCACGGACGAGGCGAGGGACCTGCTCGCGCTGGTCCGGGAGATCGCCCGGCGTGAGATCGCACCGAGGGCGGCCGAGGAGGAGGACGCCGGGCGCTTCCCGCGCGAGGTCTTCTCCCTGCTCTCCGAATCAGGCCTGCTCGGCCTGCCGTACGACTCCGAGTACGGCGGCGGTGACCAGCCCTACGAGGTCTACCTCCAGGTCCTGGAGGAACTGGCCGCGGCCCGTCTCACCGTCGGCCTGGGCGTCAGCGTGCACACCCTCGCGAGCTACGCGCTCGCCGCCTACGGCACCAAGCAGCAGCAGGTCGAGCACCTGCCCGCGATGCTCGGCGGCGGCCTGCTCGGCGCCTACTGCCTCTCCGAGCCGGCCTCCGGCTCGGACGCCGCCTCCCTGCGCACCAGGGCGGTCCGGGACGGCGACGCCTGGGTGCTCAACGGCACCAAGGCCTGGATCACGCACGGCGGCATCGCCGACTTCTACACGGTCATGGCCCGCACCGGCGCCGAGGGCTCGCACGGGATCAGCGCCTTCCTGGTCCCCGGCGACGCCGAGGGCCTCAGCGGCGCGGTGCCCGAGAAGAAGATGGGCATGAAGGGCTCACCGACCGCCCAGGTCCACTTCGACGACGTCCGGGTCGCCGACGACCGCCGCCTCGGCGAGGAGGGCCAGGGCTTCGCGATCGCCCTCTCCGCGCTGGACTCCGGGCGGCTCGGTATCGCCGCCTGCGCGATCGGCCTGGCCCAGGCGGCGCTGGACGAGGCGGTCGGCTACGCCACCGGGCGCCGGCAGTTCGGCCACCCCATCGCCGACTTCCAGGGCCTGCGCTTCATGATCGCCGACATGGCCACCCAGATCGAGGCCGGCCGGGCCCTCTACCTCGCGGCGGCCCGGCTGCGCGACGCGGGCCGGCCGTTCGCCAAGCAGGCCGCCATGGCCAAGCTGCACTGCACCGACACCGCGATGAAGGTCACCACCGACGCCGTCCAGATACTCGGCGGCTACGGCTACACCGCGGACTTCCCGGTCGAGCGCTACATGCGCGAGGCCAAGGTCCTGCAGATCGTCGAGGGCACCAACCAGATCCAGCGGATGGTCATCGCCCGTCACGTGGCGGGCCCGGAAAGTCGCTGAACTCGCTGAACTGCCCGCGTACCACCGTCGGCGCCGCCAGCCTGGCCCACTCCGGGTCGTGGCGGCCCGGCAGGGCGCGGCCCCGGTCGGCCCAGGTCCGCATCAGATCGCGGTAGATGGGCGGATCCTGCGGTGCGGGCGGTGGCAGCGATGCCGCGGGCGGGGGCACGAAGATCCGGCGCTGACGGCCGAGAGCGGTGTAGGTGGTCGTCATGCCCGGCCAACGCGGGGGCGGCCGCCCTGGTCACCGATCCCCCGAATCGTGCGTGAGTTCGTGGACGTCCCCTCCCGGATCTGGTCTCCGTCCATTTTCTGACGTACCGTCAGCCGGACCGTCTCCAGCCTCCGGGGAGGCCTGCCATGGCCGACGACCGTCCCGTACCGCTCGACGAGTACCCCGTGCACCAGGTCCCGCTCTCCATGAAGCACGTCGCCACCGGGGACCGGAACGCCTACGACCGCTGCATCTTCCACGTCCTCGACCACGACGGCCGCGCCCTGCTCATCCTCGGCCTCGGCGTCTACCCGAACGTCGGGGTGATCGACGCCTACGCCACCCTGCGCACCGGGGACACCCTGCACGCGGTCCGCGCCTCGGACGCCCTCGGCGACGACCGGACACGGCTCGCGGTCGGCCCGCTGCGCATCGAGGTCGAGGAGCCGCTCCGGCGCTTCCGGCTGACCTGCGACGACTCGGTCGACGGCGGCTCCCTCTCCTACGACCTCACCTGGACCGCCGGCTTCCCGGCCCTGTGGGAGCCGCACCACCTGCAACGCCGGGGCGACCGGCTGACGCTGGAGGGCCGCAGGTTCGTGCAGGCCGGGGGAGTGTCCGGGGTGATACGGGCCGCCGGCGAGGAGTTCCGCGTCGACCCGGCAGGCTGGACCGGCACCCGGGACCGCAGCTGGGGCGTCCGCCCGATCCCGGGGGAGGAGGCAGGGCGGCTCGCCGAGGAGAACCCGACCGAGGGCTTCCACTGGATCTGGTGCCCGGTCCGCTTCGAGGACCGCTTCCTGATGGTCATCACCCAGGAGGACGCCGACGGCCACCGCACCCTGAACGAGGCCACCCTGGTCCGCCCCGGCGAGCGCGACCGCCAACTCGGCTGGCCGCACACCGAGATCGCCTACCGCTCCGGCACCCGCCACCCCGAGCGTGCCGTCGTCCACCTCGGCGACCCCCGCAAACCCCGGGAACTGGAGGTGGAGATCCTCACCTCCTCGCCGCTCGCGGTCGGCGCCGGCTACCCGCCCGCGGACGACTGGCAGCACGGCACCTGGCAGGGCCGGGGCTGGGTGGACCGCCGCACCTACGACCTGACCGCGCCGCACCCCCGCGCGGCCTACGGCGTCACCGACCACTCCGCCCGCTTCCGCCTGGACGGGCGGACCGGCCACGGCATCTTCGAGCACGGCTCGTTCGGCAGACACGATCCGAGCGGCTTCACCGGCTTCGACTCGGTGGCGCCCTGAAGGAGGAGGCCGGGATGACGACGAAACCGCGCCCGCGCACCACCACCCGCGACCCGGAGGACCTCGCCCGCCGGCTGACCGCCTGGCTGGACGCCCGGCTCCCCGGCGCCAAGGCCGTCGGCGTCACGGTCCCCGCCTCCAACGGCATGTCCAGCGAGACCCTGCTCTTCGAGATCGAGCACCCCGAACCCCCCTTGCGGGCCTGCGCGTTGCGGCTCGCGGCGGATCCGTCGGCGTACACGGTCTTCCCGTCGTACGACCTCACCCGCCAGTACCGCACCATGCGACTGGTCGCCGAGCGCACGGACCTGCCCGTGCCCCGCGTCCTGTGGCTGGAGGAGGATCCCGGACCGCTCGGCGCGCCCTTCTTCGTGATGGAGTGCGTCGAGGGGCGCGTCCCGCCCGACGTCATGCCCTACACGTACGAGGGGAACTGGCTGCACGCGGCGAGCGACGCCGAACGCGCGCACCTGGAAGCCGCCTCCGTCGCCCTGTTGGCCCGGCTGCACGACCAAGTCCCCTCGGCAGCACTGGAGTTCCTCGCCCTGCCCGGGGACGGCGACGCCCTGCACCGGCATGTCGAGTCCCAACGGCGCTACTACGACTGGGTGGTGGCCGGACTCGCCCGCTCACCCCTGATCGAGGCCGCCTTCGACCGGCTCGCGGACCTGTGGCCGCACGAGCCGGGCACGCCGGTGCTCAACTGGGGGGACGCCCGCATCGGGAACGTCGTCTACGACGGGTTCGACCCCGTCGCCGTCCTGGACTGGGAGATGGCGGCACCGGCCCCGCGCGAGGTGGACCTCGGCTGGACCGTCTACCTGCACCGCTTCTTCCAGGACCTCACGGCCGCCTCCGGACAGCGCGGCCTGCCCGCGTTCCTGCGCCGCGACCGCGTCGAGGCCCGCTACGCCCGGCTGACCGGCCACACGCCGCGGGACATGGACTTCTACACCCTGTACGCGGCCCTGCGGCACGCCATCGTCATGCTGCGCATCGCCTACCGGCAGGTGTATTTCGGCGAGGCCGCCGTCCCCGCGGATCCGGACACACTGATCCTGCACCACGGCAGTCTGCGCGCCATGGTGCAGGGCAGCTACTGGGACGCGGTGCGGTGACTCAGGCAGCCTGACGGTCGACGGCGTAGCCGCCGGGGCGCAGTGCCGCTACCTGCATCGGGCGCGAGCCCGGGCCGCCGACGTGCGAGAAGGGCTGCGTCCGCCAGTTCAGACCCTGCGGGAGGGTGAGCAGGAGGGCGGTGTCCTGCTCCTGCGGCTCGGCCGACTCGTCCGCGGACGGGGCGTCGTCCGCCGCGCGGCCCGTGCCGGCACAGACGGTGAGGCCGAACGGGTTCCACGGCGAGGCGCACAGCGCGTGCTCCGGCAGGAACTCCTCGTCCGCCAGCAGCGCGATCGACTGCGCGCAGTCCGGGCAGATCACCCGGAACATCTCGAAGGTGTCGTAGGCGTCCAGCTCCTCGGCCTCGTAGAGGTCGGGTTCGACGCCCTCCGGCTCGGGCTCGACCACCAACTGCGGGCGCTTGGACACGGAACGACCAGGGCGCTTAAGACTCTGCATGGGTAACTCCCCCTCGGGCTGGGCCGTTACGGCGCTGCGGCCTCGACCACAGCAAGCACTTCCCGTCCGGTCTCGGCGGTAATCACGAGAGCATCACGGAGCCCGTTCGAGGGCTGTGGCGTTCGTCACATGCCGCACGCAGGTGCCCGCTGCGGTGGATTTGTCCGCCGGACGGCCCGCCATCAGTGTTCCGTGACATCACGAACCGGCCATGACCTGGACCGCTGAGCTATCCGTGGAGATCAGGTGCACTGTAGTTTTTCCGCCATGGAGGAGCTGGACCGTCAAATCGTGCAGCTGCTCGTCAAGGACGGGCGGATGAGCTACACGGACCTGGGCAAGGCCACGGGTCTGTCCACGTCGGCCGTGCACCAGCGGGTGCGCCGGCTGGAACAGCGCGGCGTCATCCGCGGCTACGCCGCGGTCGTCGACCCGGAGGCCGTCGGGCTGCCCATGACGGCGTTCATCTCGGTGAAACCGTTCGACCCCAGCGCCCCCGACGACATCGCGGACCGCCTGGCCGGCGTCCCCGAGATCGAGGCGTGCCACAGCGTGGCGGGCGACGAGAACTACATCCTCAAGGTGCGGGTGGCGACCCCGCACGAACTGGAGGAGCTGCTGGCCAGGCTGCGCAGCCTGGCGGGGGTGTCGACCCGGACGACGGTGGTGCTGTCGACACCGTACGAGGCCCGGCCACCGAAGATCTGAGCGGGCCGAGCCCGCGCCGCCGGCCCCTGCCGTCGCTCCCGCTCCCGCCGCCCCGCCACGACCGCCGTGGGCAGGCGTTCCGCAGGGCGGAACGGGTGGGCACGGCCGACCGTTCCGGGTGCCTTGGAACGTGGTCCGAGTGCGACTGCGTGTCGCGGCTGGTCGCGCGGGGGCGCGTTTCCGGGACCCCTGTCCGGAGGCGCCGGTGGCAGGGGCGAAACTGTTCCCCATGAGTGAGCGCAGCCCCGAGCCCCAGACCGTTCTTCTCCGTCGTGGAGAGGTACACAGCCCCGCCGATCCGTTCGCGACCGCGATGGTCGTGGAGCGCGGGCAGGTCGCCTGGGTCGGTTCCGAGGGGGCCGCCGACGCCTTCGCGGACGGGGTCGACGAGGTGGTCGACCTCGACGGGGCCCTGGTCACGCCCGCCTTCACGGACGCCCACGTCCACACCACCTCCACGGGCCTCGCCCTGACCGGCCTCGACCTGTCCGGGGCGCCCTCGGTGGCCGCGGCCCTGGCGCTGGTGCAGGAGTTCGCCGCCGCCCGCCCGGACGACCGGGTCCTGCTCGGGCACGGCTGGGACGCCTCCCGCTGGGCCGGCGGCCGCCCGCCGACCCGCGCCGAACTGGACGCGGCCACCGGCGGCCGCCCGCTCTATCTCTCCCGCATCGACGTCCACTCGGCGGTCGTCACCACGGCCCTGCTGGACCTGGTCCCGGGCGCGGCCCCGCGTCAGGACGCGCCGCTCACCGGTGACGCGCACCACGCCGTCCGCGCCGCCGCGTTCGCGGCCGTGACGCCCGCACAGCGTGCCGAGGCCCAGCGCACCGCCCTCGCCCATGCGGCCTCCCTCGGCATCGGCACCGTGCACGAGTGCGGCGGGCCGAAGATCTCCTCCGAGGACGACTTCACCGGGCTGCTGCGGCTCGCCGCCGAACTGCCCGGACCGCGCGTCGTCGGCTACTGGGCCGAGGAGGACGTGGCGAAGGCCCGCCGGCTGGGCGCGCTCGGTGCCGCCGGCGACCTGTTCGTCGACGGCGCCCTCGGCTCCCACACCGCCTGCCTGCACGAGCCGTACGCCGACGCGGGCCACACCGGCGCCGCCTACCTGGACGCGGAAGCCGTCGCCGCCCATGTCGTCGCCTGCACCGAGGCCGGTCTGCAGGCCGGCTTCCACGCCATCGGCGACGCCGCCGTGACCGCCGTCGTGGCGGGCGTGCGCGCCGCCGCGGGGAAGGTCGGCCTGGACCGGGTCCGGGCCGCCCGGCACCGCGTCGAGCACGCCGAGATGCTCACGCCCGAGCACATCGCCGGCTTCGCCGAACTCGGTCTGATCGCCTCTGTGCAGCCCGCCTTCGACGCGCTGTGGGGCGGCGCGGACGGCATGTACGCCCAGCGGCTCGGCGCCGAGCGGGCCCGCACCCTGAACCCGTTCGCCGCCCTCCTGAAGGCCGGGGTCCCGCTCGCCTTCGGCTCCGACAGTCCGGTCACCCCGCTCGACCCCTGGGGGACCGTCCGGGCCGCCGCCTTCCACCACACGCCCGGGCACCGGGTCTCCGTGCGCGCCGCGTTCACCGCGCACACCCGCGGCGGCTGGCGCGCGATCGGCCGGGACGACGCGGGCGTCCTGGTGCCGGGGGCGCCCGCCGACTACGCGGTCTGGCGCACCGACGAACTGGTGGTGCAGGCGCCGGACGACCGGGTCGCCCGCTGGTCGACCGACCCGCGCTCCGGCACCCCCGGCCTGCCCGACCTCACCCCCGGCCGCGAGCTGCCGGTCTGTCTGCGCACCGTGGTGGGCGGCCGGACCGTGTTCGTACGACCGGGCGAGTGACCCCCCGCATTCGTACGGCCGGGCGAGTGATCTCCCGGGGTGGCGCGGTCGTGATCGACGGCCGCCGTCCCGTCGCGCGACCTGCGCATCCTCTGCGCTGACCAGGGGTTTGACTGCGTTTCCGCAGGTCAAACGGCTGTTGACAGCCAACGGCAGCGGGCCGGTAGGTTCGGCGGAGTCCACCACCGGACGCCCGACCATGGAGCAGTTCGCGCACTCGTCGCAGCGCCGCTGGGTCAGGGACGGTGTGCCGCACCGGGGCACCGCCACTGGGAGCCAGGCTCAGCGCCCGCGCCGACGAGGGAACGTTCCGGCCGGTCGGGAGGTGTGACCCGGGTGGGGCCCGGACGCTCAGTAGACAACGGCTTTCGGTCGACCCGCAGCCAGCGGGTCCCAGGTCGGCCCGAAGGGCGCCGGGCCCCCATCCGTAGGGGAACAGAGTGGCGAAAACGCGTATGACCGCCACCCGAAACGGGCATCCTTACCCCGTTCTTGCGGAATCGACACCACCATACGAATGAGCTGTCACGTCAGTGCAGGCTGCGGCCACTATGGTGGTCCCCTGCGTACGACATGAAGGGGCAGCAGTGAACGACGGCGACGGGACCCTCGCGGCCAAGGCCCAGGGGCGGCGGTTCGGCCCGCTCGGCACGGCCTTGGTGATCATTCCCACGTACAACGAGGCGGAGAACATCAAGTCCATCGTCGGCCGGGTGCGTCAGGCCGTCCCCGAGGCGCACGTGCTGGTGGCGGACGACAACAGCCCCGACGGCACGGGCAAGCTCGCCGACGAACTGGCCGCCGAGGACGACCACGTCCAGGTGCTGCACCGCAAGGGCAAGGAAGGCCTCGGCGCCGCCTACCTCGCGGGCTTCCACTGGGGCATGGACAACGGCTACGGCGTGCTCGTCGAGATGGACGCGGACGGCTCCCACCAGCCGGAGGAGCTGCCCCGGCTGCTGACCGCGCTGAAGGGTGCCGACCTGGTGCTCGGCTCCCGGTGGGTGCCCGGCGGCCGGGTGGTCAACTGGCCGAAGTCCCGTGAGTTCATCTCCCGGGGCGGATCCCTGTACTCCCGGCTCGCCCTCGACCTGCCCCTGCGGGACATCACCGGCGGGTACCGCGCCTTCCGCCGCGAGACCCTGGAGGGCCTGGGCCTCGACGAGGTCGCCTCGCAGGGCTACTGCTTCCAGGTCGACCTGGCCCGCCGGGCGATCAAGGCCGGCTACCAGGTCGTCGAGGTGCCCATCACCTTCGTCGAGCGGGAGTTCGGCGACTCCAAGATGAGCCGCGACATCCTGGTCGAGGCGCTGTGGCGGGTCACCTCGTGGGGCGTCACCGACCGCGTCGGCAGGATCACCGGCAAGGGCAAGCGGTCCTAGCGAACGCCCGGGAACCTCACAGTTCCGGTTGATCATCCCCTTATGCCGCACTGAGCCGGGCCCAGGCACACTGGGAGCATGACGACTGGCGCGCAGACCCCTCCGTACACCACCCGGCCCCGGCGCTCCCGGCTCGGCAGATACCTGCCGCTGGGTCTCGCGGTGTGGCTGGTGCTGGAGATCTGGCTGCTGACGGTGGTCGCGGGCGCGGCGGGCGGGTTGACGGTGTTCCTGCTCCTGGTGGCGGGTTTCGTGGCCGGCTCCGTGGTCATCAAGCGCGCCGGCCGGCGCGCCTTCCGGAGCCTGAACGAGGCGATCCAGCGCGGCGGCTCCCCGGAGCGCGGCGGTGGCAACGGCCTGATGATGCTGGGCGGCCTGCTCCTCATCATCCCGGGCCTGGTCTCCGATGCCCTCGGCCTGCTGCTTCTGCTGCCCCCGGTCCAGAAGGCGGTCTCGCGCATCGCCGAGCGCACCCTCGACCGCAAGCTCCGCGCCGCCGCCCCCGGCACCCTGGGCAACGCCTTCCAGCAGGCCCGCATGCACCGCCCGGACGGAAAGGTCGTCCAGGGCGAGGTGATCCGGGACGACGGCCCCCGTCCGGGTGACGAGCCGACGGGGGAGCGGCCGCCGCTGACCCGATGAGTGCCTGCGCCGGTCGCCCCGGCGCAGCCGCACCCACGACAACCGAGGGCGCCGTACGTTCACAGAACGTACGGCGCCCTCGGTTGTTGTGTCGGTTTCCGTCAGACGGAACTACACGGGACTATGCGGACTTGCGGCTGTCCCTGGGATGAATCGCGATGTTCATCGCCCCGGACCGCAGAACCGCCAGACGCTCCTCGAGGACCTCTTCGAGTTCCTCGCGGGTACGCCGCTCCATCAGCATGTCCCAGTGGGTACGCGCGGGCTTGGCCTTCTTCTCTTCAGGGCCGTCGCCGTCCACGAGGAGTGCCTGGGCCCCGCAGACCTTGCACTCCCACTCCGGCGGGATCTCCGCCTCGACCGAGAAGGGCATCTCGAAGCGGTGCCCCTTCTCGCATGCGTACTCCACGGCCTGGCGCGGGGCCAGGTCGATACCGCGGTCCGTCTCGTAGCTGGTCACCACGAGGCGCGTACCGCGAAGAGCTCGCTCACTCATGAATCGTGCCTCCCGGGCTTGTCGCCCACAGGACAGGTGTCGCTGTCGTCGTCATCCGGTCAACGTCCGGTCGGCGGTAAAGATTCCCGTTCCGGGTCATGCGTCGCCGTCGTAGCCGCCCCTTGTTGTACCCACCGGCGCCCGGTTTGTCACATCTGCTAGCAGATGTCACCCACCGTTTCGGCATCTTTGACGCGCAGTAACGGTACGCCTGGCAGGCCAAACGCGTACACTACCGCCCTTCCGCGTTGAACGCTAAATCTTCTGTGGAACCGGGTTGCCGGCCTCCCTGATCGCCTGTCGCACCGGCACCCGCGCGAGCAGCGCGAACCCGATGACGAAGAAGGCCACCAGCGAGATGATCGCCGACCGGTAGCTCCCGGTCAGCTGGTAGGTGATCCCGAACAACAGCGGTCCCAGCCAGCTCATCCCCCGATCGCTCATCTCGTACGCCGCGAAGTACTCGGCTTCTTTTCCGGGCGGCACCAGATGGGAGAACAGGGAGCGGGACAGGGCCTGGCTGCCGCCGAGGACGAGACCGATACCGGCCGCCAGGGCGAAGAACCACACGGGTGCCCCGGCCGGCAGGAAGTACCCGGCCGCCAGCGTCACCGTCCACGCCACCAGCGACCCCAGGATCGTGCGTTTCGCCCCGTACGTCCTGGCCAGCCGCCCCATCGTCAGCGCGCCCGCCACGGCCAGCACCTGCACCATCAGGACGGCGCCGATGAGCGTCGACTGGCCGAGGCCGAGCTCCTCGGAGCCGTAGACGGACGCCTGGGAGATCACGGTCTGGATGCCGTCGTTGTAGATGAGGTAGGCCAGCAGGAAGGAGAGTGTCAGCGGATGCCGGCGCATGTCACGGGCGGTCGCCACGAGTTGACGCAGCCCCGGCGCCGTCGCCTCGGCCGCCCGGCCGCCCCGGTCGCGCAGCCGCCGCAGCGGTACGAGGGTGAACGCGCCCCACCACAGGCCCGCCCCGGCCAGGCAGATGCGGACCGCCTCCGTCTCGGAGAGGCCGAAGGAGCCGTGCGCCGAGTAGAGGACCAGGTTGACGACCAGCACCAGCGAGCCGGAGGCGTAGCCGAAGGCCCAGCCCCGGGAGGAGATGGTGTCGCGTTCCTCGGGAGGGGCGATCTGGGGGAGGTAGGAGTTGTAGAGCATCAGGGCGACCGACTGGGCGGCGTTCGCGACGATCAGCAGCAGCCCGCCGAGCAGATAGCGGTCGCCGTCCAGGAAGAACATGCCCGTCGTCGCCGCGGCCCCGGTGTACGCGGCCGCGCCGAGCAGCTGCTTCTTGCGGCCGGTACGGTCGGCCGCGCTGCCCACCAGGGGCATCAGCACGACGGCGAGGATCACCGACAGGGAGACCGAATAGGCGAAGAAGGAGCCCGCCCGGACCGGGATGCCGAGCGGGTGCACATAGCCGCCGGCGTCCGCCGCGTGGTCGGCGACCGACGTGAGGTACGGCCCGAGGAACACGGTGAGGACGCTCGTCGAGTAGACCGAGCACGCCCAGTCGTAGAAATACCAGCCGCGCTGTTCGCGCCGTAGCTCGGCGGTCTCGTCGAAGACCCCCGTCCGCACGGTTTCGGTGCCCACCCGCGCCCTTGCCTCTCCCGCAGCAGTACCGCCCGCGCGCCTCAGAACCAGACGCCGCGCTTCTGCATGACCTCACGCAACGTGTCGATGTGATCGGTCATGATGCCATCGACTCCCAGGTCCAGGAGCCGGTGCATCCGCTCGGCCTCGTTGATGGTCCACACGTGGACGTGCAGCCCGCGCGCGTGGGCGGCGCGCACGAAGCGCCGGTCGACCACCGGGACCCCCGACTGGGACTCGGGCACCTGGGCGGCCACCGCCGACCGGCGCACCGAGGCGGGCAGACCCCAGGAGCGCAGCCGCAGCCCGACCACGCCACGGGTGCCGAACGAGGTGGCGAGGCGCGGCCCGGCCAGCCGCTGCGCCCGCAGCACCCGTGCCTCCGAGAACGACCCCACGCAGACCCGGTCGTAGGCGTCCGTCTTCTCGATCAGGTCGAGGAGCGGCCGCAGGGCCGGCTCCGCCTTGGCGTCCACGTTCCAGCGGACGTCCGGGAATTCTTCGAGCAGCTCCTCGAAGAGGGGGAGCGGCTCGCGGCCCGCCACGCGTGCGTGCCGTACGTCCTCCCACGGCAGGTCGGCGATCCGGCCGGCCCCGTCGGTGACCCGGTCCAGGGTGTCGTCGTGGAAGGCGACGAGCCTGCCGTCCGCCGTGGCGTGCACATCGGTCTCGATGTACCGGTAGCCGAGTTCGACCGCGCGCCGGAACTGCGCCACGGTGTTCTCCAGGCCGTCCGCGGCCCCGCCCCGATGGGCGAAGGCGATGGGGCCGGGGTGGTCCAGGTACGGGTGGCGTGTCAGCGTGCTCACGGACGCAGTATGGCGCGCTCGGGTGACCCCGTGGCAACGACCGTGCTGCGCCCGGATGCCGCCGGGACGGCGAACACCTTCAGGAACAGCTGTGCGAGCGGACCGATGGACACGGCGTAGAGCAGGGTGCCCGCGCCGACCGTCCCGCCGAGCGCGAACCCGGTGACGACCACCGCGACCTCGATCGCCGTACGGATGAGCCGGATCGAACGGCCGGTACGCCGGTGCAGCCCCGTCATCAGACCGTCCCGGGGGCCGGCCCCGAAGCTCGCCGCGATGTACAGGCCGGTCGCCGCTCCGTTGAGCACGATGCCCGCCGCCATCAGCGGGATCCGCACGGCGAACGCGTGCACGTCGGGGAGGACGGCGAGCGCGGCGTTCATGGCGAGGCCGATGACGAAGACGTTGGAGACCGTGCCGAGGCCCGGGCGCTGGCGCAGCGGGATCCACAGGAGCAGCACGGCCGCTCCCACGACGATCGACACCGTGCCGATGCTCAGCCCGGTGTGCCCGGCGAGCCCCTGGTGCAGCACGCCCCAGGGTTCGAGGCCGAGGCCCGCCTCGACAAGGAGCGCGGAGCTCACGCCGTACAGCGTGAGGCCCGCGTAGAGCTGGACCAACCGTCGCCCGAGACGGCCTTGCGTGGACAAGGGATACCCCCCTGGTGGTCATGGTGGACTGGCTCATGTCACTCTGTGGCTTGGAAAGGAAAGCCATCCATGGCCAATTCGGGGAAGGTGGACTGATTCGCATGGCGCAGTGGACCTCGGCGGTAGGGCCCGCACAGCTCGCCCGGCTGCTCAACTCGCAGCAGGACCGCCCGGCGGGCCCGGGCACCCGGCGTCCGCCGGCCTACCGCGCGCTCGCCGACGGCATCCGGCTGCTGGTCCTGGAGGGCCGGGTCCCGGTCGCCGCCCGGCTGCCCGCCGAACGCGAACTGGCCCTCGCCCTGTCCGTCAGCCGTACGACGGTGGCGGCGGCGTACGAGGCGCTGCGCGCGGAGGGCTTCCTGGAGTCCCGCCGGGGCGCGGGCAGCTGGACGGCGGTCCCGGCGGGCAACCCGCTCCCGGCCCGCGGCCTGGAACCCCTGCCCCCCGAGGCGCTCGGCTCGGTGATCGACCTGGGCTGCGCCGCGCTGCCGGCCCCCGAGCCGTGGCTGACCCGCGCGGTCCAGGGCGCCCTGGAGGAACTCCCGCCGTACGCCCACACCCACGGCGACTATCCGGCGGGCCTGCCCGTCCTCCGCTCGATGATCGCCGAGCGCTACACGGCGCGCGGGATCCCCACCATGCCCGAGCAGATCATGGTCACCACCGGCGCGATGGGCGCGATCGACGCGATCTGCCATCTCTTCGGCGGCCGCGGCGAGCGCATCGCCGTCGAGTCGCCGTCGTACGCCAACATCCTCCAGCTGATGCGGGAGGCGGGCGCCCGGCTGGTGCCGGTGGCGATGGCCGAGGGGCTGGGCGGCTGGGACCTGGACCGCTGGCGCCAGGTCCTGCGGGAGGCGGCGCCCCGGATCGCGTATGTGGTCGCCGACTTCCACAACCCCACCGGGGCGCTCGCCGACGACGACCAGCGGCGCCGCCTCGTGGACGCGGCCCGCTCGGCGGGCACGGTGCTGGTCGCCGACGAGACGATGAGCGAGCTGTGGCTGGACGACGACGTGGAGATGCCCCGCCCGGTGTGCGGCTTCGACCCGGCGGGCTCCACCGTCGTCACGGTCGGCTCCGCCAGCAAGGCGTTCTGGGCGGGCATGCGCATCGGCTGGGTCCGGGCGGCTCCCGACGTGATCCGCAGCCTGGTCGCCGCGCGGGCCTACGCGGACCTGGGCACGCCGGTGCTGGAGCAGCTCGCGGTGAACTGGTTGTTCAGCACGGGGGGCTGGGCCCAGGCCGTCGACCTGCGCCGGGCCCAGGCCCGGGAGAACCGGGAGGCGCTGGTGACGGCGGTACGGCGGGAGCTGCCGACCTGGGAGTTCGAGGTGCCGAAGGGCGGTCTGACGCTCTGGGTCCGGGCGGGGGGTCTGTCCGGCTCCCGGCTCGCGGAGGCGGGGGAGCGGGTGGGGGTACGCGTCCCGTCCGGTCCGCGGTTCGGGGTCGACGGGGCCTTCGAGGGCTATGTACGCCTTCCGTTCACCGTGGGGGGCGCGGTGGCGGACGAGGCGGCGACGCGGCTGGCTGCGGCGGCGCGGTTGGTGGAGGCCGGGGTGAGCGGGGGCGGCACGGAGGCGCCGCGGTCGTTTGTGGCGTAGCGGCGTAGTGGCGTAGCGGCGGGGCGGTGCTTCGGCTGCGGGCCGGTGGGGGCCGGCCGCGCAGTTCCCCGCGCCCCTTACGGGGCGCTTCGCAGCTACTCACCCCGCAAGCGCGGGCGAGCGACACCCACCCCCGTCTCAGCCCTCGGCGACCGCAGCCTCCAAAGGCACCGCCTGCTCCACCCCCTCGCTCCTCGGCGGCAACAAGGCCAGCACCGCCTCCCGGTCCACCTCGCTCGTCGCGTCGTCGTACGGATCCGGAGTCGCCGGCACCTGGAGCCGCAGCACCGGCCCGTGCCCCAGCCGCGCATACCCCCGCCCGGGCGGCACCTGGGCCAACGGCGTCGTGTGCGGCGGGGCACCCAGCGCCGCCGCCAGCTCGTCCGGCAGCGCCGGTCCCAGCACGACACGCGCGCGTGCGTGCTGCCGTACCGCCTCGCTCAGCGCGTCCGCGCTGTCGAGCTGTTCGGCGACCACCACGGTGACGTTGGCCGCGCGGCCGTGCCGGAGGGGGGTCTGGAGGAGGGCCTGCGGGTCCTTGTGGCCGTCCGCCGAGGCCAGGTGGACGAAGGCGCTCGGGCGGTCGAGGAGGATCCACAGGGGCCGCCGGCAGTCGTCCGGCGGCGGGTGGCCCGCCTGGCGCGCGCGGCTGAGGGCGATGAGCCGCCGCTCCGTCTCGTTCGCGGCCCACTCCAGGCTGGCCAGTGCCCCGGCGAGCCCGCACTCGACGGCGAGGACCCCGTCCCGGCCGGCCAGGCACATGTACTCGCCGGTGCCGCCGCCCTCGACGACGAGGACGTCGCCGTACTGGAGGGCCTGCAGCGCGATGGAGCGCAGCAGGGTCGAGGTGCCGCTGCCGGGGCGGCCCATGACCAGCAGGTGCGGCTCGGTGGAGCGGGCGCCGGTGCGCCAGACGACCGGCGGCACGTCACGCTGCTCCTCGCCGTACGCGAGCGGGAGCGTGCGCTGGACCTCGCTGGGGTCGGTGAACCCGAGGACCGTCTCGCCCGGCGCGGTGACGAAGCGCTGGGCGGAGATGTCGGTGGGCAGCGGGGCGAGGACGGTCACCGTGAGCCGGTTGCCCTCCTCGTCCCACGCGAAGTGGTACTCGCGGCCCCGTCCGGACTTCGCGGTGAGCAGGTTCTCGATCCGTGCGCGGGCCCCCGGCTCGCCGTCCGGGAAGTACGCGGGGTAGCGCAGCAGGAGCTGGCCGAGGCGGCCCGCGTCGTCGAACTCGTGGGCGAGGAAGGCCTTCTCCCACTCCCCGCCGTGTGCGTACAGCGGCGCCGGGTCCTCGGCGGCCGAGAAGTACGGCACCAGGGCCTCGTACAGGGACTGGAGCCGCTGGGTCTGCGACTCGTCGGGGCCCTCCGGCGGGGACGGGGCGCGGTCGCGGCCCTGCCAGGCGCTCGCCGCCATCAGGGTGATGACGGCGAGCAGCGGCCCGTACGGCACCAGCGCCACGACCAGGACGACCGAGGCCACCAGGAACAGCAGCGGCCCTCGCTTGTCCTTGGGCGTCTCCGTCCATCTGTGCCGCCCGGCCGAGGCCAGCCGGCTCAGCCCGCGGGTCACGGTGATGAGCGGGTGGAGGACGTCGGTGGCGTTGTCGGCGGCCGTCCGGGCCAGCTCCCGGCTCCGGGCGAGCTGCGCGCCGCCGTTGCTCAGAATGCGGGGGAGAGGGCGCCGGGCCACTGCTGTCTCCTCACGGTGCGTACGGACGGGTGGGGCATCAGAACTTGATGCCGCCGAGCAGGCTCGCCAGGCTCTCGCCGCCGGCCTTGATGCTCGGCGCGATGGCCGTGCTGGCGAGATAGAAGCCGAAGAGTGCCGAGACCGTGGCGTGCGACGGCTTCAGTCCGTCCTTGCGGAAGAAGAGGAAGACGACGATGCCGAGCACGATGACGCCTGAGATGGAGAGGATCATTTGAGATCTCCTGGTGTCGAAGGGGGACAGTCACCATGAGTTCTTCCAGGATCACAGCAGGTATCCATACGATTAAAGGTGTAAATGGGTGAATCTCGCCTGTTTTCACCCGATCGGTGGATCATTCCTGCCCCGAGTTGGCCGGGTTGACCGTCCTCCGGTGCGGGAATGTGATCGTTCGGCGGGGTTGCGGTGATCTTTACCTCGGGCAGATCCGCTCATGTGCACCCTGAGCCAGTACGCTGGCGATTCACTCGTACGGCCCCGCGGTCCGCCCGTTGCCGTACGCTCCCCCCGTCCGCGGTAGTCCCCGCAGCGCACAGGAGAGGCGGTCCGGCCGATGAGCGAAGCCCCCGACCCCGAGGTCGTGGAGCTGGCGACCAAGATCTTCGATCTGGCCCGGCAGGGGCGGACCGAGGAGCTCGTGGCGTACCTCGACGCGGGAGTTCCGGCCAACCTCACCAACGACCGCGGCGACTCCCTCGTGATGCTCGCCGCCTACCACGGCCACGCGGCGGCGGTGCGTGAGCTGCTCGCCCGTGGCGCCGAGGCCGACCGGGTCAACGACCGTGGTCAGACGCCACTCGCCGGAGCGGTCTTCAAGGGCGAGACGGACGTGGTCAAGGTGCTGGTGGACGCCGGCGCGGACCCGGCGGCGGGCACTCCGTCGGCCGTCGACACCGCACGGATGTTCGGCAAGGCGGAGGTTCTGGAACTGTTCGGTACCTCCTGACCCATCTGTTCTGACCAGCTAAAACACACAAAACGGGGGAGGCGGTACAGGGCCGCCGAAATTTCGGTCGCGGCAGGTCGAAGTGCCGAGTCATCATGACGTCGTGATTCACGGACGCGATGGCTGGGCAGGTGTTGCCGCACCGCGCGGGCCGTGATGCGGCCCGCATGGGCCACTGACGAGAGGCAGAGAGAAATGGTCTACAGCAAGCAAGAGACGGCGGGCGCTCCGACGTTGTGTCACGCGGCCAGGTAGTGCGTGTTCTCCGGTTGCGTCGACGCTTGATGTGAGGCTGTTTCCCATGTTCGATCCGGTCATAGCGCCCAGCGGTACGCTGCTCGGCCTGCTTCAGCGGGGCCGTGGCGACGGCACGCTGCACGCGCTCACCGCCCCGCGCGCCGAAGCGCTCGCGGCGCTGAACCACTGTGTGCTCCACGACCCCCGCCACGACTGGCAGGTGGAGAACCGCTCCCTGTACTTCGCCCGGCTCTACCTCGACCTGCGCGGCGAGCTGGACGCCATCGAGGCACACCTCTTCGACCCCGAGGACGTCCTCGACACCGAGGAGTCCCGCACCGGCCTCGCGCTGGCCGTGCTCGGGCACCTCGCCTCCTACGGCAGGCTGGACGCGCTCGAACTGCTGCGCAGGTACGCGGCGACCGGCTCCAACTGGGCCTGGGCCCTGGACGAGCTGGCGCTGCGCGACGACGACGCGGGCCTGCGCGCCCTCGCCGCCCCGGTGCTGGCGCGTTTCACCACGGACGCCGAGGGCGAGGCCGAGCTGGCCGCCGCCGTACGGGACGCGTTCGAGCCACGGCCCTGGCGGCTGTGGGCCGAGGATCCTCGCGAATCGATCGCCACGCGCGTGCGTGCCGCCCAGGAGACCGGCTGCTTCGACCGCTGGCAGCGCCAGCTGCGACCTACCGGGCCCCGTCCGGGGTGGAGCGTGCGTGCCGTCTTCGAGTGGGCCCAGCAGGGCGTCGAGCGGGGCGCGGCCCTCCATGTGCCGGCCGCCCGCTGCCTGGTCGCCGTCGCCGGACCCGAGGACCGGCCGGAGATCCTCCAGGCCGCCAAGGACGGCACCGACGGAGCCCGCTGCACCGCGCTGCGCTACCTCGCCGACAGCAACGACCCCGACGCGCTCCACCTGATCGAGGCCGCGGTCGTCGACGGCACGGCCACCGTGGTGGAGGCCGCCGTCGACGCCTTCGAACGCATGCGCAGTATCGCCGCCGTCGACCGTGCGCGCGGCTGGGCCCGCAGGCCCGACGCCCTCGGCGCCGCCGCCGGCCGGATGCTGGCCTGCCGGGGCGGGACCAAGGACAGCGAACTGGTCCTCGCCGCGCTGCGGGAGGCCGTACGCGGCGAAGGCCCCGACGCGCCGACGCTGTGGACCCTGGTCGACGGCACCGGACGCCTCGGCATCGTCTGTGCCGCGCCCGTCCTGCGCCACATCTACCGCGAGACCGCCTCGTCCCACCTCCGCGGCCGCGCCGCCCGCGCCCTGGCCGCCACCGATCCCTCCTTCGCCACCGGCTTCGCCGTCGAATGCCTGTGGGACTGCGAGGAGACCACCCGCGAACTCGCCGCCCGGCACGCCGAGACCGGTGACGCCCGGGTCGTCGAACAGCTCCGCCGGCTCGCCGCCGATCCCGCCGAGGAGGCGGAGGTACAGACGGCCGTACGCAGCCGTATCGGACCGGACACGTCTGCCATGTGACATATCACTGCACCGGACAACTGCCTCACCACGCACACCACGGGAACCACGGGGGATCCCGCACACGTTCCATACGCGGACGACTGCCCGTCAGGTGAACAACCGGTGACCGCCGGGGCAGCCGGGCATGGACGTCGGCTGGCCCGCTCGGGTGTGCAGGCCAACGCTCATGGGACGTTTAACAATCGGAAAGATCCACTTTGACGCGGCCACGTCCGGCGCGGCGACAACACCGGTATGCGTGTCGTCATCGTGACCGAATCCTTTCCCCCCGATGTGAACGGCGTGGCCCACTGCGCGCTCCAGACCGCCCGACACCTCGTCGATCGCGGTCACGCTCCCCTCGTCGTCGCACCGGCCCCCGCCCCCGGAAACAGGCTCGCCGCGGCCGCCGCGCCCTGCCCTGTCGTCCACGTCCCCTCCCTCCCGCTCCCGGGCTATCCCCAGGTCCGCGTGGCTCTCCCCAGCCGCAAGCTCGCCGCCGCGCTGATCGACCACCGTCCCGACGTGGTGCACCTGGCCAGCCCCTTCATCCTCGGCGTCCGCGGCATGGCCGCCGCCGCCCGGCTCGGCATCCCGGCCGTCGCCGTCTACCAGACCGACCTGGCCGGATACGCCCGCACCTACGTGGGCGCCGGCGAGGCCGCCGCCTGGCGGCGGATCCGGTCCGTGCACGGCGCCGCCGACCGCACCCTGGCCCCGTCCACCGCCTCGATCGCCGACCTGGAGGCGCACGGGGTCCCGCGGATCCAGCTGTGGCAGCGCGGCGTGGACACCGTCCGCTTCCGTCCCGAGTTCCGCGACGAGGCGCTGCGCCGCGAGATCGCCCCGAACGGCGAGGTCATCGTCGGCTACGTCGGCCGCCTCGCCCCCGAGAAGCAGGTCGAACTCCTCTCCGGGGTCTGCGGCCTTGAGGGCGTGAAGGTCGTGATCGTGGGCGACGGGCCCGCCCAGGCCCATCTCACCGAAGCGCTGCCGGGCGCGGTCTTCCTCGGCCGCCGCACCGGTGACGACCTCGCCCGGATCTTCGCCTCGTTCGACGTCTTCGCGCACACCGGCCCCTTCGAGACGTTCTGCCAGACCGTCCAGGAGGCCATGGCCAGCGGCGTCCCGGTCGTCGCGCCCGCCGTCGGCGGCCCGATCGACCTGGTCGACCACGGCCGCACCGGGTTCCTGGTCCCGCCGCGCGACGCCGGTGCCGTACGGGAGGCCGTGGCCTCCCTCGTCGCCGACGCCGGGATGCGGGCCGCGTTCGGCCACGCCGCTCGGGCCACGGTCGAGGGCCGCACCTGGGCCGCGGTCGGCGACCAGCTGATCGGCCACTACGAGGACGTGCTCGCCGCGCGCCGGCCGGTGGTGGCGGCATGAGCGGCACCTCGCTGGGGCCCCTGCGCATCGTCCGGCTGGCCAACTTCGTCGCCCCCGCCTCGGGCGGGCTGCGCACCGCCCTGCGCGAGCTCGGCAAGGGCTTCGTGGCGGCCGGGCACGAATCGGTCCTGATCGTGCCCGGTGAGCGCTACTCGGACCGGTACGAGGAGCAGGGCCGGGTCATCACGCTGCCCGGCCCGCTGCTGCCCGGCACCGGCGGCTACCGCGTCCTGGTCGACAAGAAGCGGGTGCAGAGCCTCCTGGAGCACCTCGCCCCGGACCGCCTGGAGGTCTCCGACCGCACCACCCTGCGCTGGACCGGCCGCTGGGCCCGGCGCGCCCGGATCCCCGCCGTGATGGTCTCCCACGAGACCGCCGACGGTGTCCTGCGCACCTGGGGCATGTCCGAGAACATGTCCCGGCGCACCGCCGACGCGCTCAACATCCGTACGGCGCACACGTACGCGCGCGTGGTGTGCACCACCGAGTTCGCCGAGCGCGAGTTCATCCGCATCGGCGCGCGCAACGTCGTACGCGCCCCCCTGGGCGTCGACCTGATAGGCCGCCACCCCTCGCTGCGCGACCTCGACCTGCGGGCCCGGTACGCGCGCGAGGACGAGGCACTGCTCGTCATGTGCTCGCGGCTGTCCGTGGAGAAGCGGCCCGGCACCGCCATCGACGCCGTGGAGGCGCTGGTACGGCGCGGCCGCCGGGTGATCCTGGTGGTGGCCGGAGACGGGCCGCTGCGGGAGCGTCTGGAGCAGCGGGTGCGGGAGCGCAGGCTGCCGGTGACCTTCCTGGGCCATGTCTCCGACCGGGACAGCCTGGGCGTGCTGCAGGCGTCCGCCGACGTCGCCCTGGCGCCGGGACCCGCGGAGACGTTCGGACTGGCCGCCCTGGAGGCCATGGCCTGCGGGACGCCCGTGGTCGCGAGCGCCTCCTCGGCGCTGCCCGAGGTGATCGGAGCCGCCGGGGCCACCGCGGCGGACCGCGGCGAGGCGTTCGCCGACGCCGTGGAGATGCTCCTGGAGCGGCCCTGCGACGAGCGCCGGGAAACGGCACGCGCGCGTGCGGAGTGCTTCGGCTGGGGAACGGCCGTGGAGGCGTTCCTCGCCGCGCACGACGCGCCGGTGCTGTGCCGTCGTGACGAGGGCCGTGACGAGAGCGGAGCGACGGCACCGGTCCGTCGTGTCGTGCCGGAGGGCGTGGCATGAGAGCGGTTCGTTTCGTGGCGCTCGGGGACTCGCTGACCGAGGGCGTGGGCGACCCCGCCGGCGACGGGTGGCGCGGCTGGGCCGCCCTGCTGGCCGGCGGACTCGCCGCGAAGGAGGTGGAGTTCACCAACCTCGCGGTCAGCGGGGCGCAGACCCGGGACGTGCTGGAACGCCAGACCCCGGCCGCGCTGGAACTGCGTCCCGACGTCGTCGCCGTCGTCATAGGCGTCAACGACACCCTGCGCTGCACGTTCGACATCCATGCGGTGGCCGAACGGCTCGACGAGGTCTACGCGGCCCTGACCGCGCAGGGCGCGACCCTGCTCACGGCCTGCCTGCCCGACCCCGGTGCGATGTGGGGACTCCCGGGCGCCCTGGCCCGCCCGCTGGCCCGCCGGGGGCGTGCGGTCAACGCGGTGGTGCACGCCCTGTCCGAGCGGTACGGGGCCGTCCACCTGCACGCGTCGGAGGGCGCCTGGCTCACCGACCGCGACATGTGGAGCGCGGACCGGCTGCACCCGTGCGAGCGCGGGCACCGGCAGCTCGCGGTCCGCTTCCACGCCCTGCTCGCCCCGCTGGGCATGGCGACGGGGACGGCGCCGTCCCCCGAGCCGGAGTTCCCGCCGCCGACGAAGAAGGCGAGTCTCTTCTGGCTGGCCACGGCCGGCACCGCCTGGGTGATCAGGCGCTGCCGCGACCTGCTGCCCCAGCTGCTCCGGCTGGCCGTCGACGAGATGCGGCACCGCCGCAGGGGCACCAGCGCCCGCCTGGACCTGAGCGCGTCCGCCGCGGTCTCCGCCGCGCTGGCCGCCCTCCAGCCGCCGGAGCGGCCCGCGGACGCCGCGTGACGAGGCCGTTGCCCTGTTCCAGCCACGTCTTACGGCGGTTCGGCGACGGCGTACCACGGTTCGGTGGCGGTGTACGCCGGTTGCGCGGCGGTGCACGCCGGTTCAGCGGCGGCGTACGGCCGTGAAGCGGACCGGGATGCCCGGGACCGCCTGGGCCGCCGCCGCGAGGTCGGCGGCGCGGACCACCGCGATCACCGGATAGCCGCCGGTGGTCGGATGGTCGGCCAGGAACACCACCGGACGGCCGTCCGGCGGCACCTGCACGGCGCCGAGAACCATGCCCTCGCTGGGGAGTTCACCGGTACGGGCCCGCTCCAGGGCGGGCCCTTCCGTGCGCAGCCCGATGCGGTTGCTCGCCGACGACACGCGGTACGCGCGCGAGGTGAACGCCCGGACGGCCTCCGGTGTGAACCAGCCGGCCCGCGGGCCGAGCGTCACCCGCAGCACGAGTTCCGCCGGCGGGGACGGCTGCGGTACGACGTCCACGCGCGCGTGCGGTCCCGGGGGCGGGCCCAGCGGCAGCACCGTGCCGTCCGCCAGCGGAGCGGGACCGAGCCCGGAGAGCAGGTCCGTCGCCCGGCTGCCCAGCACCGGTTCCACGGCGATCCCACCGGAGACGGCCACGTAGCTCCGTACGCCGGAGCGGGCCGTGCCCACTTCCAGCAGTTCCCCGGCCGGAACCACGACCGGCGCGCCCCAGGCCGCCGGACGCCCGCCCACCGTGACGGGGCACGGCGCGCCGCCGACCGCCACCACGACCGTCGAACGCGGCCGCACGGCACATCCGTTGAGCGTCGTCTCCAGAACGGCCGCGTCCGGTGCGTTCCCGGCCAGCCGGTTGACGAGTGCCGCGGCGGGTGCGTCCAGCGCCCCGGAGCGGGGCACCCCCAGATGCGCGTACCCGGGCCGCCCCCGGTCCTGCACCGTGGTCAGCGCACCGGCCCGTACGACGACGAGCGCGCGGTCGGTCATGCGTCCCCCACGGGCACGAACCGTACCCGCGTGCCCGGCGCCAGCAGTGCGGCCGGCACGCGCGTGTGGTCCCACAGCACCGCCTCCGTCGTCCCGATCAGCTGCCAGCCGCCCGGCGAAGAACGCGGGTAGACGCCCGTGTACGGCCCGGCCAGCGCCACCGCGCCCGCGGGCACTGCGGTGCGCGGGGTGGCCCGGCGCGGTACGTCGTAGCGGTCCGGCAGCCCGGTGAGGTAGCCGAAGCCGGGCGCGAAGCCGCAGAAGGCGACCGTGAACTCGGTCTCCGCGTGGATGCGGGCCACTTCCCGCACGGGCACCCGCCAGTGGGCGGCGACCTCGGCGAGATCCGGTCCGTCGTAGCGCACGGGCAGCTCGACCGCCGCACGCGTGCGTGGGGGAGCGGGCGGGACCACGGCGGCGGCGAGTTCGGCGGCCCGGCGGGCCGGGTCGTCGAGGCCGTCGAGCAGGACCGTGCGGGCGGCCGGCACGATCTCGCGGACCGTCAGCGAGCCCTCCGCGCGGCGGCGCAGCAACTCGGCGTGCAGGGCCTGGGCCTGCGCGCCGGAGCCGACCTCGACGAGCAGGGCGTCGTCGCCGACCGGGTGGACCGTCAGGGGCGTGGCAGGCTGCGGGCTCAGACCCGTGTCCGTGTCCGTGCCCGTACTTGTGCCCGGGCCCGGGCCTGGGCCCGTGCCCGGGGTTGTGCTCGTGCTCATGCGAAGGCCGCCACGGTCACGCCGGCTGCCGCGAGCCGCGCACGCACCCTGTGCGCCAGCTCCACGGCGCCCGGGGTGTCGCCGTGCAGGCAGAGCGAGCGGGCGCGCACGGCGATGCGCGTACCGGAGTGCGAGGTGACCGCGCCGGAGCGCGCCAGTTCCACCGAGCGCTCCACCACCGCCTCCGGGTCGCTCACCACCGCACCCTCCTGCCCGCGCGGGACGAGCGTTCCTTCGTCGGTGTACGCGCGGTCCGCGAACGCCTCCGTGACCGTCGGCAGCCCCGCCTTCCCCGCCAGCGCGAGCAGCCGGGAGCCGGGCAGCCCCAGCACGGGCAGCGAGGCGTCAGCGAGGAGCACGCCGTCGACCACCGCGGCGGCCTGCTCCTCGTCGTGTACGACCCGGTTGTAGAGCGCGCCGTGCGGCTTCACGTACGCTACCCGCGCGCCGGCTGCACGGGCGAAGACCTCAAGGGCGCCGATCTGGTAGGCCACCTCGGCGGCCAGTTCGGCGGGCGGCACGTCCATCGCGCGCCGCCCGAACCCCGCCAGGTCCCGGTAGGACACCTGGGCGCCGATCGCCACCCCGCGCCCGGCCGCCAGTTCGCACACCCGCCGCATGGTGACCGCGTCCCCCGCGTGGAAGCCGCAGGCCACATTGGCGCTGGTCACGACGGACAGCAGCTGCTCGTCGTCGGTGAGCCGCCAGCGGCCGAAGCCCTCGCCGAGGTCGGCGTTCAGGTCGATCGAGGTCATGGATGCGCTGTCTCTCCTGTCAGGCCACGCGGTACTGCTCGTCGCGGGCGTCGCTGATGAACATCTGGCCCGGCGCGTGCGTGATGGCGAACGGCGGCCGGGAGGCCACCACCGCCGCCTGGGGGGTCACCCCGCACGCCCAGAACACCGGGATGTCGTCGGGTTCGGCGGCCACCGGGTCGCCGAAGTCGGGCCGGCCGAGATCGGCGATGCCGAGTGCGGAGGGATCGCCGCAGTGTACGGGGCCGCCGTGCACCGCCGGGAGCAGACTGCTCTCCCGGATCGCGGCCGACAGGTGCTCCGGCGGCACCGGGCGCATGGACACCACCATCGGCCCGCGCAGCCGTCCCGCCGGACGGCACGGCCGGCTGGTCACGTACATGGGCACGTTCCGGCCCTGTTCGACATGGCGTATCGGCACCCCGGCCCCGGCCAGCGCCCACTCGAACGTGAAGCTGCACCCGAGCAGGAACGACACCAGGTCGTCGCGCCAGTACGCGCGTACGTCCGTCGGCTCGTCCACCAGCTCCCCGTCCCGCCACACCCGGTAGCGCGGCAGGTCGGTGCGCAGGTCCGCGCCCTCCGCCAGCTCGGTGCCGGTCGCACCGGCGTCGGTGACGTCGAGCACCGGACAGGGCTTCGGGTTGCGCTGGCAGAACAGCAGCATGTCGTACGCCCAGTCGGCGGGCACCGAGATCAGGTTGGCCTGGGTGTGACCGGCCGCGACCCCGGCCGTGGGGCCCGTGAGGCCGTCCCGGAAACGGGCCCGGGCGCTTCTCGGGCTCCACGCGTGCGCGTGCTCGTCGACGAGGGCGACGGGACGGTCCGCCGCGGCCAGGGTGAGGACGTGCTCTTCCACACGGTTCACGACAGTTCCTTCCCGCGCGTCTCCGGCAGTCCGAACAGGGCCAGGGCCGCGAGCGCGTAACCGGCCGCGCCGAAGACCAGCGCGCCGCCCACGCCCCAGCTGTCGGCCAGGAAGCCCACCAGGGTCGGGAAGACCGCGCCCACCGCGCGGCCCGCGTTGTACGTGAAGCCCTGCCCGGTGCCGCGCACCGCGGTCGGGTACAGCTCGCTCAGGTAGGAACCGAAGCCGCTGAAGATCGCCGACATGCAGAAGCCGAGCGGGAAACCGAGCACCAGGAGCAGCGTGTTGGCACCGCCCGGGATGTTCGAGTACGCCAGCACGCAGGCCGCCGACAGCACCGCGAAGAGCCAGATGTTGCGGCGCCGGCCCAGCCGGTCGGTGAGGTAGCCGCCGGTGAGGTAGCCGAGGAAGGCTCCCGAGATCAGGAACGTCAGGTAGCCGCCGGTGCCGACGACCGACAGACCGCGCTCGGTCTTGAGGTACGTCGGGACCCAGGTCGCCAGCGTGTAGTAGCCGCCCTGGACGCCCGTGGAGAGCAGGCCCGCGAAGACCGTGGTGCGCAGCAGACCGGGCGCGTCGGCCGTGCCCGGCCGGAAGATCGCGGCGAACGAGCCGCGCCGCGGGCTCTGTTCGCGCACCGCGACCGCCTGCGGGGCGTCGTGCACCCGGCGCCGCACCCACACCACCAGGAGCGCGGGCAGCGCGCCGGTCCAGAACATCACCCGCCAGGCCAGGTCGTCGCCGACGAACGAGAAGACCAGCGTGTACACGATCGCGGCGAGGGCCCAGCCGACCGCCCAGGAACTCTGGATCGCGCCCAGGGTGCGGCCGCGGTGCCGGGCGCTCGCGTACTCGGCGACCAGGATCGCGCCGACCGCCCACTCGCCGCCGAAGCCGAGGCCCTGCAGGGCGCGGAACACCAGCAGCGTCTCGTAGTTGGGGGCGAAGCCGCAGGCCACCGTGAAGACCGCGTAGGTGACCACCGTGATCATCAGCGCACGGACCCGGCCGACCCGGTCCGCGAACACGCCCGCCGCGGCGCCGCCCACCGCGGAGACCACCAGGGTGACGGTGGTGAACAGGCCGGTCTGGCCGCTGTCCAGACCGAAGTACGCCGCGAGCGCGACCATGCTCAGCGGCAGGGTGAAGTAGTCGTACGAATCAAGGGCATATCCGCCGAAAGCACCGGCGAACGCACGCCGGCCACGCGGACCCAGGGCGCGCAGCCAGCCGAACGCGCCGTCCTCGGCGGTGCGTTCACCCCTGCCCGGGTGCGCGTCGGAGGACAGGGCCTGCGGTGGAGGAGTCGTGCTCATGGGCACCTCGCAGAAGAGGGACGGAGGGTGCGGGACTGAGCAGTGCGGGGCCGTGCCGAGCGTCTTGCGGAGGGTCTTGCCGAGGGCCGTGCAAGGCGAGCGTGATGAGCACCGTAGAGGATCGTTCAACGATCCTTCAATACCCACGTTGTTTCGTTCCTGTGTCTGCGGTTGAATTCCGGGCATGGCAGAGCAGCTGACGGGACTGGCCGACGACCGCGCCCTCCTCGGGCGGACGAGCACCGCCGAACGGGTCTCCGACATCCTCAGGAGCCGCATCGCGGACGGCTACTTCCCGCCAGGCACCCGCCTGTCCGAGGACGGCATCGGCGGCGCGCTCGGTGTCTCCCGCAACACCCTGCGCGAAGCGTTCCGGCTGCTCACCCACGAGCGCCTGCTCGTCCACGAACTCAACCGGGGCGTCTTCGTCCGGGTCCTGACCATCGAGGACGTCGAGGACATCTACCGCACCCGGGCCCTCGTCGAGTGCGCCGTCGTACGTGGCCTCGGCGAGCCCCCGTACGCCCTGGAGGGCCTGGCGGCGGCGGTCGCCGAGGGGCAGCAGGCGGCCTCCGCGGATGACTGGAAAGCAGTGGGTACGGCCAATATCCACTTCCACCGGGAACTCGTCGCCCTGGCCGGCAGCGAGCGCACCGACGAACTGATGCGCAGCGTCTTCGCGGAACTCCGCCTCGCCTTCCACGTGGTCGACGACCCGCACGCCCTGCACGAGCCGTACCTGGCCCGCAACCGCGAGATCCTGGAGTCGCTCCAGGGCGGTGACCGGCGCGGAGCGGAGCGCCTGCTTGAGACCTACCTCACGGACTCCTTGGAACGGGTGGTGGAGGTCTACCGCCGGCGGGTGGACAGCGCCCCGTAACGGGCGCGGGGAACTGCGCGATCAACCCCCACCGGCCCGCACCCAGACAACCGTCCTGCAGTACCCGGCCCCACCGGCGGAGCCACCCGCGTCGTTTGGGCCGATGTCAGACCCAGGACCTAGTCTGTGCACCGTGACTTCGCCTGCATCGACGGACAGCGTGCCGCCCCAGCTCAGTGCGGGGCCGCGCCCCGCACCGGGCCCGGCCGCCGACGAGGGGCTGGCGCGGCGGCTGCGCGCGCTCGCCTGCACGGCGCCGCTGCACGACCTCGACGCGCGCAAGGCGAACCTGGCCGGCGAGTACTCGGTGTACGGCATGGCCGAGGTGGCCCTCTCCGCCATCGACCTGGTCACGCTGAACATGGACTTCGACACCGGCGCCGACCACGAGCAGATCGTCGCCCGGCTGATCCCGCGCATCTCCGCGCAGACCCCGCACCGCCCGGTCGCCGAGCACGAACGCGTGGCCCGCTGGGTCCTGGAGAACCTGATCAACGTCGGCAGCGTCGACCGCGGCTTCCGCGCGGTGTACGGCACCTTCGCCCCGGACGGGTCGTACGTGCGCCGGGACTACGACTTCAAGCTCATCGAGGAGGTGCCCGGCCCCGGCGGCACGGTGTACCTCCGTACCACCGACGAGGCGGTCAACGTCCTCGTCGGCGCCCTCGACACGGACGTCACCAGCGCCCAGATCGCCGCCGAGGTCAAGCTCGAAGTGCTGATCAACCGGGGCCGGCTCGCCGACGCCCAGCTCGCCGCGGAGCAGGCCCGCTACCGGACCGTCCAGTACTCGGAGAGCCTGCGCCGTGCCCTGGAGGCCACCCGGCGCAACGTCCGCGCGGTGGACTGGCTCAACACCGTCCCCGACATGATCGCCGAGGCCCTGGACCACGTCGCCGACCGGTACCGGCACGAGAACGCGATCCTCACCAACATCCGCAAGGCCCGCGACGAGACCGAGGAGCCCGAGAACAAGCGGCGCGCCGCCGAACTCGTCGACATCGTCAAGGACTGCATCCGGCGGCACACCCAGTTGCAGTCGCGACTGCTGGAGGCGGGTCCGCTGTTCCGCGCGGAGCAGGACCGGCAGGCGTTCGCGACGCCCATGACGACGTCGGGGACGGACCTGTACGGGCACCTCCTCGCGCCGCTGCTGCCGTTGCCGCTGGAGCAGGCGAGCCGGGTCACGGGGGCGTTCTTCGCGCGCGGGACCGGGCTGCGGACGCCGGTGTCGGTACGGGTCGGTGACCTCGTCGACATACTGCTGACGCCACCGGTGGAGCGGGAGCACCTGGGCGCGGAGATGCCGGAGCCGGACCTCATCGCCACGCCGGACGACAGCCGGTTCAGCGAGGAGCAGCTGGCCGACGCCATGCGGTTGCTGGATCTGCCGGCCGACGCGCCGCGCCGGCTGTCGGGGCTGCTGGCGGAGGCGCGGCGGGTGGGCGGCGAGGACCTCGCGTATCTCGTCGCGTTGCTGGCGGTGCACGCCGCCAGTCCTGCCGTGGGCACGGCCTATCGGCAGGGCGAGGAGAAGCTGCTGTTCGCGGTGGACGACGGTACGCAGCTGGACGACCCCGGTTTCGGCGGTGCCGATCTGATCGTGGGCACCGCGCTGCTGGATGCGGTGGGGATGGCTGCGGATCGGACCGAGGCCGCGTGATGTCGTACGCCGGGTGCAGGTCTCTGGGGCTGGTCGCGCAGTTCCTCCCCCAGCCTTCGGCCGGGGGTACCCCCGGCGCGCCTGAAGGGGCGCACCGGTGCGCCCCTGTTTTCAAGATCAAGGAGTTGTCGTAGTGAGCGAGTACGTCGAGGCCGAGGCGTCTGCCGGGACGGCTCACGCTGCCGTCACGCCCGCCGACGCCGCCGACGCGGCTCGGCTCGTCGCCTTCGGGCTGCAGCCCAAGTTGCAGCCCGCGCGTGATCAGGAGTACACGGAGCTGCTGCGGCGGTACCGGGAGGACCCTCCGTTCGCGCGGCTCGCCGATGCCGTGGCGGCCGGGCTGGGGCTCGTGGTCCTTGAGGTGTCCCCCCGCGCGGGGATGGCGGTGGCCGCGGCCGAGGACTCGGTGTTCGCCGTTCGCATGGGCGACTACGCTCGTCGCACGTCCGCGGACGGCAGCGACCGGTTCCTGCACGGGCTCGCCCACCTCGCCGTCGCCGCGCTGGCGTTCCCGCGCCCCGAGGACCTGGCCGACGACGGCTACATCGGGCGGATCACGGTCAACGGCGTCGACGCCTTCGTCCGGCAGGCCTGCCGGAGGCTGGAGGAGCGGGCCGAGGAGGCGGGGGAGAACACCGACCCGGCCACCGACGCGCCCGGCCTGGAGGCCGCCTGGCGGATCTGGGCGAGACGCAGCGCGACCGGGGCCACCAAGGACGCCCGCCGGCTGGCCGGTTCCACCACCGGCATCATCGGCAAGGCGGTCGTCTTCCTCACCGACTCGGGGTTCCTCCAGCGCACCGGTGACGACCAGGGCGGCACCTACCGCACGACGGCCCGCTACCAGCTCCAGGTGCGGGACATGGCCGGCAGCGCCGCCATGGCCGAACTGCTGGAGCTCGGCGTCGTCCCGGTCACGGACGGCACGGCCAGTCTGATGCCCGCCGACGACACCGAGGACCTGGACCTGGTCGCCGACGCCGGACTGCCGTTCCACTCCTGAGCCTTTCCTGAGCCCTTCCTGAGCCGTCACCACCCTCTTCCCACGTCTTACGAGAGTCCGCCATGTACGAGCTGTCCCGGGTCCGCCTCTACTCCATCGGGCCGGCCGGTGCGCGCTACGCCGACACCGTGCTGGACCTGCGGGGCGTCGGCGAGCCCGTGCCCGACCCCGCGCCGACCCAGGCGGAGTTCTTCGAGGAGGAGCCGGTCGGCCCGCCGCGCCGGCCCGCGCCCGCCGGGGTGCTCTTCCTGGAGAACGGCGGCGGCAAGTCGGTGCTGCTCAAGCTGATCTTCTCGGTGATGCTGCCGGGGCACCGGAACACCCTCGGCGGGGCGAGCTCGGGCGTGCTGCGCAAGTTCCTGCTCGCCGACGACTGCGGGCACGTCGCCCTGGAGTGGCAGCACACGCTCACCGGCGAGTGCGTGGTCGTCGGCAAGGTGAGCGAGTGGCGGGGACGCCAGGTCTCCAACGACCCGCGGAAGTTCGCCGAGGCCTGGTACTCGTTCCGGCCGGGCCCCGGGCTCTCCCTGGACAGTCTGCCGGTCGCCGAGTCCACCGCCGTACGGCAGCCCGTGGAGGGCGCCTCCGGCGCGCAGGGCCGGCGGCGCACCATGAAGGGCTTCCGGGACGCCATCACCGAGGCGGGCAAGTTCTATCCGCATCTGGAGGTGCACTGGGAGGAGATCCACGACCGGTGGATCGAGCACCTCGGCGAACTCGGCCTGGACCCGGAGCTCTTCCGCTACCAGCGGGAGATGAACGCCGACGAGGGCGAGGCCGCCGGCCTCTTCGCGGTCAAGAAGGACTCCGACTTCACCGACCTGCTGCTGCGGGCCGTCACCGACACCCGGGACACCGACGGGCTCGCCGACCTGGTCGGCGGCTTCGGCAACAAGCTGGGCCGGCGTGCCGAGCTGATCGCCGAACGTGACTTCACCGCCGGGTCGGTGGACCTGCTCGGACGGATCGTGGAGGCGGCGGAGGGACGGTCACGCGCGCGAGACATCCACGCGGGCGCCGAGCGCCGCACACGCACGCTGGCGCGCCGGTTGTCCGCGCGGGGCGTGCAGGAGAGGGTGCGCGCCGCCGACCTCGCCCAGCGGGTCACGGCCGCCGCCTACGCCGTCACGCACTCCGAGGGCGCCCGCGAGCGCAGCGCGCTGATCGCCGCCGAACTCGCCTACCGGCACGCCTCCCTGGCACTGGCCGTCGGCGAGAAGTCCGCCGCCGCGCAGAAGCGCGAGCTGGCCGACGCGCGCACCCTGCACTCGGCCTGGCAGGCCGCCGAGGCCGTGCTGCGCCACCGTGCCGCCGCCGACCGCGTCGCGCGCGTGGCCGCCGCCATCCAGGAGGCCGAGCGGGACGCGGCGCCCGCCCTCGCCGCCCGAGCCAAGGCCGCCGTCGCACTCGTCCGGGCCCTGCACGGGGCCGCCGGGAGCGCGGAGACCCTCGCCAACGAGGAGGAGGAGCGGTCCGCCGCACTCCAGGAGGTCAGCGACTCCGCCTACCGGGACTCGACCTCGGCCGCCACCGAGGCACAGCGCGCCCGCAGCGAGGCCGGGCACCTCCGGCAGCGGCTCGGCGAGGTCGAGCAGGAGACCGCCGAGGCGGTGCGCGCGGGCTGGCTCGACGACAGCGCCCCGGACGCCGACCCGGCCCGGGCCGCTCTCGCGGCGAGCGACGCCGAGAAGACGGCCGTGGCCGCCTGGGACACCGCCCGCGAGGCCTCCCACCGAGCGGGCGAGCACGCGCGCGAGGCGGCCTCCGCCGAGTCCCGCGCCGAACTCACCGCCGCCCGTGCGGCGGACGCGGCGACGGCGGCCGGGCGGACGTACGACGCCGAGAAGCGGCTGGCCGAGAGCCTGGCGGCGGAGGAGCGGCTCGGCGAACTGCTGGGCCTCACCGGCTCGCGCGGCGCCATTCCGCGGCCCCGCCACGAGGGCGGCGACGACGCCCTCACGACCCTCGTGCCCGAGGAACTCGACCGGTTCGCCGACGAGTTGCGGGAACTCCTCGACGACGCCGTCGGGTCCGCCGAGCGGCAGCTGTTCGAGCTGCGGACCGCCGCCGCCGACGACTCCCGCATCCTCGGCGCGCTCGGCGACGGCGGACTGCTGCCGCCGGGCCCCGATGTGCTGGCCACCGTCGAGTTCCTCGGCGAGCACGGCATCCCGGCCCTGCCCGGCTGGCGCTACCTCGCCCAGGCCGTCGACCCCGCCGACCACGCGCGCGTGCTGGCCGCCCGCCCCGAACTCGTCGACGGCGTCGTCATCACCGACCCCGACACGCACGCCCGCGCCCGCGAGGCGCTCAGCGAGGCGGCCCTGCTGCCCCGCTCCGCCGTAGCCGTCGGCACTGCCGCCGCCCTGCTCGCGCCCGTCCCGGCCGCCGACGCCACCCCGGGCGACGTGTTCCTCGTACCGCCGAACCCGGCCATGCACGACGAGCACGCCGCCGACGAGGAGCGGCAGGCGCTGCGCGCGCGGGCCACGGAGCGGGACGAGGAGATCCGCACCCTCGCCGCCCGGCTCGGCAAGGACCGCGAGCTGGCCGCACGGCTGGCCTCCTGGCGCACCGGCTGCCCGGCCGGGCGGCTCGTGGAGCTGGCGCAGGAGGCCCGGGACGCCCGGGTGTTCGCGGAGGAGTCCGAGGCCGAGCTGGCCGAGGCGCGGACCGTGCGCGCGGAGGCCGAGGAGGCCGCCGCCGAGGCCGCGCAGGTGCGCGACGAACGGCAGGAGGCCGCCCAGCGCGCCCGGCGTGCGGCCGACGCCCTCGCCGGCCTCGCGTTCCGGCTGCGCGAGCGGGCCGGGTGGCAGGTCAGGCTCCGCGAACTCGCCGACGAGGCCATCGAATCGGAGGCCCGCGCGCAGTCCTGCCTGGAGCGGGCCCGCGTCGCAGACGAGGACCGGCGGGCTACCCAGCGCGCCGCCGACGACGCCCGTCGCACCGCCCGTGCGCTGCGCGCCGAGCGCTCCGAGATCGCCGGCGCCCCCGACGACATGCCCGAGACCGATGAGGACGCTCCCGGGTCCTCGTCCCCGCTGCCCGCTCTGCGCGAGGCCTACCGGGCCGCCTCACAGGTGTACGAGAAGGTCGGCGTCGGCGCCGACCTGCGCGCCGAGCAGGCCCGTGCGGAGAGCGACGAGAGCGCCGCACTCGCGGAACTGGAGCGGCTGAGCAACAAGGTCCGCACCCGCGCGGAGCAGCTGCTCCAGGCGCCCGACGGCGCCGACGGGCCCTCCCGGCAGGCCGCCGCCGCCCGCGCGGAGGAACTGGTCCAGCTCCTGGAGACCCGCATGTCCACCGCGAGCGAGCAGCTCGGGCGGCTCCGCGGCGAGGCCGAGCGGCACGCCCCCGAGGACGGCGAGGCGCACACCGAACTCCCCGAGGAGCTCCAGCCGCGCGACGCCGAGCACGCACAGGCACTGCTGCGCACGGCGACGGCCGAACTGGCCGCCCGCACCGAGGCGCTGGCCCAGGCCCGCGATGCGCACGCCGTCCTGCTGGACACGCACCGCGCGGCCGAGGACGCGGCGGGCGGCTTCGAGGAGATCGCCGCCATGCTCCGTGACCTGCTGCGCGAGCACACCGCCGACGAGGAGCAGGAGGAGACCGAGCCGTACCCCGGCAGCCTGGAGGAAGCCCGGCAGTCCGCCGCCGAGGCCCGCAGGTCGCTGCGCGGCTGCGCGGGTGACCTGTCCGCCGCCGAGTCCGCCGTCCGCGAGGCGAGCGACGTGCTCGTACGGCACGCCAACGCCACCCGGTACGAGGCGGTGCGGACCCCCGCGCGCCAGCAGATCCGGGAACTGCCCGCCTCGGCCCTGCCCGAGCACGCCCAGAAGTGGGCGGACGCCTTCGCCCCGCGGCTGCGGGTGCTGACCGACGAACTGGCCCAGCTGGAGCGGAACCGGGACTCGATCGTGGACCGGCTGCGGGGGCTCGTCGAGTCCGCGCTGGCGACCCTGCGCTCCGCCCAGCGGCTCTCCCGGCTGCCCGAGGGGCTCGGCGAGTGGTCCGGACAGGAATTCCTCCGCATCCGCTTCGAGGAGCCCGACCAGGCCACGCTCACCGAGCGGCTCGGCGAGGTCGTCGACGAGGCGACCCGGGCCGCCGTGAAGAAGAACTCCGATCTGCGGCGGGACGGAATGTCCCTGCTGCTGCGGGGAGTCGCCGCCGCCCTGCAACCGAAGGGCATCGCCGTCGAGATCCTCAAGCCGGACGCGGTACTGCGCGCCGAGCGGGTGCCGGTGGGGCAGATGGGGGACGTGTTCTCCGGCGGGCAGCTGCTGACCGCGGCGATCGCCCTGTACTGCACGATGGCCGCCCTGCGGTCCAACGACCGGGGCCGGGACAAGCACCGGCACGCGGGAACGCTCTTCCTCGACAACCCCATCGGGCGCGCCAACGCGACCTACCTGCTGGAACTCCAGCGGGCCGTGTCGGACGCGCTGGGCGTGCAACTGCTGTACACGACCGGGCTGTTCGACACGACCGCACTGGCCGAGTTCCCGCTGGTCATCCGGTTGCGCAACGACGCGGACCTGCGCGCCGGACTCAAGTACATCAGCGTGGAGGAGCACCTCCGGCCCGGGCTGCCGCAGCAGCCGCAGGCGGGAGAGGCCGTGCACAGCGAGATCACCGCCACGCGGATGTTCAAGAAGCCGTCAGCCTGACGGGCCGTCCTGGACTGTCCCGGACAGTCCAGGACGGTCGCTGGACGGCACCGGACACCGGACACGGCGGCCTCAGGAGTGTGTCAGGGGTGCGTCAGCTGCCCGGCCTGGCCGCCCCGCCGCCGTATCCGCTCCTGTTCGCGCTCGGCGGCCCGCTCCTGCCGCCGCGCCGCGCGCCGCTCGCGGCGGAGCGTGCGGGCCGTGCTGCTCGGTTCCGAGAGCACGCCGTAGCGCTGGTTCCACACCTGACGGGTCACCAGGACGTCGACCGCGCTCCAGGTGGCCACCACCGTGCTCGCGACGCTGCTGATCACCATCGGGAACGCCAGCCAGGACTCCGCCATCGTGCACAGGAACGCCACCATGGCCAGGATCAGCGTGACCGCGATGATGATCACCGCTCGCACCGCCGCCGTCCGCACCGGATCGGGCATCCGGTAGCGCTTGGCTGGCTCCTCGACCCACAACGTCCGGTACTGCGCCTGCTGTTGCCGCACCGTCGAGTGCGTCGCCGCGCCGTCCTCGGGCGCAGCGCGCCGCTCAGCTGTCCCCATCAACGTGTCACTCCCCACCGCCGGCAAACCCTCGCACCGGTGTCCGACGACCCCGGCTCCCCAGTGGCTGCCCGGCTTGCGCTGTTTTACGCCGCCCGGATCCGAGATGCGGCTCCTGTGACCGAATCCGCACTCATCACCCCTCTACAAGGACGAACGAACTCGCCCGATGATTCCCGACCAGGGAAAAATTCCGGCCAACTGATCCTTCGTGCCGTTCCCGCCCCACTCGCGTGAAGTCGACGCGATCGCGGTGGCAATCTCCCGCAATGCCCGGACGACTCGTCCTGTCTGCCCGTCATGTCCGGCTATCGGGGCGGAAGTTCACCGTCCGGACAGTTCTTCGAGTTATCCCTGTGACGGTAGTAGGCTCGCGCCGTTTGTTGACGCACATGTGTACCCCCGGCCTGCGGGGGTCGAGCTGGGGGAGGCCATGCGCTTTCGCGGGAAGTCGATCCGCCGGAAGATCGTGGCGCTGCTTCTCGTGCCGCTGGTGTCCCTGACGGCCGTATGGGGCTTCGCGGCCGTGCTGACGGGACGCGTGGTCACCCACATCTTCCAGGTGTCCTCGATCGTCGAGGACATCGGCTACCCCACCGAGGACGCGGTCCGCGCTCTCCAGCAGGAACGCCGGCAGACCCTCGTCTACCTCGCCGACCCGCGCGCGTCCGACGCGCTCACCGCCCTGAACCGCACGCGCTCCGCCACCGACGCGACCGTGGCCAAGCTCCGCGGGAACGCCGGGGAACAGCACGTGCGCGACGGCCTGGACGCCGGCGACAGCGAACACCTCACCGCCGAACTCGACGGCCTCGACGGCATCGACCCGCTGCGCCGCAGCGTCGAGCAGGGCACGGTGGACCGTGCCCAGGCCTTCGCTCTCTACAACGCCGTCGTCGACCCCTGCTACACGCTGCTCGGCTCCCTCGACGGGACCGACGACGTCGGGATCGACAAGGAGGCCCGCGCCCTCGTCAACATCACCCGCGCCCGGGAACTCGTCTCCCGCGAGGACGCCCTGCTCGGCTCCGCTCTGGTGGTCGGGAAGGTCTCCCGCGAGGAGACCCGCGAGATCTCCGACCTCATAGCTCAGCGCACCCTCCTCTACGACATCAGCCTCCCGCTGGTGCCGGCCGGCGAGCGCGACCGCTTCGACCGCTTCTGGAAGAGCGCCACCACCGCCCCGCTGCTGGCCGCCGAGAGGTCCGTCGTCGCCGCCGGATCCGGCATGCCGAACGACGTCGACGCGAGGAGCTGGGACACCACCGCGGGCAATGTCCTCGACGAACTGCGCACCCTCGACGACCAGGTCGGCGACCGCTTCGAGGACCGCATCCGGCCCGTCGCCGTCAGCGAGTTCGTCCAGGCCGCCGTCGTCGGCGTCCTCGGCCTGGCCGCCGTGCTGTTCTCGCTGGTCATGTCGGTCCGGGTCGGCCGCAGCCTCATCCGCGACCTGCGGCTGCTGCGCCAGGAGGCGCACGACGCGTCCGGGGTCCGGCTGCCGAGCGTGATGCGCCGGCTGTCCGCGGGCGAAGAGGTCGACGTGGAGACCGAGGTCCCGCGCCTGGAGTACGACAGGAACGAGATCGGCGAGGTCGGCCAGGCCCTCAACACCCTGCAGCGCGCCGCCGTGGAGGCCGCCGTCAAGCAGGCCGAGCTGCGCGCCGGCGTCTCCGAGGTCTTCGTCAACCTCGCCCGCCGCAGCCAGGTCCTGCTGCACAAGCAGCTCACGCTCCTCGACACCATGGAACGCAGGACCGAGGACACCGACGAACTCGCCGACCTCTTCCGCCTCGACCACCTCACCACCCGTATGCGCCGGCACGCCGAGGGCCTGGTCATCCTCTCCGGCGCCGCGCCCTCGCGGCAGTGGCGCCGGCCCGTCCAGCTGATGGACGTGGTGCGCGCCGCCGTGGCCGAGGTCGAGGACTACGAGCGCATCGAGGTCCGCCGGCTGCCCCGGGTCGCCGTCACCGGCCCCGCCGTCGCCGACCTCACCCACCTCGTGGCCGAACTCCTGGAGAACGCCACGGTGTTCTCGCCACCGCACACCGCCGTGCAGGTCCTCGGCGAACGCGTCGCCAACGGCTTCACGCTGGAGATCCACGACCGCGGTCTCGGCATGGCGGCCGAGGCACTCCTGGACGCCAACCTGCGGCTCGCCGAGACACCCGAGTTCGAGCTCTCCGACACCGACCGGCTCGGGCTGTTCGTGGTCAGTCGCCTCGCCCAGCGCCAGAACGTCCGCGTCTCGCTCCAGCCGTCCCCCTACGGCGGCACCACCGCCGTCGTCTTCATCCCCGACGTACTGCTGACCGACGATGTCCCCGACACCAACGGCGTCGGCTTCCGCCTCGACCGCAGCCGGCCGGCCGGGGAGGCAGAACCCGAGAAGAGCCGGGCCACCTCCCTGGCCCAGGTGCCGGGACAGCGCGCCGGACTGCCGGCGGCCCTGCTGGACGGCCCGGTCGAGCTGGAGGCACCCGTCGACCTGGACGCGCTGGACGACTTCCCGGGCGCCCTCAGCGACGACGACAGCGAGCGCGGCGGCCTGTTCCGCCCACGCCGCTCCGTGGCCCCCGCCGACGACGACCCCACGCCCGCCGTGACCGAACTCCCGCACCCGGACCGGGAGACCGCCGACCGCTTCGGCGACGGGCACCCCGGCGGCCCCGCGGCACTGCCGGTACGACGCACGCCCAAGCTGGTCAGCTCGCACGGCAAGCCGGTCACCGAGCAGCGCTCCCGCCGCGCCGACCAGGACGAGCGGCCCCCGGCGGACCAGGGCCGCCCCGAACCCGGCGGACTCGCCCCGCTGCCCTCCCGCCGCCGCACCGACCCGTCCCCGCCGCGCGCCCTCGGCTCGGCCGACCGCGTCGAGGAACGCACGGCACCCCAGGCCGGCGGCCCGGGCGCCCCCTCCGGGCCCCCCGCCCTGCCCCGGCGAACCCGCCGCGCCGCGACCGCCGGCAGCGGCACCCACGACTCCGTCCCGCCCACCGGCAGCACACCTCCGGAGGCCGAGTCCGGCACCCGGCCGCTGCCCAGGCGGGTACGGCAGGCCAACCTGGCCCCACAGCTGCGACAGGAACCCGCATCATCCACCGCCCGCGATCCGGAACCCGTCGAGCGCGACGCCGACGAGGTCCGCAGCCGCATGGGCTCGCTCCAGCGCGGCTGGCAGCGCGGCCGTGCCGAGAACGCCGAGGGCGACGGCTCCTGGAACAGCACAGCACAAGGAACGACTAAGGGGGACGGTCGATGACCGATCCGAAGGCGACCGGCCACACGGCGACGAACAAGGGCGAGCTCAACTGGCTGCTGGACGACCTCGTGGACCGGGTCGCCAGCATCCGCAAGGCCGTCGTGCTCTCCGGCGACGGCCTGCCCACCGGCGTCTCCAAGGACCTCACCAGAGAGGACGGCGAGCACCTGGCCGCCGTGGCCTCCGGCTTCCACAGCCTCGCCAAGGGCGTGGGCCGGCACTTCGAGGCGGGCAGCGTCCGGCAGACCGTCGTCGAGCTCGACGACGCCTTCCTTTTCGTCACGGCCGCCGGCGACGGCAGCTGCCTCGCGGTCCTCTCCGACGCCGACTCCGACGTCGGCCAGGTCGCCTACGAGATGACGCTCCTGGTCAAGAGGGTCGGCGTACATCTGGGGTCCGCTCCGCGCACCGATCTGTCCTCGGGCGGGTAGTGGGATGACATGAGCGGAGACGGTCAGGGAAGAAGTCACTGGTTCGACGACGAGGCCGGACCGGTCGTCCGTCCGTACGCCATGACACGGGGCCGCACCACCAGTACGGCCCAGCACCGGCTCGATCTGATCGCGGTGGTCGTCACGGAGCCGCACGTGGACGACCCGGACGACGACCGGACGCTGTCCCCGGAGCACGTGGACATCGTCGAGCTCTGCCGCGGCGCCCCGCAGTCGGTCGCCGAACTGGCTTCGGAGCTCGACCTCCCGGTCGGAGTGGTGCGGGTCCTCATCGGCGACCTCGTCGACGGGGAACTCGTCCATGTCAACCGGCCGGTACCCCCGGCGGAGCTGGTGGACGAGAGTATTCTGCGCGACGTGATCAACGGCCTCCGGGCGCTGTGACCGGCGCGGAAGCGGAGTAGTGACGTGACAGGCTGGCAGTTCTGGGTCGACCGTGGCGGTACGTTCACCGACGTCGTCGCACGGTGCCCGGACGGCCGGCTGCTCACCCGCAAACTGCTCTCCGACAACCCCGCACGGTACGCCGACGCGGCAGTGGCCGCCGTGAGCGAACTCCTCGAAGGATCCGGTGACATCGGCGCCCGCGTCGACACCGTCCGTATGGGCACCACGGTCGCCACCAACGCCCTTCTCGAACGCAAGGGCGAGCGCACCCTCCTCGTCATCACCCGCGGTTTCCGCGACGCCCTGCGCATCGCCTACCAGAACCGCCCCCGCATCTTCGCCCGCCGCATCGACCTGCCCGAGCTGCTGTACGAACGGGTCGTCGAGGCCGACGAGCGCGTCACCGCGGACGGCACCGTGCTGCGCGCACCCGACCTGGACGCGCTGGCGGGCCCGCTCCGGGAGGCGTACGACGACGGGATCCGCGCCGTCGCCGTCGTCTGCATGCACAGCCACCTGTACCCCGCTCACGAGCAGGCGATCGGTGAGCTGGCCGCCTCGACCGGCTTCCCGCAGATCTCGCTGTCCAGCGAGGTCAGCCCGCTGATGAAGCTGGTGCCGCGCGGCGACACCGCCGTCGTCGACGCCTACCTGTCGCCCGTGCTCCGCCGCTACGTGCGCCGGGTCGCCGACGAACTCGAAGGCGTGCGGCTGATGTTCATGCAGTCCAACGGCGGGCTCGCCGAGGCCGGGCAGTTCCGCGGCAAGGACGCCGTGCTCTCCGGACCCGCCGGCGGGATCGTCGGCATGGCCCGGATGTCGCAGCTGGCCGGCTTCGACCGGGTCATCGGCTTCGACATGGGCGGCACCTCCACCGACGTCTCCCACTTCGCGGGCGGATACGAACGGGTCTTCACCACGCAGATCGCGGGCGTCCGGCTGCGCGCCCCCATGCTGGACATCCACACCGTCGCCGCGGGCGGCGGCTCGGTGCTGCACTTCGACGGCTCCCGCTACCGCGTCGGCCCGGACTCGGCCGGCGCCGACCCCGGCCCGGCCTGCTACCGGGGCGGCGGCCCGCTCACCGTCACCGACGCCAACGTCATGCTCGGCCGGATCCAGCCGGCCCACTTCCCCCACGTGTTCGGGCCGGGCGGGGACCAGCCGCTGGACGCCGGCCTGGTCCGGGACCGCTTCACCGCTCTCGCCCGGGAGATCCGCGGACGTACCGGCGACGACCGCACCCCCGAGCAGGTCGCCGAGGGCTACCTGAGCATCGCCGTGGCCAACATCGCCAACGCCGTGAAGCGGATCTCCGTCCAGCAGGGCCACGACGTCACCCGCTACGCCCTCACCACCTTCGGCGGGGCCGGCGGGCAGCACGCGTGCATGGTCGCCGACTCGCTCGGCATCCGCACCGTCCTGGTGCCGCCCGTGGCGGGGGTCCTGTCCGCGCTCGGCATCGGGCTCGCCGACACCACCGCCATGCGCGAACAGTCCGTCGAGGCCCCGCTGGAGCCCGCCGCCATGCCCGGCGTCCGCAAGACCGCCGACGACCTGGAGGCCGCGGCCCGCGCCGAACTCCTCGCCGAGGACGTCCCGGAGGACCGCGTCGAAGTCACCCGCCGCGCCCAGCTCCGCTACGACGGCACCGACACCACCCTGACCGTCGAACTCACCGACCCCGACGCGATGAAACACGCCTTCGAAGAACGTCATCGCGCCACGTACTCCTTCACGCTCGACCGTCCGGTCGTCGTCGAATCCCTCTCCGTGGAAGCCACCGGCATCACCCAACCCCCCGATCTCTCCGCCCTCGCCCCTTACGAGGGCACTCCCGCCGCCCCGGAGACCGTCCGCCTCCACACCGGCGGCGCCTGGCGCGTCGTACCCCTCCACCGCCGCGAGGACCTGCCCCCGGGCGAGACCGTCACCGGCCCGGCGGTCATCACCGAAGCAGGCGCCACGACCGTCGTCGACGACGGCTGGCGGGCCGCGGCGACCGACGACGGGCATCTGGTCATGGAACGCGCGACGGTCACGCAGAGTTCCGATCTCGACACGAAAGCCGACCCGGTTCTGCTGGAGGTCTTCAACAACCTCTTCATGTCGATCGCCGAACAGATGGGCGCCCGCCTGGAGTCGACGGCCCAGTCCGTCAACATCAAGGAGCGTCTGGACTTCTCCTGCGCCCTGTTCGACCCGGACGGGAACCTGGTGGCCAACGCCCCGCACATCCCCGTCCACCTGGGCTCCATGGGCACCAGCGTCAAAGAGGTCATCCGCCGCCGCGGCACCTCGATGCGCCCCGGCGACACCTACGCCGTCAACGACCCGTACCACGGCGGCACCCACCTGCCCGACGTCACGGTCATCACGCCGGTCTTCGACACCGACCGCGCGGCGGACACGGACGGTGACCCCGGCCGGACCCCGGAGATCCTCTTCTACGTCGCCTCCCGCGGCCATCACGCCGAGATCGGCGGCATCGCGCCGGGTTCGATGCCGGCGAACAGCCGCACCATCGACGAGGAGGGCGTCCTCTTCGACAACTGGCTGCTCGCCGAGGACGGCCGGTTCAGGGAGACCGAGACGCACCGGCTGCTGGCCGAGGCCCGCTACCCCTCCCGCAACATCCCCACCAACCTCGCCGACCTGCGCGCCCAGATCGCCGCCAACCGCAAGGGCGTCGACGAAGTCGGCAGGATGATCGAGGAGTTCGGTCTCGACGTCGTCCAGGCCTACATGCGCCACGTCCAGGACAACGCCGAGGAAGCGGTCCGCCGGGTGATCGACGCCCTCGACGACGGCGCGTACGCCTACGAGACCGACTCCGGCGCGGTCATCCGGGTACGCGTGCGCGTGGACCGCGCCAACCGGCGCGCGACCGTCGACTTCAGCGGTACCTCCGCCCAGCTCGCCACCAACTTCAACGCCCCGTTCGCCGTCGTCAACGCGGCCGTGCTGTACGTCTTCCGCACCCTCGTCGCCGGCGACATCCCCCTCAACGACGGCTGCCTGCGCCCGCTCGACATCGTTGTGCCGCCGGGTTCGATGCTCGCCCCCGAGCCGCCGGCCGCCGTCGTCGCGGGCAACGTCGAGACCTCCCAGGCCATCACCGGCGCCCTCTACGCGGCGCTCGGCGTCCAGGCCGAGGGCTCCGGGACCATGAACAACGTCACCTTCGGCAACGAACGCCACCAGTACTACGAGACGGTCGCCTCCGGTTCCGGAGCCGGTGACGGCTTCCACGGCGCGAGCGTCGTACAGACCCACATGACCAACTCCCGGCTCACCGACCCGGAAGTCCTGGAATGGCGGCTGCCCGTCCGCCTCGACGAGTTCGCCGTACGGGCGGGCAGTGGCGGCGCGGGCCGCTGGCACGGCGGGGACGGCGCGGTCCGCCGCGTCCGCTTCCTGGAACCCATGACCGTCTCCACCCTCTCCCAGCACCGCCGCGTGCCGCCGTACGGCATGGCCGGGGGCGAACCCGGCGCACTCGGCGCCAACCGGGTGGAGCGGGCCGACGGCACGGTCACCGAACTCGGCGGCAGCGATGCCGCGGACGTCGGTCTCGACGACGTACTCGTCATCGAAACCCCGGGCGGCGGCGGGTACGGACGCCCGTCACCCGTCACCCCGCCTCGTCGATGACCCCATCACCGACCCCCATCACCGACCCCATCAAGCAGGAGAAGAATTCGATGATCTTCGGGCGATCTGAGCGTGGCAAGCCCCCGGTCGAGCCCGTCACGCTCAAGATCCTCGTGGCCGGCGGCTTCGGCGTGGGCAAGACGACCCTGGTCGGCGCGGTCAGCGAGATCCGGCCGTTGCGCACCGAGGAACTGCTCACCGAGGCCGGGCGACCGGTCGACGACACCTCCGGCGTCGAGGGCAAGCACACCACCACCGTCGCCATGGACTTCGGCCGCATCACGCTGCGCGAGGACCTGGTGCTGTACCTGTTCGGCACGCCCGGGCAGGAACGGTTCTGGTTCATGTGGGACGAACTGGCCGAGGGCGCGCTGGGGGCCGTCGTGCTCGCCGACACGCGCCGCCTGGAGGACTGCTTCGCCGCCGTCGACTACTTCGAGCGGCGGTCCATCCCCTTCCTCGTCGGCGTCAACTGCTTCGAGGACGCCGCCCGCTACCCGGTGGACTCCGTCCGCAAGGCTCTCGACCTCGATCCGGACGTGCCGGTCGTGCTCTGCGACGCCCGGGACCGCGAGTCGGTCAAGGAGGTGCTCATCGGCGTCGTCAAGCACGCGATGGCGTACGCGGCGGGCCACCGGCAGGCCGCCACGACCTGAAGGGCGGCGGCACGGCCCGTACCCCCGCCGACCGGGGTACGGGCCGTGGTCCGGGGTGGTTACTCGCCGTCCTCCAGCCAGCCGAAGCTCTTCTCCACGGCCTTGCGCCAGTTCGTGTACTCCCGTTCGCGTGTCGACGCCGCCATCGCGGGCGTCCACTCCATGTCCTTCTGCCAGTGCGACCTGAGTTCGTCCAGGTCGTTCCACACACCGGTGGCCAGGCCGGCCGCGTAGGCGGCACCCAGACAGGTCGTCTCGGAGACCCGGGGCCGGATCACGGGCACCCCGAGGACGTCGGCCTGGTGCTGCATCAGGAGGTTGTTCTTCGTCATGCCGCCGTCCACCTTCAGGGTGGTGATCGGCACCCCGGAGTCCTGGTACATGGCGTCCACGACCTCCCGCGTCTGCCAGCTCGTCGCCTCAAGCACCGCGCGGGCGAGGTGCGCCTTGGTGACGTACCGGGTCAGCCCGGTGACCACCCCGCGCGCGTCGGAGCGCCAGTAGGGCGCGAACAGGCCGGAGAAGGCGGGCACGATGTAGGCGCCGCCGTTGTCGTCGACGCTCGCCGCCAGCGTCTCGATCTCGTCGGCGGTGCGGATGATGCCGAGCTGGTCGCGGAACCACTGGACGAGCGCGCCCGTTATGGCAATCGAACCCTCCAGGCAGTACACCGGCGCCTCGGTGCCGATCCGGTACCCCATCGTCGTCAGCAGCCCGCTCTTGGACGGCACCGGCCGGTTGCCGGTGTTGAGCAGCAGGAAGCTGCCGGTCCCGTAGGTGTTCTTCGCGGTGCCGACGTCGTAGCAGGCCTGGCCGAAGACCGCTGCCTGCTGGTCGCCCAGCGCGGACGCCACCGGCACCCCGGCGAGCTGGCCGACGGCGGTGCCGTACACCTCGGCGGACGACCTGATCTCGGGCAGGACCGCCTCGGGGACGTTCATCGCGGCGAGGATGGCGGGGTCCCACTGGAGGGTCTCCAGGTTCATCAGCATGGTGCGCCCGGCGTTGGTGACGTCGGTGACGTGCCGGCCGCCGTCGGTGCCGCCGGTGAGGTTCCAGATCAGCCAGGAGTCGATGGTCCCGAAGGCGATCTCGCCGCGCTCGGCCCGGTCCCGCAGCCCGGGCACGTTGTCCAGC
The DNA here is from genome assembly GCF_042957285.1 of Streptomyces sp. NPDC008092. Lineage (NCBI taxonomy): Bacteria > Bacillati > Actinomycetota > Actinomycetes > Kitasatosporales > Streptomycetaceae > Streptomyces > Streptomyces sp. NPDC008092. The sequence continues at coordinate 231,734 of NZ_JBIBHY010000017.1, forward strand.
AGCCAGGCCGCCTTGGGCCCGGAGAAGTAACTGGCCAGGGGCAGCCCGGTCTGCTCGCGGAAGCGGTCCTGGCCGTCGCTGCCGCCGAGTTCGTGGCACAGGGCGGCGGTGCGGGTGTCCTGCCAGACGATCGCGTTGTGCACGGGCTTGCCGGTGGCGCGGTCCCACAGGACGGTCGTCTCGCGCTGGTTGGTGATGCCCAGCGCGCTCAGCTGGTCGGGGCGCAGCCCCGCACCCGCGAGCGCCCCGGCCACCACGGCCTGCACCTTGGACCAGATCTCGGTGGCGTCGTGCTCCACCCAGCCCGGCTTGGGGAAGATCTGGCGGTGCTCGCGCTGGTCGACGGCGACGATCGCGCCGCCGTGGTCGAAGATGATGCAGCGGCTCGACGTGGTGCCCTGGTCGATTGCGGCGACGTACTTCTCGGCGGTGTCCGTCATGGCTACCCCTTGGTCGCTGGGTCGGAAGGCTGCGTGGGTGGGAGGTCCGCGCCGCGTCAGAAGGCCGCGTTGTAGATCAGGCCCGCGAGCGCCCCGCCGATCAGGGGGCCGACGACCGGGATCCAGGCGTAACCCCAGTCCGAGGTGCCCTTGTTGGGGATCGGCAGGAAGGTGTGCACGATCCGCGGGCCGAGGTCCCGCGTCGGGTTGATGGCGTAGCCGGTGGGGCCGCCGAGCGACAGCCCGATGCCGACGACGAGCAGCGAGACGATCAGCACGGTGGTGCCGGACTCGCCGAGCCCCTTGGTCAGTCCGAACGCGAGGATCGGCAGGACGAGGGCGACGGTGGCGATGATCTCGGTGACGAGGTTGGCGACCGGGTTCCGGATCTCCGGGATCGTGGAGAAGATGCCGAGCGTCGGCGTCGGTTCCTCACCCGACTCCTCGTCGGGCACATTGGCCTGGAACTGGGCCAGGTAGACCAGGTACGTCAGGACGGCGCCCAGAATCGCGCCGACGAGCTGGCCGAGCAGATAGACCCAGACCTTGCCCCACTTGCCGGTGTCGACGGCGATGCCGATGGTGACGGCGGGGTTCAGCTGCCCGCCGGAGAGGGGAGCGGCGGTGTAGGCGCCGGCCAGGACGCCGAAGCCCCAGCCGAACGCGATCGCCACCCACCCCGCGGCCCGGGCCTTGGAGTGTCTCAGGGTGATCGCGGCGCAGACACCCGCACCGAACAGGATCAGGATGGCCGTACCGATGACTTCGCCGACGAAGATGTCTCCGTTGCTCATGGCGGCTCCTAGGGCGCTGGCCGGGGATCGACCCCGGCGCTTTGAGCAGGAACGGTTCCCTTGGCGACGTCAGCCGAAGGCAGGGAAGGTCCCGCGCCCCGCCCGGCGTCCATGACGAGCGTGCCGTAGCGGCCGAATCGCCCATGGGGGAAGGAGCTCCGGGACAGGAGCAGCCCATGGCGCAGTGCCTGAATACGCCGAGAATGTACGGCGATGTCGACCGACACCGGAAGTTTTCACCGGCACTCAGGGGGCGTCAAGGTCGCCGACGGCAACGATGACAGGCAACCCGCCGGACGGCAGCTGTCACGGCTCCACCGCCGCGTATCCGGCCTGCGCCGGAGCCGCGCCGGAGCCGCGCCGGATCTCGTGCCCGGGCAGTCCCGCCCGCCCCAGTACCCAGCTCGCCCCGTCGAGCGCCTTGGCGGCCTTCTTGAGCGGCGCCAGACAGGCGGCCGCCTGCCGGTGGTCGGCCACACTGCCGGGATCGCACACGACGGTGGCCAGGGACAGCGTGACGGGACGCCCGCCCGCGGACCAGGGCGCGTCGAGCAGGGCGGCGACCTGGTCCAGCCCCGTCTCGTCGGCGAGCACCAGGAAGTCGTCCCCGCCGATGTGCCCCACGCGCGCGTGCCCGGCGGCGGCCTCCTGCAGCGCCCGTCCCACCGAACGGATCAGCTCGTCGCCCGCGGCGAACCCGGCGCCGTCGTTCACCTGCTTGAAGTGGTCGATGTCCAGCCAGCTCAGCGCGAAGACGCGGCCGTCCGCGAGCCACCGGTCCACCTCGCCCGTGATCGCGTCCGAACCGGGCAGCCGCGTCAGCGGGTTGAGCCCGGCCGCCTCCTCGACCCGGGTCTCGGCGAGCGCCCGCACCAGGTCGGCGAGGCGTACGACGCCCACGCAGCGCCCGTACCGGTCGACGACCGTCACATCGTCCGAGGTGCGGTCCGGGCCGCCGACGGCCACCACGTCCAGCACCTCCCAGGCGGTCGCGTCGACGCCGACCGTGCGCGGGGCGTCGCCCAGCTTGAAGGCCGGGCGGTCCGCGTACAGGGCGTGCCCGTAGCGGCCGGACATCGACAGCAGGAAGCGGGAGCGGTGCACGGACCGGACGGGGGCGCCCGTCTGGTCCACCAGGAGCACACCGGAGACATCCGGGGAGCCGGTCAGCAGCGCCCGCACCTGCAACGCGGACGCGGTGACCGGCAGGAGGGCGGCGGGCCGGATGAACTCCCGCACGTACGGCCCGGAGCGCGGTGCAGGCACCGCGGCGGGGGAGGGCGGCGGAACGTATACCTCCGCGACCGGGATCCGGGCCGGGGGCGCGAACAGCTCGCCCTGGGCCAGCTGCGCCCCGGCCGACAGCGCGGCCGAGTACTGGAGTTCGGTCTCCACACCCTCGACGGCCACCAGGGCGCCGAGCTCCTCGCACAGGGTCCGCATCGCCCGCACCGCGGCCGGCCGGGCGAGCAGCGAGGCGTCGAGCTTGATCAGGTCGGGGGAGAGGTCGGTGAGCAGCCGCAGCGGCACGTCCCCGTCCCCGATGCCGTCCGCGCTGATCCGGAAGCCCTGGCCGCGAAGCACCGCCACGGCCTCCAGCAGGGCCCGCTGCGGCACGTGCGTGTACGGCGGGACGATGTCCAGGGTGACCTCCCAGGGCATCCGTCCAGCCTCGCGGACGGCCTCGGGCAGTGGTCCGATGCCGCCCAGGTCCGCCAGGGTGGCCGCGAAGACGTTGATGTGCAGCGGCAGCAGCGTCTCCTTGCGGGCCGCCGCGCGGAAGGCCAGCACCGCGAGCCTGCCGTCGAGTTCGGGATTCCGGCGGGCTTCGCCGAGGATGTCGCCGGTCTCGGGGCGGGCGAGGATCTCCAGTGCGGCGATCCCGCCGGTCGTCAGATTGACCACCGGCTGGAAGGCGAAACGGAGAGCATCCGTCCAGGTGCGCACGGGAGCATGATGACGCCACCGGCGCACGCCCAGGGGCAGTTCATGAGACGTTCACGCACCATTTCGGGCTGGTCACGCAGGGTATGCACCTCTGCGGTCACAACCGCCCCGTCAGCGCACCGCTATCACGGACGAGCCGTGCCCGAACAGCCCCTGGTTGGCCGTGATCCCCACGCGCGCGTGCGCCACCTGCCGGTCGCCCGCCGCCTCCCGCAACTGCCAGGTCAGCTCGCAGACCTGGGCGATCGCCTGGGCCGGTACCGCCTCCCCGAAGGACGCGAGCCCCCCGCTGGCGTTGACCGGTATGCGGCCGCCCGGGGCCGTCGATCCCTCGCGCAGCAGCTTCGCCGCCTCACCCTCGGCGCACAGCCCGAGATCCTCGTACCACTGCAACTCCAGCGCGGTGGAGAGGTCGTACACCTCGGCGAGCGACAGCTCCTCGGGGCCGATGCCCGCCTCCTCGTAGGCGGCCCGTGCGATCGACGCCCGGAAGGGCTCCGGGGACGGCTCCACCGCCGCCGCGGAGTCCGTGGCGATGTCCGGCAGGTCCAGCACCGTGTTCGGGTAGCGGGGCGTGACGGTGGACACCGCGCGGATCCGCACCGGCCGTGCCACCCCGTGCCGGCGCGCGAACTCCAGGCTGGACAGGACCAGTGCGGCCCCGCCGTCGGAGGTGGCGCAGATGTCCAGCAGCCGCAGCGGATCGGCGACCAACTGGGAGGCGGCGACCTCCTCGGGGGTGACCCGCTTGCGGTAGCGGGCGTACGGGTTGAGCGCCCCCAGCGCCGCGTTCTTCACCTTGACCAGGGCGAAGTCCTCGGGGGTGTCCCCGAACACCGCCATCCGGCGACGCGCGTACAGGCCGAAGTAGGTCGGATTCGTCGCCCCGAGCAGCCGGAAGCGCAGCCAGTCGGGATCGTCCGGCCGGTCACCTCCGGCGGGCCGGAAGAAGCCCTTGGGGGCCGCGTCCGCACCCACCACGAGCACGACGTCCGCGAGGCCCGCCAAGATCTGTGCCCGCGCCGCGGCGACCGCCTGGGCCCCGGACGCGCACGCCGCGTACACGCTCGCCACCCGCGCCCCCTGCCAGCCCAGTGCCTTCGCGAAGGTAGCGCCGGCCACATGGCCGGGATACCCGCCACGCACCGTGTCCGCGCCCACGATCGAGCCGATGTCCCGCCACTGCAGTCCGGCGTCCGCGAGCGCCGCGCGGGCCGCCGCCGTCCCGTACTCGACGAAGCTCCGCCCCCATTTGCCCCAGGGGTGCATGCCCACGCCGAGCACCGCCACGTCCGCCGTCATGCCGCCACCCCCGTCGGCCGCCAGTGCCAGGTCGTCCAGGTCGTCTCCGCGTCCTCGCCCAGAACTCCGGGGACGGCCTCCACCTCCATGCCCACCGCCAGATCGGCGACGGTGATCCCGGGAACCGCCTGTCCCAGCACCACGATCCGCTCGGACTCCAGCTCCACAGCGATCAACGCGTACGGCTCCCACGGAAGTTCCGGGTCGCTCACATAGGGTGACGGGGGACGGTATCTGCTGTCGGTGTACGACCAGATCCGTCCGCGCCGGGAGAGCGGGACCTCCTCCAGGTCGCCGCCCGCGCAGCCGGGATTGCGGCAGTGGACGTCCTCACGCGGGAAGAAGACCGAGGCGCAGGCCGCACAGCGGGTCCCCAGCAGCCGGAATCCGTCCCCCTCGCCCGTGAACCAGGCGTCGACCGCCGGCCTGCGTGTACGTGACAAAGCTCCTCCAGGACACGAGATCTGACGGAACGTCAGAAGTGTGCCACGGGTGGCCCGGATTGGGCAGGCCGCGTCGGCGCCCCCCGGCCGCCCCGCCCGTTTCCGGTTCAGGGGCCCCCACATGTCGGTTCACTTCCGGAAGGAAGCGTTCCCCTGACCGTAAGACGTCGTACTCCCGATCGGATAAAGTCCGCGCGTGTCCGAAAATCAGCACCCAATTGCCAACTCCGCTCCGGACTCGCACTGTTCGAGCTGCGGAGCGGCCTACGGAGAGGGAATCTCCGGCTGGCCCCGCACCTGCCCGGCCTGCGGCCACGTCGCCTACCGCAACCCGCTGCCGGTGGCGATCGCCCTTCAGCCCGTCTACGACACGAAGGGCACCGCCCTGGTCGTCATCACCCGCACCGTGGCCCCCGCGCGCGGGGGCATCGCGCTGCCCGGGGGCTACGTCGACGACCGCGAGGACTGGCGGCACGCCGTCGTCCGTGAGCTCAAGGAGGAGACGGGCATCGACGCGGCCGCCCGCGACGTACGGCTCGTCGACGCCATGAGCTCACCCGACGGGCACCTGCTGCTGTTCGGCCTGCTCCCGGAACGCCCGGCCGAAGGCCTCCCGCCGTCCGGCGCCACGGACGAGACGGAGGGCTGGCACCTGCTGCGCCGCCCCGAGGAACTCGCCTTCCCGCTGCACAGCGTGGCCGTACGCGCGTGGTTCGAGGGCCGTTACTGAGCCCTCCCGCTCATTCCAGCCCCCCGTACCCGGACGGGCCGGGACGGCTCGCTCGCACCGGTCTCGTCCTCGCGCGCGACCACCACCCGCCGGCCCTCCCAGCGGGCGACGTAACGCTCGACCTCCGGCTCCTCCCAGCCGTCGCCCGCGTCCGGCACGAACAGCCCGCCCCCCGTCCGCCCCCGGGCGGGCGCCCACACCTCCAGCCGCGTCCCGCCGTCCTCGTCCCGCACGGGCAGGACGGCACCCGCGCGTGCCAGCACCGGGATCCGCGACAGCGGGGCATCGAGGAGCACCTGCCCGGGACCCTCGTACGCCTGCTCGGTCACCGTGTCGTACCAGCGGCCACGGGGCAGCTGCACCGCACGCCGGTCGGCACCCGGATCCAGCACCGGGGCCACCAGCAGAGCGTCGCCCAGCAGGAACGCGTCCTCGCAGTCACGCAGCGCCCGGTCCTCCGGCGCACCCCACCACACCGGCCGCACGTACGGCGCACCGGTCCGCCGGGCCAGCTGCGCCAGCGTCATGAAGTACGGCAGCAGCCGCCGCCGTTCGAGCAGCGCCACGCGCGCGTGCTCCAGCACCTCGGCCCCGAACTCCCACGGCTCCCGGCGCCCCGCCCGCATGCTCGCGTGCGTACGGAACAGCGGCAGATAGGCGCCCAGCTGGAACCAGCGCAGAAACAGCTCCGGCGACGGACTCCCGTCGAAACCGCCCACGTCAGGACCCGAGTACGGCACCCCGCACAGCCCGAGCCCCAGCACCAGCGACAGGGACGCGCGCAGCCCCGGCCAGCCGGTGGCGACATCACCGGACCAGCTGCCCCCGTAGCGCTGCATACCGGCCCAGCCCGACCGGGAGTACAGGAACGGGCGCTCCCCGGGTGCGAGTCCGCGCAGACCCTCGTAGGCCGCCCGCGCCATGCAGAGCGCGTAGACGTTGTGCGCCTCACGGTGGTCGCCGCCGCGCCCTTCCAGAGCGTGCCGCGCCGAGCGCGGCAGCGTCGACTCACCGAACGCGCTGAACGACGTCGGCTCGTTCATGTCGTGCCAGAACCCGGCGAAGCCCAGCGCGAGCCGCTCCTCGTACAACCCGCCCCACCACGCGCGCACACGCGCGTCCGTGAAGTCGGGGAAGACCGCCTCCCCGGGCCACACCACCCCCTCCACCGTCCGCCCCGACGGATCACGGACGAAGGCGTCGACCGCTGTCCCGCTGTCGTGGACGGCATTGCCCGCCTCGGCCTCCACCGCAGGATCGACGATCGACACCAGCCGGATCCCGTCCCGCCGCAACTCCTCCGCCAGCGTCGGCAGCTTCGGGAAACGCTCGTGATCGACCGTGAACACCTGGTGCGCGTCGTAGTGGTCGATGTCCAGGTGGACGGCGTCCAGCGGCAGACCGCGCTCCTGGTAACCGGCGACGATCCGCCGCACCTCCTGCTCGCTGCCGAAACCCCAACGCGCGTGGTGATGGCCCAGCGCCCACGCCGGCGGCAGCGCGGGCGCGCCCGTCAGCGAGGCCCACGTGTGCAGCACGCGCGCGGGAGTGCCCACCATCACCCAGCAACGCAGCGGACCGCCGTCCATCCGCAGCTCGCTGCGCCCGGTCCGGTCGTGCCCGGAACCGGCGCCCTCCTCGCCCTCCCGGAGCGTCACCGTCCCGTCCCAGGAACTGTCGTGGAACACCAGGTGCGCCGCCGCGTCCGCCACCACCAGCTGCACCGGCATGGTGATGTACAGCGGATCGTCACCGGGCCCGAAGGCACGGCCGGGATCGGTGTTCCACAACCGGTACGTGCCGTCCCGCAGCCGCGGCCCCGAGGCACGCCCGCCCAGCCCGAAGAACCGCGCGTCCGCCGCCACCTCCGAGCGCTGCACCCAGCGCGCCGCACCCCCGCCCACCGGCTCCCACCAGCGCGGCGGCAGATCCCGCCGCAGCAGCACGCCACCCGGCGTGCACACCTCCACCGCGCCGTGCCGCGAGACACTGACCTTCACCCGCTCCGCCACGACCCGCCAGCCGCCGTCGGTGTCCGGTTCGAGAACCGCCCGCGGATCCGGCTCCGGACAGCGCCCCGCGAGCGCGTACGACGGCTCGGGACCGGCCCCGTCCCAGCCCCAGAAGACCGCCCCGTTCACCGCGACCGTGATCCGCAGCTCGGACCGGCTGAACCGGATCACACCGCCGCCCGGCCCCGGCTCCGCGTCCTGCACCGGCCCCGGCACCCGGGCCCGCTCCGCCCCCCGCGGCGGCAGCCCGGCGGCATCGATCCGCTTCCTGCGCCACGCCGCCCGTACGGTACGCAACCCCTGAGCCGCCTTCCTCGAACCGACCACTCTTACCGAACGCACCAGGTCACGACCGTCCATACTGCTCACCCTGCCACTCAGCGCTCCACACACGCGTGCCGTTCAACTGCCGTTCACCCGTGCCGGGACCACATCTTCACGACACGGACTATGTGGAGCGCACCCTGGTGTAGAAGTCGATCACATGGCATCGTCCCTGTCAGCCGCGTCACGCGCACACCCCTGCCCGTGCGCGTCCCACGCACACAAAGCGCAGAAGCCCGGGAGCCGCCCCATGTCGACCGCGAACCCCCAGCCGCTCTGGCAGCCCGATCCGCAACGGATCGCCCAGGCACGCATCACCAGGTTCCAGTCCTGGGCGGCGGAACGCCACGGAGCCCCCGCCGACGGCGGGTACCCGGCCCTGCACCGCTGGTCCGTCGACCACCTGGACACCTTCTGGCAGGCCGTCACGGAATACTTCGACGTGCGGTTCTCGACGCCCTGCACGCGCGTGCTCGGCAACCGCGCCATGCCCGGCGCCGAGTGGTTCCCCGGCGCGCGGCTGAACTACGCCGAGCACGCCCTGCGCGCCGCCGCCACCCGCGCGGACGAACCCGCCCTCCTGTACGTCGACGAGACCCACGAACCCCGCCCGGTCACCTGGACCGAGCTGCGCCGCCAGGTGGGCTCGCTGGCCGGCGAACTCCGCGCCCTCGGCGTCCGCCCCGGCGACCGCGTCAGCGGCTACCTCCCGAACGTCCCGCAGGCCGTGGTCGCCCTCCTCGCCACCGCCGCCGTGGGTGCCGTCTGGACCTCCAGCGCCCCTGACTTCGGCGCCCGCAGCGTCCTGGACCGCTTCCAGCAGGTAGAACCCGTCGTCCTGTTCACCGTCGACGGCTACCGCTACGGCGGCAAGGAACACGACCGGCGCGAGATCGTCGCCGAACTCCGCCGCGAACTGCCCACCCTGCGGGCCGTCGTCCACATCCCGCTGCTCGGCACCCCCGCTCCGGAAGGCGCCCTGGACTGGTCGGCCCTGACCGCGGCCGACACCGAACCAGAATTCGAACAGGTCCCGTTCGACCACCCTCTCTGGGTGCTCTACTCCTCGGGCACCACCGGCCTGCCCAAGGCCATCGTCCAGTCCCAGGGCGGCATCCTGGTCGAACACCTCAAACAACTCGGCCTGCACTGCGACCTGGGCCCCGAGGACCGTTTCTTCTGGTACACCTCGACCGGCTGGATGATGTGGAACTTCCTCGTCTCCGGCCTCCTCACCGGCACCACCGTCGTCCTGTACGACGGCAGCCCCGGCTACCCCGACACCGGCGCCCAGTGGCGCGTCGCCGAACGCACCGGAGCCACCCTCTACGGCACCTCCGCCGCCTATGTGATGGCCTGCCGCAAGGCCGGCGTGCACCCCTCCCGCGACCACGACCTCTCCCGGGTGAAATGCGTCGCCACCACCGGCTCGCCGCTGCCCCCCGACGGCTTCCGCTGGCTGCACGACGAGTTCGCCGCGAGCGGGGCCGACCTGTGGGTCGCCTCCGTCAGCGGCGGCACCGACGTCTGCTCCTGCTTCGCCGGCGCCGTACCCACCCTCCCCGTCTACACCGGCGAACTGCAGGCACCCGGCCTCGGCACCGACCTCCAGGCCTGGGACCCGGCCGGCCGTCCCGTCATCGACGAAGTGGGCGAACTGGTCGTCACCAACCCCATGCCCTCCATGCCGATCCGCTTCTGGAACGACCCCGACGGCAGCCGCTACCACGAGAGTTACTTCGACACCTACCCCGGCGTCTGGCGCCACGGAGACTGGATCACCGTCACCTCACGCGGCACCGTGATCATCCACGGCCGCTCCGACTCCACACTCAACCGCCAGGGCGTACGGATGGGCTCGGCTGACATCTACGAGGTCGTCGAACGGCTCCCCGAGATCAAGGAATCCCTCGTCATCGGCATCGAACAGCCCGACGGCGGCTACTGGATGCCCCTCTTCGTCCACCTCGCACCCGGCGCGGTCCTCGACGAGACCCTGCTGAACCGCATCAAGCAGGCCATCCGCGAACAGCTCTCGCCCCGCCACGTCCCGGACGAGGTCATCGAGGTCCCCGGCGTCCCGCACACCCTCACCGGAAAGCGCATCGAGGTCCCCGTCAAGCGCCTGCTCCAGGGCGCACCCCTGGAGAAGGCCGTCAACCCCGGCTCCATCGACAACCTCGACCTGCTGACCTACTTCGAGGACTTCGCCCGCAAGCGCGCCTGACGTCCGCTCCCGTTGTCAGTGGCGCCGGTTACTGTGAGTGAGCATTGACCGATCACGCCCAGACCGCACACAGACAGCACACGGGGGAAACCATGGCGCGCACCGACCACCGAACCATGCGACGCGTCCTGCGCCGCGAGATCGCCGGCACCATCGGCCTGCTGACCGACGAACACGACTTCCGAGCCATGCGGCGCTACCGCACCTTCACCTTCGACGACCACCTCACCTACCTCCGCCAGATCGAAGCCCTCCTCAGGACCCGCGCCGCCGAAGGAACCCACACCACACTCGCCCTGTTCGACCCCGAGGAATACGCCGAGTTCTGCACAGCCACCGGCCTCGACCCGGACGCCCCGGCCAGCCGCACCCGCTTCACCGCCCAACTCGCGGCCACCGGCCCCACCGTCCCCTACGACGGCCGCCCCCTCACCGACCTCGTCCCCGCCCTCGTCGACGAGGCGGTACGGCAGGCCACCTGGGAATACGCCAGCACCCTCCTCGCCCGCCTCGGCCCCTGCCACACCTGTGGCGAGGACATCGGACGCGCCGCCTTCACCCGCGCCTCCCACCTCCTGACCCGCATCCTCGACACCGCCCCGGCAGGCAACCGCCACCTCGTGTGCAGCGTCTCCGGACCACCCGAAACCCTCGTCACCGTCCTCCACGCCGACCAGAACAGCGACGGCACCACCCACCTCGACGAGGCCGAAGCCCTCGAATTCACCAGCGTCCTCGCCCTCGGCCTCGCCACCAACAGCCCCGGCGGACTCGTCATGCGCACCAGCGCCCCCGGCACCCCCGACCGCGTCTACGGCTGGCGGCTGCGCGGCAACGCCCTCGGGCCCCTCACCGCAGGCGAGGTCTTCGACGCGTACTGCACCGACGTCGAATCCGGAGACCTCATCTCACCGGAATCCGACGTCGACTACTGCGCGCCGCCCGACCTGGGCGACCAGGAGACGAACCCCGGCCACCACCACTGAAACCACCAGGGGCGCCCCACCCGCAGGTGGAGCGCCCCTGGAAGGACAAGCCGGTCACGGCCCCGCCGACTACTCGCCGGACAGCACCGCCTGAGCCGCCGCCCGGGCCTCGTCCGCGCTGTCGGTGGCGCGCGCGGCCGCCGCCGCCCGCTCGCACTGGGCCAGCGTGTACTTGGCCAGCATCGCCCGGACATAAGGAATCGACGCCGCACCCATGGAGAGGGAGGTGACACCCAGACCGGTCAGCACACAGGCCAGCAGCGGATCCGACGCGGCCTCACCGCACACGCCACAGCTCTTGCCCTCGGCCCGTGCCGCCTCCGCCGACAGCGCGACCAGGTCGAGCAGCGCGGGCTGCCACGGGTCCTGCAGCCGGGACACCGCACCGACCTGACGGTCGGCGGCGAACGTGTACTGGGCCAGGTCGTTCGTCCCCAGCGACAGGAACTCGACCTCCTGAAGGACCGAGCGCGCCCGCAGCGCGGCCGACGGAATCTCCACCATCGCGCCGAACTTGGCCCGCAGCCCCGCCGCCCGGCAGGCGTCCGCGAACGCCTTCGCATCGGCGCGGTCCGCCACCATCGGCGCCATGACCTCAAGGTGGACGGGCAGCCCCTCGGCCGCCTTCGCCAACGCCGTCAGCTGGGTACGCAGCACATCCGGGTGGTCGAGCAGCGTCCGCAGACCACGCACGCCCAGCGCCGGGTTCGGCTCGTCCGACGGCGTCAGGAAGTCCAACGGCTTGTCCGCGCCCGCGTCCAGCACCCGCACGACGACCCGGCCCTCCGGGAACGCCTCCAGCACCTGACGGTAGGCCTCGACCTGCTTCTCCTCGGAAGGAGCACTCTTGCTGTCGTCCAGGAACAGGAACTCGGTACGGAACAGACCGACGCCCTCGGCACCGGCCGCCACCGCGGCCGGCACGTCCGCAGGACCGCCCACGTTGGCCAGCAGCGGCACCTTGTGCCCGTCAGCGGTCGCGCCGGGGCCGGTCGAGGCGGACAACGCCGCCTTCCGCTCGGCCGCCGCCGCGGTCAGCGCCGCCTTCTTCTCCGCACTCGGGTTCACGAAGATGTCACCGGTGCTGCCGTCGACGGCGATCACGGTGCCCTCGGCGAGCTCCCCGGCACCCGGCAGCGCCACCACGGCCGGCACCCCCAGCGCCCGCGCCAGGATCGCGCTGTGGCTCGTCGGCCCGCCCTCCTCGGTCACGAAGCCCAGCACCAGGGCGGGGTCGAGCAGCGCCGTGTCGGCCGGCGCCAGATCCCGTGCCACCAGCACGTACGGCTCGTCACTGTCCGGGACACCCGGCATCGGAACACCCAGCAGCCGGGCGACGATACGATTCCGCACATCGTCCAGGTCGGCCACCCGGCCGGCGAGGTACTCGCCCGCCGCGGCCAGCAGTTCGCGATACGCGGCGAACGCGTCGTACACGGCACGTTCGGCGGTGCTGCCGACAGCGATCCGGCGGTCCACGTCGGACATCAACTCGGGGTCCTGCGCCATCATGGCCTGCGCCTCAAGCACCGCCTGGGCCTCGCCGCCCGCCAGATTGCCGCGCGCCGTGAGGTCGGCCGCCACGGCATCCACGGCCTGACGGGCACGCCCCTGCTCCCGCTCCGCCTCTTCCGCGGGGATCTGCTTGGCAGGCGGCTCCAGCACCGCCGTTCCCATGTGCCGAACCTCGCCGATCGCCACTCCGTGGCTCACGCCGACGCCTCGCAGCGTTGTCTCCATCTCACCCGTCTCCGATAGTGCGGCGGGTCCCGCCGCCGCGGTGGTTGTCGTGGTCGCCGCCTGCTCCGTCGTACGACGGCATGGCGGCAGGGTCGGTCCTCGGCCCGGGACGGGTCAGTTCCAGGCGAAGAGAGTGTCGCCGGCCTTCACGTCACCGTCCTCACGGACGTCGGAGAGGGAGTCGGCGGTGGCCTCCAGCGCCACGACGGGGCAGACCGGGGACTTGCCGGCGGCCTCGACCTCGGCCGGGTTCCAGCGGATCACGGCCTGACCGCGGGCCACGGTGTCGCCCTTGTTGACGAGCAGTTCGAAGCCCTGCCCGTTGAGCTGCACGGTGTCGATGCCGAGGTGGGTGAGTACGCCGTGGCCGCTCTCGTCGACCACGACGAACGCGTGCGGGTGGAGGGAGACGATGACTCCGTCCACGGGCGCGACGACCTCGGAAGGCTCACGCGCGGGGTCGATGGCGGTACCCGGGCCGACCATGGCCCCGGCGAAGACCGGATCCGGCACTGCGGCCAGTCCGACGGCGCGTCCGGCGAGCGGGGACGTCACGGTGGTCATGGGAAGCCTCCCAGGAGTGGTGCTGTTCATGGGCCGTCACTGCCTGTCCCGGACGGCGCTGAGCAGCAGCGTATGTCAGATGAACTGGCGGTTCCGCATGGAAGCTACCAGGTAGTGGTCTAGACCACCAGCCTATTCGATTTGCGCGGCCTTCGAGGCTCCGTGTACAGTCGTACTCCTGCTTGGGACCAAGCGGTGCGGAAAAGCATCGCCACCGAGCAGCACCCAAACTCGTCAGATCCTAACTCGGGATCACTTTCCGCATGCCTGCGGGAGGGTGGTCAGAGGGCCGGAAAAACACTGATAGAGTTTGAAACACCGAAGGGAAGCCCGGAGGAAAGCCCGAGAGGGTGAGTACAAAGGAAGCGACCGTTCCTTGAGAACTCAACAGCGTGCCAAAAGTCAAC
>NZ_JBIBHY010000018.1:0-234560 GCF_042957285.1 Streptomyces sp. NPDC008092
CTGGCCGGCTACGGCGGCATCTTCCAGCGCAACACGAAGGCGTCGGGTGTCATCCCGCAGATCAGCGTGATGCTCGGCCCGTGCGCCGGCGGCGCCGCCTACAGCCCCGCCCTCACCGACTTCGTGTTCATGGTCCGTGAGACCTCGCAGATGTTCATCACCGGCCCGGACGTCGTCAAGGCGGTCACCGGCGAGGAGATCACCCAGAACGGGCTCGGCGGCGCCGACGTCCACGCGGAGACCTCCGGCGTGTGCCACTTCGCCTACGACGACGAGGAGACCTGCATCGCGGAGGTCCGCTACCTCCTCTCCCTCCTCCCGCAGAACAACCGGGAGAACCCGCCGCGCGCGGAGTCCACGGACCCCCTGGACCGGCGCAGCGACGTCCTGCTCGACCTGGTCCCGGCGGACGGCAACCGCCCCTACGACATGACCAAGGTCATCGAGGAGATCGTCGACGACGGCGAGTACCTGGAGGTCCACGAGCGCTGGGCGCGGAACATCATCTGCGCGCTGGCCCGGATCGACGGCCAGGTCGTCGGCATCGTCGCCAACCAGCCCCAGGTCCTCGCCGGCGTCCTGGACATCGAGGCCAGCGAAAAAGCTGCGCGCTTCGTCCAGATGTGCGACGCCTTCAACATCCCGATCGTCACCTTCCTGGACGTGCCGGGCTTCCTTCCCGGTGTCGACCAGGAGCACGGCGGGATCATCCGCCACGGCGCGAAGCTCCTCTACGCCTACTGCAACGCGACCGTGCCCCGGATCTCCCTGATCCTGCGCAAGGCGTACGGAGGTGCCTACATCGTCATGGACTCCCAGTCGATCGGCGCCGACCTCACCTACGCCTGGCCGACCAACGAGATCGCGGTCATGGGCGCCGAGGGCGCCGCCAACGTGATCTTCCGCCGGCAGATCGCCTCCGCCGAGGACCCCGAGGCCATGCGGGCCCGCATGGTCAAGGAGTACAAGTCCGAGCTCATGCACCCCTACTACGCGGCCGAACGCGGCCTGGTCGACGACGTCATCGACCCCGCCGAGACCCGCGAGGTGCTCGCCAAGTCACTGGCGATGCTGCACACCAAACACGCCGACCTGCCCTCCCGCAAACACGGCAATCAGCCACAGTGACAGGGCACTTGACCGCATCACCCCAAGGGAGGCGACCCCTGTGGAGCAGCAACCGCCGATGAGCACGACGGTGCGTGTACGGATCGCGCTGGACGTGATCTGCGTGCACTCCTATCTCGGCTACACCCGCTTCACCCGCGCGGCGGACCGGCTACGCGCCGAGGGCCACCGGGTCCAGGTGGAGTTCCTGCCCTTCGAACTCGCGCCGGGCGCGGGCACCGAAGGGCAGCCCCTGCTCCCCGTACTGGAGCGGGTGTTCGGCCCGCAGGCCGTACGGCAGACGCTCCGGTTCGCCGAGCAGCTGGCCGCGGAGGGGCTGGACCTCCACTACGAACGCGCGGTGGCCACCGGCACGTTCGAGGCACACCGGCTCATCGCCCGGGCCGCGCGGCAAGGCAGGGCCGAACAGATGGTGGAGCGCCTCTTCCGCGCCCACTTCACGGACGGACTGCACATCGGCGACCGGGCCACGCTCGCCCGGCTCGCCGAGGAGGTCGGCGTCACGACGGACGACTCCGGCCCGGGGCCGGCGGCACCGGCATCGGAAACGGCTGCGGAAACGGCTGCGGAAACGGAGCGGCTGCAGGCCGAACTCGACCGTGTCCGCGGGCTCGGCGTCAGCGGTGTGCCGGTGTTCTTCATCGACGGCGTACGGCCACTGACCGGATCCCAGCCGGAGGCCGCGCTGCTCGCGGCACTCCGCGAGGCGGCACCGACCGCCTCGGACACCTGACCTGAGTGTCCGGAACCTCAATTTTGGTATCGACGCACGACAGATCCACGTCAAGCGCGTGGTGACGACTCCCGGGAACTGATTGGCTGAAGTCCACCCCCGGTACGCATCCGTCAATGCGGTGATTTGTCTGCATCCCAGCACAGATAGGGCTCAACATGTTTTCGCGACGCAAGTTCCTGGGCTCCGCGATAGCGGTGGCCGGTGCCACCGCGGGGTTCGCCGCACTGCCCTCCGCTGCCGAAGCCGCCACCCGGGTCGCCCCGGAGGTGATCGTCAGACCGGGCGACGCCCGTTACGCCGAGCTCACGCACCGCGGTTACAACACCCGTTTCGTGGCCACCCCTGACGAGATCTGGCTCGTGCACTCCGCCTCCCAGGTGGAGAAGGCGGTGAACCAGGCCATCGCCAACAACCAGCGCATCACGGTGCGCAGTGGCGGTCACTGCTTCGAGAACCTGGTCGACAACCCCCAGTTCCGGCTTCTCGTCGACATGTCCGAGATGACGAGCGTCACCTTCGACCCGGCGCTGAACGCCTTCGCCGTCCAGGCCGGCGCCCAGCTGGGCGATGTCTACAAGGCGCTGTACGAGGGCTGGGGCGTGACGGTCCCGGGCGGCGTGTGCCCGGAGGTCGGCGTCGGCGGTCACGTCTCGGGCGGCGGCTACGGCCCGCTCTCCCGTCGCTTCGGCCTCGTCGTGGACCACCTGTACGCCATCGAGATCGTCGTGGCGGACAGCCGCGGCAAGGCCTGCACGATCGTCGCCACCCGCGAGGCGAACGACCCGCACCGCGACCTGTGGTGGGCGCACACCGGCGGTGGCGGCGGCGGGTTCGGCATCGTGACGAGGTTCTGGTTCCGTACCCCGGGTGCCACGGGCGGCCCGTCCTCGCTGCTGCCCAAGCCGCCCGCGCGGATGCGCGAGACCTTCGTGACCTGGCCCTGGGCGCAGCTGAGCGAGGCGGCCTTCACGCGTCTGGTGATGAACCACGGCGCCTGGCACGCCGCGAACAGCGCCCCGGGATCCCCGTACCAGGTGATGCACAGCTCGTTCCAGCTGCACTCGTCGCTCGCGCAGACGATCCAGCTGGAGATCCGCATGGATGCCACGCTGCCGAACACCGACCAGCTCCACGACGACTACATCAACGCGGTCAACGCGGGCGTCGGGGTGCAGCCGACGATCGACATCAAGGAAGGCACCTGGCTCGAGATCGCCCTGGAGCCGACCGCCAGCTACGGCGCGTACTCGCGCCAGAAGTCCATGGGCGGCCATCTGCGCAAGCCGCTGACGGCGACCCAGGTCGGCGCGGTCTACCGCTCGCTGACCGACCCGGACCACACCGGCGTCGGCCTGGTGTACCTGGCGGCGTACGGCTGCCAGATCAACACCCTGCCGTCGTCCGCGAGGGCGATCGCGCAGCGGGACTCCGTCATCAAGCTCTGGTACTCCAACAACTGGTCGGACCCGGCCAACGACGCGATCGAGGTCGAGTGGCTGCGCACGCTCCGTAAGAACGTCCACGGCGCGACCGGCGGCTTCCCGGTGCCCAACGACCAGCAGGACGGCGGCTACATCAACTACCCGGACGTCGACATGCGCGACCCGGCGCAGAACACGTCCGGGGTGCCCTGGTACTCGCTCATCTGGAAGGGCAACTACCCGAGGCTGCAGCAGGTGAAGAACACCTACGACCCCAAGAACGTCTTCCGGCACAGTCTGTCCCTGGACCCCTCCTGACACACCGCTCGGGCGGTCCGTCCTCGCGTCGGAAGCGCACACCCCCCATCTCGACGAGCACCGCGCCGGGCCCGGGCCGAACCCGCGCCCGGCGCGGCACGACAGCCCGGAGGGCTCAATGACCAGCAGTAACCCCGCTGCCACCAACACCGCTCCAAGGCGGCGGGCACTCCCCGCGTGGCAGGCCGTGGCAGGGGCCGCAGCCCTCGCCGCGGTCGTCAATCTGATCGTCCTGTACATCGGGGACGCCGCCGGGGCCTCGCTGGCCCTGAAGCTCAACGGCAAGCCCGACGACATCCGCGCCGGCGACGTGATCTTCATATCGATCGTCGCGCCGGTGATCGGCATCACTGCCGTCGTGCTGCTGGCCCGCTGGAAGCCGGTGTTCCTGCGGGTGGGCCAGTTCGTGAGCGGTGCGGTGGCGGTGCTCACGGCCATCGGCCCGCTCACCCTGGACACCGACGGCGGCACCGCCGCCACACTGATCACGATGCACCTGTTCGTCGGTTTCGTCGCGGTGGCCGCGCTGGAAGTGATCCGCCGGTCCCGCGTCTGACACCGGGGATTCGCCGGGCGGCCCTCCGGAACCCGATTCGGGTTCCGGAGGGCCGCCGCCGTCCTGGGAAGAGGAACCAATGACAGCACAGGAACCGATGACAGCAGAGGAAGACACCACGGTCGACGCCTCCCGGATGCTGGCCGCCACCTCCTGGCGCATCACCAGCGGCGCTCCCACGGCCGAGGAGCTCGCCGCGGTCGCGGTCGCGCTCTCCACCGTCCTCACCGCGCGCACCGTCCAGGCGGCGCAGGAGACGGACCCGGACCTTCGGAACAAGGCCCCCTGGCCACTGTCCTCGACCAGGCGCAGGACGGCCACGTCATGGGCCGCCGGCCCACTGCCGGGGTGGCGCGGCGCGGCATGAGGACGCTCCGCCGAGAAGGCCTTCGTGGACTGTCAACCATCCCGTCGGCAATTCACGACGGGCCCGGAAGGGGAGGACCGCCGGTCGCCATTGACCTGGCGTCCCCGAATTCAGCCTTTGATCCGAACGCCCCCGGAGTCGGGTACGTCCCGAAATAAAAGGTGAATCCCCTGGCAGGGACAGTCACCACCCGGGATACCCCGGGAGGGCCGCCGCAAAGGATCAGGCGTGCCCCATGCGGAATCCGACACCGCGGGCCGTAATGATCCAGCTGCTCGACCCCAGCTTGCTCCGCAAGCTGCTGACATGCGTGTCGATGGTACGCCCCGGCTCCGACCGGGAATCCCTCCAGACCTGCGCCATGATCTGTTTGCGGGTAACGACGCTACCCGGACGCGAGGCGAGCAGATACAGCAGATCGAATTCCTTGCGTGTCACCTCGACCGGCTGGCCGTCGAGGCTGATCTGCCGGGCGCCCGGATCGATACCGAGCGGACCGACGGTAATGGCCTCTTCGACAGAAACCGGTTGCCGAAGAGCCCGGCGCATGACGGCCTCGATCCGGGCGATCAGTTCGGCGAGACTGTAGGGCTTGGTCACGTAGTCGTCCGAACCGGCGCGCAGACTGAGCACCCGGTCCAGTTCCGAGTCACGAGCCGTGACGACGATGATCGGGACGTCGCAGACGGCCCGGATGCTGCGACAGAGCTCGACCCCGTCGAGGTCCGGCAGGTCCAGGTCGACGAGGAGCAGATCGACGTTCCGGTACTTCTGCAGCGCCTGCGCCCCGGTCGGCACGCTCTCCGCCTGGAACCCGTGCCGGGACAGGTTGCGGATAAGCGCTTTCGCGACCTGAGGCTCGCTCTCGACGGTGAGTACGCGTATCGCCTTGCGAGCCCGCTTCGCCTCGGACCTGACGGGCGCACCCCGCCCGGCAAGCTGGTGCGGAATGCGCGGTTCTACAAGCCTTATGGACTGATGCCCCATCCGTGAAATCCCCCATATTCATCTGATAAAGCGGAGCGTCGCGCCAAGCCATAGAGGGTACGGTCTCTGTAGAGGGTACAGACCGAGCAGTCGACCCGTCAAAGAATCAACGGCCGATGCCAGCGAATAACGGAAATCGGGAAACGCCGCCGAAACAAAATGGAATTCACCCCGAAGAAACTTAACTCAGGCGAAGGCCGGTCACGCACCGCCTGGTTTCTGTCGATTTTGCAGGCGACATAACGCCCGACATACCCCGTTTAACTGGCCAACCTGCCCCCCGCGCGCGGCCGCATAAGACACTCATGATACATCGTACACGTGTGCGCGTACGATGTATACGTGTGTCAGGTCACCCTGACCCGGACCGAGAACCATACGGTCTCGGCCCAAAAGCGCACACTATCGAGACACTTTATGAAGAAGCAGAGATGAATCGGCCAGCTTATGGCCGACACGCGCCTGACCTGATCTTGACATCGCCCCAGGGAGAGGGAACGAGTACATGACCTCAGCAGATGCGGTGAGTCGTGCGGCATCGGGAGCGAAGGAGGTCCGCCGGCTGGACCGGGTGATCATCAGGTTCGCGGGGGACTCGGGTGACGGCATGCAGCTCACCGGTGACCGGTTCACCGCGGAGACGGCGTCGTTCGGCAACGACCTGTCGACGCTGCCCGACTTCCCGGCCGAGATCCGCGCTCCCGCCGGCACCCTGCCCGGGGTGTCGTCGTTCCAGCTGCACTTCGCCGACCATGACATCCTCACGCCGGGTGATGCGCCGGACGTACTCGTGGCGATGAACCCGGCCGCGCTGAAGGCGAACGTCGGCGACCTGCCGCACGGCGCGGAGATCATCGTCGACGCGGACGAGTTCACCGGGCGGGCGGTGCGGAAGGTCGGCTACGACGGCGACCCGCTCGAAGACGGCTCGCTGGACGGCTACCGCGTTCACCCGGTGCCGCTGACCACGCTGACGGTGGAGGCGCTGAAGGAGTTCGACCTCAGCCGCAAGGAGGCCGAGCGCAGCAAGAACATGTTCGCGCTGGGGCTGCTGAGCTGGATGTACCACCGGCCCACCGAGGGCACGGAGAAGTTCCTGACCACCAAGTTCGCCAGGAAGCCCGTCGTCGCGGCGGCGAACATCGCCGCGTTCCGGGCGGGGTGGAACTTCGGCGAGACCACCGAGGACTTCGCCGTCTCCTACGAGATCGCGCCGGCCGCCACCGCCTTCCCGACCGGCACCTACCGGAACATCTCCGGGAACCTGGCCCTGGCCTACGGCCTGGTCACCGCGAGCCGGCAGGCGGATCTGCCGCTGTTCCTCGGGTCGTACCCGATCACCCCGGCCTCCGACATCCTGCACGAGCTGTCCAAGCACAAGAACTTCGGCGTGCGCACCTTCCAGGCCGAGGACGAGATCGCCGGCATCGGCGCGGCCCTGGGCGCGGCCTTCGGCGGCTCCCTCGCCGTCACCACCACCTCGGGCCCGGGCGTGGCCCTGAAGTCGGAGACCATCGGGCTCGCCGTCTCCCTCGAACTGCCGCTGCTGATCGTGGACATACAACGCGGCGGGCCGTCCACCGGGCTGCCGACCAAGACCGAGCAGGCAGACCTGCTGCAGGCGATGTTCGGCCGCAACGGCGAGGCACCGGTCCCGGTCGTCGCGCCCCGCACCCCCGCCGACTGCTTCGACGCGGCTCTGGAGGCGGCCCGGATCGCGCTCACGTACCGGACGCCGGTCATGCTGCTCTCCGACGGCTACCTGGCCAACGGCTCCGAGCCCTGGCACATCCCCGAGCTGGACGAACTCCCGGACCTGACCGTGCGGTTCGCCCAGGGCCCGAACCACACCCGCGACGACGGCACCGAGGTCTTCTGGCCCTACAAACGGGACCCCAGGACCCTGGCCCGGCCCTGGGCCGTTCCCGGGACACCGGGGCTGGAGCACCGCATCGGCGGCATCGAGAAGCAGGACGGCACGGGCAACATCTCCTACGACCCCGCCAACCACGACTTCATGGTCCGCACCCGGCAGGCCAAGATCGACGGCATCGTCGTCCCCGACATCGAGGTGGACGACCCGGACGGCGCCCGCACCCTGGTACTGGGCTGGGGCTCCACCTACGGGCCGATCACGGCGGCGGTACGGCGGCTGCGGGCGGCCGGGGAATCGATCGCGCAGGCCCACCTGCGCCATCTCAACCCGTTCCCGGCCGACCTCGGCGACGTCCTCGCCCGGTACGAGCGGGTCGTCGTACCCGAGATGAACCTGGGGCAGCTGGCGATGCTGCTGCGCGCGAGGTACCTGTGCGACGTGCGGTCCTTCACCCAGGTCAACGGCATGCCGTTCAAGGCTGAACAACTGGCTCGCATGGTGGAGGAGGCGCTTCGTGAAGACTGAACTCAAGCTCCGGGCGAAGGACTTCAAGTCCGAACAGGAGGTGCGCTGGTGCCCCGGCTGCGGTGACTACGCGATCCTCGCGGCCGTCCAGGGCTTCATGCCCGAGCTGGGACTGGCGAAGGAGAACATCGTCTTCGTCTCGGGCATCGGCTGCTCCTCCCGCTTCCCGTACTACATGAACACCTACGGCATGCACTCCATCCACGGCCGCGCCCCCGCCATCGCCACCGGGCTGGCCACCAGCCGACGGGACCTGTCGGTATGGGTGGTCACCGGCGACGGCGACGCCCTCTCCATCGGCGGCAACCACCTCATCCACGCCCTCCGCCGCAACGTCAACCTCAAGATCCTCCTCTTCAACAACCGCATCTACGGGTTGACGAAGGGCCAGTACTCGCCGACCTCCGAGGTCGGCAAGATCACCAAGTCGACGCCGATGGGCTCGCTGGACGCCCCGTTCAACCCCGTGTCCCTCGCCATCGGCGCGGAGGCGTCCTTCGTCGCCCGCACCATCGACTCCGACCGCAAACACCTCACCGAGGTACTGCGCGCCGCCGCCGCCCACCCGGGCACCGCCCTCATCGAGATCTACCAGAACTGCAACATCTTCAACGACGGCGCCTTCGACGCGCTCAAAGACCAGCAGTCGGCCGACGAGGCGGTGATCCGCCTGGAGCACGGCAAGCCCATCCGCTTCGGCACGGACGGCGCGCGCGGCGTCGTACGGGACCGGCTCACCGGCGACCTGAAAGTCATCGACGTGACCGCGGACAACGAAGCCGAGGTCCTCGTCCACGACGCCCACTCCCCCTCCCCGACCACGGCGTTCGCCCTCTCCCGCCTCGCCGACCCCGACACCCTGCACCACACGCCACTCGGTGTCTTCCGCTCGGTGGAACGGCCCGTCTACGACACCCTGATGGCCGAGCAGCTCGATACGGCGATCGAGCAGCACGGCAAAGGCGACCTGGCCGCACTGCTCGCGGGCGGCGACACCTGGACCGTCGTCGGCTGACGGAGACCGGTGGCCTCCGACCGGGCCGGGCCTCCGTCACGGGAGGCCCTGTCCTGGGCGAGCCGCGGGCAGCGGTGGACGAGGCGGGCGGTCGCGCCGGGAACAGCCCGTCCGCGGGGGTCAGTCAGCGACGGACCGGGTGGCGTAGAAGGCGACAGCGGAGGCGGCGGCCACGTTCAGCGAGTCGACACCGGCATCCATCGGGATGCGCACATGCTCGTCGGCCGCGCGCAGCGCTCCGGCCGACAGCCCCTCGCCCTCCGTGCCCAGCATCAGGGCCAGCTTCTCGTAACGGCGGGCGGCGAGTTCGTCGAGAGTGATGGACCGCGCCGAGAGGCAGAGCGCCGCGAGCACGAAGCCGTGCTTGCGGATGACGTCGGCGTCACGCGGCCATGACTCGAACCTGGCGTACGGGACGGCGAGGACAGCCCCCATGGACACCTTCACGGCCCGCCTGTAGAGGGGGTCGGCACAGCGTGGGGTGAGGAACACGGCGTCCACCCCGAGAGCCGCCGCGTTGCGGAAGGCCGCGCCCAGGTTGGCGTGGTCGACGATGTCCTCGAAGATCGCGATACGACGGTGGCCGGCACGCTCCTGCAGCCCCGGCGGCAACACCGCGCCGACGTCGGCCTGGTCGCCGACCGGCTCCGTGGCACCGGCCGGGCGGGGGGTGCTCAGCAGTTCGGTCGCCGTCGGCAGCGGCTTGCGCTGCATGGAGGCGAGGGCACCGCGGTGCACGTGGTACCCGGTGACCTTCTCGGCGAGCTCCGGGCTGACCGCGTAGACAGGGGCCGGGAGTTCGTCGATGACGTCGCGCATGACGTCGACCCACTTGGCGGACAGCAGCATCGAACGCATCTCGTAGCCCGCGTCCTTCGCCCTGCGGATGACCTTCTCGCCCTCGGCGATGAACAGGCCCTCGGCCGGTTCGCGCTTGCGGCGCAACTCGACGTCGGTCAGGCCCGTGTAGTCACGGAGGCGCGGGTCGTCGGGATCCTCAACGGTGATGAGATCGGCCACAGGGTGATACTGCCTTGTCCTGGGTGGGGTGCCAATGGTCTGGAGCGGGTTGTGTTACCCGGGGTTACGTCGTTGCCCGCGCGGGTGCCCTTTCAGGCCGCCGGGTGCGGCCCGACGTTCACGACCTCGCCGATCACGATGACCGCCGGGGGTTTCACCTCCTCCGTACGGACGACTTCCGCGACCGTGGCGAGGGTCGCGTCGACCCGGCGTTGAGCGGCCGTCGTCCCTTCCTGGACCAGGGCCACAGGGGTTTCCGGGGACTTGCCGTGCGCGACCAGGGTCTCGGCGATCTTCCCGATCTTGTCGACGCCCATGAGGACGACGAGGGTCCCGGTCAGCTTCGCGAGCGACGGCCAGTCGGCCAGCGAGCGCTCGTCGTCCGGCGCGACGTGGCCGCTGACCACCGTGAACTCGTGGGCGACGCCGCGGTGGGTGACCGGGATGCCCGCGGCGGACGGCACGGAGATCGAGCTGGAGATGCCGGGGACGACCGTGCAGGGGATGCCGGCCTCGGCGAGCGCCTGGACCTCCTCCATGCCACGGCCGAAGACGTAGGGGTCGCCGCCCTTGAGCCGGACGACCGACTTGCCCTGCTTGGCGTGTTCGATCAGCGCGTTGTTGATGGCCTCCTGGGCCATGTAGCGGCCGTACGGGATCTTCGCCGCGTCGATCACCTCGACGTGCGGCGGGAGTTCGGCGAGGAGGTCGCGGGGGCCGAGGCGGTCGGCGATGACGACGTCGGCGGCTGCCAGCAGGCGGCGGCCGCGGACCGTGATGAGGTCGGGGTCGCCGGGGCCGCCGCCGACCAGGGCGACGCCGGGGGTGCGGGTGCGGTGGTGGGGGGCGACGAGGGTGCCGTCGCGCAGGCCCTCGACGACGGCGTCCCTGATGGCGGCGGTGTGGCGGGGGTCGCGGCCGCGCGCGTCGGTGGTGAGGACGGCTACCGTGACGCCCTCGCTGTGGCCGGTGGCGGGGGTCCAGGCGGTGGCCTGGTCGGCGTCGTCGGACCGCACGCACCAGACACGGTGCCGCTCGGCTTCGGCGGAGGCGGCGGAGTTGGCGGCGGGGTCGCTGGTGGCGATCAGGGCGTACCAGGCTTCGCCGAGGTCGCCGTCCTGGTAGGGCCGACGGGCCCAGGTGATCTCGCCGGCGTCCGCCATCGCCTCGACGGAAGGGGTGGCGTCCGGCGACACGAGGGTGATGTCGGCGCCGGCCGCGATGAGGGCGGGGAGGCGGCGCTGGGCCACCTGACCGCCACCGAGGACGACCACGCGGCGGCCGGAGAGGCGGAGGCCTACGGGGTAGGCGGGGTGTTCGGCCATGAGGGGGCGGCTCCCTGTTGGTGGCGGTGGCGCGATGCCCTGACGTGCAGATTTTACGGGGCGGGGGTCGGGGGCGGCTCAGGTGTCCGATGGCTGGGCTGCGAGGCCGGGTGCGGGGCGGTGGGCACAACCACCGGTCGGTGGACGAGGAGGACGACACTGCCGTACAGCAGCCGGGAGGGGCGCTCGGCGCCCCTTCAGGGGCGCGGGGAACTGCGCGCTCGGCCCCCACGCACCCGCACCCGGCCCACAGCCACAGCCACCAGCGACCAGTCAGCCGCTAGAGGAACGCAGGACCGCAGTCCCCTCTACTTCTCCGTCACACCCGCCGAGTCGAACGTCGCCACCTCGTGCATCGCCCTCGCCGTGCTCTGGACCAGCGGCAGCGCCAGCAACGCACCCGTGCCCTCGCCCAGACGCAGGTCCAGGTCGACCAGAGGGCGCAGGCCCAGCTTGTTCAGGGCTGCCACGTGGCCCGGTTCCGCGCTGCGGTGGCCCGCGATGCAGGCGGCCAGGACCTCGGGGGCGATCGCGCGGGCCACGAGGGCCGCGGCGCCGGCGCTGACGCCGTCGAGGATCACCGGCGTGCGCAGGGACGCGCCGCCCAGCAACAGGCCCACCATCGCGGCGTGTTCGAAGCCGCCGATCGCGGCCAGGACGCCGATCGGGTCGGCCGGGTCCGGCTGGTGGAGTTCCAGGGCGCGGCGGACCACCTCGGTCTTGCGGGCGAGGGTCTCGTCGTTGATGCCGGTGCCGCGGCCGGTGACCTCGGCGGGGTCGGCTCCCGTGAAGACGGAGATGAGGGCCGCGGACGCGGTCGTGTTCGCGATGCCCATCTCGCCGGTGAGGAGCGCCTTGTTGCCGGCGGCCACCAGGTCACGGGCGGTCTCGATGCCCACCTCGATGGCCTGCTTGGCCTCCTCGCGGGTCATCGCGGGGCCGGTGGTCATGTCGGACGTGCCGGCCCGGACCTTGCGCGGGAGGAGCCCCGGCGTGGCGGGCAGCTCCGCCGCGACGCCGACGTCGACCACGCAGACCTCGGCGCCCACCTGGCCGGCGAACGCGTTGCAGACCGCTCCCCCGCCGAGGAAGTTGGCCACCATCTGGGCGGTGACCTCCTGCGGCCAGGGGGTGACGCCCTGCGCGTGCACCCCGTGGTCGCCTGCGAAGATCGCGACGGCCGCGGGCTCCGGGATCGGCGGCGGGCACTGCCGGGACAGGCCCGACAGCTGCGCGGAGATGATCTCCAGCATGCCGAGCGCGCCGGCCGGCTTGGTCATCCGCTTCTGCCGCTCCCAGGCCTCACCGAGCGCCTTGGCGTCCAGCGGGCGGACGCTGGCGACGGTCTCGGCGAGCAGGTCGTGCGGGTCCTCACCGGGCAGCGCACGGCGGCCGTACGTCTCCTCGTGGACCACCCAGGACAGCGGGCGGCGCTTGGACCAGCCGGCCTGCATCAGCTCGGGCTCGTCCGGGAACTCGTCGACGTAACCGACGCACAGGTAGGCGATGACCTCCAGGTGCTCGGGCAGCCCCAGCGCGCGGACCATCTCGCGCTCGTCGAAGAAGCTGACCCAGCCGACGCCGAGGCCCTCGGCGCGGGCGGCGAGCCAGAGGTTCTCGACGGCGAGAGCGGCCGAGTAGGGCGCCATCTGCGGCTGGGTGTGCCGGCCGAGGGTGTGGCGGCCGCCGCGGGTCGGGTCGGCGGTGACGACGATGTTCACCGGGGTGTCGAGGATGGCCTCGATCTTCAGTTCCTTGAACTGCTTCGCGCGGCCCTTGGGGAGGGACTTGGCGTAGGCGTCGCGCTGACGCATGGCCAGTTCGTGCATCGAGCGGCGGGTGTCGGCCGAGCGGATGACGACGAAGTCCCACGGCTGGGAGTGGCCGACGGAGGGCGCGGTGTGCGCGGCCTCCAGGACGCGCAGCAGCACCTCGTGCGGGATGGGGTCGCTGCGGAAGCCGTTGCGGATGTCACGGCGTTCGCGCATGACCTTGAGGACGGCCTCGCGCTCGGCGTCGTCGTAGGCGGGCGCGGCCGGGCCGGTGGACTGACGTGCTTCTGCCACGGGGGCCGTGCTCTCTTCCTGGTCGGCGGCCCTGGTGTCCAGGTCCTCCGCTTGCTGTACGACGTCGGGGTGCTCCGGCAGCGGAGCGGGTTCGGCCTCCCGGGGTCCGGGGACCGTCGCGACCGGTTCCGGCGGCGACGCACCGCCCTGGTCCTGGGTGGGGAGGACCAGCGGATGGGGCGGGGTGGGGGCGAGGTGCGGGGTGGTCGGCACCTGGCCGTCGACGGGGACGAACTCGCCGAGGGGGTGGTCCGGGGCCGGTTCCGCCGGGGCGGCGGCCGCCGGGGTCTCCGCGGGGGCGGGCACCGGACTCTGGGTCTGCGGGCCGGCGAGGGGGATCCCGACCGGCTGGGCGGGCTCGACGGGGTACGACCCGGAGGTCTCGGCGGACGGCTCCACGACCGCCTCCGCGGGTACGTCGGCCGCGGCGAGCGGGGTGACCTGCCCGGCCTCCGGAGCGGCCGGCGTGACAAGCTCGGCCGGCTGCGGAACCTCGGCGGCGACGGGCGCGGCGGCTGCCGGGCCGGAACTCTCGCCGGCAGCCTCGCCGGACAGCACCGGAACGGGCGGCACGAACGGCTCGGCGGGCGCGGCGGGCACCGACTGGACGGGTTCGGCCACGACGGCCTCCGGCGCCGGGACGGACTCGGGCGCGACAACTTCCGGTACGACAGCGTGCGTCACGCCGGCCACCGGCTCGACGGCGTGGGCCACGACCGCCTCCGGCGCGACGGCATGCGCGAGGACCGCCTCCGGCGCCGGGCCCGGCTCGGGTGCCACCGGCTCCGTGACCGGCTCGGCTTCGACCGGCGCCACGACCTGCTGCTCCGGCGCGGCCACGACGGTCACGACGGCCTCGGCGACCGGCTCCGGCTCCGCGAGCCGATGACCTGCCTCCTCCGGCGCCGCCGAGGTACCGCCGGCCACCTGCGCCGGTACCGCATCCGGCCCCTGTGGAACCTGCGGAGCCTGTGGAACCTGCGGAGCCTCGGCGTTCCCGGGAGCCTCCGGGAACTGCGGAACCTGCACCACCTGAGCCACGCCCGGCGCCGGTACGACCGGCGGGGCCACCGGCTCGGCCGCGGACACCTGCGGCTCGCCCGCGGCGGCCGTGGCCACGGCCGCCGTGGCGAGCCGGGCGACGGCCGCCTGGGCGGCGCCGGCCGGGTCGGGCGTTCCGGGCTCGTGGGCGGCCACGGGCTGCGGCTGCGGCTCGGGCTCCGGAACAGCCGGAGCGGCCGGGGCGACGGGAGCCGTGACAGCAACCGGCTCCGGAGCCGGAGCAACCGTTTCGGCAGCCGTGGCCGCTGCGGCCGCCCGGGCCACCGGAGCGGCCTGCGCGACTGCCTGCGGTGCCGCCTGCGGGACGGTCTGCGGTGCGCCCCAGGGCACGGCGGACTGCGGCATCGCCTCCTGCGGCGGCTGGACGTCGAGGTACTCGGGACCGGCCGCCGGCGCGCCCGGCTGCCGTACCGGCACGCCGGCCGGGCCGCGGTCGGCGAGGGAGCGGACCGGGCTGGTGGAGGCGTCGGGGATCGGCGGGCCGAGGTGCAGCGGGCGGCGCGGGGCCGGGGCGGCCGCCGGGTCGTGCGGCACGGAGAGGATCGGGGACGCCGGTACCGAACTGGGCAGCCGGACGGCGGTGAGGTCGACCGAGCCGCTGTCCCGGCCGCCCGTCTCGTGCGGGCCGGGCTCGTGGACGGTCTCGACGACCGGCTCCGGGGCCGGGGGCGGCACTTCGTTGCCCCAGGCGCCCTGGGCTCCGGGGAGCAGCAGGTCCTCTTCGTCCTCGGCAGGCGACTCGGAGAGGTAGGTGTACGCGCCGTGCGCGGGAACGCCCGGCTGTTCCACCATGCCTGCGCTCTCCGGCAGCCCCTCGCCCGGGACCTGGCCGGTGTCCGTCATGCGTACCCCTCGCCCATCGGTTAGTGCCTTCTACGACCAGCTCGCCCGGGGCGGCGCACCGACCGCCCCCGCAGTGAAGAACGAGCGTGCGCGCCCAGCGGCACGAACGACCCGCCGGAAAAGGCGACAAAGCCATTCAGTGGCATTGTCCCGGCCGTTCGACCGTCGCGACAGCGTGATCCGCGACAGCCCGCTGTGGACTGCGCCACGTTGCGCGTCCCCGGTTCTGCCGTACCACACCCGCCCCAAAAGAGGCGCGTTTTCCGGACATTGACGAACGAATTTCCGGGCCACCGGTGCGGTGCAGCGATCGGCCAGCCTACCGCGCGCAGTATGACAACAGGATCACGGGGCGCGCTCGGGGAGAACACCGCTGAGCAGGAACGCGACGTTCCGCTCGGTCTCCGTCCAGGCCCTGGTGTCGAGTTCGACGGACTGCAGCAGGGCGCACTCGACGTCGTATCCGTGCTCGGTCAGGTCGCGTCCTATGAGTTCGGCGGCGTCCCGGGTGGCGGCGTGCGCGACGATGCGCTGCGGGCGGCGGTCGGCGACCGCGCCGACCACGGCCGCTCCCCCGCCGCCGACGCGGACGACGTCGGGCTCGGGCAGGTTCTCCAGCACGTGCGGGGCGCCGCCGTGCACGATCTGGAGCTGGACGCCGAACTTCCGCGCGACCGTCTCGGTGCGGACGCAGGCCGCGAGGTCCCGGTCGACGGCGATGACGGCGGCTCCGGCACGCGCGGCCTCGGTGGCGAACGCGCCGCTGCCACAGCCGATGTCCCAGACGAGGTCTCCGACCCGGGGCCCCAGCCGGGCGAGTTGGGCGGCCCGCAGCAGCTCCGTTTCCCCTTCGCCGAGCGGGGCGCCGTCGCCGTACTCCGCGTCGGGCAGCACCCAGCCGCGCGGGCCGGTCGCCGGATCGCGGCCGGCGATCCAGCCGCCGCCCTCGGGGGCCGGCACGGGTCCGGTCGTGCCGCCGATGACGATGACGACGTTGGGGTCGCGCCAGGCGTGGTCGGCGGCCTTGTCGGAGGTGACGACGTGGACCTGCTCGCGGTCGGTGCCGAGTTCCTCGCAGATGACGAAGGTGCGGTGGACGCCCTCCATGAGGAGGCCGAGTTCGGCCGGTCCCGCGCCGGGTGAGGTGAGGACGGCGACCTTGGTGTGGGCGCGACACACATTCACCGCGCGTCGCAGGGTGCGCCGGTGTGCGACGACCACCTGTGCGTCGTCCCAGGGCATCCCGGCGCGGGCGAAGGCGGCCGCCACCGAGGAGACGGCGGGGACGACCTCGACCTCCAGGCCGAACTCGGGTGCGCGCAGGGTCCGCACGACGCCGAAGAAGCCGGGGTCGCCGTCGGCGAGCACCACGGCGGTGCCGCGGTGGCCGGCGATGCGGCGGGCGGCGAGGGCGACGCTGCCGAGGCGGATGCGTTCCGCGCCGGGCGGCACCTCGGGGAGGGCGAGATGGTGGGCCGCGCCCGCGACGAGCGTGGCGGCGCCGAGGGCGCCGCGCCCCGCGGCGGTCAGGGGCGAGCCGTCCCAGCCGATCACCGTGACCCGGTCGGCCATCGTCGTCAGTCTCCAGAGTCTTCGCAGGTCGTCAGGGTCCGGGCCCGGGGGCGGGCTCCGTGAGAGTACCTGGTGGAGCTGTCCGGCGGGTGCCGGGGCGGTCCCGTCGCCGTCAGTTCCAGGAGGTGAAGCCGTCGCCGCCGGCGAGTTCCTCGCCCGCGCCCTCCAGGTCCTCCGGGAGCAGGCTCCACACGATGTAGTCGGTGCGCAGGTCCGCCCAGGTGCCGTCCTCGGTGCGGACGTGGACTATGCAGGCGTTGCGCAGCACGCCCTCGCTGATACAGCCGATCTTCTGGGCCACCTGCTGGGCGGCGGTGTTGTCGGCGGCCGTGCGCAGCTCGATGCGCTCGAACTTCTGGTCGCCGAACAGCCACTGGGCGGTGGCGAGCACGGCCTCGGAGGCGTAGCCCTCGCCGCGCGCCCAGGGGGCGATGATGTACGACAACTCGGCGGACCGGATGCGCCAGTCGGCCTTGGTGAGCCGGATGACGCCGACCAGGCGCTGGGTGAGGAACTCGGTGACCGCGAGGTCGAGGCCCCGGCCGGCGAGCCGCGCGGCCGGCGCGTACTCGGTGGTCCAGCGCCGGGCGCTGTCCTCGCCGTACGGCTGGGGGACGCCGGTCCAGGCCCCCACCTGCTCGTCGTTCATCATCTCGGCCAGTGCGGGCACGTCGTCCTCGTCGAGGGCACGCAGCACCAACCGCTCCGTGCTGATGGAGATGTTGGGGAAGGTGCTAGTCATGCGCCGCTCCGTAACCTTCGGAAATCCTTCAGGCCCAAACCCGCCGGGCCTGCGAACTGCCCAGCATGCAGCATGAAACCACTGAACCGCACGACGGGGTCCACCCCTGGTGAGCGAGTGGACCCCGTGCGTGGCGATACGCCGTATACGTGCCGCCGGAAGGACGGGACGGCCCGGCAGGACGGGACGGCTCAGAAGGAGGGGATGACCGAGCCCTGGTACTTGTCCTCGATGAACTTCTTCACCTCGGGCGAGGTGAGGAGCTTGGCGAGCTTCTTCACCCGCGGGTCCTTCTCGTTGCCCTTCTTCACCGCGAGGAAGTTGCCGTACGGGCTGTTCTTCGCGGACTCCAGGACGAGGGCGTCCTTGGCGGGCTTGATGCCGGCCGAGATGGCGTAGTTGCCGTTGATGACCGCGGCGTCCACGTCGTCCAGGGAGCGCGCGGTCTGGGCCGCCTCGACCTCCTTGAACTGGAGGTTCTTCGGGTTCTTCGCGATGTCCTGCGGGGTCGCCTCGCTGCCCGCGCCGTCCTTGAGGGTGATGAGCCCGTTGGCGGCGAGCAGCTTGAGGGCGCGTGCCTCGTTCACCGCGTCGTTGGGGACGGCGACCGTCGCACCGCTCTTCAGCGCGTCGACGCTCTTGACCTTGTGGGAGTAGAGGCCGAGCGGCTCCAGGTGCACCGTGACGACGGGCACGATGTGGGTGCCGCGCTTCTTGTTGAAGTCGTCGAGGTACGGCTGGTTCTGGAAGTAGTTGGCGTCCACCGAGCCGTCCTCGGTCGCCGTGTTCGGCGTGATGTAGTCGGTGAACTCCTTGACCTCCAGGTCGAGTCCGGCCTTCTTCGCCAGGTTGTCCTTGATGTAGTCGAGGATCTCGGCGTGCGGGGTCGGGCTCGCGGCGACGACCAGCGGTCCGCTGTAGTCGGAGGAGCCGGAGGCGGAGTCCTTGTCCGAGCCGCAGGCGGTGAGCCCGATGGTGAGGGCTCCTGCGGTGAGGACGGCGGCGGTGAGCTTTGCGGTGTTACGCACGAAAAGTGCCTTTCCTTAAGGGTGGAGCGGCCCCGCGGTGGGTGGTGCGGGGAGTTCTGGGGAGGGTGGTTCAGACGGTGTCGCCCGTCGCGGCGGACGCCTTGAGCAGCCGCAGCTTCGGCGCCGGTCCGGACCGGCCGGCGCGGCGGTGCAGCGAGCGGGCCGCGTAGTCGCCGGCGAACTGGATGACCGAGATGACGACGGCGAGGATGGCGACGGTGATCCACATCAGCTCGGTCTCGAACCGCTGGTAGCCGTAGCGGATGGCGATGTCGCCGAGCCCGCCGGCGCCGACCGTGCCGGCCATGGCGGAGTAGCCGATGAGCGCGACGACCGTGGTCGTGGTGGAGGAGATGAGCGAGGGCAGCGACTCGGGCACGAGGACCTTGCGTACGACGGTCCAGGTGTTGCCGCCCATCGCCTGCACGGCCTCCACCAGTCCGCCGTCCACTTCGCGGACAGCCGTCTCGACGAGACGCGCGAAGAACGGGATGGCGCCGATCGCGAGCGGCACGATGGCTGCCTCGCGGCCGATGGTCGTGCCGGTGATCCAGCGGGTGAAGTTCATCAGCGCGACCATCAGGATGATGAACGGCATCGAGCGGGCGACGTTCACGACCTGCCCGATGACCTTGTTGGCCAGCACGTTCTGGAGCAGGCCGCCCCGGTCGGTGAGGACCAGCAGGACGCCGAGCGGAAGTCCGCCGACGACCGCGATCAGCGTGGACCAGCCGACCATGTAGAGGGTGTCCCAACACGCCTGGGACAGCAGCGGCTGCATCTCGGACCAGGTCACCGGGCACCGTCCTTCACCAGCAGGGCCTCCTGGCCCACTACGTCGATCTGCAGGCCCTGTTCGCGCAGGAACCCGACGGGCACCACGTTGTCCTCGTAACGGCCGGGCAGTTCGATGCGCATCCGGCCGATCTGGAGGCCGCCGACGGTGTCGATGGCGGCGCCCAGGATCGAGATGTCGATGTTGTAGGTGCGGGACAGCTGGGAGATGACCGGCTGGGTGGCGGCCTCCCCGTGGAAGGTGACGTCGAGGACGGTGCGGTCGTCGCCGGAGGCCTCGCCGCCGACCGGGAAGAGCGCGGCGGCCAGTTCGGAGCCCGGGGTCGCGAGCAGTTCGCTGACGGTCCCGTGCTCGACGATGCGGCCCTGCTCCATCAGCGCGGCCGAGTCGCAGATCGTCTTCACGACGTCCATCTCGTGCGTGATGAGCAGGACGGTCAGGCCCAGCTGCCGGTTCAGGTCGCGCAGCAGCTGGAGGATGGAGCGGGTGGTCTCCGGGTCGAGGGCGCTGGTCGCCTCGTCGGAGAGCAGCACCTTGGGGTCGCCGGCCAGGGCGCGGGCAATGCCGACGCGCTGCTTCTGGCCGCCGGAGAGCTGGGCCGGGTAGGCCTTCGCCTTGTCGGCGAGTCCGACGAGGTCGAGCAGCTCAAGTGCCTTGCGGGAACGTTCCTTCCCCGACTCTCCGAGGATTTCCAGCGGCAGCTCGACGTTGTCCTGCACGGTCCTGGAGGACAGCAGGTTGAAGTGCTGGAAGACCATCCCGATCCGGCTGCGCGCCTGCCGCAGCTCCTTGCCGGCCCGGGGGCCGCGCCCGGCGAGGGCGGTGAGGTCCCGTCCGTCGACCGTCACGGTGCCGGTGGTGGGGCGCTCCAGCAGGTTGACGCAGCGGATGAGCGAGGACTTTCCGGCACCGGACTGGCCGATGACGCCGTACACCTCGCCTTCGCGGACGTGCAGGTCGACGCCGTCGAGGGCGGTGACCTCGCGGCCGCGCGAGCGGTAGACCTTGGTGAGGCCCGTTGTGGTGATCACGTGGGTTTCCGTCACTGTCGAGTGCGCGGGCGTGGGTGTGCCCGGGCGCACGGGTGCGTTCGTTCAGGGACGCGGCACGGTTCTCGCAGGAGCGCTGAACCGGGGAGAACATGTGCGCGGGGGGGCGGCTTGCGTCACATACGCGCGTCGTCGCGTCGCACGGACACGCCACCGGTCTCGCTTCGGGGCGCGAGCTCTGGGGTGGTGCGGGGGCCCTCTAGAAGGCGCACATTCGACACATACAACGAGCACCGGGCGTCATGGTCGCCTCGGTCGCAGGGGTGCGGTCGCTCGTCGTGGTCATGCGATCAGTAAACCAGACCTACGGTCCTGACAGGCCGCCGCTGTCCGCATGGTGGACAGCGGCGGACACCCTTCAGCCGCGGGCCGATATCTCGATGGAGTCGCCGGCGACCAGCGCGGACAAGGCCGAGAGGTCCTTCACCACGAGGTCCGCGTCCAGCTCGTGGGCCTGGTGGGTTGTGGCCAACGCCACGGTGGCCATACCGGCCGCGCGGCCCGCCTGGAGCCCGGCGGGGGCGTCCTCGAAGACCACGCAGTGCGCCGGGTCGACGCCCAGCTGCCGGGCGGCGAGCAGGTAGGGCTCGGGGTCGGGCTTGCCGCGGGTGACGTCGTCGGCGCACACCAGCGTCTTCGGCCGGATTCCGACCGCTTCCAGGCGGGCCTCGGCGAGGCGGCGGGTGGCGGAGGTGACGACGGCCCAGCGGTCGGCGGGGAGCGAGTCCAGGAACGCGGCGGTGCCGGGGAGCAGGTGGACGCCGTCGTTGGGGACGTCCTCCACCTCCAGCTGTTCGACCCGGGCGACCGCCTCCGGCACGAGGGCCGGCGGCAGCAGGTCGGCGACGATGTCCGCGGCGGGCCGCCCGTGCAGTTCGACTCGGGCGAACTCCTCGGTGACGCCGTACTCCGCCGCCCAGCGGGTCCAGCAGCGGTCGACGGATGCGAGCGAGGAGACCAGGGTGCCGTCGTTGTCGAACAGGAGGGCTTGTGCGTGGATCGTCATGGTCTCGACCCTACGGTGTACGGCAGGGGCGACGGCATCGGGCCGTTTCGGCCGTAATAAGGTCACCGCATGCTCAATGCCCTGCTGACGGTGACCGGAGTCGCCGCGCTGCTGCTCGCCGCGTGGTGCGGCTGGGCGGCGTACCGGGACCAGCCGACGAAGGACTGGCACTTCATCGGGATGGCCGTGGTGTCGGTGCTGGCGTTGGTCCAGCTGGTCGCCGGGATCGTACTGCTGGCGCGGGGCGAGAAGCCGGACCAGGGCACGACGATCTTCGTCGCCTATCTGCTGGGCGCGTTCGCGTGCGTCCCGGCCGCGGGGTTCATGTCGCTCGCCGAGCGGACGCGGTGGGGTTCCGTGACGGTCGCCGCGGGCGGTGTGGTGCTGGCCGTGCTGGAGGTGCGGCTCTATGACATCTGGGGAGGGTGAGATGACGGCCGTGGACGAGAGGCCGAAGCGGCTGACCAGTGGGCCGGGGACGCTGCTGGTGTGGTTCTACGGCGTGATGGTCGTCGGGGCCGTGTCGCGATCTGCTTACCAGATCGCGACCGAGTTCGACCGGGCGCCGCTCGCGTACTCGTTGTCCGCCGTCGCCGGGGTGGTGTACGCGTTCATCACGTACACGCTGGTGCGGGGCGGCGAGACGGCCCGCAGGGTGGCGCAGGTGTGCTGCGCCGCCGAGCTTGCGGGGGTGTTGATCGTGGGGACTTGGACGGTCGTCGACTCGTCCGCGTTCCCGGATGCGACCGTGTGGTCGGACTACGGGATGGGGTACGTGTTCATTCCCGTGCTGTTGCCGATCTCCGCGTTGTACTGGTTGCGGAAGGGCGCGCAGCGGGGAGCGGCTTGAGGAGCGTGCGCGACTGCGGGTGCGTTGGGGCTGGTCGCGCAGTTCCTCCCCCAGCCTTCGGCCGGGGGTACCCCCAGCGCCCCTTTCGGGGCGCTCCAGTGCGGGGAGTTGAGAAGTCAGGCCGTTGTCGCGTACGTACTGGCCGGCTTCTCCAGGACGATCATCGGGACGCCGTCCGCGCCCTTCGACGTACCTACCGTCTCGTAGCCGACGCGGCGGTACAGGCGGAGGTTGCCCTCGCTGCGGTGGCCGGTGAAGAGGCGGAACCGCTTGGCGCCGCGCTGTTCGGCGAGGGCCTCCTCGGCCGCGCGGAGCAGGCGGGCGCCGATGCCGTGGCCCTGGAGGCGGGGGTGGACGCAGAGCTTGCCGATCGCGGCGGCTCCGTCCTCGGTGACCGAGCCGCGGACCGAGCCGACGACCTCCTCGCCGAGGCGGGCGACGAAGACGCAGTCGGTGGCGAGTTCCTGGCGGACCGAGTCGAGGCTCTGGACGAGCGGGTCGATGCGGTAGTTGCCGTACAGCGCCGCCTCACTCTGGAAGCACAGGTACTGGAGCCTGAAGATCTGCTCTGCATCCTGTTTGGTTGCCACCGAGATGGTCACGCTCATGCCCATGTGCGCACGCCTCCCGCTCACCTGATCGCCTGTCGTTCTCACTCCTATCCCCGCGCTTCGCGACGCGCAACCTCCGGCGTCAACAATCGGCGCAGACATCCCAGACATCTGGAACGTTCCGGGCCGAGACTGCCCTGTGAGATACCCAACTCCCCCGCGATCTCCCGGTATGTCAGGTCCTGCGGGGAGAGCAGGGCCTGGAGGAGGCGGGGGCAGCGGCCGGGGAGGCGGGCGACCGCGTCGCGCAGCGCGCGCCGGCGGGCGGTGGCGAGGACGCGTTGTTCGGGGGTGGGGGCGGCAGGGTCGGCGGGGTCACCGGTGTAGGGGCGTTCCCGGCGCGCGGTACGGCGCGTGCGGCGGGACTCGGCGCGGACCGCCCGGCGCAGCCAGTCCTCGGGAGCCAGGGGCGGGCCGTGGGTCTCCAGGCGCTCCAGGAGGCGGAGCACGACGCTCTGCTCCAGGTCGCGCGGGTCGCTGCCGCAGGCCTGTGCCTCGGCGGCGGCCTCGGCGCTGAGCAACGGGAGCAGGTCGGCGACCAGGTCGTTCGTCATATGCGGAACGACGCGGCCGCCCCGGCGGGAGTTGCCGGGGCGGCCGGGAGACACCCCGAACGGGGTGCCGGGGCTCAGCCGTTGACGAAGTCGGCGCGGGCCAGCAGGGCGGTGTCGGCGTTGTCGGTGAAGACGCCGTCGATGCCGGTCTCGAAGTACTTCTGGAAGACGGGGAAGACGTTGCCGTACGCGTCGGCGGCCGTGCCGTTGCGGTAGGCCGGCGGCAGGAAGGGGTTCTCGTTGCGCATGGTGTAGGGGTGCAGGATCAGGCCCACCTTGTGCGCGTCCGCGACCAGCGGGCTCGGCGTGGTGAAGTTGCCGGTGGCGTCCTTCGGGATGATCAGGTCCACGGTCGGGCCGATGCCCTGCGCGTAGCCGGCTATCTCACGCAGGCCCTTGGGCGTGATCAGGTCGGCGACGGTGCGCGGGTCGCCCGTCGCGACGAAGTCGTAGGGCTGCGTGTTCGCGGCGGAGAGCAGCACGACCAGCGGGTTGTCGAGCAGCGTGTTCAGGCGCTGGATGCTGCTCGGCTCGAAGGACTGCAGGATGACCGGCGAGTTCCGCTTGTCCTTGCCGTACTTGCGCAGCAGCTTGGCGACGCGCTCCTCCAGGCCGAGGCCGAGGCGGCGGAAGTAGGTGGGGTGCTTGGTCTCGGGGTAGATCCAGACCTGCTTGCCGCGCTTGCGGGTCTGCTCGTCCTGCCACTTGAGGACTTCCTCGAAGGTGGGGATCTCCCAGCGGCCGTTGTAGATCGTGTTGTGCGGGCGGTTGGCCGGGATGCGCTCGATCGCGCGCAGCGTCTTCAGCTCGGCGAGCGTGAAGTCCTCGGTGAACCAGCCGGTGGTGGGCACGCCGTCCAGGGTCTTGGTGGTCTTGCGGTCGGCGAACTCGGGGTGGTCGGCGACGTTCGTCGTGCCGCCGATCTCCGGCTCGTGGCGGCAGACCAGGTGACCGTCCTTGGTGGGGACGAGGTCGCCGGCCTCGACGACGTCGGCGCCGAGGTCGAGGGCGAGGTTGTAGGAGCCGAAGGTGTGCTCCGGCCGGTAGCCGCTGGAACCCCGGTGGCCGATGATCGTCGGCTTCGGCAGGCTCTTCAGGCCGCCGCCGTGACCGGCCTGCTTCGCCTCGGCCGCTCTGGCCGCACCGGGCAGTCCGAGGACCGCGCCGCCCGCGCCGAGCACCGCGGCGCCGAGCAGCGCCCGCCGTCCGGTCGTACCGTTGATCTGCGTCCGCTCGTTCGAGTCATGCGCGTTCATGAGCGCCCTCCTGACCTTCGCCCTGTGATGCCGGCTGATCGTAGGGCTGCGGACGTGACCGAAGAGAGACCGCCGACCCAACGGCCGGGTGACGCCGTATGGCTGATGGACGGCGAGTCATGACGGCCCGTCGGCGACATCCGTCACATCGTCGCGAGCACGTTACGACCTGACTCCGGGACGTCACCGCAGGTAAACCAGCGTCAACAGTACGTAAGACCTCGGTGAACCGGCCGCACCCGATGTGCGCTTCCAGCAGAGCCGCGAGTAATGTCCTCACCTGCACAGACTCACACCGCCCCTCGACATCGGAGGACCCGTTGTCCCGCTTCGCGCTCATCAAGGCAGTGCTCGGACCGATCATGCGCCTGATGTTCCGCCCCCAGGTGGAGGGCGTGGAGCACATCCCGGGGGACGGTCCGGTCATCCTCGCCGGCAACCACCTCACCTTCATCGACTCGATGATCCTGCCGCTGGTGAGCAGGCGGCAGGTGTTCTTCATCGGCAAGGACGAGTACGTCACCGGGAAGGGCTTCAAGGGCCGGCTGATGGCCTGGTTCTTCACCGGCGTCGGCATGATCCCGGTGGACCGGGACGGCGCGAGCGGCGGCGTCGCCGCGCTGATGACCGGCAAGCGGGTCCTGGACGAGGGCCGGATCTTCGGCATCTACCCGGAGGGCACCCGCTCCCCCGACGGCCGGCTCTACCGGGGCCGTACCGGCATCGCCCGGCTGACGCTGATGACCGGCGCGCCGGTGGTCCCCTTCGCGATGATCGGCACGGACAAGCTGCAGCCGGGCGGCGCGGGCATCCCGCGGCCCGGCAAGGTCACCGTCCGGTTCGGCGAGGCGATGGAGTTCTCCCGGTACGAGGGCATGGACCGGGACCGCTACGTGCTGCGGGCCGTGACCGACTCGGTGATGGCCGAGGTGATGCGGCTGTCCGGGCAGGAGTACGTGGACATGTACGCCACGAAGGCGAAGGCCGCCTGACGGCGAAGACCGGCACTCATTCGGCTGAAGGGCGCGGACCGGTGGTCCGTGCCCTTCTGTCTGCCATCTGCCTGACACCCGTCCGGCGTCCGCCTGCCGGTGGAATCTGCCCCGACACTCCGTTCATTCGTCTGGATTTACCCGCCATATGAGCACACAGCATGTCTTATTCAGACATGCAGAAACCTTCTCGGCGTACCCTGCTCCGTGCTCCGTTCGCTGCCGCCGGCGCGGGACTCCTCGCGGCATGTTCCGACTCGGGCCCCGAACCCGGTTCCGGCCCGCAACACACGGCCGGTACCGCGGCGTTCGTCCCGGTGGGGCCCAAGGGGTACGTCAACCCGTCGGACCCGGAGGTGCTCGCGACCGAGCGGAAGCGCGGGTCCGGCCCCGTCCGCATGATCAAGTTCACGGCTGCCAGGAGCATGCTCGACCTGGGCGGGCGGACGGTCCACAGCTGGGCCTACAACGAGTCGGTCCCGGGGCCGCTGGTGCGGGTCACCGCCGGTGACGTCCTCAGCCTGACCCTCTCCAACCAGCTGGCCGAGAAGACCTCGCTGCACGCCCACGGGGTGCGCCTGCGCTGCGACATGGACGGGGTCCCGGACCTGACCCAGCCGCCCATCGCGCCGGGCACGGACTTCATCTACCGGTTCGTCGCCGCCCACCCGGGCACGTACCTGCTCCACTCGCACGTCGGCATGCAGCCCGACCGGGCGCTGTACGCGCCGTTCATCGTCGACGACCCGAAGGAGCCGCTCGCCTACGACCAGGAGTGGGTCGTCGTCCTGGACGACTGGATCGACGACATCGACGGCTCCAACCCCGAGCAGGTGCTCGACCAGCTCAAGCCGGGCGGGGCCATGGCGATGAGCATGGGGATGGGCATGGGCCCCGGCCACGACGGCCCGAGCCCGCACGGATCGGCGCACGCCTCCGCGTCGCCGTCCAAGTCCGCGTCCAAAGGCAGGTCGAAGACACCGAAGGGGCCCGACCGGGTCCTGCGCAACTCGCACAGCCAGTTGCTCCACGGCGAGGGCGGCAACGTCGCCTACCCGCACTACCTGGCCAACGGGCGCCTGCACACCGACCCCTCGGTCTTCCGCTGCCGCCCCGGCGACCGGGTCCGGATCCGCATCATCAACGCGGGCTCCGAGACGGCCTTCCGGGTCGCGCTCGGCGGCCACCAGATGACCGTCACCCACACCGACGGCTACCCCGTGCAGCACAAGAGGACCGACGCGCTGCTCATCGGCATGGCCGAGCGGTACGACGTCCTCGTCACCGTCAAGGACGGCGTCTTCCCGCTCGTCGCGCTCCCCGAGGGCAAGAAGGGCAGGGCGCTCGCGGTCCTGCGCACCGACAAAGGCAGAAACCTTCCGGCGCCGGATGTCCGCCCGGCCGAGCTGGACCGCGAGATCGTGCCGGCGCGCCGCCTGCTGCCGGCCGAGTCCGTCGCCATGGACGACCGGGTCCCCGACCGCGACCTGCTCATCAGGATCACGGGCACGATGCAGAGGTACGACTGGGGGTTCGACCACACGCAGTACGACGTGCGGCAGCGGCATGCGGTGCGGGCCGGCGAGCGGGTGCGGCTGACGCTCGTCAACGCGACCGACATGTGGCACCCGATGCATCTGCACGGGCACACGTTCTCGGTCACCGGGATCAGCTCGGCCGGCGCCCGCAAGGACACGACGATCGTGCTGCCGCATCGCAAGCTGGTGCTCGACTTCGACGCCGACAACCCGGGTCTGTGGATGCTGCACTGTCACAACCAGTACCACTCGGAGAGCGGGATGATGACGGTGCTGGGTTACAAGAAGTGATCCGAGGGGCTTCGGTGGCCCTTTGAGGGCGGGTGCGCCGTGGTTTCCCGCGCAGTTCCCGCGCCCCTTCGGGGACGGCGCCTCTGAAGGGGCGCCGTCCCCGGGCGGCGTTCAGAGTCTCTGGTTCCTGAGGAGGAACCAGGCCGCCACCGCCGTCGCCAGGAGGACCGCGGCGCCTGCGCCCGAGGCCAGGTGGAGGCCGTGGGTGAAGGAGTCGCGGGCCGCTGCCAGCATGTCGGCCGCCGTGGGCGCGGGCATGGTCTTCGATGCCTCCAGCGCCGCGCCCAGCGACTCGTGGGCGGCGGCCGGGGTGCCCGGCGGGGCCGTGAAACCGCGGTAGACGCCCATCACGATCGAGCCGAGCAGGGCGATGCCGAGCGCCGCGCCCAGCTCGTACGCCGTCTCGGAGACCGCCGCGGCGGCACCGGCCTGGTCCTTGGGGACGCTGGAGAGGATGACGTCCGCCGTGACCGTGAAGGAGAAGCCCGCGCCGACGCCGACCACCAGGAGGGCGGCACCCAGGACCGGGTAACCGGTGGACTGCGCGAGGGTGGTCAGGGCCGCGAGGGCCAGTCCCACGGCCGCCAGGCCGCCGGAGACGACCGCCCGTACCGAGTAGCGGCGGGCCGCCCGGCCGGCCACCAGACCGGCCGCCACCGCCCCGACCGCGGCCGGGAGTTCGGCCAGGCCAGCCTCGAACGGGTGCCTGCCCTGGACCAGTTGCAGGTACTGGGAGAGGAAGAACACCAGGCCCGACATGCCGAGCACGGTCAGCAGGTCGGCGAGAACCGCGCCGCTGAAGCCGCGGTTGCGGAACAGCCGCATGTCCAGCAGGGGCTTGGGCATGGTGAGCTGACGGCGGACGAAGCCGTAGAGGGCCGAGGCGCCGAGCAGGGCGGTGGCCGCGGTCACGCCGGTGAGGCCGTGGGTGGCGGCCTCCTTCACCGCGTAGACGACGGCAATCATGCCGACCAGCGACAGGACGACGCTGATCAGGTCCCAGGGGCCCGGGGCGGGGTTGCGGGACTCCGGGAGCGTCCGGAGGCCGACGAGGACCAGGACCACCATCACCGGCAGGTTGATCAGGAAGACCGAGCCCCACCAGAAGTGCTCCAGCAGGAAGCCGCCCACGATCGGGCCGACGGCCGTGCCGGCCGAGGCCGCCGCGCCCCAGATGCCGACGGCGAGGCTGCGCTCGCGCGGGTCGTGGAAGAGGTTGCGGATCAGGGCGAGGGTGGCCGGCATCAGGGTCGCGCCCGCGACGCCCAGCAGGGCACGGGCCGCGATCAGCATCCCGGGGGTGGTGGCGTACGCGTTCAGGACGGATATCGCGCCGAACGCCGTCGCGCCGACGAGCAGGATCCGCTTGCGGCCGATGCGGTCGCCGAGGCTGCCCATGGAGACCAGCAGACCGGCGATGACGAACGAGTAGACGT
Source organism: Streptomyces sp. NPDC008092 (assembly GCF_042957285.1). NCBI lineage: Bacteria > Bacillati > Actinomycetota > Actinomycetes > Kitasatosporales > Streptomycetaceae > Streptomyces > Streptomyces sp. NPDC008092. Next base: position 28,967 of record NZ_JBIBHY010000018.1, read on the forward strand.
CGCCGATCCAGAGCAGCTGGGTGCCGGAGGGGTTGAGGTCTTCGCTGATGTAGGGGGTCGCGAGGCCGAGGACGGTCGCGTCCACGGCCACCAGCAGCACGGCGAGCACGAGCGCGGAGAGCGCGAGCCAGCGGCCCGGCCGCTTCTCCTCCGCCTCCGCGACGCGCGCCGGCTGCAGGGTGCTGGTCATGATTCCTCTCTTCGTCGTGCGCCGCCGAGCAACAGCTCGACGATCATGTGGGTGAAGTCCTTGGGGGCAACGCGGCCTTCGGAGACCGCCCAGGCGGCGGAGGCCAGCAGTCCGTACAGCGCCTCGGTGAGCCAGGCGGGCGTGAGGTCGATACGGAACTCGCCACTCCGCTGGCCGCGCCCGAAGAGTGCCGCGATGCGTTCGTCGATCCGCGCCCAGCCCTGGTTCTGGCCCTCGCCCTCGAACAGCTGGTTCTCGGTATAGAGGAAGGCGAGCAGGCCGGCGGCCGGTTCGATCTCGCGGACCAGGCGGTGCACGGCGTCGGCCGCCGGGCCCTCGTCCAGGCGGGCCGCGTCCAGGGCCGCCTCGCACTCCGCGATGCCGAGCGCCTCCAGCGCCCGGACGAGCGCGTCCCGCCCGGCGAAGTGCCGGTGCAAGGTGGCCCGGCTGATCCCGGCGGCCCTGGCGACCTCGTCCATGGTCGCGGTGGATTTGCGGGTCAGCAGGGCGGCTGCGCTGCGCAGGACGTGGTCGCGGTCGAGGGCCATGAGACAAGAGTAGCCCACGTGAGACACCTGTGTCTCATTATTGGCGTGCGTGACTCACAGCGGGTGGCTGCGAGGGTCCCGTCAGTGCCAGGGCAGGCCGGCGCGCCGCTCCCAGTAGGCGCGCGGCTCCTCGACCAGGGTGGCGAGGCGGGTCAGCTGGTCCGCGTCGAGGTCGACCACGGCCGCGTGCAGGTTGGAGGCGAGCTGGTCGACCGTCGCCGCGCCGGAGAGGACGACCCCGGCCCAGGGCCGGCGGAGCACGACCGCGAGGGCGACGGCGTCGCAGCCCAGGCCGGTCTCCTCGGCCACGGCCCGCAGGGCGTCGGGGGCGTACGGGGCGGCCAGCCGGCCGTTGGCCATGCCCTCCTTCACGATCACGGTGAGCCCGGCGCCGTGGGCCTCGGCGAGGGCCGGCTCCGCCGAGGTCTCCAGGGCGTTGTACGTCGACTGGACGGTACGGAAGAGGGGCGCGCCGTCGACCGTGACGGCGAGGGCGGCACGGATGGCGTCGGCCTGGGCGGGGCCGCTGGTGGAGAAGCCGACGGTGAGGCCGGCGGCCGCGGCTTCGGCGAGGCGGGCGTGGAGTTCCTTGTCGGTGAGGGCGGGGCTGTCCGGGGTCACCGAGTGGATCTGGTAGAGGTCGAGGCGGTCGCCGAGCAGCTCGGCGGTCTCGGCGCGCTGCCGCTCGTACGTCCGCAGGCTGTGGTCCTTGACCTCGTGCGTCTCGGCGTCGGCGGACCAGCCGGCCGTGTAGGTGTAGCCCCACTTGCTGCCGACGACGACGTCGGTGACGTCGGGGCGGGCGGCGAGCCAACCGGCCAGGAACTCCTCGGAGCGGCCGTAGGAGCGGGCCACGTCGAAGTAGCGGACGCCCTGGGCGTAGGCGGCGTCGAGCAGTTCGTGGGTGCGAGTACGGAGGGCGCCGACACTGCGGTCCTCGCCGAGGTCGGTTTCGCGGCCGAGGTTGATGTAGCCGGGGCGGCCGACTGCGGCGAGGCCGAGGCCGATGTGGGCGGTAGGAGTTGTTGCTGTCGCCAGTCGGGCGAAGGGCATCGCGGGCTCCGGTTCGGTCGGCTGCGTCGGGCTTCGACCAACGTAACCCGCGATGACCTCTGGTTCGCCGTTCAGCTCGGGGGGTGCGGTGCGTCGGCGAGTGCGGGTGGCGGGGGTTGCTCGCGCAGTTCCCCGCGCCCCTTTCGGGGCGCGTCACCTGCAGCGCCCCGAAAGGGGTGCGGGGAACCCCTACTTCTTCGCGTCGGCCCACTCGTGCTGCCGGGCCACGTTCGCCTTGGTCTCCGCCAGCTGGACCGCCACCGCGCTCGGGGCCGTGCCGCCCCTGCCGTTGCGGGAGGCCAGGGCGCCCGGGACGTTGAGGACCGTCCGCACCTCCGGGGTCAGGTGGGCGGAGATCTTCGCGAACTGGTCGTCGGTCAGCTCGTCCAGTTCCTTGCCCTCGGCCTCGGCCGCCTTGACGCACTCGCCGGCCACCTCGTGGGCGACCCGGAACGGCACGCCCTGCTTGACCAGCCACTCCGCGATGTCGGTGGCGAGGGAGAAGCCGGCCGGGGCCAGTTCCTCCATGCGCTCGCGGTGGACGGTGAGGGTGGCCATCATGCCGGTGAAGGCGGGGAGCAGGACCTCCAGCTGGTCGCAGGAGTCGAAGACCGGCTCCTTGTCCTCCTGGAGGTCGCGGTTGTAGGCGAGCGGGAGGGCCTTGAGGGTGGCCATGAGGCCCGTCAGGTTGCCGATCAGGCGGCCGGACTTGCCGCGGGCCAGCTCCGCGATGTCGGGGTTCTTCTTCTGGGGCATGATCGACGAACCCGTGGAGAACGCGTCGTGCAGGGTCACGAAGGAGAACTCCTTCGTGTTCCAGATGATGACCTCCTCCGCGATCCGGGAGAGGTTCACGCCGATCATCGCGGTGATGAAGGCGAACTCCGCCACGAAGTCGCGGGAGGCCGTGCCGTCGATGGAGTTGGCGACGCTGCCGTGCTCGAAGCCGAGGTCGGCGGCGACCGCCTCCGGGTCCAGGCCGAGCGAGGAACCCGCGAGGGCGCCGGAGCCGTAGGGGGAGACGGCCGTGCGCTCGTCCCACTGGCGCAGCCGCTCCGCGTCCCGGGACAGGGACTGGACGTGGGCCAGCACGTGGTGGGCGAAGAGGACCGGCTGGGCGTGCTGGAGGTGGGTGCGGCCGGGCATCGCCACGTCCGGGTGGGCCTCGGCGAGGCCGACGAGGGCGTCCTGGAGGTCGGCGATCAGACCGCCGATGGTCCGGGCGTGGTCCCGCAGGTACATCCGGAAGAGGGTCGCCACCTGGTCGTTGCGGGAGCGGCCGGCGCGCAGCTTGCCGCCGAGGTCGGCTCCGAGGCGCTCCAGGAGTCCGCGCTCCAGGGCGGTGTGGACGTCCTCGTCGGCGACCGTGCCGACGAAGGAGCCGTCGGCGACGTCGGCCTCCAGCCGGTCGAGGCCGGCGATCATGCGCTGGAGTTCGTCCTCGGTGAGCAGGCCCGCCTTGTGCAGCACGCGCGCGTGGGCACGCGAACCGGCGATGTCGTAGGGCGCGAGCCGCCAGTCGAAGTGGACGGACGCGGACAGCTTCGCCAGGGCCTCGGCGGGACCGTCGGCGAAACGGCCGCCCCAGAGCCGTACGTCACCGCTGTTGCTGCTCACTTGCGTTGCTCCTAGAAGAGATACGGATGTGGCACCGCCTCCCCGGCCATGAACGGGGAGGCGGTCGTCACGCTACTGCTTGCGCGAGGTCACGTCGGGCTACGCCCGCAGCTGACGCTGCGCCGCGATCTTCGACGACAGGCTGTAGATGTCGATGAAGCCCTTGGCCGCGGCCTGGTCGAAGGTGTCGCCGGTGTCGTAGGTGGCGAGGTTGAAGTCGTAGAGGGAGGAGTCGGAACGGCGGCCGGTGACGACCGCGCGGCCGCCGTGGAGCGTCATGCGGATGTCCCCGGTGACGTACTGGTTGGCCTCGTCGACGAAGCCGTCCAGGGCGCGCTTGAGCGGGGAGAACCACTGGCCGTCGTAGACGAGTTCGCCCCAGCGCTGCTCCACCTGCCGCTTGTAGCGGGCGAGTTCGCGCTCGACGGTGACGTTCTCCAGCTCCTGGTGGGCCGTGATGAGGGCGATCGCGCCCGGGGCCTCGTACACCTCGCGGGACTTGATGCCGACGAGACGGTCCTCGACCATGTCGATGCGGCCGACGCCCTGGGCGCCCGCGCGCTCGTTCAGTTCCTGGACGGCCTGGAGGACGGTGACGGGCCTGCCGTCGATCGCCACCGGGGCGCCCGCCTCGAAGGTGACGACCACCTCGTCGGGCTCGCGCGGGGTGGCCGGGTTCTGGGTGTACTCGTAGATGTCCTCGATCGGGCCGTTCCAGATGTCTTCCAGGAAGCCGGTCTCGACGGCGCGGCCGAAGACGTTCTGGTCGATGGAGTACGGGGACTTCTTGGTGGTCGCGATCGGGAGCTTCTTCGCCTCGCAGAAGGCGATGGCCCTGTCCCGGGTCATCGCGTAGTCGCGGACCGGTGCGATGCAGGTCAGGTCGGGGGCGAGGGCGACGATGCCGGCCTCGAAGCGGACCTGGTCGTTGCCCTTGCCGGTGCAGCCGTGGGCGACCGTCGTGGCGCCGTGCTTGCGGGCGGCAGCCACCAGGTGCTTGACGATCGCCGGGCGGGAGAGCGCGGAGACCAGCGGGTAGCGGTCCATGTAGAGGGCGTTGGCCCTGATCGCCGGGAGGCAGTACTCGTCGGCGAACTCGTCCCTGGCGTCGGCGACCTCGGCCTCGACCGCACCGCAGGCCAGCGCGCGCTTGCGGATGACGTCCAGGTCCTCGCCGCCCTGGCCGACGTCCACCGCGACGGCGATGACCTCGGCGCCCGTCTCCTCGGCGATCCAGCCGATGGCGACGGAGGTGTCCAGCCCGCCGGAGTAGGCGAGTACGACGCGCTCGGTCATGGGTCCCTCCTCCCGTACATCCACTTGCTATGCATGAGTATGCAGAGCACTGCATGATTCGTCAATCCGACGGGATTCGTCGAACAGATGTGAAAAAGGTTTGAACAAACGAAACCGCTTTCTCGTACCCATGCCTGAACGCAGGCGCCGCGTTTGTAAACCCACCTCTGACCCGAGTGAGGCATCCGCATGTCCAGGGCTCTCCCGAAGTACAACAAGCGTCGCGTCGCGTTCATCGGCGGCGCCGCCGCCGTGGCGCTCTCCGGTGCGGTCATCGCTGGTTCGGCCCTCGCCGGTACGCCCGACCAGAGCAGTGGCACGAGCAACGCGCGTACCCTCGCCGCCTCGCCCGGCACGATCACCTGCCCGGACGTCGCCTCGCAGCTGCCCGCGATCCCCGCCTCCGCGCAGGCCGAGGTCACCCGCAACCTCACCCTGCTCCAGACGCAGATCGCCGAGGCCAACAAGCGGCTGGTCGACACGGTGGGCCAGGGCGGCCCGAACTTCGTGAACAACGCGATCCTCGGCCCCCTCAAGGACAAGCGGGTGGCGACCATCAACCGGATCGCCACCGCGATCGGCCGTACGGCCGCCAAGCCGACCGGCCTGGACTCGCTGGCGCCGTGCACCCTGAACGCGAGCGGGACGAGCACGAACACGGGCAGCGGTACGGCGACGGGCACCGCCTCGGCCACGCCGACCACGGCCGCGACCCAGCAGCAGTCGACGGGCAGCACCGGCAGCACGAACACGAACACCAGCGCCGTCGGCACGATCACCTGCCCGGACGTCGCCTCGCAGCTGCCCGCGATCCCCGCCTCCGCGCAGGCCGAGGTCACCCGCAACCTCACCCTGCTCCAGACCCAGATCCAGGAGGCCAACACCCGGCTCCAGAACACGGTCGGCCAGGGTGGCCCGAACTTCGTGCAGAACGCGATCCTCGGCCCGCTGGCGGACAAGCGGAAGTCGACCATCGACCGGATCGCCATCGCGATCGGCCGGACCTCGACCAAGCCGACCGGCCTCGACTCCCTGGCCGCCTGCACGCTCACCAAGTGACGTGACAGGCAGCTGTGGCCGCCCCGTGTACAGCGCCGGCCGGGGCGGCCGCAGTGGGGCCCGTCCGGAACCCGGAATCCCTTAGACGCGCGAAGTAACCGGGTCGATAATTCCCGGCATGGGAAAGACCTATGAGCGCATCGACGGCAGACTCCGCACGTTCATCGAGGAACAGCCCCTGTTCTTCACCGCCACCGCCCCGCTCGCGGGCGACGGCACGGTCAACCTCTCGCCCAAGGGCCTGCAGGGCTCCTTCGCGGTACTCGACGAACTCACCCTCGCCTACCTGGACTTCGCCGGCTCGAACGCCGAGACCATCGCCCATCTGCGGGAGAACGGCCGTATCACCCTGATGTGGTGCGCGTTCCAGGGCCCGCCGAACATCGTGCGGGTGCACGGGCACGGCGAGGCGGTCTTCCGCGACGACCCGCGCTTCGCGGAACTCCTCACCCGTTTCCCGGACATCGACCCGTCCCTGCACGGCCTGCGCGCGATCATCGTCGTGCACGCCGAACTCATTCGCGACAGCTGCGGTTACGCCGTCCCCTACATGGCGTACGAGGCCGACCGTGAGCTGCACGGGAAGCGCTTCTCGCGTGAGGACGACGCCTCGCTGAGCGCGTACTTCGAGAAGAAGGACCACATCGCGGTGAGCCTGGACGGCCTACCCGGGCTGCCGTTGCCCTTGCCTCCGTCTAGCGTCTGAGCCATGCGCCAAGGCCTCGTCGTCACCCTCGTGTCCGCGTCCCTGCTGCTGCTCGGTGCGGCACCGGGTGGCGGGGACGCCGCACCGCTGCCCACCCTGATGGCCGACACCGGCGGCGGCAGCCAGCTGATCACCGCGGAGGCGTCCGCGCTGAGCTCGACCTCGGGGACGCTGACCTGGTGGGAGCGCCGGGACGGGCAGTGGGCGCAGGTGGGGTCGGCCGCCGCGCGGTTCGGGGCGAAGGGGCTGGTCGAGGGGGCCAAGCGGCAGCAGGGCACGAACACGACCCCGACCGGGCTGTACGACCTCCCGTTCGGGTTCGGCCTCCAGGCGGCGCCGGCCGGGACCGCCGTCGAGTACCGGCCGGTGACGGCGGACTCGTGGTGGTGCCAGGACAACGACTCCGCCTCCTACAACCGCTGGGTCGAGCGGCTGCCGTCCGACTGCCGGGCCGCCGAGGCGGAGAAGCTGTCGTCGTTCACGACGCAGTACGGGTATGCGCTGGTGATCGGGTTCAACTACGCGCAGCCGGTGCGGGGGCGGGGGGCCGGGATCTTCCTGCACGTCAACGGGGCGGGGGCTACGGCGGGGTGTGTTTCGGTGCCGGAGGACGCGATGCAGCGGATTCTCCAGTGGGCCGATCCGAAGAAGGCGCCGCATATGGCCATGGGGACAGCGAGCGGGGATACGGCTCTTACCCGGTATTGAGGGTGCGGTTGCGCCGTGGGGGTGCGGGGGCCTTGGCGGGTGCCGGTTGTGTGCGGCTGGTCGCGCAGTTCCTCCCCCAGCCTTCGGCCGGGGGTACCCCCAGCGCCCCTAGGTGTCTCCGCTGGTCGCGAGTTTGACCGTGAACGTTGTTGACCCTGGGGCGCTCTCCAAGGTCACCGTCCCCCCGTGCGCCTCCACCACCGCCGCCACGATCGACAGGCCCAGGCCCGCTCCGCCGCCGGGGGCGTCCGCGCGGCGGCGGTGTTCTGCTCGGGTGAAGCGTTCGAAGACGCCGGGCTGGATGTCCTTCGGGATGCCCGGCCCGTCGTCGTGGACCCGGAGGAGCGCCTCCGCGCCGGCCGTCTCCAGGGTCACCGTCACCTTCGTGCCGGCCGGGGTGTGCAGGCGTGCGTTGGCCAGCAGGTTGGCCAGCACCTGCTGGAGGCGGTGGGTGTCGCCCGTCACCGTCACCGGTTCCTCGGGGAGATCGAGGGTCCAGCGGTGGTCCGGGCCGGTGGCGCGGGCGTCCGTGACCGCGTCCAGGACCAGGTGGGTGAGGTCGACCGGGTGGCTCTCCAGAGGGCGGCCCGCGTCCAGGCGGGCCAGGAGGAGGAGGTCGTCGACCATCTCGCCCATGCGGGAGGACTCGGCGGCGATGCGCCGCAGGGCCCGGGTGACCTCGGGGGGCACCGGGCCCGGGTGCAGCAGTGCCAGTTCCGCGTGGCCGCGGACCGACGCGACCGGGGTGCGCAGCTCGTGGCTGGCGTCGGCCGCGAAGGTGCGCAGGCGTTCCTCGCTGGCGTGGCGTTTGGTGAGCGCGTCCTCGACGTGGCCCAGCATGCGGTTGAAGGCGGCGGCCATCCGGCCGACCTCGCTGCGGGGGTCGGACTCGGGGGCGCGGGGCGGCAGGGCCACCTCGCCGCTGGCGAGGGGGAGTTCGCTGACCCGGGCCGCGGTGGCCGCGACGCGGCTCAGCGGGCGCAGGGACCAGCGGACCCAGAGGGCACCGGCCACTCCGGCCACGGCCAGGGCGAGGCCGAAGACGGCGGAGGCGACCAGTTCCAGGCGGTGCACGGTGGCCCGTACGGGTTCCAGGGGCAGACCGGTGATCAGCACGTCGCCGTCGCGGCCCGGCCAGGCCAGCAGCCGGTAGTCGCCGATCGAGGAGAGGCGGACCGTGTGGCCGCGGCCGTCCACCGGCAGTTCGGCGAGGGCCGTGCGGTCGCGGTCCGTGAGGGTGACGGTCAGGTCCGGGTCGGCGCCGGCGGGGATCAGGGCCGCGTTGGTGACCCGGCCCTTCAGCGTGCGGGCGCCGAAGGTGCCGGCGGCCTGGCGGCGGGTGTCGCCGTGTTCGTCGCCGTCCCGGTCGCTGGGCTTGAACTTGCCGCCGTGTTCGAGGGACTGCGGGAAGCTCGGCCCGGTCTGCTGGAGCTGCTGGTCGAGGCGGCCGGTGAGGAAGCCGTCCAGTTCGACCACGGCCGCGACGCCGACGGCCGCGCAGCTCACCGCGAGCAGCACGACCAGGCCCGCGATGAGGCGGGCGCGGAGGGTGCGGGGACGGGGCAGGCGGCGTAGCCGTCGGAGGAGATTCACCAGGTCACCTGGTCACCGGTTTGAGGACGTAGCCCGCGCCGCGGACCGTGTGGATCATGGGCTCGCGGCCCGCGTCCACCTTCTTGCGCAGGTAGGAGATGTACAGCTCGACGACATGGGCACGGCCGCCGAAGTCGTACGACCACACCCGGTCGAGGATCTGCGCCTTGCTGAGGACGCGGCGCGGGTTGCGCATCAGGAAGCGCAGGAGTTCGAACTCGGTCGGGGAGAGCTCGATCAGCTCGCCCGCCCGGGTCACCTCGCGGGCCTCCTCGTCCATGGCGAGGTCGCCGACGACCAGGCGGGGGCCGTCCTCCTGCTGGCGGGCCATGCCGGCGCGGCGCAGCAGGCCGCGCAGCCGGGCGACCACCTCCTCCAGGCTGAAGGGCTTGGTCACGTAGTCGTCGCCGCCCGCGGTGATGCCGGCGATCCGGTCCTCGACGGCGTCCCGGGCGGTGAGGAAGAGCACGCAGACGTCCGGCTTGACCTGGTGCAGCGAGCGGAGCACGGTGAAGCCGTCGGTGTCCGGGAGCATCACGTCGAGGACCACCGCGTCCGGCAGCAGCTCGCGGGCCGCGGCCAGCGCGCTCGCGCCGTCGCCGGCCGCGCGGACCTCCCAGCCCTCGTAGCGCAGGGCACCGGTGAGGACCTCGGCGAGGTCGGGGTCGTCGTCGACGACGAGGACGCGGAGCTGGGTGCCGTCGGGTCGGGTGAGGGCGGGGCGGCCGGAGCGGGTCGTGTTCATCGCGTCTCCCAGCATCCCTCGTCCCGCGGGTGACGAGGGGCCGCCCGGCCTCTGAATTTCCTCTGAGCCTGCTCAGCGGGTCCCGGTTCAGAAGGTGCTCAGAGGTTCGGGCTGCACAGTGGCGTCCTGACCGGAGAAAGGACCCGACTCATGACGACCGTGGACGAACGGCGTACGGCACCCGCCGTGCCCGTGGCCACGCGCCGCTCCCCCGCCGCCGTCGTGCTCGGCGTTCTGTGGGCCGGGGCGGCGGCGGTGATCCTGCTGTGGTGGTCGGACACCGGCTCCGTGGTGGGTGCGGCGGGCTGGCTGACCGGGGCCGGGCGGATCGCCGGGCTGCTGTGCGGGTACTCCTGTGCGGTGCTCGTCGGCCTGATGGCCCGGGTGCCGCTGCTGGAGGTGCGGGTCGGCTCGGACCGGGTCGCCCGCTGGCACGCGATGGCCGGCCGGTACACGGTCTGTCTGCTGGTCGCGCACGTCGTGCTGATCCTGACCGGGTACGCGGCCCAGGACCACGCCTCCGTCGTCCACGAGACGCTGAACGTCGTCCTGGACTACCCCGACATGCTCAAGGCGACCGCCGGCACGGTGATCCTCTTCGCCGTCGGCGTCACCTCGGCGCGCGCCGCCCGCCGCCGTACCAGCTACGAGTTCTGGTACTACGTGCACCTGCTCACCTACGCGGCCGTCTTCCTCGCCTTCTTCCACCAGCTGACGCTGGGCAACGACCTCAACGGCAAGCCGGTCGCCACCGCCTTCTGGTACGCGCTGTACCTGGGGGTCGCGGCGCTGGTGGTGTGGTTCCGGATCCTGGCGCCCGTGCGGCTCAACCTCCGGCACCGGCTGCGGGTGCACTCGGTGCAGCAGGAGGCGCCGGGCGTGTACTCGGTCGTCGTCCAGGGCCGGCGGATCGGGGAACTGGGCGCACAGGCCGGGCAGTTCTTCCGCTGGCGGTTCTTCGGCGGCGACGGCATGGGCTGGACGTCGACCCCGTACTCGCTCTCGGCGCCGCCGCGCGGCGACCTGCTGCGGATCACGGTCAAGGCGCTCGGCGACCACAGCACGGCGGTGGCACTGCTGCGCTCGGGCACCCGGGTGTGGGCGGAGGGCCCGTACGGCGCCCTCACCGCGGACCGGGCCACCAGCCACCGGACCCTGCTGATCGCGGCCGGCGTCGGCGTCACCCCGCTGCGGGCGCTCTTCGAGACCCTGCCCGGCGACGTCACCCTGCTCTACCGGGCGCGCACGGCCGAGGACCTGGCGCTGGGCGGCGAACTGGAGGCGATCGCGCGCTGGCGCGGAGCCCGGGTGCGCTACGCCCTCAACGGCCCGCGGGGCGAGCGCCCCGCCCTCACGGCGGAGTCGCTGCGGGCGACCTTCCCGGGTCTCGCCGGTTACGACGTGTACATCTGCGGTCCGCACGGCTTCGCGCAGGAGCTGTACGGGGCGCTGCGGGGTGCCGGAGTGCCGGACCGCCGCATCCACCACGAGTCGTTCGAGCTGTGAGGCCGCTGCCGTGCACGCACTGAACAAGAACCGTCCGCTGCGCCGCGTCATGCTGGCGAGTGCCGCCACCGTCTCCGGAATAGTGATGCTGCTGGCGCTGAAGCCGCACACCGCCCCGACCGTGATCACCGACTCGGCGGCCCCCGCCCCGTCGGCTACCGCGACCGCCTCACCGGGCGCGAGCAGCGGCTCCGGCAGCTCAGGCAGCTCCGGCAAGTCCGGCAAGTCCGGGAGCAGCAGCACCGGCACCAGGACCGTCACCGGGGACACCGTGCAGACCCGCTGGGGTCCCGTCCAGGTGAAGGTGACGATCAAGAGCGGCAAGATCACCGACGTCACGGCGGTGCAGTACCCGTCAGACAACCCCCGCGACCAGCAGATCAACGACTACGCCCTGCCGCAGCTGCGCAGCGAGGCGCTGGCGGCGCAGAGCGCGAGCATCGACACGGTCTCCGGGGCGACCTACACCAGCCAGGGTTACCAGCAGTCACTCCAGTCGGCACTGGACTCCGCGGGTCTCTGAACACTCGGGCAGTACGGCACGTATCTGTGGGCCAAGGGTCAATTCCCTACGGAGGAACCGTGACCACCACGCTCGCAGGCGGACGTGCCGCCCGCCGACAGACGATGCGCCGCATCCGCCCGCGCCGCTCCCCGGCAGTTCCGCTGCTGCTCGCCGTATGGGCGGGCGCGGCGGCCGTGCTGTGGCTGTGGTGGCACAACACCCCGTCCATCGCCGACCAGAACGGCAAGATCCTCAACGCGGGCCGGATCACCGGCCTGCTGGCGGGCTACCTGATGGCGCTGGTGGTGCTCCAGATGGCCCGGGTGCCCGCGCTGGAGCGGCGGGTCGGCTCCGACCGCGTGGCCCGCTGGCACGCAATGAGCGGCCGCTACACGCTCTGCCTGGTCTTCGCGCACGTCTTCCTCATCATGTGGGGCTACGCGCTGCAGGCCGGCAAGACGCTGAACGACATCGTCCAGCAGACCATCGACTCCGTGAACCAGCTCCCCGACATGGGCAAGGCCGCGATCGGCACCGGCCTGTTCGTGGTCATCGGCCTGACCTCGATCGGCCCGGTCCGGCGCCGGATCCCGTACGACACCTGGTACCACGTGCACCTGCTGACGTACGCGGCGGTGTTCCTGACCTTCTGGCACCAGATCACCACCGGCAACGACTTCGCCCTCACGCCGATGGCCAAGACCTTCTGGTACGGCCTGTACGGCGCGGTCACCGCGCTGGTGGTCTGGTACCGGATCCTCACCCCGATCCGGCTCAACCTGCGGCACCGGATGCGGGTCGAGGCGGTCATCGAGGAGACGCCGGGCATCGTGTCGGTGCTGATCGGCGGGCGCAAGCTGCACCGGATGGGCGCGGAGGCCGGCCAGTTCTTCCGCTGGCGGTTCCTGGCCCCCGGGATGCGGTTCAGCTCGCACCCGTACTCCCTGTCGGCGGCACCCCGCCCCGGCATGTTGCGGATCACCGTCAAGGCGATCGGCGACCACAGCGCGCGGCTGCGCGAACTACGGCCCGGAACCCGGGTGTGGGCCGAAGGGCCGTACGGGGCGATGACCGCGTCCCGGCGCAGCCGCGGCAAGGTCCTGCTGGTGGCGGGCGGCGTCGGGATCACGCCCATGCGGGCGCTGTTCGAGACGCTGCCCGGCGCCGCGGGCGACCTGACCCTGCTCTACCGGGCCAACACCACCCAGGACCTGGCCCTGTGGGACGAGCTGGCCAAGATCGCCAAGGAGCGCGGGGCCAGGCTGATGTACGCGGTCAACAGCCCCGAGGGCGAGCGTCCTGACATCTCCGCGGAGAACCTCCAGCGGAAGATCCCGGACATCGACGACCACGACGTCTTCATGTGCGGCCCGCCCGGGTTCGCGCAGGGCGTGTACGAAGCACTGCGCGGCGCGGGGGTTCCCGCCCGCCGCATCCATCACGAGTCGTTCGAGATGTGAGCGACGGGACCACACGGGAATCCAGGGAATCGGGAGTTCGTAAGCGATGAGGAAGAGTCACCCCATCAGGCGTGTGGTGCTGGCCACCGCGGCGACCGTGTCCGGTGTCGTGCTGCTGCTGTCGCTGAAGCCGTCGTCGGACCCGACGTCCGCGTCGGCGGCGGGCGCGGCCCCGTCGGCCGCGGCGGCGGGACAGGAGTCGCCGCAGGGCGGCACCGGGGCCGCCGGGACCACGACGGTGGACGGGGACGCGACCCAGACCCAGTACGGCGTCGTGCAGGTCCGGCTGACCGTCGCCAACGGCAAGATCACCCAGGCCCAGGCGATCCAGGCGCCCAAGGGCGGCACCAGCGACCAGAAGACCGCGCTGTCGGTGCCGACGCTGAACAAGGAGGCGGTGGCGGCGCAGAGCGCGAACATCGACTCCGTCTCCGGGGCGACGTACACGAGCACCGGCTACAAGCAGTCGCTGCAGTCGGCGCTGGACAAGATGAAGGAGGCGGCCGCCTCCTCCTCGGGCTCGTCCGCGGGCTCGTCCTCTTCGTCCGGGTCCGCGCAGGCGCAGGCCAAGACGGTGACCGGGCAGGTCGCGCAGACCCAGTACGGGCCGGTCCAGGTCCGGATCACCGTCTCCGGCGGGAAGATCACCAAGGCGGAGGCGGTACAGGCGCCCAAGGGTGGCACCAGCGACCAGAAGACGGCGCTCTCCGTCCCGAAGCTCAACCAGGAGGCGGTGGCGGCGCAGAGCGCGAACATCGACTCCGTCTCCGGGGCCACCTACACCAGTACCGGCTACAAGCAGTCCTTGCAGTCGGCGCTGGACCAGGCCGGTGGCTGAGGCGGTGGCGGAGTCCGCGGAGGCTCCCGCCGCGGTGCGTCATGCGGAGGAGGTCATGGGGACCGTCTTCTCCTTCGACGTCCGCGGCGGGGATCCGGACGCCGTACGGGCGGCCCTGGACGAGGCGGTCGCCGGGCTGCACCGGGTCGACGAGGTGTTCAGCACCTACCGCGAGGACAGCCAGGTGTCCCGGCTGGCGCGGGAGGAGATCGGCGTCGGCGAGTGCGATCCCGAGGTCGCCGAGGTGCTGGAGCTGGCGGCCGAGGCGGAGCGGGTGAGCGACGGCTGGTTCAGCACCCGCTACCGGGGTCGGCTCGATCCCACCGGGATCGTGAAGGGCTGGTCCGCCGAGCGGGCGGCGCAGACGCTGGCGCGGGTGGCCGGGGTGAGCGGCGTGAGCGTGAACGGCGGCGGCGACGTCCAGATGTTCGGTGCGCCCGAGCCGACGCGGGCGTGGCGGGTGGGGATCGCCGATCCGCTGCGGCCGGGAGGGCTGGCGGCGGTGATCTCGGCGGCGGGGGTGGCGGAACTTGCGGTCGCCACGTCCGGTACGGCGGAGCGGGGCGCCCACATCGTCGATCCGCGGACGGGCAAGTCGGCGGTGACGGACCTGGTGGCGGTGACGGTGGTCGGGCCGCGGCTGACGTGGGTGGACTGCTGGGCCACGGCGGCGTTCGCGATGGGGTCACGGGCCGGGCTGGCGTGGCTGGAGTCGCTGCCGGACGTGGAGGGGCTGCTGATCACGGCCGGCGATGAGGTGCGGTGCACCGGGGGGCTGGCCGCGCGTCTGGGCTGAGGCCGGGAGGTAACACTTCCCGGCGTTTGCAGGGTGCCTCCCCCAGCCTTCGGCCGGAGGGACCCCCAGCGCCCACCTGTGCCGCCCTGCGGCACGCCTGCCCGCAGCTATCGGCTGGGCAGCGCCCCGTAAGGGGCGCGAGGAACTGCGCGACCAGCCCCCACCCGCCCGCAGTCGGACATCGACCGCAATGTTTTTTCATTTCGTCCCGCAAAACGGCATCCATCCCTCCCGCCCGGCCGTACCCCCTGTGAAGCAAGTTTCGGGAGGAACACCATGGCCGTCTTCAGCCACCTCATGCCACTCAACCATCGGGACCGCGACCGTGACCGCAACGACCGTCACGGGGACCGGCACGGCCACGACCACGATCGCCACGACCGCAACGGTCACGGGCACGACCACGACCACGGCGACCGGCACGGTCACGGCCACGACCACTACTGACCACCCCTGAAGGCTGAGCGGACCGGCGCCGGGTCGGCCGGTCCGCTCGCCGGCGGTTTCCGAGGAACCCTGTCATGGCGCCCGACACCGTGGTCGCGGCCGCTCCCCCGGTCCCCCCGCGCGAGGTCTTCCGGCGGTTCTGGCCCTACACCCGGGGCGGCCGCCGCTGGCTCGTCCCGCTCGTCCTGCTGAGCCTGACCGGCCCCGCCGTCGACGCCGCGGAGCTCTGGCTGTTCAAGTTCGTCGTCGACGACGTGCTCGTCGCCCGGGAGTTGCGGCCCTTCCTGTGGATCGCGCCCGCCTACCTGGGCCTCGTCCTCTGCTCCGGCGTGCTCGGCTTCGCCGACGACGTGACCTCCACCTGGGTCGGCGAACGCTTCCTGCTCGCCCTGCGCTCCGACGTCTTCCGGCATGTCCAGGGGCTGTCGCTCGGCTTCTTCGAGCGCCGGCGGCTCGGGGACGTGCTCTCCAGGGTCACGGGCGACGTCGACGCGGTGGAGACGTTCCTGCTCTCGGGTGTCGCGGACGCCCTGTACTACGTGATCAGCCTGGGCGTCTACCTCGGCATGCTGTTCTACCTGCGCTGGGACCTGACCCTGCTCGCCCTCGTCGTCGTCCCCCTGTTCTGGGGCTCGGCCCGGTACTTCTCGCGACTGGTCAGGGAGGCCTCGCGGGAGCGCAGGCGGCGCGGCGGGGCGCTGGGCGCGATCGCGGAGGAGTCGCTCGGCAACGTCGTACTCGTGCAGGCGTACAACCGGCAGGCGTGGGAGGCACGCCGGTTCGAGCGGGAGAACGCGGGCCGGTTCCGGGCGGCGATGGCCGCGGCGCGGATCCGTGCCGTGTACGCACCCGCCGTCGAGTTCGTGGAGGTGTCCGGCGGCCTCGCGGTGCTGGCTCTCGGCACCTGGAAGCTGGCCCAGGGCCAGCTCACGCTCGGCGGGCTGCTGGTCTTCCTGGCGCTGATCGGCAAGCTGTACGGCCCGGTGCACGGGCTGTCCGGGCTCGGCACCACCTTCTACACGGCCTCCGCCGCCGCGGAACGGATCATCGAGCTGCTCGACGAGCGGCCCCAGGTGACCGAGGCGGAGGGGGCGCGCAGGCTCCGCCGGGCGCGGGGCGCGGTGGAGTTCGACGGGGTGTGGTTCCGCTATCCCGGTACGGCGGCCTGGGCGCTGTCCGACGTGTCGTTCCGGGCCGCTCCCGGGGAGACGCTGGCGCTGGTCGGGGCCAGCGGGTCGGGCAAGTCCACGCTCGCGAAGCTGC
This sequence comes from Streptomyces sp. NPDC008092, assembly GCF_042957285.1. Taxonomy (NCBI): domain Bacteria; kingdom Bacillati; phylum Actinomycetota; class Actinomycetes; order Kitasatosporales; family Streptomycetaceae; genus Streptomyces; species Streptomyces sp. NPDC008092. Next base: position 45,297 of record NZ_JBIBHY010000018.1, read on the forward strand.
AGTTGCGGTTCTACGACCCCGACCGGGGCGCGGTCCGCCTGGACGGCACCGATCTGCGCGAACTCTCCCTGGCCGACGTCCGGGAGAGCATCGCCGTGGTGTTGCAGGAGACCCTCGTCTTCCACGGCACCGTACGGGAGAACATCGCCTACGGCCGGCCGGCGGCCACGGAGGCGGAGATCGTCGCGGCGGCGCGGGCCGCCGACGCGCACGAGTTCGTCGAGCGGCTCCCGGACGGCTACGACACGCTCGTCGGACAGCGCGGCCGGACGCTCTCCGGCGGGCAGTGCCGACGGCTGGCGATCGCCCGGGCGATGATCCGGGACGCCCCGGTGCTCCTCCTGGACGAGCCCACCGCCGGGCTGGACGCCGGCTCGGCGCGGCGCGTCATGGAGCCGCTGCGCCGGCTCATGGCCGGGCGGACCACCGTGGTCATCTCGCACCAGCTGCTGACCGTCCGCGAGGCCACCCGGATCGTGGTCCTCGACCGCGGGCGGGTCGTCGAGGACGGGGCGCACGCGGATCTCCTCGGGCGGGAGGGACCCTACGCCCTGCTGCACCGGCTCGGCTCGGGTGCGGTGCTGTCATGACACCCCCGGGGTCACCACCTTGCCCTTCAGCAGCTGGGCGGTGGCGAGGAGGGAGCCGTCGGGAGAGGCCAGGCGGGCGGCGGAGTACCTGGTGAGGTCCACGGGGACCGCCGCGCCCCAGTTGCCGCGTCCTTCGCGCAGGGGGAAGTCGCCGACCCGCGTGGTCGTGCCGTCGGCGCGGGCGAGGAGGCAGGTGACCCTGCCGTCGTAGGGGGTGCCGGGGAGGGCGACGGAGACGAACATCCAGGCGGGACTGCCGGGGTGGGCGTAGATCTCGCCGACGGACTGTCCGCCGCCGACCGGGATCATGTCCCCGACCAGCATGGGCTCGGACTCGACCGCGGGCGCCGAGGCGGTGACGGCTCCCTCGACGGCGCTGCCGATCGCCCAGCCGGCGAAGCCCACCGCGACCGCGGCGGTGGCGGCGACCGCGGCGAGCCGCAGCCGGAGGCGCCGGACGCGGAGGTGGCCGCGGCGGCGCTGGGCGGCACGGGCGGGCCCGGCCCCCTCGGCCCCGGCGGCCTGCTCGGCCAGGCTGCGCGCCACCCGGGTCTCGAAGCCGGGCGGCGGGTCGCTCTCCGGGAGCAGGCCGATCAGCCGGTCGCCGATCCCGGTGAGTCGGCGTACGTACTCCCGGCAGTCCGCGCACCCGTCCAGATGGGCGACCGCCTCGGCCCGCTCGCGGCCGGGCAGGACGCCCAGTGCCAGTTCGGCGCCGATCTCGTGCAGCTTCTCGCAGTGCGCGTCACCGGACATGGTCGCCTCCCTTCGGGGCCGCGAGCGCCGTGCGGAGTTTCGCCATCGCCGCTCTGATCCGTGTCTTGGCCGTGCCCAGCGGGATCCGCTCCGTGTCGGCGATCTGCTGGGCCGTCATGCCGTAGATGCCGGCCATCATGAGGGCCCGGGCCTGTTCCCGCGGCAGCCGGGCCAGTGCGGCCCGCAGCTGGGTGGAGGCCTCGTCGGCCAGTGCCCACTGTTCGGGGGTCTCGGTGACGGCGTCGAGGAGGGGGTCGATGTCCTCGGGTGCCATCGGTTCCGTCCGCCGGGCCCGGACGGCGTCGACAGCGAGGTTGTGGGCGATGGTGGTGAGCCAGGTCCCGACCGAGCCGCGGCGCGAGTCGTAGATCTGGGCATGGCGCCATGCGCGCTCGAACGTCTGCTGGGCGACGTCCTCGGCGAGCTGCTGGTCCCGGGTGACGGCCATCGCGACCCCGAAGACCCGGTGCTGGAATCTCCGTACGAAGATCTCCGCGAGCTCCGGGTCTCCGGTGGCCAGCCCGGACAGCAGAGCCTCGTCCGGGAGACGGCCGACGGGGGACCGGAATCCCGACACACCCCTGTGTACGTTCGACGGCCGCCAGGGGATTGCCCGCCCGCCTGACCGCTCGCCGCGGAAGATCACACGGTCATTGTCCGTCGGCCGGCCGGGCCCCGCACGCGGGTCGGCGCGGCCGCGGGCGGCCCGGCGGCCGTCCGCGAACGGCCGTCAGTGACCGCCTGCGGCCGTCAGTGGCCGTCAGTGGCCGTTCTGGGCCAGGCGCAGCAGGTGGTCCGCGAGGGCCTGTCCGCCGGTCGGCCCCCTGCTGATCAGCAGCACCGTGTCGTCACCGGCGATCGTCCCGAGGATGTCGTGCAGTTCGGCCTGGTCGATCGAGGACGCGAGGAACTGGGCCGCGCCGGGCGGGGTGCGCAGGACGACCAGGTTCGCCGAGGCCTCGGCCGAGATCAGCAGCTCCTGGGAGAGGCGGCGCATCCGCTCCTCCTTGGCCGACTCCCCCAGCGGGGCGCGGGGGGTGCGGAAGCCGCCCTCGCTGGGCACCGCGTAGATCAGCTCGCCGTCGGTGTTGCGGATCTTCACCGCGTTCAGCTCGTCGAGGTCCCGGGAGAGCGTCGCCTGGGTGACCGTGAGGCCGTCGTCGGCGAGCAGCTTCGCGAGCTGGCTCTGCGAGCGCACCGGCTGCCGGTTGAGGATGTCCACGATCCGGCGGTGCCGGGCGGTGCGGGTCTGCGGTACCGCGGGCCCCGCCCCGCCCGACTGGTCGAACTCCTGCGCCTGGCTCATCGTCGTCTCAATCTCCGGATCATGCTCCGGATCGTCCGTCCCCGCTCGCTGCGTCGAGGATGCCGGGCAGGGCGCTCAGCAGCGCGTCCGCCTCGGCGTCGCGGAGGTTCAGCGGCGGCATCAGCCGTACGACGTCGGGAGCGGGCGCGTTCACCAGGAACCCGGCCTCCTGAGCCGCCTGCTGGACCTGCGCTGCCAGCGGCTCGGTGAGCACGATACCCAGGAGGAGACCCGCGCCCCGGACATAATCGATCAACCCGTGGCCGAGACCCTCGATTCCGTCCCGCAACCTCTCGCTCTGCCGCTTGACGTTCTCCAGCAACCCCTCGTTCTCGATGGTGTCGAGGACGGCGAGGCCGGCGGCGCAGGCGACCGGGTTGCCGCCGAAGGTGGTGCCGTGGTGGCCGGGCTGGAGCAGTTCGGCGGCGCGGCCGAAGGCCACGGTCGCGCCGAGCGGCAGTCCGCCGCCGAGCTGCTTGGCGAGGGTGACGACGTCGGGCAGCACGCCCTCGTGGGCCTGGTAGGCGAACCAGGTGCCGGTGCGGCCGGTGCCGGTCTGCACCTCGTCGAGGACGAGCAGCGCGCCGGTGGCGGCGGTGATCGCGCGGGCCGCCTTGAGGTAGCCGGCGGGCGGTACGACCACGCCGTTCTCGCCCTGGACCGGCTCGATGATCACCAGGGCGGTCTCCTCGGTGACCGCGGCGGCCAGGGCCTGCGCGTCGCCGTAGGGGACGTGGGTGACGTCGGCGGGCAGCGGGCGGAACGGGTCCTGCTTGGCGGGCTGACCGGTGAGCGCGAGGGCGCCCATGGTCCGGCCGTGGAAGCCGCCGTCGGTGGCGACCATGTGGGTCCGCCCGGTCAGCCGGCCGATCTTGAAGGCGGCCTCGTTGGCCTCGGCGCCGGAGTTGCAGAAGAAGACCCGCCCCTCCCGGCCGAAGAGCTGGACCAGCCGCTCGGCGAGGGCGACGGTGGGCTCGGCCATGAAGAAGTTGGAGATGTGGCCGAGCGACGCGATCTGCCTGCTGACGGCCTCGACGATCGCCGGGTGGGCGTGGCCGAGCGCGTTGGTGGCGATGCCGCCGACGAAGTCGAGGTACTCGGTGCCCTCGGTGTCCCAGACCCTGACGCCCTCGCCGCGGACGAGGGGCAGCCGCGGGGTGCCGTAGTTGTTCATGAGCGCGCCCTGCCAGCGCGCGGTCAGTTCCTGGTTGCTCATGACTCCCCCTCCTGGTCCGGCACGACCATCGTGCCGATGCCTTCGTCCGTGAAGATCTCCAGCAGGATCGAGTGCTGGACCCGGCCGTCGATGACGCGGGCGGTGGTGACGCCGTTGCGTACGGCGTGCAGGCAGCCCTCCATCTTCGGCACCATGCCGGAGCTCAGCTCCGGCAGCAGCTTCTCCAGTTGGGAAGCGGTGAGACGGCTGATCACCTCGTCGGAGTTCGGCCAGTCCTCGTAGAGGCCCTCGACGTCGGTGAGGACCATGAGGGTCTCGGCGCCCAGAGCAGCAGCGAGTGCCGCAGCCGCCGTATCAGCATTGACGTTGTAGACATGTCCGTCGTCCTGGGAGCGGGCGATCGAGGAGACGACCGGGATCCGGCCGTCGGCGAGCAGGGCCTCGATCGCGCCCGTGTCGATCGCGGTGATCTCGCCGACCCGCCCGATGTCGATCAACTCGCCGTCGATCTCGGGCCGGTGCTTGGTGGCGGTGATGGTGTGGGCGTCCTCGCCGGTCAGGCCGACGGCGAGCGGGCCGTGCTGGTTGAGCAGGTTGACCAGCTCGCGCTGGACCTGCCCGGCGAGCACCATCCGTACGACGTCCATGGCGTCCTCGGTGGTGACCCGCAGCCCGGCCTTGAACTCGCTGACGATGCCGTGCTTGTCGAGGGCGGCACTGATCTGGGGGCCGCCGCCGTGCACGACGACCGGCTTGAGGCCGGCGTGGTGCAGGAAGACGACGTCCTGGGCGAAGGCGGCCTTCAGGTCCTCGTCGATCATGGCGTTGCCGCCGAACTTGATCACGACGGTCCTGCCGTTGTGGCGGACCAGCCAGGGCAGGGCCTCGATGAGGGTCTGGGCCTTGGGCAGCGCGGTGTGCTTGCGCGTGGTGCTCATGACGAGTACGCGCTGTTCTCGTGGACGTAGTCCGCGGTCAGGTCGTTGGTCCAGATGGTGGCGGTCTCGGAGCCGGCGGCCAGGTCGGCGACGATGTGGACCTCGCGGTAGCGCATGTCGACCTTCTCGCGGTCCTCCCCCACCCCGCCGTTCTTGCAGACCCAGACGCCGTTGATGGCGACGTTGAGCTGGTCCGGGTCGAAGGCGGCCTTCGTGGTACCGATCGCGGAGAGCACCCGGCCCCAGTTGGGGTCCTCGCCGTGGATGGCGCACTTGAGGAGGTTGTTGCGGGCGATGGAGCGCCCCACCTCGACGGCGTCGTCCTCGCTGGCCGCGTTCACGACCTCGACCCTGATGTCCTTGCTGGCGCCCTCGGCGTCCCGGATCAGCTGCTGGCCGAGGTCGTCGCAGACGGCGCGGACGGCCTCGGCGAACTCCGCGTACTCCGGGGTGACGTCCGAGGAACCGGAGGCGAGGAGCAGCACGGTGTCGTTGGTGGACATGCAGCCGTCGGAGTCGACGCGGTCGAAGGTGGTGCGGGTGGCGGCGCGCAGCGCGCTGTCGAGCGCCTCGCTCTCGACGACCGCGTCCGTGGTGAGGACCACCAGCATGGTCGCGAGGCCGGGGGCGAGCATGCCGGCGCCCTTGGCCATGCCGCCGACGGTCCAGCCGTCCTTGGTGACCACGGACGTCTTGTGCACGGTGTCGGTGGTCTTGATGGCGATGGCGGCCTTCTCGCCGCCGTGCTCGCTCAGGGAAGCGGCCGCGGTCTCGACGCCCGGCAGCAGCTTGTCCATGGGCAGGAGCACGCCGATCAGGCCGGTCGAGCAGACCGCGACCTCGATGGCACCGCGCCCCAGCACCTCGGCGGCCTTCTCGGCGGTCGCGTGGGTGTCCTGGAAGCCCTTGGGGCCCGTACAGGCGTTGGCGCCGCCGGAGTTGAGGACGACGGCCGAGACCTGGCCGCTCTTGAGGACCTGCTCGGACCACAGCACCGGCGCGGCCTTCACGCGGTTGGAGGTGAAGACGCCCGCGGCGGCGCGGCGGGGCCCGTTGTTGACCACGAGGGCCAGGTCCGGGTTGCCGCTCTCCTTGATCCCGGCGGCGATGCCCGCGGCCGTGAATCCCTTCGCTGCCGTCACGCTCACGGCGCAACTCCGATCGTGGTCAGCCCGGTGGACTCGGCGAGTCCGAGGGCGATGTTCATGCTCTGCACGGCACCACCGCCGGTGCCCTTGGTCAGGTTGTCGATGGCGCTGATCGCGATGATGCGGCCGACGGCCTCGTCGTACGCGACCTGCACCTGAACGGCGTTGGAACCGTAGACGGACGCCGTGGCGGGCCACCGGCCCTCGGGGAGGAGGTGGACGAAGGGCTCGTCGGCGTAGGCCTTCTGGTAGGCGGCACGCACGGACTCGGCCGTGACCCCGGGCACGGCCTTGGCGCTGCACGTGGCGAGGATGCCCCGGGGCATCGGCGCGAGCGTCGGCGTGAAGGAGACGGCGACCCGCTCCCCCGCCACCGCGCTGAGGTTCTGGATCATCTCGGGGGTGTGCCGGTGGCCGCCGCCGACGCCGTACGGGGTCATGGAGCCCATGACCTCGCTGCCCAGCAGGTGCGGCTTGGGCGCCTTGCCCGCGCCGGAGGTGCCGGACGCGGCGACGATCAGCGCCTCGGGCCCGGCGATCCGGGCGGCGTAGGCCGGGTACAGGGCGAGGGAGACGGCGGTGGGGTAGCAACCGGGTACCGCGATGCGCTTGGACCCCTCCAGCGCGGCGCGGGCACCCGGAAGTTCGGGGAGGCCGTAGGGCCAGGTGCCGGCGTGCGGGGAGCCGTAGAAGCGCTCCCAGTCGGCCGGGTCGGCCAGCCGGAAGTCGGCGCCCATGTCGACGACGAGGACGTCCGGGCCGAGCTGCTCGGCGACGGCGGCGGACTGTCCGTGCGGCAGCGCGAGGAAGACGACGTCGTGCCCGGTGAGGGCCTCGGCGGTGGTCTCCGCCAGCACGCGGTCGGCCAGCGGCAGCAGGTGCGGCTGGAGCGCGCCCAGGCGCTGGCCCGCGTTGGAGTTGCCGGTCAGGGTGCCGATCTCGACCTCTGGGTGCGCGAGGAGCAGCCGCAGGACCTCTCCGCCCGCGTACCCGCTCGCTCCGGCCACCGCCGCACGTACCGCCATGTCCATCCTCCTCCAGATGGCATGACTATACGGTCCGCTGCACTTTTATGCAACGTCGCGGCCGGCCCCCTACGCCGCCTCGACCTTGGGCAGCATCACCCACCGCGACACCACGAACGTCACCGGAATCGCCGCGGCCGAGGCCATCAGCGGAGCGAACGTGCTCCCCAGATGCAGCACGTCGACGATCACGTACACCCCCGCCGTGGTGATCACGAAATTCGTGGCGTTGGTCAGCGGGAACAGCAGGAATTTCCGCCAGGTGGGACGCGTACGGTAAGTGAACTTCGCATTGAGAAAAAACGAGCCGATCATGCTCAGGAAAAACGCGAGAATATGCGCGGCCAGGTATGGCAAATACCTCAGAAAAAGCAGGTAAAGGCCGTAGTACGTCGCGGTGTTGACGACACCCACCACCGCGAAGGTGATGATCTGCCCGGATATCGGGCGGGCGGGTCCGGTGGCGGTCGGCAGGGTGGCGTTCGGCATCAGGGGATGAGGTCCTTCGTCGTGCCGCGGCTGCGGTCTTCCGTTCGGTCCACGTTCGTCGCCTTCACCAGGAAGTGCGGGCGCCCCTTGACCTCGTAGTAGATACGGCCGGTGTACTCGCCGATGACCCCGAGCATGATCATCTGTACGCCGGCCAGGGCGGTGACGGCTGTGATGATGGTGACATAGCCGGGCGTCTGGACGCCGTTGATCATCGCGCCGCCCACGATCCACGCCGTGTACGCGCCGGCCAGGGCCAGCAGGGTCATGCCGAGGTAGAGCGCGGCGCGCAGCGGGCGGTTGTTGAAGGAGAGCAGCCCGTCGAGGCCGTAGTTGAGCAGGCTGCGGAACGACCAGGAACTGCTGCCGTGTTCGCGTACCGCGTTCTCGTACTCGAAGGTGGTGCTGGGGAAGCCGACCCAGGCGAACAGGCCCTTGGAGAACCGGTTGTACTCGGTGAGGCTCACGACCGCGTCCACCACCCGGCGGGACATCAGCCGGAAGTCGCCCACGCCGTCGACGAGTTCGACGTCGACCATGCGGTTGATGAGCCGGTAGTAGAGGCGGGCGGTGAGGGTGCGGGCGAAGCGGTCGCCCTGCCGGGTGCGCTTGGCGATGACCTGGTCGTAGCCCTCGCCGCGCAGTTCGACCATGCGCTTGATGAGCTCCGGCGGGTGCTGGAGGTCGGCGTCCATGACGATCACGGCGTCGCCGGCGGCGTGCTTCAGGCCGGCCAGCAGGGCCGACTCCTTGCCGAAGTTGCGGCTGAAGGAGACGTACCGCACGCGCGAGTCGCCGTCGGCGATCCTGCTGAGGAGGGTCAGGGTCCGGTCGCGGCTGCCGTCGTCGACGTACACGAACTCCATGTCGTGGCCGAGCGGCAGCAGTTCGTTCGCGATCTTCTGGACCTGCTCGTGGAAGCGTTCTATGACGTCTTCCTCGTTGTAGCAGGGCGCCACGATCGATATCAGCATGGGTTTCTTCCCCCTGGGGACGGGTCAGTGAGCGGTGGTCGTGCGCTCGCCGGAGCGGGTGGCGGTTCTGCGGCGGACGGCCGAGACGGCGCCGATGAGGATCAGGGTCAGCAGCGAGGCGCCGCCGACGGCGGTGCCCAGGCGCAGGCCGGGCGGATGGAAGGTGCAGGTCAGACTGGTGGCGGCGGCGCCCAGCGGGACGGCGACCAGGCCGTGGAACTCGCCCGCCGCGACCTCGTCGCCGCCGTCGGCGGAGCAGCGCCAGCCGGCGATCCGGGGTATCGCCACCACGGCGGTGCCCCTGCTCCCGGCGGGCAGCCGGGCGTGCAGGGTGCCGTCGGAGACGGTCACCTCGGTCGCGCCGGTGGCCTTCAGGTGCTGTACGGCGGTGCGCAGCCGCCCGGTGTCCAGGCAGCCGACCGCGCCCTGCGCCGGGACGCGGCTGAGCCGGTTGGGCTTCAGGTCGATCCGGACCTGTCCCGCGGCGGGTACCGTGCCGAGCGGCTGCATCGCGGCGATCTTCGTGTTCTCGGCGTCGGACCGGTACAGCTTCTGCTCGCCGCCACCGGCGAGTTGGGCGGTACCCGAGTAGTGCGGTGCCCAGAGGAAGACCGAACTCCCGGGCCGGCACCGGGCGGTGACCGTCTGCGCCCCGTCGACCAGCAGGCCGCGCGCCGCGTCGCCCTTGTGCGCACCGCTGAGGGTGGTGCGGGGCAGGGTGTACACGCGGGCGCCGAGCAGGAGTTCCTGGTTGCGGTACGGGGAGGGGCCGAACGCGGCCGGGGTGGAGTGCGTGGCGGTGGGCCGTACCGTCACCAGCGGCGGGACGTCCTCGCGGGTGACGGTGGACGGGCCGCCGCCCTGGGGCAGCCACTTCTGGTGCGGGTCCGGCGGGTTGTGCACCCGGGCGCCGACCGAGAAGACCGCGTCGGTGACCGGGTTGTCGAGGCTCTGCAGGCTGCGGCCGCGCGAGGTCCAGCCGTCGCCGAGCGCGGTGAGGGTACGGCTGAGGACGTCGGCGGTGAGGCTGCTGTAGTACTGGGAGCCCTGGCCGCCGACCATCATGGGGTCGTTGGCGACGGTCTGGTCGCGGCCGGGTTCGGTGCGGTACGCGGGCCAGTCGTCGGCGCTCGCGACCGCGTCCGCCTCCTGCTGCTGGCGGTCGCCCCAGGGCGCGTAGTCGTCCATCTGGCCGAGCCGGCTCCGGGTGGCCACCGCCGAGGTGGCGGCGGCCTCGCCGAACTGCGCGCCGATCAGCAGCGCCACGGCCAGCCCGGCCAGCACCGGCCTGCCGTTCCGCACGCTGAGCAGCGCGAGCCCGCCGAGTGCGCCCGCGACCGCGAGCAGCACCACCGGCCAGGTGTGGTGGCTGTGCTGCCGGGTGAGGGGGCTGCGGCTCGCGGCGGCGGCGATCAGGACCAGCAGCACGGCGGCCGCACCGAGGGCCCGCAGGTCCGGCAGCCCGTACGCCAGCGCGTGCCAGGCGGCGACGACCAGCAGGGCGCAGAGCACGAAGGCCTGCCGGTAGGAGCTGCCGTTCGGGGCGGCGAAGGCGTGCCAGGCCAGGCTGGTCGGCGCCCACTGGAGCGACAGGGCGACCGCGAGCACCAGGACCGTCCAGCCGGCCCGCACCCGGGCCGGGACCTTCCGGTGGAAGGGCAGGGCGAGGGCCAGAACCAGCGCGGTGATGCCGACGTAGAGGGCCGGTGAGCTGTAGCTGTACGTGGTCGGCAGCAGCCGGGCGAGCAGGTCCTCGGTGCCGACCGGGGCGAAGTGGCCCTCGCGGCCCGGGTAGGCGTGCTTGGTGCCGGAGTACACGACGATCACCAGCGGCGCGGCCAGGCCGATGCCCAGCCCGACGGTCACCGCGGCCCGGCCCACCACCGCCAGGGCGCGCCGCCACGGCAGTTCGGCGAGCACCAGCCGGAGCAGCAGCACCAGGGCGGCGCCGAGGGTGGCCATGTACGCGGTGTAGAAGTTGGCGATCCAGGCGAGCGCCACGACCAGCACCCCGAGCAGCGGACGCCGGCCGGCCGTGACCCACTCGCCGACCAGGCAGAACAGCGGCAGGGCGATCAGGCCGTCGAGCCACATCGGGTTGTACGAGGCGAGGGCGAGGCTCCAGCCGCACAGGGCGTAGGAGGCACCCAGGACGCCGGCCGCCCACCAGCGGCCGCGGCGCAGGCTCATCAGCAGCCAGGCCATGGCGGCGCCGGCGACCGCCGTCTTCAGCACGGTGACCGCGTACACCGCGAGGTCGATCTCGTCGCGCGGGAAGAGGGCGACGAGGAGCGCGAACGGACTGCTCACATAGGTGCCGAGGTCCGGCAGGAAGCTGGAGCCGTAGCCGGACTGCCAGTTGACGAGGAGGCCGCCGTCGGCCCTGCCGTGCAGCAGGTCCCACAGGTGGGCGTGGAAGGGCACGTACTGGTTGCCGAGGTCGTTGACGCTGCGGGTGCGGGACCCGAACGGGTAGCTGCGGGCGATCACGTCGGCGGCACAGAACGCCACGGTGGTGAGAAGGGCCGCGAGCAGCGCGGCGGTTGCTCTCGGATCGGCGCGCCGCCATTTCACGGGGACGGTTTCCCCTTCCGCTTCGCCCCCCGCCGGTTTCGCCCCCTGTTCACGCCCGGCCAGGATGGTGCGATTCATTCTGTGCGGCCCCCAGATAAAAAACGGGGTCGTTGCTCCCCGCAGGTCGGTGTTTCGCCGACTTAGACGGGTAGAGGTTCCTGATGGTTGTGCCACGCCTGTGAAGTAATAAGTCGAATTCCGAATCCGTGTGCGTTACGGGAAAGAATTCACGACTTCAAAGGAAACAGCAGATTTCCTTGAAGTGTTTCGCAGGTTAACTCGCCTGTGTGACGCCTGTACCGGCACTGTGCCGGGCCGCGTCGCGAGCCGCCGCCGCGGGGAGTCCGCGATGTGACCGTTCGACGGCCTGGCCCCAGTACGTCCCTGTGACGACGAGGGCGGCACCGAGGACTGAGAGCCCGGTGAGCCGCTCGCCGCCGAGGACGGTGCCGACCAGCAGGGCCCAGACCGGTTCGGTGCCCAGCAGAAGCCCGGCCCGGGTGGCGGAGGTGCGCTGGACCGCCCAGGTCTGGGCGAGGAAGGCGAACAGGCCGCAGAAGAGGGCCAGGTAGAGGAGCTGCGCCCAGGTGACGGCGCCGGTCCGGGCCAGCGCCGGCAGCCCGGGGGCCGCGGGCAGCAGGAACAGGGCGGCGCCGACGGCACACTGCACGGCGGTCAGTTGCAGCGGGCGCAGGGCCCGGCCCGCGGTCACCCGGCCGACCAGCACCACATGCCCCGCGCGGACCACGGCGGCCGCGAGCATCAGCAGGTCACCGGCTCCGGGGGCGTGCAGCCCGTGGCCGGAGACCAGCAGTCCGACACCGGCCAGGCACACCCCGGCGGCGAGGTAGAACCGCCCCGGCAGACCGACCCGGTCCAGGACCGGGGTGAGGACGAGGGTGAGGCTGATGATCAGGCCCGCGTTCCCGGCGCTGGTGTGGGCGACGCCGTACGTCTCCAGGACGAGGACGGCGGCCTGGGTGAGCCCGAGCAGGCAGCCGTAGCGCCTCTCGTCCCGGGTGAGGCCGCCGGACCGGCGCAGCACGGCCGCGCACGCGAGGGCGGCGACGGCGTAGCGCACGAAGAGGACGGTCGGGACGGGGAGGGCGTCGGTGGCGGTCTTCGCCGTCAGGTAGCTGGAGCCCCAGACGACGGCGACGGCCAGGAGCACCAGGTCGATGCGGCGGGTGGTCGGCATGCCCTTCACGATCCACGAGCAGCATGTTGAAGTAAACGACGACCTTCTGAACCATTCCTTTAGCAGCGCTACACTCACGCCGTGGACGAACGGCAGCTGCGGATCCTGCGGGAGCTGGGCGAACTGGGCAGCGTCACGGCGGTCGCGGAGGCGCTGCGGGTGACGCCCTCGGCCGTCTCGCAGCAGCTGCGGCTGCTCCAGCGCTCGATCCCGGTCCCGCTCACCGAACGGGCCGGCCGCCGGCTGGTCCTCACGCCTGCCGGGCAGGCCCTCGCGGACGCGGCGATCGGCGTGGCGGCGGCGCTGGCCCGGGCCCGCCACACCATCGACGCGTACGTCGACGAACCCGACGGCACGGTGTCGCTGGCCGCCTTCCACAGCGGGGCCGCCGCGTTCTTCCCCCTGCTGCTACGACGGCTGAGCGGGCCGGGATCCCCGCGGCTCACCCTCCACGACGAGGACGTGGCCCAGGCCGGCTTCCCGCCCCTGACCCGCGGCTACGACCTGGTCATCGCGCACCGCCTGGACCACGCCCCGCCCTGGCCCCGGACGGCCACGGCCACCCCGCTGCTGCGCGAACCGCTCGACATCGCCCTGCCCGTCGGCCACCCGCTGGCCGCGCGGCCCGCCCTGACCGCGCACGACGTCGCCGGCCAGCCCTGGATCACCGTGCACGACGGCTTCCCGCTGCTGGCCACGGTCAAGGCCATCGCGGCGGCGGCCGGGCGCGGAGTCGACATCGTGCACCGTGTCAACGAGATCGCCGTGGTCGCCGAGGTGGTCGCCGCGGGCGGCGGGGTCGCCCTGATGCCCCGCTGGACGTCCCGCCCGCACCCGGGCGTCGTCCTCAGACCCCTCGACGGCATCGAGGCCCACCGCCACATCGACGTACTCCACCGCCCCGAACGCACGGCCCGCAGGGCGGTACGGACCGTTCTCGGCGAACTCGCCGGGGCCGCGGAGGCCATCCGAAGCAGAGGCCACGGCTGACCCGGATCCCGTGTCTCCGGCAGCGCTCCCACGCACCGCGCCGCACGCACCGGACGGGAGCGGGTCGCCGCACCGCGCGCGCCCGTGTGACCGCGGCACCGGCTTGACCTGGAGCACGCTCCAACTCCTAGCGTTCTTCCTGCGACCGGTTCCGAGGAGAACGGAAGAGCTGACATGAGCCAGAACAGCACCCGTGAAGAGCGTTTCGCCCACGGCCTGGAGGTCCTGCGGAAGGTCGACGGCGAGGCCGGGCAACGGGTCATCGACTCGCTCTCCGACATCAGCCCCGAGCTGGCCCACCAGATCGTCGCGTGGGGCTTCGGCGAGATCTACAGCCGTCCCCAGCTGGTGCCCCGGGACCGGCAGTTGGTGACCCTGGGCATGCTGACCGCGCTGGGCGGCTGCGAGCCCCAGCTGGAGGTGCACATCAACGCGGCCCTCAACATGGGCCTCACTCCGGAGCAGATCGTCGAGGCCCTGCTGCACTCGGCCGGGTACTGCGGCTTCCCGAAGGCGCTCAACGCGACCTTCGTCGCGAAGAAGGTCTTCGCCGAGCGCGGGCTGCTGCCGGTCGGACAGCAGCCCGCGCCGGACGCTACCTCTGCCTGATCCGCAGGAAGGTGACCGAGTTCGCCGGGAAGGTGTAGGTGAACCGGTCGGCGACGCCGGTGAAGGTGGACGTGACCGGGGCGACCGCGGTGGACGTCTCGGTGTTCACCGCGTCGGGCGCCGCCGCGAGGGTGGTCACCCCGGCCTTCCTCGCGACCTCGGCGCCGCCGAGGTCGATCGTCGTACGGGCCGCCGCGGCCTGGGCGTTGACGACCTTCACGATCAGGTCGCCGGTCTTCTCGTCCGCGGTGACGACCTGGCGGAACGGCTCGGCCGGCTTGTCGTCGGTGAAGCTGCCCCACTCCTGCCCGTCGAGGTACAGGGTGACCTGCCGGCCCCGCACCTTGATGTCGACGTCGTAGGCGCGGCCGGTGTCGACCGACCCCGGCTTGGCGATCAGCGTGGACTTGCCGCCGTCGACGGCCTGCTCGACCGCGGTCTGGGTGTTGTTCCAGCCGCCGATGTTCCACCAGTAGTAGGTGCCGGTGTCCTTGACGCCGAAGGCGACGAGGAAGCCCTCCCTGCCGGACTTCTTGACGGCCTTCACGTGCAGGTCGTAGTCGTGCCAGGACGGGTCCCCGGCCTGGACCATGGTGTTCTCGGCGGTGTCGGAGGTCTCGACGTACTGCCCGTCCTGGACCGCCCAGCTGCCGCCGCCGGTGTGCGTCCACTGCGCGGCGTCGCCGGAGAAGTCGTCGGTGAGCAGGGTGTTCCCGTCGGCGTCCGTGACCTTCACGTCGTCGTAGGCGGCGCTGGTGTTCCAGGTGGAGAGGCCGACGGCGCCGGTGATGGGGCCGCTGACGTCGGGTGTGGTGGTGGCCGTGCTCGGGACCACCCGGTCACCGACGTTGTTCATGAACAGCTTCTGGACCTCGTAGTTCGCCGAGCCCCAGGAGGCGTGGTTGTTGAACCAGACCATGTCCGGGCGCCACTGGACGTAGTCCTCGTTGGCGAACAGCGGGGCGTAGGAGGCCAGTTTCACGACGTCCGCGTTGCGTTCGAGGCCGGTCATGTAGGCGGCCTCGGCGAGCCCGTTCTTGAAGGCGTTGCCGCCGGAGGCGTACTCGCCGACGAAGACCTTCGGTCCGCTCCGGTCGTAGGAGTCGTAGCGGTCGTTGTTCTGCAGGAACCACTGCGGGCTGTTGTAGTAGTGCTCGTCGACCATGTCGACCTTGGCGTCCTTGTTGAGCTGCCAGGCCGTGTCGAAGGTCGTGCCGGAGTCGTCCGGGCCGGAGTTGGAGATGACCTGCATGTAGGGGTACTTCGCCTGGACGGCGGTCCGGAACTCGGTGAAGCGGGCGAAGAACGCGGCGGGCAGGTTCTCCTCGTTGCCGACCTCGATGTGCGTGAGGTGGAAGGGCTTCGGGTGGCCCATCTCGGCGCGCAGCCTTCCCCACTTGGAGGTCACCGGGCCGTTGGCGAACTCGACGAGGTCGAGGGTGTCCTGGACGTGCCGCTTGAGCAGCGCGTCGTCGTCGACGGCCTGGTTCTGACCGCAACCGGTGACAAGAGCCGGCACGACCGGCAGCGGCATGGCACCGACGTCCTCGGCGAAGCGGAAGTACTCGTAGTAGCCGAGGCCGTAACTCTGGTTGTACCCCCAGAAGTTCGCGTTGGTGGCGCGGGTCTCGACCGGGCCGACGGTGTCCTTCCACTGGTACGACCGCTTGCGCTGGTAGCCGGAGGCCTCGCTGTAGTCCTGCATCGAGCCGGTGTTGACCAGGCAGCCGCCGGGGAAGCGGACGAAGCCCGGGTGCAGGGCGGCGATCTTCTCGGCGAGGTCCTTGCGCAGGCCGTTGGGCTCGTGCCGGTAGGTGTCGCGCGGGAAGAGGGACACCATGTCGAGTGCGGCGGCGTCCGCCGAGGCGACGGTGAGGCGGCCGGCGGAACTGGTGCGGGTGGCGGTGAAGGTCGCCCGGTAGCGGGCCCAGCCGTGCTTCTTCACGGCCACCTGCCGGGCGGTGGCGAGCGGGCCGCCGGAGTCCGAGAGGCCGACCGTGAGTGCCGTCCCGCTGTCGGCGCGGGCCCACACCGAGAAGTCGTACTTCTTGCCGTCCTCGACGCGGATGCCGGTGTTGTAGCCGGAGTTGGTGACGGCCGAACCGGCGGCGAGGGAGAGGTAGTCGCGGTTACGGGCGTTCAGCCGGCCGTCGTCGTCCACGACCCGGGCGGTGCCGGTGACCGTCCACGCGGTGAGCGGGGTGTACGACTTGTTGTCGTCGGCCGTGTACTCGAAGGACCGGTTCTGGACCAGCTCCGCGTACAGCCCGCCGTCGGCGGCGCGGTTGATGTCCTCGAAGAAGACGCCGTACATCGTCTTGTCGATCGCGGCGCCCTGGCCGGCCGGGTCGACGGTGATCGCGTAGTCGGTGGCGTCCTCGGCGTGGGCGGGGGCCGGGAGGAGGCCGGCGGCGAGCAGGAAAGCGCTTGCTCCCAGGCCGAGTCCCAGCCTGGTGCGCGTGGTGCGTGACATGGATACTCCGCGGCTCGTGAGGAGAATTACGTCATTCACGTCATTCGAAATATCGGACAACGGTCAGCACTTCGAACGGCAAGATAGGTAAAGGGTCATGAGCGCGTCAATGGGGTGGGCACCCGTGCCCTCGGCCGGGGGCCGGCACGGCGTAGGGTCGGGGGCGACGAAGGGATGGCCGTGGGCGAGTTCTGGCCGGTGGCGGACGTACTGGCCCATCTGGCCGGGCGGTGGCGGGTGGACCGGACCGTGGTGGATCTGGCGAGCGGGGACGAGGGCCGGTTCGAGGGGGCCACGCTCTTCCGCCCCCTCGACGGCGGCGGCCTGCTGCACGAGGAGTCCGGCACGTTCACCTGGCAGGGCGTGCCCCACCCCGCCGAACGCACCCTGCGGTTCCTGCCCGGCCCCCGCCCCGGCACGGCGGACGTGCGCTTCGCCGACGACCGCCCCTTCCACGACCTGGACCTGGCGTCGGGACGGTACGTCGCCGACCACCCCTGCTCGGCCGACCTCTACCGCGGCGAGTTCACGGTCCAGGACCCCGACCACTGGCGCACGGTGTGGCAGGTGGCAGGCCCGGCGAAGAACCTGCTCCTGACCACCGACTACGCGCGTGAGGGGCACCCCGCAGGGGCGCGGGGAACTGCGCGACCAGCCCCGACGGCGCCGCACCCGACCGACGACGCATGACCACGCCTCCGCCCCGACGGCGCCGCACCCGACGACGTCACGGCCCTCCCGGCGGAGCGCCTACGTGCGGGAGGTCTGCGCCGACGCCGTGTCGAACCGCAGGTTCCAGCGGCCGCCCCGGCCCGTCACCGTGGTCGTCGAGAGCGGGCGGACGTCGATGTTCCAGTAGGTCGCGGGCGGGGCCTTGAGGGCGTAGACGAGGGCGGCCCGGATCACCGAGGGCTCGGCGACGGCGACGATGCGGTCGCCGTCGCCCACGGGGCGGGTGTCGAGCCAGCCGCCGACCCGGGTGATGAACGCCAGCAGTGACTCGCCGCCGTGCGGGGCCCCTAGCGGGTCGCGGAGCCAGGCGTCCACCTGGTCCGGCTCCCTGGCCATCGCCTCGCCCAGCGTCAGCCCGCGCCAGCGGCCCATGTCGCAGTCGCGCAGGGCGAGCTGGACCAGCGGGGCGTAGCCCAGGGCGTCGCCGGTCGCGCGGCTGCGCGGAGTCGGCGAGCAGTAGCGCAGCTCGGCCGCCGCGAGAGGCACCAGCTCACCGGCGACGCGCTGCACCTCGTCCCAGCCCGCCTGGTCCAGCGGGCGGTCGTCCTGGAAGCGCTCCGCGAGCAGCGGTGAGCTGCGCGCGGCCGCGACGAACGTGACCCGAAGTGGCATGCGGCGATGGTGTGACGCGCATGTGCGCAGGTCAAGGGCGATCGGGCAGTGAGTTGTCGGACGTGGAGGAAACGTTACTCAAAGGTCAGGAGGAGTCCGACAAGTCAGCCGGAATGTCACTCGGGCGACGGGTAGTAGAGCGCCATCCACTGGTCCGGGTGTTCGAGCGGGGCAAATCCGAGCTTCGCGTAGACCCCGTGGGCGTCGTGGGTCGCCAGCAGCACGCGCCGCACGCCGGACGGCCGCAGGTGCTCGCGGACCGCGCCGACCATCGCGGTGCCGACGCCCTTGCCGCGCACCGAGGGGTCGACGTACACGTCGCAGAGCCAGGCGAACAGCGCGTGGTCGGTCACCACGCGCGCGTACGCCACCTGCTCCCCCGTGACGGTGTCGTAGACCCCGAAGTTGAGCGAGCCCGCCATCGCGCGCTCCTGCTGGTCCAGCGGGCGGCCGGTCGCCCAGTACGCGTCGGTGGACAGCCAGCGGTGGACGCGCCCGACGTCCACGCGGCCGGTGTCGGCGGAGAACTCGTAGCCCTCGGGGAGGCTGGTCGTGTCGTTCATGCGGGGATCCTCACCGGTCGGCCGCCCCGGCGTCGATCGGATTTCAGGGTCTGGGACCCAGCACCTCGTCGCAGGCGGCCCGCAGCCGGCGTACCCCCTCCAGGATCTCCCCGGTCCCGGCGACCGCGGCGAAGCTCAGGCGGACGTGGGCGGCCGGGGCCTCGGCGCTGAAGTACGGGCGGCCCGGGGTGATGGCGACGCCCGCGCGGAGGGCGGCGGCGGTCACGGTGGCGTCGTCGGTGCCGTCGGGCAGGCGCGGCCAGAGGTGGTAGCCGCCGGAGGGGATGTGCGGGAGGACGAGTTCGGGGATGTGACGGGCGAGGGCGCCGGTGAGGGTGTCCCGGCGGGTCTTCAGCTCGGCCGCGAGACTGCGCAGATGGCGGGGCCAGGCCGGGGAGCCGACCAGTTCCAGGGCGGCCTCCTGGAGGGGGCGGGGGACGAAGAAGGTGTCGACGATCTGGATGGCCCGCAGCCGTTCCAGGACCGGGCCGCGGGCGGCCAGGGCGGCCACCCGGAAGCTCGGCGAGGTGGCCTTGGTGAGCGATCCGACGTGGACGACGACTCCGTCGGGGTCGTCGGCCGCCAGCGGGCGGGGCAGCGGGCCCGCGTCGGCGTGCACCAGCCGTCGTACGTAGTCGTCCTCGATCACGAAGGCGCCGGCCGCGCGGGCGATGCGCAGCACCTCGGCGCGGCGGTCGGGGGCCAGGACGGCGCCGGTCGGGTTCTGGAAGAGGGGCTGGCAGACGAACACCCGGGCGCCGGTGGCCCGGAAGGCGTCGGCGAGGAGGGCGGGCTTCACGCCGTCGGGGTCGACCGGGACCGGGACCGGGCGGAGGCCGGCGGCGCGGGCGATGGCGAGCATGCCGGGGTAGGTGGGCGACTCGACCAGGACCGGGGCGCCGGGCGGGGCGAGTGCGCGCAGGGCGGTGGCCAGGGCGGACTGGCCGCCGGACGCGATCAGCACCTCCGCGGCGGTGACGGTGCCGCCGATGTCGCGGGCAAACCACTCGCGCAGCTCCGGCAGTCCGTCGAGCGGGGGCCGGCCCCAGGCACCGGGGCGGCGGCCGGCCCGCGCCAGGGCCGCCGCCATCGCGCGCTCGGGCTCCAGGGAGGCGTGCAGGTAGCCGCCGCTGAGTTCCAGCACGCCGGGCGGCGGGGCGGCCAGGCACACGGTGACCCCGGAGGCGTCGACGGTGCGCGGGACCACGTCGAGGGCGCCGTCGGCGCTGAGCGCCACCTCCTGCCAGGAGGTGTCCCCGGTGGGCTCGGCCGTGCTGCGCGGCGGGGCCCTGAAGGCGCCGGCGCCGGGCCGGGTGACGACGAGGCCCTCCGCGACCAGCTGGGCCAGCGCCCGGGAGACGGTCACCGGGCTCACCCGGAACCGCTCGACGAGGGCCCGGCTCGACGGGAGCTTTCCACCCGGAGAGTAGCGGTCGAGGTCCCGCCGCAGCTGTTCCGCCAGCTCTGCCACACTGCTACGCTCTTGCATGAGAGCACAGAGTAGCGCTACCAGCCCGACTTCGATAGCGGTCGGCACTCCCCCGGCGGACACCCCGGCCGGCCCCCCGACCCCTCCCCCGGCGCACGCCCCGGCCGCCCGCTCCGCCCCGCGGCTCGGCACCCTGCAGGCCGCGCTCGGTGTCGTCGCCTTCTCCCTCACCTTTCCCGCCACGGCCTGGGGCCTGGAGGGCTTCGGGCCGTGGGCGCTGGTTGCGGTGCGGAGCGTGCTGGCGGCGGCCATGGCGGGCGGCTGCCTGCTCTTCCTGCGGGTACGGGTGCCCGAGCGCCGGCACTGGGCGGGGCTGGCGGTCGTGGCGGCCGGGGTCGTGCTCGGCTTCCCGCTGCTGACCACGCTCGCCCTGGAGACCTCCACCACCTCGCACGCCGCCGTCGTGGTGGGCCTGCTCCCGCTGACCACCGCCCTGTTCTCGGCCCTGCGCACGGGCATCCGCCCGTCCCGTGCTTTCTGGGCGGCGGCCCTGGCGGGTGCGGTGGCCGTGCTGGCGTTCACGGTCGCCCAGAGCGGCGGGGCGCTCACCGCCGCCGACGGGTACCTGTTCGCGGCCCTCGTGGTGTGCGCGGCCGGCTACACCGAGGGCGGCCGGCTGGCCCGGATCATGCCGGGCTGGCAGGTCATCGGCTGGGCGCTGGTGGGCTGCCTGCCGCTGACCGTGCCCGCCGCCGTGGTCGCGCTGTCGTACGAGCCGGTCGTCTGGAACGCGCACGGGGTGGCCGGCGTGCTCTGGGTGGCGGCGGGCTCGCAGTTCCTCGGCCTGGTGCTCTGGTACCGGGGGATGGCGGCCGTCGGCATTCCGAAGGCCAGCCAGTTGCAGTTGGCCCAGCCGCTGCTCACACTGGTGTGGTCGGTGCTGCTGCTGGGCGAGCACCTCACCGCGGCCGCTCCACTCACGGCCGCCGCCGTGCTCGTGTGCATCGCCGTCACCCAACGATCGCGATCGTGAGGAGGCCCTGGAGATGCGTGCTTCCAAGGGCGACCAGCTTGTCCAGCACGGCAGGGTGGTCGGACAGCACGACCAGGTCTCGGAAGTCGTCCAGGTACTCGGCCCCGAGGGCAACCCGCCCTACCGGGTCCGCTTCGAGGACGGCCACGAGGCCATCATGTCCCCCGGTCCCGACTGCCAGGTCAGGCACCGGGAGGTCCACGAACAACGCTGAGCGCTCTGCTGGGGGCGCCGTGATGTGCCGTCGTCGGTCGGCTGCGGCGCCGTTGGGGCTGGTCGCGCAGTTCCTCCCCCAGCCTTCGGCCGGGGGTACCCCCAGCGCCCCTTACGGGGCGCTGCCCGATCTATTTGCCCGGTGCGGTCGCCGGCTGCTTGTAGTGGTCGGCGACCACGCGCGCGAGGGCTCCGATGCGGTCGGCGGAAACGTCCTTCGCGGCGAAGTAGACATGCCCGCCGACCTGCGGGTACTTGCCGGCCAGGGTGAGATGACGGGACAGCTCGGCCGGGTCCTGCCAGGCTGAGGCGGCGCCGGCGGCCCCCGCCTGGTAGAGCGCCTCCCCGATGTACAGCCGGGTCCCGGACCCCTTCGCCACGCCCGCCCACCAGTCGACGACCTTGGCGTAGTCGGCGGCGGCGTTGCCGATCTGCCAGTACACCTGCGGGACGAGGTAGTCGATCCAGTTCTTCTGCACCCATTTCCTGGTGTCCGCGTACAGGTCGTCGTATGTCTCGACGCCCGCCTTGGTGTCCGAGCCCCGGGAGTCGGTGGCGGCGTTGCGCCACACCGCGAACGGGCTGATCCCGAACCGGGTGCCGGGCCGCAGCTTCTTCACCCCGGCGGCGATCTCGGTGACCAGCCTGTCGACGTTGTCCCGCCGCCAGGCGGCCCGGGACGAGAAGTCGCCGCCGTGGGTGTCGTACGCGTCGTCGTCGTCGAAGGTCTGGCCGGCCACCGGGTACGGGTAGAAGTAGTCGTCGAAGTGGACCGCGTCCACCGGGTACTTGGCGACCGCGTCGAGGATCGCCTGCTCCACGAAGGCGCGGACCGCCGGGATGCCCGGGTTGTAGTAGAGCCTGCCGCCGTACCGCACCACCCAGTCCGGGTGCTTGCGGGCCGGGTGGGAGGCGACCAGCTTGCCCGGGTCGGTGTGGTTGGCGATCCGGTACGGGTTGAACCAGGCGTGCAGTTGCAGGCCCCGGGCATGCGCCTCCTCGACGGCGGTGCCCAGCGGGTCCCAGCCGGGGTCCTTGCCCTGGGTGCCGGTGAGGTACTGCGACCAGGGCTCGTACGGCGAGGGCCAGAACGCGTCGGCGGTGGGCCGTACCTGGAACATCACGGCGTTGAGCCGGTGGTCGACCGCCTTGTCGAGAAGGGCGGTCAGCTCCTTGCGCTGGGCGGACGCCGACAGCCCGGTGCGGGAGGGCCAGTCACGGTTGGAGACGGTCGCCAGCCACATGCCGCGCATCTCGGTGACCGTCCGGCGGGGCCGCCGCTCTGACGGTGCGGCCGCGCCCGGTGCCGCCGACGCCAGCACGGACAGGGCCGCCAACGCGAACGCCCTGCGAGACACTCGTGCCATCGTAAGACCCTCTCACTCTCCGGATCCGTCCGGTCACGGATCGCCTCCGCGGCACAGGATGCCCGCACCCGGACGATCGATCATCGATACTTACGGGTAACGTGCTCGAACGGAGCAGGCGCCGGATCCGGAGGTCCTGCGGGCCGCTCGTAGATCAGCGAAGGGGACGATGTGACCGACATCGAGAAGGTCGGAGTCGTGGGCTGCGGCCAGATGGGAGCGGGCATCGCCGAGGTCGCCGCCCGCGCCGGTCTGGACGTGCGGGTCGCCGAGACCACCGGCGAGGCCCTGGAGATCGGCCGCACCCGGCTGCACAACTCCCTGGCCAAGGCCGCCGAGCGGGGCAAGATCTCCGCGGAGGAGCGGGACGCCACGCTCGCCCGGCTGAGCTTCACCACGGACCTCGGCGAGTTCGCGGACCGCGACCTGGTGATCGAGGCCGTCGTCGAGAACGAGCAGGTGAAGACGGAGATCTTCCAGGTGCTCGACCAGGTGGTGACCCGCCCGGACGCGATCCTGGCCTCCAACACCTCCTCGATCCCGCTGGTGAAGCTGGCGGTCGCCACCTCCCGGCCCGACCACGTCGTCGGCATCCACTTCTTCAACCCGGCCCCGGTGCAGAAGCTGGTCGAGCTGATCCCCGCGCTCACCACGTCCGAGGGCACCATCAGCCGCGCCCAGGTCTTCGCCGAGAAGACGCTCGGCAAGCACGCGATCCGCGCCCAGGACCGCTCCGGCTTCGTGGTCAACGCGCTGCTGGTGCCGTACCTCCTCTCCTCCATCCGGATGTTCGAGTCCGGCATCGCGAGCCGCGAGGACATCGACAACGGCATGGAGATGGGCTGTGCCCACCCGATGGGCCCGCTGAAGCTGTCCGACCTGATCGGCCTGGACACCATCGTCTCGATCGCCAATTCGATGTACACCGAGTACAAGGAGCCGCTGTACGCCGCTCCCCCGCTGCTCCAGCGCATGGTCGAGGCGGGCCGGCTGGGCCGGAAGACCGGCTCGGGCTTCTACACGTACGGCTGATCACACCCGACAGCCACACCCTGCTGCCACACCCGGCCGACTACAGGGAGCGATGCTCCACGGGCCCGGCACCTGCTTCGGTGCCGGGCCCGTGTGTTTCACACACCGTGTGCACCCCGGGCACGCATATGCCCTTCGCACACTCTCCCCACGCGCTCACCAGGCGAGTTCACTCTTCATGCGCATGCAAAGGGATGCGGAACAACACCCTCGATCACGCAAAGGAGCGGACCCGTGGCCACCGAACCGGAGCATCCCGTGGTCCAAGGAGAACTCGCAGAGTTACGTCGTCGCCTCGATGTGGCCTACGCCCAGGTCGAGGGAGGCCTGAACCTGCTCAGCCACCGGACCAAGGAGACCGCCAAGGAACTGGACGCGCTCAACTCCCGCCTGGCCTCGCTGGAACACGCCCGCTGGCCCCTGCCCTCCCTCGCCGCGCTCACCGCACTGGGCGCCCTCGTCGTCACGGTCTGGCAGGCGCTGGCCCACTAGTCCTCAGTGAGCCTCATGTGATGCAACAGGAGTAACGCGGCCGCCATGTTGGCGGCCGGGACCTCCCCGCGGGCGATCATGTCCGGGACGAGCTTGAGGGGGACCCACTCCCGGCGGTCCGACTCGAAGTCGTCCACGGGGTGTCCGACGTACTCGCCCTCGTCGGACCAGTAGATGTGGTGCCGGGCGTCGGTGAGGCCGTTGGACGGCTCCACGGTCATGAGATGGTGCAGGGTCCCCGGCCGCCAGCCGGTCTCCTCCTCCAGTTCCCTGGCGGCCGCGACGGCGATGTCCTCGCCGTCCTCGACGACTCCCGCCGCGAGTTCCCAGCCCCAGCTGTCGGTGATGAAACGGTGGCGCCACAGGAGGAGGACCTCGCCCGCCTCGTTGACCACCGTCGCCACGGCCACCGGCCGCAGCCGTATCAGGAAGTGGTCGAGGTGCCGGCCGTCCGGCAGCTCGACATCAGCGAGATTCACGCTGAACCAGCGGTTTTCATACACAGTTTGTTCGTTCTGTTTCGTCCACTGCACGGTTCTGCCACCTTCCGCCGAGTAAGTGGCAATATCGCAGCAGCGGCTTCGAAGGCCTACCGCGCCTGGAGCGGTACGCGCAGTGCGCCGTCGATCAGCTCGGCGGCCTCGGCGGTTCCGGCACCGCCGCTGCGCACCAGGTGCTCGCGTACCGCGCGGAGTCTGTCGCGCAGGCGCTGCGACTCCATCCCGCGGGCCTGCTCGGCCATCTGCACGGCCGTGGCCACCGCGTTCTCGGCGTTTCCCTGGCGCAGTTCGATGGTGCTCAGCATGGCGAGCCGGTGCACCCGCCCCCGGTCGTGGGCGGGGTTGTCGACGGCGGCCGCGGCATGCTCCCGGGCCGCGGCGAGTTCACCGAGGCTGAGCAGCGCCTCGGCCACCTGTACGTTGACCAGGCCGGGCTGGACATAGCCGGTCTCGTCGGGCTCGTGGCCCCGCCGGATGCGTTCGGCGGCCGTCTCGGCCCGCCGGATGCAGGACAGCGCGCTCGTGCCGTCGCCGAGGTGGGCGTACGCCTTGGCCTGCATCGCGTAGAGGTCGGAGGCGAGGGCGGGGGTGATGTGCTTGCCCGCGGTGCGCAGCGCGGCCTCCGCGAAGGCGACGGCCTGCCGGAACTCCCGCATGAACAGCGCCTGGTTGACCAGGAGCGCGATGACGTACGCGCCGAGTCCCCGGTCGCCGCTGGCCTTCGACAGGCGCAGCGCCTGGTGGAAGTAGCGCTGGGCGAGGCCGTGGGCGTCGGAGTCGTAGGCGCAGATACCGGCGATCGCCACCAGTCCCCCGGTGGCGCGGTGCAGTTGACGGCCCGTGGCATCCGTGTAGCTGCCGCGCAGCAGGGGCGCCGCCTCGGCGTTGAGGAAGCCGACGATCCGGGTGCGGGTGGCCATGCCGCCGGCCTTGCGGTACATCTGCTCGTAGTGCGCCCGGGCGGCGCGCAGCATCTCCAGGTCGGCCGGGGTGACCCGGTGCCGCCCGCCCCGGGAGACGTCGACGTCCTCCGGGGGGTTCTCCCACTCCCAGACCGGCATCACGGCGGGCGTGCCGGTGACGGCGGGGGCGCCGAGTATGTGCGGGCGCTGCTGTTCGTCGGAGCGCCACAGGGCGGTGGCCCGTTCGACGAAGCCGGAGAGCGAGGTGGCGTGCGGGACGCTGGGCTCGCCGGGTACGCCGAGGCCGATGTCGTCGAGGGTGACCGGCCGGTGCAGCCGGGCGGCGAGCACCTCGCAGATCAGGTCGGGCACCTGGCCGCGCGGCCGCTGGCCCTTCAGCCACCGGGCGACGGCGGTGTGTTCGTAGCGCAGCGAGAGTCCACGGGCCCGGCCCGCCTGGTTGACGTGGGCGGCGAGCCCGGCGTGCGAGATCCCCGCCTCGTCCAGGATCGCGTCGAGCAGAGAGTTGGGCTGCATGGATGCCCCCCGAGTGGCCTGGTGCCGTCAGCGTAGTGCGGTTGCGTTCACACGGGGTGTGAACGAAGTGCGCGAATCCGTAGCGTGCACGCACTGTCGCGGAGAGTGTCGGACCGGTTGACTGAACTGCCTCGCAAGAGGCCGGCCGGGCCGCCGGCTCCCCCTCGTACAGTGCGGTGGCCTGGCCGTCGGCTCGGCCGACCAAAAGAGGGGGGCGTTAAAGGTAGTTCGTCGGCTGCGGGTGCGTGGGGGTTGCTCGCGCCCGCGCGGCGGAGCCGCTGATGTCACCGCCCCGCGCCCCCAAACAGGCACGTTGCGGTGCGCGTTCGTTGCTCAACACGAGGAGAGCGATGTCGTCGGTCGGGCGGCCGTTGGTGTGGTGGAGCAGGGCGGTGAAGACCGCTCGGAGGATGGTCTGAGGAGAGACCGGGCGGTCTCGGACCGCTTCCCTGAGCGCTTCCGGCAGGGAGAAGAAGTGGCCCTTCGGGCTTCTCGCGTCCTCCGCGCCGTCCGTGAAGAGGACGAGCGACTCGCCGTCGAGCAACTGGCCGCAGTCGGTTGCGGTCAGGTCCGTCGGCAGCGGGAAAGGCCCGAGAGGCGGCAGTGGATCGGCCACCGACAGGGGCTCGACCCGCGCACCGCTGAGCACGTACGGCCACGGATGTCCGCAGTTGATCACCCGAAGCTCGCCGTCGCCCGCGATCTCCAGCAGCAGTACGGTCACGAACTCCTCGGCCACCGGGCTGTCCGGGTCCTGGGCGCCGCCGGCCGGGTGTTCCGCCCTGGCTCGTTCTCGTAGGTGCCGGGCGAGGGCGCGGTCCAACCGGCCGAGCACCCGCCCGAGTTCGGGCTCGTCGTGGGCGGCCTCCCGGAAGCTGCCGAGGACGGCGGCGACCGTACCGATCGCCGACAGTCCGTGCCCGCGTACGTCGCCCATGACGACCCGTACGCCGTGTTCGGTGGCGACGGCCTCGTAGAGGTCGCCGCCGATGCTCGCGCCCCGGTCCGCGGAGAGCTGGGCGGCGGCGACGTGCAGCCCGGCGAGCCGGGGCGGCAGCGGCCGCAGCAGTACGCTCTGCGCGGCGCCGGCGACCATGCGGGCCTGCCGCAACTCCTGCAGCAGGGCCCGGCGGACATGGAGTATGAGCCCGGTGCCGACCGCGAAGAACACGGCGCTGGTGACGATCCGCGCGCCGAGCCCGTGCTGCTCGGCCAGCGGGCATCCGAGTTTGTAGCCGACCGCGACGGCGCCCCACACCGTGGGCAGCCCCAGGGCGAGGGCACGGCGCCTGGGCCGTGAGTTCGTCCGGGGCCGCCTGCTGCGGGGAACCCCGGCTTTGATGCGGATCATGCCAATGGCCCCCATGTAGGCGCCTGACAGAACAGACGGACCGGCCCCGAAAGGCCGGTCCGATTCTGTCGACGGCATGCCCCGAAAGGGCCATGTCCCGGATGGATCTCACCCAAATGAGTGACCACCCACCGGACACCCGCATTTATGCAGGTAGCAGCACATGTAAGCGCCCTCAGGGAAGCGCCCTGAAAGGGGCGCTGGGGGTACCCCCGGCCGAAGGCTGGGGGAGGAACTGCGCGACCAGCCACGACGAAACCCGCGCCCGGCCGAATCGCGCAGCCCCCACGGCGCCTAGCCGCGCAGCACCGCTCCCGTACGCTCCCCGGCAAGGGCGACCGCCGCGTCCCGCGCAGCCGACGCCTCGTCCACGGTCAGCGTGCGATCGGACGCCCGGAACCTCAGCGCATACGCCAGCGACTTCTTTCCGTCGCCGAGCTGCTCGTCGTTGACATACACGTCGAACAGCCGGATGGCTTCGAGCAGTTCACCCGCACCCTCGCGCAGCGCCGCCTCGACCTCCGCCGCCGGCACCGGCTTGTCCACCACGAGGGCGACATCCTGCGTGGCCACCGGGAAGGTGGAGATGCCCGGCGCTTGCGGCGTACCGTCGCCCACCTGCTCCAGCGCGTCCAGGTTCAGCTCCATCGCGCAGGTGCGGGCCGGCAGCCCCAGGGCCTTGACCACGCGCGGGTGCAGCTCGCCGGCGTGGCCCACGACCTGCTCCGCGCCGTCCGCGACGACGATCAGTTCGGCACAGCGGCCGGGGTGCCACGGCCCGTACTGCCCGGACCGCACGATCAGCTCGGCCCCGGCCTCGCGCGCGACCGCGCGCCCCGCCTCGACCGCGTCGGCCCAGTCGGCCGGACGGCCCTTGCCCCACCAGCCGGCCTGCTCGCGGGCGCCCGCGAGGACGACGGCGACATGGCGCGGCTGCTCGGGCAGCACGGCGTCGAGCGCGGCGAGCTCCGCGTCGGTCGGGCGGCGGTCGACCGGCAGGTGGCCGGCGATGCCCTGCTCCGCGTGCGGGAGGAAGACCAGGCCGGTCTCGAACAGCGCCAGGTCGTGCGCGCCCCGCCCGTCGTTGCGCCGCAGCGCACCGAGCAGGCCCGGCAGCAGCGAGGTACGGAGCGCGGGCTCCTCGTCGTTGAGCGGGTTGGTCAGCCGGACGACACGGCGGGCCGGGTCGTCGGCGGCCAGGCCCAGCTGGTCGAAGACCTGCTCGCTGACGAACGGGTAGTTCGGCGCCTCGACATAGCCGGCCCCGGCCAGCGCACGGCCGACCCTGCGGTGCAGGCGCTGCCGGTGGGTCAGGCCACGGCCGGCCGGCGGCTTGGGCAGCGTGGAGGGCAGGTCCTCGTAGCCCTCCAGGCGGATGACCTCTTCGGCCAGGTCGTTCTGCTCAAGGAGGTCGGGCCGCCAGGACGGGACGGTCACGAGCAACTCGTCCTGCCCGCCCGTCGCCCGACCACCACCCCCCAACGACGCGTTCCACGCGGCAGTATTTCCATAGACATCGCAGCCGACCTCCTGGAGCCGGCGGACGACGGTCTCCCGGCCGTACTCGACACCCGCGACCTTGTCGGGGTGGTTTGCCGCGACCGTGATGGTGTGCGGCGCGGACGGCGCGATGGCCTCGGTGACGCCGGCCTCGGCGGTGCCGCCGGCGAGCAGCACCAGCAGGTCGACCGTGCGCTGCGCGGCGGCGGCCGCGGCCTGCGGGTCGACGCCGCGCTCGAAGCGGCGGGAGGCCTCCGAGGACAGCTTGTGCCGGCGGGCGGTGCGCGCGATGGCGACGGCGTCGAAGTGGGCCGCCTCGATGACCACGTCGGTCGTGGCGTTCTCCACGTCCGCGTGGTCGGCGATCTCGGTGTTGGCGCCGCCCATGACGCCCGCGAGGCCGATCGGGCCGCGGTCGTCGGTGATGACCAGGTCCTCGGCGTGCAGCTTCCGCTCGGTGCCGTCGAGGGTGACGATCTTCTCGCCCTCGGCCGCGCGGCGGACGCCGATGGTGCCCTGGACCAGCTTGCGGTCGTAGGCGTGCAGCGGCTGGCCGAGCTCCATCATCACGTAGTTGGTGACGTCGACCGCGAGGGAGATCGGGCGCATGCCGACCTTCTGCAGGCGGCGCTGGAGCCAGATCGGGGACCGGGCCTCGGGGCTCAGACCGGTGACGGTGCGCGCGGTGAAGCGGTCGCAGCCGAGCGGGTCGGAGACCTGGACCGGGTAGCCGAAGGCGTTCGGACCCGGCACGTCGAGGAGGGCCGGGTCGCGCAGCGGCAGGCCGTAGGCGATGGCGGCCTCGCGGGCCACGCCGCGGATGGACAGGCAGTCGCCGCGGTTGGCGGTGACGGCGATGTCCAGGACCTCGTCGACCAGTTCCAGGAGCTCGATGGCGTCCTTGCCGACCTCGGTCTCCGGCGGCAGCACGATGATGCCGTGGGTGCCGTCGGAGCCCATGCCCAGCTCGTCGCTGGAGCAGATCATGCCGTGCGAGGTCTTCCCGTACGTCTTGCGCGCGGCGATGGCGAACCCGCCGGGCAGCACCGCGCCCGGGAGCACGACGACGACCTTGTCGCCGACGGCGAAGTTGCGGGCGCCGCAGACGATCTCCTGGGGCTCACCGGTGCCGTTGGCGGTGCCGACGTCGACGGTGCAGAAGCGGATCGGCTTCTTGAAGCCGTCCAGCTCCTCGATGGTCAGCACCCGGCCGACCGCCAGGGGGCCCTTGAGGCCGTCGCCGAGCTGCTCGACGGTCTCGACCTCCAGGCCGCCCGAAATGAGCTTGGCCTGCACGTCACGGCCGGTCTCGGTGGCCGGCAGGTCGACGTACTCCCGCAGCCAGGAAAGCGGGACCCGCATCAGATCTCCATCCCGAACGGCCGGGTGAACCGGACGTCACCCTCGACCATGTCTCGCATGTCCTCGACGTTGTGGCGGAACATCAGCATCCGCTCGATGCCGAACCCGAAGGCGAAGCCGCTGTACTTCTCCGGGTCGACGCCGCAGGCGGTGAGCACCCGCGGGTTGACCATGCCGCAGCCGCCCAGCTCGATCCAGCCCTCGGAGGAGCAGGTACGGCAGGGACGGTCGGGGTTGCCGACGGACTCGCCCTTGCAGACGTAGCAGAGCATGTCCATCTCGGCGGACGGCTCGGTGAAGGGGAAGAAGTTCGGCCGCAGCCGGGTCTTCATGCCCGGACCGAAGAGCGACTGGACCATGTGGTCCAGGGTGCCCTTGAGGTCCGACATGGTCAGGCCCTCGTCCACGGCGAGCAGCTCGACCTGGTGGAAGACCGGGGTGTGCGTGGCGTCCAGCTCGTCGGTGCGGTACACGCGGCCGGGGCAGATCACGTACACCGGCAGCTCGCGGTCGAGCAGCGAGCGGATCTGGACCGGCGAGGTGTGGGTGCGCAGCACGACACCGGACTCGGTGCCGCCCTGCGGGCCCTGCACGAAGAAGGTGTCCGCCTCGCCGCGGGCCGGGTGGTCCGGGCCGATGTTGAGGGCGTCGAAGTTGAACCACTCGGCCTCGACCTGCGGGCCCTCGGCGACCTCGTAGCCCATGGCCACGAAGATGTCCTCGATGCGGTCGGACAGGGTGGTCAGCGGGTGGCGGGCGCCGGCCGGGACGCGGTCGTGGGGCAGTGTGACGTCCACCGCCTCCTCGACCAGTACCCGGGCGTCACGCTCGGCCTCCAGCTCCTCCTGGCGGCCCGCGAGGGCCTTGTTCACCGCGCCGCGGGCCTGGCCGACCAGCTTGCCGGCGGCGGCCTTGGCGTGCGGGGGCAGGGCGCCGATCTCGCGGTTGGCGAGGGCCAGCGGGGAGGTGCCGCCGGTGTGGGCGACCTTGGCCTCCTGGAGCGCGTCGAGGGAGTCCGCGGCGGCGAAGGCGGCGAGCGCCTCGTCCCGCATGCGCTCGATCGCTTCCGGTTTCAACGCCTCGACCTCGACAGGGTCGTACGACTTATTGGGTGCCGACATCTCTTCCCGTACTTCCGATTTGGCTGGCGGTGGGTCCCCGAGACCGTTGGTGGGCCGTGAGAAGGACACAAAGGTGCCAAAGGCCGAGTCTAACGGGGTGGAGGTATACGAAGAGCCCGTGGGCCGTCAGGCGAGATACGCCGGAACGCTCACGGGCAACGTAAATCGGAACTCGGCGCCGCCACCGGGGGCGCGCCCGACCGTGATGACGCCGCCGTGGGCCTCGACGATGCCCTTGACGATGTACAGCCCGAGCCCGGTGCCGCCGCGCTTGCTGCCCCGCCAGAAGCGGGTGAAGACGCGGTTCATGGATTCCTCCGGGATGCCGGGCCCTTCGTCGCTCACCGTGACCGACGTGCCGGTGTCCTCCCCTTCGCGCGGGGACGCCGTGGCCGTGATGTCGATGGTGACAGTTCCCTCGCCGTGCCGCACGGCGTTTTCGATGAGGTTGCTGAGGACCTGGTCGACCTTGTCGGGGTCGGCCCAGAGCGCGGGCAGCGGCTGCTCGACGCGGAGCAGGAAGCGGTCGGCGGGCTGCCCGGCGGCGACGTACGCCTGGATGTGCCGTCCGACGGCCGCGCCTATGTCCACGGGCTGCCGGCGCACCTCAAGGCGTCCGCTGTCGATCCTGGAGATGTCCAGCAGCTCGGCGATGAGCCGGGTGACCCGGTCGGCGTCCGCGTCGACCGTCTCCAGCATCAGCCGTTTCTGGTCGTCGGTGAACCGTTCCCACTTGGCGAGCAGGGTCGCCGTGAACCCCTTGACGGAGGTCAGCGGCGAGCGCAGCTCGTGCGCGACGGTGGCGATCAGCTCGGCGTGGCTGCGTTCGGTACGGCGCCGGGCCTCGGTGTCGCGCAGCGACACGACGACCCGGCGCACCGGCCCGGTGGGCTCGGCCCGCACGTACCTGGCGGACACCAGCACCTCCCGGCCGCCGGGCAGCAGCAGGTTCCGCTCGGGCTGGCCGACCCGGATGGCGAGGCCGCCGTAGGGGTCGGTGAGCTGCCACCAGCGCCGGCCTTCCAGATCCTCCAAAGGGAGTGCCTTCTCCAGGCGCTGCCCGAGGGCGTCGGCGGGGGCGGTGGCGGTGATGCGGGCGGCGGCGGCGTTGAAGCAGACGACGAGACCGTGTTCGTCGGCGACCACCAGGCCGTCGGGCAGTTCGTCGGGGTCGATGCCGAGCCCGGTGAGGTCGCCGTGCCGGGGCGCGGGCACGCGGCCGGCGCCGCGGCCCCCCGGCGCGTTGCTGGTGCCGACACTCATACCCCGTACTCCACCTCTCAGACGGCGCAGCAGGCCCCCGAGCTGGTCACCCTACTAGCTCTCGGTGACGGAGCGGCACCCTCCGGAGGCGCGCTGTGCACGGGCCGATGCGTAGAGACATACGGCGGCGGCGGTGGCGAGGTTCAGGCTCTCGGCCTTCCCGTGGATCGGGACGCGCACGACGGCGTCCGCCAGCGCGCGGGTCTCCTCCGGGAGCCCCCAGGCCTCGTTCCCGAACACCCAGGCCGTGGGCCCGCCCATGGTCCCCTTGTCGAGCTCGTCGTCGAGGTCGTCGGTGCCGGCCCCGTCGGCGGCGAGGATCCGCACGCCGACGCCCTTGAGCCCGGCGACAGCCTGCTCGACGGGGACGCCGACGGCGACGGGCAGGTGGAAGTGCGAGCCGACGGACGCCCGGACCGCCTTCGGGTTGTACAGGTCCACGGAGGCGTCGGTCAGTACGACCGCCTCCGCCCCCGCGGCGTCGGCGCACCGCAGCACGGTGCCGGCGTTGCCGGGGTCGCGGACGTTGGCGAGGACGGCGACCAGCCGGGGGCGGGTGGCGAGGATCTCCTCGAACGGCGTGTCCAGGAACCGGCACACCCCGACGAGCCCCTGGGGCGTCACCGTGGTGGAGATGTCGGCGATGACGTCCTCGTCGGCGAGGTGGATCCGGGCGCCGGCGGTCCTGGCCGCTCCGATGATGTCGGCGTACCGCTCGGCGGCCTCGACGGTGGCGAACAGCTCGACGAGCGTCGCCGTGTCACCGACCCGGTGCCCGGCCGCCTCCCGCACGGCCTGCGGGCCCTCGGCGAGGAACAGCCGCTCCTTGCCCCGGAAGTTCCGCCGCTCCAGCCGCCGGGCGGCGGCGACACGGGCAGAGCGGGGGGAGATGAGCTCGGGGGTGGCGGGAGGCATCTGTGGTTCACCTTCACAACAGCGGTCGGTCACGGCGGGCGGCAGGTCCGCACCGCCGCCGTACCAGTCTCGCGCACCCGGGGCGGGCGGCGCGGCGGGGTCAGGGCTCGTCGAGCAGCCGGCGGGCCGTGCTGATGTCGGTGACCAGCGTGGTGATCCAGCGGCCCCGCACCGCGGCGCGCACCGCGCCGTACTTGCGGTCGCCGCCCGCGACGGCGATCCGGCGCGGGGCGCTGCGGAGCTGGTCCACGGAGACCCCGATGGTGCGCTCCCCGAGGCCCGCGTCGACGTGCACGCCGTCCTCGTCGAAGAAGCGCTGGCAGATGTCCCCCACCGCGCCGAGCCGGCGCAGCCGGGTGAGCTCCTCGTCGGCGACCGCGTTGCCGCTCAGCTGCAGCAGCGGGGAGGGCTGCAGGCTGCCGATGCCGACGAGGACGGCGGTCAGCCGGTCCCAGGCCTGGCCCACCTCCAAGACGGTCGCGTCGTGCAGCAGGGACAGCCGGGCCTGGGCCGACCCGACCAGTCCGGGGGCCCGGACGAACAGCGGCCCGGCGCCTATGAGTTCGGCGAGCCGCGCGGTGAGCCGGGTCGCCTGCACCTGGCCCTGCGGGTCGCCCATGCCGCCCATCAGCTGGACGACCTTCTCGACGCCCCGCACCCGGGCGGGCTGCATGACCTCGACGGCCGCGAGCAGGGTCTCGCTCCAGGTCGAGACGCCGATCACGTCGCCCGGCCGGAAGGCGGTCTCCAGGTAGGTGGCCGCCGCCGAGCCGAGCGCGCGCAGCAGGGTGCGCGGGTGGTCCGGCAGGTCGTCGCTCTCGACGATGACCACGTCGGTGAGGTCGTAGCGGTCGGCGAGCGCGTCCTCCAGTTCGCTGTGGATGCCGGGCGGCGACACGACGATCGTCCGTACGACACCGCGTTCGGCCGCCTGGCGCAGCAGCCTGGACACGCCCGCCTGGGAGAGTCCGAGGGCCTTGGCGATCTCCGCCTGGCGCAGCCCCTGCTCGTGGTACATGCGCGCCACGCGGACGATCAGCCGGAGCTTGTCCGCGGATTCGTTGCTGCTGAGGTCGGCATGCTGGAACACAGGTCGCACCCTACTGGGCCCGGGGGCGGTGCTCGGAGTGTTCATGGTGTGCCGCGGTCCGCCGGATCCGCGGCGGCGGCAGCTCCGTGGGCTGCCGGATCCCCGGCGGCGCCACCACCGCGGGCCGCGGGATCACCGACGACGGAACAACCGCGGGCCCGGGCGACCGCCTCGTGCCAGGACCGGATGCCGCGTTCCCGTTCCGCCTCCGGCAACTGGGGGCGGTACACCTCCTCGGCGCGGGCCTGGCCGGCGAGTCCGTTCCTGGTGAACATCCCGAGTGCGCAGCCGGCCAGCCGGGCCGCGCCGAGGGCGGAAAGGTCGCGGTCCCGGGGGCGGCGCACGATCCGCCCCGAGACGTCCGCCTGGAGCTGCATCAGGGCCGCGTTGTCGGTGGCGCCGCCGTCGGCGAGGAGGGCGGTGACGCGTCCGTTCGCGGTGTCGAGGCCCGCGACCACGTCCTCGATCTGGTACGCGACGGACTCCAGGGCGGCGCGGGCCAGCTGGGGCAGGCCGGTGCCGAAGGTGAGTCCGCTGAGCAGGCCGGTGGCGTCGTTGTCCCACCAGGGTGCGGCGAGGCCGCCGAACGCCGGGACGAGGTGGACGCCCGCGGCGTCGGGTGCCGCGAGCCCGGCCAGCTCGGCCTCGCCGACGCGGAACAGTCCGGCGAGCCAGCGCAGGGTGGCGCCGGAGGAGCGGATGTTGCCCTCCAGGGCGTACGCGGGGATGCCGTCGTCCCAGGCGATGGTCAGGCAGAGCGGGGAGCCCTCGGCCCGGTCGGGTCCGGAGATCAGGCCCATGACCGAGGAGCCGGTGCCGTAGGTGACCTTGACGCTGCCGGGGAGGAAGACGCCGTGCCCGAACAGCGCGGCATGGGAGTCGCCGAGCACCGAGAGCACGGGGGTGCCGTCGGTGAGCGGCGGCAGGCCGCGGACGGCGGGGAAGGGCCCGGTCGACGCGGTGATCCGGGGCAGTGCCTCGCGGGGGATGTCGAAGACGTCGAGGAGCCGCTCGTCCCAGTCCCGGCGGCGGACGTCGAGCAGCTGGGTGCGGGCCGCGTTGCCCAGTTCGACGAGATGGTCCCCGCCGCCGCCCAGGCGCCACAGCAGCCAGGAGTCGACGGTGCCGAGGCACAGCTCGCCGCGCCGGGCGCGGGTGCGGTCCGGGTCGTGGGTGTCGAGCAGCCACTGGGCCTTGAGGGCGCTGAACATCGGGTCCAGGGGGAGCCCGGTGACGGCGCGGACGTGCTCGCCGAGGCCGTCGGCGAGCAGGGTGGCGCACCGGTCGGCGGTGCGCCGGTCCTGCCAGCCGATCACGGGGCCGAGCGGGCGCCCGGTGGCACGCTCCCACAGCAGGCACGACTCCCGCTGGTTGGTCAGCCCGACGCCGGCGACGAGGCCCGGATCGTGTCCGGCCAGGCATGTCGCCACGGCGGTCAGGACGCTGTCCCAGATGTCGTCGGGCGACTGCTCCGCCCAGCCCGGCCGGGGATGGCCGATGGCGAGCGGGGCGGACGCCGAGGCGACGACCGCGCCGTCGGCACGCACCAGGAGCGCCTTGGTCGCGGAGGTGCCCTGGTCGACGGCGAGCAGCAGCGGCTGGTTCATGACGCCGAGGATGTCAGGCCGAGGACCTCGCGGGCGGCGCGGTGGACGCCGTCCGCGGTGAGCCCGAAGTGCTCCAGGAGCCCTTCGGGGCTGCCGGTCGGTGCGAACCCGGTGACGCCGAGGAGTCTCAGCGGGACCGGGTGGTGCTGGCCGGTGAGCGAGGCGACGGCGGCGCCCAGGCCGCCGCTGAGGGTGGCCTCCTCCGCCACCACCAGGCCCCGGGTCTCCTCGGCGGCCCGCAGGATCGCGGCCCGGTCGAGCGGGTCGACGAAGGGGACGTTGAGGACGCGTGCGGAGATGCCCTCGGCGTGCAGCCGGTCCGCGGCGGTCAGGGCGCGGGAGACCAGGGTGCCGATGGCGACGAACGTGACGTCGTCGCCGTCGCGCAGCACCTGGGCGCGCCCGGGCTCGAAGGGGGCGTCGGGCGGGGTGACGTCGGGGACCTTGAAGCGGGGGATGCGCAGGTAGCTGGGGCCGTCGTGGGTGTACGCCCAGCGCAGGGCGGCCCGGGTCTGGGCGCGGTCGGCCGGGACGACCACGGTGAGGTCGGCCACGGCGCGCAGCCAGGACAGGTCCTCGACGGAGTGGTGGGTGGGGCCGAGTTCGCCGTAGGCCATACCGGGGCTCTGGCCGCACAGGATCACCCGGAACCCGCTGTAGGCGCAGTCGGCCTTGATCTGTTCCAGGGCGCGTCCGGTGAGGAAGGGCCCGGCGGCGGAGACGAAGGGGACGAAGCCGGCGTTGGCGAGGCCGGCGCCCACGCCGACCATGTTCTGTTCGGCGATGCCGACGTTGACGAGCCGGTCGGGGAACTCCTCACGGAAGGCGACGAGGTTGCTGGAGCCGACGGAGTCGTTGCAGACCACGACCACGCGTTCGTCCTGGCGGGCGAGGGCGGCCAGTTCCTCGGCGAAGACCGTCCGGCAGTCGTACACCGGCGCGTCGGCGGGGGTGGGGGCGGCAGCGGAGTCGGCGGCGGGGGCGGGCGGGGTGTGGGTCTCGGTCACCGGGTCAGCTCCTCGACGGCGGCGTGCACCTGTTCCTTGGTGGGCACCTTGTGGTGCCATTCGGCGCGGTCCTCGATGAACGACACGCCCTTGCCCTTGACGGTGTGGGCGACGACGGCGACGGGCCGGCCGGTGGTGGAGGGGGCGAAGGCGGCACGCAGCGCGCCGTGGTCGTGGCCGTCCGTCTCCCGGACCTCCCAGCCGAAGGCGGCGAACTTCTCGGCGAGCGGATCCAGCGCGACGGTGTCCTCGGTACGGGCGCCCTGCTGGAGCCGGTTGCGGTCCACGACGGCGCAGAGCGCGGCGAGCCGCTGGTGGCCGGCGGTCATCGCGGCCTCCCAGTTGCTGCCTTCCTGGAGCTCGCCGTCGCCGAGCACGACGACCGTGCGGGCGCCGTCGCCGCGCAGCCGGGCGCCGAGCGCGCAGCCGACGGCGACCGGGAAGCCGTGGCCCAGGGGGCCGGTGTTGGTCTCGACGCCGGGGACCTTGCGGCGGTTGGGGTGGCCGTTGAGCGGCGAGTACGGGGCCATGTAGCCGGTCAGTTCGCTCTTCGGGAAGTAGCCGCAGCGCGCGAGGGTGGCGTACAGGGCGGCGGCGCAGTGCCCCTTGCTGAGGATGAGCCGGTCCCGGCCCGGGGCCTGCGGCTGTTCGGGGTCGACGTCGAGGACGGCGCCGAAGAGGGTCACGAGGATGTCGGTCACGGAGAGGTCGCCGCCGATGTGTCCCATCCGGGCCCGGTCGATCATGTCGAGGACCGTCAGCCGGACGTCGGTGGCCAGGGAGTGCAGCAGGCGCACGGCGTCCGGGGGGTCCGCGGCGCGGACGGCCTGCCGGAGTGCGCGGTAGTCCGCGGCGGCGGAGCGATCAACAGCGAGCACCTGAATATCCATTCAGCTATGTGATTTCTACGCAGTCGGATCATGCGCCGCGCCGCACGGCACCGTCAACCCCTCGAAACAGGGCCCGAAAATCTACAGTTGCACCACTCTTGACGCGCACCCTCGCCGGAATCTACGGTCCCGGCCATCGAAGACAGCACATCGAGAATAAATATTCAGAAGGAGTTGTCGTGGCCCCGCACCCGGTCCCCCGCACCTTCACCGGTGGCATGTGGACGTTCGGCCGCATCATCGACCGCTATGCGACGGACGGCTACGGCCCCGTCGTCCCGACCCTGGACACCATCGAACTGGCCGCGGAATCAGGCGACCTGGTCGGTCTGGATCTCAACTACCCCTTCGACAAGGGCGTGACGGTCGAGGACGTCGGCAAGTCCCTCACCGCGCACGGTCTTTCCGCGGTCTGCGTCACGCCCGTCATCTACGACCGCGGCTTCCGCACCGGCTCGTTCACCGCGCCCGACCCGGCCACCCGGGCCCGCGCCCTGGACCTGGCGCACGAGTCGGTCGACGTGGCCCGCCGGCTGGGCGCGGGGTATGTGAAGTTCTGGCCCGGACAGGACGGGTACGACTACCCGTTCCAGGTGGACTACGCCACCCTGCGCCGGCACGCCGTCGAGGGCATCCGGGACGTCGCCCGTGCCTTCCCCGACGTCACCTTCGCCATCGAGTACAAGCTCAAGGAGCCCCGCAACCGGCTGTTCTGGTCCACGGCCGCCGCCACGCTGCTCGCGATCGAGCAGATGGGCGTGGACAACGTCGGGCTGGTCGTCGACTTCGGCCACTCGCTGTTCGCCAAGGAGAACCCGGCCGAGGTGCTCACCCTCGCCCACTCGATGGGCCGGCTCGTCGACATCGAGCTGGACGACAACTACCGCGAGTGGGACGACGACCTCACCGCGGGCGCCCTGCACCTCGTGGAGACGCTCGAATTCCTGCACGTGGTACGCGAGATCGGCTGGGACAAGCCGCTCAAGCTCGACCTCTTCCCCTACCGGGAGCACCCCGGCGACGCGGTCCGCGAGTCGGTCGCCACGCTGCGCGCGCTGGAGGCCAAGGCCGCCGCGCTCCCGCTCGACGCGCTGCGGGCCGCCCA
The DNA here is from genome assembly GCF_042957285.1 of Streptomyces sp. NPDC008092. NCBI lineage: Bacteria > Bacillati > Actinomycetota > Actinomycetes > Kitasatosporales > Streptomycetaceae > Streptomyces > Streptomyces sp. NPDC008092. The sequence continues at coordinate 84,167 of NZ_JBIBHY010000018.1, forward strand.
GGCCGCGCACGACGCGATGGCCGTCCAGCGGATCGTCCGCACCGCACTGCTCGGCTGAGCCGACCGGCGTCCGCGGCGGCCGCACCGCGACGCCGGCCGCCCGGCCCACCCTCAGGAGCCGCCATGTCCCACCCCTGCACCCTCCCCTGCGGGAGTCCGTGATGCCCTACGGTCCCGCGTCGATCCTCGGAGACGTCCTGCGCAACAAGCGGGCCGAGGCGGTGGTGCGCAAGCACCTCACCGGAATCGTCAACGCGCCGCTGGAGATCCAGCTCAGGTACGCGCCGCTGGAACGGGTCGTCGGCTTCCTGGAGGAGACCCGGGCCGACACCGCCGCCCGGGACGCCTTCTTCGCCGAGCTGGCCGCCGTCGACGAGACCGCCGCGGAGCCGCCCCGCCCGGCGGAGCGGGCGATCACTCCCTCCCCAGAGCACGAGTCCGCGGACGTACCGGTCGGCAGCGCCAAGCTGCTGCGGCCGGAGACGGCGACCCGCTGGCGCACCTTCGAGCTGGAACTGCACGGACCGGCGCACGGCAACCCGTTCACGGACGTCGAGCTGCGCGCCGAGTTCCGCCACGGCGACCGCGTGCTCACCGCGTACGGCTTCCACGACGGGGAGGGCGTCCAGCGCGTCCGCTTCCTGCCCGACGAGGAGGGCGACTGGTCGTACCGCACCGTCAGCAACGCCCGCTCGCTCGACGGGATCACCGGCTCCTTCACCTGCGGCCCGGCCGCCGCCGGGGACCACGGGCCGGTGCGGGTGCACGCGACCCACCACTTCCGGCACGCCGACGGCACCCGCCACCTGCCGGTGGGCACCACCGCCTACGCCTGGACCCACCAGGGCGACGAACTGGCGGAACGGACCCTGCGGAGCCTGGCCGGCAGCCCCTTCAACAAGGTGCGGATGTGCGTCTTCCCCAAGGCCTACCTGCACAACACCAACGAGCCCGTGCGCTACCCGTTCCAGGGGTCGCCCGATGACGGCTGGGACTTCACCCGGCCCGACCCCGCGTACTTCAGGGACCTGGAACACCGCGTAGCCCAGCTCGGCGCGCTCGGCATCCAGGCCGACGTCATCCTCTTCCACCCGTACGACCGCTGGGGCTTCTCCGACATGGGGCCCGTCGCCGACGAGCGCTACCTGCGGTACGTGGTGTCCCGGCTGTCGGCCTTCCCGAACGTGTGGTGGTCCCTGGCCAACGAGTACGACCTGATGTGGTCCAAGGACACCGGCCACTGGCACCGGTCGGCCGCGACCGTGCGCCGGTTCGATCCGCACGGCCACCTGCTCGGCGTCCACAACTGCTTCGAGTTCTGGGACAACGGCCTGGACTGGGTGACCCACTCCAGCGTGCAGCGCGTCGATGTCTACCGCACGGCCGAGAACACCGACGCCTGGCGGGCCCGTTGGGGCAAGCCGGTGGTCGTCGACGAGTGCGGCTACGAGGGCGACCTCGACCAGGGCTGGGGCAACCTCACCCCGCAGGAGATGGTGCGCCGCTGCTGGGAGGGCGCCGTACGCGGCGGCTACGTCACCCATGGCGAGACGTATCTCGCGGACGACGACGTGCTGTGGTGGTCCAAGGGCGGCGAGCTGAAGGGGGAGAGCCCCGCCAGGATCGCCTTCCTGCGGCGGATCCTGGAGGAGACACCGGGGGCCGGCATCGACCCGCTGCCCTCCGACTGGGACGTCCCGACCGGCGGCGTCGAAGGCCGCTACCACCTCACCTACTTCGGCTTCGGCCAGCCGCGCCGCCGCACGTTCGCGATGGCCCCCGGCATCCGCTACGAGGCCGAGGTCATCGACACCTGGAACATGACCGTCACCCGGCTCCCGGGCACGTACGAGGGCGTCTTCACCCTGCCGCTGCCCGCCCTCCCCTACATCGCGGTCCGGCTCAGGGCGTACGAGGACACCCCGGCGCCCGCCACGACAGCCGACTGAATCCGCACCTCACCTCACCTCCCCCACACCTGCCCATCAGAACCGCGGGCGGCTCTGCCATGCCGCCCGCCTCGAACGCGGAGTTACCCATGCGACGCATCATGCTGACGGCCGTGGCGGTCGTCGTGACCCTGGCCGCGACGGCCTGCGGATCCGGATCCGGCGACAGCGGCGGAACCGGCACCACAGGGGGCACCCTCACCCTGGCGCCCCTCGTCCAGGCCCAGCCGTGGGACCTGGCCGACGCCGGACTCGGCAACAACGCCCAGTACTACCAGCCCGTGTACGACTCCCTGCTGCGGCTCTCGCCCAGCTCCGAGGTCAAGCCCAACCTCGCCACCAAGTGGTCGTACAACACCGACCGGACCGTCCTCACCCTCACCCTGCGCACCGGAGTCAAGTTCACCGACGGCACCGCCCTCGACGCCGCCGCCGTCAAGACCAACCTCCTGCACACCAAGGAGGGCACCAACGAGGCCGCCGGCCAGCTCAAGGGCATCAGCGGGGTGGACGTGGTGAACGCGTCCACGGTCGCCGTCAAGCTCTCGGTGCCCGACCCTTCCCTGCTGGCCAACCTCGGCAACGTGGCCGGCATGGTCGCCAGCCCCAAGGCGATCGCCGACGGCGCACTGAAGTCCGGTCCCGTCGGCTCCGGGCCGTACACCCTGGACAAGTCCGCGACGACGGCGGGCAGTACGTACACCTTCGTCCGCAACCCCGGCTACTGGAACAAGTCGGCCTTCCCGTTCGACAAGATCGTCCTCAAGCCGATGACCGACCCCACCGCGACCCTCAACGCCCTGCGTTCGGGGCAGATCAACGGCGCGGTGCTGACCAGCGCCAAGAACATCGCGCCGGCCCAGAGCAGCGGGCTCAAGATCACCAAGTACACCTCGGGCGACGTCGAGGGGCTGTACATATGGGACCGCACGGGCAAGCAGGTCAAGGCGCTCGGTGACGTCCGGGTCCGCCAGGCCCTGAACTACGCCTTCGACCGGTCCGCCATCGTCAAGACCGCCAAGGGCGGCATGGGCCAGGCGACGACCCAGATCTTCAACCCGGCCGGTTCCGCCTTCGACAGCTCGCTGGACACGAAGTACACCTACGACCCGGCCAAGGCCAAGAAGCTGCTGGCGGAGGCCGGTTACCCCAACGGCTTCTCGGTCACCATGCCGGACTTCTCCGCGGTCTTCCCCGACCAGCAGGCCGCCATGACCCAGCAGCTCGCGGACATCGGCGTGAAGGTCAAGCTCGACAAGGTCCCCACCGACCAGGTCCTCAGCAAGCTGCTGGCCGGCAAGTACGCCATGTCCTACATGGTGCTGGCCTCCTTCCGCCCCTGGGACACCATCTCGACCGAGGTGACGAAGAGCGCGCTGTGGAACCCGCTGCACAGCGCCGACCCCACGGTGGAGTCCCTGGCCGCGAAGGCGCAGAAGGCGACCGGCAGTGCCCAGGACGCGCTGTTCAAGGAGATCAACACCTACCTCGTCGACCAGGCCTGGAACGCCCCCTGGGACTCGGTGCAGAACGCCTACGCGACGAGCAAGGACATCACCTTCACGCCGCAGACCTACGCCGCCGTGCCGCCGATCTACAACTTCCGGCACGCGGGCTGAGCACCCGGGCCGGGCACCCGGCTCCCGCGCTCCGGACACGGAGAACCCGCCTCCCTCACTGTTACGATTCAGTTAGGCTCTCGGCGCGGTCCGCGCATCATGACGGTCGCTCCCAGACATCCTCCAGGAGGCCCCCATGGCGAACAGGTCCGGCCGCGTGACGGCGACCGATGTCGCCAGGGAGGCGGGGGTCTCGCAGACCACGGTCAGCTACGTGCTGAACGACGCGCCGCACCAGAAGATCTCCGAGTCGACCCGCCGCAAGGTGCTGGACGCCGTGGCCAAGCTGGGTTACCGGCCGTCGGCCGCGGCCCGGGCCCTGCGTCTGGGCCGCAGCGAACTGGTGCTCATGCTGCTTCCGGACGTGCCCGTGGGCGACTCCCTGGCGACCCTGGTGGAGTTGCTCGGCGACGAGCTGGAGCGGCACCGTCTCAGCCTGATCACCCGGCGCACCCAGCACTCCCCGGTGAGTTCGCTGTGGCGGGAGTTCATGCCCGCCGCCGTGCTGACGTCCCTCGGCGTCTCCGCCGAGGACATGGCCGGCATGCGGGCGGCGGGCATCCCCGTGGTGAGCGTGGAGATCGACAGGGCGACGCATCCGCTCGGCCTGCCGATCCACCAGACCCTCATCGGCAGGATGCAGGTCGAGCGGCTGGCGGCGACGGGCCACACCCGCCTCGGTTATGCCGCGCCCCGGCAGCCCCGGCTCCGGGACTTCCTCGAACCGCGGCTCGCCGGTGTCCGGGCCGCCTGCGCGGAACTGGGCCTGGCCGCCCCGGTCGTGCTCGACGTCCCGCTCGACGCTGCGGCGGCCGCCGCCGCGGCCGACCAGTGGCACTCGGCGGTCCCCGCCGTCACCGGGGTGTGCGCGTACAACGACGAGACCGCCTTCGCGCTCCTCGCCGGCATGCGCCGCGTCGGCCTGAGCGCCCCCGGCGACCTGGCCGTGATCGGCGTCGACAACGACAAACTGGCGCCGTTCGCCGTACCGCCGCTCACCACGATCGACAACAACCTGGACATCCTGGCCGGCCGCGTGGCGCGCCTGATCGTCAGCAGCATCGCCGACGGCACCGTCGGCACCACCGCACCGCAGTCGGTCCCGGTGAGCCTCGTGGTCCGGGAATCCGCCTGACCCGACCGGCATCACCCGGTCCCAAGTCCCCGCACAACGTGCCCATCGGAGAAATATCCGCCGCCGGGGTCTTGTCGTCCCGCTGAAGTCGGCCTACGTTACGCATACGTTTCACTTGTACGTATCAGTACCTGATCTCGGCCACCGAATCGACGTGGCTGAAACGTGACAGGCCCGCGAACCAGACGAGCCCGCCCACCCGAGAAGCCCGCCAGGAAGCGCCCGACCGACACGAACGGTCCAGACCGCTGCCGGCCCTGGCCCCCTCTTCCTCTCCCTCCCCGTTCTTCCCAGCGGAGCACGACATGCGAAGAATCACGCTGACGGCCGCGTCTGCGGCCCTGATGCTGTCCGTGGCCGGGTGCAGTTCCGCCTCAGGGGCGGGTTCGAGCGGCTCGGCCGCCGGCGGCACCCTCACCCTGGCCCCCATCGTCGAAGCCCAGCCGTGGGACCTGGCCGACGCCGGACTCGGCAACAACACCCAGTACTACCAGCCCGTATACGACTCGCTGCTGCGGCTGTCCCCGAGCGCCGAGGTCAAGGCCAACCTGGCCACCAAGTGGTCGTACAACGCCGACCGGACCGTCCTCACCCTGTCCCTGCGCACCGGCGTCAAGTTCACCGACGGCACCGCCCTGGACGCCGCCGCCGTCAAGGCCAACCTCCTGCACACCAAGGGCGGTACCAACGAGGCCGCCGGCCAGCTCAAGGGCATCAAGAGCGTCGACGCGGTGGACGCGTCCACGGTCGCCATCACGCTCTCGGCCCCCGACCCCTCGCTGCTGGCCAACCTCGGCAGCGTGGCCGGCATGATCGCCAGCCCCAAGGCCATCACCTCGGGCGCCCTCAAGTCCGGCCCGGTGGGCTCCGGGCCGTACACGCTGGACAAGTCCGCCACCGTCACCGGCAGCACCTACACGTTCGTCCGCAACGCCGGGTACTGGAACAAGTCGGCCTTCCCGTTCGACAAGATCGTCCTCAAGCCGATGACCGACCCCACCGCGACCCTCAACGCCCTGCGCTCGGGTCAGCTCAGCGGCGCCCTGCTGACCAGCGCCAAGAACATCGCGCCGGCCCAGAGCAGCGGGCTGAAGATCACCAAGTACACCTCGGGCGACGTCGAAGGCGTCTACATCTGGGACCGCGAGGGCAAGCAGGTCAAGGCACTCGGCGACGTCCGGGTCCGGCAGGCCCTCAACTACGCCTTCGACCGGTCCGCCATCGTCAAGACCGCCAAGCAGGGCATGGGGCAGTCCACCACCCAGGTCTTCAACCCGGCCGGCCCGGCCTTCGACAGCTCGCTGGACTCGAAGTACACGTACGACCCGGCCAAGGCCAAGCAGCTGCTGGCGGAGGCCGGTTACCCGAACGGCTTCTCGGTCACCATGCCGGACTTCTCCACCTTCTTCCCGGACCAGCAGGCGGCCATGACCCAGCAGCTGGAGGACATCGGGATCAAGGTCAAGATCGACAAGATCCCCACCAGCCAGGTGCTGACCGCCCTGCTCTCGGGCAAGTACCCGATCTCCTACATGACGTTGGCCTCCTTCCGCCCCTGGGACACCATCCGGCTCGAAGTGGCCCCGGACGCCCTGTGGAACCCGCTGCACACCTCCGACCCGAAGGTCACCGCCCTGATCGCCAAGGCGCAGAAGGCGACCGGCAGCGCCCAGGACGCGCTGTTCAAGGAGATCAACACCTACCTCGTCGACCAGGCCTGGAACGCCCCCTGGGACTCGGTGCAGAACGCCTACGCGACCAACAAGAACGTCACCTTCACCCCGCAGACCTACTCCGCCGTACCGCCCATCTACAACTTCAGGCCCGCCGGCTGACCGGGTCCCCGGTGCAGGCCCGTCAGGGACGAGGAAGACAAGGAAGGAGGAGAGACCAGTGATCGTTTTCCTGGCCCGGCGCATCGCCGCCGGACTGGTGCTGGTCGTGGTGATCGCGACCACGACCTTCGCGCTGATGGGCCTGACCGGCTCCGACCCGGCGCGCCAGATCGTCGGGCAGACCGCCACCCAGCAGCAGGTGGCGGCCAAGTCCCGTGAACTGGGGCTCGACCAGCCGATGGCCGAGCGCTACTGGCACTGGCTGACGGACGCGGTGCAGGGCAACCTCGGCACCTCGTGGTTCAGCGGCGAGTCCGTGACCGACTCGCTCACCAACCGGCTGCCGGTCACCCTGTCGATCGTGCTGGCCGCCCTGCTGGTCTCCGCGGTGCTCAGCACGGTGCTGGGCGTCGCCGCCGCGGTCCGCCGCGGCGCGCTGGACCAGCTCGTGCAGCTGCTCGCCGTGGTGGGCTTCGCGGTGCCCAGCTTCCTGGTCGCGCTGGTGCTCGCCGTGGTGGTCGGAGTCGACCTGGGCTGGCTGCCCGCGACCGGCTACGTCCCGCTGGCCACCTCGGCGAGCGGCTGGCTGAAGTCGATCACCCTGCCCGCGCTGTCGCTCGCCGTCGGCGCGGTCGCCGCCACCGCCCAGCAGGTCCGCGGCTCCATGGTGGACGTGCTGCGCGCCGACTACGTCCGCACCCTGCGCGCCCGTGGCATCAGCGAGCGCAGCCTGCTGTTCCGGCACGCCCTGCGCAACGCGGCCCCCGCCGCCCTGACCGTGCTCGCCCTGCAGTTCATCGGCCTGGTCGGCGGCGCGGTGGTGGTGGAGAAGGTGTTCGGGCTCAACGGGATCGGCTCGCAGGCGACCGGCGCCGGGTCCCAGGGCGACACCCCGGTCGTCATGGGCGTCGTCGTGGTCATGGTCGCCATCGTCGTGATCGTCAACATCGCGCTCGACGTGGCGTACGGCTGGCTCAACCCGAAGGTGCGTGTCGGATGACCCTCCCCCAGTCCGAAGCGGGCCTCGCCCCCGGCACCGCGGCGGCACCGGCGCCGGTGCGCGCGGGCCTCGTGCGGCGGCTGCTGCGCAACCCGGTGGCCGTCGGCTGTCTCGCCGTCCTCGCGCTCATCGCGCTGGCGAGCCTGTTCGCTCCGCTGCTGACCGACCAGGACCCGGCGCACTCCTCGCTCACCGAGACCCTCGCCCCGGCCGGCGGAGCGCATCCGCTGGGCGGCGACGGCGTCGGCCGCGACGTGCTGGCCCGGCTGCTCTACGGCGGTCGCACCAGCCTGCTCGGCGCCCTGATCGCCGTGTGCGTCGCGCTGGTGATCGGCGTTCCCTCCGGCCTGCTGGCCGGCTACTACCGCAAGTGGTTCGACGCGGTGAGCAGTTGGCTCGCCAACATCCTGATGGCGGTACCGGCCATCGTCGTGCTGCTGGTCGTGATGTCCGCGGTGGGCCAGAACACCTATGTCGCCATGGCGGTCTTCGGCGTGCTGATGTCGCCGGGCGTGTTCCGGCTGATCCGTGCCTCGGCGATCTCCGTGCGCGAGGAGCTGTACGTGGACGCGGCCCGGGTCTCCGGGCTGACCGACGGCAGGATCGTGCGCCGGCACATCCTGCCCGTGGTGCAGGCGCCGACCATCATCCAGGCCGCCCAGATGCTCGGGCTGGCCATCGTCATCCAGTCCGGCCTGGAGTTCCTGGGGCTGGGTTCGGCGACCCAGGCCAGCTGGGGCTCGATGCTCAACGACGCGTTCGCCAACATCTACACCAAGCCGGTCCTGATGCTGTGGCCCGGAGGCGCGCTCGCGCTCACCGTCGCCGCGTTCGGTCTGCTGGGCAACGCGCTGCGCGACGCGCTGGACGCGAGCGCAGGCAGCGGGCGCGGGCGGCGGACGCGCAGGGCGGTCAGGAACGCCGCGAGGGCCAGGAAGGCGCAGCGGGCGGCGACGTCCGCGGCTGCCGAGGGCATCGGCGTCGGGCCGAGCAGCGTGGCGGAGGCCGAGTCCGTGGCGGAGGCCGAGTCCGTGGCGGGGGCCGAGGGCCCCGGGAGCCCGGAGGATACGAAGAACTCCGCGGCTGCCGGCGGCACTCGGCAGCCGAAGGCCGCGGTCGCCGCCGGGAAGGACGACGACGCCCCCTTGCTCGTCCTGGACGGTCTGCACGTCTCCTACCCGGCCGAGGACGGGGAGAAGACCGTCGTCGACGGGGTGTCCCTGACCGTCCGCAAGGGCGAGGTGCTCGGGCTGGTCGGCGAGTCCGGGTCGGGCAAGAGCCAGACCGCGTTCGCCGTGCTCGGCCTGCTGCCGCCGGAGGCGCTGGTCTCCGCCGACCGCCTCGTGTTCGACGGGACGGAACTCGGACGGCTGAGCCGTACGGAGCTGAACCGGCTCCGCGGCCGGCGGATCGCATACGTGCCGCAGGAGCCGATGTCCAACCTCGATCCGTCCTTCCGGATCGGAGCCCAGCTGGTCGAACCGGTCCGCCGGCATCTGCGGCTCCCGGCGTCGGAGGCGCGGACGAAGACCCTGGGCCTGCTGGAACGGGTGGGCATCGCCGACCCCGAGCGGGTGTTCGCCTCCTACCCGCACCAGATCTCCGGCGGCATGGCCCAGCGCGTCCTCATCGCGGGGGCGGTGTCCTGCGATCCCGACCTGCTGATCGCCGACGAGCCCACCACGGCCCTGGACGTGACCGTGCAGGCCGAGGTGCTGGACCTGATGCGGTCGCTGCAGCGCGAACGGAACATGGGCATGATCCTGGTGACCCACGACTTCGGTGTGGTGGCCGACATCTGCGACCGCGTCACGGTGATGCAGACCGGCAGGGTGGTGGAATCCGCCCCCGCGCGTGAGCTGTTCGCCCGACCCCGGCACCCGTACACCCGGATGCTCCTGTCCTCGACGCTGGAGGACGCCGAGCCGCGCGCCGCGCTCGGCCGCACCACCGCGAAGGCGGCCGCCGGGACCATGCACACCGCACGTCAGGAGGGCCGGGCATGACCGGGACACTCGACAAGGACCGCCCGGCACCGGCCTCCGCGCCGGCCTCGGCGGAGCCGCTGCTGGTCGCCGACGAGGTGGTCGTGGAGTACCCGGCGAAGGGCTGGCGCAAGCCGCCGTTCCGGGTCCTGAAGGGGGTGTCGCTCACCATCGGCGCGGGCGAGACCCTCGGCCTGGTCGGCGAGTCGGGGTCCGGGAAGACGACCCTGGGCCGCGCCATCCTCGGCCTCGCCCCGGTCACCTCCGGCAGCGTCCGCTACGACGGCCGGGTCGTCTCCGGTCTGGGCCGCAAGGAGCGCCGGGCGCTGAGCAGCGAGATCCAGGTGGTGTTCCAGGACCCGTACACCTCGCTGAACCCGGCGATGACGGTGAACGACATCCTCAGCGAGCCGCTGACCGTCGCCGGAACCTCGCGCGCGGAGGCCGAACGACGGGTGAAGGACCTGCTGGACCAGGTGCGGCTGCCCGCCGACGCCGGACAGCGGCTGCCCCGGGAGTTCTCCGGCGGCCAGCGGCAGCGCGTCGCCATCGCCCGGGCGCTGTCCCGGGACCCGCGGATCGTGGTCTGCGACGAGCCGGTCAGCGCGCTGGACCTGTCGACCCAGGCGCGGGTCCTCGACCTGTTCGTGGAGATCCAGGAACGCACCGGCGTCGCCTATCTCTTCATCACCCACGACCTCTCCGTGGTGCGGCACATCAGCCACCGGGTGGCGGTCATGTACCGCGGCGAGATCGTCGAGTCCGGGGACGCGGCGAAGATCACGGCCACACCCGAACACCCCTACACCCAGCGGCTGTTGCTGGCGGCACCGGTACCCGACCCCGAACGGCAGGCGCAGCGCCGGGCCGAGCGGCGGCGGCTGGCGGCCGCCGGGGCCTCGACGGAAGCCACCACGGCACCCACGACGGCAACCGCCACGGCAGCCACGACAGGAGACACGGAATGACCCCGCCGCCGCCCGCATCCACGAACCCGGCCACGGGCGCTGTCCCTGCCCCCGCCAACCCTCTCGTCCCCGGATTCCACCCCGACCCCAGCGTCACCCGGGTCGGCGACGACTACTACCTCGCCTGCTCCAGCTTCGAGTACTTCCCCGGCATCCCGCTCTTCCACAGCCGCGACCTGGTGAACTGGCGGCAGATCGGCAACGTGGTGACCCGGCCGGGGCAGCTCGCGCTGGAGAAGACCCCGCTGCTCGGCGGGGCCTGGGCGCCCACCATCCGCTTCCACGACGGCCGCTTCTGGCTGGTCGTCACCGACGCGATGGGGCGCGGCAGTCTGATCTTCACCGCCGACCGGGCCGAGGGACCGTGGTCCGACGGCATCGTCATGCAGGGCGTGTCCGGCATCGACCCGGACATCGCCTGGGACGCCGACGGCACCTGCTTCGTCACGTACTCGGGCCTGCGTCTGGACGGTGACCGCGCCGGCGAGCACCTGGGCATCCAGCAGGTCCGCATGGACCCCGGGACCGGCCGGGCCCTGGAAGAACCCCGGTCGCTGTGGTCGGGGACCGGGCTGATGTTCCCCGAGGCCCCGCACCTCTACGAGATCGACGGCGTCTGGTACCTGATGATCGCCGAGGGCGGCACCGAGCGCGGCCACGCCGTGAGCATCGCCCGCTCCGACCGGCCCGACGGACCCTTCGAGGGCTGCCCGGCCAACCCGGTGCTCAGCGCCCGCAGCACCGACCGGCCGGTGCAGAACACCGGCCACGCCGACCTCGTACGCACCCCCGACGGCGGCTGGGCGCTCGTCATGCTGGGCATGCGGCCGCGCGGACTGACCCGCGCCTTCTCCCCCATGGGCCGGGAGACGTTCGGCACCGCCCTGGAGTGGGTCGACGGCTGGCCCGTGGTGCGTCCGGTCGAGCCGGGCCCGGTCCCCGAACCGGTCACGTACGAGGACGACTTCACCGGCACCGTGCTCGGCCCGCAGTGGATCTCGGTGCGCACCCCGGCCGCCGACTGGTCCTCGCTGACCGAACGGCCGGGCCGGCTCGTGGTGCACGCCGACGGCTCCACGATGGACGACCCCCGGCCGCGCTTCGTCGGACGCCGACAGCAGCACCAGGCGGCCGAGTTCTCGGTGCGGATGGACTGCTCCGGCGGCACCGGCGGACTGAGCCTGCGCATCGACGAACACCACCACTACGACGTCGAGGCGGGCGCCGGCACGGTCCGGGCGCGGGCCCGGGTGGGCGGCCTCCGGCAGGTCTGGGAACAGCCGCTGCCGGGTCCGGCGGACGAGGTGACCGTACGCATCGTGGTCGAGCCGACCGCGGGGCCGGGCTCCGACGCGCTCGGCCCGGACCTGGTCCGGCTCTCCGTCGGGACACCGGACGGCCCGGTGGAACTGGCCGCGCTCGACGGCCGCTACGTGTCCGCCGAGACCGCCGCCGCGTTCACCGGCCGGGTCGTCGGCGTGTACGCCGCCGAGAGCGTCGTCGCCTTCGACCGGTTCCGCTACCGGGGCCAGGACCCGGCGGCCCCGGCCCCGCAGCCCTGAGTCCCTGAAGCCCTGAGGCTCGCCCGAACCTCCTCCCCCGCCTCCCCCATTGCTCCCCTCCCCCTGCTCCGAGGAGAACTCCGTGACCCGGCAGTCCGCCAACCCCACCCCCGACACCGACGCCGAAGCCGAAGCCGAGTTGGGGCGGCGCGTCGCCGCGCTCACCCTGGAGCAGAAGGTACGGCTGCTCACCGGCGGGGACTTCTGGTCCCTGCTTCCGGAGCCCGACGCCGGCTTGCGCAGGCTGGTCGTCTCGGACGGCCCCGCCGGGGTGCGCGGTGAACTCTGGGACGAGCGCACGCCGTCCGCGAACGTCCCCTCGCCCACCGCTCTCGCCGCCACCTGGGACGAGCCCCGCGTCGAGCGGCTGGGCGGACTGCTCGCCCACGAGGCCCGCGCCAAGGGAGTGGACGTCCTGCTCGCCCCCACCGTGAACCTGCACCGCACCCCCTACGGCGGCCGGCACTTCGAGTGCTTCAGTGAGGACCCGCTGCTCACCGGCCGGATCGGAGCGGCCTACGTGCGCGGTGTGCAGCGCGGCGGTGTGGCCGCCACCGTGAAGCACTTCGTCGGCAACGACTCCGAGACCCAGCGGATGACCGTCGACGCGCGGATCGACGAGCGCGTCCTGCGGGAGCTGTACCTCGCGCCGTTCGAGGTGATCGTCCGCGAGGCCCGGGTCTGGGCGGTGATGGCCGCGTACAACGGCGTCAACGGGCACTCGATGACCGAGAGCCCGCTGCTGCGCGCGGTGCTGCACGAGGAGTGGGGCTTCGACGGGGTGGTGATGTCCGACTGGTTCGCCACCCGCACCACCGAGCCGTCCGCGCGCGCCGCCCTCGACCTGGTGATGCCGGGCCCGCTGGGGCCGTGGGGCGAGGCGCTGGTCACCGCCGTGCGGGAGGGCAAGGTGGACGAGGCGCTGGTGGACGACAAGGCGCTGCGCATACTGCGGCTGGCCGCCCGGGTCGGCGCGCTGGACGGCCTGCCCGACGCCGTCGAGCCGCCGACGTACGACGCGGCGTCGGTGGCGGGTCTGCTGCGGGAGACGGCCGCCGCCGGTTTCGTCCTCGCCCGCAACGAGGACGCCGTACTGCCGCTGGACCGGGCCGCGCTGCACCGGGTGGCCGTGCTGGGCCCGAACGCGGCCGTGGCGCGGACCCTCGGCGGCGGCAGCGCCACCGTCTTCCCGCCGTACACCGTCTCGCCGCTCACCGGTCTGCGGGCCGCGCTCGGGGACTCGGTCGAGGTCACGCACGGCGTGGGGGTCACCCCGCAGACCCGCACACCGGTGGCGGACCTGCCGTTCCTGGGCCGTCCCGACGGCACCGGCGACGGCGTGGAGGTGCGCTACCTGGCCGCCGACGGAACCGTGCTGGGCGCCGAGCCGCGCGCCGCGGCGGCGTACACCTGGATGGGGTCGTACAGGCCCGGGATCGCGTCCGACGCCGTCGCCCGGATCGAGGTGCGCACGGTGCTGCGCGCGGCGGCGGGGCCCGGCCGGTACGGGATCGGCGCCTCCGGCCTGGGACGCTTCCGGATGTCCGTGGCCGGGACGGAGGTGTTCGACGTACAGCTGGCGCTGCCGCCGGGTGCCGACCTGGTGGAGGGCCTGCTCAGCCCGCCGCAACACCTGCACGACGTCGAACTGGCCGAGGGCGGGGAGACCGAGGTCGTCCTCGTGCACGACGCCCCCGCCGCCGACGAGGGCATAGCGGCAGGGGTCACCTCGCTCCAGCTCAACCTCATGCCGCCGCGGGGCAGCGACGACGAGGAGATCGAGCGGGCCGTGGCGCTCGCCCGTGCCGCCGACGTCGCCGTGGTCGTGGTCGGCACCACCGAGGAGGTCGAGAGCGAGGGCTTCGACCGTACCGGCCTGGCCCTGCCCGGCCGCCAGGACGAGCTGGTCCGCCGGGTCGCCGAGGCCAACCCGCGCACGGTCGTGGTGGTCAACTCCGGTGCCCCGGTGCTGCTTCCGTGGGCCGACGAGGTGGCGGCGGTACTGCTGGCCTGGTTCCCCGGACAGGAGTTCGGCGACGCGCTCGCCGACGTCCTGCTGGGCGCGGCGGAACCGGGCGGACGTCTCCCCACCGAGTGGCCCGCCACCGAGGCCGGTCTGCCGTCCACCCAGCCGGTCGACGGCGTACTCCGCTACGACGAGGGGCTGTTCGTCGGCCACCGGGGGCAGGGCCGCCAGGACCGGACACCGCCGCGCTACGGCTTCGGGCACGGCCTCGGCTACACCACCTGGGAGTACGTCGCGGTCGAGGCGCCCGGCGCGGTGCCGGCCGGCGAGGGCGGCACCGTGACGGTGCGGATCCGCAACACCGGGGCCCGGCACGGCAAGGAGGTCGTGCAGGTGTACGCGGAGCGGCCGGACGGCGCCGTGGAGCGCCCGGCACGCTGGCTGGCCGGGTTCGCCGTGGTCGAGGCGGCGGCCGGCGAGGAGGCGGTGGCGACGGTGACCGTGGACGCGCGGGTCTTCCGGCACTGGGACACCGCGGCGCACGCCTGGGCGTTCGAGCCCGGTGACTTCACGCTGCGCGTGGGCCCGTCGTCGCTGCGGCTGCCGCTGGCCACCCGGGTCACGCTGGAGGGCCGCGACGATGAGCACTGACCCGGCCACGGAGATCACCGCCTGGCGGCAGACCGAGATCGTCCTCACCGGCACGCGCGACCACGCCAACCCGTACACCGACGTGGACGTGTGGGCCGAGTTCACCCACGAGTCCGGGCGGGTGCTGCGCCGCCCGGCCTTCTGGGACGGCGACCGCACCTGGCGGATCCGCTTCGCCTCCCCGGAGCCGGCCGGCCGCTGGACCTGGCGCTCCGGCGCCTCGGACGGGGACCCCGGACTCGACGGGCGGACGGGCACGTTGACGGTCCGCCCGGCCGACACCGACACAGCCACAGCCCCCGCCACCGCCCCCTCCACCGCCACCGCCACCGCCACCGACACCGACGGCAACCCCTTCCACCGGCACGGTTTCTGGCGCATGTCCCCCGGCGGGCGCAGCCTGGTGCACGCCGACGGGACGCCCGCGCTGCTGGTCGGCGACACCGCCTGGGCGCTGCCCTGGCGGGCCACCGAAGAACAGGCCGCGCGCTATGCCGCCGACCGGCGGGCCAAGGGCTTCAACGCGGCCCTGCTGATGAGCGTCCAGCCCGACATGGACGCGCGCGGGCCCCGCGACCGCACCGCCGACGAAGGCTTCGACGTCGGCTTCGAGGACCTGCCCACCGGACACGTCAACGTGCTGAACCCGGCGTACTTCCGGTACCTCGACCGACTGACCGGCGTCCTGCGCGACCACGGGATCGTGCCCGTGCTGCAGCCGCTGTTCCACGGCTTCGGCTGGAAGGGCCTGCGGACGGCCGGCCCGGTGGTCCCGCCGCAGGAGTACGCGCGCTACTGCCGTTACCTGGTCGCCCGTTACGGCGCCGCCCCGGTGGTCTACCTGGTGGGTGCCGACGGCGAGGGCGGCGAGCCGCAGATCGCGGCGGGCGGCGCCGAGGTGGGGCGGTGGGACGCCTACGGCCAGCCCTGCGGCATCCACTACCGGCCGCACTCCGCCAACCGCGCCCACCAGGGCGAGCCGTGGCTGCACTTCCAGTGGTGCCAGACCGGGCACATGGGCGGGCACGTCCAGGAGCGGGTCGCCGACATGTGGCGCAACACCCCGGCCAAGGCGGTCGCCAACGGCGAACCGACCTACGAGGATCCCGGCGCCGGCCGGGCCACCGGCTGGTGGCAGGGGCACGAGGCGTGGAGCAACCTCTGCGCGGGCGGCACGATGGGCGTCGTCTACGGCGCGGCGAGTCTGTGGCAGTGGCGGCTGCACCCGGCCGAACCCGGGCACACGGAGTTCTTCCTGGCGAAGGACGCGGGCTGGCGGGAGGCGCTGGACTTCGAGGGATCGCGGTACGTCGGCCTGGTCGGCCGGATCCTCGACGGCCTCCCCCTCACCGACCTGCGCCCGGACTGGTGCGCCAGCCTGGCGCCGCGCGGCCTGTCCGTCCCCGGTGTGCTGTACGTCTGCTACGCGGAGGAGGGCGGCCCGCTGCGGGGCATCGCCCCGGAGGTGCCCCTGCCCTATCGCGTGGTCGACCCCCGTACCGGCGAGACGGTCCGCGAGGGCGTGAGGGCCGACGCCGCCGACTGGGTACCCGACGAGGGCGGAGCCCCCCGCGTGTACATCTGCCATGACCCGGATCGGAGTTGAAGCCCGTGCGGAGCACTGTCGGCACCCCCGTCTTCGAACACCATCGCGAGCCCCTGGGCATCGGCGAGCCCGCGCCCCGGCTGAGCTGGCGCACGGAGACCGGCGTCCCGGACTGGCGGCAGAGCGCCCACCAGGTCCAGATCACCGATGCCGAAGGCACCGTCACCACGGACACCGGGCGCGTCGAGTCCGCCGAGTCCGTCCTCGTCCCCTGGCCCGGCGCGCGGCTCGGCTCGCGCGAGCGGGTCGGCGTACGCGTCCGGGTGTGGGGCGAGGGGGAGAGCGACCCCTCGCCCTGGTCGCCGGTCGGGTACGCGGAGACCGGCCTGCTGGAGCCCGCCGACTGGACGGCCCGGCCCGTCACCCCCGACTCCGGGACCCCTGACGGACCCCTGCCCGCGGCCCTGCTGCGGCATGACTTCGACCTGGCCGGTCCCCTCGCCTCGGCCCGGCTGTACTGCACCGCCTTCGGTGTCTACACGGCCGAGATCAACGGCACGGCGGTCGGCGACCACGTCCTGTCCCCCGGCTGGACCTCCTACCAGCACCGGCTGCGCTACCAGACCTTCGACGTGACCGCCCTGCTGCGGCCCGGCCGCAACACCCTCGGCGCGCTGCTCGGCGAGGGCTGGTACACCGGACGCCTCGGCTTCGGCGGCGGCAGCCGGCACCTCTACGGCGAACACCGGGCGCTGCTGGCCCAGTTGGAGATCGAGTACGCCGACGGCACGACGGCGGTCGTCGGCACCGACGAACGGTGGCGCACGGCGACCGGCCCCGTGCTGCGCTCGGAGATCTACGACGGCGAGGCCTGTGACGCCCGGCTGGAGCAACCGGGCTGGTCCACACCAGAGTTCGACGCGTCCGGCTGGCGGCCTGTCACCGAACTCGCCGCGCCCACCGCCGAACTGGTGGCCCCGACCGGCCCGCCGGTCCGGCGCATCGAGGCCCTGCGCCCGGCCGAGGTGCTCACCACGCCGTCCGGGCGGACCGTCCTGGACTTCGGCCAGAACCTGGTGGGGCGGCTGCGGATCAGGGTGTCGGGTCCGGCCGGTCACGAGGTCACCCTGCGCCACGCCGAGGTGCTGGAGGACGGTGAGCTGAGCGTCCGCCCGCTGCGGCACGCCCGCGCCACGGACACCTATGTGCTGCGCGGCGAGGGGGTGGAGACCTACGAGCCGCACTTCACGTTCCACGGCTTCCGCTACGCCGAGGTGGACGGCTGGCCGGGCGCGCTCGACCCCGCCGACGTCGAGGCGGTGGTCCTGCACACGGACCTGGAACGCACCGGCTGGTTCGAGTGCTCCGACCCGCTGGTGAACCGGCTGCACGAGAACGTCGTGTGGGGCATGCGCGGCAACTTCCTCGACGTCCCCACGGACTGCCCGCAGCGCGACGAACGCATGGGCTGGACCGGCGACCTCCAGGTCTTCGCCCCCACCGCGTCCTTCCTCCACGACTGCTCCGGCATGCTGGCCGGCTGGCTGCGCGACCTGGCCGCCGAGCAGCTGGCCCGGCCGGACGGGGTGCCGCCGCTGGTCGTGCCCGACGTACTGCCGGACATGTTCCCGCCGACCGCGCAGGCGGTGTGGGGCGATGTCGCGGTGCTGCTGCCGTGGACTCTGTACCAGCGGTTCGGGGACCTGGGGGTGCTGCGCGACCAGTACCCGAGCATGCTGGCCTGGGGCGAGGCCACGATCCGGCTGGTCGCGGCGGGCGGCGGCCTGTGGCGGCAGGAGTTCCAGCTCGGTGACTGGCTGGACCCGGCGGCCCCGCCGGACCGGCCCGGCGACGCCCGCACCGACGGGGACCTGGTGGCGAACGCCTATGTCGTCCGCTCGGCCGAGGTGCTGGCCGACACCGCCGCGCTGCTCGGCCACGAGGACGACGCGGCCCGCTTCCGGGAGCACGCGCGGGCGGTGCGGGAGCGGTTCGCCGACCGTTTCGTCACCCCGGACGGCCTGCTCTCCTCCGACGCGCAGACGGCGTACGCGCTGGCCCTGAACTTCGCGCTGCTGCCGACGCGGCGGCAGCGGCGGGGCGCGGCGGAGCGGCTGGCCGAGGTCGTGCGGCGCGCCTCGTTCCGCATCGCCACCGGTTTCGCGGGTACGCCGCTGATCTGCGACGCCCTGTGCGCGGCGGGCGAGCCGCAGCTGGCGTACCGGATGCTGCTGGAGAAGGAGTGCCCGTCGTGGCTGTACCCGGTGACCATGGGCGCCACCACCATCTGGGAGCGCTGGGACTCGATGCTGCCCGACGGCAGCGTCAATCCGGGTGAGATGACCTCGTTCAACCACTACGCGCTGGGCGCGGTCGCCGACTGGCTGCACCGCACGGTGGCGGGTCTGGCGACCGCCGGACCGGGCTGGCGGCGCCTGCGGATCGCCCCGGTGCCGGGCGGGGACCTGACCTGGGCGAAAGCGGCACACCTCACGCCGTACGGTAGAGCTGAGGCAGGCTGGCGCATCGAGGAGACGCCCGAGGGGCGCGTGCTGGTGGTCGAGGCCCTGATTCCACCGGGCACCCATGCCGAGGTCCACCTCCCGAGCGGCGAACCCCCGCAGGAGATCGGCCCGGGCCACCACACGTTCCACCGCGACTGGACAACACCGGTGACGGCGACCCCCTAGGGGCGCTGGGGGTACCCCCGGCCGAAGGCTGGGGGAGGAACTGCGCGACCAGCCCCCACCGGCCCGCAGCCGAAGAACCGGCAACAACAGGACCCGCAAGCCATTCAGCCTGCGGGTCCTCACGTCACGTCGGCCGAAGCCAGCGCAGCGTCACGCCGCCTTGGGGGCGTTCACGTCCGACGGCAGCGCCTTCTGGGCCACCTCGACGAGCGCGGCGAAGGCGTTGGCGTCGTTGACGGCCAGCTCCGCGAGGATCTTGCGGTCGACCTCGACGTTCGCGGCCTTCAGACCCTGGATGAAGCGGTTGTAGGTGATGCCGTTGGCGCGGGCAGCGGCGTTGATGCGCTGGATCCACAGCTGACGGAAGTCGCCCTTGCGCTTCTTGCGGTCGTTGTAGTTGTAGACCAGCGAGTGGGTGACCTGCTCCTTGGCCTTGCGGTACAGGCGCGAGCGCTGACCGCGGTAGCCGGAGGCCGCCTCGAGGATCGCCCGGCGCTTCTTGTGGGCGTTGACTGCCCGCTTGACGCGTGCCACTTTTTAACTCCTTGTAGCGGGGCCGCGGTTGGACTCACGCGGCCCGGAAACGACTGGGTCCCGGTTGTGCTGACTCAGGGCGCCGTGCGGGCGCCCGCGTGTCACTTGCCGAGAAGCTTCTTGATCTTCGCGGTGTCACCCGGGGCCATCTCGGCGTTGCCGGTGAGGCGGCGCGTCACACGGGACGACTTGTGCTCAAGCAGGTGGCGCTTGCCGGCGCGCTCACGCAGCACCTTGCCGGAGCCGGTGACCTTGAAGCGCTTGCTGGCACCGCTGTGCGTCTTGTTCTTCGGCATAGCGCCGTTATCTCCTCGTCGGTGGCGCTCCGGTGCCCGGTCGCGAAACCGGGCACGGTGGAACGTCGCTCTTGTATCGGTTACAACCTGGGGCTCGCGCCCCTGGTGCTGACCTGGGGCGTTACCCCCGGGGTCACGCCTCGGCGTGCTCCTCAGCAGGCACCTCGACCTCAGCGGCCTCGACCTCGGTCTCGGCAGGGTTCTGCGAGCGGCCGGGGTTGGCCTTCGCCTCGGCCTTGCGGGCCTCCTGCGCCTGACGGGCCTCGGCCATCGCCTCGGTCTTCTTCTTGTGCGGACCGAGAACCATGATCATGTTCCGGCCGTCCTGCTTCGGGTTCGACTCCACGAAACCGAGGTCCTGGACGTCCTCCGCGAGACGCTGCAGCAGTCGGTAGCCCAGCTCGGGCCGGGACTGCTCGCGACCACGGAACATGATCGTGATCTTGACCTTGTCGCCCTGCTTGAGGAACCGGACGACGTGACCCTTTTTGGTGTCGTAGTCGTGCGGGTCGATCTTCGGCCGGAGCTTCATTTCCTTGATGACCGTGTGCGCCTGGTTCTTGCGCGCCTCACGGGCCTTCATGGCCGACTCGTACTTGAACTTGCCGTAGTCCATGAGCTTGCAGACCGGCGGGCGTGCGCTCGCCGCCACCTCGACCAGGTCGAGGTCGTACTCCTGGGCAAGCTCCAGCGCCTTGGCAAGCGGAACAATCCCGACCTGCTCGCCGCTGGGACCGACAAGTCGCACCTCGGGAACGCGAATCCGGTCGTTGATGCGGGGCTCGGTGCTGATGGATCCTCCTCGGTAGCACCACACGACGGTCTGGCGGACAGCCGCGTAACGTCTGTTTCGTAAGACCTAACCGCACCGAAGCAGAAAAAATGCCCCGGACGATCACAGGCGGGGCTCCTCGAACTACCGGAACACCGCCGCGAGGATCGCGGGGCGCAGAATCGGACGGAACGCCGTCGCCGTGAACGGCGAAGCGACCGTCTGACCGGTGACCCGCCGCCCGAGAGGGCGGTCAGGTGGGAGTTCGAAGCCTCCACTTGTGGGCCGGTTCAGCTAGCGGTGAGGCATACCTGTCCGGCCGGTCGTCACACCAGGCTAGCAGCAAAGCCGGGGCGGGGCTAATTGAGACGACCTGGGGCTAAGTAAGAGCCCCGGTGCCCCTGCGCCTATCGTGTGGGGCATGAGTGAGACGCCCCTTCCCGGCCCCGGTGACGCCGGGCAGCCCGACTTCGACGAGATGACCCGCGACATCGCGGAGGTCCCCGCGGTCGAGGTGATCGTGACGGTCGCCGTCAACCTGATGAGCGCCGCGGCCGTGAAGCTCGGTCTGACCGAGGAGGGCGACAAGTACAAGGACCTGGACGAGGCCCGCAAGCTGGTCACCGCCCTCGCCGGGCTGCTCGACGCGTCCGCGACCGAGATCAGCTCCTTCCACGCGGCCCCGCTGCGGGACGGCCTGAAGTCGCTGCAGCTGGCCTTCCGCGAGGCCTCGATCGTCCCCGACGAGCCCGGCCAGGGCCCCGGCGAGAAGTACACCGGCCCGGTCTACGGCTAGCGGCCGGTCCGGCGGTCAGTCCCTGACGTACAAGGGCTCGCCCGGAGGCGTGGTCCCGGCCGGCAGCAGTGCCAGGTCGAGGCCGCGCACCAGGCGGGCCCGCAGTGTCTCGTCGGCGGCGAGCCGCTCGGCGACGGCCCGGGCGGCCTCGGCGGGGGGTGCGGCGGCCGGGTCGAGGACCAGCGCCAGCGTTCCGTCGGCCGCCCCGGGCCCGAGGTGGGCACTGAGCACGGCGGGCTCGGCGGCCACCGCGGCCCGGACGGCCCCGACCACGGCCGGGTCGGCGAGCGGGTCGACGGTCGTACGCCCCTCTGCGAGGGCGAGCAGCGCGGCGCCGGTCAGCTCGAACGGCACCGGCCCGGAGAGGTCGAGCACCACGGTGTCGGCCTTCTCGTGCGCGGCGGCCTGGAGCGCCTGGTGCAGGGGTACGGCGACGGGCCGGGCCGCCGGGTCCCAGCGGGCCAGCGACTCGGTGGAGGTGAAGGCCGGCAGGGCGGTGCGGTGGCCCGCCTTCAGGGTGGGGACGGCCATGTCGCTGGTCTTCTCGCGGCGCAGCCCGTTCTCGTCCTCCTCGACCTCGCCGAGCACGGCGACCACCGGCACCAGGAGCCGGGCGCCCTTCAGCGCCTCAAGGACCGGTCCGACGGCGCCGCGGTCCACGGCCCAGGCGGCCAGCGCGGCGGCCAGCCGGGGGTCGGCGGAGCCGTCGTCGTCGGAGAAGCCGGAGTCGGGAATGTTCTTGTTCGCCACGGTCCCCGACCCTATCGGTGGGATGCTGCTGCGGTTGTGCGGCCCCCGAAACCGCATCGACACGGGTTTCACGGGAATCTCAGATTTCCCTGACCTGGTTCTAACTTCCAGCAAACGGCTCACACAGTCCCCGCCCCCAGCATCGCGGGCATGGAGTCCCCCAGAGCCACCTCAGGATCCCGCCGGGCCCGGCGCCGCGCCCGGCCCCGGCGCCGGGCCCTTCTCTACGTCTCCCTCGCCACGGTCGCCGTCGTCGGGGCCACCGCGGCGGGGACCGTGTACGTGAAGGCGCACGCCCGCGGCAACGACGTATCCTCGGCGGCGTCGCCGGCGCCGTCCTCCTCGGCCTCGGCTTCGGCGAGTGGGGAGGCATCGGTGGAACCCGTGACGGAACCGGCCGTGGACCGGGACGCGCTGCTGGGTTCGGCGCTGGGGAAGGTCACCGTGCCGTCCGGGGCGAAGGTCTCCGCGGCCGTCCTCGACCTGGACTCCGGCGACAGCGCGACGTACGGCGACTCCGCCTTCGACACCGCGAGCATCGTCAAGGTCGACATCCTCGCGACGCTGCTGCTGCAGGCGCAGGACGCCGGCCGGCATCTGACGGCGACGGAGAAGGCGTACGCCACGAAGATGATCGAGAACAGCGACAACACGTCGGCGTCCCAGCTGTGGGACGTCATCGGCAAGGCGACGGGCCTGGACGCCGCGAACAAGCGGTTCGGGCTGACGTCGACCGAAGGCGGCGACGGGGCGCTGTGGGGGCTGACGCAGACCACCGCCGCCGATCAGCTCACCCTGCTCCAGCAGGTGTTCGGGGACGACTCGAAGCTGAGCGAGGCCTCGCAGGAGTACATCCAGGGGCTGATGAAGACGGTCGAGTCGGACCAGCGGTGGGGCGTCTCGGCCGCCGCCGACGGCTCGGGGTTCGAGCTGAAGAACGGGTGGCTGGCGCGGAGCACGACGGGGCTGTGGGACGTCAACAGCATCGGGCGGGTGACGGCGGGCGGGACGGACTATCTGGTCGCCGTGCTGTCGAAGGGGACCGTGAGCCAGGCGAGGGGGATCTCGCTGGTGGAGGCGGCCGCGAAGGCGGCGGTGGGGTCGTTCACGGAGTCTGCGGAACCTGCGGAGTCTTCCGAGCCTGCGTCTGCTTCGGCTTCGCAGTAACGGGAGGGTTCGACGGTTCGCGGGCGGGTGCGGGCCGGTGGGAGCTGGTCGCGCAGTTCCTCCCCCAGCCTTCGGCCGGGGGTACCCCCAGCGCCCCTTTCGGGGCGCTTCATCTTGGGGTCGTTACAAGAGCCAGGGCTCTTCAGAGGGATCTGCGGCGGCTTCTCCACAGCACCACCGACGCCGCCAGCAGCACTCCGCCCGAGCCGCCTGCCAGGGGTGCTGCCCAGTCCGTCGCGCTGGTCGTCTTCTCCTCCGGGTCCGGGCCGGAGCCGAAGTACTTCTTGCTGTACGACGCCGACGTCAGGTCCTGCGTCTTCAGCCTGGCCGCGGACTTGATGGCGGCCGCCGGGTCGATCATGCCGAAGCCCCGGGAGTCGTCACGGCCGCCGGCCGGGGCGTCGCGGGCGGTGTCCTCCAGGAGTTTCTTGATCTGGGCCGGGGTGAGCCCGGGGTGGGCGGCCTTGATCAGGGCCACGGCTCCGGAGACGAAGGCGGAGGCGGCGCTCGTCCCCCAGCCCTCGTAGTACTTGTGGTCCGGGTCGGCGATGACGATGTCGACGCCGGGCGCGCTGACCGTGGCGTACCAGCGGCGGGTGGAGAAGCCGGCGCGGGTGCCGAACTTGTCCACCGCGGTGGCCGCGATGACACCGGGGTAGGCGGCCGGGTAGGAGATGTGGTCGCCCTTGTCGCCGCCGTTGCCGGCCGAGGCGACGACCACGACGTCCTTCTTCAGGGCGTACTGGATGGCCTCGTCCTCGCTGGGCTCGGGGTGCGCCGAGTCGGAGTCGTCGCCGAGGGAGAGGTTGATGACGTCGGCGCCGTGGTCGGCGGCCCAGCGGATGCCCTCGGCGAGGGCGTTGCCCCGGGTGGAGCGGGCCTTGGCGCGGGCGCTGTCGCCGTCTTCGAGGATGACCCGGACGGGCAGG
Organism: Streptomyces sp. NPDC008092; assembly: GCF_042957285.1. NCBI lineage: Bacteria > Bacillati > Actinomycetota > Actinomycetes > Kitasatosporales > Streptomycetaceae > Streptomyces > Streptomyces sp. NPDC008092. The sequence continues at coordinate 108,317 of NZ_JBIBHY010000018.1, forward strand.
ATCCTCGCCTCGGGCGCGACCCCCATCACGCCGTCGCCGTTGCCGACCCCGTGGCCGTGACCGGCGATGATGCCGGCCATGGCGGTGCCGTGCCGGGCCCAGTCGCGGTCGCCGGGACCGGCGCCGAAGCCGATCATGTCCTTGGCGGCCAGGACGTTGCCGGCGAGGTCCGGGTGGTCGGCCTCGACGCCGGTGTCCAGGACGGCGACGGTGATGCCCCTGCCCTTGGTGGTCTGCCAGGCCTCGTCGAGGTGCAGGGCGGACAGGCCCCACTGCTGGGCGCGGATGCTGTCCGCGTACGCGGTCGTGGACGGCAGCAGGGCGAGCGAGCCGGCCAGCAGCAGGCTCACCGCGGCCCCGGTTGCGCGGCGCTTCATGAGGGCTTCTCCGTTGCCGGTCCTGCGATGTTCTGGCGCAGTCGCCGTTCGATGCGGTCGGCCAGGCCCTCCGCCTCGTTGCCGAGGCCGGCCTGGGCCGCGGCCGTGGTCGCACCGGACGCCTCGGCGTCGGCGGCGGGCTGCGGGGTGTCGACGGTACGGCCGTCGGCCCAGCCGGAGACGGCGTAGGCGACGACCGGGGCGTCGGTGAGCACGGAGATCGTCCAGGAGGCGCGCTGGTGCGGGCCGAACCGCTCGGCGGCGGTGCCCTTCGCGGCGTACGGGCTGGGCAGCAGGTCGGTCCGGCGGTCCAGGCGCTCGTCCGTGAACCGTTTGGCGAGTGCGGTCATGCCGACCGGGTCCGCCTTGGTGAACAGCAGGCCGACGGTCGTCACATAGCTCTGGGTGGCGTCGGTGTAGGTGGCGCGGATCAGACGCTGGCAGCCGACGGGGGCGAGGGCCTTGCGCAGCAGCGGGTCGAAGGCGTCGGAGCAGCCGCCGGCCGGGGCGACGGCGATCCGGGTCCAGGTGCGGTCGGCTCCGCCGGGGCCGGCGCCGGTGCCCTGCACGGTGCGCGGGAACAGTTCGTCGACGGGCACGTTGTGCCAGAGGCCGGCGGCGGAGCTGAAGCTGGTCGCCGCGCCCGCGTCACCGCCGTCGTCGATGATCCAGCCGCCGGTGACCGCGCCGCCGATGAGGCCGAGGCCGAGGACCATGCAGGCGGCGGCGAGGGCGGTACGGGGCGCCACGCGACCGGCCAACGACAGCCCCCGCCCACGCTCGTCGTATCCCTCGGGCTCACCGAAGCTGACAACGGGCCGCTCCCGGCCGGGAGTTCCCGCGGAGGCGCTCCAGGACATCGAGGGGTCCGGGGCGGGGGTGAAGGAGTGGGGCGGCGGGGCGGTGTCGCGGTAGGCGGGCGGAGCGGGAACGGGATGCGGCACGGTGGCGGGGTGCGGCACGGTGGCGGAGTCCGGACGGGCCGGAGCCGGGGCGCCGGCCGGAGCTGCCGACGGCCGCGGTGGCGCCGTCGCCGCCGAGCGGGGCGGGGTGTCGACGGCCGGGAACGCCGTAGTGGTCGCCGAGGGAGCCGCGGGACGTGTCCGGGCAGCGCTGTCCGGGAGCCCCGCCGGACGCGGCGGACCGGAGGCCGCCGGGCCATCCGGCCGAGGCGGCACCTCGCCGCCCGGGGCACCGGCGGCGGGAGGCACCGTGGGACGCGGCGGAGCGGCGGGCGCCGGGGCGCTCGCCTGACGCGCGGGCCCGCTGACGGCCGCAGGGCCGGCCGGACGCGCGGGTGCACCGGTCGGCGGCGGGCCGGCCGGGCGCGAGGGTGTGCCTGCCGTCGGGGCCTGCGCCGGGCGCGGCGGTGTGCCGGCCGTCGGAGCGTCCGCCGGGCGCGGCGGGGTGTCGGCGGACGGAGGCCGGGGCGGCCGGGGCGGCGGCGGGGTGGCCTTCGGGGGTGTCGTGGGGCGCGGCGGGGCGGTCGGGACGGGGAACGTCCGCATGTGCGGGCTCCACGCGCTGCCCGAGTCCTGCGTGCCGATGGCCGTGGCGGGGTAGTCGCCGCGCGGCGGTTCGTACCGGCCCGGCCCGGTCGCACCGGACGTGCTCCCGTTCGTGTCGCCCGCCGGTGCGGACGGCGTGCCGGGGCGTGCGGCCGACGGCCCTGCGGCGCCACGCCGCTCGTCCGACGACGGCTCCGGTTCCGCCGCCGTACGGAGGGGGCGCGGCGAAGCGGCCGGTCCCGGCCCGGAATCCGCGCGCCGCGGCGCCGGGCCCGAGCCGTAGGACAGCCGGAAGGGCGCGCCCCGCCCGGGCTCCCGCCTCGGGGACGCGGGCGGCACGGTACGGCCGGGCTCCCGGTCCGGGGACGCCGACGGCCCCCCTCGGCCGGGATCCGCGCCGAAGAACGCCGACGGCGCCGAGGGCATCGCCCGGCCCGGCTCCCGGCCGGAGGGAGCGGGAGGGGCGTCCGGGAAGCGGGCCGAGGCCGGTGGCGGAGGCGGGGAGGTGCCGGCGGGGTTCTGGGACGGCTGGTCCTGTGGCGGCCGGAAGCCGGGGTGGCGGGGCCGAACGATGCGTTCGGCGGACGTCGAGCGGCCGACAGCCCGGTCCCCCGCACCCTGTTCGACCTGCCCCACCGCACCGCCCCGACTCGTCCGGTCATCACGACTCTGCTGCCCGCCGGGCCGTCCCGGCAGCTGGTCCTGCCCGGTGGTCCCGGCCCCACCAGTGAATACGTCGGGCCGCCGCGACCGGTTCACCCGGCTCGGCCGGTCGAAGAACCCGGGCCGGTCCGCACGCGGGGGCGCGTCGGCCGTGCCCGGGGCATCGCCCGGTCCGGTCCCGCCGGTTCCCGGCCGGTCCGACCGGCCGGACGCGTGGGCCGCGTGGGTCGTGTGCGGGACCTCGGTCCGCCCGGTCCCGCCGTTGCCCGGCAGGGCTCCGTCGGCCGTTGGCGCAGGCTCCCCGGTGGGCTCCGTCGGGGTGTGGTCGGGCGAGGGGCGTCGCGGGATCGGGGCGTGCCGCGCTTCACCGCTCATGCGCCCCCCGTTTCCTCGTGCCCGGGCCAACTCCTCGTGCGGGCCGTCGTGCTCCCCGGCGCGAAGGCGTCCGCCCCCGGGCAGGCATACCCGCACGCGCGGATCCGCATCCCGGCGCGGGTCAGGCGGCCGGGCCGTTCCGCCGTACGTGCGCGTCACTCTACGGGTTGTGCGAGCGCGAACGGCAACCAGTCCACGGGCCCGCGGCATCTGCCCGGATCGTCCCCCTACCCTGCGGTAATCCTGTCTGGCAGGCTTCGTTCATGACTGCGCGCGCCGCCGACCGGGCCCGTTACGACCGGGCCACCGCCCATCTCGACGCCCCTCTCGCGATCGTGGACCTCGATGCCTTCGACGCCAACGCGGACGACCTCGTGCGCCGGGCCGGCGGCAAGCCGATCCGGGTCGCGAGCAAGTCCGTGCGCTGCCGCCACCTGCTGGAGCGGGTGCTCGCGAAGGAGGGCTTCGCGGGGATCATGTCGTTCACACTCGCGGAGTCGCTGTGGCTCGCGCGGTCGGGGTTCGAGGACATCCTGCTGGCGTATCCGTCCGCCGACCGGAGCGCGTTCGCCGAGCTGGCCGCCGACCCGAAGCTGGCCGCCGCCGTGACCGTGATGGTCGACGACCCGGCGCACCTCGACCTGATCGACGCCGCGCGTGACGGCGGCAGCGAAGTGGTCCGGGTCTGCCTGGAGTTGGACACCTCGCTGAAGCTGTTCGGGGGCCGGGTGCGGGTCGGGGCCCGGCGCTCGCCGCTGTACTCCCCCGCCCAGCTCGCCGACCTGGCGCGGACCGTGGCCCGGCGGCCGGGCTTCAAGCTGGTCGGGATCATGGGGTACGAGGGGCACATCGCCGGGGTCGGGGACGATGTCGCCGGCCGGCCGCTGCGCTCCCGCGCGGTGCGGCTGATGCAGGCCACCGCCCGCCGTGAGCTGGCCGAGCGGCGCGCCGCGGTGGTGCGGGCGGTCCGGGCGGTGGCGCCGGACCTGGAGTTCGTCAACGGCGGCGGCACGGGCAGCGTGCAGACCACGGCGGCGGAGGACGCGGTCACCGAGATAGCGGCGGGGTCGGGGCTGTACGTGCCGCGGCTCTTCGACAACTACACGTCGTTCACCGGCCGTCCGGCCGCGCTGTTCGCCATGCCGGTGGTCCGGCGGCCCGGTGTCGGGGTCGTGACCGTCCTCGGCGGCGGCTACCCGGCCTCCGGCGCCGCGGGCCCGGACCGGCTCCCGGTGCCGTACCTCCCGGAGGGGCTCTCGTACGACCCGCAGGAGGGTCCCGGCGAGGTGCAGACCCCGCTGCTCGGCTCCGCCGCGGACGACCTCCTGATCGGCGACAAGGTGTGGTTCCGGCACGCCAAGGCGGGCGAGCTGTGCGAGCGGTTCGCCGAGCTGCAGCTGGTCGAGGGCGACCGGGTGACGGCGACCGTGCCGACGTACCGGGGCGAGGGCCAGACGTTCCTGTAGACGTCCAGGGCCGGTGGGCCGGGCGGCTAGGGCCGGTCCGCCGGGCGGATGCCCTTCGTGATCGCGTCCATGTCGGACAGCGGCGGTCCGTCCGGGCCCGCGTCGAAGACGAACCGGACGACGGCCGGGGCCGGGATGCCGCTGTCGGACGGGAAGGCCAGGGACTGGACGTAGCCGCCCGGTCCGTCGGCCGTGCGGACCCGCCAGCGCACCAGGTAGCCGTCGCGGCCCGCCACCGCGACCCGCCCCGCCTTGACCACCTGGTGGGACCGGATGCCCCCGTACGGCCGCCGGCCGCCGGGTTCCCGGCCGTAGGCCGCCTCGGCCGCGTCGGGTACGTCGCGTTCGGCGACGGTGCGCGGGGAGGCGCCGTCGGCGCTGCCGGCGGTACGGCTGATGACCTGGCCGTGGCGGCACCGGCCGGTGTCGGCGGGGCAGGCGTAGGTGCCGTCGGTGGTCATCACGACGTCGTCCTGGGCAAGGTACGAGGAGCCGGTCCAGCCGGCCGGCACCGGCAGGGTGATGCCGTTGAGCTGGTCGACGACGAGGGACGGGGGTGCCGCCGCGCTGGGGGCGGCACGGACCGTCGTGTCGGCGCGGCCGTTCGCCTCGTCGGTGCGGAGCACGGTCGCGCCGGAGACCACCGCCGTGGCCAGCACGGCGGCGGCGGATATCAGCGCGACCGCCCTGGCCCGGCCGGGCGCCCGGGCCGCCGGGGCCGGCGGCGCGGGGAACCCGGCCGGGGTGCGCCGGTGCTCGGTCCAGGCCCGTCCGTCCCACCAGCACTCCAGGTGCGGGGCCTCGGGGTCGGCGTACCAGCCGGGCGGCGGCGTCATGCTCACTCCCGCACTGTAAGGCGGGGGCCGGGGTCCGTACACGGACTCCTAGAGGGGCGTGACGTACGCCCCGGAGATCCCGCCGTCGACCAGGAAGTCGCTGGCGTTGACGAACGAGGAGTCGTCGCTGGCCAGGAAGGCGACGGCGGCGGCGATCTCCTCGGCCTCGGCGAACCGGCCGAGCGGGATGTGCACCAGGCGGCGGGCGGCCCGCTCGGGGTCCTTGGCGAACAGCTCCTGCAGGAGCGGGGTGTTGACCGGTCCGGGGCAGAGGGCGTTGACGCGGATGCCCTCCCGGGCGAACTGCACGCCCAGTTCACGGGACATGGCCAGGACTCCGCCCTTGGAGGCGGTGTAGGAGATCTGCGAGGTGGCCGCGCCCATCCGGGCCACGAAGGACGCCGTGTTGATGATGGAGCCCTTGCCCTGCTGCCGCATGTAGGGGATGGCGGCCTTGCAGCACAGGTAGACGGAGGTGAGGTTGACCTCCTGGACGCGCTTCCAGGCCTCCAGGCCGGTCTCCAGGATGGAGTCGTCGTCGGGCGGCGAGATACCGGCGTTGTTGAAGGCGATGTCGACGCTGCCGTAGGTGTCGAAGGCGGTCTTGAAGAGCGCCTCGACCTGTTCGGCGTCGGTGACGTCGACCTTGACGAAGATCCCGCCGACCTCCTCGGCGGCGGCCTTGCCGCGGGCCTCGTCGACGTCGCCGCAGACGACGTGGGCGCCCTCGGAGGCCAGCCGCCGGGCGGTGGCGAGGCCGATGCCGCTGCCGGCTCCGGTGATGACGGCGGTACGGCCGACGAGCCGGCGGCAGACGATGTCGGAGGACTCAGGGGTCTCAGCGGTCACTGTGCGGGGCCTTCCGTGCTGATGAAGACGTTCTTGGTTTCGGTGAAGGCGGTGAGCGCGTCCGGGCCGAGTTCGCGGCCGATCCCCGACTGCTTGAAGCCGCCGAAGGGGGTCCAGTAGCGGACGCTGGAGTGGGAGTTGACGGACAGGTTGCCGGCCTTGACGGCCTGGGAGACGCGCAGGGCGCGGCCCACGTCCCGGGTCCAGATCGAGCCGGAGAGGCCGTACTCGGTGTCGTTCGCGAGGCGGACGGCGTCGGCCTCGTCCTCGAAGGGGAGGACCACGGCGACGGGTCCGAAGACCTCCTCCGCGGCCACGCGCGCGTGCGGCTCGACGTCGGTGAGGACGGTGGGCGGGAACCAGAAGCCGGGGCCCTCGGGGGCCTTGCCGCGGATGCCGGGCGCGTCGGCGTCGACGTACGAACGGACCCGTTCCAGCTGGGCTCTGGAGATCAGCGGGCCCATGTCGGTCGTCTCGTCGGCCGGGTCGCCGACGGTGACGGACTCGATGGCGGGGGCGAGCAGCTCCAGGAAGCGGTCGTAGACGGGGCGTTGGACGAGGATGCGGGTGCGGGCGCAGCAGTCCTGGCCGGAGTTGTCCAGGAAGGACATGGGGGCGGCGGCTGCCGCGGCCTCGATGTCGGCGTCGGCGAAGACGAGGTTGGGGCTCTTGCCGCCGAGTTCGAGGGTGACGCGCTTCACCTGGTCGGCGCAGAGCGCCATGATGCGCTTGCCGACGCAGGTGGAGCCGGTGAACACGATCTTGGCGACGCCGGGGTGTTTCACGAGCGCCTCGCCCGCGATGCCGCCGCGGCCGGGGAGCACCTGGAAGAGGTGCTCGGGCAGGCCTGCCGTCAGGGCGAGTTCGGCGAGGCGCAGGGCGGTGAGCGGGGTGGTCTCGGCGGGCTTGAGGACGACGGCGTTGCCGGCGGCGAGGGCCGGGGCGGTGCCCCAGGCCGCGATGGGCATGGGGAAGTTCCAGGGGGCGATGATCCCGACCACCCCGAGGGGTTCGAGGAGGGTGACGTCCAGGCCGCCGGGTACCGGGATCTGACGGCCGGTGAGCCGCTCCACTCCCCCGGCCGCGTAGTCGAGCAGGTCGCGGACGTTGCCGGCCTCCCAGCGGGCGTTGCCGACGGTGTGCCCGGCCTCACGCACCTCCAGCTGTGCGAGTTCCTCGCGGTGTTCGTCGACGACGACGGCGAACCGGCGCAGCAGCCGGGCCCGTTCGCCGGGCGCGAGTGCGGCCCACCGCTCCTGGGCGAGCGCGGCCCGCCGGACGGCGGTGTCGACGTCCGCCGCCACGGCCCCCGGGACGGTCGCGATCACCTCTTCCGTGGCCGGGTCGAGGACGTCGAGTTCGTACTCGTGCTGTTGCGACAAGGCGTGCCTCACATGCGTTCGAAGGAGCGGCGCAGCTCCCAGTCGGTCACCGCGGCGTCGAAGGCCTCCAGTTCGACGCGGGCCATGTTGCGGTAGTGCGCGACGACCTCGTCGCCGAAGGCGGCCTTGGCGACGGGGCTGTTCTCCCAGAGCTCGGCGGCCTCGCGGAGGGTGGTCGGGACGTGCGCGAAGTCGGCGGTGTAGGCGTTGCCGGCGCAGGCCTCGGGCAGTTCCAGCTGCTGCTCGATGCCGTACAGCCCGGCGGCGACCAGGCCGGCGACGGCGAGGTGCGGGTTGACGTCGCCGCCGGGCAGCCGGTTCTCGAAGCGCAGCGAACGGCCGTGGCCGACGACGCGCAGCGCGCAGGTGCGGTTGTCCTGGCCCCAGGCGACGGCGGTGGGGGCGAAGGAGCCCGGCTGGAACCGCTTGTAGCTGTTGATGTTGGGCGCGTAGAGCAGCGAGAAGTCGCGGAGGGCCGCCAACTGCCCCGCGAGGAAGTGCCGCATGACGTCGGACATGCCGTGCCCGTCGGGGGCGGCGAAGACGTTGTGGCCGTCCGCGTCCGTCAGCGACAGGTGGATGTGGCAGGAGTTGCCCTCGCGCTCGTTGTACTTGGCCATGAAGGTGAGGGAGACGCCCTCCTGGGCGGCGATCTCCTTGGCACCGGTCTTGTAGATGGCGTGCTGGTCGCAGGTGACGAGGGCCTCGTCGTAGCGGAAGGCGATCTCGTGCTGGCCGGGGTTGCACTCGCCCTTGGCGGACTCGACGGTCAGCCCGGCGCCCGCCATCTCGTTGCGGATCCGGCGCAGTAGCGGCTCGATCCGGCCGGTCCCCAGCACCGAGTAGTCGATGTTGTACTGGTTGACCGGGGTCAGCCCCCGGTAGTTCGCGTCCCAGGCCGCCTCGTAGGTGTCCTTGAACACGATGAACTCCAGCTCCGTACCGACCTGTGCGGTGTAGCCGAGTTCGGCGAGGCGCTCCAGCTGGCGGCGGAGGATCTGCCGGGGCGCGGCGACGACCGGGGAGCCGTCGTTCCAGGCGAGGTCGGCGATGAGCATGGCGGTGCCCGCGTTCCAGGGCACGCGGCGGAGGGTAGAGAGGTCGGGGTGCATGGCGAAGTCGCCGTAGCCGCGGTCCCAGGAGGACATGGCGTAGCCGTCGACGGTGTTCATCTCGGTGTCGACGGCGAGCAGGTAGTTGCAGCCCTCGGTGCCGTGGCGCAGGACCTCGTCGAGGAAGAACCGGGCGGCGAACCGCTTGCCCTGCAGCCGCCCTTGCATGTCGGGGAAGGCCAGGACGACAGTGTCGATCTCACCGCCGGCGACGAGGGTGTGCAGCTCCTCGACGCTCAGCGGGGGTGTGCGGTCTGCCACGGGAGCTCCTTCGGCTGGCGATGCGCTACTGCGGCCGGACGGGGAGCTCTAAGGTATTGAACAGAACCATTGCTTGGGAAGGGGGTACGGCCATATGTCGCTGGACGCGGACGGCGCCCTCGACGACCCGTTGACTCCGGTGCTGCGACCGGTGCGGGCGGGCAACGGCTTCGAGGAGGCGCTGGAGCAGATCCTTCAGGTCGTCCGGCTGGGCCTGGTGCCGGGCGGCGAGCGGCTGCCCGCCGAGCGGGTGCTGGCCGAGCGGCTCGGGATCAGCCGGGTGACGCTGCGCGAGGTCCTGAAGGTGCTCCAGGACCAGGGTCTTGTGGAGTCCCGGCGCGGGCGGTACGGCGGGACGTTCGTGCTGCCGCGCACGGACGCGGGCGGCGAGGACGAGCTGCGGCGCCGGATCGCCGAGGTCGACATCGAGGACGTGCTGCGCTTCCGGGAGGTCCTGGAGGTCGGCGCGGCGGGCCTGTGCGCGGCGCACGGCCTGACCGGCGAGCAGGCGCTCCGCCTCCGCGAGGCGCTGGCCCGCACCCACGAGGCGCCGCTGGCGGACTACCGCCGCCTGGACACCCTGCTCCACCTCACGATCGCCGAACTGTGCGGCTCGCCCTCCCTGACCGCCCAGTACGCGGCGGTTCGGGCGACGGTCAACGACCTCCTCGACTGCATCCCGCTGCTGGTCCGCAACCTGGAGCACTCGCAGCGCCAGCACATCGCGCTGGTGGAGGCGGTGCTGGACGGGGACGCGGACGGCGCCCGGGAGATGATGCGGGAGCACTGCGCGGGGACGGCTGCGCTGTTGCGGGGCTTTCTGGCGTAGCGGCCCGCGCGCATGGCATAAAGGTGGGCACGCGCACCTTTATGACTCGGGAGGGGTCCATGACCGGACGGCCGCTGATCGGCGTGAGCACGTACCTGGAGGCCGGGGCGCGCTGGGGCGTCTGGGAGCTGGAGGCGGCCCTGCTGCCGGCCGGCTACCCGCGGCTGGTGCAGCGGGCCGGCGGCCTGGCGGCCATGCTGCCGCCGGACGCCCCGGAGCACGCGGCCGCGACGGTGGCACGACTGGACGGGCTGGTGATCGCGGGCGGCCCGGACGTGGAGCCGGTCCGTTACGGCGCCGAGCCCGATCCCCGCACCGGCCGTCCCGCCCGCGCCCGGGACGCCTGGGAACTGGCCCTCGTCGACGCTGCACTGACCGCGGGCATACCGCTGCTCGGGATCTGCCGGGGCATGCAGCTCCTGAACGTCGCGCTCGGCGGCACCCTCGTCCAGCACATCGACGGCCACGCGGAGGTCCCGGGCGTCTTCGGCCGCCACCCGGTCAAGCCGGTGCCCGGCACCCGGTACGCCGCGACGGTCCCGGAGGAGACGTCGGTCCCGACCTTCCACCACCAGGCGGTGGACCGCCTCGGAACGGGGCTGGTGGTGTCGGCGTACGCGACGGACGGCACGGCCGAGGCGATCGAACTGCCCGCCGGGCGCGGCTGGGTCCTCGGGGTCCAGTGGCACCCGGAGATGGCCGAGGACCTGCGGGTGATGCGCGCACTGATCGACGCCGCGTCGGCACACTGAGCCGGCTTCTCCGCCCCCGCCGCCCCTACCCGTCCCGTCCTTCCAGGGGGTGGGCCCCCTTCGACCGCCCGCTCCGGGGGCTGCCGCCCCCGGACCCCTGCTTCGGGCCCCCGCTTCGGCCTGAACGGCCTCGTCCTCAAACGCCGGACGGGCTGGATCCGCCACCCGCAGACCCCGAGCGGGCCGGATGGTGGGGCGCCCCTTCAAACAACCGAGTCGGGTGTGGGTGGGCAAAGGATGGGGGTCCAGGGGGGCGGAGCCCCTGGGAGGGTCACCCCCGGGTCAGGGACAGCAGTTCGCGGGCCGGGCCGGTCGGGCGGTGGCCGGTCGGCCAGACCGCCCGCAGGTCGCGGCGGAGGGTGACGCCCTCCAGCGGGACGCTGACCAGGCGTCGTATCGCCAGCTCCTCCCCCACCGCCAGTTCGCTGAGGACCGCGGGGCCCGCGCCGCCGACCGCCGACGCCTTCACCGCCGTGGTCGACGACAGTTCGATCAGCGGGCGGGCGAGGCCGCCCAGGGCCGCGTCAAGGACCTGCCGGGTGCCGGAGCCGCGTTCGCGCAGGATCAGCGGGGTCGCCGCCAGTTCCTCCGCGGCGAGCGGGCGCCGGCGGCGGGCCCAGGGGTGGGCAGGGGCCACGACCACGATCAGGCGGTCGTGGGCTATCACCGCCGAGTCAAGACCGTGCGGAACCGTCAGGCCCTCCACGAAGCCCAGGTCCGCCTCGTCCGCGAGCAGCCGTTCCGCCACCGCCGCCGAGTTGTCGGCGAGCAGGGACACCGCCGTGTCGGGGCGCTGGGCGCGCAGCGCGAGCAGCCAGCCGGGGAGCAGGTACTCGGCGATGGTCATGCTCGCCGCGACCCGCAGCCGCGAGTCCCGCCGGTCCCGGAGCGCCTGGGCACCCGCGTCGAAGGCCTCCGCCGCCTCCACCACCCGTCGCGCCCAGTCGGTCACCAGCGCCCCCGCGTCCGTGAGCCGGGAGCCGCGCGGCGAACGGTCGACCAGGGCCACGCCCAGCTGCCGTTCCATGGACCGGATCCGGCTGCTGGCCGCCGGCTGGGTGATGCCGACCTCCCGCGCCGCCGCCCCGAGGCTGCCCAGCCGGGCCACCGCCAGCAGCAGCTCCAGCGCGCCGAGGTCCGGCACCCGGTGCGCCAGCGTGCCGCCGCCCGCCCGTTCCTCCGTCTCGCTCATAAGACCAGCTTATGCCCCCATAGGGGCGGACTCCCTGGTCGCGGGCGTACCGCGGCGGGACCGTGGACCCATGTTCACCGCAGTCCGGAACCTCGGCCCCAACTGGTACGCGTCCGTCATGGGCACCGCGGCCCTCGCCCTCGGCGGCGCCGCACTCGGCGCCGACGGCCCGCGCGAGCTCTTCGTCGGCATCTGGGCACTGTCCCTGCTGCAGCTCCTGGTCCTGCTGGCCGCCCGTGCCCTGCACTGGGCGTACCACCGCGACCAGGCCCTCGCCCACCTCCACGACCCCGCGGTCGCCCCCTTCTACGGCTGCCTCGCCATGGCGCTGCTCGCCGTCGGCGCCGGTGCCCTCGCCCTCGGGCGGGACTGGATCGGCGAGCCGGCCGCCGTCGCGCTCGGCTCCGTGCTGTTCGTCGCCGGTACCGCCGTGGGACTCGTGGCCGCCGTCGCCCTGCCGTACCTGCTGGCCGTGCGGCACCGGGTCGAGCCCGGTCAGGCCTCGCCGGCGTGGCTGCTGCCGCTGGTCGCGCCGATGGTGTCGGCCGCGGTGGGGCCGCAGCTGGTCCCGCACCTGCCGGCCGGGCAGCCCCGCGAGGCCCTGCTCTACGGCTGCTTCGCGCTCTTCGGGCTGAGCCTGCTGGCCACGCTGCTGATGCTGACCCTCGTCTTCGCCCGGCTGGTCACCGGCGGTCCGCTGCCGCTCGCGCTGACGCCGACGGTCTTCCTGGTGCTGGGCCCGCTCGGGCAGTCGACGACGGCGACGGGCGCCTTCGCGGACCTCGCCCCCGGGGTCGTACCGGCCCCGTACGCGACCGGCTTCGCCCTCCTCGCCGTGCTGTACGGCGTTCCGGTCATGGGGTTCGCGCTGCTGTGGCTGGCGCTGGCGACCGCGCACGTGGTGCGGGCCCGGCGGCACGGCATGCGGTTCGCCATGACGTGGTGGGCCTTCACCTTCCCGGTGGGCACGTGCGTCACGGGCGCCGCCGCGCTCGGACGGCACACCGGGTTCACCGGCTACCACTGGCTGGCGGTGGGTCTGTACGCCGTCCTCGTCGCCGGCTGGCTCGCGGCCACCGCCGGCACCGTACGCGGGCTGCTCAGCGGTGAGCTGCTCGCAGGACCCCGCCCAGCACCCGCGGCGCCTCGGCGAGTGACGGTCCGTACCACGTCAGGTGCCGTCCGCTGAGCAGTGCGCACGGCAGCCCGGGGAACGCCTCCGGGCCGTCGGCGCCGGTGAAACGGTAGGGCTCGTCCGGGAGGACGACCAGCTCGGGGGCGGCGTCGAGCAGTTCTGCGACCGGGATCCGGGGGTAGCGCTCGGGGTGGTCTCCGAAGAGGTTGCGGACGCCGAGCCGGGCCAGCACGTCGCCCGCGAACGTGTCCCTGCCGAGGACCATCCACGGCCGCCGCCAGACGGGTACGACCGCCGTCGCGAACGGCTCGGGCACCGGTGCCGACCATGCCTGCTCCGCCTCGTCCAGCCAGCGGGGGCGGCCGCGCGCCCCGCACGCGGCCAGCATCCGGGCCAGCTCGCGGAAGGCCTGCGGCACGTTGCGCACCTCCGTGACCAGGACCTCCACACCGGCGGTGCGCAGGGCGTCCAGGTCGGGGGCGCGGTTCTCCTCCTCGTTGGCGACCACCAGGTCGGGGGCGAGGGCGAGGACGCGGTCGACGGCGGGGTTCTTGGTGCCGCCGACGCGGGTGACGTCGAGGCCGGCCGGGTGGGTGCACCAGTCGGTGGCGCCGACCAGGACGTCGGGGAGCGTTTCCGCGATGGCCTCGGTGAGGGACGGAACGAGGGAGACCACGCGCCGTGCTGCACCGCGGGTGGGTGGTGGCTGGTCGCGCAGCGCCCCGCGCTCCGTACGGGGCGTTTCGGGACGGGGCGGTCCGGATCCGGCGACGTCAGCGCTGGCGATCCTGGACCGCCTCGATGTGCTCCGCCACCGCGACCACGACCACCCGGGTGTCCGGGACCGTCGCGCGCCAGCGGTGGCGGACCCCGCCGGTGAGGTACAGGGTGTCGCCGCGGCCGAGGCGGTAGGCGCGGCCCTCGGCCTCGACCTCCACGGCGCCGTCGGCGACGTACATCAACTCGTCGTTGCGGTGCTGGAATTCGCGGCCGGCGTCATGGTCGCCGGTGAACTCCGAGGCGTGCAGCTGGTGGTGACCGCGGACCAGGGAACGCACCTGGGGCGCGAAGTCCGGCTCGGCGGTGCCGTCGGCGCGTACGACGTCGACGCTGCACGCCGGATCGGCGGCGGCGAGGAGTTCGACGGCCGTGGTGCGCAGGGCGTCGGCGAGCTTCTCCAGGGAGGCGCGGCTGGGGCGGGCCCTGTCGTTCTCGACCTGGCTCAGGAAGGGCACCGACAGGCCGCTGCGTTCGGCCACGACGGCGAGGGTGAGCTCCAGCGCACGGCGGCGCCGCCGGACTGCCGCGCCCACCCGCACGGGCTGCTGGTCTTTGTGGTCGCCCATCGCTCCGGCTCCCTCCTTCGCTCGTCGTTCCGTCCTTCGGGTGCCCGGCTGCGGCCGGACCCCTCCTGATGGGTTCTCTGCACCCTACGCATGTTCGGCAAACCGTTTCAGGCGGCCGTCACATCCCCGTCACGTCCGGTGAGTGCGACCCTCACAGTTCGCGCCAGTACACGAGCTCGCCGGACTCGCCGGGCGCGGACTCCTCCTTCGGGATGAACACGCTGACCAGGAGGGCCGGACGGCCGTCCGGGTCGGTGATCAGCGCGGCCGACGGATTGGCGAAGGCGCGGCTGCCGCCGGGGGTGCGCGGACTCAGCCGGTCGGCCCGGCCGGAGGCGGGGTCGTAGGCGTACGTCGACCAGGTCCCGAAGTCGTTCCGCAGGCGCTGACCCTCGATCAGGACCAAGGGGCGCCCGAGGAGTTCGACGCGGGCACGGTCGCCGATGTTCCCGGCGGTGCCCCAGGCCAGGAGTGCCTGGTCGAGGCGGTGGTCCGGGCGGGCCCGCCAGACGGTGAAGTCCCGCAGGGTGGCGCGGAGTTGGCGGTCGGTGGCGCAGTCGGCGCGGTAGTGCCCGGTCAGTTCCACGGTGTCGCCGTGGACCGCGGTGATGTCGGGGGTGCCCTCGGCGCAGCGGGAGAGGGTGCGGGGCGCGTCGAACGCACGGTCGGCCGTTCCGGTCAGCAGGGCGAAAAGGCTTGGGTAGTGCCGTAGCGCTATGTGGTTGGCCGGATCCTTTTCGTAGGCGAGGACCCATCCGCCGGTGCCGTCGGTGTGCACGGAGGGCTGGCTGGTGCCGGGGCCGAAGTCGTGCCGGCGGGTCCAGGTGCGCAGGTCGGTGGAGGTGGCGACGGCCGTGTGGAAGCGGCCGTCGGCGAGGTTGGTGTGGTAGACGGCGAGGTAGCCGCCGCCGTACGCCTCCGGTATCCGGGTGATCTCGGCGGTGTCCATGGTGCGGCCGGTGTCGTCCCGGGCGTCGAAGACGGCGCCGTCCGCCTGCCGCACGTCCCCGGCGAGTTCCTCGAAGCGGGCGGTGGCCGCCGACGCCGGGTCCGGGCTCGCCTCCGAGAACCGGGGTACGGCCACGACGGCCGTCAGCAGCAGGAGGAGCGGCAGGAGCTGGCGGAACACGGGCTGCTCACAGGAACGGGCGGGGACGGGGCGTCAGAGAGTACGGCTCCCGGCCGGGCCGGGAGCGGGCCGGCCGGGGTGGACTTCGCCACACGGGCGGCCGTACGGGGACCCGGTCGCCGTCAGTGCCGTACGGCATGATGCGTGGCGTGACCGCACGACTGATGCTTCTCGACACCGCCTCGCTGTACTTCCGCGCCTACTTCGGCGTCCCGGACTCCGTGAAGGCGCCGGACGGAACGCCGGTGAACGCCGTGCGCGGGCTGCTGGACTTCATCGACCGGCTGGTCAAGGACCACCGTCCGGACCTGCTGGTGGCCTGTATGGACGCCGACTGGCGACCGCAGTGGCGGGTCGATCTCATCCCCTCCTACAAGGCGCACCGGGTCGCCGAGGAGCGCGCGACGGGACCGGACCGGGAGGAGGTGCCGGACACCCTCTCCCCGCAGGTACCGGTCATCGAGGAGGTGCTGGACGCGCTCGGCATCGCGCGGGTCGGTGTCACCGGGTACGAGGCCGACGACGTGATCGGCACCTTCACCGCGCGCGCCGCGGGCCCGGTGGACATCGTCACCGGCGACCGCGACCTCTACCAGCTGGTGGACGACGGGCGCGGGGTCCGCGTGCTGTACCCGCTCAAGGGTGTCGGCACGCTGCAGATGACGGACGAGGCGTGGCTGCGCGAGAAGTACGGGGTGGACGGCGGCGGGTACGCCGACCTGGCGCTGCTGCGCGGCGACCCGAGCGACGGCCTGCCGGGGGTGCCGGGCATCGGGGAGAAGACGGCCGCGAAGCTCCTCGCCGAGTTCGGCGACCTGGCCGGGATCATGGCCGCGGTCGACGATCCGAAGGCGAAGCTCACGCCGTCGCAGCGCAAGCGGCTGGACGAGGCCCGGCCGTATGTCGCCGTGGCGCCGAAGGTGGTCCGGGTGGCCGGTGACGTCCCGCTGCCGGACGTCGACACGGCACTGCCGAAGGCCCCCCGCGATCCCGCGCGGCTGGACGCCCTGGCCGCCCGCTGGGGTCTGGGCGGCTCGCTGAACCGCCTGCTGGCGACGCTGGAGGCCTGACACCCGAAGGAATTCTTCCGGCAAAACCCGCGCCCCGAGTGTTCTTGAAAGAGGTGCCGACCGCGAACCAGGTGCTAACTTAGGTTAACCTAACCATTGAGCAGGGAGGCCGGTCATGGCAGAGCGCCCGGGACGTAAGCCGCGTAAGCCCCATTCCGCTCAGGTGGTGCGCACCGAACGGCTGAGCCCGCACATGCAGCGGGTCGTCCTCGGCGGTGACGGGCTGGCCGGTTTCGCCGCGGACACCTGCACCGATCATTACGTGAAACTCCTCTTCGGGCCGGCGGGCGTCAGCTATCCGGAGCCCTTCGACCTGGAGCGGATCCGGGCCGAGTTCCCCCGCGAGCACTGGCCGGTGACCCGGACCTACACCGTGCGCTCCTGGAATCCCGAGCACCGGGAGCTGACCCTGGACTTCGTGGTGCACGGCGACGAGGGCCTGGCCGGGCCGTGGGCCTGCCGGGTCCAGCCCGGCGAGACCGTGCGTTTCATGGGTCCCGGCGGCGCCTACGCCCCCGACACGGGCGCGGACTGGCATCTGCTCGCCGGTGACGAGAGCGCGCTGCCCGCGATCGCCCGCGCCCTGGAGTCCCTGCCTGCCGGGGCGAAGGCGTTCGCGTTCGTCGAGGTCTCCGGGCCCGCGGAGGAGCAGAAGATCGACTCCGATGTGGAGGTCGCCTGGCTGCACCGGGGCGAACGGCCGGTCGGCGAGGCCCTGGTCGCCGCCGTACGGGCACTGGAGTTCCCGGAGGGCCGGGTGCACGCCTTCGTGCACGGCGAGGCGAGCTTCGTGAAGGAGCTGCGGGCGCTGCTGCGCGTCGAGTGCCAGGTCCCGCGCGAGGACCTGTCGATCTCCGGCTACTGGCGCCTGGGGCACAACGAGGACGGCTGGCAGGCGTCCAAGCGCGACTGGAACGCCCGGATCGAGGCGGAGCAGGAGGGCGGCGCGGCCGCGGCCTGAACGGACGCCCGCACCGCGGACCGGCGGCACCTCACGAACAGGTGCCGCCGCCCTTCTCGCCGGTCACACCGACCGCCGGTACGACGTGTCCGTCACACCGACCGCCGGTACGACGTGACCGTCACCCCGGCCGCCGGTACGACGTGCCGGTCACACCGACCGCTGGTACGACCTGAAGGTCCTGATCGACAGCCACACGGCCGCCACCGCCAGCGCCAGCAGCGCCCCGCCGCGGCCGAGCACCGCTCCCCAGTCGGGGTCCGCCGACAGCGCCGAACGGCTCGCCACCATCGCCCAGTTGAGCGGGTTGAAGTCGGCGATGTGCCGCATCCAGCCGGGCATCTGGGACGGCGCCATGAAGGCGCTGGAGAGGAAGGTCAGCGGGAGCAGCAGGAAGGTGTTGATCCCGATGATCGACTCCCGCTCCCGCACCAGCATGCCGAGCGCGTTGGAGAGCGCGCCGAAGACCGTGCCGAGCAGGACCGCGGAGACCAGCAGGACCGCCACGCCGCCGATCCCGCCCGGGTAGTCGGCGCCGCCCAGCAGGCCGAGCAGCACGATGATCAGCGACTGGCCCGCGGTGACCAGGCCGTTGTTCACCACGTTGCCGTTCATCAGGGCTGCCCTGCTGACCGGTGTGGTCAGGAAGCGGTTGAGGGTGCCGCGCTGGATCTCCTCCAGGGTGCCCATGCCCGCCCACATGTTGGAGCTGAGGGCGCTCATCACGACCACGCCCGGCACCAGGTAGTCGAGGTAGGAGGTGGTGCCGAAGCCGCCCAGCTCGACGACCTTCCTGAAGAGGTTGCCGAACAGGAACAGCCAGATCACCGGCTGGATCAGGGTGATGACGGCGAACGCCGGCTGCCGGGCGAACACCACCAGCTGACGCTGGGTCATGTACCAGGTCTGGGAGACGGCGTTGCTCATCGCGCACCTCCGGCCAGGGCGAGGGAACCGGTGCCGGTGGCGTCGGCCTCCGCGTAACGGCGGCCGGCGTAGCGCAGGTAGACGTCGTCGAGGGAGGGCCGGGCGACGGTCGCGGCGACCACGGTCACCCCGGCCCGCTCCAGGGCGGCCAGCAGCGCCGGCATCGCGGCGGCCCCGTCGTCGGCGCGGGCGCTGATCCGGCGCCCGTCGAACAGTGCCTCGTGCACGCCCGGCAGCCCGGTCAGCGCGCCCGTGAGCAGGGTGCGGCCGGCTTCCCCGGGCGCCTCGCGCAGCTCCACGTGGACGGCGTCGCCGCGCAGTTCGCCCTTGAGGGAGTCCGGGGTGCCCTCGACGACGACCCGGCCGCGGTCGACGATCGCGATCCGCTCGGCGAGCCGGTCGGCCTCCTCCAGGTAGTGCGTGGTGAGCAGGATGGTCAGGCCCTCCTGGCCGGCCAGCCGGCCGATCTCGTCCCACATCGCGGTGCGGGCCTCGGGGTCGAGGCCGGTGGTGGGCTCGTCGAGGAAGAGCACCTCGGGACGGTGGACCAGGCCGAGCGCCACGTCGAGTCGGCGCCGCATCCCGCCGGAGTACCCCTTGACCTGCCGGCCGGCGGCGTCGGTGAGGGTGAAGCGGTCCAGCAGTTCGTCGACCCGGCGGTCGAGCCCGGCCCCGCGCAGGCCGTAGAGCCTGCCCTGGAGCTGGAGGTTCTCCCGGCCGGTGGCGACCGGGTCGGCGCCGGAGTTCTGGGCGACCACGCCGATCGCGCGGCGCACCCGGTCGGGCCGGCGCAGCACGTCGTGGCCGGCCACGGTGGCGGTGCCCGAGTCGGGGCGGGCCAGGGTGGTGAGGATCTTGACGGTGGTGGACTTGCCGGCGCCGTTGGGCCCGAGGAGCCCGAAGACGGTGCCGGGTTCGACGGTGACGTCCATGCCGTTCAGCGCGGTGACGTCGCCGGGATAGGTCTTGATCAGCTGGCGCGCCTGCACTGCGGGCGCACGGGTGTTCATGACAGGGCTCTCCTGAATGAGCGGATGACAGCTGATCCGCGGAAGGAGCGCCGGGCTATCCTGGGTGTGCCGCACCTCGATCGCCCGGATCTGCCTCTCGGCGGGTTCAGCTCGGGGTTCGAGACCCTGGCGGGGCTGCTGCAACAGCTCCGCCGGGGTCTGTTTCTACTGCTGGTCCGCCTCCGTGAACTCCGGCGGGAACTCGCCGGTCTCGTGGAACCGGCGCCAGCTCTCGACGCCGGGCAGCGAACCGTCCTTGATCTCCCGCACGAAGCCGCGGACCCAGTCGGTCTGCGCCTCCAGCATGTGCAGGTGGTACTCGACCTCGACGACGAACAGCCGGGGCAGTGTCTCGTGCAGCTTCTCCAGCACGGCCCGGCCCCCGGCGACCTCGACCTCCAGGGACCCCAGCCGCTCCTCCAGCAGGCGCTCGACCTCGTCCGGCGGCAGGGCGCCCAGCAGGGAGAGCGCCGTCTCGAAGATCGGGTACTCCTTGACCGGGACGGCCAGCAGGTCGGACAGCCAGTGGACCGTCTCCTCGCGCCCGGCGTCGGTGATGCCGTAGACCGTGCGCTCCGGACGGTTGCCCTGCCGCTCCACGTCGGCCACCTCGACGAAGCCGTGCTTCTCCAGGTTCTGCATGACCGTGTAGAGCGAGCCGTAGTTGATCCGGGTGCTGGTGTCCTTGCCCTGGCGGCGCATGGTCTGGGCGATCTCGTACGGGTGCATCGGCGCCTGGAGGAGGGTCGTCAGCACGACGAGCGCCAGAGGATTGCTGAGCTTGCGGCGCTTCACCGCCATGCCGACCACCTCGCTTCCGAATATCCGTCGCCGAACATATCGCGTCCGCTCCACGCCCGTCAATACACACGATGTATCGCGTCTGGAGCGGTCACGCAAGGGCGTGAGGACTTGGGCCCGCCCCGGACACGCCGGCGTGACGCCCTCGAAACAGCGCGTCCCTAATTTCTGTCGCCCGACAGGAAATCCGCCCTGACAGGCAGGTACCGCCGTGACGACCATCGACGACCACTCCCTGAAGGAGTCCGACGACCGCTCCCTGGAGGAGTTCGGCTACCGCCAGGAGCTGCACCGCAGCCTCGGCCGGTACGCCTCGTTCGCCGCCGGGTTCTCCTTCATCTCCGTACTGACGACCGTCTTCCAGTTCTTCGCCTTCGGGTACGCGTTCGGCGGCCCGGTCTTCTTCTGGGCCTGGCCGGCCGTCCTCATCGGCCAGTTGCTGGTGGCCGCGTGCTTCGCCGAACTGGCCGGCCGCTACCCGATCTCCGGCGCCATCTACCAGTGGTCCTCACGCCTGTCGAACCCGACCTTCGGCTGGTTCGCCGGCTGGATCATGGTGATCGGGCAGATCGTGGTGGTCGCGGCGGCCGCGCTCGCGCTGCAGATGGTGCTGCCCGCGCTGTGGTCCGGCTTCCAGCTGATCGGCACGGACACCGCCGTGACCTCGGCCGACGGGACCGCCAACGCGGCCGTGCTGGGCGTCGTCCTGCTGGTGCTGACCACCGTCGTGAACATCATGGACAACCGGGTGATGTCCGTGGTCAACCGGGTCGGGGTGACCGCCGAGATCATCGGCGCGGTGCTGATCATCGTGCTGCTGCTCACCCACTCCAAGCGCTCCCCCGGCATCACGTTCCACACCGGCACGGCCGCCGAGGGCGGTCTGCTGGGCGCTCTCCTGGTCGGCTCGTTCACGGCCGCGTACGTGATGATCGGCTTCGACAGCGCGGGCGAGATGAGCGAGGAGACGCACCACCCGCGGCGTACGGCGCCGCGCACGATCCTCACGGCGCTGTCCGCCGCGGGCCTGCTCGGCGGCCTGGTCATCCTGGGCGGTCTGCTGGCCGCGCCCAGCCTGACCGACGGGCACCTGGGGGTCGACGGGCTGAGCTACGTCCTGACCAGCAGCCTCGGCGACGGGGTGGGCCGGGTACTGCTGGCCGACGTGGTGGTGGCGATCGCGGTGGCGACGCTGGCGATCCAGACCGCGGCCTCGCGAATGCTGTTCTCGATGGCCCGGGACGGGCAGCTGCCGTTCGCCGAGCGGCTGGCGCGGGTGAACCCGCGTACTGGGATGCCGGGGGCGCCGGCCGTGGTGGTGGGGGTGCTGGCCGCCGTACTGCTGCTGCTCAACTTCGCCTCGCCGGACGCGTTCCTGGCGATCGGGACCACCTGCATCGTGATGCTGTACCTCGCCTACGCGATGGTGACCGGGCCGCTGCTGGTGCGGCGGCTGCGGGGCGAGTTCCGGGTGGAGGGGACGGACGAGACCGGGGCGCCGCTGTTCTCGCTGGGGCGGTGGGGAGTGCCGGTCAACGTGGTCGCGCTGCTGTACGGGCTGGTGATGACCGTGAATCTGGCGTGGCCTCGGGGGGCGGTGTACGACCCGGCGGGGGGCCACTGGTACTTCCGGTGGTTCACCGTGTTGTTCCTGACGGTGACGGTGGTGGGGGGTGCGGTCTGGCGGCTCACCCGGGCGGAGTCCCGAAGTGCGGTCGCTGTGCCGGAGGCTGTGGCGTAGTCGGTCGGGTGCGGGTGGGTGGGTGGGGGCTGGTCGCGCCCACGCGGCGGAGCCGCATGGCGATACAGCCCCGCGCCCCTCACGGGGCGCGTCCCCGTACCCTTGGCTGCAAATGAGACGTAAGACCTCCGTACCGCCTTCCCCCCTCCCCCAGCGCCATGGGGTGGACCCCGTGCGGATCCGGTTGCCCTTCTCGGACGGTTGGGCCACGGTCGGCGACTACCTGATCGCGCGGCTCTCCGGAGCCGGACCCGGCGTTGTCGAGCAGATGCTGGACTCGGGGCTCGTCGTGGACGCCGACGGACACCCCGTCGCCGCCCGCGCGCCCTACTCCCCCGGCCGCTACCTCTTCTTCCACCGCGACCTGCCCGCCGAGGTCCCGGTCCCCTTCCCCCTCGAAGTCGTCCACCGCGACGACCACCTCGTCGTCGCCGACAAGCCGCACTTCCTCGCCACCACCCCGCGCGGCAGCCACGTCACCGAGACCGCCCTCGCCCGGCTGCGGCGGGAGCTGGGGATCCCCGCGCTCGGGGCCGCGCACCGGCTGGACCGGCTCACGGCCGGGCTCGTGCTGTTCACCGTGCGGCCCGCGGAGCGGGGCGCGTACCAGAGGCTGTTCAGCGAGCGGCGGGTACGCAAGGAGTACGAGGCGATCGCGCCGTACGACCCTTCGCTCGCCGTTTCCCGGACCGTGCGCAGCCGGATCCTCAAGGAGCGCGGGGTGCTGGCGGCCCGCGAGATCGAGGGGGAGCCCAATGCGGAGACCGTCGTCGAACTGGTCGGACGCAGCGGGGACCTGGGCCGGTACCGGCTCACCCCGCACACCGGGCAGACCCATCAACTGCGCGTGCACATGAACGCGTTGGGCGTGCCGATTCTCGGGGATCCGCTGTATCCCGAGGTGGCCGGCCCCGTGCCGGACGGTGACTTCCGGCGTCCGCTGCAACTGCTGGCGCGGCGGCTGGAGTTCACCGATCCGGTCACGGGGGTGGAGCACCGGCTGTGCAGCGGCCGGACGCTGCAGGCCTGGGACTCGTACCCGGCGTGGGCCGGTGGTCAGGTCCGCTAACGGCCCAGCCACCAGCGGCGCAGCCGGGGCCAGATGCCGCGCGGCCTGGCCGGTTCGGAGGCGGCCGCGGCCACCGGCGCCGTCGGCAGGGGCACGGGGGCGGGGGCGGGGACCGGTTCCGGTGCCACCGGGCGGGGGACGCCGACCTGCCAGTCGGTGCGCTGCGGGGGGACGAGGGCCGGGCTCGGCATGAGGGTGACGTCCTGCTTCGGCTTGGGGTCGAAGCGCACCGGCAGTTCCACCAGGTGCCGGGAGGCGATGGAGGCGCGCCAGCGCAGCTCCTCCTCGTCGCAGTCGAGCTGGATGTCGGAGAGCCGGGTGAGCAGCTGGTCGACCCCGACGTCGGCGATGGCGCGGCCGATGTCCTGGCCGGGGCATTCGTGCGGGCCGCCGCCGAAGGCGAGGTGGGAGCGGTTGCCCTGCATGTTGGCGCCCAGGTCCGGGCGGACGCGCGGGTCGACGTTGCCCGGCGCGGGCGCGTAGAGCAGTCCGTCGCCCTTGCGGATGCGCTGGCCGCCGAGTTCCGTGTCCTGCTTGGCGAAGTAGGCGAAGACGGTGCTGAACGGCGGCTCGTCCCACAGGGACTGCTCGATCGCCTCGGGCACGGTCATCTGGCCGCCGTTGAGCTGGGCGCGGAAGCCGGGCTCGGTGAGGACCATGCGCAGGGCGTTGGCGAGGAGGTTGGCGGTGGTCTCGTAGGCGGCGTAGAGGACGACCCGCAGGTGCTGGGCGACCTCGTCGTCGTTGAGCCCGGCCGGGTGGTTGACGAGGTGGCTGGTGAAGTCGTCCTCGGGGCGGGCCCGGCGGCGGGCGGTGAGCCGGGTCAGGCAGCCCATGACGTACTCGTTGCTGGCGATCGCGGTCTCGGTGCCCTTGAGCGCGTCCCGGGTGGCCTCCACGATCCGCTCGTTGTACTCCTCGGGCATGCCGAGCAGTTCGCACATGACGGCCATCGGCAGGTGCTCGGAGTACTGGGAGACCAGGTCGGCGCGGCCCTTCTCGCAGAACTCGTTGACCAGCAGCTGGGTGTAGCGGCCGATGAGGCGGCGGATGCTGCGGTGGTCGATGGTGGTCATGGCGCCCTGGACCGCCGCGCGCAGCCGCAGGTGCTCGTCGCCCTCGGCGTGCGAGCAGATGGGCTGCCAGGCGATGTGCGGCATGAGGGGGTGGTCGGGCTTGACCATGCCCTCGCGCAGCGGGGTCCAGATGCGGCTGTCCCGGGTGAAGACGGCGGGGGTGCGGACCATCTGGAGGTTCTCGGTGAGGCCGAGGACCACCCAGATCGGCACGTCGTCGTGGAGCAGGACGGGCGCCACGGAGCCGTGGTCCTCGCGCAGCTTCTCGTAGAGCTCGCCCAGGTGGTCCGCGTCGGCGCCGTAGAGCCGGTGGAGTCCGCCGGGGCCGCGGTCGTGCGCCGGGCAGCCGGGCGGCGGGACCGGGTCCGTGCTGGCGCCGGCCGGGAAGGGGGATTCAGGCGTCACAGTGATCGCTCCGAAGAGATCCGAAAGATTCTTACGACAGTCCGGAGAGGTCCGGACGAGGTGTCAGGTGAGCGCGCCGGACATGGCGAGCGAGTGCAGGAAGCGCATCAGCGTCATCAGGACGTCGCGGCTGGAGGCCCGGCGGCGGGCGTCGCACTCGATGATGGGGACGTCGGGTGGCAGGTCCAGCGCGGTGCGCAGTTCCTCGACGGGGTAACGGGGCGCGTCCGGGAAGGAGTTGACGGCGACGACGAACGGCACCCCGCGCTCCTCCAGGCGTCCCATCACGTCGAAGCTGACCTCCAGGCGCCGGGTGTCGATGAGGACGACCGCACCGAGGGCGCCTTCGAACAGGCCGTTCCACAGGAACCAGAAGCGTTCCTGGCCGGGGGTGCCGAAGAGGTAGAGGACCAGCTGGTCGGTGATGCTGATGCGGCCGAAGTCCATGGCCACGGTGGTGGCGGTCTTGGAGTCGGAGCCGTAGTTGTCGTCGACCCCGATGCCGGCCTGGGTCATGGTCTCCTCGGTGGTCAGCGGTCGGATCTCGCTGACGGAGCCGACCATGGTGGTCTTGCCGACCCCGAAGCCGCCCACGATCACGATCTTCACCGCGGCCTGGGCGGTGTGCGGGAGATGGTCCTCGGTGCGGGGGCCGGGGATCGTGTCAGAGCTTTTGAAGTCCATGCATCACCGCTTCGAGAAGTGAACGGTCGGGGAGCGCCTGGCGGACGATGGGGGCGCGCGCCTGCACCAGTTCGGCCGTGATCAGCTCGGTGATCAGTGCCGTCATCGCGCTGAACGGCAGGTTGAGGTAGGCCGAGAGCTCGGCCACGGACAGCGGGGCGAGACAGAGCCGGAGCAGCGCCGCCTGCTCCGGGGTGACGGAGGGCGGTGCGGCGGCGCGCGCCACGATTAAGGTGACCAGGTCGAGTTCGGCCCGGGCACCGTCGGCGCCGCTGATGACGTAGAGCCGTTCGGGGTTCTTGTTGTCCTCGTCCTCGCCGCCGTTCTCGGGGGCCGGCGGCGTGGACGGGGCCGGGGGTGGAGCGAGTTCCGGCCTGGGCCGGCGCCGTTTGCGTTGCGGAGGAGTCATACGGTCTGCCCGTTCCGCCGGGGCGGACTGGTGAGGTGGGCGCCGATGCGGACGACGAGGTCGCGCATCATCTCGCTCATCCGGCCCGGTTCGCAGGTGACGTCGGCGAGCACGGCGAGGTAGGCGTTGGCGCCGGCGGACATCAGGTAGAAGTAGCCTCTGTCGATCTCGATCAGGACGAGGTTCATGTCGCCGTTGCTGATGGGGAGTTCCTGGGCGACGGCACTGGCCAGGCTCTGCACGCCCGCGCAGGCCGCGGCGAGCCGGTCGGCGGCGTCGGGGTCGCCGCCGTGCCGGGCGATGCGCAGGCCGTCGGCGGAGAGCACGACGATCATCTCGACGCCCGGTACGCCGTCGGCGAGTTGCTTGAGCATCCAGTCGAAGTTGCCGCGCTGCTGGATCACTTGAGGTCCCCCTCGTCGTCGGCCTCGGTGCCGGCCGGGTCGTTGATCAGGTGCAGGTACTTGGTGGGGTTCCGGGTGAAGTCGGTGGGGTGGACACCCGGGTTGTTCTTCTTGAGCCCCTCCCAGAAGGCCTCGACCCAGAGGCCGGGCTCGCGGCGCTCCGGCTCCGGTTCGGGGTCGGGCTCCTTGTGCTGCGACCAGATGGTCGGGTTGCCCTCGCGTTCGGCGCGCTCGATGGCGGCCTGCTCGGCGATCCGCTGGCTGAGCGGCGTCTTCATCCGGCTGCGCCGCTGCGGCAGCCCGCCCGCCGTCCATTCGGTGACCTCGGGGACGTCGTCCTCCATGGAGATCCCGGCGGGGATGCGGGGGCTGGTGGGCCGGCGCCGCTTGGGCGGGCGCTTGGGGCCTTCGAGGGCGCCCAGCTCGGGCTTGGGGATGCCGGTGGCGCCGATGCCGTGGGCGATGCCGGGGGCGGGGTCGGTGGTCATCATGTCGCTGGGCACGATGAGCACGGCCCGGACACCGCCGTACGCGGAGGCGCGCAGCGAGACGTCCATGTTGTACGTCTTGCACAGGCGGCCCACGACCGAGAGGCCGAGGCGCGGGTTCTCGCCGAGGACCTGGATGTCCTTGCCCTGCTTGGCCTTCTCCAGCAGGCTCTCCAGGCGGTCGCGGGCCTCCTCGTTGAGGGTGACGCCGGCGTCCTCGATCTCGATGCACACGCCGGACTGCACCTCGACGGCGGTGACGTGCACCTTGGTGGAGGGCGGCGAGTAGCGGGTGGCGTTGTCGAGGAGTTCGGCGGCCGCGTGGATGACCGGCTCGACGGAGGTGCCCTTGATGTTGACCTGGCAGATGGAGTGCAGCTCGATGCGCCGGTACTCCAGGATCCGGGACATGGCGCCGCGCAGCACGCTGTAGAGGGCGACGGGGTTGGGCCACTGGCGGCCCGGGCGGCCGCCGCCGAGCACGGAGACCGAGTCGGCGAGGCGTCCGATCAGCGCGGTGCCGTGGTCGATGCGCAGCAGGTCGTCGAAGACCTCGGGGTTGCGGCCGTGGTCCTCCTCCATCTCCCGCAGTTCGTGGGCCTGCTGGTGGACGATGGCCTGGACGCGGCGGGCGACGCTGACGAACGAGCGCTCCAGGGAGTCGCGCTGGAGGTCCTCCTCGTCGACGATGTCGAGCATGATGCGGATCAGCCGGCGCTGCGACTCGGGGGCGTGGCGCATCCGCGGGTCGACGTCGAAGAGCTGGCGGACCACCTCTTTGGGTGACTCGCCGGCCTTCAGCCGGTAGAGCGCGGTCGGGAAGACCTCCCGGCCGAGGTGCTCGATCTCCTCGTCGCTCGCGGTGAGGCGCCGTTCCAGATACGCACTGTGACGGTTGTGCTCGGCCCGGGCGTCCCGGAGCCTACGGCCGCGGCGTACCGCTTCCGCCGCCGTCGCGAGCACCAGCAGCATGCCGACGGCCCCGCACACGCCGACGGCGATCCGGGCGGACCCCGCCACCAGGACGACGGCGGCGGCGGTCGCCGCGGCCATCAGTATGGCGGGCAGCAACAGCACGCGCGCCAGGGAAAGTTCACGGCCATCGGGAGGCGATTGCACACTCACCATGTATGCCTTCTGAGACGAATCGGCTGGGTGTCGGGGGAGCTCGTGGGGGGAAGGTTCATGGAGCAGTCTGGATCTTCCGTATGTTTGGGAACAGACGCACGAATTCACCTCAACTCGGTGCGCCGCGGGCGAGCTTAGTCCGACCGGATCAACGCCGTGTCATATTCGGCAAGCACCTGAAAACACCCAAAGGACTGGAGTACCCTCGGTCGTTTTGCACGGAGGGCATTCATTCGAACACGGCCCGTCACGGCGTACGGGCGTACGGTGGCCACTCACCGTGACGGGTGAAGGGCGCCTCCGGAGCGAAACCTCCGGCGCTCCCCGCGAGTCCCCTCAGACCCTTCAGACCCCTACGATCCGCAGCGCGGCCTCGGCCGTGGCGCGGGCGAACTCGCGGGCGGGGCGCTCGGGTTCGGAGCGGTGGACGAGGATGACGCCCTCGATCAGCCCGAAGACGAGATCGGTCCGCAGCTCCAGCTCACCCTTGGCCAGCGCCCCACCGGCCGCCGTGGCGGCGATCAACTGCCGGTAGGCGTCCTTGAGTTCGGCGCGTACCGCATGGAATCCGGCGAACCGCTCGGCGCGCACCTCGGGCAGCAGGTAGAGCGCGCCGAGATTGTGCGGCCCGGCGCACAGCAGCTCCACGTCGGCCCGGCACAGGACCCGCAGCCGCTCCTCGGCCGGGGTCGCGTGGTCCGCGAGCAGCTCGCGCGCACAGGCCAGCGACGGCGTGACGGTGGACTCGAGGAGTTCGGCGAGCAGCTCCTCCTTGCCGGAGACGTAGTGGTACATCGACGCCTGCCGCATGCCCGCGCGCTCGGCGACGGCCCGGGTGGTGGTGGCCGCGTAGCCGTGGGTGGTGAACAACTCGGCCGCGGCCGCGAGCAGTTCGGCCCGCGGCTCCAGGCCGCTGTCCGGCCGCTGCGCGGCCCGCGGCCGGCCGACCCGGCGGCCACTGCTCGTCCCCATGCGTTCGATCCTCGCACACGACGTCGCACGGCGATCACGCCGACGCCCCGCCCTCCGGGCCACCGCCCCCCGGTGAGCCCTCGGTAACCGGGCCGGAACACCGCGGCAACGCCGCCGACCCGGCCCACCCCTAATTTCTGTCGGGCGACAGAAATGTCCCGGGGCCCGTCCGGGCCCCACCCCAGACCAAGGAGCCGGAGGTCAGCGATGGCGACAGCGACCACGTACGGAGCCCGGGCGCACGCCCGCGCCCAGGAGGGCACCCGCGCCGAGGCCATGCCCGTGGTACCGGCCGCCGACTGGCCCGACCCGCCCTGCGAGGCGGGCCACCTGGTGTGGGCCGAGACGGTGGCCGGCGGCAACTACACGCACCGCGTCCTGGCCCGCGGCACCGAACTGCGCCTGACCGACCTCACCGGCGACGCCTGCGCCCACCTCCTGCTGTACGCCGACGGCCGCCCCTGGGAGCGGCTGAACGTCGCCGACACCGTCAAGGTCCAGTGGAACGCCTACCTCGGCGAGGGCGTACTGCTCCTCTCCGACCAGGGCCGGGTCCTCGCTTCCGTCGTCGCCGACACCTCCGGCCGCCATGACGCCCTGTGCGGCACCTCCACCCTGGTCCGCAACACCGAGCGGTACGGGGACGGCACCCCGCAGTCGCCCTCCCCCGCCGGACGCGAGCTGTTCAAGCTGGCGGCCGCCAAGAACGGCCTGGAACCGCGCGACCTGCCGCCGTCCCTGTCGTTCTTCCAGGGCGTGGCGGTGGGCGACGACGGCACGCTGGACTTCACCGGCTCGGCCGGCCCCGGCGGCAGCGTGACGCTCCGCGCCGAGCAGGACGTGACCGTGCTGATCGCCAACGTCCCGCACCCGGCCGACCCGCGCCCCGACTACGTCAGCACCCCCCTGGAGGTGCTGGCCTGGCGCGCCGCCGCCACGTCGCCCGGCGACCCGCTCTGGGACGCGACCCCCGAAGGCCGCCGCGCCTTCCTCAACACCCGTGAATTCCTCGCCGCGAGGGGGCTCGCATGAGCACGAGCACGCAGACCGCCGTCGTCCAGGCCCGCGCCGCCTGGTCCGCCGTGATCCGCGCGGGCGACACCCTCACCATCACCGACCTGCACGGCAACCAGGCCGTCGACTTCCTCGTCTACGACGCCCACGACACAGCCGTCCGCTACAGCGCCCCCGACACCGTCCACGCCCAGGGCAACATCTTCCTCACCACCGGCAGCGTCCTCCTCTCCAACGAGCACACCCCGCTGATGACCGTGACCGAGGACGAGGTCGGCCGGCACGACACGGTCGGCGGCGCCTGCTCCAAGGAGTCCAACACCCTGCGCTACGGCCACCACACCTGGTCGCAGCACGCCTGCGTGGACAACTTCCTCGCCGAGGGCGCCCGGCACGGCCTCGGCAAGCGCGACCTGGTCTCCAACATCAACTGGTACATGAACGTGCCGGTCGAGAAGGACGGCACCCTCGGCATCGTCGACGGCCTCTCGGCCCCCGGCCGGAAGCTGTCCCTGCGCGCCGAACGGGACGTCCTCGTCCTGGTCTCCAACTGCCCCCAGATCAACAACCCCTGCAACGGCTTCGACCCGACGGCCGTGCAGATGACGATCACCGGGGCCGCGGACCGCACCGGGGCCGCGGCATGACCTCCTTCGACAAGCTCCTCGTCGCCAACCGTGGCGAGATCGCCGTCCGCATCATCCGCACCGC
Organism: Streptomyces sp. NPDC008092; assembly: GCF_042957285.1. Classification (NCBI taxonomy): domain Bacteria; kingdom Bacillati; phylum Actinomycetota; class Actinomycetes; order Kitasatosporales; family Streptomycetaceae; genus Streptomyces; species Streptomyces sp. NPDC008092. The sequence goes on from NZ_JBIBHY010000018.1 coordinate 138,399, forward strand.
CCGCGAACTGGGCCTGCGCACGGTCGCCGTGTACTCCGACCCCGACCGCTCGGCCCCGCACGTGCGCCTGGCCGACGAGGCGGTCCGGCTCGGCCCGGCCCCGGCGAAGGAGTCCTACCTCGACGCCGACCTGGTCCTGAAGGCCGCCAAGGACACCGGCGCGGGCGCGATCCACCCCGGATACGGCTTCCTCTCCGAGGACGCCGCCTTCGCCCGGCGCTGCGAGGAGGCGGGGATCGTCTTCGTCGGTCCGACACCGGAGCAGCTGGAGCTGTTCGGCGCCAAGCACACCGCACGGGCGGCGGCCGAGGCGGCCGGGGTGCCGCTGGCACCGGGCACCGGGCTGCTGGCCGACCTGTCCGAGGCCCTCCGCGAGGCGTCCGCGATCGGCTACCCCGTCATGCTCAAGGCCACCGGCGGTGGCGGCGGAATCGGTATGTCGGCATGTCGGTCGGCCGACGAACTGGCCGACGCCTGGGACCGCGTCCAGCGCGTCGCCGCCGCCTCCTTCTCCTCCGCCGGGGTCTTCCTGGAACGCCTCGTCGAGCACGCCCGCCATGTCGAGGTCCAGGTCTTCGGCGACGGCGCCGGCCGGGTCGTCACCTTCGGCGACCGGGACTGCTCCCTGCAGCGCCGCAACCAGAAGGTGGTCGAGGAGGCCCCCGCCCCCGGCCTCCCCCCGCACGTCCGCGCACAACTCGCCACCGCCGCCCGCGACCTGTGCGCCTCCGTCGGCTACCGCTCGGCCGGCACGGTCGAGTTCGTCTACGACGCCGCCCGCGAGGAGGCCTACTTCCTGGAGGTCAACACCCGCCTCCAGGTCGAACATCCGGTCACCGAGGAGATCTACGGCGTCGACCTGGTCGCCTGGATGCTGCGCCTCGCCCGCGGCGAGAGCGACGTCGTCCGCGATCCGGGCACACCGCGCGGCCACGCCGTCGAGGCCCGCGTCTACGCCGAGGACCCCTCCCGCGAACACCGGCCCAGCGCGGGCCTGCTGACCCAGGTGGAGTTCCCGGAGGGCGTGCGCGTCGACGGCTGGGTGGAGGCCGGCACCGAGGTGACGACGTCGTACGACCCGATGCTCGCGAAGGTCGTCGCGTACGGCCCCGACCGCGCCGAGGCGCTGCGCCGGCTCGACGAGGCACTGACCGCGACCCGTGTCGACGGCATCGAGACCAACCTCGGCCTGGTCCGCGCGGCCCTCGCCGACCGGGACTTCCGCGCGGCCGCCCACTCCACGGCCACCCTCGCCTCGGTCGCCGACCCCACCCCCCGGATCGAGGTCGTCGCCGCCGGCACGCTCACCACGGTCCAGGACTGGCCGGGCCGCACCGGCTACTGGCAGGTCGGCGTCCCCCCGAGCGGCCCGATGGACGACCGCTCCTTCCGCCTCGGCAACCTCGCCCTCGGCAACCCGGCGGGCGCGCCCGGCCTGGAATGCACCCTCCAGGGGCCGGCCCTGCGCTTCACCCACCCCATCACCGTCTGCGTGACCGGCGCCCCGGCCCCGGTGACCGTCGACGGCACCCCGGTGGCCCAGTGGGAGCCGGTGACGGTCCCGGCGGGCGGCCTGCTGGAGATCGGCGCCCCGGCCGAGCACGGCCTGCGCACCTACGTCCTGTTCGCCGGCGGCGGCCTGGACGTGCCCGCCTTCCTGGGCAGCGCGAGCACCTTCACCCTGGGCCGGTTCGGCGGCCACGGCGGCCGGGCGCTGCGCCCGGGCGACGTCCTGCACGGCGGGGCGGTGACGGACGGCGAGCCGGTCGCCGACCGCCCGCGCTTCACCGCCACCTGGCGGCTCGCGGCGGTCGAAGGCCCGCATGCCGCCCCGGAGTTCTTCACCGAGGACGACATCCGCGACTTCTACGCGGCCGAGTGGAAGGTGCACTTCAACTCGGCCCGCACCGGGGTCCGCCTGGTCGGCCCCAAGCCGCGCTGGGCCCGCACCGACGGCGGCGAGGCGGGCCTGCACCCCTCCAACATCCACGACACCCCGTACTCGGTCGGCGCCGTCGACTACACCGGCGACATGCCGGTCCTGCTCGGCCCCGACGGCCCCTCCCTGGGCGGCTTCGTGTGCCCGGCGACCGTCCTGAGCGGCGAACGCTGGAAGCTGGGCCAGCTCCGCCCCGGCGACACGGTCCGCTTCACCCCGGTCGACGTGACCGGCGCGCCGCGCCCCGAGATCGTCGACGGCGGAATCCTGGCCCGGGACGGCGACGTGACCTACCGGCGCAGCGGTGACGACAACCTGCTGGTCGAGTTCGGCCCCATGCAGCTGGACCTCGCCCTGCGGATGCGCGTCCACGCCCTGATGGAGGCGGTGACGGCGGCCGACCTGCCCGGGGTCACCGACCTCACGCCGGGCATCCGCTCCCTGCAGATCCAGACCGACCCACGCCTTCTCGCCCAGGCCGAACTCCTGCACGCGGTACAGGAGATCGTCCTCGCCCTGCCGCCCACCGACGAACTGGTGGTCCCCTCCCGCACGGTCCACCTCCCCCTGTCCTGGGACGACCCGGCGACCCGCGAGGCGATCGCCCGCTACATGGCAGGGGTTCGCGACGACGCCCCCTGGTGCCCGTGGAACATCGAGTTCATCCGCCGGATCAACGGCCTTGACTCGGTGGACGACGTCTACCGCACGGTCTTCGACGCGGAGTACCTGGTCCTGGGCCTGGGTGATGTGTACCTGGGCGCCCCGGTGGCCACCCCGCTCGACCCCCGCCACCGCCTGGTCACGACGAAGTACAACCCGGCCCGCACCTGGACCGCCGAGAACTCCGTGGGCATCGGCGGCGCCTACCTGTGCATCTACGGCATGGAGGGCCCCGGCGGCTACCAGTTCGTCGGCCGTACCACCCAGGTGTGGTCGGGCTGGCAGCAGCGCGGCGCGTTCGAGCCGGGCAGGCCGTGGCTGCTGCGGTTCTTCGACCGCATCAAGTGGTATCCGGTCTCCGCCGGGGAACTCCTCGACCTGCGGGCCGACATCACCTCCGGCCGCTTCGTCCCGCGCATCGAGGAGGGCACCTTCTCGCTCTCCGCGTACCAGGCCTTCCTCGCCGAACACGCCGGATCCGTCGCCGAGTTCAGGTCACGGCAGCAGGCGGCCTTCGCCGCGGAGCGCGACGCGTGGGAAGCCGCGGGCGAGTTCGCGAGGGCGGAGGCCTCGGCCGCACCGGCCGCCGCCCCGGCCGAGGTGTCCGTACCGCCGGGCGGACGGCTGATAGAGGCCGAGTTCGCGGCCTCCGTATGGCAGTTGAACGTGCAGCCGGGTGACGAGGTGACGGCGGGCCAGCCGCTCCTCGCCCTGGAGGCGATGAAGATGGAGTCCAGGGTGCACGCGCCGGTGCCCGGTGTGGTGACGGAGATCCTGGCCCGGCCCGGCGACCAGGTGGAGGCGGGGACGGCACTGCTCGTCCTGGCGCCGGCCGCGAACTGAGCGACAGGAGCAAGCACATGTCCAGCACCGTCTCCCGTGTCCGTGCCGCGTACGCGCGCATCGAAGCGGTCGACCGCCCCGAGATCTGGATCGACCTGCGCCCGCAGCAGGAGGCCGAGGCGGAGGCCCGCACCGTCGACGAGCGGGTGGCCGCGGGGGAGCACCTCCCCCTCGCCGGCCGCCTGTTCGCCGCCAAGGGCAACATCGACGTGCACGGCCTGCCCACGACCGCGGGCTGCCCGGCGTACGCCTACGAACCGGAGGCCGACGCCCCGGTGGTGGCCCGGCTGCGCGCGGCCGGCGCACTCGTCCTCGGCACCACCAACCTCGACCAGTTCGCGACCGGCCTGGTCGGCACCCGCTCCCCGCACGGCGCGGTCCGCAACGCGATCGACCCCGCCCGGATCAGCGGCGGCTCCAGCTCCGGCTCGGCCGTCGCCGTGGCCCTCGGCATCGTCGACCTCGCCCTGGGCACGGACACCGCGGGCTCGGGCCGGGTCCCGGCCGCCTTCAACGGCATCGTCGGCCTCAAACCGACCCGCGGCCTGGTCCCGACGGCCGGTGTCGTCCCGGCCTGCGCGTCCATCGACTGCGTGACGGTGTTCGCCCGCACCCTCCCGGAGGCGGAGCAGGCGCTGTCGTACCTGGCGGCCCCACCGGACCGCACGCTCCCGCCGCTCCCCCAGCGGGCCCCGGGCCCCTGGCGTATCGCGGTCCCGCCGCTCGCGCAGCTCGGCGAGCTGGACGCGGGCTGGGCGGCGGCCTACGAGGAGGCGGTGGAGCACCTGAGGGCCGCGGGCGCCTCGATCCGCCCCCTCGACCTGACCCCCTTCACCGAGGCCGCCGCGATGCTCTACGAGGGCGCGTTCGTGGCCGAGCGCTACACGGCGGTGGGTGCCTTCGTGGACAAGGTGATCTCGTCCGGCGGCGAGGGCCTCGACCCCACCGTCGCCGGGATCATCACCCGGGCCCGCGACATCCCGGCCCACCGGCTCTTCACCGACCAGGACCGCCTGGCGGACCTGCGCACCCGCGCCCTGGCCGAACTCGCCGACGCGGACGCCCTGCTGCTCCCCACCACCCCGGGCCACCCCACCCTCGCGGAGGTGGCGGCCGACCCGCTGGGCGCCAACGCCCGCCTGGGCCGTTTCACCAACTCCACGAACCTCTTCGACCTGGCGGCCGTGGCAGTACCGGCGGGCGAGGTGAACGGCCTGCCGTTCGGCGTGATGCTGATCGGCCCGGCGTTCACGGACACCCGCCTGGCGACGATCGCACGCGCCCTGGAGCCGCGGGCGAGCCTCGCGGTGCTGGGCGCCCATCTCACCGGCCAGCCGCTGAACCCGCAGCTCCTGGCACTGGGAGCGGTACTCGAACGCACCACCACGACGGCACCGGCATACCGCTTCTACGCACTGCCGACGACCCCGCCGAAGCCGGGCCTGGTCCGTGTGGACGAGGGCGGGGCGGCGATCGAGGCGGAGGTGTGGAGCCTGCCGCCCGAGGGCCTCGGCCGCCTGCTCGCCGCACTCCCCCACCCGATGGCATTGGGCAGCGTGGAACTGGCCGACGGCACCAGCGTCCCCGGCTTCCTGTGCGAACCGAGCGCGCTGACAGACGCCGAGGACATCACCCACCACGGAGGCTGGCGAGCCTTTTTGGCAGAGGCCTAGGACAAGCGCCCCTTCAGGGGCGCTGGGGGTACCCCCGGCCGAAGGCTGGGGGAGGAACTGCGCGACCAGCCACAACCCACCCGCACCCGCCGACGCACCGGTCACCCCACCGACGAGTAGGCCACCACTCCCCGCAGCACCAGATCAACCGCCTTCCGCGCAGCCTTCCCGACGGTCGAGCCCTCCGCAGGAGAAGCCGCCGAGATCTGCCCCAGCACGTCGATGACCTGCTTGCACCACCGGACGAAGTCACCCGCGGGCATCTCCGCCTCCCGCAGCACCTCGTCCAGGCCCATTCCCGTGGCCCACATGTAGACGGCCCAGGCGAAGCCGAGGTCCGGTTCGCGCTGTCCGACGCCCTCGGTCTGGTTGATCCGGAAGTCCTCCTCAAGGGCGTCGAGGCGCCCCCAGATCCGGACCATCTCGCCGAGCGCGGCCTTGGCGTTGCCGGAGGGAACCTTGGGCGCCATGGCGTCGTCGCCGACCCGGGCCTCGTACACCAGCGCCGAGACGCAGGCGGCGAGTTCGGCGGGGCCGAGGCCCTCCCAGACGCCGGCCCGCAGGCATTCGCTGGCGAGCAGGTCGAGTTCGCCGTACAGCCGCGCCAGCCGCTTGCCGTGTTCGGTGACCTCGTCACCGCGCAGGTAGTCCAGCTCGGTGAGCAGCGCCACGATCCGGTCGAAGGTCCGGGCGATGGTGTTGGTCCGCCCCTCGATGCGCCGCTCCAGCTGCGAGGTGTCCCGGATCAGCCGGTGGTAGCGCTCGGCCCAACGGGCGTGGTCCTCGCGGTCGTTGCAGCCGTGGCAGGGGTGCGCCCGGATCGCGGTGCGCAGCCGCGCGATCTCGCGGTCGTCGGCCGCCTGCGAGCGCTTCTTGCGGGCCCGCTCCGGCGGGATGTGCCCGGCCTTGGTGCGCAGCGCGGAGGCGAGGTCCCGACGGGACTGCGGGGAGCGGGGGTTGAACGACTTGGGGATCCGCATCCGCTCCAGTGCCTCGACCGGCACCGGGAAGTCGATGGAGGCGAGCCGCTTGACCTGCCGCTCGGCCGTCAGCACCAACGGCCGCGGCCCGTCGTGCTGTTCGAAGCCGCGGTGGCCGTTGGACCGCCCGGCGGGCAGCCCGGGGTCGAGGACCAGCGCGAGCCCGGCGTACTTCCCGGTCGGCACGTGGATGACGTCGCCCGGCTTGAGCTTCTCCAGGGCGACGGCCGCCTCGGCGCGCCGCTCGGCCATGCCCTGCCGGGCCAGTTCGGTCTCCCGGTCCTTCAGCTCCCGCCGCAGCCGCGCGTACTCCTCGAAGTCGCCGAGGTGGCAGGTCATGGACTCCTTGTAGCCGGCGAGCCCTTCCTCGTTGCGCTGCACCTGGCGGGAGATCCCGACGACCGACTTGTCGGCCTGGAACTGGGCGAACGACGTCTCCAGCAGCTCGCGGGAGCGGTGCCGCCCGAACTGCTCGACCAGGTTGACCGCCATGTTGTACGACGGCTTGAAGCTGGACCGCAGCGGATACGTGCGGGTGCCGGCGAGCCCGGCGAGGTGCTCGGGGCTCATGCCGCGCTGCCAGAGCACCACCGCGTGGCCCTCGACGTCGATGCCGCGGCGGCCCGCACGGCCGGTCAGCTGGGTGTACTCGCCCGGGGTGATGTCGGCGTGCTGCTCGCCGTTCCACTTGACGAGCTTCTCCAGCACGACCGAGCGGGCGGGCATGTTGATGCCGAGCGCGAGGGTCTCGGTGGCGAACACGGCCTTCACCAGGCCGCGTACGAACAGCTCCTCGACGACCTCCTTGAAGGTCGGGAGCATGCCGGCGTGGTGGGCGGCGATGCCGCGTTCCAGGCCCTCCAGCCACTCGTAGTAGCCGAGGACGTGCAGGTCCTCCGGCGGGATCGACGAGGTGCGCTCCTCGACGAGGGCACGCACCTTGTCCCGTGCCTCGTCGTCGTTGAGCCTGAGGCCGGCGTACAGGCACTGCTGGACGGCGGCCTCGCAGGCGGCACGGCTGAAGATGAAGGTGATGGCGGGCAGCAGGCCCTCGTTGTCGAGCCGTTCGATGACCTCGGGGCGGCCCGGCGTCCACACCCGGGACCGCTGCCGGCGCTCCCGCTCCCGGTCGGCCTCGCGCATGGCACGGCCGCGTCTGCGGTCCTGGTACGACGGACGCTGTGCCTCCATGCGGGCCAGCCGGGCGAGGTCGGGGTTGACGGCCTTCTTGTGGCCCTCGCCCTCCTCGAACAGGTCGTACATCCGGCGTCCGGCGAGGACGTGCTGGAACAGCGGGACGGGCCGGTGCTCGGAGACGATGACCTCGGTGTCGCCGCGGACGGTGTCGAGCCAGTCGCCGAACTCCTCGGCGTTGGAGACGGTGGCCGACAGGGAGACCAGGGTCACCGACTCCGGGAGGTGGATGATCACCTCTTCCCAGACGGCGCCGCGGAAGCGGTCGGAGAGGTAGTGGACCTCGTCCATGACCACGTAGCCGAGGCCGATGAGGGTCTGGGAGCCCGCGTACAGCATGTTCCGCAGGACCTCGGTGGTCATGACGACCACGGCGGCGTCCGGGTTGATGCTGTTGTCACCGGTGAGCAGGCCGACCATGCCGTCGCCGTAGCGGCGGCAGAGGTCGGCGTACTTCTGGTTCGACAGTGCCTTGATGGGTGTCGTGTAGAAGCACTTCTTGCCCTGCATGAGGGCGAGGTGGACGGCGAACTCGCCCACGATCGTCTTGCCGGAGCCGGTGGGGGCGGCCACCAGTACACCCTTTCCGGATTCGAGTGCCTGGCAGGCCTCGATCTGGAAGGGGTCGAGGCCGAAGTCGTACATCTCGCGGAAGGACGCGAGCGCGGTGGCCTGCTCGGCGGCCCGCTTGCGGGCCGCCGCATACCGCTCGGCCGGTGAGAGGTCCTCTGTCATCGTGCTTTCGAGCGTACCGGTCCCCACTGACAACAGGACGATCATTATCCGGAACATGGGACAACGGACAACGAAGAGGTGCCCGCGTCATGGGACGCGGGCACCTCTTCGTGGCTGTGGTCGCCCTGTCAGGTCACGTCGTCGTATCCGTTGACCCGGTCCGGGCCCTCGGGCAGCGCGCGGCTGGCGGAGACGGTCTCGATCTCGCCGATGTCATCGGGGGTGAGGTCGAGGTCGGAGGCCTCGTCGTCGTCGAGGCCGTCGTCGTCGCGGCGGCGCCTGCGCCGGTCGTTGAGGAGGGAGAACGCGACCGCGGCGAAGTACAGCACCCAGATCGGTCCGGCGAGCGCCAGCATGGAGAGCGGGTCGGTGCTCGGGGTGGCCACGGCCGCGAAGATCGTGATGCCGAGGATCATCGCCCGCCACCAGCCGAGCATGCGCCTGCCGGTGATGATTCCGGTGAGATTGAGGAACACCAGGAGCAGCGGCAGCTCGAAGGAGAGACCGAAGACGATCACCATGCGGGTGACCAGTTGCAGCAGGTCGTCGAGCGGCAGCAGGTTGCTCACCCCGTGCGGGGTGAAGCCGATGAGCACCTTCGCGGTGGTCGGCAGGACCCGGTACGCGAAGTAGGCGCCGCCGAAGAAGAGCGGCACGCCGGTGCCGACGAACGCGTAGGCGTACTTCTTCTCGTGCCGGTGCAGACCGGGGGCGACGAACGCCCACAGCTGGTACAGCCAGACCGGCGAGGCGAACACCACGCCTGCCATCAGGGAGACCTGGAGGGCGAGGGTGAAGGGCGCGAGCAGACCGTTGATGGTGATCTGCGCGCACTGCTCGTCACCCTTCGTCGTGTTCATCTCCGAGAAGGTGTGGTGGCAACCGACCGAGTCGAGGATCGGCTTGGTGAGAAAGTCGATGATGTTGTTGTAGAAGAAGGCGGCGACCACCGTGATGACGATGATGGCCAGCATCGCCTTCGCGAGCCGGTTGCGGAGCTCACGAAGGTGATCCGCGAGAGGCATCCGCCCCTCGGGATCCTTCTCCTGATTGCGGGCAGACTTTGGCAACCCACGTCCTCATCTCGTGCGGCAGGCCGGGGGCTTCCGGCCTTGCGTCAGCGCTGGGTGGAGTCCGACGGCTCGTTGACCGGGCGGGCGCTGGTCACGTCGCCGGGGGCCGCCTGGATGGTGCGCTGCGCCTGGGACTGCTCGCCGGAAGCGGGCGCCTGGGCGGAGGTGGTGGTGTTGCCGTCTTCCTTCATCGCCTTGGCCTCGCTCTTGAGGATGCGAGCGGACTTGCCGAGCGAGCGCGCCATGTCGGGAAGCTTCTTCGCGCCGAACAGCAGGATGACGACGACGAGGATGAGAATGATCTCGGGGGCGCCGAGCCTTCCGAACATAAGTCTTTACCTTCTCACCGAGGCGGCTGGGTGGGATGCTGTCCGATCCGTCGGACATGCGTCCGATTGATCGTGCTCTCAGCGATCGTAACGCTCAGGGGTAAACGTGAGGCAATCCCCGTGCGTACTCCCGGTCCGCGGAACGGGCCTCGTTCTCCGTGCCGCTGCAGCAGCGTACCTTTCCCAGCGGGCACCGTGACAGGGCGAAGTGACGCAAACCGCTTACGGCCCAGTACTCACACCGCTCGCACAGCGGGAGTCACAGTGCGTCCACAGTGCGGGCGGCGCTCCCGGCCGCCCGCTCCAGGTCCTCCGCGGCCCGGTTGATGCGCCGGGCCGAGTCCGCGACCTGCGCGCCCAGCCGGCGCGCCTCCAGGAAGACCCGGACGGCGAGCACGCCGAGCACGGCGAGACCCACGAAACCCACAGCTACCGCGACCATCGCCCAGAACATGGGGCCGAGCCTAGACGGTGGGGTGCAGCCGCAGTGTCCTGACCCCGCCGCCGGTGAGCAGTTCGACGATCCGCTCGCCCGCGGGCTTGCGGACGGCGGCCCCGCAGTCGGGGCAGGTGAACGAGTAGAACGTCGTCTTGCTGGTGGCCCCGATGGCCAGGCGCAGGGCGCTCGCGGTGAGCTCGAAACTGCCCCGGCAGTCCGGGCAGCCCGCTCTGAACACCACGGGGACGACGCGTCTCATCCCGGCGAAGGCGGCCGCGACCGTCATCTCCCGCGCGACACCCGCGCCGCCGGAACCCGAAGACTCGTCCAGAACCACCGAAGACTCGTTCAAAGCCGCTGCCCCTCCTTCTTGGTCGTTCGCCTTCGGAGCGCGCGCTCCTGCGGCTCACTCATGCCCTTCCTCATCGTCCTCGTCGCCGTACCCGACGTGGTCGTACGCCGCCAGTGCGTCACGGGCCGCCCGGCGGGCGCTGTCGGCCAGCTCGGGCGGTGACACGATCCGGCCGTCGCCGCCGAGCCTGAGCGCCAGCCGGCGCAGGGAGGCCGGATCGGGGGTGCGCAGGGTAATACGCAGCCCGCCGTCGGGAAGCTCATCCGCGCTGTCGTGCGGGTAGTACTCGGCGACCCAGCGGCCGGCCGGGCCGACCTCGACGACCACCTCGGGGTCCTCGGCGGCCGGCTGCACCAGGGCCTCGGACAGGTCGCGCAGCTCGATCTCGGGGGGAGCCGACGGCTCGTCGAGGATCTTGATCTCGGCCACCCGGTCGAGGCGGAAGGTACGCCGGGCCTCGGAGCGCCGGCACCAGGCCTCCACGTAGGTGTGGCCGACGCTGACCAGGCGGATGGGGTCGATCTCGCGCTCGGTGACCTCGTCGCGGGCCGGTGAGTAGTAGCGGATCCACAGCCGGCGGCGCTCGGCGATCGCCCGGTCGACGTCGGCGAAGACCCCGCCCTCGGACTCGAAGGTCACCGAGAGCCGGGCGCTGGCGTCGCCCGCCTCGCCGGCCGCGGTCTCCACCTTGGCGGTGGCCCGCAGCAGCGCCTGCCGGTCGCCCTCGCGCAGCCCGGGCAGGGTGGCCACCGCGCGGGCGGCGACCAGCAGCGCGGTCGCCTCGTCGGCGGCGAGCCGGAGCGGTTCGGCGGCCTCCTCGCCGAGCGCGGCGGCGTTGTGCCACCAGATGCGCTCGCCGTCGGTGTCGATGTCCAGCAGGTCGCCGCCCCGGAAGCTGGTGCCGCACATGGGCAGCACGTCCAGGTCGGAGACCAGCTCGTCCTCGGTGATGCCGAAGGCGCGCGCCACGTCCGCGATCCGGGCGCCGGGGCGCTCGCGCAGGTAGGTCACCAGGGAGAGCATCCGCCGGGTCTGGTCGATGGCGTTCACGGGCCTGACCGGTTTGCCTGCCACTGCCTTGCTCCGCTCCCCCATCAGTCCTTGGCCACGGCACGCAGCCGGTCCACTACGTCCGCCCGCAGCTCGGCCGGTTCCAGGACCACCACGTCCGGCCCGAACTCCACCAGCCAGGCGTCCAGCCCGTGCCCGTACGGAATCTCCAACTCGTCCCACCCGTCACCGAGTTCCCGCACCGCGGTGGCCTTCGCCCGAAGGGGGTAGCCGGCGCCGGACCGCAGCCGGATCAGCGCGGAGCGGTCCGCGATCTCCCCGGCCCAGCTCGCCACGGTCTCGCGGACGGTGACGACGTCCGGGACCGGCGCGGTGAAGGGCGTGCCCCGGGAGCGGACCTTCCCGGTGATCCGGGACAGCCGGAACACCCGCTCGGCGCCCCGGTCGCGGTCCCAGCCGGCCAGGTACCAGTGGCCGCGCCAGCACTCCAGGGCCCAGGGCTCCACGTTCCGGGTCTCCGGGTGGGCGGCGGTGGCCTTGCGGTAGTCGAAGACGACCGGGCGGCGGTCCCTGCAGGCCAGCATCAGCGGCTCGAAGGCGGCCTCGTGGACGGGGATCCGCGGCTCCAGGGCGCCGTGGGCCTCGTACGGGTCGACGTCCTCGGGGAGGCCGGCGGCGCGCAGCTTCTGCAGGGCACCGCTGGCGGCGCCGGCGAGCCGGGCCTGCTGCCAGACCTTGGCGGCGAGACCGAGGGCGGCGGCCTCCTCGGCGTCCAGGGTGATGGGCGGCAGGCGGTTGCTGTCGCGGCGGGCGAGGTAGCCGACCTCGCCGTCCAGGTTCTCGACGGTCTCGATCACCAGTCCGAGTTCGCGGAGGTCGTCCTTGTCCCGCTCGAACATCCGGCTGAAGGAGTCGTCGCTGCCGGCTTCCAGGTAGGCCTCAATGGATTCCCGCAGCTCGCGCTTGCTGAGCGGCCGTCGCGTCCCCAGCAGGCACAGCGCCAGGTTCATCAGCCGCTCGGCCTTGGCAATGGCCATCGACGCCCTTCGCCTTCCCTATGGTGCTCCTGACCGATGACCGTACCGCTCCGGAGTGTCACGGCAAAAGCGAGTACGGACAACGGGCACCGGAACGGACACGGCTTGACAAACGCCGAGGGCCCGCGCACACGGCACGGGCCCTCTTCCAGCCGGTTTCCGACCAGGACCGGCCGGCGCCCGGGGGCGCCGGCCGGGTACGGGATCAGACCGCGATCAGGTCCACGACGAAGATCAGCGTCTCGCCGGGCTTGATCGCCGGCGTCGGGCTCTGGTCGCCGTAGGCGAGGTGGGCCGGGATGGTCAGCTGACGGCGGCCGCCGACCTTCATGCCCTGCACGCCCTTGTCCCAGCCCTTGATGACCCGGCCACCGCCCAGCGGGAAACGGAACGGCGCGCCCCGGTTCCAGCTGGCGTCGAACTCCTCGCCGGTGCTGAACGCGACGCCCACGTAGTGCACGGTGACGGTCTGGCCCGCCTGGGCCACCTCGCCCTCGCCCTCCCAGATGTCCTTGATCTCCAGGTCGGCCGGGGCCTCGCCCTCGGGAAAGTCGATCTCGGGCTTGTCGATGCTCACGTCTTCGGCTCCTGCTTGTGTACGACACGGAACCGGGACAGTCTTTCATCCCCGCCGGGGTCGCGCCCGCGCGACTACATCGCCGCAAGAATGTCCACCGTGAACACCAGCGTCGAACCCTTCTTCACCACACCACCGCTCGGCGGGTTGTTCCCGTAGGCCAGGTCCGGCGGCGTGACGACCACGATCCGGCTGCCCACCTTCTTGCCGGTGATCCCCTGCGCCAGCCCCTTGAGGACGCCCTGCATCTGCTCGATCGAGAACTGGGCGAGCCGCCCGCTCTCGTACGTCTGCTCGAAGACCTTGCCGCTGTCCCAGACCTCGCCCTTGAACTGGCACAGGACGGTCTGCGCCGACTGCACCTGGGCGCCGTCGCCCTCCAGCACGTAGTTCGACACCAGCGTCTTCGGCGGGTCCACCTTCGGGATCTCGATCGAGGGGGCCTTGCCGTCCGTGTTCGTGCCGATCTTCGGGAGCGCGGCGTCGCTCTGCGCGACCTCCTTGCCCGTGCTGGAGCTCGTCGAGTTGAACGCGTTCAGGATGTCCACCACGAACACCAGCGTGTCCGTGCCCTTGATCCCCGCCTGCGAGTTCCCCGCGCTGCCGTACCCCCAGGTCGGCGGCACCGCCATCAGCACCCGGCTGCCGGCCTTCCTCCCGGCCAGCCCGTACCGCCAGCCGTCGATGATGCTGCCCGCGGCGAGCTGCATCAGCAGCGGCGTACGGTCGTAGGACTGGTCGAAGACCTTCGCCGAGGACCAGATCTGCCCCAGGTAGTTGGCCTGGATGAAGTCGTTCTCCGCGACCGTCTTCCCGCTGCCCGCGATCACCGTCTTGACCGCCAGGTTCTTCGACGGGTCCCCGCTGCCCTTGGCCACCGTCGGCTTCTCGTCGAACTTCGTGCCCGCCGTGATCGCCGGCAGCGGCCCGTCCACGATCTTCGGCGGCGGCACCGAGGCGGAGGCCGACGGCGAGGCACTCGCCTTGCTGGAGGAGGACGACTTGTCACCGCACCCGGCGAGCGTGACCAGTCCCGCGGGAACAGCGGCAAGGAGAAGAGAGCGTCGGCGCACGGAAGAGCCTCGTAATCGGTCGATCTTGCGGATGGCGTGCGCGCAACTCTACGACGTGAGAAGGGCGCCGTACGGAAAACGTACGGCGCCCGTGTGGCGTTCTGTGCCGATCTCTCACATACCGGCGATGAGCTTCTCCACCCGGTCGTCGACCGAACGGAACGGGTCCTTGCACAACACCGTGCGCTGCGCCTGGTCGTTGAGCTTCAGATGCACCCAGTCGACCGTGAAGTCCCGGCGCTGCTCCTGGGCCCGCCGGATGAAGTCACCGCGCAACCGCGCCCGAGTCGTCTGCGGCGGTACCGACTTGCCCTCGAAGATCTTCAAGTCATTGCAGATCCGCGCGGCTTGCCCCTTCTTCTCCAGCAGGTAATACAGACCCCGACGACGGTGAATGTCGTGATAGGCGAGGTCTATCTGCGCCACGCGCGGATGGGACATGGTCATGTTGTGCTTGGCCCGGTACCGCTCGATGAGCTGGTACTTCATCACCCAGTCGATCTCGGTGCCGATCCGGTCCAGGTCCTCGGCCTCGATCGAGTCCAGCGTCCGGCCCCACAGCTCCAGCACCTGCTCGACCGTGCCGGTGCGGATACCGCGGCGCTCGCAGAAGTCCACGGCCTTCTCGTAGTACTCCCGCTGCACCTCGAGCGCCGAGGCCTCCCGGCCGCTGGCCAGGCGCACCTTGCGCCGGCCCGTGATGTCGTGGCTGACCTCGCGGATCGCCCGGATCGGGTTCTCCAGGGTCAGGTCCCGCATCACCGTGCCCGCCTCGATCATGCGCAGCACCAGGTCGGTGGCGCCGACCTTGAGCAGCATGGTCGTCTCGGACATGTTCGAGTCGCCGACGATGACGTGCAGCCGGCGGTAGCGCTCCGCGTCCGCGTGCGGCTCGTCGCGCGTGTTGATGATGGGCCGGGAACGCGTCGTCGCCGAGGAGACGCCCTCCCAGATGTGCTCCGCCCGCTGGCTCACGCAGTACACCGCACCGCGCGGCGTCTGCAGCACCTTCCCGGCGCCGCACAGCAGCTGCCGGGTCACCAGGAACGGAATGAGGATGTCCGCGAGCCGGGAGAACTCCCCGTGCCGCGCCACCAGATAGTTCTCGTGGCAACCATAGGAGTTGCCCGCCGAGTCCGTGTTGTTCTTGAAAAGGTAGACGTCGCCCGCGATTCCTTCCTCATGCAGGCGTCGTTCGGCGTCCACCAACAGCCCTTCGAGAATGCGCTCGCCGGCCTTGTCGTGGGTGACCAGTTCGGTCACATTGTCACACTCGGGTGTCGCGTATTCCGGATGTGAGCCCACGTCGAGATAGAGCCGGGCGCCGTTCCGCAGAAAGACATTGCTGCTACGGCCCCATGACACGACACGGCGGAAGAGGTACCGCGCCACCTCGTCAGGCGACAGGCGGCGCTGTCCCCTGAACGTGCACGTGACGCCGTACTCGTTCTCCAGCCCGAAAATGCGGCGGTCCATGACTGAACATTACGCCCGATCCCCTGAGCTGAAACGGGGTTCGACAGCACGATTTGGATCATTTTCCGAACCGGCCGCAACCACCGCACCCCCACCGGGAGCTGCGAGGACCCGCCCCGTGACCGCCAGGACCAGCAACGACACACCCCCCGCCGCACCCGGCACGGCGAACCCCCACAGGGCCCCGCCCGCCTCGACCACCGGACCCGCCAGGCCCGTTCCCACCGACGCCCCCACTGTGAACGTCGTCACAAGCCAGGAGAACGCCTCGGTGACCGTCCCGCTCGGCGCATGCCGGTCCACCAGCACGAACGCACACGCGATCGCCGGCGCCAGGAACACCCCGGCAAGCACTGTGAGCAACACCATGGCCAACGCATCGGGCATCAGCATCAGCGGCAGATAACACACCGCCAGAAGAGCCACCAGGACCCGCAGTCGCCGCGCCGGCTCCCCCGCCCACTGCCGCGCCCCGTACACACTGCCCCCCAGCAGCGCACCCAGCCCCAGCGCCGCCATCATCCAGCCGTACACCACGTCACCGCCATGCCCGTCCGCGTACGGCACCGACGCCACCGTGATGGAACCCAGCGCGATCCCGACGAACAGGAACGCCGCCAGCAGCGCCACCAGCCCCGACGACCGCAGCGCCCCCAGCCAGTGCGCCTCGCGCGGCGCCGAACGCCACGCCCGCGACGGCGGCGACACCACCACCGACAGCGCCCCGAACACCCCCACCACGTTCACCACCAGCAACGCCGCCTGCGCCGACCACAGCGACACGCACAACGTCACCAGCAACGGCCCCACGGTGAACATGACTTCCTGCGCCACCGCGTCCATCGCATACGCCGTGTGCACCCGGTCCCCCGGCCCGAGGACACTCGGCCACAGGGCACGCAGACCGCCCTCCAGCGGCGGCGTGAACAGCCCGGCCGCCGCCACGGCCGCATACGCGACCGGCAGCGACCCGGTACCCGCGAAGGCGAAGACGGCCATCGCACCGGCCGACGCCAGCGCCGCGGGAAACTGGACCCGCGGCTGCCCGCACAGGTCGACCAGCCGCCCCAGCACCGGCTGACCCACCGCGTTGGCCACGCCGTACACCGCCGCGAGCACCCCCGCGAGGCTGTACGTGCCGCCCTCCGCCCGCACGAACAGCACGATCGCGAGCGCCGCGGTCGCGTTCGGCAGCCGGCCCACCAGGGTCCCCGTCAGCAGCCGGGCCGCGTGCCTCGCCCTGAGGATCTCCAGGTACCCCGCGGCCATGTCCCACCTCCACGTTTTACGTATAACCCCGTCTCCCATACGTACCATGTGCGCTGTTCACACGTCCAGCCGAAGGAGCCCACCCCCGGTGCCACCCAGCAGCACGCGCCCCACGAGCCGCGACGTCGCCCAGGCAGCCGGCGTCTCCCAGGCAGCCGTGTCGCTCGTGCTCGGCGACAAATGGCGCGGCCGCGTCTCCGAAGCCACCGCCCAACGCGTCCGGGAAGCCGCCCGCGACCTCGGCTACCGCCCCAACCTCGCCGCCCGCAACCTCCGCCTCGGCCGCACCCGCACCGTCCTCCTCGTCGTCCCCGCCCTCACCACCGAGTTCTTCGCAGGCGTCTACACCGGAGCCGCCCGCGTCGCCTCCACCCACGGCTTCGGCGTCCTCCTCTACCCCTCCCCCGAAGGCATCGGCCCCGCCCGCGACCCCTTCGCCTCCGCCCAGGCCGCCCTCGACGGCGTCATCGCCTCCTCCATGGCCGCCGACGCCCTCACCGCCATCCGCGGCGACCAGCTCCCCCTCGTCATGCTCGACAGCGACCCCGACGGCAGCCTCGGCGCCGCCACCGTCAACCTCGACATCGCCGACGGCGTACGCCAGGTCACCGACCACCTGCTCGGCCTCGGCCACCGCCACTTCCTCCACCTGGCCGCCGACATCGCCTCCTGGACCTTCGAAGCACGCGCCCGGGAACTCGCCACCCGCACGGCACACGTCCCCGGCACCTCGGTACGCACCATCCACGCCCCGATCTCCATCGAAGGCGCCCAGGCCGCCACCGAAGCCGCCCTCACCACCCCCGGCCCCCGCCCCACCGCCCTCGTCTGCGACGACGACAAACTCGCCGCCGGCGCCTACAAGGCCCTCCGCCGCCACGGCCTGCGCATCCCCGACGACATCTCCGTCACCGGCCTCGACGACCTCGCCCTCGCCACCGCCATCGACCCCGAACTCACCACCGTCCGCCTCGACGCGGAACTCTTCGGCGAACGCGGCATGCAAGCCCTCCTCGCCGTCCTGGACGGCCGCGAACCCGAACACGGAGACATCCCCGTGGAACTGGTCGTACGGGGCTCCACAGCGCCCCCACGGCCGTCGTGACCACCCACCACCCAAAACGCCCGCGCCCCGCCCGGAAAACTCCCGGGCGGGGCGCTGAGCGGGTGAAGCACAAACAGGGCTACTCGACGTCCCCGCCGGACTCCTCGGCCTCCTCCGCCTCCGCAGCCGTCGCCGCACCGTCCGACTCCAGCAACCGAGACAACTGCGGACCGACGATCCGCTTGAACTTGCGCTGCTGCGGACGCGTGCGGTCCAGCACCGCAACCTCAAGCCGTTCCGCCGGAATCTCCCGCTGCGTACCGTTCGACTCCCGCGACAACGCCGTCACAGCCAGCTTCAGAGCCTCCGCAAGGGTCATACCCTCCCGGTGCTCACGATCCAGATACGTACTGATCTGCTCGGCACTGCCACCGACCGCCACCGAACCGTGCTCGTCCACGATCGAACCGTCATGCGGCAACCGGTAGATCTGGTCACCCTCCGGAGTCTCCCCCACCTCCGCGACGACCAGCTCCACCTCGTACGGCTTCTCCGCCGCCGACGAGAAGATCGTGCCCAGCGTCTGCGCGTACACGTTCGCCAGACCACGCGCCGTCACATCGTCACGGTCATAGGTGTAACCACGCAGGTCGGCATAGCGCACACCGCCGATCCGCAGGTTCTCGTACTCGTTGTACTTGCCGGCGGCCGCGAAACCGATCCGGTCGTAGATCTCGCTGAACTTGTGCAGCGCACGGGACGGGTTCTCACCGACGAACACGATGCCGTCGGCGTACTGGAGCACGACCAGGCTGCGGCCGCGCGCGATGCCCTTGCGGGCGTACTCGGCACGGTCCGCCATGGCCTGCTGAGGTGAGACATAGAACGGCGTCGACACCGGTATCCGTCCCCTTCCTTAGGGTTCCGTCGAAGTCACTGGGATCACCTTGATAAGAACGCCGGCACGCTAGAGCAGCGCCGCGCGCGGACCGTCCGGCTCCTCCAGGCGGCGCGCCAGCACCGCACGGGCGAGCTCGGCGGACTCGTCGTCGGTGAGACGGCGGAACCCGTCCTCGGTGATCACGGTGATGATCGGGTAGATCCGGCGGGCGACATCGGGACCACCGGTCGCCGAGTCGTCGTCGGCCGCGTCGTACAGAGCCTGCACCACCAGTGTGGTCGCCTGCTCCTTGGTCAGGTCGTCACGGAACAGCTTCTTCATCGCGCCGCGCGCGAAGATCGAGCCGGAGCCCGTCGCCGAGAAGTTGTGCTCCTCGGAACGGCCACCCGTGACGTCGTACGAGAAGATCCGTCCCTTGGCCCGGTCCACGTCGAACCCGGCGAACAGCGGCACGACCGCCAGCCCCTGCATGGCCATGCCGAGGTTGGACCGGATCATCGTCGACAGCCGGTTCGCCTTGCCCTCCAGCGACAGCTGGGCGCCCTCGACCTTCTCGAAGTGCTCCAGCTCCAGCTGGAAGAGCTTCACCATCTCCACGGCGAGACCGGCGGTGCCGGCGATGCCGACGGCCGAGTACTCGTCGGTCGGGAACACTTTCTCGATGTCCCGCTGAGCGATCACATTGCCCATGGTGGCCCGGCGGTCACCGGCGAGCACGACGCCGCCGGGGAAGGTCACCGCCACGATCGTCGTCCCGTGCGGCGCCTCGATCACGCCCTGCGTGGGCGGCAACTGCCGCTTGCCGGGCAGCATCTCCGGCTGGTGATCGGCGAGAAAGTCCATGAACGAAGAGGAGCCCGGCGTCAGGAAGGCAGCCGGTAGACGCCCGGTGCTACGAGTGTTGGCTTCCACAAGTTTCCTTCCAGGTAAGCAGCGGCACGGCGAGCGGCGTCGGGCTTGTCCCTCAATTTGCCGATGGCCGAATTGCAGTTGAAGCACAGTACGCCTCGGACCCTACCCGTCTTGTGGCAGTGATCCACATGAACGGGCGGGGCATCTAGACAGATCGCGCAGAGTCCGTACTGCGCGGCGATCATCGCGTCGCGCTCGGCTTCGGTGAGGTTGTAGTTGCGCTTGAGGTGATCCGCACGGCTCTTGACCGCACGGCAGGCCTTGCAGCTCGTGGACAGGCCGTCTGAGGCTGTGGCGTTCCGGTGCCACTCACTGTGCGGCTTTGCCTCTCCGCAGCTGCGGCAGAGTTTGTACCCGGCAGGGACATCCACCTTCTCCCGCACAGGCCGCCCGATGGCCTCCCGGCGGCGCCGGTAGTGCGCGGCGCTGTACTCCGCCACGCACTCCCGACAGTGCACCTGGAGGCCGTCCTGCCGATTCCTGTCCCGAGCGAATGCCGCAAGAGGCAGGTCCCGCCCGCACTTGCGGCATTGCTTCGCGTTCGGCTCCTCAGCCACCCTCTCCCCCCGTCACCTTCAATACGAAGGCAAAGCGGCCAATCCGCCTCTACTCCCCACCTTTCTGCACGAAGGAGCGCACGAAATCCTCGGCATTCTCCTCGAGTACATCGTCAATTTCGTCAAGAACCGAGTCGACGTCGTCGCTCAGCTTCTCGTGCCGCTCCTTGAGGTCCTCCGATGCCTGCGACTCGGCCGCCTGCTCCTCGGTCTCCTCCGTGGTGCGCGTGGCCTTCTGCTGTCCGCCGCCGGTGTCCTTGGTTGCCATAACCTTCACCCCGCTCAGTTCGCCCGACATGGGTCGACAGGTCGGCTTCCTGCCGATCGGTGATGATCAGACCCTACAAGCCGGGTCCGACATCGGCCCCGCAGTTTCTCCAACGTACGGGGGCCACCTCGATGATTCCCGGGCGCCGGGGTTTTGACCCCGGTCGCCCGGTGCGGTCCGGGTGCCCGTTCAGCCGCCGGAGAGGACCCTGACCAGGTCTTCTGCGGTGCGGCAGCGGTCCAGGAGCGCCTTGACGTGATTTCGCGTTCCGCGTAGCGGTTCCAGGGTTGGGACGCGCTGGAGGCTGTCGCGGCCCGGGAGGTCGAAGATGACCGAGTCCCAGCTGGCCGCGGCGACGTCGTCGGCGTACTGCTCCAGGCAGCGGCCGCGGAAGTAGGCCCGGGTGTCCTCGGGCGGGCTGGTGCGGGCCCGCTCCACGTCGGCCTCGTCCAGGAGCCGCTTCATGCGCCCGCGGGCCGCGAGGCGGTTGTAGAGGCCCTTCTCGGCCCGTACGTCGGCGTACTGGAGGTCGAGGAGGTGCAGCTTGGCGGCGTCCCAGTCGAGGCCGTCGCGGCGCCGGTAGCCCTCCATGAGTTCCAGCTTGGCGACCCAGTCGAGTTCCCCGGAGAGGCTCATGGGGTCACGTTCCAGGCGGTTGAGGGTGTCCTCCCAGCGGGCGAGGACGTCCTTGGTCTGGTCGTCGGCGTCGGCGCCGTAGCGCTCCTCCACGTATTTGCGCGAGAGCTCGTAGTACTCCATCTGGAGCTGGACGGCAGTGAGTGTGCGTCCGCTGCGGAGGGTGACGAGGCGCTTGAGGCTGGGGTCGTGGGAGACCTGGTGGAGGGTGCGTACGGGCTGGTCGACGGCGAGGTCGACGGCGATGAAGCCGTCCTCGATCATCGAGAGCACGAGAGCCGTCGTACCCAGTTTCAGGTACGTGGAGATCTCCGAGAGGTTCGCGTCGCCGATGATCACGTGCAGGCGGCGGTACTTCTCCGCGTCCGCGTGCGGCTCGTCACGGGTGTTGATGATCGGGCGCTTGAGGGTGGTCTCCAGGCCGACCTCGACCTCGAAGTAGTCGGCGCGCTGGCTGAGCTGGAAGCCGTGTTCGTGGCCGTCCTGGCCGATGCCGACGCGGCCGGCGCCGGTGACGACCTGGCGGGAGACGAAGAAGGGGGTGAGGTGGCGCACGATGTCGGAGAAGGGGGTTTCCCGCTTCATCAGGTAGTTCTCGTGCGTGCCGTAGGAGGCGCCCTTGTTGTCGGTGTTGTTCTTGTAGAGGTGGATGGGCTGGGCGCCGGGGAGTGCGGCGGCTCGTTCGGCGGCCTCGGCCATGATGCGTTCGCCGGCCTTGTCCCAGAGGACGGCGTCGCGGGGGTTGGTGACCTCGGGGGCGCTGTATTCGGGGTGCGCGTGGTCGACGTAGAGGCGTGCGCCGTTGGTGAGGATCACGTTGGCGAGGCCGATGTCCTCGTCGGTGAGCTGGCTGGCGTCGGCGGCCTCGCGTGCGAGGTCGAAGCCCCGGGCGTCCCGCAGCGGGTTCTCCTCCTCGAAGTCCCAGCGGGCCCGGCGGGCCCGGTGCATCGCCGCCGCGTAGGCGTTGACGATCTGGGACGAGGTGAGCATGGCATTGGCGTTGGGGTGGCCGGGGACGGAGATTCCGTACTCCGTCTCGATGCCCATTACTCGCCGTACGGTCATGCGGCCCTCCTTGCCCGGCGGAGCCCTCGGTCGTGGGCTGCGCTCGCGTACCGCTGGCGCTCCGGTGCGTGTGCGGTGCCCGTCCCCGCACTGCGCGACTCGGCGGTAGGAAAGAGCCTAGAACGCCTCTGCGCTGGTGGGGAGATCATTTGCGTCATTGCCTTGCTCGCCTCGGTTCCGGTTTTGGCCGGAAAAACAGTCGGCTGCGGGTACCCGGTGAGGGCACCCGCAGCCGCCCTGTGTTTTACAGGTACTGTCCGGTGTTCGCCACCGTGTCGATGGAGCGTCCGGTGTCCGCGCCCTGCTTTCCGGTGATGAGGGTACGGATGTACACGATCCGTTCGCCCTTCTTTCCGGAGATCCGGGCCCAGTCGTCGGGGTTGGTGGTGTTGGGCAGGTCCTCGTTCTCCTTGAACTCGTCCACGCAGGCCTGGAGCAGGTGGGAGACGCGGAGACCCTTGGAGTTGTGGTCGAGGAAGTCCTTGATCGCCATTTTCTTGGCGCGGCCGACGATGTTCTCGATCATCGCGCCGGAGTTGAAGTCCTTGAAGTAGAGGACTTCCTTGTCGCCGTTGGCGTAGGTGACTTCCAGGAAGCGGTTTTCCTCGGATTCGGCGTACATGTGTTCCACGGCCGTCTGGATCATGCTTTCGACCGTGACCGACTTGCTGCCGCCGTGCTCGCCGAGGTCGTCGGCGTGCAGCGGGAGGCGTTCGGTGAGGTACTTGCCGAAGATGTCCTTGGCCGCTTCGGCGTCCGGGCGCTCGATCTTGATCTTCACGTCGAGGCGGCCGGGGCGCAGGATGGCGGGGTCGATCATGTCCTCGCGGTTGGAGGCGCCGATGACGACCACGTTCTGGAGGCCTTCGACGCCGTCGATCTCGGCGAGCAGCTGGGGGACGATGGTGTTCTCCACGTCCGAGCTGACGCCGGAGCCGCGGGTGCGGAACAGGGATTCCATCTCGTCGAAGAAGACGATGACGGGGGTGCCCTCGCTGGCCTTCTCCCTCGCACGCTGGAAGACGAGGCGGATCTGCCGCTCGGTCTCGCCGACGTACTTGTTCAGGAGCTCGGGGCCCTTGATGTTGAGGAAGAAGCTCTTGCCGGCGGCCTGGCCGGTGACCTCGGCGACCTTCTTGGCCAGCGAGTTGGCGACGGCCTTGGCGATGAGCGTCTTGCCGCATCCGGGGGGTCCGTAGAGCAGGACGCCCTTGGGGGGGCGCAGTTCGTGCTCCTTGAAGAGGTCCGGGTAGAGGTACGGCAGCTCGACCGCGTCGCGGATGGCCTCGATCTGGCCGCCGAGGCCGCCGATCTGCTCGTAGCCGATGTCGGGGACCTCTTCGAGGACGAGTTCCTCGACCTCGCTCTTCGGGACGATCTCGTAGACGTAGCCGGAGCGGGGTTCGAGCAGCAGGGCGTCACCGGGCCGGATGTTCACGTCCAGCAGCGGCTCGGCGAGCCGTACCACGCGCTCCTCGTCGGTGTGGCCCAGCACGAGGGCCCGCTCGCCGTCCTCAAGGATCTCCTTGAGGGTGACGATGTCGCCGACGCGCTCGTACTCCATGGCCTCGACCACGTTGAGCGCTTCGTTGAGCATGACTTCCTGGCCGCGCCTGAGGTCGTCCAGGTCGACGCTTGGGCTGACGTTCACCCGCAGTTTGCGGCCGCCGGTGAAGATGTCGGCGGTGCCGTCCTCGTTCGCCGTGAGGAAGACACCGAAGCCGGCCGGCGGCTGTGCGAGTCGGTCGACCTCTTCCTTGAGGGCCACGATCTGGTCGCGGGCCTCGCGGAGGGTGTTCGCGAGTCGTTCGTTCTGGGCGGACACGCCGGCCAGGTTCGTCTGCAGCTCGACGATCCGCTCTTCGAGAATCCTCGTGTGTCGCGGAGAGTCGGCGAGCTTGCGTCGCAGGACGGCGATCTCCTGCTCAAGATAGGCGATCTGCTCGGACGGGTCGTCGGACCCTCGTCCCGGGCGGATGCCGCGGTTCATGTCGTCGTCGTGGGCTGCCACGGTCCTCACCTCCTCCAAGGGGAGCTGGACGCTTCCAGACCCTACCTGGGTGGGTGTCGATTGAAACCCCTAGATCACAAAGACTGTCAAGGTGTGTCGTCGGTCACCCATTGCGTTCTCCCTCGTGCCGGGTGGATACCCACTCAACGCGATTCAGAAGCGGCGTGTTCCAGGCCTGGAGTGGTCAAAACCCTTCGTTACTGACCGGAGTTGTCCGCTCCAGTGCCGGTTCAGGGGTTGTGCCCCGGTGGCGCATTTCTTACACAGAGCGACCGGCCGGATGTGGGGCGTGTTCGCGGGGGCGGACCGCGGGTTGGCTCAAGTCGATCGCTCCGGTGGCCGGGCGCCGCCTTCCCGCGCGGCGGGACGCGCCGTGTGCGCGGGCTCGGGGGCGCCCGGAGGGTGCGTGAGGAGGGTGCGCGGGCGGCTGCGGGCCGGAGGTAGGGTCGAAGTCGTTCAACACCCGCCGGGGCGGGACCGGGTGACCCCCGGGTCCGGCTGCCCGGCGCTTTCGACGGCAGGAGAGATGACCGTGCAGCAGGAGGCCCTGGCCGGCGGTGAGGCGCTTGAGGTATGGATCGACCAGGATCTGTGTACGGGTGACGGGATCTGCGCCCAGTACGCCCCGGAGGTGTTCGAGCTGGACATCGACGGTCTGGCTTATGTGAAGGGCTCGGGCGACGAGCTGCTGCAGGCGCCGGGGGCGACCGTGCCGGTGCCGTTGCCGCTGCTCACGGACGTGGTGGACTCGGCGCGGGAGTGTCCGGGCGAGTGCATCCATGTGCGCCGGGTCGCGGACCGGGTCGAG
Source organism: Streptomyces sp. NPDC008092 (assembly GCF_042957285.1). Classification (NCBI taxonomy): domain Bacteria; kingdom Bacillati; phylum Actinomycetota; class Actinomycetes; order Kitasatosporales; family Streptomycetaceae; genus Streptomyces; species Streptomyces sp. NPDC008092. Next base: position 163,265 of record NZ_JBIBHY010000018.1, read on the forward strand.
GTGTACGGGCCGGACGCGGAGTGACTTTCCGGCCACTCCGCGTGGCGTGGGCGGCGGGTCCGCCGGGCCGGTGCGGCCGTCAGACGCTGTGGGCGGCCGCGGGGGTGGAGCGGACGAACGCGTGGCCGTTCCACTGCCATTTGGCGCTGGACTTCAGGTCCGGGCAGCAACTGGGCACATTGTCCGAGGAATAGCCGAGCAGGGTGGCGGTGACCGCTTTGCCGGCGACGGCGAAGTCGGTCACGGTGTACCGGTCCTTGGGGTCGACCAGGGTGGCGACGACGCGGGGGGCGGTGGCGCCGGCGGCCTGGGTGAGGACGTAGACGGCGTCGGGCGGGGTGCCCATGGCCGAGTCGCAGTGGACGACCACCACGGTCTCCGGTCGGCCGTCGCCGTCGAGGTCGCCGGTGGCCTTCTTGACGACCAGCTCCTTCACGGGGCCGCAGTCGAGCGGGAAGTCCACGCCGGTGGTGCTGGGCGGCGCGGCGGCCGCGGGGGTGGGCTTCGCATCGGTCCCGGCGGTGGGCTGGGCGGCTTTGGCCGAGCCCGGCTGGAAGAGGGACGACAGAGCGACGACACCGGCCACGGCTGCGGCGGTGGCGAGCCAGTGCATGGGGCGGGTGTCGGTGTGAGCGAGCTCCGGGACCACGGATTGCTGCACTAGGAGTGTCTCCTGTGAGGCCTGTGCCGGTGGGGGGGGTGGCCTGCATCGTGCCACACGTCACAGCGGGGAGGGAACGGCGGGGTGGGCTTTGGCGGCCGGTGGGGTGCCGGGGCTGTGCGGGGGGGCGTCAACGGGTGAGCGCCGCCGTCGGCGTTGGGGCCGTCGTAGTCCTCGCCGTAGGCGCCCTTGGCGGGGCGGCGGCGGCGCATGGGCGGCTCGACGCCGTCGGCGAGGCGGCGGGCGGTGAGCAGGAAGCCGGTGTGGCCGATCATGCGGTGGTCCGGGCGGACCGCGAGGCCTTCCACGTGCCAGTTGCGGATCATCGTCTCCCAGGAGGTCGGCTCGTTGAAGCAGCCGATCTCGCGGATGGACTCGACGGTCCGGGCGAGCTGGGTGGTGGTGGCGACGTAGCAGCACAGGATGCCGCCGGGGACGAGTGCCTTGGAGACGGCCTCCAGGCATTCCCAGGGGGCGAGCATGTCGAGGATGACCCGGTCGACGTCGGTGTCCGAGAGGTTGTCCTGGAGGTCGCCGACGGTGAGCTGCCAGGCCGGGTGCGGGCCGCCGAAGTAGCGCTCGACGTTCTGCTGGGCGATCTCGGCGAAGTCCGGGCGGCGCTCGTAGCTGTGCAGCATGCCCTGGTCGCCGATGGCGCGCAGCAGGAAGCTGCTGAGCGAGCCGGAGCCGACGCCGGCCTCCACGACCCGGGCGCCGGGGAAGATGTCGGCGAAGGAGAGGATCTGCCCCGCGTCCTTGGGGTAGACAACAGCTGCCCCGCGGGGCATGGACAGGACGTAGTCGGGGAGCAGGGGGCGCAGCGCGAGGTAGGCGACGTTGCCGGTGGTGCGGACAACGCTGCCCTCGGGAGCGCCGATCAGTTCGTCGTGCGGGAAGGAGCCCTTGTGGGTGTGGAAGTTCTTCCCGGCTTCGAGCGTGAACGTGTAGTGGCGACCCTTGGGGTCGGTCAGCTGTACCTGGTCCCCGACCTTGAAGGGCCCGCGCCTGCGGGCGGCACCGGTCGGTTCGGACATGTGAACAGCCTACCGGTTCCCTGCGGGCGGCCTGACCGACAGGGGGGCGGGGGTGGGTGCGTCGGGTGCGGGCCGTGGATGGCTGGTCGCGCAGTTCCCCGCGCCCCTGAAGGGGCGCTTGCCCTCAGGGCGCTCTCAGGCCGGCCTTGCCATTGCCCTGACGAAGGCGCGTTCCACGTCCGCGGCTGACAGGACGCCGTAGATCTCGCCCGTCTCCTCCACCACCAGGTATTCGGTTGCCGGGGTGGCGCGCAGGACGTCCAGGAGGTCTTCTCCCGCGAGTTCCGCGGAGACGCGCATGCCGTCGGTGAGGTCCTGGGCGAGGCCGCTGACGGCGACCCAGGGGCGGCGGTGTTCGGGGACGCCGACGATCGCGGCCTCGCGGACGAGGGAGAGGGGGTTGCCGTCGGCGTCGACGACGACCAGGGCGCGGGCGCCGGCGGCGTTGGCGCGGCGCAGGGCCTCGGAGAGCGGGGTGTCGGTCTCGACGGGGACGGCGCGGCGGGTGAGGGTGCGGGCGCGCAGTTCCGGGAGGTGTTCGCGGAGCCGGGCCATGCGCAGGCTGTTGCCGGCGCCGGTCCAGATGATCGCGGCGAGGATGGCGGCGAGCAGGGCGTCGGTGACGGCGTCCATGCCGCTGCTGTCGTCGGTGCCGCCGCCGAAGGCGCCCCAGTGGTTGAGGAGCGGGAGGCCGATGAGGACGGAGACGGCGAGGGCGCGGCCGACCCAGGCGGCGGCGACGGTGCCGCTCATGGGCTTGCCGGTGATCTTCCAGACGACGGCGCGGAGCATCCGGCCGCCGTCGAGGGGCAGGCCGGGCAGCAGGTTGAAGGCGGCGACGATGAGGTTGGAGACCATCAGGCCGGCCAGCAGGACGCCGGGGACGGTGCCGGGCTCGACGGGCTGCATGGCGAGGTAGAAGAGGCCGGAGAGGACGAGGGAGAGCAGCGGGCCGACGAAGGCCAGCACGAACTCGCGTCCGGGGGTCTCCGCCTCCTTCTCGATCTCCGAGACGCCGCCGAAGAACTGGAGCTGGATGCGGCGGACGGGGAGTTTGAAGCGGATCGCGGCGACCGTGTGGGCGAGTTCGTGGATCAGGACGGAGGCGTAGAAGGCGATGGCGAAGAAGAGGGAGACGAGGTAGCGGGCGGCGCCGAGTTCGGGGAGGACGCGGTCGAGCTGGCCGCCGAAGACCCAGGTGATGAGGGCGGCGACGACGAACCAGCTGGGGGCGACGTACACGGGGACGCCGAAGGGCCGCCCCATGAGCAGTCCGCCGCCGGGTTCCTTGGGCCGCTGCGGCGGCTGCCCCTTGGTCATGCCGGACGGTGCGGGGGCCGGTCCGCCGTCGGTGCCGGGGGCGCCGGTGGGCGGGTCCGTGCGGGCCTCGGGGGGTTCGGGGGCCGGGTCGGGCTGTTCCGGCCGCTCCAGTTCCTCCCGCGCCGCCGTCGTCTCCGGTTTCTCGGGTGTCTGCGGGGCTGGGGGTGCGGGCTTCTCGCCGGTCGTCGCCTGTGTCGGTTCGGCATTGTCCGACCGGGGCTGCCCGCTGCCGCCGCTCACGTCCACGGTGTCCCCTCGTTAGATGCGTCTTCTCTGGTCGATGGTATGCGGCTGTCGCGGCGTGTTTCGCCCCGGCACCCCCTGTGTTGGCCGGGGCGTCGGGCGGGTTGGGTGACTGTCAGTGGCGGGCCGTATGGTCTGTGGTCATGGACAGCAGCATCGGGGACGCGGCGCGGGATCGGGGCGCGGTCGTCGCGCAGGGGGACGGGCCGGTCACGGAGGTGGCGGGCAGGGCGGCGGGGCCGCCCGCGTCGCTGTCGCCCTCGCGGGCCAGTGACTTCATGCAGTGTCCGTTGCTGTACCGGTTCCGGGTGATCGACCGGCTGCCGGAGAAGCCGAGCGAGGCCGCGACGCGGGGGACGCTGGTGCACGCGGTCCTGGAGCGGCTCTTCGACGCGCCGGCGGCGGAGCGGACGGCGCCGCGGGCCAAGTCGCTGATCCCGGGGCAGTGGGACCGGCTGCGGGAGTCCAGGCCGGAGCTCGGGGAGCTGTTCGCGGAGGATCCGGAGGGCGAGCGGCTGGCGCGCTGGCTGGGTGAGGCGGAGCGGCTGGTGGAGCGCTGGTTCACGCTGGAGGATCCGGTCCGTCTGGAGCCCGTGGAGCGGGAGCTGTTCGTGGAGACGGAGCTGGAGTCGGGGCTGCGGCTGCGCGGGATCATCGACCGGGTCGACGTGGCGCCGACGGGTGAGGTGCGGATCGTCGACTACAAGACGGGCAAGGCGCCGCGGCCGGAGTACGCCGAGGGTGCGCTGTTCCAGATGAAGTTCTACGCGCTGGTGGTGTGGCGGCTGAAGAACGTGGTGCCGAGGCGGCTGCAGCTGGTCTATCTGGGCAGCGGCGACGTGCTGACGTACGACCCGGTCCCGGCCGACCTGCAGCGGGTGGAGCGCAAGCTGCTGGCGTTGTGGGAGGCGATCCGGGAGGCGACGGAGTCGGGTGAGTGGCGGCCGCGGCCGACGAAGCTGTGCGGCTGGTGCGACCACCAGGCGCACTGTCCGGAGTTCGGCGGTACTCCCCCGCCGTATCCGCTGCCGGTGAGGTCGGCCGCGTCCGGGGACGTGGCGCAGGGCAGAATGGGCGCGGACTAGCAGAAGGAGACTCACCGTGGCCATCCGCGTCCTACTGGTCGACGACCAGCCGCTGCTGCGTACCGGGTTCCGGATGATTCTGGAGGCCGAGCAGGACATCGCGGTCGTGGGCGAGGCCGGAGACGGCCTGCAGGCACTCGACCAGGTGCGCGCCCTCCAGCCCGATGTGGTGCTGATGGACATCCGGATGCCGCGGATGGACGGCGTGGAGGCGACCCGGCAGATCACCGGTCCGGGCCGGGACGGTCCGGCGAAGGTGCTGGTGCTGACCACGTTCGATCTGGACGAGTACGTGGTGGAGGCGCTGCGGGCGGGGGCCAGCGGTTTCCTGCTGAAGGACGCCCCGGCCAACGAGCTGGTGCAGGCGATCCGGGTGGTGGCGAACGGTGAGGCGATGCTGGCGCCGAGCATCACGCGCCGGCTGCTGGACAAGTACGCGACGCATCTTCCGTCGGGTGAGGAGCCGGTGCCGGACACCCTGCACACCCTCACCGACCGTGAGGTGGAGGTGCTGAAGCTGGTGGCGCGCGGGCTGTCGAACGCGGAGATCGCCGCCGACCTGTTCGTCAGCGAGACCACGGTGAAGACGCATGTGGGGCATGTGCTGACCAAGCTGGGGCTGCGGGACCGGGTGCAGGCGGCGGTGTACGCGTACGAGAGCGGCCTGGTGCGCCCCGGCGCGCAGTAGTCCGCCGAACCGGCTGTTGTTGATGTGACGTGAAGGGGCCCCTCTCCCGGCCGGGAGAGGGGCCCCTTCACGTCGTGTGACCGGGCGTCAGCTGCTCGAGCCGCGGCCGAGCTCCCACAGCTGAAGGCTGGCGGAGGAGTTCAGGGCGTAGGCGACGCCCGTGATGTCGTCGCGGGCGGCGACGTACTGCTTGCCCTGCCACAGGGGCAGCACCGGGACGTCGGTGGCGACGTCGTTCTGGATCTCGGTGAGGCTGCTGCTGGCGCTCGCGCGGTCGGCCTCGCGGCGGGACTCCGGGATCAGGGTGTTGATGATCCGGTTGTTGACGTAGGGCGACTTGAGGAAGTTGTCCTTGTCGAGGAACGGCGCGAGGAAGTTGTCGGCGTCCGGGAAGTCGGGGAACCAGCCCATGCCGTAGACGTCGTAGTCGCCCTTGCGCTCGTTCGTCTGGTAGCTCGACCAGGGGGTGCCCTCGATGCTGACGTCGAACAGGCCGCTGTCGTTGAGCTGCTGCTTGAGGACCTCGAACTCCTGCTTGGTGGCCGGACCGTAGTGGTCGGTCGTGTAGTGCATCGTGAGCTTCACCGGGGTGGTGATGCCCGCCGCGGTGAGCAGGGTCTTGGCCTTGGAGACGCTGGGGTCGCCGTACTTGTTGAAGAAGGAGTTGGAGTGGCCGGTGATGGAGGCCGGGACCAGCGAGTACAGCGGGTCGGCCTGCGAGCCGTACACCTTGGCGACGAGTTCGTCGCGGTTGACGACCTGGGCCATGGCCTGCCGGACGGCCTTGGCCTTGACGCTGGGCGCGTCGGTGTTGAAGCCGAGGTAGCGGATCTCCAGGCCGGACATCTCGACGAGGTTGACGTTCTTGTCGGTGCCTGCGTCGAGCTTGTTGATCTGGGCCGGCGACATGGAGCGGGTCATCACGTCGATGTCGCCCTTGTCGATCGCCTCGCCCATGGCGGCGGCGTCCTTGTACGAGCGCAGGACGACCTGCTCGTTGTTCACCTTCACGCTGCCCTTGTAGTTCGGGTTCTTGGTGAAGGTGGCGGAGACGAGCTCGTCGTTCTTGACGTCGGCCTTGAAGGTGTAGGGGCCGGAGCCGTCGATGTCGAAGCCGTCGCGGAGCTTGTCCTTCTCGTAGTCCTTCGGGTTCAGGATGCCCGCGACCGGAGTGGACAGCTTGTACGGGAAGGTGGCGTCGGCGCTCTTGAGGTGGAAGACGACCTCGCGGTCGCCCTGGGTCTCGATGGTGTCGATGTTCGTGAGGAGGCCGTAGACCCCACTGTCCGACTTGATGCGCAGGGCGCGCTCGATGGACCACTTGACGTCCTCGGCGGTGACGGCGTTGCCGTCGGAGAACTTCAGGCCCTCGCGCAGCTTGCAGGCGTAGCGCTCGCTGCCGCTGTCGGTGAAGGAGCAGCTCTCGGCGGCGTCGGGGACCGGGTCGCCCTCGCCCTTGGGCTGGGACATGAGGGTCTGCACGGTCTGGCGCAGGATGTTCCAGCCGCCGACGTCGTAGGAGTACGCCGGGTCTATCGGGGCCGGGGCGTCCTTCGTGGCAGTGAACCCGTCGGTGGTGCCGACGACGATCGCGTCGCTGCTGCTGCTCCCGCTGTCGGATCCACCGCACGCGGCGAGCACCGGAGTGAGCAGGCCGACCACGGCCGGCAGCACCAAAGTCTTACGGTTCATGCTCGAAGTTCTCCAGAGCTGTTCGTGTCCGTGTAGCCGGCATACATGGGGTGTCGAAGCGGATCACGGGGGTTACGGCGATGTTCTCGCGACGAGATTAGTCCGCGCCCGCAGGACGGTTGGCAGCGGCGTGAGTTGAGGTCCCATCACGCAGGGGAACCGGTTGTGGACGGACCGAAAACCCGACAGCGGCAGGATTAGTGCAGCGTCTCCCCAATCGGGACACAAGGTCGCCCCGTTTCCCCCCGAACGGGGGTGGGCTGCACATTCGGGCAACGTTGTCGAGCGTCCTACACGTGGGGAACGTCACACGTGCATTTCTGTGATGGAGTATCGGAATTCAGCCGGTTGAACAGTTGCGAATTCCGTTGAATGACCGGTGCCGGGATTTCGACCAATGGACTTTGTACGCTGGGTGAACGGCTAGCCCATTTCCGTCATCAGACCGCGCAGAAAAGCCAGGTCGACCTCTTCCAGCGAGGTCACCACGGTACGCCGTGCGGCCGGGGCGATCGGCGCGACCGACGGCACGGCGACCACCTGGCAGCCGGCGGCCTCGGCGGCGGCGACCCCGGTCGCGGTGTCCTCGACGACCGCGCATCTGGCCGGATTCACCCCCAGCCCCGCGGCGGCGAGCAGGTACGGGTCCGGGTGGGGCTTGGTGCGCGAGACCTCGTCGCCGGCGACGGACAGGCCGAAGTGCTGGGGACCCAGCGAGGTCAGGACGCGGTCGATGATGCGCCGGTGCGAGGCGGAGACCAGGGCGGTGGGGATCTGCTGCTCGTACAGTTCGGCGAGCAGCCGCTGTGCGCCGGGCATCAGCGGCAGGCCGGTGCCGATGCGTTCCTCGAACCCCTCGTTGAGCAGCACGCTGAGCTCGGCGAGCGGGATGGCGGCGCCGGTGGCCTCGATGAGGAACCCGGCGCTGCGGGTCATGGGGCCGCCGACCACGACATGGCGCCAGGACTCGTCGAGGGTGTGGCCGAGGCGGGCGAAGATCTCGACCTCGACGTCCCACCAGAAGCCCTCGGTGTCCACCAGGGTGCCGTCCATGTCGAGGAGCACCGCCTGGAGGGCCGAGCCTTCCGCCGTACGGGTTCCGAGCGCGGGGACCGTACTGGTCATCCACGTACCTCCTTGAGGGACGACCAGGCCGGTTCCCGCGCGGGGAACCGGCCTGCTGTGGACCGACCAGTGTACGACTTATCCGATCAGTGTGCCGTGTGGGACACGTCTCGGAGCTCGCGTACCGCTCAGCGGGCGTTGAAGTACTTCGCCTCCGGGTGGTGGATCACGATCGCGTCCGTGGACTGCTCGGGGTGCAGCTGGAACTCCTCGGACAGGTGGACGCCGATCCGCTCGGGCCGGAGCAGGTCGGCGATCTTGGCGCGGTCCTCCAGGTTCGGGCAGGCGCCGTAGCCGAGGGAGAAGCGGGCGCCCCGGTACTTCAGGGCGAACATGTCCTCGACGTCGGCCGGGTCCTCGCCGGCGAAGCCCAGCTCGGCACGCACGCGTGCGTGCCAGTACTCGGCGAGGGCCTCGGCCAGCTGGACGGACAGGCCGTGCAGTTCGAGGTAGTCGCGGTAGGAGTTGGACTCGAACAGCTTGGCGGTCTGCTCGCCGATGCGGGAGCCGACGGTGACGACCTGGAGGCCGACCACGTCCGTCTCGCCGGACTCCTCCGGGCGGAAGAAGTCGGCGAGGCAGAGCCGGCGGCCGCGGCGCTGGCGGGGGAAGGTGAACCGGGTGCGCTCGTTGCCCTGTTCGTCCAGGATGATCAGGTCGTCGTCCTTGGAGACGCACGGGAAGTAGCCGTAGACCACGGCCGCTTCCAGCAGGTTCTCGGTCTGGAGCTGGTCGAGGAGGCCGCGCAGCCGGGGCCGGCCCTCGGTCTCGACGAGTTCCTCGTACGACGGTCCCTCGCCGGTGCGGGCCTGCTTGAGGCCCCACTGGCCCTTGAAGAGGGCGCCCTCGTCGAGCCAGCTCGCGTACTCCTTGAGCTGGATGCCCTTGATGACGCGGGTGTCCCAGAACGGCGGGGCGGGCACCGGGTTGTCGACGGCGACGTCGGAGCGGACATGGCCCTCCTCGGGCCGCTCCTCGGTCTCGACGGTGGCCGTGGGCCGTACCCGGCGCTGCTTCAGCTCGGGCAGCACGGCGCCGGGCACCCCGCGCTTGACCCCGATGAGCGCGTCCATCAGGCGCAGGCCCTCGAAGGCGTCGCGGGCGTAGCGGACCTCGCCCTCGTAGAGCTCGTGCAGGTCCTGCTCGACGTAGGCGCGGGTGAGGGCGGCGCCGCCGAGGATGACCGGGTAGGTGGCCGCCAGGCCGCGCTGGTTGAGCTCCTCCAGGTTCTCCTTCATGATCACCGTGGACTTGACCAGCAGGCCCGACATGCCGATGACGTCGGCCCGGTGTTCGTCGGCGGCCTCCAGGATCGCGGAGACGGGCTGCTTGATGCCGAGGTTGACGACGTTGTAGCCGTTGTTGGACAGGATGATGTCGACGAGGTTCTTGCCGATGTCGTGGACGTCGCCGCGCACGGTGGCAAGGACGATGGTGCCCTTTCCTTCGGCGTCCGACTTCTCCATGTGCGGTTCGAGGTGGGCGACCGCGGCCTTCATGACCTCGGCGGACTGCAGGACGAACGGCAGCTGCATCTGGCCGGAGCCGAACAGTTCGCCGACGACCTTCATGCCGTCCAGGAGGGTCTCGTTGACGATGTCCAGGGCGGCGCGGGTGGTCAGCGCCTCGTCGAGGTCGGCCTCCAGGCCGTTCTTCTCGCCGTCGATGATGCGGCGCTTGAGGCGCTCCTCCAGCGGGAGGGCGGCCAGCTCCTCGGCCTTGCCCGCCTTCAACGACTTCGCGGTGGCGCCCTCGAAGAGCTGCATGAGCTTCTGGAGGGGGTCGTAACCCTCGGCGCGGCGGTCGTGGATGAGGTCGAGGGCGGTCTGCACCTCCTCCTCGCTGAACCGGGCGATCGGGAGGATCTTGCTGGCGTGCACGATCGCCGAGTCCAGGCCCGCCTTGACGCATTCGTCGAGGAAGACGGAGTTCAGCAGGATGCGGGCGGCCGGGTTGAGGCCGAAGGAGATGTTGGACAGGCCGAGGGTGGTCTGGACGTCCGGGTGGCGGCGCTTGAGCTCGCGGATCGCCTCGATGGTGGCGATGCCGTCCTTGCGGGACTCCTCCTGGCCGGTGCAGATGGTGAAGGTCAGGGTGTCGATGAGGATGTCCGACTCGTGGATGCCCCAGTTCCCGGTCAGGTCGTCGATGAGCCGTTCGGCGATGGCGACCTTGTGCTCGGGGGTGCGGGCCTGGCCCTGTTCGTCGATGGTCAGCGCGATCAGCGCGGCGCCGTGCTCGCGGGCCAGCTTGGTGACCTTGGCGAAGCGGGACTCGGGGCCGTCGCCGTCCTCGTAGTTGACGGAGTTGATGACCGCGCGGCCGCCGAGCTTCTCCAGACCGGCCTGGATGACGTCCACCTCGGTGGAGTCGAGAACGATCGGCAGGGTGGAGGCGGTGGCGAAGCGGCCGGCCAGTTCCTCCATGTCGGCGACGCCGTCGCGGCCGACGTAGTCCACGCAGAGGTCCAGCATGTGGGCGCCCTCGCGGATCTGCTCGCGGGCCATCTCCACACAGTCGTCCCAGCGGGCCGCCAGCATGGCCTCGCGGAACTTCTTGGAGCCGTTGGCGTTGGTGCGCTCGCCGATGGCCAGGTACGAGGTGTCCTGGCGGAAGGGCACGGTCTGGTAGAGGGAGGCGGCGCCGGGCTCGGGGCGCGGGCTGCGCTCGGGCGGGGTGACGCCCCGGACCTTCTCGACGACCTGGCGCAGGTGCTCGGGGGTGGTGCCGCAGCAGCCGCCGATCAGGGAGAGGCCGTAGTCGCGGACGAAGTTGTCCTGCGCCTCGGCCAGGCCCTCGGGGCCGAGCGGGAAGTGGGCGCCGTCCTTGGTGAGGACCGGCAGACCGGCGTTCGGCATGCACAGCAGCGGGATGCGGGAGTGCCGGGTGAGGTAGCGCAGGTGCTCGCTCATCTCGGCGGGGCCGGTCGAGCAGTTCAGGCCGATCATGTCGATGCCGAGCGGCTCCAGGGCGGTCAGCGCGGCGCCGATCTCGGAGCCGAGCAGCATGGTGCCGGTGGTCTCGAAGGCCATGGAGACCAGGAGCGGGACCTCGGAACCGAGGGCTTCCATGGCGCGGCGGGCGCCGAGGACGGAGGCCTTCGTCTGGAGGAGGTCCTGGGTGGTCTCGACGATCAGGGCGTCGGCGCCGCCGGCGAGCAGGCCCTCGGCGTTCTGCTGGAAGCCGTCGCGGATGGTGACGTACGGCACATGGCCGAGGGTGGGCAGCTTGGTGCCGGGGCCGATGGAGCCGAGGACCCAGCGCTGCCGGCCGTCCCGGGCGGTGAAGTCGTCGGCCGTCTCGCGGGCGATGCGGGCGCCGGCCTCGGACAGTTCGTGGACGCGGTCGGCGATGTCGTACTCGGCCATGGCCGCGTGGTTCGCCCCGAAGGTGTTCGTCTCCACGCAGTCGACGCCCACCGAGAAGTACGCCTCGTGGACGGAGCGGACGATGTCGGGGCGGGTGAGGTTGAGGATCTCGTTGCAGCCCTCCAGATCCTCGAAGTCCTCCAGGGTGGGGTCCTGCGCCTGGAGCATGGTGCCCATGGCTCCGTCGGCGACCACCACACGTGTGGCGAGCGCCTCCCGGAGCGCGGACACCCGGGTCCGGCTGTCGGCGGAAGGGGACGGCGGCAACGAGGCCATGAAAGGGCTCCCTTGGATGCGACGGCTGTCGGCTATGCGGTTTCCCCGGGCGGACCCGGGTACGGACGCACGGCGCCAGCGTAACCGGGAGTGGGCTTGGATGGGCAGGGCGTCCATGTGGCGGACGAGTGACCCGTCGGGCGGGCAGTATGACGCCGGCCATGGCGTTTTGGCCGCTCACCGGTCATGGTGCGGGGCGGACATGTGTGGCCGGACGCCCAAGGGCGGGCCACGCGTGAAGTAACGGATACCGACCGACCATTAGCGGTGAGTCGGCATCGACCGGTAGTGTTCGGCATTGCCGAACGATGGTTACGGCGTCGTGACGGTGAGGGTCACAGGGGACGGAGGCAGAACGGCGATGGCACGGAACATCCAGTCGCTCGAACGGGCGGCCGCGATGCTGCGGCTGCTCGCGGGCGGCGAGCGACGGCTCGGCCTGTCGGACATCGCCTCGTCACTGGGCCTCGCCAAGGGCACCGCGCACGGCATACTCCGCACCCTCCAGCAGGAGGGGTTCGTCGAGCAGGACGACGTCTCGGGCCGCTACCAGCTGGGCGCCGAGCTGCTCCGGCTCGGCACCACCTACCTGGACATCCACGAGCTGCGGGCCCGCGCCCTGGTGTGGACGGACGACCTGGCCCGCTCCAGCGGGGAGAGCGTCTACCTGGGCGTGCTCCACCAACAGGGCGTGCTGATCGTGCACCACGTCTTCCGGCCCGACGACAGCCGGCAGGTGCTGGAGATCGGCGCCATGCAGCCGCTGCACTCCACCGCCCTCGGCAAGGTGCTGTCGGCCTACGACCCGGTGGCGCACAGCGAGGCGCTGGAGGCCGACCGCAAACCCTTCACCGACCGCACCGTCTGCGACCTGGACGCCTTCGAGCACATCCTCGACATCACACGGGCGCGCGGGTACGCGGCGGACGTGGAGGAGACCTGGGAGGGCGTGGCCTCGGTCGCGGCCCCGATCCACGACCGCCGCCGGATGCCGGTGGGCGCGGTGGGCATCACGGGCGCGGTGGAGCGGCTCTGCAAGGGCGGGGAGCTGCGCCCCGACCTGATCGCGGCGGTGCGGGACTGCGCCCGCGCGGTCTCGCGGGACCTGGGCGCGGGCCGCTTCTGACGGCGCCCCGCCCATAGACAGACGGCTGAGGCCGGTTCGCAGGTGGCGGACCGGCCTCAGCCGTACCCTGAGATGGACATAACAGGGCAAACACGCAGATCAGCGGAGTTAACGCAGGACACCCGGCGGACAACCCGACTCGGCCCGACTCATCGATAACCCACAGCAATCAATAACGATCGCGCTTTCGATAACAGAACTCTTGACGCACGCGTAACGCCGGAGCAAGACTCCCGTCCATCGGTCGGCATTGTCGAACACCTACCGGCAATACGCGCTAGAGTGTGACAACGCCATAGGCCGACATCGCTCTCACCCCCGAGGGCGCCAACACCCCGAAGGGACTCGGGGTTCGGCTTCCCTGGACGAAGGACAAAGGAGTCGCGGGTGTCCAGCTCCGACATCTTCATCGGCGAGACCATCGGTACCGCCATACTCATCCTGCTCGGCGGCGGCGTGTGCGCCGCCGTGACCCTCAAGGCCTCCAAGGCCCGCAACGCCGGCTGGCTCGCCATCGCCTTCGGTTGGGGCTTCGCCGTCATGACGGCCGTCTACATCTCCGGACCGCTGTCCGGTGCCCACCTCAACCCGGCCGTCACCGTCGCGCTCGCCATCAAGAACAGCGACTGGAGCAACGTCCCGGTCTACTTCGCCGGACAGCTGCTCGGCGCGATGATCGGCGCGAGCCTGGTGTGGGTCGCCTACTACGGCCAGTTCCACGCGCACCTCACCGACAAGGAGATCGTCGGCGGCCCGGGCGCGCAGGCCACGGCGGCCAAGGCCGTCGAGGCCGAGGAGAAGGGTGCGGGCCCGGTCCTCGGCATCTTCTCCACCGGTCCGGAGATCCGGAACGCGGTCCAGAACCTCGCCACGGAGATCATCGGCACCGTCGTGCTGATCCTCGCGGTCCTCACCCAGGGCCTCAACGACAAGGGCAACGGCCTCGGCGTGCTGGGCGGCCTGATCACCGCCCTGGTGGTCGTCTCGATCGGTCTGTCGCTCGGCGGCCCGACGGGCTACGCGATCAACCCGGCCCGTGACCTCGGCCCGCGCATCGTGCACGCGCTCCTCCCCCTGCCCAACAAGGGTGGTTCCGACTGGAGCTACGCCTGGATCCCGGTGGTCGGCCCGCTGATCGGCGCAGCCATAGCCGCGGGTATCTACAACGTCGCCTTCGCCTAGAGCGGCAGGCTTCGCCTAAGCAACAGACGTACCGCCACACACCACGGACCCTTGAGGAGCACACAGTGACCGACGCTCACACCGCAGGCCCCTTCATCGCCGCGATCGACCAGGGCACCACCTCCAGCCGCTGCATCGTCTTCGACAAGGACGGCCGGATCGTCTCGGTCGACCAGAAGGAGCACGAGCAGATCTTCCCGAAGCCGGGCTGGGTCGAGCACAACGCCAACGAGATCTGGACCAACGTCCAGGAAGTCGTCGCCGGGGCCATCCAGAAGGCCGGCATCACCCGCGACGACATCAAGGCCATCGGCATCACCAACCAGCGCGAGACCACCGTGCTGTGGGACAAGAACACCGGTGAGCCCGTCCACAACGCCATCGTCTGGCAGGACACCCGCACCGACGCCCTCTGCAAGGAGCTCGGCCGCAACGTCGGCCAGGACCGCTTCCGCCGCGAGACCGGCCTGCCGCTGGCCTCCTACTTCGCCGGCCCCAAGGCCCGCTGGCTGCTCGACAACGTCGACGGCCTCAAGGAGCGCGCCGAGGCGGGCGACATCCTCTTCGGCACCATGGACACCTGGGTCATCTGGAACCTGACCGGCGGTGCCAACGGCGGCAAGCACGTCACCGACGTGACCAACGCCTCCCGCACCCTGCTGATGAACCTGCACACCATGCAGTGGGACGACAAGATCGCCGAGTCGATCGGCGTGCCGCTGCAGATCCTGCCCGAGATCCGCTCCTCCGCGGAGGTCTACGGCGAGGTCACCGGCGGCAAGCTGGGCGACCTGCTCGGCGGCATCCCGGTGGCGTCCGCGCTCGGCGACCAGCAGGCGGCCCTGTTCGGCCAGTGCTGCTTCTCCGAGGGCGAGGTCAAGTCCACCTACGGCACCGGCACCTTCATGGTGATGAACACCGGTGACAAGATCATCAACTCCTACGCGGGCCTGCTGACCACGGTCGGCTACAAGATCGGTGACCAGCCGACCCAGTACGCGCTGGAGGGCTCGATCGCCGTCACCGGCTCGCTGGTGCAGTGGATGCGCGACCAGATGGGCCTGATCTCCACCGCGGCCGAGATCGAGACCCTTGCGCTCTCGGTCGAGGACAACGGCGGCGCCTACTTCGTGCCGGCCTTCTCCGGCCTGTTCGCCCCGCACTGGCGCTCCGACGCCCGCGGTGTCATCGCCGGCCTGACCCGGTACGTCACCAAGGCGCACCTGGCCCGCGCCGTCCTGGAGGCCACCGCCTGGCAGACCCGCGAGATCGCGGACGCCATGGTGAAGGACTCCGGCGACGAGCTGGTGGCCCTCAAGGTCGACGGCGGTATGACCGCCAACAACCTGCTGATGCAGCAGCTCGCCGACGTCCTCGACGCACCCGTGGTGCGCCCGATGGTCGCCGAGACCACCTGCCTCGGCGCCGCCTACGCCGCCGGCCTCGCCGTCGGCTTCTGGTCCGGCACCGACGAACTGCGCGCCAACTGGCGCCGGGCCGCCGAATGGACCCCCCGCATGGACGCGGAGACCCGCGACCGTGAGTACAAGAACTGGCTCAAGGCCGTCGACCGGACCATGGGCTGGATCGACGACGAGAGCTGACGAGAGCGCACGCACGCTCTCACGATCGAGCTCTGACGAGGAGTAAGAACCCGACATGACCAGTCAGTCCACCCTGCAGTCCGTACCTGCCCTGGGGACGCACCCGGCCTCCGGCTCGCTTCCGAGCCGCGCCGAGACCAGGGAGCAGCTCTCCAAGGCGTCGTACGACCTTCTCGTGATCGGCGGCGGCATCCTGGGCATCTCCACCGCCTGGCACGCCGCGCAGTCCGGGCTCAGGGTGGCACTGGTCGACGCCGGCGACTTCGCCGGCGCCACCTCCTCCGCCTCCTCCAAGCTCCTCCACGGCGGTCTGCGCTACCTGCAGACCGGCGCGGTGAAGCTGGTGGCGGAGAACCACTTCGAGCGCCGTGCGGTCTCCCGCCAGGTGGCCCCCCACCTGGCGAACCCGCTCACGTTCTACCTCCCCGTGTACAAGGGCGGTCCGCACGGCGCCGCGAAGCTCGGGGCGGGCGTCTTCGCCTACTCCGCGCTCTCCGCGTTCGGTGACGGCGTCGGCCACCTGCTGTCCCCCGCGCGGGCCCAGCGGGACGTGCCGGAGCTGCGCACCGAGAACCTCAAGGCCGTCGCGGTCTACGGCGACGACCAGATGAACGACGCGCGCATGGCGCTGATGACGGTCCGCGCGGCCGTCGAGGCGGGCGCCGTCGTCCTCAACCACGCCCAGGTCACCGGCCTGCGCTTCACCCGGGGCCGGGTGACCGGCGCCGACCTGAAGGACGCGGTCTCCGGCGAGGAGTTCGGCGTCAACGCCCGCCTGGTCCTCAACGCCACCGGCCCCTGGGTCGACCACCTGCGCCGGATGGAGGACCCGAACGCGGCCCCCTCCATCCGCCTCTCCAAGGGCGCCCACCTGGTCCTGAAGCGGACCGCGCCGTGGAAGGCCGCGCTGGCCACCCCCATCGACAAGTACCGGATCACCTTCGCCCTCCCCTGGGAGGACATGCTGCTGCTCGGCACCACCGACGAGGAGTACGAGGGCGACCCGGCGGACGTCTCCGTCACCGAGAAGGACATAGCCCAGATCCTGGACGAGGCCGCGTTCTCCGTCCGGGACCAGCAGCTCCAGCGCGACCTGATCACCTACTCCTTCGCCGGTCTGCGGGTGCTGCCGGGCGGCCCCGGCAGCACCGCGAAGGCCAAGCGGGAGACCGTGGTCACCGAGGGCCGGGGCGGCATGCTGTCCGTCGCGGGCGGCAAGTGGACCACCTTCCGGCACATCGGCCGCACCGTGATGGAGAAGCTGGAGGCGCTGCCGGGCCACCCGCTCGGCGACGACTTCGAGCCGATCGCCTCGCTGCCGAAGAAGCTGCCGCTGCCCGGCGTCGCCAACCCGCGTGCCGTCGCCCACCGCCTGCTGGTGGACAACCCGGCCCCGGGCCCGCGGATGGCCGCCGACACGGCCAAGCACCTGGCCACCCACTACGGTTCGCTGGCCTTCGACATCGCCCGCCTCGCCAACGAGGACCCGCAGCTCGCCGAGCGCGTCCACCCGGACGCCCCGGAGATCTGGGCGCAGGTCGTCTGGGCCCGCGACCACGAGTGGGCCGAGACCGCCGACGACGTGCTGCGCCGCCGCACCACCCTGACGATCCGGGGCCTCGCCACGGACGACGTCCGGGCCAAGGTCCAGGGCCTGCTCGACCAGAAGTGACCCACCCGAGGTGACACCAGGAACAGGCGGCTGCCGGGTCCTCCCCTGACCGGCCCGGCAACCGCTGAAGACCCGGCCCCGCCGTACCGGGGGCGGGCGACAAGGAGGGGCGGCTCCCATCCCCTAGGGAGCCGCCCCTCCGGCATGCCCGCCGGAAGGCCGTATGCCGTCGCTCCGTGCCTCCGGTAACTGCCCACGAGGCACATCGCACCACCAGCCGCCCCCCGAACACTCCCGCACGCTCCCTCACACGTGTTTCGAACAGCGGGTTTGCCGACAGCCCCGCGACTAGAACAGGTCGTTACGGCACGACAGCACGACGGCAGGCGGTGCCGGCACGGCACGACCCGGGAGCGGCATATGCACGGCGGATGGCACAGTGCCCGGGTGCGGCGGCGCCTGGGGCTGTCGGCGTGCGCGGCGGCGCTCGCCGCCCTCACGGGCGTGCTCCGCTTCTCCTGGGACGACGCCGCCACCGAGGGCGTCCTGGTCTCGGCGATCGGCACCCTGGTGTCGGTCGCCGCGCTCGTCGCCGACGTGCTGCGCGGCGACGCCGACCCGGCCCCGCGGTCGCCCGACGAGGACCGGCGCCGGGCCGCCGACGCGCTGGCCGAGGCCGTACGGGAGCAGTGGGCGGCGGAGGCCCGGCTGCGGCGGCTCCAGGACCCGGAACCGATCGAGGTGGGCTGGGCGGCCGCGGACCGGCGGCTGGCCGACCATCCGGAGAACGTCGGGCGCGGCGGCCGGCTCCCCGCGCCACGGGCGTGCCGGACCGAGGACCTGGCCGCGTGGTTCGCGGGCCGCCCCGGCCGCCGGCTGGTGGTCCTGGGCGGCCCCGGCTCGGGCAAGTCCGTGCTGGCGATGCGGTTCGTCCTCGCCCGGCTCGCCGCCCGGCACCCGGGCGGACCGGTACCGGTGCTCTTCCCGCTGGCCGGCTGGGACCCCCGGCAGACCGGGCTGCGCGACTGGCTCGCGGGCCGGCTGGCCGCCGACTACCGGCCGCTGGGCGCCGTCCTCGACGGGTCCCGCACCCTCGCCCGCTCCCTGCTGGACACCGGTCTGGTGCTGCCGGTCCTCGACGGCTTCGACGAACTGGCCCGGCCCGCCTACGGGGAGGCCGTACGCCGGATCAACGCCGAACTCGACGACGACCTGCCCCTGCTGCTCACCAGCCGCCGCGCGGCCTGGTCGACGGCGGTGGCCGACGGCGACGTGCTCACCGCCGCCGAGGTGGTCGAACTCCGACCCCTGGACCTCGCCCAGGCCTCGGCCCACCTGGAGCGGACGGCACGGCCGCTGCGCACGGCGGACGGGGCACCCGGCACCGTGTGGACGCCGGTGCTGCGGGAACTCGGCCGGCACCCCGGCTCCGCTCCCGCCCTGGCGCTGACCACCCCCCTGATGGTGACGCTGGCCCGCGCGGTGTACGGCGACACCTCCCGGGACCCCTCGGAACTGCTCGACCAAGAGCGCTTCGCCTCGCCGGGCGCGGTCGAGGAGCACCTGCTCGGGGCCTTCGTACCGGCCGCCTTCGCGGACGCCGATCCGCGCGCGGCCTCGGACGCGGTACGGCGGCTCACCCTGCTGGCGCGGGCGCTGCACCGGCGGGACACCGGCCGGCTCGCGTGGTGGGAGCTGGAGTCGCTGCTGCCGCGGGCGCTGCGGGTGTTCGGGCCGGGGCTGCTGTCCATGGCCGTGCTGTCGGCGCTGCTGCTGCCCGTCACGGTCACCCGTGCCGTGCACCGGCTGACGGGCGTGGAGGACGTCCTGTCGCTCGTCGCCGCGCTGGTGGGTCAGACCCTGGGCTTCGCCTTCGGGGTGGCGCGGCTGCTGCCGGACGGCACGGACCGGCCGGACGGCGGACCGGCGGGCGGGCCGGACCCGCGGTTCCTCGTCCGGCAGGGACTGACCGCCGTCGGGGTGACCGGGGTGCTCTGGGCGGCCTTCGCGTACGCCGACGATCTGCGGTTCGGCTTCCGCTTCGGCTCGGTGACCGACGGCTGGCTGCCCGATCTGCTCGGCGGAGGTCTGTTCTCCCTCCTGTTCACCCTGTTCTTCGGCACCGCGGGACTGTCCCGGCGGCCGGTGCCGCTCGGTCTGCCGTGGAGCGGTGCCGGGGAGCGCGCGACGGCCCGGCTGTGCGGGGCGGTCCTGCTGCTCGGCGGGGCGGGCACGGCGGGGACGGTGCTGCTGGGCCGGACCGGCGATCCCTGGACGGTGCTGGTGGGCGTCACGGCCGCGGGGGCGGGCACCGCCCTGCTGGTGAGCGCCGGCCGCCGGGCCGGACGGGAGGGCGCGCTGCCGGCCCGGCCCGGGCGGGTCGTACGACGGTTCGCGGCCGGCCTGGTCCGCGGCACCGCCGTCACGCTGCTGACCGGCGTCACCGCCTGCACGGTCGCCGGGCTCGCCGCCACGGGCGTGACCCTCCTCAAGTCCGATGCCGCACCCGATCTCGCCGGACGGCACCTCGACGGCTGGCGGTTCACGGAACGCGACGGGGTCAGGACGGCGGCCACGGCGCGGCCGTTGCGGGGCACGCTGCTGCTCCCCGGTGCCGGGGCCCGGCCGATCGCCTACCCGTGGGGCGCGGAACCGCCCGACTGCACGATCCCGCTGGTCCCGGAGCGCAGGTGCGTCGCCTTCCGCTCGCGGGCCACGGAGTTCGAGTCCCGCGGCGGAGCGGTGACCGTGCGCCTCGCCGGAGCGTCGGCCGACGGGCGGGCGACGGTCGTCGCCTACGCGGCCGACCTCCGCTCGGCGCTGCCGCCGGACGCCCGCGCCTGGCTGACCCGGGGCCCGGCGACGGCGTTCGTGGCCCGGTGCCTGCCGCCGTTCGTGGCCGCCGGAGTGCTGGTCGGGCTGGTGGGCGGCTGTGTGTGCGGGGTCTACCGCGCGCTGAGCGTGCCGTCCGACACCATGCGCGCGACCGGCCCCGGCTCCTCCCTGCGCACCGACCGCACGGCGTCCTTCACCCGCGGCGGTGTCGTCGCCCTGCTCGTCGCCTGCGTCTGTGTGCCGGTGGTGCTGCTGCCCGGCGACTGGGGCGGACTGGTGCACGTCGGCACCCAGTTGTGGCTCCCGATGGGCACCACGGCGGTGGCCCTGAGCGCCTGGGGCAGGCTCGCCGTCGCCCGGGTCTGGCTCGGCCTGACCGGCCGACTGCCCTGGCGGCTGATGACGTTCCTGGAGGACGCCCACCGGCGGGGCGTCCTGCGCCGGTCCGGAGCGTACTTCGAGTTCCGCCACCTCCGACTGCAGGCACACCTGGCCCACACCGACACCCCGGCCACCCCACCACCCCGTCCCCGCGAGGCACCCACAGCCCCGATCAGGGAGAACGACGACCGCCCCCTCTAGCCGGATCCGTGCCCCGCAGGGGCACGGGGCAGGGCCCCAAGAGGACGCGGGGGGCAGCGCCCCAAAGGACACGGGGGACAACGCCCCAAAGGGACGCGGAGGGCAACGCCCCAAAAGGACGCGGGCGGGGGCAGCGCCCCATAAGGGGGCGCGGGGAGAGCGCCCCAAAGGGGCGCGGGGAACTGCGCGACCAGCCACGACGGCGCCGCAGACGGCAGACGGCAGCAGTTCCAGCAGAGCACCCAGGCGGTCGCCCGCAAGAAGGCCCAAGTGGACACGCCCGGCGCACCGTTGCGTACGGTCTGCGGTGTACGACGCCGCGTCTCCGCCACCGGACCGCCTCCCCTCCCCTCTCCCCTCCCCTGCTGTCCCCTCCCTCCCCCTCCCCCTCCCCCTCCCCGGAGCTGCCGCATGACACAGGATCTGCTGCCCATCACCCGAATACCGCGCTCGGGCCTGCCCGCCCACGCGGTCGTGGTCGGGGACCCGGCGCGGGCGGCGGCGGTGGCCGGTCTCCTCGACGGTGCCGAGGAGGTGTCGTACCACCGCGAGTACCGGGTGTTCGCGGGGAGTTGGAAGGGGCTGCCGGTGGCGGTGGCCTCGCACGGGGTGGGCGCGCCGGGGGCGGTCCTGCTGTTCCGGGAGATGGCCGACGCGGGGGTGGGCACCTTTCTGCGGTTCGGTACGGCGGGCGCGATGCGGCCCGGGATCGCAGACGGCGACCTGGTCATCGCGGAGGCGGCGGTGCGGGACGACGGGGTGACCCAGCAGTTGCTGCCGCCCGAGTACCCGGCGTACTCCGCGCCGGAAGCGGTGTTCGCGCTGCGGCGGGCCGCACGGGCGGCGGGCATGCCGCATCACCGGGGCGTGGTGTGGACCCGGGCGGCCTTCCAGCCCGGGCTGCTGCCGCTGTTCTCCTACCGGGGCGCCGGGCTCGCCGCGATCGAGATGGAGCTGTCCGCGCTGCTGGTGACGGCCTCGCTGCGCGGGCTGGTGGCGGGCGGGATCATGGTGGTCGACGGGGTCAACGCGGACGAGCTGGTGGACGCGGAGGCCACCGGCGGGTACGACCCGCACCGGGACGTCGTCGCGGCCGGTGTGGAGCGCGGCGCGGTGGTGGTCCTGGAGGCGTTGCGGCTGCTCGCGGAGGAGTACGAAGCCTGACCGCGGACGCCTGACCAGGCCGCATAATGTGACCGAGACATCGGATGTCTGAGCTACAGGGAGGCCGGGATGGCAGTCACCGATGAGGCGATCGAGAAGATCAAGGACATGATCGTCTCCGGTGCGCTGCGCCCCGGAGAACGGTTGCCCAAGGAGAGCGAGCTCGCCGCCGAACTCGGCCTGTCCCGCAACTCGTTGCGGGAGGCGGTGCGGGCCCTGTCGCTGATCCGGATCCTGGACGTCCGGCAGGGCGACGGCACGTATGTCACCAGTCTCGACCCGCAGTTGCTCCTGGAGGCGATGAGCTTCGTCGTCGACTTCCACCGCGACGACACGGTCCTGGAGTTCCTCGCGGTGCGCCGGATCCTGGAGCCGGCCGCGACCTCGATGGCCGCCTCCCGGATCAGCGAGCAGCAACTGGATGCGCTGGACGCCCAGTTGGACGCGCTCGGCGCCGATCCCTCGGTGGAGGAGCTGGTCGCCTGCGACCTGGAGTTCCACCGGGGCATCGTGCAGAGCTCGGGGAACTCGGTGCTGTGCTCGCTTCTTGACGGCCTGTCGGGTCCGACCACCAGGGCCCGGATCTGGCGCGGGCTGACCCAGGAGGACGCGGTGGCCCGGACCCTGCGGGAACACCGGGCGATCCTGGCCGCGCTGCGCGACCGGGACGCGGAGGCGGCCCGGTCCTGGGCGACCGTGCACATCGCGAGCGTGGAGCAGTGGCTGCGCAGCAGCCTGTGAAGCGCTTGCCGGCTCCCTGGGACCCGGTGTGTTCGAAGGCGGCGAACGGGGCAGTGATCCGTTCACTCCCCCGTGCAAGGGGGCTGCGGGCGCCCCCGTCTCACGCCGTAAGGTTGGGGCGTACGCGAGGGCACGTCGGAAGGAGGCACTGGGTGATCGAGCTGGAGGGGGTTCCCGAGCTGATCGACCCAGTCATGGTGGCCGCGTTCGAAGGCTGGAACGATGCCGGCGACGCCGCCTCCACCGCGGTCGCGCACCTGGAGCGGGAGTGGAAGGGCGAGGTGTTCGCGGCGCTCGACGCCGAGGACTACTACGACTTCCAGGTGAACCGCCCCACGGTGTGGATGGACGCGGGCGTGCGCAAGATCACCTGGCCGACGACACGGCTGTCGGTGGTCCGGGTCGGCGGCGAGAAGCCGCGGGACCTGGTGCTGGTCAGAGGCATCGAGCCGTCGATGCGCTGGCGCTCGTTCTGCAACGAGCTGCTGGGCTTCGCCCACGAGCTGGGCGTCGAGCTGGTGGTCGTCCTGGGCGCGCTGCTCGGGGACACCCCGCACACGCGTCCGGTGCCGGTCAGCGGGGTCACCTCGGACCCGGACCTGGCGCAGCGGATGGACCTGGAGGAGACCAAGTACGAGGGCCCGACGGGCATCGTCGGCGTCCTCCAGGAGGCGTGCACGCACGCCGGCGTGCCGGCGGTCTCGCTCTGGGCGGCCGTCCCGCACTACGTCTCCCAGCCGCCCAACCCGAAGGCCACGCTGGCGCTGCTCAACCGCCTGGAGGACCTGCTCGACCTGCGGATCCCGCTGGGCGAGCTGCCCGAGGACGCGCGCGCCTGGCAGGTCGGGGTGGACCAGCTGGCGGCGGAGGACAGCGAGGTCGCCGAGTACGTGCAGACGCTGGAGGAGGCCCGGGACACCGCGGAGCTGCCGGAGGCGTCGGGCGAGGCGATCGCCCGTGAGTTCGAGCGCTACCTGCGGCGCCGGGACGTCAGCCCGCCGGGCGGTCACGCCACGGCGGACGGCAGTGACAGCGCGTCGTACCTGCGGGACAACCCCGGCGGCCGGACCCGGCCGCCGCGGCCGCCGAAGCCCGACACGCCCGGGACCACGGAGAATTCCGGGGAGACCGGGGACTCCGGGGACCCGGGGCCGGACGGCGAGGACACCTCCGAGGACTGAACAGGGGCGGTACGCACGCTGCGTACCGCCCCCTTCTTTTTCGTCTTTTTCGGCCGGGTTCCCGGCGTCAGGCGGCGACCGCGGTGACGGAGTACGTCGTCCCGGACGTCGGCGTGGTCGTGAACCGCGCGTTGGGCAGGTAGAGCCGGCCGCCGTACGCGGCGACGGTGGTCGGGACGTCGAAGGCCGGGTCGGTGATCCGGCGCTGGAAGACACCGGTGCGGCCGTCCGGGGCCAGCCGGAAGACGTCGACGGCGTTCTGCCGGTTCTGTACGGCGTACAGCGTGCGGCCGCGGACCAGCAGGCCGTCGCCGTTGGTGAGCGGGGCCGCGTCGCCGAGGCCGACCACCTCGGTGATCCCGGTGGCGGGGTCGACGCGGTGCAGCAGGCCGACGCCGGCCTGGACGACGAGGAGTGCGGAGCCGTCGGGGGTGCGGGCGATGCCGTTGGCGTTGATGGCGCCGTCGGTGGACTGGGTCCAGTCCCCGGTCAGGGGCAGCCGTACGACGTCCTTGGCGGCCGGGAGTTCGCCGCCTCGGCCGAGCGGCAGACCGTAGAGCACCGGCTGGTACGACTCGGTGAACCAGGCGGCGCGCGGGGTCAGCACGACGTCGTTGGCGAAGCTCGGGGTGGCGGTGGCGAGGGGGTAGGAGGCGAGGGTCTCGCCGCTGCGGGCGGCGACCACCCGGGCGCCGAAGCCGCGCGCGGCGACGAACAGCCGTCCGCGGGGGTCGATCTTGAGGCCGACGGCGGGGGTGCCGGGGCCGGCGGATATCACCTTGCCGGTGCCGGTGCGCAGGTCGGCGCGGTAGAGCGAGCCGTCGGCGAGGGAGCCGAGGTAGGCGTAGGGGCCGGCGCCGATGGTGATGCCCTCCGGCTGCCAGCCGTCGGGGAGGGCGAGCGAGGCCGGCCAGTCGGCGGCTTGTACGCGGGTGCCGGCGGCGAGGGCGCCGAGGGTCGCCGCGCCGGCGGTGAGCAGCCGGCGTCGGTTCAAGGAGTGGGCCACGAGGGTGCCTTCCGCGTGGGGGGGGGACCGGCAGTTGGCCGGTCCGTACGGTCAACTGACCGTGTCAGCCCACCACATGGGTCACAGGGAGCACACTCGCGTTGCGGGATCGACAGGGTTTCGACAGTTGGGGGTTGCGCGTCGAGTACCGGCCGCGCGCCGGTGGGGGCTGAGCGCGCAGTTCCTCCCCCGCGCCCCTGACGGGGCGCGGAGGTTGGCGTCTCCTTAGAGGGCTACGCCCAGCAAGGCGTCCACTGCTCGCGACACGACGCCGGGCGCACCCGTGTCCGTGCCGCCCTGCTCCTGCTGGAGCGCTGCCCAGCGGTCCACCGCCGCCAGCGCCGCCGGGGCGTCCAGGTCGTTGCTGAGGGCCTCGCGGACCTCCTCCACCAGGGACTCGGCGGGCGGGCCGTCCGGGCGGGAGACCGCCGCACGCCAGCGGTCCAGGCGGGCCACCGCGTCGGCGAGGACCTGGTCGGTCCACTCCCAGTCGGCCCGGTAGTGGTGGGAGAGCAGGGCCAGGCGGATGGCGGCCGGGTCGACGCCGTCCCTGCGGAGCCGGGAGACGAAGACCAGGTTGCCCTTGGACTTGGACATCTTCTCGCCGTCGAGGGCGACCATGCCGGCGTGGACGTACGCCTTGGCCATCGGGAACTCGCCGGTGAGGACCTGGGCGTGCGAGGCGCCCATCTCGTGGTGCGGGAAGGCGAGGTCGGAGCCGCCGCCCTGGACGTCGAAGGTCATGCCGAGGTGGTCGAGGGCGATCGCCACGCACTCGATGTGCCAGCCGGGGCGGCCGCGGCCGAGGGAGCCGCCGTCCCAGCTGGGTTCGCCCTCGCGGGCGGCCATCCAGAGCATCGGGTCGAGGGGGTTCTTCTTGCCGGGGCGGTCGGGGTCGCCGCCGCGCTCGGCGGACAGCAGCCGCATCGCGGCCGCGTCGAGGCCCGAGACCTTGCCGAAGTGCGGGTCGGACTCGACGGAGAAGTAGATGTCGCCTTCGAGTTCGTAGGCGGCACCGAGGTCACGCAGGCGTTCGACGAGCGGCACGATGCCGGGTATGGCCTCGACCGCGCCTATGTAGTGCCGCGGCGGCAGCATCCTGAGGGCGGTCATGTCCTCGCGGAAGAGGGTGGTCTCCTGCTCGGCGAGGGCGACCCAGTCGACGCCGTCGCGCTCCGCGCGCTCCAGGAGCGGGTCGTCGACGTCCGTCACGTTCTGGACGTAGTGCACCTGCCGCTTGGTGTCGAGCCACACGCGCTGAACCAGGTCGAACGCGTTGTAGGTCGCCGCGTGCCCCATGTGGGTCGCGTCGTACGGCGTGATGCCGCAGACGTAGATACGGGCGACGGGACCGGGGTCGAGAGTGACCAGACCGCCGGTCGCGGTGTCGTGGATCCTCAGGTCGCGGCCCTGACCAGGCAGGGCGGGGACCTCGGAAGCGGGCCAGGCATGCATGTACATGAGCGTAACCGGACCCGAGTTCGGTATACGAACCGGACGGCCGGGAAGGCAGTCTTGATCTTGGGGCCGGAATGTGCTGGTGAAGGGGATACGGGAGGCCCTATACGGGAGGCCAGGGGATGGCCGGCCACTCGCCGCTGGGTTCCGGGTGCTTGCCGGCGGTGAGCAAGGTCTCGACACGCGCGCGCGTGGCGTCCAGTTCCGCCGCGGTGATCAGCTCGGCCAGCCGGGTGCCCAGCGGCCCGCCGAGGGCCTCGCGCAGGCCCGTGAGGACCTCGACGGCCTCGCCGGTCAGGTCCTCCCCCGCCCAGCCCCAGAGCAGGGTGCGCAGCTTGTTGTCGACGTTGAAGGTGACGCCGTGGTCGATGCCGTAGAGCCGGCCGTCCGCGGTGGGCAGCAGGTGGCCGCCCTTGCGGTCGGCGTTGTTGATGACGGCGTCGAGGACGGCGAGCCGGCGCAGCCGTTCGTCGTCGGCGTGCACCAGCAGCGCGGTCTTCCCGTCGCCGACCTCGGCGAACCCGATCGCCTTCCAGCCGGGCTCGGGCTCCTCCG
Source organism: Streptomyces sp. NPDC008092 (assembly GCF_042957285.1). Taxonomy (NCBI): domain Bacteria; kingdom Bacillati; phylum Actinomycetota; class Actinomycetes; order Kitasatosporales; family Streptomycetaceae; genus Streptomyces; species Streptomyces sp. NPDC008092. The sequence continues at coordinate 189,803 of NZ_JBIBHY010000018.1, forward strand.
CGTCCACCAGGGCGAGCAGTTCGGCGCCCTCGGGGTCGACGTCGATCCACAGCTGGACCATGCCCTCGCCGTACGGCCCGTCGCGCAGCACGGTCGGCGGCACCAGGTCCCAGCCGGTGGCCGCGGCGACCTCGTAGGCGGCCACCTCGCGCTGGGCGAGGGTGCCGTCGGGGAAGTCCCACAGCGGGCGCTCCCCCGCGACCGGCTTGTAGACGCAGGACGCCTCCTGGCCGTCGTGCGCGACCGTGCAGAACAGCGCCGCGTTGGAGGCGTCGCGGATCCGGCCGCGTACCTTCAGCTCACCGTGGGCGAGCAGTTCGGCGGCGGTCACGCTCCGCGGCGGTATCCGTTCTGGCGCGGACATACGTGTCCTTCCGGGTCGAGCGGGAGGCTGCACAGCGGGCACGGCGGCCGCCCGGCGTTGACGACGTCGAGGGCGCGCTTGCAGAAGGCTCTGGCCTGCGCGCCGGTCAGCCGGACCCGCAGCATCGGGGGCCCGTTCTCCTCGTCCTGCAGGAGCCGTTCCTCGGCCTCGGCGAGGTCCTCCTCGGAGTCGGCCTCCAGCTCCACGAGGGCCTGCGCCTCGACGATCATGCGTTCTTCCTCGCCGTCCCAGGCGAGCGCCATGGTGCCGACGCGGAACTCCTCCTCGATGGGGGTGTCGAGGGGGGCGCTGTCGCTGATCTCGGTCGGCGCGACGGCGGGCACGGCGGCGTTGCCGCCGCTGCGGCGCACGACCTCGTCGAGGAGTTCGTCCATCCGTTCGGCGAGTGCGGCGACCTGGGTCTTCTCCAGGGCCACGCTGGTCGTCCGGGGGCCGGCCGTGGCCTGGAGGAAGAACGTACGGCGTCCGGGCATCCCGACCGTGCCCGCGACGAAGCGGTCCGGCGGATCGTAGAGGAACACCTGACGGGACACGTCCTGTCTCCATGGGAATCGAGAGTGCGTGGGCTTGGGGAGGGCGACGAGACGGCCGGGGGCCGCTTACGTGGACCGCTTCACCCTACTGCGGCCGACGATCACGGCGCGCCGGCGCCGCCACCGACCGTGGCGTCTTCCCCGGGGGGTTCCTCGCGGGGGGCAAGGGAGGCGAAATCCCCGGTGTCCCCGAGACGAACGAGAAACGGCCTGAGGCGGGTGTAGCGGATCGCGGTGACGGAACACGGTTCGACGGAGATCCGCTGGAAGAGGTCGAGGTGCAGGCCGAGCGCGTCCGCGACGAGGGATTTGATGATGTCGCCGTGCGAGCACATGACATAGACGGCGTCCGAGCCGTGGTCGCGCTCCACGCGCGCGTTCCACTCGCGTACCGCCTCGGCGGCGCGGCTCTGCATGGCCCGCATGGACTCGCCGCCGGGGAACGCGGCCGCCGACGGGTGAGCCTGGACGACCTCCATCAGCGGCTCGTCCTTGAGCTCGGCGAGCTTGCGGCCGGACCAGTCGCCGTAGTGGGCCTCCCCGATCCGCTCGTCGGTGTGGGCGGTGAGCCCGGGGCGGGCGTCGAGCAGCGGGCGGACCGTCTCCTGGCAGCGTTGCAGCGGGCTGGTGACGAGCTCGGAGATCGGCAGCCCGGCGAGCCGGCCGGGCAGCGCGGCGGCCTGGGCGGCCCCGCGCTCGTCGAGGGCGACGCCCGGCGTCCAGCCCGCGAGCACACCCGAGGTGTTGGCGGTGGACCGTCCGTGCCTTACGAGGATCAGCGTGGGCATGCGGCCCAGGGTAGGCGCACGCCGAAGTGCACAGGCGGGCGGGCGACGGGAGAATACGCTCCGTGATCGTCGACTGCGCCATCTACCGCGACGGGGAGCGGACGGAGACCCCGCAGGACTTCTCCGACGCCCTCGCGGAGGCACGCACGCGTGGCGACAGCTTTCTGTGGATCGGCCTGTACGAGCCGACCGAGCGCGAGTTCGACCTGGTCACCGACGAGTTCGGGCTGCATCCGCTGGCCGTCGAGGACGCCCTGACCGCCCACCAGCGGCCCAAGCTGGAGGTGTACGACGACTCGCTGTTCGTCGTCCTGAAGCCGGTGACGTACGAGGCGAAGAGCGACACGGTGACCTCCGGCGAGCTGATGATCTTCATCGGGGACTCCTTCGTGGTCACCGTGCGCCACGGGACGCCCTCGCCGCTCGGTGACATCCGGCGGCACCTGGAGGAGCAGCACGAGATGCTCAGGCACGGGCCGACGGGGGTGCTGTACTCGATCTCCGACGCGGTCGTGGACCACTACCTGGAGGTCGCGACCGAGCTGCAGAACGACCTGGAGGAGCTGGAGGCCGAGGTGTTCTCGCCGAGCGGCGGCGGCTCCCGGTACACCGCGTCGCGGATCTACACGTTCAAGCGGCAGATCCTGGAGTTCCGCCGGGCGACGGTGCCGCTGGCCGTGCCGATGACCAAGCTGGCGGGGGTGGGCCCGTACGCCGGCGGCGCGACGGTGCCCTTCGTGCACGAGTCGGCCCGCCCGTTCTTCCGGGACGTCAACGACCACCTGCTGCGGGTGAACGAGAGCGTGGAGGGCCTGGACCGGCTGGTGTCGGACGTCCTCGGCGCCCATCTCGCGCAGATGAGCGTGCGGCAGAACGACGACATGCGGAAGATCTCCGCGTGGGCGGCCATGGCGGCGGTCCCCACGATGATCGCGGGGATCTACGGCATGAACTTCGACCACATGCCCGAGCTGCACTGGCTCTGGTCGTACCCGGCGGTGATCCTGGTCATGGGGTTCCTGGAGACGGTGCTGTACCGGCTGTTCAAGCGCCGCGGGTGGATGTGAGGCTCGTTCGCCGTCGGCGCAGGGGGTCAGGCGAACTCGGGTGCGGGGGTCGCGGGGCCGCCCAGGGCGTTCCTGCGCTCCGGCATCCGCAGGGAGACCATGCGGCGCCAGCCGGCGGCGCGCTCGTAGGCGTAGACGACGTGGATGCCCGCCGCCAGGAGCGCGGACTTCGCCCGCGGCCAGCCGAGGACGCGGCCCATGTGGGCCATGACGGCGAGGCTGACGTCCCGGTAGATGCGGATCTCGGCGAGGGCGCACGCGCGGAGCGTGCGCTGGATGGTGCGGCCGTGCCCGGCGGCGGCGAACCGCAGCAGCTCCTCGTGGCAGTAGGCGAGGTGGTTGTCCTCGTCGCCGGAGATCATGCGCACCGCGCGGCCCACGTCGGGGTGGTCGGCGAAGTACCGGCGCAGCAGTGCCATCTGCTCGGAGGCGCGCTGCTCGGTGACCCGGCTGTGGGCCAGGTAGGTGACGATGTCCGGCACGGTGAGCGGCCGGTCGGCGCGGAGCCGCTCGTGGGCGAGCCCGATGCCGTGCCGTTCCAGGATCATCGTGTAGTCGGTGTCGGCCGGCACCGGGACGGGCGACAGTCCGCGCTTCTTCAGCAGGGCGTGGAAGATGCGCCCGTGCTTGTCCTCGTCGGCGCCGTGGCGGGTGATCTTGGGGGCGAGGCCGCGTTCGCTCCGCGGCACGAGTGCGGCGATCCGCGCGTTCTCCCAGCCGCCCTGGGACTCCCCGCTGGCCGCGATGGAGCAGAAGAGCCGGAAGGACTCGTCGTTGTCGAGGATCTCCTGGAACAGACTCCTGGCCGAAAGCATCGTGGGCACCTCTCCGGAGGACTCACCAGACCCGCAAAGAACGAGTCAAATGCCGCGTCGGAGGGGCTGCAACAGGTGTGCGGGCGAACTCGGCCGAAAGGAGGAGCAGCGGGGTCACGTCGAGGGCGTAACCGCGCGGGCACGGGCGCGTTGTTCTGCGTGACGGCCGTGGCGGGGAAGACCCCCCGAGCCCCCACCACGGCCGCGGACTTCTCTCACCTCTCAGGTGTTCAGGCGAGCCCGGCGCGCTCCAGGGCCTCGGCACCGGCCCGCAGCGAGGCGAGCCGCTCGTCCAGGGCGAACCCGGCGGGCGCGAGGGAGAGCGTGGTGACCCCGGCGGCCGCGTAGGCCCTCATCCGGTCGGCGATCCGGTCCACGGAGCCGAGCAGCGTGGTCTGGTCGATCAGGTCCTGCGGTACGGCGGCCGCCGCTCCGTTCTTGTCCCCGGACAGGTACTTGTCCTGGATCTCGGCGGCCTCGCGCTCGTAGCCCATCCGCTGGGCGAGCTGGTTGTAGAAGTTCTGCTTGCGGCTGCCCATGCCGCCGACGTACAGCGCGGTGTAGGGCCGGAAGGTGTCGGCGAGCGAGGCCACGTCCTTGTCGTCACCGACGAAGAGCGGCAGCGTCGGGCAGATGTCGAACCCGTCGAGGGTCTTGCCGGCCTTCTCCCGTCCCGCGCGCAGGTACTTCACGGCCGTCTCCTCCAGGTGCTCGGCGGAGGGGAAGATCAGCAGCGCGCCGTCGGCGATCTCGCCGGTCTGCTCCAGGTTCTTCGGGCCGATGGCGGCGATGTAGACCGGGATGTGCTCGCGCTCGGGGTGCACGGTCAGTTTGATCGGCTTGCCCGGACCGCCCGGCAGCGGCAGCGTCCAGTGCTCGCCCTCGTACGACAGCCGTTCCCGGCTCATCGCCCGGCGCACGATCTCCACGTACTCGCGGGTGCGGGAGAGCGGCTTGTCGAACTTGACGCCGTACCAGCCCTCGGAGACCTGCGGTCCGGAGACGCCGAGGCCGAGCCGGAAGCGGCCCTTGGAGAGCGAGTCGAGGGTGGCGGCGGTCATCGCGGTCATGGCGGGCTGCCGGGCCGGGATCTGGAAGATGGCCGAGCCGACGTCGATGCGCTCGGTCTGGGCGGCGACCCAGCTGAGGACGGTGGCGGCGTCGGAGCCGTAGGCCTCGGCGGCCCAGCACACGGCGTACCCGAGCCGCTCGGCCTCCTGCGCCACGGCCAGGTTGTCCCCGTCCATCCCGGCACCCCAGTAGCCGAGGTTGATCCCGAGTTGCATGGCCGTTCCCCTTACCGATCAGTAACGTCGCTGTTGCGAGAGACCTTAGCGCGGAGGATTTCCGTGCGGTGGGACCGGTTCGCGTTCGACTGCGGGTCGTGAGGGCTGGTCGCGCAGTTCCCCGCACCCCTGGATCGGGCGGCTCCCGCCTTCTTCAAGCCGCCGCCACCTTGTGAAATCGGTTATCCACAGGCAACCCAACGCACCAGCTCTGGCCAGTAATCTCGCGGGCATGGAGCAGAGGCATCTCGGCCGTACCGGCCTGCGCGTGTCCCGGATCGGGCTCGGCACCCTCACCTGGGGCCGGGACGTCGACGAGCACGACGCCGCGGACATGCTGAAGGCGTTCTGGGAGGCCGGCGGCACCCTCGTCGACACCGCGGACGTGTACGGCGACGGGGAGGCCGAATACCTGCTCGGGCAGCTCATAGAAGGGCTGGTGCCACGCCGGGACCTGGTCATCTCGACGAAGGCGGGCAGCGTCCCCGACCCCGACCGGCGTTTCAACGGCTCGCGCGGCCACCTGCTGGCCGCGCTGGACGCCTCCCTGGCCCGCCTCGGCACCGACTACGTCGACGTCTGGCACGTGCACGCCTACGACCCGGACACCCCGCTTGAGGAGACCCTGCAGGCCCTCGACCTGGCGGTGAGCAGCGGGCGCGCCCGCTACGCCGGGGTCTCCAACTTCTGCGGCTGGCAGCTGGCGAAGGCGGCGACCTGGCAGCTCGCGGCGCCGGGCACCCGGACCCGGCTGGCCAGCACCCAGCTGGAGTACTCGCTGCTCCAGCGGGGCGTCGAGCGCGAGGTGCTGCCCGCCGCCCTCGACCTGGGCATCGGCCTGCTGCCGTCCTCCCCGCTGGGCCGGGGCGTGCTGACCGCGAAGTACCGGCACTCCACTCCCCCGGACTCGCGCGGCGCCTCCGAGCATCTGGCGCTCTTCGTCGAGCCGTACCTCGACGACACCGCGACCCGGATCGTGGACGCCGTGCAGACGGCGGCGGACGGGCTCGCGGTCACCCCGCTCCAGGTGGCGCTCGCCTGGGTGCGGGACCGGCCGGGCGTGGCCGCACCGATCGTCGGCGCGCGCAACGCGCAGCAGCTCGCGGGGGCGTTGTCAGTGGAGGCGCTTACTCTTCCTGACGAGATCTGCCGGGCGCTCGACGACGTGTCGGCGCCCGTGCACCGCTATCCCGATCACGACTGGAGCACGCTGTGAGCACGGAACCGGAGACCACGGAGCCGGGCGACGGACCCGAGGCCGAAGAGGCGGGTACCGGGAGCGCGACGGCCGTGGAGGCCACCGCGAGCGACGCCCGGGCCGCGTCCGGCGCGGACGGTTCCGAGGCCGCGGCCCAGCAGTCCGAGGGCCAACAGTCCGAGGGCCAGCAGTCCGAGGCCCAGGCCGAGCTGGCCGCTCAGCGCGTCGAGCGGGAGCGGATCGAGCGGCGGAAGGCGGAGAAGTCGGCGCCGATCGAGAGCGGGACCAAGCTCAGCGGGACGGCGGCGGACCTGCTCGCGGCGATCCGGGCCGTGGAGGGCGGCGAGAAGCCGGTGGCCACCGTGTTCGCGGCGCCGGAGCCGGCCCCGGACCGGGCGGCCCCCGCCCCGGAGCCCGTCCGCCGGCCCCAGCCCGCGCCGGCCGCCACCGGGCCCGCCGCGGAGACGGTCGCGGACGTGCGCCGGGTGCTGTCCGACGGCGGTGCGCCCGAGTCGCTCGCGCCCCAGGTCGCCGCCGCTCTCGGCGAGGGCGCGGACACGGTGCTGCGGGAGGACCCCTGGCAGCTGCTCCGGGTCACCGGGGTACGGCCGGACCAGGCCGACGGGTTCGCGCGGGCGCTGCTCGGCGCGGAGTGCGCTCCGGACGACGAGCGGCGCGGCCGGGCGGTGACCGGCTGGCTCCTGGAGCAGGCCGCCGTCGCCGGGCACACCGCGCTGGAGCTGTCGGCGCTCACCGCCGCGCTGGGCCGGCAGGCGGTGCCCGACCCGGAGGCGGCCGTGCAGGACGCGCTCGCGGAGGGCGAGGCGCTGGTCTTCCGGGACGCCCTGGATCCGGGCGCCCCGGAGCCCGAGGACGACGAGGAGGAGCGTCCGGTCCGGGTCCTGGTCGCCCTGGAGCGGTACGCGCTGGCCGAGGAGAGCCTCGCCGACGGGCTGGCCCGGCTGATGAACTCGCTGGCCAAGGACGCCTCGGAGCCCTGGGAGACGGCCGCGGCGGCGGCCTCCGGCGGCGCGGCGGAGCTGGCGCGTGCGGTCGCCGGACACGGCCTGGTGCTGCACACCGGCGGCGAGGCGGCCCGCGCCGAGCCCGCGGCCCTGCTCGGCGCCGCCCGCTCGGCCGGACTGCGCGCCTTCGCGGCCACCCACACCCCTGACGGCAGCCGCCGCCTGGCGGGCGGCGAAGGCGCCGTGGGCACCGTCGCCGACCTGCTCGCCGGCGCCGCGGGGCCCGGCCGGGACGCGGACGGCGCGCTCGCCCTCGACCTGCTGATCGTGCTGGACGCACCCCAGCTGGACGTGGAGGGCGCGGCGATGCTCGTGGAGGCGCTGCCCGACGGCGCCCGGCTGGTGCTGAGCGGGGATCCGGCGGCGCTGTGGTCAGCGGGCGCCGGGCGGGTCTTCGCCGACCTCCTGGCGGCCCGTGTGTGCCCGCAGATCGCCTCCCGCACGCCCGATCCCGGCCCGCTCGGCGAACTGGTCTCCGGGATCGGCGCCGGCGAGCTCAGCCAGGTGGAGGCGCCCGGCAAGGAGGTCGTGATCGTGCCGGTGCGGGACGCGGGCGAGGCGGTGCACCGGACGGTGCAGCTGGTCGCCGACTCCGTGCCGCGCGCGCTCGGTGTCCCCGCCGAGCAGACCGTGGTGATCACCCCGGGCCACGGCGGAGCGGCCGGCACCCGCGCCCTCAACACCGCCCTCAAGGAACGGCTCAATCCGGGCCCCGGCCGCTTCGGCGGCTTCGACCCCGGGGACCGGGTCGCCTACTCCCCCGCGCCGGGCCGTACGGTGCCGGGCCGGGTGGTCGACGCCGACGCCGACGGGCTGCACCTGTCGTGCGGGGGCGCGCCCGTGGTCGTACCGAAGGAGCGGGTGGAGCAGTCCGTCCGGCACGGCTGGGCCCTGACCGCCCACCAGGCGGTGGGCGGCCGCTGGCCGGCGGCGGTCGTCGTGCTGCCCGGGGACGCGGTCCAGTCCCTCAGCCGCCCCTGGGTGTACACGGCGTTCAGCCGGGCGGAGCGCCACCTGTCGGTGGTCCACGGTGTGGAGCAGGCCCTGCCGAAGGCGGTGGCCGAGACCCTGCCGAAGCCGCGGACGACCCGCCTGCCCCTGCTGTTGAAGACACAGGTCCCCGCGGCGGACTGACCGGTTCCGGCGCCGGCTCGGTGCGGCGGCCTGCCGCAACGGCGCCGGCCGGCGGTGCCCGTCCGGCCTCGGCCTCCGGAAGGCACCGCCGGCCGGTGCGTCAGCGCTCCGCGTCCAGCGGCTCCAGATCCTCGTCCTCGTCCAGGTCGAGGTCGTCCAGGTCGTCGGTCTCCCCGGCGTCCTGGCCGTCCTCCGTGTCCTCGTCGTCGAAGACCGCGCTGACGTCGAAGCGGCACACCACGCGCTGCGGGTCGACCCCTTCGAAGGGCACCTCCAGCCACTCGCCGGGCTCGGCCGGCTCGTCCGCCGCGGTCACCCAGAGCGTGGAGTCGCCCTCCTCCAGGCCGAACTCCTTGTGCCGGGAGGCGATCTCGTCCGGCTCGAACTCGCCGAACAGGACGCCCAGCGCCCCGTGGATCGTGCCGGCCGCGTCCTCGTCCGCGCCGGGGCCGTCGTCGTACTCCGCCGCCTCGACCCGCTGGGCCTGCGCCAGCAGCCGCTGCGGTTCGGCCACGGCGTAGTCGCGGCGGATCAGCACGCTGATCGCGTTCGGCTCCTCGGGGCCCGCGTACGGCGGCAGCGAGTCGTCCGTACCGGGGATCTCGAAGGGTGTGACTTCGTCGTAGCGGTCGTACAGGAGCTCGTCGTAGACCTCGGCGGCCGCGGCCAGCTGGTTGAACGCCTCGTAGACAGCCGGGTCGTCCTCCCCCGACCTGCGTTCGACCGCGGCCAGATGGCGGTCGAGCGCGGTCTTGACCGCCTCGGCGGCGGCGCGTACCTCGGCAGCGGTGGGCTGCGCAGCATCAGACATAGTGCAGACGCTATCCGTACCGGGCACCAGCCCGCACAATAGATGCGATGCCGGAATACGAATTTGTCGACGTGTACGTACCTCGCGGGGTGTCCCGCAAGGAGGCCACACGTCTGCTGACGGACCATGCCGAGTACGGACACTGGGAGTTGGACCGACTGAGCCTCATGCGCGACGGCAGCCGCAGAGTGCGGTTGCGCCGGCGGATCATCCGCCAGGTGCGTGCCACATGGTGAGACTGGCCGACTGACGGAAGGGGCCCCGCTGCGACGGGGCCCGTCCCGTTCCACGCACCGTCGCCGGTGCGTCACCGTCCGTGCGCTACGCCGCGGCGCGCGCCCTGCGGTACAGCACCGCGCCCGCGAGCAGTGCGCCCGCGCCCGCCGGGAGCGTGAGCCCCAGCGACAGGTCACTGCCGGTGTGCGCGAGCTGCGCGGCGGAGGCGGGCTGACTCACCGAGGCGCTGCCCAGCGGGGTGACGTGACTTGAGCCGTGGGGACCGGTGGGGACGGTCTTGCCGCCGGAGTGAGCGGGGGGCGTGCCCGGGTGCTGGCCCGGAGTCCCCGGCGTCCCCGGCTGACCGGGAGTCCCCGGGTGACCGGGCTGACCCGGCTGGCCTGGAGTCCCCGGATGCCCGGGCTGGCCCGGAGTTCCGGGGTTCCCCGGCTGACCCGGAGTTCCCGGGTGCCCCGGCTGGCCGGGCTGACCTGGGGTCCCCGGGTGCCCGGGCTGGCCCGGAGTTCCGGGGTTCCCCGGGTTCCCGGGCGGGTTGCTCCCGTGGCCGCCGTGCCCCGGAGGCGTCCCGTGTCCGTGGCCGCCGTGACCCCCGTGCCCGCCGTGGCCCCCATGTCCGCCGTGCCCGCCGTGGCCGGGCGGCTGAGTGGGGTGACCGCCACCGGGGTGACCGGGATTTCCGGGGTGACCGGGGTGGCCCGGGTGTCCGGAACCCCCGCCGTTGGCGCACTCGTTGCCCACGGCGGTGTTGCCGACGCCGATGACGTTGACGCTGTTGCCGCAGACATTCACCGGCACGTCGATGGGCGCCTGCACGGTGTTGCCCGAACCGACACCGGGTGAGCCCGCGGTGTGTCCCCCGGCGTGCGCGCCGCCGTGGCCGCCATGGCTGCTGTGGCCGCCGTGATCGCCGTAACCTCCGGTGTCGCCGTAACCTCCGGTGTCACCGTAACCTCCGGTGTCACCGTAGCCCGTCGAAGCGCCGCCTCCACCGCCGTGGTTGGCGCATTTGTTGCCCATCGCCGGGTTGAGGGCGCCGACGACGTTCACGGTGTTGCCGCAGACGTTCACCGGCACGTGCACCGGCGCCTGCACCGTGTTGCCGGACAGCACGCCGGGTGAGTCGGTGGCGGAACCGACGGCCCCCGAGTCGGCGTGGGCGTAACCGCTCGCCGCGGCGATCACGCCGGTCGCCGCGGCCACTGTCACAAGGCCCTTGCGGGTTCCCTGTCGCATTTTCTGAATTCCCCCCTGCCTTGGATCCTGACTCTGCATTCACCGCAGGGAAAGCCTGCGGAAAAACCGGTCGGCCCCGGAGCGCATGGCGCGCGCTCCGGGGCCGACGGAAAGACGACGCCCCTCAGGGAGTCGGCGTCACTTGTTGATGCAGGTGTTGCCGAAGGCGGGGTTCAGCAGCCCGATCACGGAGATCGTGTTGCCGCAGACGTTCACCGGGACGTGCACGGGAACCTGGATCACGTTGCCGGAGATGACACCCGGGGAACCCACGGCAGCGCCCTGGGCACCCGAGTCGGCGACGGCCAGGCCCGCACCCGCGAGAACCAGACCACCAGTGACAGCCGCAGCAGCGACGACCTTCTTGAGCATTATTCCTCCTTGTTGGCAATGCGATTCCAAGTAGCGGATCGCATTAGATGTAACGAGGAGGGAGTAATGGGGCTACGAGCTTATCGTCGCATTCACTCTTCTCAGTCGACCTCGCACAGCCGCCCGATTACCTGAAGCCATTGCTTCACGACGCGTCGATGAACCGGTCGAGCACGCGCACGCCGAACTGCAGCCCGTCCACCGGCACTCGCTCGTCCACGCCGTGGAACATGCCCGCGAAGTCCAGCTCCGGCGGCAGCTTGAGCGGCGCGAAGCCGAAGCCGCGGATGCCGAGGTCGTCGAAGGACTTGGCGTCGGTGCCCCCGGAGAGCATGTAGGGGATCGCCTTGGCGGTCGGGTCCTCGGCGAGCAGCGAGGACTGCATGGCCTCCACCAGGGCGCCGTCGAAGCTGGTCTCCAGCGCCTTGTCGGAGTGCACGTCCGTGCGGACCACGTTCGGGCCGAGGATCCGGTCGAGGTCGGCGAGGAACTCCTCCTCGTGTCCGGGCAGGAAACGCCCGTCCACGTGCGCGGTGGCCTCGCCGGGGATGACGTTGACCTTGTAGCCGGCGTTCAGCTGGGTCGGATTGGCGGTGTTGCCGAGGGTCGCGCCGATCAGCTTGGCGATGCCGCCGAGCCGGGCCAGCGTCGACTCCATGTCCTCCGGGTCCAGCTCGGTGCCGAGCGCGTCGCCCAGCTCGTCGAGGAAGGCCCGGGTGGTCTTGGTGACCCGGACCGGGAACCTGTGTCGGCCCAGCCGCGCCACGGCCTCCGAGAGCTCGGTGATCGCGTTGTCGCGGTGGATCATCGAGCCGTGCCCGGCGGTGCCTGCCACCTTCAGCTTCATCCAGTGCATGCCCTTCTCGGCCGTCTGGATGAGGTAGAGCCGGCGCTGCTCGTTCACCGTGAAGGAGAACCCGCCGACCTCGCTGATCGCCTCGGTGACCCCCTCGAAGAGGTCCGGGTGGTTGTCGACCAGGTGCCGGGCGCCCCAGGTGCCGCCGGCCTCCTCGTCGGCCAGAAAGGCCAGCACGATGTCCCGGGGCGGTCTGCGGCCGCTGCGCAGCCGGTCCCGTACGACCGCCAGGGTCATGGCGTCCATGTCCTTCATGTCGACCGCGCCCCGGCCCCACACGCACCCGTCCGCGACCTCCCCGGAGAACGGGTGGTGGGTCCAGTCGTCGGCGTTGGCCGGTACGACGTCGAGGTGGCCGTGGATGAGGAGGGCGGGCCTGGACGGGTCCGCGCCCTCGATGCGGGCCACCGTCGAGGCGCGGCCCGGGTGGGACTCGAAGATCTTCGGCTCCAGGCCGACCTCGGCGAGCTTCTCGGCGACCCACTCGGCGGCCTTGCGCTCGCCGGGACCGGAGTGGTCCCCGTAGTTGCTGGTGTCGAACCGGATCAGCTCGCGGCAGAGGTCCACGACCTCGTCCTCGCCGGTGACGCCCCTGGCCGTGTCCGTCTCGCTCACGCTGCTTCCTTCCGCTGTCACTGCCGGCCGGTCCCCGCCATCCTCTCTCCCTTCCCGCTCCGGGCCCAAGGCCGGTCCCGGCCCGTCACACGCCGTTCACGCCCGCGGGCACGGAAACAGGGTGTGATCGACCGCCCCCGAAAGCCTGGTAGTGTTTCCTCCGTCGCCGCGAGGGAAACCCGCACGGAGCACTTCGCACGACAGACACCTTGTCCGGGTGGCGGAATGGCAGACGCGCTAGCTTGAGGTGCTAGTGCCCTTTATTGGGCGTGGGGGTTCAAGTCCCCCCTCGGACACCACGAAGGAAACCACGAAGAAACCCCTGCTGAGCAGGGGTTTCTTGGTTTTGGAGCGGTTTTCGAGCAGAGCGCGGGCGGCCACCTCGTCGGTGGACGCCGCTCTCTCAGCCGAGGCCGTCCAGGCCGCCTATTCGGCCGTCACGGAGGGCCACGGCGGAGGTGAACGCGCGGAGCGTGGCGCGGTCCAGCAGGAGCGCGGGCCCGTCGGGCCGCTTGCTGTCGCGTACGGCGGCCGTCGCCTCGTCGACGATCCCGCATTCCACGCAGTCGGACTGTGATGCGGACGCCGACGACTTCCACCAGGTCACCGGCAGAGTCGACGCGTCGTCAACGTGCTTCATTCGCTATTCGTTCTTCCTTATCTGGGTGATCAGTTCCACCGACGCCTCGACGGACTCGGCGGCAGACGTGAGGCGTTGCCACGCGGCCCGGTGCGTGGAGACCCGATCACGTTCCTCGATGTACAGGGCGGAGGTCAGCCCTTCCTGGTGGACGACGTCCAGATCGGTGTGCGGACCGAAGCCCAGGATGCTGAAGGTGCCGGTGAGCCCGGCGTGCAGGGGAGCGTCCGATCTCAACACCTGGATGTTGATGTTCGGGCGCCGCCCCATCGTAAGCAGGCGCCCCAACTGCTCGTACATCAGGGCGGGATCCTCGGTGGTGGAGCGCAGGGCCTGTTCGGAGATGATCGCCCAGAGCGCCAGCGGGTCGCTGTCCCGGGTGAGGACGGCCTGGCGTGCCAGCCGTACCTCGACGAGCGCGTCGACCCGTGCCTCGACCGCCTCGGACATGGCGGTCGCCCGGATGATCTCGCGGGCGTACTCGGCGGTCTGGAGCAGTCCGGGGACCATGCCCAGCTGCCAGGTGGAGACCGTCTCGGCCTCCGCCTCCAGGCTGATCAGGTCCTCGTACACCGGGGTGAGGACACCCCGGTACGAGTGCCACCAGCCGCGCCGGCCGCCCTCCTTGGTGAGCGTGATCAGAGCCGCGCGCAGCTCGTCGCTGACGTCGCGGCCGAGTTCGCCGTACAGGTGGAGCAGCGCCTGGATGTCCGCTGCCTTGGGGGCCGTCTTGCCGGTCTCCATCCGGGACAGCTTGGAGGAGACGAACGCGCCCTCGGAGTGCTCGGCGACCTCGTCGAGGGTGAGTTCGCCGCGCAGTTCGCGCAACTTCGCACCGAGCCGACGCCGGCGCACCGTGGGCGTGCTCACGGATTCCCCCTTCTCTCCGGTGAACTGCCCGACAGTCTGCCCGTGCCGCCGGGGCCCTCGCCACCGACTGACGACTTGTGCCGCAAGTCTCTCGCGTCGATGCGCAATTTTTCACATCCTGTGGGACGTATTGCGATCGACTGTGCCGTGAAGGCACCATGAATCCGGGAAATACGACAGTGACCGCACTCGCATGGCGAACTACCGTGCCTGCGTTGGGACATGCCCGTGAGGGGATGCACATGATCGAACGCCAGCGGAGCACCACGACCGAACCGCGCGCCCTGCAAGTCGCCCCGCCGCCGGTCCTGTTACTGGCCAGCGAGCCTCAATCGGCCAAGGCCGCACGGCTGTTCGTGAGCGACTTCATCGCGCACCACACCCCGGACGCCTCCCGTGACCACATCGACGCCGTCGCCCTGGTCACCTGCGAGCTGGTCACCAACTCCCTGCGCTACGAGACCGACCCGGACGACCCGGTCCGCCTCGTCATCGACACCGACGGCTCCCGGACCCGGGTCGAGGTGCACGACCCGCTGGGCCGCCATCCCCGGCTGCGGCCCATCTCGGTCGAACGGGACCGCGGGCGGGGCCTGCTGATCCTCGACGCGCTGTGCTCGGGCCGCTGGGGCGTGGGCAACCTGCCCTGGGGCAAGTCCATCTGGGCCGAGGTCAGCGCCGCGTGACGTCCGGCGCCCCGTGACGTTTCCTCCACCCCCACGGCGACGGCCGGTTCCGCGGCGATCCCTCCCCCCTCTTCGCCGCCGGGCCGGCCGTTGTCGTACAGGCCGCCGGACACATGGAGTTGGCCTGCCTCACGCTGTGTGGCCCATCTCTCGCCGTGCACGGAGAATCCCTGGTCAGAGGTGCCTTAAGATTCAAGGGACTGCTCCGAACGGCTGTCTTCAGGTGGCCGTGAGATGAACGGGAGCCTAGCGTCGTACTAATATTTCCGGCTTGTTACCTAGCCGGAGCCGGACAACCCCAGGCAGACCTGCGGGCCCGCCGGCACCCCGGAGGTTCCGGGAACGAGACGCGAGGACCGGATGGCAGCGATTGACGAGAGCAGTGCTCTCGGCCTGCTCGACGAAGAGATCCGCGAGGAGTTCGGGGACACCGCACGTTTCTCGGCCGGGGCGGCGGCCTCGCCGCGCACCCTGGTGGACGTGTTCGAGGCAACGGTACGGGCGCACCCCGATGAGCCCGCACTGGACGACGGCACCACCCAGCTCACCTACCGCGGGCTCGCCATAGAGGTGGCGCGGCTTCGGCGACGGCTCGCCGAGGCCGGCATCGGACTCGGCGACCGCGTGGGCGTCCGGGTGCCGTCCGGAACCAACGATCTGTACGTCGCCGTGCTCGGCGTGCTCGCGGCCGGTGCCGCCTACGTCCCGGTGGACGCCGAGGACCCGGACGAGCGGGCCGCACTGGTGTTCGGCGAGGCGGAGGTGGCGGCCGTCCTCGGCGAGGGGCTGCACATCGACGTGCGCCACGAGTCCGCACGGCCCTCCGGCCGCCCCGGCGCCGAGCACGACGCCTGGATCATCTTCACCTCCGGGTCCACCGGCAGGCCCAAGGGCGTCGCCGTCACCCACCGCAGCGCCGCCGCCTTCGTGGACGCCGAGGCCGCGCTGTTCCTGACCGAGGAGCCGATCGGGCCCGGCGACCGGGTCATGGCGGGCCTCTCGGTGGCCTTCGACGCCTCCTGCGAGGAGATGTGGCTGGCCTGGCGCTACGGCGCCTGCCTGGTGCCGGTGCCGCGCTCCCAGGTGCGCAGCGGCGCCGACCTCGGCCCCTGGCTGGTCGAGCAGGAGATCACCGTCGTCTCGACCGTGCCCACCCTGGCCGCCCTCTGGGAGCCCGAGACCCTCAACGACGTCCGCCTCCTCATCTTCGGCGGCGAGGCCTGCCCGCCCGAGCTGGCGCAGCGCCTGGTCACCGAGGGCCGCGAGGTCTGGAACACCTACGGCCCCACCGAGGCCACCGTCGTCGCCTGCGCGGCCCTGATGACCGGCGAGGAGCCGATCCGCATCGGGCTGCCGCTGAACGGCTGGGAGCTGGCCGTCGTGGACGACGCGGGCGTGCCCGTGTCCCTGGGCGAGAGCGGCCAGCTGGTGATCGGCGGGGTCGGCCTCGCCCGGTACCTGGACGCCGAGAAGGACGCGGAGAAGTACGCGCCGCTTGAGTCGCTGGGCTGGGAGCGGGCGTACCGCAGCGGTGACCTGGTGCGGGCCGACCGCGAGGGGCTGGTGTTCCTCGGGCGTGCCGACGAGCAGATCAAGCTGGGCGGGCGCCGGATCGAGCTGGGCGAGGTCGACGCGGCCCTGCAGGCGCTCCCCGGCGTCGCGGGCGCCGCGGCGGCCGTACGGACCGCGCGCAGCGGCAACCAGCTCCTGGTCGGCTACGTCGTCACCCAGGACGGCTGGGACCACGCGGCGGCCGTCGAGAAACTCCGTGCCGAGCTGCCCGCCGCCCTCGTCCCGCTCCTCGCGCCCGTCGCCGAGCTGCCCACCCGTACCTCCGGCAAGGTCGACCGCAACGCGCTGCCCTGGCCCCTGGAGGGCCTGGAGACCGGCGGCCCGGCCGAGCAGCTGTACGGCACCGAGGCCTGGGTCGCCGAGCAGTGGACCGAGGTCCTCGGCATCCCGGTGTCCAGCGCCTCCGACGACTTCTTTGCGATCGGCGGCGGCAGCCTGTCCGCCGCCCAGCTCACCACCCGGCTGCGCACCCGCTACCCGAGCGCGGCCGTCCTCGACATCTACCAGCAGCCGGTGCTGCGCAAGCTCGCCCGCCGGCTGGAGGAGTCCACGCAGGACGACGGCGCCGAGCGCACGATCGCGCCCGTGCCGCGCGGCGCCCAGTGCGTGCAGCTGCTGCTCCTGCTCCCCCTGTTCACCCTCCTCGGGCTGCGCTGGACGGTGGTCCTCGCCGCGCTCGGCAACGTGCTGGGCGGCTACGGCTGGCTGCCCACCGCGCCCTGGTGGCTGGTCGCCCTCGGGGCCGTGGCGCTGTTCACCCCGCCCGGCCGGATCGCGGTCGCGGCCGGTGGCGCGCGGCTGCTGCTGCGGGGCGTGAAGCCCGGCACGTATCCGCGCGGCGGCTCCGTCCACCTGCGGCTGTGGGCGGCGGAGCGGCTGGCCGAGTTCACCGGCGCGACCGCGCTGACCGGCTCCTGGCTGGAGCGGTACGCACGGGCGCTGGGCGCCAAGATCGGCCCCGAGGTGGACCTGCACTCGCTGCCGCCGGTCACCGGCCTGCTCAGGGTCGGGCGGGGCGCGGCCGTGGAGTCCGAGGTGGACCTGTCCGGCTCCTGGCTGGACGGCGACCGGCTGGTGATCGGCCCGGTCCGGATCGGCGCCCACGCGGTCGTCGGCACGCGCAGCATGCTCTTCCCGGGCGCCCGCGTCGGCAAGCGCGCCGAGGTGGCCCCCGGCTCCGCGGTGACCGGGCAGGTCCCGACCGGCCAGCGCTGGGCCGGCGCCCCGGCGGTCAAGCTGGGCAAGGCCAAGCGGAACTGGCCCAAGCACCGGCCGCAGCGCGGCACCTACTGGCGGGTGATGTACGGCCTCACCGGGCTCGCGCTCAGCGCGCTCCCGGTGCTGTCCGGTGCCGCCGCGCTGCTGGTCGCCGGGCGCTTCGTGGCCCCCGGGGACGGTCTGGCCGGGGCCCTGCGGGGCGCGGCGGTCGCCCTGGTCCCGGCCACGCTGGCGTTCGGGCTGGCGTACGCCCTGCTGATCCTCGTCTCCGTGCGGCTGCTGAGCCTGGGGCTGCGCACCGGCACCTATCCGACGCACAGCCGGACCGGCTGGCAGGCCTGGACGGTGTCCCAGCTGATGGACCGCTCCCGCGAGACGCTGTTCCCGCTGTACGCGGGGCTGGTCACGCCGGTGTGGCTGCGGCTGCTCGGGATGCGGATCGGGCGCGGGGCCGAGGTGTCGACCGTGCTCGCGCTGCCGAGCCTGACCACGGTCGGCGAGGGCGCGTTCCTGGCCGACGACACGCTGACCGCGCCGTACGAACTCGGTGGCGGGTATGTGCGGATCGGGCGTGCGGAGATCGGGCGGCGGGCGTTCCTCGGGAACTCCGGGATGACCGCGCCGGGCCGCAGCGTGCCGGACGGCGGTCTGGTGGGCGTGCTGTCGGCGACGCCGAAGAAGGCCAAGAAGGGCACGTCGTACCTGGGGCTGCCGCCGGTGAAGCTGCCGCGCAGCGCGTCCGACGGCGACCAGAGCCGGACCTACGAGCCGCCGGCCCGGCTGCTGTGGGCGCGGGCCCTGGTGGAGACGTGCCGGATCGTGCCGGTGCTGTGCTCGGTGGCACTGGCCGGGCTGACGGTGGCCGCGCTGTGCGCCCTGGGCGCCTGGGCACCCCTCCTTTCGGGACTGGTGCTGCTGGGTGCCGGTGCCGTCGCGGGCCTGGTCTCCGTGCTCGCCAAGTGGACGCTGGTCGGGCGGCACCGCAGCGGGGAGCACCCGCTGTGGAGTTCGTTCGTGTGGCGCAACGAGCTGGCGGACACGTTCGTCGAGGTGCTGGCGGTGCCGTGGCTGGCCGGCTCGGTGCCGGGTACGCCGGTGATGACGGCCTGGCTGCGCGGCCTCGGCGCACGCATCGGCAAGGGCGTCTGGGTGGAGAGCTACTGGCTCCCGGAGACGGATCTGGTCACACTGGAGGACGCGGCCACCGTGAACCGCGGCTGTGTCCTGCAGACTCACCTCTTCCACGACCGGATCTTGCGGACGGATACTGTGGTTCTCCGTGAGGGCGCCACCCTGGGCCCTGGCGGGATCGTGCTGCCCGGCAGCACGATCGGGGCCCGCACCACCCTGGGTCCCGCGTCGCTCGTCATGGCGGCGGAGTCGGTTCCCGACGACACCCGCTGGCTCGGCAACCCGATCGAGGCATGGCGTCCCTGAGCGCGGGCCGTCCGGTGGTGGCCGCGGGCATCGGTGCACCGAGGGACGGTTCGAGCACAGCGCAGGGAGCGAACGCGGAAGTGGCAGTGCAGCAGTCAGCGGGTCCGGACCCGTACTTCCCGGACAACGGCGATTCCCGGTACCGGGTGCATCGCTATGAGCTCACGCTGGACTACCGGCCAGGACCCAACCGGCTGGCCGGCATGGCCCGGATCAACGCGATCGCGGGCCGGGCCGCGCTGCCCGAGTTCCAGCTGAACCTGGCCGACTTCAAGATCGGCCGGATCCGGGTGGACGGCCGCCAGCCGCACTGGACGCACCGGGGCGGCCGGCTGCGGATCAAGCCCGCGAAGCCGCTGCGCGCCGGGGCCGCCTTCACCGTGGAGATCCACTGGTCCGGCAACCCGAAGCCGGTGAACAGCCCGTGGGGCGGCATCGGCTGGGAGGAGCTGACGGACGGCGCGCTGGTGGCCAGCCAGCCGACCGGCGCACCCTCCTGGTTTCCGTGCAACGACCGGCCGGCCGACAAGGCGTCGTACCTGCTCTCGGTCACCTGCCCGTCGGCGTACTCGGTGGTGGCCGGCGGCCGGCTGCTCACCCGTACCACGAAGGCGTCCACGACGACCTGGGTGTACGAGCAGGCCGCGCCGACGTCGAGCTACCTGGTGAGCCTCGCGATCGGCAAGTTCCAGACGGTGCTCCTCGGCGACCCCGGCTTCGGCGGGATCCCGATGCACGGGCACATACCGGCGCAGCTGCTCCCGGAGTTCTCCAGGGACTTCGCGCGGCAGCCCGCGATGATGGACCTGTTCCAGCGGCTGTTCGGGCCGTACCCGTTCGACGAGTACGCCGTGGTCGTCGCCGACGAGGAGTTCGATGTCCCCGTCGAGGCGCAGGGGTTGTCGCTGTTCGGCGCCAACCACGTGGACGGGGCGCGGGGTTCGGAGCGGCTGGTCGCGCACGAACTGGCGCACCAGTGGTTCGGCAACAGCGTGTCCATCGCCGACTGGCGGCACATCTGGCTGAACGAGGGGCTCGCCAAGTACGCGGAGTGGCTCTGGTCGGAGCGGTCCGGGGGCCGTAGCGCGCAGCAACTGGCCGCCATCGCGCACCGGTTGCTCTCCGGGATGCCGCAGGACATCCGGATCGCCGCGCCGGGCAAGAAGTCGATGTTCGACGACCGGCTCTACGAGCGGGGCGGGGTCACGATCCACGCGGTCCGCTGCGCGCTCGGCGACGAGCGGTTCTTCCACATGCTGCGGGCGTGGGCGGGGCTGCACCGGGGCGGGTCCGTGACGACCGCGATGTTCACGGCTCACGTCAACCGGTTCGCGGACGAGCCGCTGGACGGTCTCCTGGACGCCTGGGTGCACCGCACGGCGCTGCCCGCGCTCCCCACCCTGGTCCTTCCGGCGCGTCCGGCCCAGCCGCCGACCAACGCCGAGTCGGCATAGGGGGCGGGGCCGTGGCACCGAAGCGACCCCGGCAGCAGTCCGCCGCCGCCTGCCCGTGCGGTCTGCCGGCGACGTACGAGAACTGCTGTGGCCGGTTCCACCGGGGTACGGCGGCGGCGCCCACCGCCGAGGCGCTCATGCGTTCGCGCTACAGCGCCTTCGTCGGACTCGACGAGCCGTACCTGCTGCGCACCTGGCATCCCCGGACCCGCCCGGCCCGGCTCGACCTGGACCCCGGGATGCGGTGGACCGGCCTGGAGATCCTGGCGACGACCGACGGCTCGGCCTTCCACTCCACCGGCACGGTGACCTTCCGCGCCTCCTTCGCCGGCGGCGCGCTGCAGGAGCACAGCCGCTTCGAACGGGTCGACGGGGCCTGGGTGTATCTGGACGGCGACTTCCCGGAGCAGTAGGGCCGCGGCAGGGCTACGGCGCCAGGATGTCCAGTTCCTGGAGGGCGCCCGCCGTGATCTCGCGGGTCAGCTGTTCCGCGCGGGGGGCGTCGCCCTCGCGGACCGCCTCCGCGAGCTGGACGTGGAGGGTGACGGCGGCCGGGTCGGGGTCCTCGAACATGACCTCGTGCTGGGTACGGCCCGAGAGGACCTCGGCCACGACGTCGCCGAGCCGGGCGAACATCTCGTTGCCCGACGCCGCCAGGATCACCCGGTGGAAGGCCACGTCGTGGAACAGGTACTCCTCCAGCTTGTGGCCGCGCGAGTGGGCCACCATGCCGAGGGCGCACTCGGTGAGTTCGGCGCACTGCCCGGCCGTGGCGTGCCGCGCCGCGAGACCGGCCGCCACCGGTTCGATCGCCGAGCGCAGCACGGTGAGCGAGCGCAGCTGGTGCGGGCGGTCGGCGCCGGCCAGGCGCCAGCGGATGACCTGCGGGTCGTAGACGTTCCACTCGGCCCTGGGGCGGACGGTGACGCCCACCCGGCGGCGGGACTCGACCAGGTGCATGGATTCGAGGACCCGGACGGCCTCGCGCATCACGGAGCGTGAGACCTCGAAGTGCTGGGCCAGTTCGTCGGTGCGCAGGACGCTGCCCGGCGGGTACTCGCCCGCGGTGATGGCGGGGCCGAGGGTGTCCAGTACTCGGCCGTGCAGGCCCCGGCCCGGTGTGCTCATGCACTCAGCGTACCGAGCGGATCACCGAGCCAAAAAGTCAGACTTATTTGTCACATACTCTTGAATTCGTCGTACCTAATGGGTTTCAGTGAGGCGACACCTTCCGAGGAAGACACAGCGAGGCACTGATGCGCACCCCTCACGTCATCGTGGTGATGGGCGTCGCCGGCACGGGCAAGACCACGATCGGTCCGCTGCTCGCCGCCCGGCTCGGCGTCCCGTACGCCGAGGGCGACGACTTCCACCCGCCGGCCAACATCGCCAAGATGTCGGCCGGTCACCCGCTCGACGACGCCGACCGGTGGCCGTGGCTGGACGCCATCGGCGCCTGGGCGCACGGGCGGGCGGGGCTCGGCGGGGTGGTCAGCAGCTCCGCGCTGAAGCGGTCGTACCGCGACCGGCTCCGGGCCGCGGCCCCCGGCATCGTGTTCCTGCACCTGGCCGGCGACCGGCGGCTCATCGAGGACCGGATGTCGCACCGGCAGGGCCACTTCATGCCGACCGCCCTGCTGGACTCCCAGTTCGCCACGCTCCAGCCGCTGGAGGCGGACGAGCCCGGTGTCGCCGTGGACGTCTCGGGCACCCCCGAGGAGATCACCGCACGGGCCGTACGGGCGCTGGACACGCTGCCCGACCTCACCCCTCAGTAACTCCGCCTCTCCCCTCTCTCCCCCATTTCCCGTCACTGCAAGGAACCCCCGTGACCAGACTCAGCGTCGAGATGCTGGCAGCGGACACCGTCGCGCCCATCACCTCGGCCGGGCACGCCCGGCTCGGCATCGCCGTCCTGTTGGGCTTCGCCGTCATCGTCCTGCTCATCACCAAGTTCAAGCTCCACGCCTTCCTGGCGCTCACCATCGGCTCGCTCGCGCTCGGCGCGTTCGCCGGGGCGCCGCTCGACAAGGCCATCACCAGCTTCACCACCGGGCTCGGCGCCACCGTCGCCGGCGTGGGTGTCCTGATCGCGCTCGGGGCGATCCTGGGCAAGCTGCTGGCCGACTCCGGCGGCGCCGACCAGATCGTCGACACGATCCTCGCCAGGGCCGGCGGCCGGGCGATGCCCTGGGCGATGGTGCTGATCGCCTCCGTGGTCGGGCTGCCGCTGTTCTTCGAGGTCGGCATCGTGCTGCTGATCCCGGTGGTGCTGATGGTCGCCAAGCGCGGCAACTACTCCCTGATGCGCATCGGCATCCCGGCCCTGGCCGGCCTGTCCGTGATGCACGGCCTGGTGCCGCCGCACCCCGGCCCGCTGGTCGCGATCGACGCGGTCCACGCGAACCTGGGCGTGACCCTGGCCCTCGGCGTCCTGGTCGCGATCCCGACCGTGATCATCGCCGGCCCGCTGTTCTCGAAGGTCGCCGCCCGCTGGGTGGACGTGCAGGCCCCCGACCGGATGCTCCCGCAGCGCCCGTCCGAGAAGCTGGAGCACCGCCCCGGCTTCGGCGCCACCCTCGCCACCATCCTGCTGCCGGTCGTCCTGATGCTGTCCAAGGCGCTGGTCGACATAGTCGTCGACGACCCGGCGGACACCGTCCAGCGCGTCTTCGACGTCGTCGGCTCCCCGCTGGTCGCGCTGCTCGCGGCGGTGATCGTCGGGATGTTCACGCTGGGCCGGCCGGCCGGGTTCTCCCGGGAGCGGATCTCGCAGACCGTCGAGAAGGGGCTCATGCCCATCGCGGGCATCCTCCTCATCGTCGGCGCGGGCGGCGGCTTCAAGCAGACGCTGATCGACTGCGGCGTCGGCCAGATGATCCTGGAGGTCTCCAAGGACTGGTCGATCCCGGCCCTGCTGCTGGCCTGGCTGATCGCCGTCGCGATCCGCCTCGCGACCGGCTCCGCGACGGTCGCCACGGTCTCCGCGGCGGGCCTGGTGGCCCCCCTCGCCGCCGACATGTCCACGGCCCACACGGCCCTGCTGGTCCTGGCCATCGGCGCCGGCTCGCTGTTCTTCAGCCATGTCAACGACGCGGGATTCTGGCTGGTGAAGGAGTACTTCGGCCTGAGCGTCGGCCAGACGATCAAGACCTGGTCGGTCATGGAGACGATCATCTCGGTGGTCGCGGGCGGGCTGGTGCTGCTGCTGTCCTTGCTGATCTAGCGGCAGCACGGAACCGGAGTCCGGCGGTTGCGCATCACTCGGCACCTCCGGACTCCGCCGTCCCGGCTGCTGGCCGTTGCGGCGGAATCAGGGGAGCGGCGGCGTTGAACGGCCTCGCAAGGCCGAGGAAGCGACGGCCCGCACGGTTCTCCGCGCCGCGAAGGTGATCGGCCACGACGGCGGAATCCGGCAGTACGGCCAGTGGGGCACCGCCGGACTCCGCCGTCTCGGCTGATGGCCGTCGCGGCGGGATGAAGGGAGCGGCGGCATCCGCCGTTGCCCGATGCGCCGCCGGAGCGCTTCTGCCGGGCATTCCGGGGCCCGTTACGTGCCGGAGCCGGCGGCCTTCGCCGTTCTCCCCGCCGCGACGGCGATCGGCCACGACGGCGGAATCCGGCGGTGCCCGGTTTGCCGGCGGAGTGGGTTCGACGGGCCTGTCAGGCGGCTACGGTCGCCACAGTGGGTGTTCGCGCTTGGCCCAGTCTCTGCTCACTGTGCCGGTGCGCAGGCCTCTGCGGGCCTCCGGGTCGCCCAGGGCCATGCCGACGTGGCCGGCGAGGACGATGCCGATGGTGAGGGCCAGCCAGTCGTGGACGAAGGTGGCCGAGGTGCGCCACATCAGGGGGGTGAGGTGGGTGAACCACATCAGCAGACCCGTGGCGAGCATGACGAGGGTCGCGCCGGCGATCCAGTTCGCGTAGATCTTCTGGCCGGCGTTGAACTTGCCCGCCGGGCGGGAGGACGGGCGCTTGTCACGGCTCAGGGCGGCGGCCAGCCACAGCTTGTCGTGGGGGCCGAAACGGTTCAGGAAGCCGAGGTCCCTGCGGAAGGCGCGGGAGGCGAGGCCCAGCACGACCGGGACGGGCAGGGCGAGGCCCGCGCACTCGTGGATGCGGACCACCAGTTCCCGGCGGCCGACGAGGATCGCCAGCTGCGGAATGTAGAGACAGGCGGCCGTCGCGACGCAGACGCCCATCAGCAGCGCCGTCGTGCGGTGGATCCAGCGCTCGGCCGGGGTGAAGCGGTGCAGCCGGTCCGTGGCGGCCGGGGCCTCAGCTCGTAGGCTCATCGTCACGTCCGTTCGAGCGGCCGACCCAGGCGTCGACGTCGTAGCCCAGTTTCTCCCAGTAGCCCGGTTCGACCTTGTCGCTGACCGTGATGCCGGAGAGCCACTTGGCCGACTTGTAGAAGTACATGGGAGCGACGTACAGGCGGACCGGGCCGCCGTGGTCGTGGGTGATGGCCTTGTTCTGCATGCGCAACGCGACCAGGACGTCCGGCCGGCGCGCCTGGTCGAGGGTGAGGCTCTCGGTGTACGCCCCGTCGAAGCAGGTGAAGTGGATCGCCCTGGCGGTGTCCCGGACGCCCGCCAGGTCCAGGAGGTGGGAGAGCCGGACGCCCTCGAAGGGCGTGTCGGGGACCCGCCAGCCGGTCACGCACTGGACGTCCTTGACCAGCTTGGTCTGCGGCAGGGCCTGCAGGTCGGCCAGGGTGTATGTCTGCGGCTTGTCGACGAGCCCGTCGATCTTCAGCTGGTAGTTCGCGGCGGTCTTGTCCGGCACGGACCCGGTCACCGAGTAGTACCGGAAGCCGCCGCCGTTCGGGAGGAGCCCGGTCAGGCCCGTGGGGTCCTTGCCGGAGAAGGCGCCGAGGACCGTCTCGGTCATGCGTTGCAGCACCGGGGCGGTCACCAGGCCGAGCGCGCCGAGACCGATGGTGCCGAGGAACACCCGGCGGCCGACCGGGGTGCCCTCCTCGGCGCGCCGCCGCTCCTCGGATTGTTCAGAGTTCACGCACTCATTCGAACACCATCGGGGCGTGTTCGGCCACGGAATCCGGCGGCCGTAAGGAATCCACAACCTCTTCTCATGAACCTCCCCTCAGCCTCCCAGCGTCCGCTCCCGGGCCGCCCGGAACGCCTCGCACGGGTCGCGGTCCGGGTACGACCAGGGTGCCGGGGTGGCATGGCGGCCGATCCGCTGGAACAGGGCCGCGGCCTCGGCGTACCGGCCGGCGCCGAAGGTGGCGTGGGCGAGGTGGTTGAGGTCGACGTAACGGCGGGGATGCTCCTCGATCCCCCACTCCAGCCACCAGTCGAAGGCCGCGCCCAGGGCGCGCAGCGCCGACGGCTCGGTCCAGTGCCCGGCGGCGGCCGGGTCGGCGGGGGCCCGGCCGGCGGCGGCCAGCACCCGGTGGCGTTCGGTGTACGCGACGACCGGCAGAACGGCGAGCGGGGAGTCGGCCGGGGCCTCGGCCGCCGCGCGTTCCGCGAAGGCGCACAGCTCGTACGTCCCGCGGGTCTCGGTCTCCGCGATCCGGGCCGCCATCAGGTGGTGGGCGTGGTGGTGCTCGGGATGGCGGCGGCGCACCTCGGCGAAGATCCGGCGCGTCTCCTCGCCGGTGCCCAGGTAGCGGGCCAGCAGGAGGAGGCCGAGCCAGGGGGTGGGGTCGGCGGGGGCGAGCGCGGCGGCGCCGGCGCAGGCCTCGCGGGCCTGCTCCGGCTCCTCCTTGCCGCGCAGGGCGCGCCGGACCAGGGCCATGGCGTACAGGGTGGCGGCGCCGGCGGAGCCGGGCTCGGCGAGCAGCCACTCGCGGGCCCAGGCGATGGCGTAGGGCTCGCGGGCGAGGACGGTGGTCCGGTGGCCGCGACGGTCCCAGTCGTCACCCGTGTGGAGCAACAGGGAGCGGGCGGACTGCCAGCGGCCCTGGGCCAACGCGGCCCGCGCGGAGATGAGTTCGGCGTCGCCGAGGGCGTCGTCGGGGCAGTGTTCGCACCCGGGATGCGCCGGGACACGGGGAGCATCGGCGACGGCCGGGCCGGGGCCGGAGAGGGCCGGGCCTGGGCCTAAGAGGGGCGGGGTTGGGGGCACCGCGGAACTTCCTGGTTGTCGGGCTGCCATCGGCCGATCACGCACAGCAAACCCCCAGCCAAGACTTTGCGTCAAGCTGAACGGGGCTCGTACTCTGTTCAACTACCTTGTGCGAAGCGGAACTTGGCGCGCGCCGGGGTCCCGTTGGCGTACGGTGGCCGTGGGGCTCCGGGTTCCGGTTGTGGCGTACGCCATGGCGCGGTCCGCCCGGGCGTCGGACCATGGCCGTAGGGTCCCGTCGCCGCCCCTGCCCGCCCGCCGTGATCGACCCGGGCGGCGTGACCGAGTCAACCGCCCGGTTCCCGGTACTCCCGGCGCAATCCTCATCCGGGAGCGCTACAGTCGGCCACTACGCACTCCGTAGCCCGGCCGCAGATCGAGGTACGCAGCGTGTCCGTTCTGGTTCTGATTCTCGCCGTGAGCGCGGCCTGTTGCCTGGGCTTCGGGTTCGTGCTCCAGCAGAACGTCGCCCAGAAGGCACCGCTCAGCGACTTCCTCTCGCCCCGGCTGCTGCTCGACCTGATGCGGGTGCCGCGCTGGCTCGGCGGTATCGGCCTGATGGTGGCCGGCATGATCCTCGGCGCGATCGCCCTCGGCAAGGGCGAGATCTCGCTCGTCGAACCACTGCTCGCGACGAACCTCCTGTTCGCCCTCGCGCTCTCCCGGCACCAGACCAGGCATCCCCTCAGCCACCAGGGCTGGGCGGGTCTGATCCTGCTCGCGGGCGGGGTGACCACGTTCATCCTGGCGGGCCAGCCACGCGGCGGCGACGCCATCGCCAACCCGCTGCGGCACTGGCTGATCATCGGCGTGATGGTCGGCATAGCCCTGCTGCTCACGACCTACGCCAAACGCTCCCGCCTCAGCGCGGGACCGACCCTCCTCGCCCTCGCGGCCGGCCTGCTCTACGGCGTCCAGGACGCGCTGACCCGGGTCACCGGCACCCGCTTCTCCGAGGGCGGCATCATGGAGGTCCTCACCGGCTGGCAGCCGTACGGCGTGCTGGTCCTCGGGGTCACCGGGCTGATCCTCGTCCAGAGCGCCTTCGAGACGGCGGAGCTGCGCAACTCGCTGCCCGCGCTCACCGCGGCCCAGCCGCTCGCCGGGATCCTGTGCGGAGTGGGCTTCCTCGGGGACCGGCTGCGCACCGACACCGGGGCGCTGGCCTGGGAGGCGGCGGGGCTCGCGGCGATCGTGGCGGGCATCGTGCTGCTCGGGCTGCATCCGGCGATGCCGCGCGGTACGGCACCGAAGGAGCCGTCGCTCGACCTCCAGCCGCGCTGACGCCGGCCGGCCGCAGCTGGCCCCGGCGACGGCCGTCCGCCTGCTTGGATGGCGGCATGAGCGCTGCTGACGAAATCCTCGACATCGTCGACGAGAACGACCAGGTGACCGGCACGTCCCCGCGCGGCGAGGCGTACGCCCGGGGCCTGCGCCACCGCTGCGTGTTCATCCAGGCCCGCGACGCCGCCGGCCGCCTCTTCGTCCACCGCCGCACCGCGACCAAGCTGGTCTTCCCCTCCCTGTACGACATGTTCGTCGGCGGTGTGGTCGGAGCGGGCGAGTCCTACGACGACGCGGCGCTGCGGGAGGCCGAGGAGGAACTGGGCGTGAGCGGTCTCCCCCGGCCGACGTTCCTCTTCAAGTTCCTCTATGACGACGGCGCCGGGCAGAGCTGGTGGTCGGCGGTGTACGAGGTGCGCTGCGAGCTGCCGGTACGGCCGCAGGTGGAGGAGGTGGCGTGGCACGACTTCCTGAGCGAGGAGGAGCTGGTGTCGCGGCTCGGGGAGTGGGAGTGGGTACCGGACGGGGTGGCGGCGTGGGAGCGGCTGCGGGAGTGGCGGGGCTGAGGTGCGGGCGGGGACGCTTACCGGCGCTTGCCGGGTGCCTCCCCAGAGGCCGCAGCCATGTGAGCCACGGCTGGGCAGCGCCCCGTAAGGGGCGCGGGGAACTGCGCGACCAGCCCCCACGCACCCGCAGCCGAACGACCACGGCCCCCGACCCCCCGGTAGGCTTCCGGCACGTGATCGAATTCGCGCGGAACGTCCGTTTGTGGTTCGCCCCCGAGGCCGTGCGGCAGGAGGGCACGACCCCCGACTACCGTTTCTCCCTCGCCAACGAGCGGACCTTCCTCGCCTGGCTGCGCACCGCCCTCGCCCTCATCGGCGGCGGCTTCGCCGTGGACCAGTTCCTGCCCGACCTCGGCCGCGGCTGGCGCATCGGCCTCGCCCTCGCACTCCTCGCCGCAGGCGTCCTCTGCTCGCTGCGTGCCGTGAACCACTGGATGCGCTGCGAGCGGGCGATGCGGCGCGGTGAGGACCTGCCGGTGTCCCGGTTCCCGGCGCTGCTGAGCGTGGTCATCGCGGTGGTCGCCGTCGCGATGGTCGTCGTCGTGCTCGTCGGGTGGGAGGGATGACGGAGCCGGCCCGCGACCCCGGGCTGCAGCCGGAGCGGACCCGGCTGGCCTGGCGCCGTACGACCCTGTCGGCGACCGTCGCCGGCGTACTCGCGGCGAAGACCGCACTGCACGGCAGCACCTCGGCCGCCGGCGTGGTCGCCTGCGCAGCCTGCTGCGTCCTGTGGCTGGGGTTCCTCCTGGTGGCCCACCGCCGTATCCGCGCCCTCGCGGTCGCCGGCCGCCCGGCGGCGCTGGCCCCCCGGCAGGCGGCCGGGGCGGTGCTGTGCACGGTCGCCATCGCGCTGTGCGCCGCCGCCCTGGTCGTGTGAGCCCCGGCTCAGCCCTCCTCCGGCCAGTCCACGGTGACCACCAGCTTGCCCCGGATTCCCCCCTCCTGGCTGCGGCGCTGCGCGTCGGCCGCCGCCTTCAGCGGAAACGTCTCGGCGACATGGACGGTCACCGCACCCTGTTCCGCGAGCGCGGTGAGCCGGTTCAGGTCCTCGGTGTCGGGCCGCGCCCAGCAGTAGCGGCCGCCGAAGTCGACGACGTCCGGGTCGGCGATCGAGGCCATCCGCCCCTCGGGGGCGAGCAGGTTCGCCGAGACGGTCAGAGTCTCCCCGCCGACGGTGTCGAAGACGGCGGCCCCCCCCTCCGGGGCCAGCCCCCGCACGCGTTCGGCCAGCCCCGGGCCGTAGGCCACCGGCTCGCCGCCGAGTTCCCGGACGAAGTCGTGGTTGCGCTCGCTCGCCGTGCCGATGACCCGGGCACCGAGGTGGGCCGCGATCTGGACGGCGAGTGAGCCGACCCCGCCGGCGGCGGCGTGCACCAGGACCGTCTCGCCGCGCCTGACCTCCAGGGCGTGGACCAGCACCTGGTAGGCGGTGAGGCCGGCCAGCGGCAGCCCGGAGGCCTGTTCGAAGGTGAGGTTGCGCGGTTTGCGGGCGAGGGTGCGCACCGGGGCGGCGACGTACTCGGCGAGGGTGCCGCGGGAGAGGAAGTCCTCGCGGACGTAGCCGATCACCTCGTCGCCGACCGCGAACTCGGTGACGGCCGGGCCGGGCTGGACGACGACGCCGGAGACGTCCCAGCCGGGGATCACCGGGAAGACGGCGTCCATGATGCCGTGCAGATGGCCCTCACGGCACTTCCAGTCGACCGGGTTCACGGCCGCCGCCCGGACCTTCACCAGCACCGAGTCGGGGCCGACCTTCGGGTCCTTGACCTCGCCGTACTCCAGCACCTCGGGGCCGCCGTACCGGCTGTAGCTGATGCCTTTCATGCACACGACCCTCCGGGGTACTCGGACGCCACGCAACCGGGATGCCCGCATATGCGCCGTTTGCGTGGCAGCCTGTCCGTCGGCGTCACGCCACACCCCTGAACCCCGCACCCCTGAAGGCGAGCACCATGACCACCCTCCATCAGGAACACGCCGCGCACGGCCACAGCCACGGACCGGGCTGCGGGCACGACCAGGTGCCGCACGGCGACCACGTCGACTACGCACACAACGGGCACCTGCACCGCGAGCACGGCGGCCACTGGGACGAGTGCGAGCCCGACGGTCACGTCACCCACGAGGCACACGAGCACCGGCACGGCGACGGCTGCGGGCACACCGGCGTCCTGCACGGCGACCACGTCGACTACCTGCACGACGGCCACCGGCACGCCGAGCACAACGGCCACTGGGACGACCACTGAGCCGGTCCTGAGCCGGTCCCGAGCCGGTCTCCGCCGGTGACGGCTGCCCGCTCCGCGCGCGGGGAGCCGTCACCCGCCGTACGGGCCGTAGGGTGGTCCCGGTCACGTTTGGCTCACGCGCTGGACGACATACCGACTGGTCGGCATCATAAGTCGGGTCCTGTTCATTCGTTCGTAGGAGCGATGCATGAGCCCCGACCACCCGCCCGGACTCGATCTCGACCGGCTGCGCGGCCTGCTCGACCGCGAGCGCCCCGGCCTGGTCACCGGTCCGCTGACCGGAAGGCTGATCGAGGGCGGCCGGTCGAACCTCACCTACGCGATCTCCGACGGCGGCTCGAAGTGGGTGGTGCGCCGGCCGCCGCTGGGCCACGTCCTGGCCACCGCGCACGACATGAAGCGCGAGCACCGGGTGATCAGTGCGCTGTACCCGACCGAGGTACCGGTGCCGCGCCCGGTGCTGCTGTGCGAGGACGACGACGTGCTCGGCGCGCCGTTCTACGTGATGGAGTTCGTGGCGGGCACCCCGTACCGCACCTCCGAGCAGCTCGCCCCGCTCGGCCCCGAGCGCACCCGCAACGCCGTGCTGTCCCTGGTGGACACGCTGGTCGAGCTGCACGCCGTGGACCCCGCGGAGGTCGGCCTCGCCGACTTCGGCCGCCCGGAGGGCTTCCTGGACCGCCAGCTGCGCCGCTGGGGCAAGCAGCTGGACGCCTCCCGCAACCGCGAGCTGGCCGGCATCGACGAGCTGCACGCGACCCTGGGCCGCCGCCTGCCCGACTCCCCCGCTCCCACGGTGATCCACGGCGACTACCGCCTGGACAACGTCCTGATCGGCGACGACGACAGGATCAAGGCGATCCTCGACTGGGAGATGTCCACGCTCGGCGACCCGCTGACCGACCTGGGCCTGCTGGTGATGTACAGCCTGCCGCTGGGCGCGCCCGACTCGCCGGTGTCGACGACCGCCGAGGCGCCGGGCCACCCCGACCCGCGGGAGCTGGTCGAGCGGTACGCCGCCCGCTCGGGGCGGGACGTCTCGCACATCTCCTGGTACACGGCGTTCGCCTGGTTCAAGCTCGCCGTGATCCTGGAGGGCATCCACTACCGGTACACGCTGGGCCAGACGCTCGGGCAGGGCTTCGACCGCATCGGCGAGCTCGTCCCCGTCTTCATCGAGCACGGACTGACCACTCTTCAGGAAGGCTGACCGGCCATGGACTTCGCGTTCGACGCACGCACCGAGGAACTGCGCGCCAAGCTTCTCGCCTTCATGGACGAGTTCGTCTACCCGGCCGAGACGGTGGCCGAGGAGCAGCGGGCCGCGCTGGCCTCGCCGTGGGACACCCCGGCCGTGGTCGGGGAGCTGAAGGCCGAGGCGCGCAGGCAGGGCCTGTGGAACCTTTTCCTGCCCGACGCCGAGTACGGCGCGGGCCTCACCAACCTCCAGTACGCGCCGCTCGCCGAGATCACCGGCCGCTCCCCGCACCTGGCGCCCACCGCGCTGAACTGCGCGGCCCCGGACACTGGCAACATGGAGGTGCTGGCCCAGTTCGCCGACGACGCGCAGAAGAAGCAGTGGCTGGAGCCGCTGCTCGCCGGCGAGATCCGCTCCGCGTTCGCGATGACCGAGCCGGAGGTGGCCTCCTCGGACGCCACCAACATCACCACGCACATCGAGCGGGATGGCGACGACTACGTCATCACCGGCCGCAAGTGGTACATCTCCGGGGCGATGAACCCGGACTGCAGGATCTTCATCGTGATGGGCAAGACCGACCCGGACGGCACCGACATCCGGCGCCAGCAGTCCATGGTCCTGGTGCCGCGCGACACCCCGGGCGTCACCGTGAAGCGGGCGATGAAGGTCTTCGGCTACGAGGACCACTCGCACGGCGGCCACGCCGAGGTGGTCTTCGACCACGCGCGCGTGCCGGTGACGAACCTGGTCGGCGAGGAGGGCGGCGGCTTCGCCATCGCCCAGGCCCGGCTCGGTCCGGGCCGGATCCACCACTGCATGCGGCTGATCGGCATGGCCGAGCGGGCGATCGAGCTGATGTGCCGCCGGGCCGTCTCCCGTCAGGCATTCGGCAAGGCGCTGGCCCAGCAGGGTGTGGTGCACAACTGGATCGCCGACGCCCGGGTGACGGTCGAGCAGCTGCGGCTGCTGGTCCTCAAGACGGCCTGGCTGATGGACACCGTCGGCAACCGGGGCGCCCACGCCGAGATCCAGGCCATCAAGATCGCCACGCCGCGTGCGGTCGTCGACATCATCGACCGGGCGATCCAGCTGCACGGCGCGGGCGGTGTCAGCCAGGACTTCCCGCTGGCCGACCTGTACGCCGGGGCCCGCACGCTGATGATCGCCGACGGCCCGGACGAGGTGCACCAGCGCTCGCTGGCGCGCCGGGAACTGAAGAAGTACCTGTAGGCGAAGCCCGGTTCGGGGCCGCTGCGGGCATGCCGATGCCCGCACCGGCCCCTCGCCCCTCGCCGTCCGCCTCAGCCGGTCCGGCCCACCAGCAGCTGGTAGAAGACCGGCTCGCCGGTCGTCGTCACCCGGTGCCGGAACCGGGTCCGTTCGAGGAGTTCGAGACGTCCGTCGGCCACCAGCCGCTCGACGGCGACGCCGAACCCGTCCGGATCGGCCTCGTCCATCCACTGCTCGTGGAGGGTGAAGGCCACGGGCGCACCCGACGGCAGCACCCCGAGCGCGTTGACCAGTGCCCGAGGCGTGGCATGCGTACCGCCGAACGCGCCGGCCGACACCAACCCGTCGAACGCGTACGGGCGTAGCGCCGCACCGAGTCCGTCGCCGAGCTGGAAGTCGCCGACCACGTAGTCGGCGTAGACACCCGGCCGGTCGCGCAGACACGCCTCGCGTGCCGCCGGCAGCGCGTCGACCCCGACGACCCGGGCCACGCCGCCGCCACGCACGAGTTCGCCGACCAGCCCGGTGCCGGAGCCCACGTCAAGGACCGTCATCGACTCCGGCGCCAAGCCGAGGCGCGCGGCCGCGCGCAGCAGCCCCTCGGCCGCGACCTGCGGCGACACGCACTGCAGCCGCTCCTGGACGACATGCTCGTAGAGGCCGGGCACGGCGTAGATCCGCGTGTACTCGTGCAGGTGCACCGTCTCGTGCTCGTTCAGCCCGATGTACTCGCCGTCGGTGACCGGCGGCCCGAGCAGCCGGACGCCCGCAAACGCATCTGCCATGCGGGCGAGACTATGCGTACGCCTCGGCGCGCCGCCATCGGTGGCGCTGACGATCCGGGTGTTCTCCGGTCCGGCCCCTAGGGGCGCAGCGCCCGGAGCAGCAGGTCGGCCAGGTGGTCGGCGACCTCCTGGGGGGTCATGGGGCCGTCGGGGCGGTACCAGGTCGACAGGTGGTGGACCGAGCCGAAGTGGTAGTCGACGACGAGGTCGGCCGGGGTCGCGGTGGAGAAGACGCCCTCGCGCTGGCCCTCCTCGACGAGCGCGCGGAAGCGTTCGTGGTAGCGCCGGCGCTCGGCGCGCACCTGCTTGTTCTTCTCCGGGCTCAGGTGGTGCATGGAGCGGAAGAAGATCATCGCGTCGTCGAGGTTCTCGATGGTCGTGACGACCACGTCCGCCGCCGCGCCCCGCAGCCGCTTCTCGATCGGCTCGTCCGCGTTCGCGAAGGCGTCGAGCCGTTCCTGCTGGACGCGCAGCACGCGCGCGTACACCTCGTGCAGGAGGTCGTCCTTGGAGCCGAAGTAGTGGTACAGCGCCCCCTTGGTGACGCCGGCCGCCTCCACGATCTCCTGCACGGAGGTGCGGTCGTACCCCTGCTCCGCGAAGAGCCGGGTGGCGGCGGCAAGAAGCCGCTGCGGAACAGGAGCCCCGTCTCCGTCCGTCGTCCTGGGCACTGCCGCCACCTGCCTTTCTCGTAGATCCGCTAATCCTGTTGCGGTCGGGAACGCAGTTCCCGTCGGAGGATCTTCCCACTTGCCGTCTTCGGCAGGTCGGGCAGGATCTCCACCTGGCGCGGATATTTGTAAGCGGCCAGTCTCTCCTTGCAATAGAGGGCGAGATCGTCCGGGTCGGTTGCAGTTCCCGGGCGAAGACTGATGTAGGCCTTGACGGTCTCGCCGCGGTAGCCGTCCGGCACCCCGACGACGGCCGCCTCGCGTACCGCCGGATGGGTGTACAGCACGTCCTCGACCTCGCGCGGCCAGACCTTGAAGCCGGACGCGTTGATCATGTCCTTCTTGCGGTCGACGACGTACAGCCAGCCCTGCGGGTCCATGAACCCGATGTCGCCGGTGCGCAGTTCGCCGTCCGGGAAGGTCTCGGCGGTGGCCTCGGGCCGCCGCCAGTACCCGGGCACCACCTGCGGCCCGCGTACGGCGATCTCGCCCTGTTCGCCGAAGGGCATCTCGTTGCCCTCGTCGTCGATGATGCGGACGACCGTGTCCGGGCCGGGCACCCCGACCGCGAGGGTCCCGGAGACCGGGTCGACGGGCGCCTCCAGCTCCGGCGGCACCGAGGCGCAGGGCGCGGTGCACTCGGTCAGCCCGTAGCCGTTGCGGATGTACGGCCCGAACCCGGCGCGGAACTTCTCCACCAGGGCCGGCGGCAGCGGCGCGCCGCCCGACGAGATGTTGACGAAGGAGGCGAAGTGCTCCGGGGTGACGTCCGGGTGGGCGGCCAGGGCCATGAACGCGGTGGACGGGCCGACCGTGTACTGCGGGCGGTGCTCGGCGAACGCCTCCAGGACCAGGCCCGGCTCGAAGCGGTAGGTCAGCACGAGGGTGCCCACGCTGGTGAGGCAGGCGCAGAGCTGGCAGACCATGCCGGTGATGTGGAAGAGGGGCGCGAGGGCGTAGTAGACCGGCGCGTCGGGCAGCGCGAGCCCGGTCCGCTGCCGTTCCGCGTTGTACATGATGTTGGAGTGCAGGTTGGTGGCGCCCTTGGGGGTGCCGCTGGTGCCCGAGGTGTAGCTGATCAGGGCGATGTCGGAGGGCTCCGGATCGCGCCCCTCGGGTGCCTTCCCGCCCTGCCGGGCGACGGCGACCAGGTCCTCGGCGTCGGCGGCCTGCGGCAGCCGCTCGAAGGCCAGCACGCGCGCGTCGTCACGCGTCTGGAAGTCCAGCTCGCTCGCGGTGAGCACGATCCGCACCGGCGAGCCGGCGGCCGTCTCGCGCAGGTACGACTCCCAGGCCCGCTGCGAGCAGACCAGCGCGGCCACCTCGGCGTCCCGCAGGACGTGCGTGACCTCTCCCGACTTGTACATCGGGTTGACCGGCACGACGGTCGCGCCCGCCTTCCAGGCGCCGAGCAGCGCGAGCACGAAGTGCGGCGAGTTCTGCAGGATGACGGCGACCCGGTCGCCGCGCTCCAGGCCGCGCTCGGCGAGACGGGCGGCGACCGAGTCGCTCAGCTCGTCGACCTCGCGGAAGCTGAGGCGGGCGTCGAAGTAGGTGAGGCAGGTGCGGTCGGGCGCCTCGGCCACGGCGGCCCGCAGGGCGTGCACCAGCGAGGCGGGCGGCTCGACCGGCCCGCGCTGGGCCTCGTTGAGCAGGTTCACCCAGGGCCGGGCGGTGTAGATCGACTCGGTCTCCGACACGGTCACCGGGTGGCCTCCCACTTCTGCTGGATGTGGTTCATGCTCGTCAGCCAGCGGTCCGGGTCGGTGGCCCGTGCCCGGTAGAAGTCGGCGACCTCGGGGTGCGGCAGGATCAGGAACCGGTCCTCCGCCATCCCCTTGAACAGCGCGTCGGCGACGGCCTCCGGTTCGATGGCGGTCGGCTGGAGCACGATATCGCCCGCGCTGCCGGTGGCGGCGAGCATGTCGGTACGGACGCCCTGCGGACAGATGGCGTGTACTTTCAGGCCGCGGTGCCGGTACGTCAGCGACAGCCACTCGGCGAAGGCGTATGCGGCGTGCTTGGTCACGCTGTAGGGCGCGGCGCCGATCATGGTGAGCAGTCCGGCGGCGGACACCGTGGACACGAACCGCCCGCTCCCCCGCTCCAGCCACTCCGGCACCAGCTCCTGGGCGGCCCGTACATGAGCCATGACGTTGACGTCCCAGGCCGATTCCCACACGGCCGGCTCGGCCGCCTCGGACCCGCCCGACCCGAGCCCGGCGTTGGCGCAGTAGACGTCGACGCCCCCGCCGAGCGCGTCCCGGGCGGCGCCGACGATGCCGGACGCGTCCCCCGGAAGGGCGATCCCGCCGATCTCCGCGGCGACGGCGGCCGCCTTCTCCCCGTCCAGGTCGTTCACGACGACGCGAGCACCCTCGGCGGCGAACCGGCGGGCGAGGGCGGCCCCGATGCCCCCTCCCGCCCCGGTGACGACGACTCGGGCATCTTGCACGGCTCCCACCATCGGTCTCCTTCGACACGACGCGACCAGACTCGGCTCAGCAACGACACACTAACCGGTCGGTATGTTTGAGAAAAGGGTCCACTGCAACGCGCCCCGAAAGGGGCGCTGGGGGTCCCCCCGGCCGAAGGCTGGGGGAGGAACTGCGCGATCAGCCACATACGGCCCGCAGCCTGCAAAACTTCGTGCGGGAGCGCTCAACGTGGAGGTCACCCCATGCGCCTGTCCAGAAGAGCTCTGCTCACCACGGCCACGGCATCCGCAGCAGCCGTGACAGCCCTACCCACGGCCACCACAGCCGACGCCCACGGTCACCTCAGCACCGGCTTCGACCGCCTCGCCGCCGACGGCTACGCCCTCCTCGCCGCCCAGAAGGTCGGCATCGTCACCAACCCCACCGGCATCACCCGGGAGGCCCGCCACATCGTCGACGTCATGCACGCCGACCCCCGCGTGCAGCTCAGGGCCGTTTTCGGCCCCGAGCACGGTTTCCGTGGCACCGCCCAGGCCGGCGGCTCCGAGGGCCGCCACGACGACCCGGCGACCGGCCTCCCCGTCTACGACACGTATCTCAAGAGCGGACAGCCCCTCGCCGACGTCTTCACCGCCTCCGGCGTGGACACGGTCGTCTTCGACATCCAGGACGTCGGCGCCCGTTTCTACACGTACATCTGGACGCTGTACGACTGCATGGCTGCCGCCCGGACGGCAGGCAAGCGCTTCGTCGTCCTCGACCGCCCGAACCCGGTGACCGGCCGCACGGCCCAGGGCCCGGTCCTGCACCGGGAGTTCGCCAGTTTCGTCGGCCGGCAGCCGATCGCGCAGGCGCACGGCATGACGGTCGCCGAGCTCGCGCGGCTGTTCAACGCGGAGTTCCTGGATGCGCCGGTCGAGCTGGACGTCGTACCGATGACGGGCTGGCGGCGCTCCCGCTTCCACGACGCGTACGGCCTGCCGTGGGTGCCGCCGAGCCCCAACATGCCCACCCCGGACACCGCCCTGGTCTACTCGGGGACCTGTCTCTTCGAGGGGACCAACCTGTCCGAGGGCCGCGGCACCACCCGCCCCTTCGAACTGCTGGGCGCGGAGGGCATCGACGCGCGCTGGGCGGCCGCCGCGAACGAGTTCGCGCTGCCGGGCGTGCGGTGCCGGGAGGCGTACTTCGCGCCGACCTTCTCCAAGTTCCAGGGCAGGACCGTCGGCGGGGTGCAGATCCATGTGCACGACCGGGCCGCCTACGACCCGGTACGCACCGGAATCGCCTTGCTGGTCACCGCGAAGAAGGTGTGGAGCGGCTTCGCCTGGCGCGAGGACGGCTGGATCGACAAGCTCACCGGATCCACCGGCGTGCGCACGATGATCGACGCCGGCGCGGGCCCGGACGAAATCGTCGGCGCCTGGCAGGACGAACTCGCCGCATTCCGCCGGGTCCGAAAGGAATTTCTCCTCTACAGGTGAGGCGCGGTGTATGGCCAACCTTGCCCCGCAGCGGGACGATGCGCGCACATCGCACCGGTTCGGGGGACGAGGAGCCTGGTATGGCGGATCCTGGGATGAGCGTGGCTCCCTACTGGGAGCTGACCTTCGACGCCGACGGGGACCCGGACGGCGCCGAACGCGACCGGCTGCTGGGCGAGATCGGCGGCCACGGCCTGCATGACCTGATCGTCTTCGCGCACGGCTGGAACAACGACCGTACGGGTGCGACCCGCCTCTACCGGCGGTTCTTCGCACCGATCCCGAAGCTCGTACCGAAGGCGCGGATCGGGTACGCCGGGGTGATCTGGCCGTCGATGCGGTTCTGCGACGAGCCGATCCCCGACTTCCCGCAGACCGTGGTGGCCGCGGAGGCGGAGCGGTCACCGGCGTCCGTGCTCGACCAGGACACCCGGCACGCGCTGCTGGAGACGTTCCCGGGGCGGGCCACCG
Source organism: Streptomyces sp. NPDC008092 (assembly GCF_042957285.1). Classification (NCBI taxonomy): domain Bacteria; kingdom Bacillati; phylum Actinomycetota; class Actinomycetes; order Kitasatosporales; family Streptomycetaceae; genus Streptomyces; species Streptomyces sp. NPDC008092. The sequence goes on from NZ_JBIBHY010000018.1 coordinate 228,513, forward strand.
TGGTCGACCAGATCGCGCGGATGCTGGACCAGCGGCCGGCGAACGAGCTGGCGGAGTTCGGGCGGCTGGTACGGCTGCTGGTCGAGGTGGTCCCCGGCGGCCCGCAGCCGCTGTTCGCGGCGGACACGCTCGCGGAGGGCGTCCCGCAGAGCGAGCCCGTGCTGTTCACCGGGGACGTCACGGCCCTGTGCGAGGAGTTCGCGGCGGCGCTGGCCGCCCTCCAGGGGGGCGGCGCCGCGGCCGGGTTCGCGCTGCCGAACCCCTGGGACGGCGCGAAGGAGCTGCTGCGGCAGGCGACGTACTACGCGATGAAGCGGCGCGCGGGGACCGTCGGGGAGCGTGGGCTCGGGCGGGTGGTCGGGCAGCTGGCCGCGGCGGCACCGGGGGTGCGGGTGCATCTGGTGGGGCACAGCTTCGGCGGGCGGCTGGTGTCGTTCGCGCTGCGCGGGCTGCCCGACGGGGTGCGCACGGTGAAGTCCGTGACCCTGCTCCAGGGGGCCTTCTCGCACTACGCGTTCGCCGCCCGGCTGCCGCACGATCCGCGCGTCGGCGGAGTGCTCCAGGGACAGCAGAACCGGATCGACGGACCGCTGGTGTGCTGCTACTCCCACTTCGACGAGTCGCTCGGCACGCTGTACCCGCTGGCCTCGCGGATGGCGGACGACTGCGAGTCGGCGCTGGGCGAGGACGTGGCGCGGATGCTGGGCGACAGGTGGGGTGCCATGGGCCACGACGGCGTCCAGGAGGTGCCCGGGACCCGGTCGCTGGACCTGGCGGCGGCGCTGCGCGGCCCGCTCGCCGCGCCGGGCTGTGTGAACGTCGACGCGGCGGCGGTCGTCAGGAACGGCGGGCCGCCGTCCGGGGCGCACAGCGACATCGTGCACCCCGAACTGGCGCGGGTGGTGCTGGCGGCGGGGCACATCGCGTGACCCCGCCGCCGTGGGGCATCAGCTCACCGGAGTGAGGCTCACTGAAGTGAAGCTCACCGGAGTACGGCTCACCGGTGTGAGGTGAACTCCACGACCTGCTGGAAGGTCGGCCGGTTCTGCCAGCTGATGTTGTAGTGCTTGATGCCGCCCAGGGTGCGCTGCACGATCGAGTCGGCGCACCACTGGTCGCCCGCCGAGCACAGCGAGTCCCCGGGGTAGACGGTGGACGCGCTGGTGCCGGCCGCCGTCTTCAGGGTGCTGATGAGGATGTCCCGGCAGGCGCTGAGGCTGCCGCCGCCGCAGTACTGCTCGGCGAGCGGCCCCGACACGGTCTGCCCGAGCACCGACCGGATGTCCTTGTCGACATAACTCCACCAGCCGTACTGGAAGGAGCTTCCGGCATGCGCACCGGTCGGGCCGTGGGCGGCCGACGGGGTCTCGTCGATGTACAGGTTGTTGGTGAATGCGGTGTACAGGTCGTCACCGAGGCCCGGCTGGAACTCGGCCTTGACCAGCAGCGGCCACCAGGCGTCCAGGATCCGGATGGCGTCGGCGTTGGCATACGTCTTCGAGCCCGCCGAGGTCTCCGTTCTCTTGCCGCCCGCGGTCAGCCAGGTCTGGAGCTTGGTGACGGCCGCGGCGGCCGTGGAGTCGGTCACCGTACTGCTGTTGATCACCTTCAGCAGGTTCGGCAGCACGTCCTCGGCCCGCAGGTCCGTGAGCGACGCGTCCGCCATGGCCTTGACGAGCGCGGACCGGGTGACACCGCCGGCGGCGACGAGTTTCTTGACCCGGTCGTTGAGCAGGTTGCCGCGGTGGACCGAGCCGTCGCCCCAGCTCGCGGTCGTGTAGTTCAGTGCCTGTTTGTTGTTCCAGGAGACGTAGTAGTCCTGGTCGATCGACTGCGGGTGCTGGGCGGCCGGGGTGTAGTCGGCCGTGTTGGTGGCCGGGTTCCAGTTCTGCCACTCGTAGGCGGCCTGGCCCCAGACCGGGAACTCGGCGTCGACTCCGGTGGCCCGCACCGGGTTGTTGCCGCTGTTGTAGTACGCGGTGTGCGTGGAGTCGGCGTAGAACCAGTTGAACGTGTAGTTGATGTGCTGCACCGCGCTCTGGAAGGTCTGCGGGCTCTTCACGTAGTCGGGATCGTTGAGCATCTGGAAGCCGATGATCGAGTCGGCCTCGTGCATGTACGAGGATCTCAGGGTGGTGTAGGCGACCTTCTTCCCGCCGACGGTGGCCCGGTATTCGACGGGGCCGTACTTGGTCTTCCAGACCTTCATGGTGTACGAGCCGGCGGCCGTGCCGTCGGCGGTGGTCGGCTTCCAGGAGTTGGTCTGCTCGACCTCGTCCATGGCCGTGCAGGTGCCGTGGAACAGGTAGTGGTAGTCGTCCTGGCAGAGCTCGACCGCGTAGGAGTCGATGATGTCCTGCCCGGAGGTGGTCGCGGACCACGCGTAGTCCTGGCCGCGGCCCAGTTCGACGTACATGCTCAGCCCCGCGAAGGAGGCGCCGCGGGCGCTGATGCCCGGGCCCTGGATCTCCTGGAGCATGAGCAGCTGTGGCGCGAAGTAGCCGGTCTGCGGTCCGAACACGGCGATGGGGTGACCGCTCGCGGTGTACTTGCCGCTGACGACGAGGGCGTTGGACATGCCGCGCCTGGCCGAGCTGAGCGCGGTCTTGGTCGCCGTCTCGGACGCGGCGGTGGCGCTCTGGTCGGCGCCGGTGCCGGTGGCGTTGTAGACCAGGGGCTCGGTGGTCACCGAGCCGGCGTCGGGCAGCGCCTCGCCCTGCGGGTTGTCCGGTTTGGTGCCGTACGGGAAGCTCTCGCCGTTGTGGACGGTGAGCACGGCCTCGGGGTCGTTGCGCTCGCGGAACGACTCCCAGACCTTGGTGCCCTCCGTCACGCCGTACTTCTCCTGGGCGGCGAGCAGCGATATGGCGTTGTTGACCTCGCCGCCGCCGCCGGATCCGAACAGCGCGCCGATCACGGAGGCCAGCGCCACCAGGTCGGTGATCTTGAAGTGGTCGATCGTGCCGGCGTTGGTGATCGAGTCCTTGTGCCCGGTCAGCACGTACTCGCCGGGGAAGTACCGGCCGCTGTCGGAGGCGTCGATGTAGGAGTTGATGCCGGCGAGGTAGGCGTTGGCGTCGTCGAGGGCCTGCTGGCCGCGGGCGCCGTTGTTGGCGACCGCGTTGTCGATCTGCGCCTGGAGGTCGGCCTCGGAGTAGGGGGCGTTGCGGTAGAACTCCTGCTCCAGGCCCTGGTTGGAGGCGGCGCCGCCGGCGAAGGTGGTGAGCTGGCCGCGGCCGACGTGCCGGAACACGTCCATGAGCCACAGCCGGTCCTCAGCGGCCGCATACCCGGCGCCGAACTCCGTGCCGTATCTGGTGGTACCGGTGATATGCGGCACACCGGTCTTCTTGTCGCGGACGATGGTGACGTCGCTGCGGCCGGCCGGGTTCTCGGTGGAGGCGACTTGATCGGAAGCGACCCCGAACGACGAGTCGTTGAAGAACGTGTTGATCTTCGCGTCGGTGAGGGTGGAGTAGCCCGTGGCCAGGCTGTTGTAGGTGCCCAGCTGGTCCTCGGCGTGGTCGGGCTGGGTGCCGAAGATCTGGTTGAGCAGGATCTGGGCGAGGGTGGCGTTGCCGTTCTCGCCGGGCGGCAGGATGTCGGAACACTGGCCGCCGCAGTAGTCGTTGGACGCCGCGGCCGCCGCCGGGGTCGCCTGGGCCAGCGGGGAGAGCAGCCCGGCGATGAGCGCGCACACGGATGCGGCTTTCAGGAACCCGGGGAGCTTGCGGGGAGTTCTCAGTCTGTCGAACAACGCGTGATGTCTGGTGCGCCGTGGCATGGCAGCTCCTCACGACGGGGGTGGTGCCGGACGTTACCGCCGGTATCCCCGGGATTGAAGATGAACATGCGTCAAGTTTTGGAGTGGTCGCGCGCGTCGGCGGTGTCACCGGCCGTCGGTCAAGGCGGGCGGCCTTATGGACGGCATCGGAAATCGGATGGAGCCGATTCGAGTGTCGATACGTCTATACGGCAACGCCGCGCGGAGCCCGTGCGGCGACGCCGAAGTGACCGAAGTACAGCTGCAGGTGTGACGGAGGTGCAGGGCGATGGCCGGTTTCCGGAGTCTGGCGAGACAGGTGCGAGACCCACGGTGCGATCTGGCGCTACGGCGTTACTCGCTGCGCAAGTGCCTGGAGCGGTTCGCTCCTTACGGGCACCGCGCGACCTGGGACCATCTCTGCTCCCGGGCCGGGTTCGGTCCCGAGGACCGGTCCCCCGATCCGGTGCGTCTCGTGGGCGCATTGGAGGAGCTGGAGGAGGCGCGGACGGTATGGCTCGCCTATGAGGGCGAGTTCGCCGAGCGCCGCAAGAAGGAGAAGCACGACGGGCTGCGCCGCCCGGGCAGCGTGGACGACTGGCACCGGCTGACCTGGGGCGGATTCGGAGTGGCCTGGTGCGACGACCCACGGGTCCATCCCGACGAACCACTCGCCGAGGTGCTGCGACGGCTGATCGCCGCCCTGGAGCGCGAGCCGGGCGCGGTCTGCCCGGTGTGCGCCGGGGAGCGCCTCATCTGGAAGTACGACCTGGACCACGAGCCCTCCGCCGGTCCGGTCTGCACGGACTGCGGGATCCTGGTGCCGCGTCCGGTGCTCACCGCCGAGGCCCTGGCCTGTGCCAGGCGCGGGCGGCTTCTCATGTCGGCCTGACCACGTGGGGGTGCGCCGGGGATGCCGCACCCCCCAACTGCCCGGTGGCCCGTGGCGGGCGACCGCTCCCGACAGCGCCATAGCAGCGGCTAATCCGCTGGTTCCACCCGTTTCCCGTCCGGAGAGTTGGGTCCGATGAAACCCAGCTGAGGAACCCCGCGGGTTCCCTCCGAGCGAGGAGCACCGATGTCGACGCTGCGCGTCACCGCCGAAGTGCTGACCGTCCACGAGCACCCCAACGCCGACGCGCTGGAGCTGGCCCAGGTGGGCCTCTACCGCGCGGTCGTCGCCAAGGGCGTGTACCGCACCGGCGAGACCGCCCTGTACATCCCCGAGCAGGCCGTGCTGCCGGCCGAGCTGATCGGGGAACTGGGGCTGACCGGGCGGCTCGCGGGGAGCAACGCGGACCGGGTCAGGGCGGTGCGGCTGCGCGGCGAGCTGTCGCAGGGCATCGTGTGCCGCCCGAAGGCGCTGGCCGACGTCGACCTGGTGCGGGCCGCGGCGGAGGGCACCGACTTCGCGGAGCGGCTCGGCATCACCAAGTGGGTGCCGCCGGTCCCGCCCACGATGAACGGGGACGTCGAGTCGGCACCCGGCCTGCTGCCCTGGGTGGACATCGAGAACATCCAGCGCTACCCCGGCATCTTCGAGCCCGGCGAGCCGGTGGTCCTCACCGAGAAGCTGCACGGCTCGGCGTGCCTGGTCACCTATGTCGCCGACGAGGACCGGGTGTACGTGTCCTCGAAGGGCTTCGGCGCGAAGTCCCTGGCCCTCAAGGAGGATCCGCGCAACCTCTACTGGCGGGCGGTGCGCGGCCACGGCGTCGCCGAGGCGGCCCGCCGACTCGCCGAACGGCTCGGCGCGCACCGGGTCGGGATCTTCGGGGAGGTGTACGGCGCGGGGGTCCAGGACCTGACGTACGGCGCCGACGGTCGACGGGAGTCCCTCGGGTACGCCGCGTTCGACGTGTCGGCGGAGTTCGACGGGGCGGTGCGGTGGCTGGACGCGGCGGAGTTCCTGGCGGGCGAGCTGCCGCTGGTACCACGGCTGTTCGAGGGGCCGTACGACATCGAGCGGGTGCTGGAGGTGGCGAGCGGACGGGAGACCGTGTCCGGGCGGGGGCTGCACCTGCGCGAGGGTGTGGTGATCCGGCCGGTGGTGGAGCGGTACAGCACGGTGACCGGGGGGCGGGCGATCGCGAAGGCGGTGAGCCCGGCGTACCTGACGCGGAAGGGGGGGACGGAGTTCGAGTAGGAGCGGGGGGCGGGGGGACGCTTACCGGCGCTGGCAGGGTGCCTCCCCCAGCCACCCGCACCCGAACTACGGCCGTCCCCACTCCGGCAGGAGGCGTGAGCCCGCCAGGCGTTGGCCGATCGCGTCGTCCGGGGTGGAC
>NZ_JBIBHY010000019.1:0-220173 GCF_042957285.1 Streptomyces sp. NPDC008092
CGTGGATCAACGACCCGGCCAAGCGCCGTGAACCCGCAGCACAAACCTCATAGCGTCACGACCGTCTCACTGGACTTGAAATCTTCCGGCCGCCGCCGTAGGCAAGGCCACGGTTTGTAGATCACCGACCCGAGATCGGTAGCGAGGTGCGCGCACGGTCGGGGTCGTTAGTGATCAGCTGCTGTACCTCGATCTTGAACATGCGCACCTCCTCGCCGGATCGGTCGCTTCGAACCAGAACCTGCGATGCCCAAGGCAGACCGACGATTCCCTGCCGGGGATCGGCTTTCGGGTCGGTGCGCACGGGAGCGTTGGTGATCAGGCGCCGTTGTCGTCCGCCAACGCGTCGCGCAGCGCGGCTCGTGAAGCCACACCCAGCTTGGGAAAGAGCCGGTGCAGATGAGTGGAGACAGTGCGCGGGGAGAGGAAGAGTCGTTCGCCGATCTGTTTGTTGGTGAGGCCCGCTGCCGCGAGCATGGCGATCTCGCGCTGCTGCGGGGTGAGCGACGCCAGCCCGGTGACACCGGCAGTCCCGACGGACAGCCCGGTGGCCCGCAGCTCGTTGCCCGCCCGGGCCGCCCAGGGGCAGGCGCCGAGGCTCTCGAAGGTGTCGAGCGCGGCTCCGAGACGGGCGCGTGCCTCCGTAGTGGACTTCGCCCGCCGCAGTTGTTCGCCGTAGGCGAGCTGCACCCGGGCCAGCTCGAACGGCCAGCCGTCGGTGCCGGGCACGGCGAGTGCCTCCTCGAACAGCCCGACTGCGCTCTCGTCGTTGGCGACAAGTGCCGCCGACGCCTTCACGATCATGGCGAGCCGTGGCGAGATCGCGGCGACACCGGCGTCCTGGGCCGCTCTGACATGAGCCGCCGCGTCAGCGTCACGGCCCGTTCTCACCGCGGCCTCGACGAGGTCCATGATGAGGAGCAGCGCGGTGGGCACGTGCGATGCCAGCTCGCCCGCTGGGCTGACAGCACACGCGTGCCGATACGCGTCTTCGAACCGGCCCCGGCCGAGCGCCGCGAGCGCCCGCGCGTGCGAGGCGCACGACAGATGGAAACCCACCCCGCGCGGTCTCGCCCACAGGACGATCTCGTCCGTCAGAGTCATGACAGCCGCCTCGTTGCCACGCGCGGCCGCTACCAGCGCCTGCTGGTACAGGAACGCCGCCGACATCAGCCGATAATTGTGGGTGTCACCCAGCCGACGGCCCCGGTCGGCCTGGGTCTCGAGTTCGTCCCACGCCCCTGCCGCGAAACAGTCCCTGCCCAGGAAAACCCGTCCCAGGATCTCCACGGTGACCGTACCGCTGTCCCGGCCCTCCCGGAGCAGCCTCCGCAGCGCTGTCCGGCACCCAGGCAGCCGGTCGACGTATACGGACGCCACAGCGATCCGAAGGACCCGGACCGGGTCCGTTTCCTGATCGAGCGAGGCGACCAGGTCGTCGAGTGTGCGGAGCGCGGGCAGCGGCGTCCGGGCCGGATCAGCCACGGCGGTGGGGTTTAGCGCCAGCAGGTCCGGGACCTCGGGTTTCAGCAGCTCCAGCGCCCGGTGCAGCGGTTCCCACAGTTCGGCCCGCTCACTCGCTTGGCACACCCAGGCGAGATTGTGCAGCGCCTCCAGCATGGCAATGTCGGTTGCGTCGTACGGCTGGTGCTGCATCTCGATCGCGCCGACGAGCAGCCTGTGCGCGGTGCCGAGGTCGCCCTCGCCGCTCAGGAGGATGTGATGTGCCGCCGCGACGGCGGCGACCAGCGGCCCCGCCCGTCCTCCGTCGGCCTTGCGGGCCTCCTCCAGCAGCCTCGGCACATCGCGCAGGTCGCCGGTCAGATTCGCACCGAGATACGCCGCCTCGGCGATCCGCCGGCTGCGGTCGTACCCGCGCGGACTCAACTCCGCGGCGCGCAGCAGGGCGGCGACGGCACCGCCCGCGTCACCACGCCGTACGGTGTCCCGCGCCACCTGCTCCAGCAACCGCGCGACATCCTCGCTGGGCTCGACCGTGGCCTGGGCGAGGTGCCATGCCCGCCGCTCCGGCCGCTCCGCCCAGAACTCGGCCAGCGCACGGTGTACCTCGCGGCGTTGGCCGCTGGTCGACAGTTCCACGACTGCGGAGCGGGTCAGGGGATGGCGGAAGGCCAGTCGGCCGGTGCCGTCGTCCACATGGACCAGTCCCGCCCGCTCGGCGTGCGCCAGATCCTCCACTGCGGCCGCCCCGACCCCGGCCGACGTCAGGACACGCAGGTCACCGGTGCCGTCCAGGGCCGCGTACAGGAGCAGTGACCGGGTCGCGGCGGGCAGGGTCTCCACCCGGGACGCGAACACCGCCTGGAGCCGACGGCTCAGCGGCAGCACCTCAGGCACACCGGCCGTGATGCCTTGGGTGTCACGCAGTGCGATGGGCAGCTCCAGCAGGGCCAGCGGATTTCCCTGCGCCTCGGCCAGCAGACGCTCCCGCACCCGGGGCGCCAGGGCCGGAAAACGGTCCTGGATCAGCACTGCCGCCGCGGTCGCGTCCAGGGGCCGTACAGGGTGATGGGGCACCCCACCGCGCTCGAAGAACGTGCCTTCCTCCGCCCGGTACGCGCCGAGAAGGCCGACCCGGCTGCCGGTGAGACGACGGGCGACGATACCCAGCACCACGGCACTGGCCCGGTCCAGCCACGGCAGATCGTCCACGACCACCAGCATCGGGCGTTCCTCGGCGGCCTGCACAAACAGCGTCAGCACAGCGTTCGACACCAGCAACTGATCGGACGGCACCCCCTGGTCCAGTCCCAGGGCGACGCTCAGCGCACCGCGATACGGGCCGGGCAACCGCTCCAGCCCCGCGAGCAGCGGATGCAGGACCTGATGCAGCCCCGCGAAACCGACCGTGCTCTCGAACTCCACGCCGGCGGCGCGTACGACGCGCATACCCGCGTCCCGGGCGTGCGCGGCCGCGGCGTCCAGCAGGACGGTCTTGCCGACACCCGGGTCCCCGGACAACAGGAGTGCGCCGCCCGAGTCCCCGGCCTCGTCGACGAACCTCCGCAGCAGATCGACATCGTGCTCCCGCCCGATCAGCCGCCCGCCCGACCCCGCCGGAGGATGACCGGTACCGTCCATGCACGTCTCCTTGACGACGTCCGTACCCTACGCCGGGGCGGCGCCAGCAGGTACCCCCAGACCGGGATCACGGGGGCCGCCCGGATCCCGGCCGTCTTGTCCGACGGTGCGGTCAGTGCCCCGCGGCCTGCTTGATCACAGAGGCCACCGCATCGGGCGACGACACGTACACGGAGTGGCTGCCGGGCACCTCGACGACCTGCGAGCCCGCCCGCTCCGACATCGCACGTTGCGCCGGCGGCGGGATCATACGGTCGTCGGTGGCGACGAGGTACCAGCTCGGCTTCACCCGCCACGCCGGCTCCGACACGGCACCGTTGAGCGCGTCGACACCCCACGGGACCTGCGAGTCGGCCATGAACGCCGCCAGCTCGGCGGACACATCACCGGCGAAGGAGTCCGCGAACTTCTCACGGTCCAGGAACAGGAAACCGTCCTTGGGCGGCAGGATCGGCGGCACCGGGTCACCCGGCGCAGGGTCGGCGATGAGCGAGCTGACCGACTCGCCCTTGTCGGGCGCGAACGCGGCGATGTAGACGAGCGCCGCGACCTTCGGGTGGTTGCCGGCCTCGGAAATCACGGCGCCGCCGTAGGAGTGCCCCACCAGAACGACCGGACCGTCCTGCGCGTCGATGACCGTTCGTGTCGCGGCGACGTCCCCCTCCAGCGACAGCGTCGGGTTCTGGACAATGCTGACGTTGTACCCGTCCCGCTGGAGGACGTCGTAGACCCCCCGCCAGCCGGATCCGTCCACGAAGCCTCCGTGGACGAGGACAGCGTTCCGCGATCGCGTACTCATGGCTTCTCCTTCAGCGTGCCCGACCGTCGCGGCCACGCGAAGAAAGCTAGGCGGCAGCTGCCACCAGCGAATCCGTCACGTGACGTACATCGGCGGGACCTCTGCAGAGCGTGAGGTTCTGAACGTCGGCTGCGGTACCTGCCCCCCGGGCAGAAACAACAAGGAGAAAAGCGCAATCGAGACTACGAGACACTGTGTCATCTAGCGGATGCCGAGCAAATGGAAGCTTCATAGGCTGCCCTCCCTTCTGGCAATCAAGGTCGTTTCCTTTTACGCTCCGACGGGTCCAGCCAGAGAGAACTCGCCCTGTGCGCCTTTCGGATTTTTAAGGGCGGAGATGGTTGAGCCTCTGCCTAATATTCACAGGACGACCAGCCCCGGTGGCAGCGGTTTTCCCAGCGACTCCAGGGCGCGACCGCCGCAAAGCGCTCACTGAGCGATCGATGCAGCGCGATTTGAACGTCGTCCGTGCAAGGAGCGCCCCAAAATGACGACCTGCTCCCAGAAGGCCACCACATCCATGGCCAGAGGCCGTATGGTACGCGGGGCCGTGGTCCGGTCCGGAACCGCACTGGTAACGGTCGACCGCCAGTGCACCGCCCTTTCAGGCGGGAAGGTCGCCGCCCGCCTAATCCGCTCGCAAAGTCAGGACGACGGTCGACGGACTCCCACTCCGAACAAACCTCAAAGCCCCAATCTCAACGGCGAGCGTCCGGTGCCGCCAGTCCGCGCAGCATCGTGGAGACCATAGCCTGGAAAACGGCGGCCGGATCCCGAACCTGGACAAGTCCCTTCAGTTCGAGCGTGACAGCGCCGTGCACCGCGCTCCAGATCTGCTGCGCAGCTACCCGGGGATCATGCACCACGATCACCCCCGCCGCGGCGGCCAATTCGACGTTGCGAACCAGCGCGGCGAACGCCGCCACCGCGTGCTGCGCGAACGCCGGCGACGAATGCTCATGCACGACCGCATTCTCGAACATGATCGCGTAAAAGTGCGGATTCGCAAGCGCGAATGCGCGATAACGGAGCTGCGCATTCATCAGCCGGTCGGCGAAATCGGCCTCGTCTCCGGGCTCGACCGCGGCACGCAAACGATCGAAACCCTTGACCAGTAGGGCCTCTATCAGGCCGTCCTTACCCCCCAGATGGTTGTACACCCCCATCGGGGCGATTCCCGCCTCGGCCGCCACCGCGCGCACCGTCAAAGCACCAGGCCCGTCTCGCACCAGCACGACCTCGGCCGCAGCCAGCAGCTCTCGGCGGACGTCGACGCTGGGAGTCCGGGACCGGCGCACACGCGCAGCAGGCGAATCACTCATGCGGCCCATCCTCCCCCACCTGCCACCTCATGGCCGTCAGCCTTGACTTATAGAACAGCGTCACATAACTATAGCTCCAGGATCTACGAAAGGTTCGTTCCATGCCCAGCTCAGACGGCATCACGCCTGACAACCTCGACCGGCTTCCATCTCTTGACCATCTCGTCCGACAAGGCATCTACCGGGGAGGCGCGGGCAAGCACCTGGGCAGCCTGCGTGGAGCACTCGGATGGGAGGACCTGTCGGCGCAAGAAGTCGACAGGCCCGACGTACCGGTGACGGGCGCCCTGCCCGAATGGCTCTCCGGAACGCTGTTGCGTACTGGCCCGGCCAAGTGGGATCTCGGTCGACAACAGCTGAACCACTGGTGGGACGGGCTGGCACTGCTCCAGCGGTTCGAGTTCCAGAACGGCCACGTCTCCTACCGCGCCCGTTTCCTCGAAACCCCGGCGTACGAGGCCGTCCAGAAGAACGAGAGGCTCACGTGGCGGGCCTTCGCCATGGATCCGTGCGCCGACCTGCTTGCCGGTGAGAAGACCGAGTTCGTGCCGCACTCCATCAATGCCAACATCAACATCACCAAGATCGGCGAAGCGATCGTCGCGCTGTCCGAGACACCGATGGCGATGGCATTCGACCCTGCAACGCTGCGAGCCCTCGGTGAGATCGACCACATGCCGACGCAAGGCGCGTGGCCCGGGTTCCACACCTCGACACCTCACCCCCACAGCGACTTCGACCGCAAGACGCGGTACAACGTGCACACCGTCTTCGGTGAGAAGCCGGCCTACCAGGTCGTCGCCACGGACTCCTCCGGCGTGAAGAGGGTGCTCTCCACGCTGCCGGTTCAGGTCGGCAACCCCGGATACCGTCACCACTTCTCCATCACCGACCGTCACGTGATCGTGATGGAATACCCGCTGCGGCTGGACCTGCAGACCCTGGCCGAGCATCCCAGGGAAAGGCTCGCTGCCGCCTTCCGATGGGACCCCACCGACTCCACGAAGATCTATGTGATCGACCGCTCCGACGGAGCGCTGAAGAAGCAGTTCGAGACGCCCGGCTTCTTCGTGGTGCACCACGCCAACGCCTACGAGACCGGCGACGCGATCGTCATGGACGTCGCGGCCTACGACACCGCAGAGCACATCAGCGACTTCTACCTCGATCGGCGACGCAGCGGCTCTCCCCTCTCGCTCGGGCAGTTGCGTCGCTACGTCCTGCCGCTGGGGTCAGGCACGAACGCCGATTACCATGTCTTGTCCAGCGCTCAGATGGAACTGCCGACCTATGACTACCGCAGGTTCAACACCAAGCCGTACCGGTATGTCTACTCCGCCGGCATGCGCCAGGATCTGCCTGAGGTGGCCTACAACCAGGTCGTGAAGGCCGATGTGGAGACCCAGGTCACGCACACCTGGTTCCAGGACGGATGCTTCCCCGGCGAGCCCGTGTTCGTGCCCGCGCCCGACGCTGTGGCGGAGGACGACGGCGTGATCCTCTGCCTGGTTCTGGACACCACCGTGCGCAGCTCCTTCCTCCTGGTCCTCAACGCGAAGGACCTCACGGAGGTCGCCCGCGCACAGCTGGACACCGCGATCCCGTACGGGCTGCACGGTCAGTTCCTCGGCGAGCACTACTCGACGCTGTGAGGACACGATGAGCTACGTCGGACCTACCGACCTGTACATCGGCGGAGAGTGGCGTTCCGCAGCCGGCGGCGCCCGCTTCGCCGTCACCGACCCGGCCACCGAAGCCGTCATAGCCGAAGTGGCCGACGCGGATGTCGCCGACGCCCGCACCGCAGCCGACGCCGCGGCCGACGCGCTACCGGGCTGGACGGCCACGTCTCCGCGTGAGCGGGCCGAGGTGCTGCGCCTGGCCTTCGAAGCCATGATGGACCATCAGGAAGAGCTTGCCCGGTTGATTGTCTGCGAGAACGGCAAGCCGCTGGCCGACGCCCGCGGAGAAGTCGCCTACGCCGCGGAGTTCTTCCGGTGGTACAGCGAGGAGGCCGTGCGTGCGCCGGGCGAACTCACCCGTTCCCCCGGGGGCGAGCGGCGTATCCTGACCATCTCGAAACCGGTCGGTGTCAGCCTGCTGATCACGCCCTGGAACCTGCCGGCGGCCATGGTCACGCGCAAGGTGGCTCCTGCCTTGGCGGCCGGTTGCACTGTGGTGGTCAAGCCTTCCTTCCAGACCCCGCTCGTCGCCCTGCGGCTGGCCGAGCTGATCGCCGAGGCCGGAGCCCCGGCCGGCGTAGTGAACGTCGTACCCACCACACGGGACATCCCCGTGGTCGGGGACCTGCTGGAACGTGGACCGGTCAGGATGCTGTCGTTCACGGGTTCCACACGAGTGGGCAGCGCCCTGCTGGCCCAGGCTGCCGCCCGGGTCATCAACTGCTCCATGGAGTTGGGCGGCAACGCGCCGTTCATAGTCCTGCGGGACGCCGACCTCGAAGCTGCGGTCCGCGGAGCGCTGGCTGCCAAACTCCGGCACAGCTCTCAGGCCTGCACGGCCGCCAACCGGTTCTTCGTTCACGAGGACCTCGCGGAGCAGTTCGCCGTCCGCCTGGCGGAGGAGATGTCGGCCCTGAAGATCGGGCATGGGCTGGAAGAAGGTTCCCAACTGGGCCCGCTGATCAGTGCGGCCGCCGTCGACGCCACCATGCAACGCGTTCACGCCGCCGTCGACGACGGCGCGGCTCTGCTCACCAACCAGAGCGAGCACCCCGGGCAAGGGCATTTCATCGCGCCGAGTGTGCTCAGCGGAGTCAAGCCCGACGCCGCCATCCTCCAGGACGAGCTCTTCGCGCCGGTAGCACCCGTCATCGCCTTCCGGGACGACGACGAAGTGATCCGGATGGCCAACGAGACGGACATGGGCCTGGCCTCGTACGTCTTCAGCGCCGATCTGGCGCACGCGCTGCGGGTCGCGGAGGCACTGGACACCGGAATGGTCGGCGTCAACACCGGTGTGGTCTCCGATCCCGCCGCGCCGTTCGGTGGGACGAAGCAGAGCGGCATCGGCCGGGAGGGAGGCCACCACGGCATGGCCGAGTTCCTCGAGACCCAGTACCTCGCCGTGAACTGGTAGCCGCCTCTCACTCCCGGAATCCGCGCTCCGCCGATCACAAGGCGATACGAGAGTTCGGCGGTTCGCGGACTCCTGACCCTCCAAGATCGAACATGAATACAACAATGAGGTTGATCATGAACACTCCGCCCAATTTCGCGGCGTTGCTCGAAGGGCTGCGCGCCACGGTGAACTCCGGTGTCACAAGGTCGCTCGCATGGCGGATCGAACAGCTGATGAGGCTGAGGTCCATGGTGTACGACAACCGGGACGCCATCATCAAGGCCGTCTACGCGGACCTGCACAGGGCCCCCTTGGACACCTTCCACGCGGAGGTCGACTTCGTCACCCACGAGATCGACCATCTCGCCGAGAACCTCGGTCGGTGGCTCCAGCCGCGGCCGCTGGCCGCCGAAGGACTCGACTTCCTTCCCCCGGGCTCGAGCGCAGCAGTCAAGTACGACCCGCTCGGCACAGTGCTGGTGATCGCGCCGTGGAACTATCCGGTGCAACTGCTCCTCGTGCCGGTGGCCGGCGCCCTGGCGGCCGGCAACACCGTGGTCGCCAAGCCGAGTGAGATCGCACCCGCCACCTCGACCCTGCTCGCAGAGCTCATACCGGCCCACTTCGACGCAGACGTCCTTGCCCTGGTCGAGGGAGGTGTCTCCGAAACCACCGCCTTGCTCGAACAGAACTTCGACCACATCTTCTATACGGGCAACGGTACGGTCGGGCGCATCGTGATGCGGGCCGCCGCCGAGCACCTGACCCCGGTCACACTGGAACTGGGCGGCAAATCGCCGGTGTTCATCGACACCGACGTCGACCTGACCGTCGTTGCCAAGCGGCTGGCCGCGGGTAAGTTCGCCAACGCCGGGCAGATCTGCATAGCCCCCGACTACGTGCTCACGGATCCGGCCACCGCCCGGGCTCTGGAGCCCGCGTTGGCACAGGCAGTGACAGAGCTGTACGGACCCGATCCTGCAAGCTCCCCGGCGTACGGGCGCATCATCAACGAGCGCCACTTCGACCGCGTGGCAGCGCTGCTCGAATCGGGCCGGACCGTGGTCGGCGGAGAGACCGACCGCGAGGACCTGTACATCGCCCCCACCGTCCTGGCAGACGTGGGCCCGGGCGATCCCGTCATGCAGGAGGAGATCTTCGGACCGATCCTTCCGATCATCCAGGTCGCTGGCCTGGATGAGGCAATCGCTTTCATCAACAAGAACAGTAAGCCACTGGTGCTCTACGGATTCGCCGATCGCGAAGCCACCCGTAACCGCCTGGCCGAGGAGACGACCTCCGGTGCCCTCAACTTCGGCCTGCCGATCGCCCACGTACGTGTCGGCGAACTGCCGTTCGGTGGGGTCGGGGCGAGCGGCATGGGCAGCTACCACGGCTCCTACTCCCTCGCCACATTCAGTCATCGCAAGGCCCTGCTCGACGTCCCTCTCATCGAAAAATCCTGACGGGACGGCCGATGAGAACCGTTGGGCGCAGTCGGTCATGAGTCTCGTCGAGTGGGGTGTCGCCTCTATGGAAGTCCTCACCCGGAAGACAGCTACCGACTGACCTTGGTCGCCCACAGAGGGTCCGTCAGCTCGCTGACGGACCCTCTGTGGCAAGTGCTGCTGGTGTCTTTGGAGTCCGGGTAGGTTGAGTGCCCACTCTCGCGCAGGTTGCACGGCTCCAGTGATCACGTCGGTGCAGGACGATTGTCACCGTGGACACCGGCCGCCGGCCGGAGCGGGCACCGCAAGACGCGCGCGCCACCCCATGGCCTGCAACCTCACGATGCGTACCGCTCGCTGTCGGACACGGCGTCAGCCCAGCGCAATCCGCTGAGGATGAGACCTCGATAACGCTGAATGCTTCGGGCTCGGTTGACGCCGAGCGCCGCGGTGACCTTGCCGTCCCGACGGTAGAGGGCCACGAACCGGCCGTCACTTGGGTCGCCCTCGACGACCCGTACCTCATCGTGGCCCACTGTCGAGCCCACGAGCTGTAGCTTGCGGTCGTACTGATCGGACCAGAACCAGGGCACCGGCTGGTAGGGAACGCGGCCGGCCTCGCTGTCGCCGGCCAGGAGCCGGCAGGCCGCGTGCCGGGCCTGCCGGATCGCGTTGTCCCAGTGCTCGACACGTCTGGTCTCGCCGAACAGCAGGTTGGGCCACCGGGCGATGTCTCCGGCAGCGACAATGCCCGGCGCAGCCAGGCAGGTCTCGTCGCACAGGACGCCATCGTCGATCGTGAGGCCCGAGCCTGCCAGCCATCCCGTTGCGGGGGTCACACCGATGGCCACGACCACCACATCCGCGTGGACCACGCTGCCGTCGCTCAGCTCAAGGCCGCTGATACGAGTGGTGCCCAGTGGGGCGGCAACCGAGACACCGAGACGGACGTCAACGCCGTGGTCCCGATGCAGGGCGGTGATCACCTCGCCCATGCGGGGACCTACCACTCGGCCCAAGAGCACCGGCGCGGCTTCGATCAGGGTGACGGGGATGCCTACGGCGCGACACGACGCGGCCACTTCCGCGCCGATGAACCCTCCGCCGACAACGGCGACACGCGAAGGGCGGGCGGCGATGTCGGCAGCCAGGGACATGCTGTCGGCAAGGGTGCGCACCACGTGGACACCGGGCATGTCGAGAGCCGACAACCGCCGCGGGTGCGCGCCGGTGGCGATGACCAAGCCGTCGTACGGATGGACGTGGCCGTCAGCGAGTCGGACACGACGACTTCGTGTGTCCAAAGCGACGGCGGCATTCCCGGTGAGCCACTCTGCGCTCAAGGCGTCCGTCTCGATGTCGAAGCTGACTTGATCCGCCGACCAGGCCCCGGTCAGTAGCTGCTTGGACAACGGGGGGCGGTCGTAAGGCAGTTGAGGTTCATCACCTATCACCGTGAGGCGGCCGTCGTACCCTTCGTCGCGCAGGGCTCGGGCGGCGTGCAGCCCCGCGAGTGAGGCGCCGACGACGACGATGTTGCTGAGTGGAGCGGCCATGTCAGTACGCCTCGTTGTTTTCCAGGAGCCGGCGGGGGTTGTCGACCAGCATCTGGTGGATCTGGGCGTCGGAAATGCCTCGCTGCCTAATCGCCGGCAGCACCTCGTCGGGGATGTGGGTCTGGGTCCACTGCGCGGGGAGCACCGGCCAGACTTGGGGCAGGACGGGAAACCAGTCAGTGTAGATGCTGGCGTCATGCGCCAGCAGGATCTGCCCGGCATAACCGCGTTGACACAACTGCACCACGGTGTCGATGCGCTGCTCCATCGTCGGCCGGCCGGGCATGTAGAAGCCGAACCGGTCGCAACCGATGAAGGAGCCGGCGTCCAAGAGGCGTTGCAAGTAGTCGAAGTCGTCGCTGTCCCCCGCATGTCCGATGACGACCCGGTCCAGTTTCACACCCTCTTCGGCGAAGATCCGCTGCTGGTTCAGGCCGTTACGGGTCTCGCAGTCGCTGTGGGTGGTGATCGGCGCGCCCGTCTCGCGATGCGCTCGGGCCGTGGCACGCAGGATCCGATCGACGTTGGCGGTGACGCCTTCCTTGTCGGTGACGCACTTGATGAGCGCGGCTTTGATGTCCGTGCCCTGCACCCCCAGAGTGATGTCGCGGACGAACATGTCGACCATGACGTCCTTGAGCTTCCCGTCGGCGCCCCGCTCGGGCGGCCGGGAACGGTAGAACCACGGCAGTGCGTCATGGGTGTACAGCCCGGTGGAGACCACGATGTTGATGTCGGCCTCCGCATTGGCCTCCGCCAAGGCGCGTACGTCGCGGCTGTGGCCGATGGCCGAGGCGTCGATGAGTGTGTCGATACCGCGGGCCTTGATCTCCGTGAGCTTGCCGGCCACATAGGCGATCGCCTGAGCCCTGGAGCCCTGCCAGCTCAAGTCCGGGAAGTCCCGCTGAAGTTCGGCGTCGACGTTGAAGACATGCTCGTGGGCCAACGTCCTGCCCAGATCGCCGGCGGCGACCGGCCCCCGCACGGTCTCTACCGCAGTCATCCTGCTTCTCCTTACCGAGGTCAACTCAGAGAGATCGCGCGCTTGGGGCAGGCGCTGGCAGCCGCCTCGACCTTCGTGCGCAGCGTGTCGTCGGGGTGCTCGTCCAGGATCAGCAGGTTGTCGTCGTCATCGAGATCGAACACCTCGGGGGCCTCTGCCGCGCACACACCGTTGCCCTCACAGAGGTTCCAGTTGACTTTCATGTCGATGCTCACTGTTCTCAGTCCTTTGTGTCGGTGTGGAGCGTCAGGTGGTCGTAGCCCCACTGGAAGCTGGAAGGCGGGCGCTGCGCCGTGGCCTCGTCAATGGCGTAGCGCGGTATGCGCCGGATGAGCTCCTCGAGAAGCACCCGGCCCTCCAGCCGTGCGACGTGAGTGCCCAGGCAGAACTTCATTCCCTGGCCGAAGGAGAGATGACGTTCCATCACCCGGTTCCAGCGGAACTCGTCGGGCGCCTCGAATTCGCGCTCGTCCCGGTTGGCGGACATATTGAGCGGCAGGACCCGCTGGCCCGGCCTGAGCTGCTTGCCGCCGATCTCGATCGGCTTGCGCACGGTTCGCAGGAAGAACTGAGCCGGGGCACAGAAGCGGATCATCTCCTCGAGGGCGGTCTTGAGGCGGTCAGGGTCAGCGCCTACCTCTTCGCGTTGGACAGGGTGGCGCTGGAGTTCCAGCAGCCCATGCCCCACCACCTTGGGAAGCGTCTCCGAGCCGCCGACCAGGACGAGCCCCACTTGCGGTGCCAGCTCGGAGTCGCTGAGCCGCCGGCCGTCGAATTCGTGATGAATCAGACCGTCGATGGCGGGGACAGAGCCGTCGGCGCCGGCCGCTCGGCGCCGTTCGACCGCCTCGTGCGCGACAGCCATCCAGCGCTCGGCGAAGTGAAGCCTGTCCTCGGTGAAGTTCCCCGTCACCGAGTCCATGTGGGCCATGCCGTTCACGGCCTGCAGCAGCTCCGCCGCCCGCTCCAGGGGAAGTCCGAAGAGCCAGCACATGGTCCGCGCGGCAACCTGGCCGCCGTACTCCGCCACCACGTCGAAGCTGCGGCGTGGTGCGAGCTCGTCCAACAGCTGCCGGGCCTGTTCGCGTACGAACGGCTCCAGACGCGATGCGGCCCGTGGTCTGAAGGGCGCGCCCATCGCCTGGCGGACCTCGCCGTACTGGGGGTCGTCCAGCCGGTTGAAGGACTCCAGAGGGTCGAGGCTGGGCCGGCGAATCGCACCGCGTTCCAAAGAGGCCAGACCTGAGCGGCCTATCACCGTGTGGTTGGTGGCGACGAAGTGGCCGTCGGGGTCGGCCAGCACCGAGTACACGTCCTCGAAGCGCGATATGGCCCAGGCGTCGTATTCCTCGAGCCAGTAGACCGGGTGGCGGTCGCGCAGAATCCTGTAGAAGGGAAGCGGGTCGGACATCGCCTCCGGCGAGTACGGATCGTAGCTGAAGGACGGCTTGTCGACGGTTGGCATAGTGCAGGTCCTTTGGGGTGTGATGCCTCAGGTCCGGTCGGTGCCGGAAGACGATTCGGCGGAGCCGAAGCGCTTGATGTGCTCCGGCCACACCTCCGGATTGACCAGGTGCGGGGGGCGTCGGCCATGCAGAATCTCCACGGCCAGCCTGGCCGCGGTCAGCGCCGAAGCCTCGATGAGTTCGGGGGACACACCCCCGATGTGCGGGGTCAGCACGACACTGGGCAGGCTGAACAAGGGGTGTCCATCGGGCAGTGGTTCCGGCTCGGCCACATCGAGGCCCGCGCCGGCGATGGACTGCTCCTTCAGGGCCTTCACCAGGGCGTCGGTGTCGACGGTGGCGCCGCGGGACGTGTTGATCAGGTAGGCGGTCGGCTTCATCAACTCCAGCTCGCGTGTGCTGATCAGCTTGCGCGTCGCCGACGTGAGCGGCGTGTGTATCGAAACGAAGTCAGCCGTGCGAAGTACCACGTCGAGGTCGCTCACCAGACGAACGCCCAGGCGTTCGGCCTCGATGGAGTCGAAGTACGGGTCGTACGCGAGGACATCCATGCCCATCGCCTGACAGCGCTGGGCCAGATGCCGGCCGATGAATCCGAAGCCCACCAGCCCCACCGTCTTGCCGTACAGGACACCCAGCCCGGGTTTGGTGGCCAAGACCTCGGAGCGCGACAGCTCCCTCAGTTCGCGGTGTGCGTATCGATCCGTGTGGGCGATCCGGCGGGTCAGCGTCAGCATGAGACCGAGGGCGTGCTCTGCCACGCCCGCGGCGTTGCCTCCGGGCCCGTTGACGACGGCGATGCCGCGGTCGGTGGCCGCTGCTACATCGATCTTGTCAAATCCCGCAGCCCCGATGAACACCACCTCAAGCAGTGGCGCGCGGTCCAGTACCTCCGCGGTGACCGGCAGATGGCCACCGACGCCTACTGCCTGAAGGGCGTGGGCCGCGGGCAGCTTTTCGTGCATGGCCCGCTCGACAGCCGCCCGACGGATGCCGGCCCTGGACGGGGCAGACCGCCCGAAGCCCATCTCGTCCGCGTCGATTCCGGTCATCACCTCGAAGCCGGCGTCGGTGAACACGGCATCCACCCGGGCGCTGGCGGAAAAGGAGGGGAACAGCACCTTCTTGGGCATGGTCATAAATGCACTCCCGCCTTCACTCGGCATTGGAATCCTTGGTGAGCAACTGAGCGACGGCCGCGTCGCGAGCAATGCCTGCTCTGAGATAGCCGAGGTCATTGCCCAGGGTGATGAGCCGAACACCTCGTCGGATGAGGTCCCGGGCGTGGGCCTCACCGAACCCGAGCGTTCCCACGAAACGACCGTGCCGGTCGGCCGCAGCGATGATCGCGTCCATGGCCTCGTTGAGCTTGGCGTTACCGGTCAGGTCCGATCGGTCGAGACCCAGCGCGAGTGAGAGATCCACGGGACCGACGAACAGTCCGTCCACCCCCGGGGTGGCTGCGATCTCGGCGACATTCGCCAGCCCCTCGGCCGTCTCGATCATGGGGAGACACAGCACATCCTGGTCGGCCTGGGCCGACAGCCCGTACACGCTGCGCACCGGCCCGTAGGACCGCACGCCGGCCGGGGGGTAACGCATGGCATCGGCCACCAGCCGCGCCTGGTCGGCCGTCTCGACCATGGGTACGATCACCCCTTTCGCGCCCACGTCCAACGCACGCATCACCTGGGCGGGGTCGGGCCAGCCGACGCGTGCCACAGCGGGCACGCCGCCGAGCTGTAGCGCTTGGACCGCGGGCAGCAAGGTGTCCCAGGTGACCGCCCCGTGCTGAACGTCCACCACGACGAAGTCGAACCCTGCCCTCCCCATGAGCTCCGCGCCGACGGCACCGGTCCCGCTGAACCATCCCCCGATCGCCGGCCGGGAGCGAATGACGTCCTGGATTGGTTGCATGGGCTTCTCCGTAGGTTGATGAGCGATCCGGGAAAGCCGGA
This sequence comes from Streptomyces sp. NPDC008092, assembly GCF_042957285.1. NCBI lineage: Bacteria > Bacillati > Actinomycetota > Actinomycetes > Kitasatosporales > Streptomycetaceae > Streptomyces > Streptomyces sp. NPDC008092. The sequence goes on from NZ_JBIBHY010000019.1 coordinate 15,736, forward strand.
TGCGTCTGCTCCATCACCAGCCCCGGTCGTGGTCGGTGGCCCGAGCCGGGGGCGGCTCACCGTCGGACCGTCCGGCACCGGCGTGCGTGACACCCAGAACGTGGGGAGCGGCCCAGACACTCGCAAGGCTTGCCCTTACCATGAGACAGTTGACAACGATTGATGTCAACCTTGGTTCCATACTTCGCCAGGGCGGCGCCGGCACCGCCCGTACGGAGATCTCCGAAAGGCGTCCAGATGACAAACTGTTCACCATGACCGACACCCCCGAACCCACAGGCGCATCCGGCAGCAAGTGGAAGGGCCTCACCGCCGATCAGCGCCGCGAGCTGCGCCGGGCGAAGTTGCTCGACGCAGGCTTCGAGATCCTCGGCACACAGGGTGCGGGTGAGCTGGGAGTGCGCAGCGCGTGCCGGAGGGCCGGACTCACCGAGCGGTACTTCTACGAGAGCTTCGACAGCAGGGAAAGCCTTATCGCCGCCGTCGTGGAACAGGTGTCCGCGGCGGGCTTCGCCCGCATGGAAGAAGCCCGCCGCCAGGCCGACACCGCCAAGGCCGACCCGGTCAAAGCGATGATCCGCGCGTATCTGGATTTCTTCAGCGAAGACCCTCGACGCGGCCGGATCCAGTTCGTCGAGGCCAAGATCGAGTTTCCACCGGGCACACACCCCAGGCCCGGGCGCAACCGTGCCGTCGCGCTGTTCACCGAACTGCTCGCGACCGACCCCGACGGCGGCGAGGTGGACGCCGTAGATCACGCTCTCAACACCACGGCGCTGGTCGGTTCCCAAGGGGAACTCATCATGCGATGGGTGAACGGCCAGCTGCGAGTGCCGAAGGAACGTATGGTCCGGCACATTCTCGGCGTGTTCCGCGCCGTGCAGGGCGTGAGCTCCCGCACAGAGCGCCGCACCAGGTAGCTGCCCGAGTAACCGGCTCCACCCCGTCGCGACCGGGTGATCAGCCCCCTACCGCTCCGCCCGGGGCACCCAAAGGCTCCCGTTCCGACATCACGGCATGGTCGAAGTACAAAGTGCCCGCAGCGGTCATAGCCGGGTCCGGACGCGATCCCCCCGGCTGATACCTGCGCCATCCCGATCCCGGCTCTCCGCGCCAGAGCAGGCCATTCCGCCCTGGCGCCCCTGACCCGATCCGGATGGCCACCCCGCGCCAGACTTCGACCTTGCAGGGATATTAGACAACGACTGTTGTCATACTTGGCCCTCCGGGCGTAGCCTCACAGTGGTGCACGTCAGTGACCGGCCAGTTGTCGAGTGCACGCGGTCACAGCTCACCGAGCGGCGCTCCAGGCGCTGAAACTCACGATCTCGGGACGGTAGAACATGACCACGGCACAGGACTGTCCGCAGCCTCCCCAGCGGCTCGTCAATTTCGATGCGGCGCGGGCCAAGCACGGCGAGAAGGCCGACGCCATGGCCCGAATGCTCGACGTGGGTGATCTGCTCGCTGACGCAGTGATCACGGAATTGGACGCCCTCGGCAAGGACGGTCGCCTCATCCTCAATCGAGGACTGACGGACGGCTTGGACAGCCTGGACAATCCACCGCCGGCCATCGCGGCCCTGCTGCGCCAACTGGAAACCGTTCCTGACTGGGTGAGTCAGGAGTCCCTGGTCGCCGGCGACCCGGTCTCCTTGCTGGTTCCGCCGCACTGGAACCTCTTGGCGTTCATCGGTGGCTCGCTCACTCACACCTACAGCTCACCGAGCATCGCCAAACTCCTGGTTCAGACCGGACAGTTCGACAAGATGGCGCCACGTCGTCTGTCGGAGACCGGTGTGTGGCGAGCGAATGCCATTCTCCCGGGCGGGCTGCTGCGCGGTGCGCCCGGATACGTGCAAACCGCTCAGGTCCGGCTGTTGCACGCCCGAGTCCGGTCCACAGCCCTCAAACACGGGTGGGACACAGCGCAATGGGGCGTGCCGATCAACCAGGTCGACACTGCCCGGACGTGGCTTGCCTTTACCGTCGTGCCCTTCCTCTTCCTGGAGCGCGTGGGCTTCGTGTTCAAGGAGGAGGAGCAACAGGGCCTCTATCAGCACTGGTGGTACATCGCACATCTGCTCGGTCTGGACGAGAGCTTCTTCCTCGACATCAAGGACCACGCGACCGCGTCTCCCCTCCTGGACCTGCTCGATTCCACGGTCGCGCCTCCCGATGACAACAGCCGTGCCCTGGTGCTGGCCCTGTACACCGCCGCCGTGCACGTGCTCTCGGGCCGGCCCACCTCGTTCCTCACCGAAGCGGGGGCACAGGCAATCCTGTACGGGGTGGCACGGCTCTATCACGGGGACGCGCTCGCAGACGCGCTGGCCATCCCTCCTTCAACGGCCATGCCCGTACTGCCGATCATCGCGGTCGGCAACGCCCAGCTCCGGCGCTCCCAAACCACCGTCCCCGGAGTCGCGGCGCAAGAGCGTGAACTGATCAGCCAGTACTACCGCGGCCTCGTGAACAACCTGCCGGGCCACACCGCGTATCAGAAGCACGCGCAACCTGACGAGTGACCCGTCCTGCGGGATTCCAACCCTCCATGCCGTAAACGCCGTAGGAGAAGCCGTGAAGTACGTACACACCAAGCTGTTCATCGGAGGATTCTGGGTAACGCCGGTTTCCACCGAGGTCAACACCGTGGTCGGAGCCGCAACAGAGGAACCGATCGGTCAGACACCTGTAGCCGGCCCGGAAGACATCGACGTAGCGGTGGCCGCCGCGCGCCGCGGATTCGTCAGCTGGTCCCAGACGGCTGCGGCAGACCGTGCCGACATCCTTGATCGCTTCGCGGCCGCTCTCATCTCCCGTGCCGACGTGATCGGCCCACTGGTCTCCAGCGAGAACGGCATGCCGATCAGCCTGTCGGTCCCCGCGAATGTCTACGCACCCGCCGCAACACTCTCCTACTACGCGGGTCTGGTGCGGAAGCTGGAGTTCGAGGAGGACCGCCCCTCGCTCGCCAAGGGCGTGACCAAGGTGCGACGCGAGCCGGTGGGTGTGGTGGGCGCCATCGTCCCGTGGAACTACCCGCTGATGCTGGCCATGATGAAGATCGCCCCGGCGCTGGCCGCGGGTTGCACCGTCGTCCTCAAGCCCGCTCTGGAAACCGCCCTCGACGCGAACGAGCTGGCGGCGGCCGCCGAGGAAGCCGGCCTGCCGCCGGGCGTGCTCAACATCGTCCCCGGCAGCGTGGCAGCCTCACAGGCGCTGGTTGCCCACCCTGGAGTCGACAAGATCGCTTTCACCGGATCCACGCCCGTCGGGCGCAGCATCGGCGAGATCTGCGGACGCCTGTTGAAGCCCGTGACGCTGGAACTCGGCGGCAAGTCCGCCGCCATCGTTCTGGACGACGCGGACCTGGCCACCACCGCAGCCGGACTGGCGTCGGCATCACTGGCCAACAATGGGCAGACCTGCTACGCCTCCACTCGTATCCTCGCCCCGGCGCACCGGTACGCGGAGACCCTGGAGGCTGTCACCTCGATGGTGGCTTCGCTGAAAGTGGGTGACCCGCTCGACCCGGCAACCCGGATCGGCCCTGTCGTGACGGCCCGCCAGCGCGAGAGCATCGAGCGGTACATCCGGTCAGGCCGCGCTTCGGGCGCCCGGCTGACCACCGGCGGCGGCCGCCCTGCCGACCTGAACCGGGGCTGGTACGTCGAACCGACCGTCTTCGGAGACGTACTCAACAGCATGCCCATCGCGCAGGAAGAGATCTTCGGTCCTGTCCTCTCGGTCATCGCCTACAAGGACGTGGAAGAGGCGATCGCCTTGGCGAACGACAGCGAGTACGGCCTCGCCGGCTCGGTGTGGTCCGCTGACGTCGACCGTGCCAACTCCGTTGCCCGCTGGCTGCAGACAGGCTCGGTGGGCATCAACGGCTACAGCCTGGACATCGCTTCGCCCTTTGGCGGCTACAAGGCCAGCGGACTCGGCCGCGAACTCGGTCCCGAGGGCCTGTCGGCGTACCTCCACCTGAAGTCGGTCTATCAGCCGCGGCAGGCCAGCCAATGAGCTGAAGCCCCCGAGTCCCACATCGGCCGGTGCATGCGGCCTGAGCCGATCTCACAACATCCCCCACTGACCACCGGTTAAAGTCCGTACATTCAGTTCGACATCCGTTTGTGCATCAAAAGAAGCACCAGCGGTGCCCTGCGGCCTCATAGTCCCTAGGAGAGGAGTCATCATGCGATCCCTTACTCGCATCAACCGAATCCACCTGAAGTGCCCGCCCCAGGTTGCCTATGATCTCGTGACCACACCCGACAACTGGGTGGGCACTCATCCCGTAACGGCGGAGGTACACGGGGAGAACACCGATCACTCCGCGGTGCAGGGTGCTCGCTGGACGGAGATAATCGCTTCCCAGGGGACTGCACCCTTCAAGGCGGAATGGACGGTCACCGAGGCCATCCCGGGTGCACGGTGGGTGATCGTGTGCCCCAATCTCCGGGATCCCGGAGTGCATTGCCAAATCGTGTACTCCTTCGACGAGGTCGACGGGGGGACAGAATTCACACGTGAGATGACGGTGCGCTCTCCCGAAAATGACACGCACGGCACGTATCTGGAGAACGTTAAGAGGGCCCTGGAGGGCTGAACCGCTGAGGCTGATTTCAAAATGCCAGCGGGCTTCACACTGACCAGGCGAGCTATCCGCACTCCAAGCCCGACAAGATCTTTCCAGGACAGGCGTCCGGCGGCGCGCAAATTACGCGAAGATATTGACCAGCGTCTCCGACCGCCGCCGGGACCATGCTCAAATCCAATGGCTCTTCCGTTCCGAGAGCAACGGAAGAGCCATAACCAGCGAATCAGCCCGTTTATCGTGATCCCGATACTGGGCACGGCGGACCGGGTGGGTCAGCAGTCGGTCGCGGTGGGCGCGATCGGCTGCATGAGGCTGATCAGGCCCGGAGCGGCCCACTCCTCGACGATCATGTCTCCTTCGATGCGGTAGACCTCGACGCTGCGGTAGGCGACCGTCCGGCCCGTCGCCTCGAACCACTGAAAGGCTCCGACGTGGGTGCCCTGGAAGTTGACCGGCACCGCGACCTTGCCCCCAGCGCCGAAGATGCCGTGAACATCGATCTTCAGGTCGGGGAAAGCGTCCAACATGGTTTGAGTTCCGTAGCGCCGAATCTCCCGGCCATGCAGGGGCTCGGGGCGGCCGGGGACGTTGGCGATGAAGTTTTCCGCATCATGATTGTTCCGACCTGCCGAGCCGTGTAGCCGGATCCTCCGGGCCGACGCCTCGGATCGGATCGACTGGATCATGGCGAGCCTCGACTCGACGTCCTGCGGTGCCCATGACCGGGCACGAGCGCGAAAGGCCCAGAAAGACGGATCAGCCCGAGCCAGAGACGTTCCCACCAACATCATCGCAGGTCAGCGGCACCAGGTAGACGACCTGAGGAAGACCTCTTCTCTCCTTTGGGACTGGCCCAAGGACATGAAGGGGCCCGCCTCGCAGAACGATGTTGAGGTAACTCACACGACAGCGCGTGGCCGTGCGGAAGAATCGCACGGCCGCGCGCTGCGTGACACACGGAGCGACTCAGGCGAGGTTGAGGGTGACCTCGATGTTGCCGCGGGTGGCGTTGGAGTAGGGGCAGATCTGGTGGGCGGCCTCGATCAGCTCGCGGGCGGTGGCCTCGTCGACGTCGGGGATCTGGACTTCGATGGCGGCCTGCAGCTGGTAGCCCCCCTGGCCGTTGGAGCCGATGCCGACTTCGACGGTGACGGTGGTGTCGCCAAGCGCGATCTTCTTCATGCGGGCGGCGACTTTGAGGGCGCTGTGGAAGCAGGCGGAGTAGCCGCTGGCGAAGAGCATTTCAGGGTTGGAGTGGGCGCCGCCCGGGCCACCCATCTCCTTGGGGATGGCCAGGTTCAGGTCGAGGATGCCGTCGCTGGAACGGACACGGCCGTTGCGGCCGTCGCCGGTGGCGATGGCGGAGGCGGTGTAGATGGCTTCCATAGCGGAGCCCTTTCGGTCGAAATGCGGGACTTACCATTAGGCAAGGCGCTTGCCTAAAATAGTCAAGGAGGCTGCGCATTTTGTCAAGGTGGTTGCGTATGCTGGCGGACGAAGGGCTGCGGGACCTGGCCTCAGCACGCGAGATGGGCCTGGGGCGCCTCCTGCGTGGTCAATGTCTCAGTGTTCGAACGGCTCGGGGAACGTGGTCACCCGACCGTGGGCACAGCACACGCGGTGGTCTTCATGAACCTTGATCCGTCCGGCACGAGGACGGTCACACTCGCGCAGCGCGCCGGCATCACCCGGCAGGCGATGAGCCAGCTTGTAGGTGACCTGCAAGCCTCCGATATGTCGACGTTCAGTCTGGCCGCCGGGACGACGGACGCGCCACCCGCGTGCCGTTGACCAAGCGGGCATCGGCCTCTTCGCTGACGCGGGCAGCGTCATACGCGAACTCGAACAGCAATGGCGGCAGTTACTCGGCTCGATGTGCTGGACGATGCCTTGCGGACGCCAGGGCAGGCCAAGCCGCCCGCGTAAGCGCATCATGCCGCCGCATCGACGGTCGGGCCCCCTGGGCTGACACGGCGACATCGAATGCGAGCCACCGACCAGGCTGGACCCAGCCTGGTCGGTGGCTGGTGCCAGGTGCACAGATCGCAGCGGACTCATGCGTGGGTGAGCAGTTCGGCGGTGCCGTCGCCGCGTGTCGCCGTGACCGGAATGCAGGGCAGTTCGAGGTACGCCGTTGGCTGGCAAGGCGGCCGGCGGTCGAACGCCTCTGCTTACCAGGGCACCCCCTGTGGACGGTTCAGCCGGAGCGGGAGCGAGGGTCCGTAACCGAGGAGGATGAGGTGGAGCACCCCGGCTTGTGCCCACGGTGTGTGGCTTCTCGGCAGATGAGGTATTGCTCTGCGAGTACCACGCCGGCAGACGCGGGTGGGCCCTGGGACGGTTGAGCGGCTCACTGCGGGCTGTGCAGCCCGGCCATCAACGCGGCCAGGTCGTCCGGCTGGATGAACGAGGGCGGCGGGGGCGGTCCCCAGCTGAACAGGCCCTTCGCGTCCTCGAAGACTTCTGGCTTCCACAGCTGGTCGTCGAGGATGCAGTCGAGGTCGGAGTAGTACTCGCTGAAGTTGCCCGCCGGGTCTTTCAGGTACCAGAAGAAGTTCGATCCGGCGTGATGCCTGCCGAGGCCCCACACGTGACGCTCGGGGTGGCCCTCGAGCATCGAGGCGGCGCCGCGCCCTATCTCGTCGATGTCGTCGACCTGCCAGGAGGTGTGGTGCAGGAACGGCACCGGGGCATGGAGCACCAGCAGGTTGTGGTGGTCGGTCGAGCAGCGCAGGAAGGCGCCGATCTCGCCCATGCGATCGCTGAGCTTGAATCCCAGGCCGTCGTGGAAGAACGCGGTCGTGGCGGCGAAGTCGGTCGTGCCGAGTACGGCGTGGCCGAGCTTGCGCGGCCTGACGGGGTCGTCGCGCAGGATGCCCGGTGCCCGGGAGCCGGGCCGCTCGATCCGGCCGGGTCCGTTGTACTGGGTCGCTGCGATCGTCGGCTGCTGGATGCGGGGCTCGATGCGCAGGGTCGCGCGCACCCCGGAGACCGGTTCGCGTGCCGAGACAGTGGTGGCGTCGACCACGCTGTCGATGCCCAGCTTCTGCAGCCGGGACCGGGCGGCAGCCAGGTCGTCCTGGTCGTCCACTCCGATGACGATCTCACGCAGGCAGCGCTGCGCGGCGGGCACAAGGTGCAGCTGGCGGCCGCCGTCGGTGGTGCTGAACCATCCGTCGGGCTGTGCCGTGAGACCGAACTGCGCGTAGTAGGAGCTGGTCGCGCCGATGTCGGGTACGCCCACCTCGACGCTGGACAGGCGGTGCAGAGTCATGTCGTCTTCCTGTCGCCTCTCACGCCGCCGTGAAGGTCTGGCGCAGCTCGCCGATGCCCTCGACATAGCTGACCAGTACGTCGCCTGTGGCGAGGAATTGCTGCGGGCTGCGCCCCATACCGACGCCGGACGGGGTCCCGGTGAACACCACGTCGCCGGGCAGCAGCGTCAGAATCGCCGACAGCCGGGCCAACAGAACGGGAACCGAGAAAATCAGATCGCCGGTACGGCCTTTCTGGACCTGGACGCCGTTGACCGAGCAGCCGAGTTCGAGACTGTCGGGGTCGGTGAACTCGTCGGGAGTGACGAGGTACGGGCCCATCGCCGAGAAGCCGGGGAAGGACTTGCCAAGTCCGAACTGCGGCGCGGGGCCCTGTAGCTGGGTGATGCGCTCGGACAGGTCCTGGCCGGCCGTGAGCCCCGCCACGTGGTCCCAGGCGTGGGCGGGTTCGATGTGGCGGGCCGTCTTGCCCACTACGACGACGAGCTCCACCTCCCAGTCGGTGTGGCCGCCCTCGGGCAGGCTCACGGTGCTGACCGGTCCGGTGATGGAGCTGACGTACTTGGTGAACACCGGCGGCAGCGTGTCCGGGACGGCGAAGCCCGATTCCGCGGCGTGATCGCGGTAGTTCAGGCCCACGCAGAACACCTGCCGGGGCAAGGGGGCCGGCGAACCGAGGTGCTCGGGTTCGAAGGGCTGGGGCGCCAGGACGGCCGTCTCGTGCCCCGTTTCCCGGGCCCAGCGGCGGAACTCTGCCCACCGCGGGTAGAGCGCCTGCGGGTCGGCGCCGAACAGTCCGCCGCTGGCCTGCTCGATGTCGAGAGCACGCCCGGCTGCGTTCACGAGCACGACGCGGCCGTGCACGTTGGCTATACGCATGTCGTTGTCCGTTCTGGGTGGGTGGGGTTCGCCTCAGATGAGTGGGGTGATCTGCTCCTCTATGCCGAGCAGTGCCTTGCCATAGACCTCAAGCGCGACCTCGGGGGCCGCGATCGCGTGGCGGCCGCCGACGTTGGCGTCGCGCCAGATCCGCTGCAGCGGGTTGACCTCGGCGAACGAGCCGGCCCCGTGCACGTCGAGCAGGATGCCGAGCGCCGCGAGCGTGTTCTTGACCACCCACCCGGTATCGGCGCGCACCCGCGCACGGGTCACCAGATCGGGCTGGGTGCCGACCGCCGCGTAGTGGTCGATCACCGCGGCAGCCCGTTCGGCGTGCAGACGCGCGGTATCGATCAGCTGCGCGGCCTCGGCGATCTGCAGCTGGACACCGACGGAGGAGGACTGCGTCTCGTAGAAGGTGTAGGAGATCGGCTTCTTGCCTGCGCGTTCGATCACGTAGTCCAGTGCGGCGCGCCCCAGGCCCAGCTGCGGCCCGATCAGGACAAGCGCAAGCACGGGGATGAACGCCGAGCGGTAGAGCTCCTCGTCGCCCATCTCGGTCCCGAACTCGCCCTCGACGGCCGCGGGCACGGAGATCACCCGATGTTCGGGCACGAAGACGTCCTCGGCGATCAGAGCGTTGCTCGCTGTGCCCCTCATCCCGGCGACGAACCAGGTGTCCTCGATCTGCAGGTCCGCACGCGGGACAAGAGCGAGACCCTGGTCTACGACCTCACCCCCCGCGTCGGTCACCGGGATGCCGAGCAACGCCCAGGACGAGTGCCAGGATCCGGAGTTGTAGTACCAGCGGCCGTTCACCTTCCAGCCGCCGTCCACCTTGACCGAGCTGGCGGTCGGGCTGAGTACGCCGGTGACCTTGGCTTCCGGGTCGGCGCCGAACACCTCGTCCTGGGAACGTACCGGGAAGAGCCCGGCCATGTAGTTGCAGACGTTGACCAGTGCGACGACCCAGCCGGTCGAGCCGTCAGCCCGCGCGACCGCCGCCGAGACGTCCAGCATCGCGCGCATCCCGGACTCGTAGCCGCCGTACCGCCGGGGCGTGCTCAGCTTGAAGAGGCCCGCCTCGCTCAGTGCGTCGATGACCTGGTCCGGGACGCGGCGGTCGGCTTCGGTCTTTGGGGCGTGCTCGCGGATCAGCGGCCCCAGGGCCTCGGCGCGTGCGACGAGTTCTTCACGGGCCGGGATGCCGGTGGTGGAGTCATTCATCGTGACCTCCAAGTAGGTCTCTGTGCGGGGTTTCATCGGGCCAGGGCCGCGATCTGTTCGGTGATGGGGCGCCGGGGGCGCAACTCGAAGCCGGAATGCGTACCGAAGGTGCGGTGTGCGTAGACCAGCGGTGCGGTGAGTCCGCTGGCGCAGGCCTCGACCGTGCCGAGGACCAGCAGGTGGTCGCCGCCCTCCACCAGGTCTGCAATTCGGCAGGCCATCCAGCCGGGCGCGTCGGCCAGGCGCGGCAGTCCGTGTTCGAGGCGCCATTCGACGTCGGCGAACCGGTCGATGCCACGACGGGCGAAGCGTAGGGCGATCCCCTCCTGGCCCCGGCCCAGGACGTTCACGCCGAACACGCCGCGGCGCCTGATCACGTCCAGCAGACCGGATCGACGGTCCAGCGCGGCGGTGACCATCGGGGGATGCAAGGAGAGCGAGGCGAACGCGCCGACCGTGGTTCCGCACGGGCTGCCCTGTTCCATCGCCGTGACGACGGTGACCGGGCTGCACACTCCCGCCATCAGGTCACGGAACTCCTGATCACTGACCACGACACCCGCCTCCAACCTAAATCATCATGATGATTATGGCCATCTTGTGTCCAGGTGGAAGCGTCGTCAAGAGACGAAACTGATATCCTTCATAATCAATTTGGGTGCGCTGAGGAGGCGACGTGCCGAAGAGCGAACGACCGCGACCGCGACCGGGCTCGGAGGACCCGCCCGCGCTGCGGCGCGCGGACTGGGACCGTCAGGGCGCGGGCTCGCACCGAGCCATGCAGGCGGCCGCGCAGATCACCGCGCTCGCCGGCGGCGTCCCGGTGGGCGAGCGGCTCGGCACGAAGGAAGAACTGCGCGCCCTGTGCGGCGTCTCGGTAGGGACCTTCAACGAGACACTACGCCTGCTGCAGGCTCGCGGCGTGGTCTCGGTACGGCCCGGCCCCGGCGGCGGGCTGTTCGCGGCGAGCCAGCCCCCCATGGTCCGGCTCGGCAACTCGGTACTCGCCCTGGACACCGAACCGACGGACGTGGCCGACGCGGTCCGGGTCCGCGACGCGCTCGACCCGCTGTTGATCGAGGACGCGCTCTGGCACGGCTCCCCGGCCGACTTCGCCGAACTGCGTACGCTGCTGTCCGCCATGCAGGACGCGGCGGGAGGCGGGGACCCGGTCGCCTTCGTGAAGGCGAACTGGAAACTGCACGCGCGGATCGCCGCGATCTCCCCGAACACGCTGCTGCGTTCGCTCTACGTGAGCCTGCTCGATCTGATCGAGTCGCACACACTCTCCGTGCTGCCTGCGGCGGAGCACCCGTTGGCCGACTACATCCGCGAGCGGTACGAACTCCACGCAGCGCTCGTCGAGGCTCTCGCGGCGCGCGACCGCGTCACAGCGATGAGGCTTGTCGCCGAGCACAACACGACCGGCTGAAACGACACCCATGAGCAACCGCTGGCGCGCGACACCCCACACCGATCCCATGCAGGCGGCGCAGCCAGGCCGCCGGGCACGCAAGGGGCATTCCCGCGACGGCACGGCCTGATCACATGCGTCTTGTGTGACGCAGCCGATGCTTCCGTCCGCACCTGCGGACCGGACTACGAGTCCTGCCCGTCACTCCCTGGTCCCAGAGCGATGTCGGAGGATCGCACGGCTCGCGAGATCGCGCGGGCGACCGCGACGACCGCCGGTTTCATGGCCGGAGGCTGCATGGACTGCGCCGGGGCGATGACGGCCAACGCCGCGATCACGTGCTGACGGGCATCGAGAATGGGTGCAGCCACCGAGGCCATCGGCTCCGGAACCCCGCGGATCTTGACGGCTGTGCCCTCCTGCCGGACCTGCGCCAGCGTCCGGCGCAACTCGGCAGGATCGACCCTCCGACCAGAGTCCTCGGCTACCAAGTCGGCGCCGAGCACGGCTTCCTGGACCTCGGCCGGGGCGTGGGCCAGCAGCACGAGGCCGATGCCGGTGCTGTGCAGCGGCATCCGACCGCCCACGCGGAAGTCAACGCGTCCGGCACGGTGCGCGGACAGTCGTTCCACGAGAACCGCGTGCTCGCCGTCGCGCACCGCGAACAGAACGTGCTGGCCGGTGGCCTTGTGCAGATCCTCCATGAAAGGCATGGCGATCGAGCGCAGCCCGTGCCCTCGCGGTGCGAGCGTGGCGAGCTGGAGCAGGCGCAGCCCGATCACGAACTCACCGTCGCCCGTACGTTCCAAGGCTCCCCAAGCCACGAGTTGGCGGGCGATGCGCAGCGTGGTGCTCTTGGGCAGTCCCGCCCGCGTGGAGAGCAAGGTCAGCGACAGCGGCCCGTCGTGCCCTTCGAAGACGGTGAGGAGGCGCAGCGCGCGGTCGAGAACGGGTTCCCCGTGCGCGGGCTTGCGGCCTCGCGAACGCGCGGGCGTGGGGTGCGACACGGTGAGAAGTATGCCGCGCCGTGCCATTGAATGAAACACGGTGGGACAGGCGAGCAGCGTGCGGTGATGCTCGGTTGATGCGGCCCGATCAACGCATCGCCTGGAGCAGAACCAGAGCGCGCCACATCGGCCTGCGGCCGGCCCTTGGTCATCTTGCGCCATCGCGTGAGTCGGCCATCCGACCTCCCATCGAAAGAACGACCATGGACAAGCGTGAATTCGACGTCGATGTCGACGCACTACGTGTGACCGGCATCGCAGCCTTCCCGGACCAGCCGGACGACGAGGCAAGGCTGCCCCTGCTGGTGTGCATCCCCGGCGGCGGAAGCCACGACGCACAGTACTTCGACATCCCCGGCTTCTCGCTGCTGGACAAGGCCACTGCGCAAGGCTTCACAGTCCTCGCGCTGAACCGTCCCGGCTACACACGTAGCGCTCCCCTCCCGGACGAGCACAGCGCCTTCGCCCGCCAGGCAGAAATCCTCGACACCGCCATCGGCCGCCTCTGGGAGCAGTACGGAGACGGCCGCCCCGGCGTCGTCATCGTGTCGCACTCCATCGGCTCTGCCATCGCCGTGCACCTGGCCGCCGGCCACCCCACGTGGCCGCTGACCGGTCGGCTGACGTGGCCGCTGCTGGGCATCGCGCTGAACGGCATCGACGACATGGGCCCGGCCGAGGGGAACGGCGCTTGGAAGGCGATGCCCCCGGGGCAGCCGGTAGTGTGCCCCACAGGCCTCCGCCGACAGATCATGTACGGCCCGGACGTCATCATGCACGCCGATGCGGTGCAGCGAGCCACCCCGGCCTGGGAGCCGGTGCCATCGCCGGAGTTCCTGGAGGTCGTCCGGCTCTGGCCGGAGCAATTCCCCACGCTGGCAAGGCAGGTCACGGTGCCCGTGCACTACGTCCTCGCCGAACACGACCACCTTTGGATGGCCGACCAGCAGCGCGTCACAGACCTCGCCGGGCAGTTCACCGCAGCCTCGTCAGTCGACGCGGCGATCTTCCACGGCACCGGCCACAACATCGACCGCCATCACGGAGGCGACAAACTCCATCAGCTGCAGTTGGAGTTCGCCGCACGGTGCGCCGACGACTGACACCGCCCTCACGACGCACCCTCCAGGTGCAGAGCTCTCGGCTGCAGGCAGCGCATTCGGGCCCGCACACCTCAGCACTCACCGATGTCCTGGCGGATCGTGGCAGCTCATCGGCCCGTACACGGCCAGGACCAGAGTGCTGACCCGCAGGGCCATCAGAGCCGCCTGTCCACAACGCTGCCAGCGGACCGGGCCCAAGGGTTCAACCGGGCCCGGACCGTCCTTACCCGGACTCACCGCCCCGCCAACCAGAAAACAGGACTGCCAGCAAACCGGTGATCGGCGCTCGCCCGACAGACCGGTCCAATCAATGGAGGTCAACCCCCATGTCCGAACCACAGCCGCCTCGTACGGCGATCGTCGGCACCCGGGTCTTCGACGGCACAACCCTGAGTGAACCGCGCACCGTGGTGATCGAGGGATCGTCCATCGCCGCGGACACCTCGACCGACGGTGCCCAGATCGTGCACGCCTCAGGCGCGGTCCTGCTGCCCGGGTTCATCGACGCCCATGCACACGTGGAACATCGAGAGCTGCTCGACGTGCTGGCCTCCTATGGGGTGACCACTGCGCTGGACATGGCCCTGTCCACACTCGGTCGTGTACCGGGGACCTGCGACCTGCGCAGCCCCGGCCTGCCGGCGATCAGCTCGCGCAGTATGCAGGCGAAGATCCCCGGCATGCCCGAAACCACCCACGTGGACACGCCTCAGGACGCGAAGGCGTTCATCGCCGGCCGAGTCGCGAACGGCGCGGACTACATCAAGATCGTACTCGGGGACGGCCTGGACGAGGCCACCGCGGCCGCCCTGGTCGACGCCGCCCACGCGCACGGACTCAAGACCGTCATCCATGCCGTCACCTCCGAGGACTACACGGCGGCAATGAACACCTCACCGGAGTTCATCACCCACGTTCCCCTCGGACAGCCGTTGACGGACACTCAGCTCACGCGGCTGCGCTCACGGCAGATCGCGACCATCCCCACTCTGACCATGATGGAAGGAGTAGCGAGCGCAGTCGGTGCCCCCGAGGCGGCATTCGCCGGTGCCCTGCGCAGTGTCGGCCTGCTGCACGGTGCCGGGGTGCCTATCCTCGCCGGCACCGACACCAACACCACCGAAGGCGTCCCGTTCAGCCCCGAACACGGCTCAAGCCTGCACCACGAACTCGAACTGCTCGTCCGCGCGGGCCTGAGGCCGCTTGAAGCGCTCACCGCAGCGACTACCCTGCCCGCGCGGCTTTTCGGCCTGACCGACCGCGGCACCATCACCCCCGGAGCACGCGCCGACCTCGTCCTGCTCGACGGCGACCCGCTCAGTGACATCCGCGCGACCCGCGCGCTCCAGCGCGTGTGGTGTGCCGGCATCGAGCACACGCCGGCATGCGCGTGACGACGCCCATGAACCCGACCACACTCATCGACGTCCACGCGCACTTCCTGACCCCGCGTTACGTCGCAGAGGCCAAAGCCGCCGGCCATGCGCGTCCAGACGGCATGCCGGGCTGGCCCTCCTGGGACGAGTACACCCACCTTCGCCAGATGGACCAGTGGGGTGTGGGAACGTCGATACTTTCGATCTCCTCCCCCGGCATCCACTTCGGGGACCACGCCAAGGCCCGTACGCTGGCCCGGCATGTCAACGAGGCCGGTGCCGCGATCCAAGCCCGGCATCCGGACCGCTTCGGCCACTTCGCCGCGATCCCACTGCCAGACGTCGAGGGCTCCCTGGCCGAGGCCGCCCACGCACTCGACGAACTCGGCAGCGACGGGTTGATCCTGAAAAGCAACACCGGAGGCGTCTACCTGGGCCACCACGATTACGCGCCGCTGTACGCGGAACTCGACCGGCGTCACACAGTGGTCCTGGTCCACCCCACATCTCCCCCACACTCCGAGGCCGTCGCCCTCGGTCGGCCGCGCCCGATGCTGGAGTTCGTCTTCGACTCGGCCCGCGCCGCCAGCGACCTGCTGTTCAACGGCGTGCTCGAAAACTACCCGAACATTCAATGGATCTTCCCGCACGGCGGCGGCGCCCTCCCTCTGCTCGGTCAGCGCATGGAGTTGTTCCGCAGCACGTTCGGGCTCGCAGGATCGACCAAAGCCGTCGCACCCGAACAACTCGGGCGCCTGTGGTACGACATGGCCGGAACACCTTTCCCGGATCAGATCCCCACACTCACCACAGCCCTCGGGCATGATCATGTGCTGTACGGCAGCGACTCCTGCTGGACTCCCGCGGACGGCGTGGATGCGCAACTCGCCTCGATCGACAATGCTCCACAGCCCGCATCGAACCTCACCTGGCGCGAGCTGACCTCCGCCAACGCGCGGCGGCTCTTCCCCCACCTGCCCTAGACGGCAGGAGGTGCACAGCTAAGTAGAAGCACGCTTGCAGGCGGCAGCAGTAGGGCAACGGTGAGTCGCGCGCGAAGGACATAGCGCCCCTCAGATCTCAACAGCTCTCCACCCAGCAACACCGCATCTTGCAGGTTCCGCTGCAAACCGCCTTTCGGTCGACAGGTAGGGCCAGCGGCATGATCGGGCAACGCGTATGACGCGGTACAGCCAGTCACGCGCGCCGCGTTACGCCTGACTCAACGCCCGAAGGGTGGCGCGCAGTTCTTTGAGCCTGCCCGGACCGAGCAACTGCTGCCAGTGCTGTTCGAGTTCACGAATGACGCGGGCGGCATCGAGACAGAAGGCGATGCCACGGTCGGTGAGCACCACACGGGTGGCACGGCCATCGTCCGGGTCCGGCTGAACGTCCACGTAGCCGGCGATCTGCAGATCACGGACCAGTTGGCTCATCGCCTGCCGGCTGACGCCGGCCCGTTGCGCAAGGGTGACCATACGAGTGCCCGTCGGATCCAGGTTCGAGAAGACTGCCGTGTGAGCAGAGCGCACCGCCTTGTGACCCAGGCCTACGAGCTGGTCGAACAGTATGGCGTTGACCACCCGGGCGGCCTCGAGCAGTGCCCGTCCGAGGTCGTTCTCGCTGGCACTGGCCAGCTCTTGCAGCACTTCGTCCGACAACATAAGCAACCCCCTTGACAATATAGGCAGCCCGCTTGACTATTTTAGGCAAGCGCCCTGCTTAAAGAAGGAAGTGTAACCATGAGCACAGACATCGAATCCGTTCCCGCAGTGGGTACGGCCATGCCGGACATCGATCTGGTCGGCCCGGATGGCCTGGCGACCACTTTGCAGCAGGTTCGGGCGGGACAACGCGCCGTTGTGTACTTCCTGCGCGCCGCGACGTGCCCGGTGTGCGTGAACCACGCACGGACCCTGACCGACCTTGCCACCACGGGCGACCTGGGCAACAACGTGCGGGTGGTCCTCGTGGCACCCGGCGAACCGCTCGACGCCGCCGAACTGGCCCGCCGGATCGGCAACGACACGGTGGGCAGTTGGGCTTCCGGTAGCGGCCACGAAGCGGCCGGCCTGGGGTCGTTCCTGGCGTTGCAGCACAGCGGAACCTTCCTGGTGAACGCCGACGGGACTGTTGCGTACCGTCGCACCGCGACACTGCCGCCGAACAGCTTCTCCCGCCGCGAACTACTCAAGGCACTGGGCCGCTGAGCCGGGAGGCCGGGACGTAGCCGACGAGCACGCGTCCACCGCGATCGTGCCACCGCACACCAACGCGTGGACGTTGCTGCCAGGTCCGCATCGGGCATCGACTCCCAGTGCCTCGTTGCCCACCACATCGCGGCTTCACGTCCCGGCACTCGCCACGAGTGACCGAGCAGCGCCGGAGTGACCGCCCCTCTACGCGACCGGTCCTGGCTACGACTCGCACCTCAACCGAGACGGCGTCGCCCACGAACGGCAGCAGCAGGGCCGCCTCGACGGGGGATGCGAGACGGCCCCGACGCCAGTCTGGCATAGAGCGATACCCTCGCTCGCGGCCTCGGTCCACGGACCGCCACGCGTCGGCGGGAAGCACGAACCGGGCCCGAAGCCGAACCGACATCCAGCGGTCCACCCCCGCGTCGGCTGGAAGCACTAGCTGACTTCCTGGCCAGCTCGCGGACCCTTCGGTTCACCCCCGCGTCGGCGGGAAGCACTCGATGTAGTCCTTCCCGCCGACGCGGGGCTGTTCCGGTCCCCGCGGGGCAGGGGACCATGTTCGAGACGTCCTTCCCGCCGACGCGGGGGTGTTCCGTTCGTCGCGGGCCGCCCCCGTCCTTCTCAGGGGTCCTCCCCGCCGACGCGGGGGTGTTCCGGCACACGACCGGGTGTCCAAGGGTCTGAAGAGGTCTTTCCGCCGACGCGGGGATATTCCGTAGCGGCAGATCTCGTCGAGGGCTGTCTCGATGTCCTTCCCGCAGACGCGGGGGTGTTCCGTCGGGGCCTGGAGATAACACCTCCCGATGGTTCCAGCCGACGCGAGGGTGTTCTGGTGACGATGCCGCCCTCGTCATCGCCCGTGGCGCTGACCCTGCCGTGAGCCAGCCCCATCCGAAATCCCAGCAACGTCGTCGCAGGTCAGCGCCACCAGATAGACGACTTCAAGAAGATCTCTTCGTCCTCCCCGCATCACGCCCCGTCTTGAGCGAAGCCCTCTCCGACTCCGGCCTCGCCCAGTTCACGACCAAGATCCGGACCATACACGGGCCAGAGCCCGCCATCCCCGCTTCAAAGCCCGCATTCGTACTGGTCAGAGCCACGTAAGTCGCGTACCACCAGCAGACGAAGAACATTCTTTGTTCCTACAGCCCTCGGAAGCTCGGGTTCTTCTAGGACTCAAATCGGTTGCCTGGAGGCGCTGTTGCCCTCCAGGCAACCCGCACAACCATACGTCGCCAGGTGTCAGTCCCCGTCGGGCACGGAGGACGGATCCCGAGCCGCGAAGGGGTTCCGTGAGGTTGAGGGACAATCCGCCAGCTGACCGGCCTCGACGGTCAGCGTTCCTCGCCCATACGGAGATGATCTGCTCCTTCCCCTGACCCCGGCCCTGGCCTTGGGGCGCGCCGCCGCCTACATGCTCCGTGAGACTTCCCCTGCGGCTCGTTGGCGCCGGCGGCGCGGGCTTCGAACAGCCGGTCTGCCCAGCGGGGCGGCGGGGCTTGGGTGATGTGGCGGACCGGCGTCGTCGATGGTGCCGGGCCACGGTGGTGAACCCGAAGCAGGCCCGGCCGGAGACGACCGGGCCGCCGGTACTCGCGGCCTTTTCTTGACCTCGCACCCCATGCGGACAGCGTGCGGGCCTGACGCACAACTCCTCCGGGCCGGCGACGGGGCACCGAGGAATTCACCGATGCCCCAGAGAAGGGCATATCGTTCTCCGCCGGAGACTCGCGCACCGAATACGCCGCGTCACTCTGAGAGCTGTATAGTTCAGCCGTCAACTGGCGCCGTCGGCATGCCGGTTCCTCTTCCTTCCTCAGAGCGGAGGCAAGGTGCCCCTAGTGCGCAGCCTGATGGGCACGGACGCAACTCGGCCTTTTTCCAGACATGCATTTTCCGTGCACTGACCGGGATCTCCCCAAAACCTCCCCCGCACATCTATCGAGAGTCTCCCTCTTTCGTGGCCATCACTGTGCACGAGGACCGGCCTGCCGGTCGGCATGCCGCCGTTCCGGCCGGCAGTCTCTTTCGGCGAATATATGCTCCGCGCGCGAGTGACGCGCTGGCGTTCTCCATGGCGACGTACGCCATGCCCCTCCTGGTCCTGACCATTACCGGTTCGGCGTCTTTGACGGGCCTGGCGTTCGCATTGGAGTGGACACCGCGGATCGCGGCGTTCGTCTTCGCCGGCAAGGCGGTCGACCGACGCGGTGCGGCGATCGTCTGCTTCGTTGCCTCGCTCGCGCGGGCCGTGGTGGTGGCCGTCTCCACGGTGGCCCTGCTCATGCTTCCGCCGAGCCCGGCGGAGACCGCTGTAACGCTGGTCCTGGCGGCCGTCACCGGCACGCTGTCCCAGTTCAGTTTCGTCGCCAACGAGGCCGTCGGAGCGATCGTCACCCGGCGGGACCAGGCCGGGCCGCACGGGATCCAGACGGTCCTGGTCAGCATCGACCAGTCCGCCACGGTCGCCGGTCCGCTGCTCGCAGGCCTGCTCCTCCTGGCGGGTCCGGACTGGATGCTCGGATGCCTGAGCGCGGTGTCCCTGATCGCCGCCGTGCTCGGCCTGCAGACTCCCCCGACTCCGCTGCGCGCCGCACGCGCCGACGGCACCGCAAAGGGCGGCGCGCTGCGCCTGGGCCTGCGGACACTGCTGACGCTTCCCGCGCTGGGCTGGCTGGTGACCGGGCTGGCCTGTTCCAATCTGGCCCTGGGCCTGCTCCAGTCCGCCAGTCCGGTGATCGTGGTGGAGACGTTCGGGCGCTCCTCCGCCGACGTCGGCGCCATGTGGTCCGCCGCCGCCGTGGCGACCCTGCTGGCCATCACGTGCTGCCGGTTCGTGCTGAGCCGCGTCGACCTCTGGGGGGTGGGCATGGTGTCCGCGACGCTCGCCTCCGCCGCGTGCCTCGCCCTCACCCAGGTCCCCTCCTTCGTCTCCTACACCGTCCTGGTGGCGATCTTCATGGCGGGGGACGGCGGCCTCACGGTCGTGCTGCGTACGGTGCGGTCGCTGATCATCCCCACCACGGCGCTCGGGGCGACGCTCTCCCTGACGATGCTTCTCCTGCTGCTGCCCTTCCCCGTGGCGGGCGTCCTCGTGGCGCTCACGCGGCCGGCCCGTCTCAGCGACGTGATGATGGTCTGCGCCCTCGTCCAGGCCGTCGCGCTGGCCACCACCTTCGTCAGGCTCCGCAACGAACCCACTCTGCGCATGGTGGCCGGCCGCAGGTGACGTCGGCGCCCTCGCTCCAGGGGCGCGGTGTGTCACTTGGCCCGTCGTGGCGATGCCCTGGACGATCTGCCGCCGGAAGACCGGGAAGGCCGCGCTGAGCGGGATGAAGCCGAGGACCGAGGAAGCACCGAGGAAGCCGCTATCTCGGCGTACTGCAGGCTGCTGGAGTCCACTAGGAGATCGACTCAACTGGCCTGGTTACCAAAGGTTGTCCCGTGAGCGGGAGCTGGTCCTGGGCTGAGCCGACCACTGCCGTGACGATCTTGCGGAGGCTGACACCTCACTCATGGAGATGTCCCCGCGCGAACTCCAGGACAGCGACCTGCCCGTCCGTGACCGCGCTGCGCATGACCGCCCCGACGCCGTACCGACGCCACCGCCCCACCAGGTACGGGACAACCTCCAGTACGGCAGGAGGAGTTGGACTATCCGTTGTGTGCTTCGAGCTCGGTCGCCAGCGTCTGTTGGGTGGCCGCCCACGATGCCAGGAGCGCCAAGTTGTCAAAGGTCGGTGTGCCCGCGGGTGCGGTGTAGACATTGAGGTGCAGGCCGGGTTCGGCGGGCAGTTCCAGGGACTCGACGTCCAAGTCGAGCCGGCCCACGATCGGATGGTGCACCCGCTTGCGTCCGGACCGGTGCAGCCGCACGTCCTGAGAGGCCCACCGCTGCCGGAATAGCTCACTGCACGTCGACAGTTCGCCGACCAGGGCGATCAGCTCCTCGTCGTGCGGATTGCGGCCGGCTTCCATGCGTAGCTTCGCGGCCGTGTCACCGGCAACTTGGTCGTAGTCGACAAAGAATTCTCTGGCCGCCGTGGAGTTCAGATAGACGAACCGCGCGGTGTTCGCCGGCCGTCGCGGGTCGGCCAGCACAGGTGAGAACAGCGCGCGGGCGAGTTGATTCATGGCGAGCACGTCATAACGGCCGTTACTGATCCAGGCCGGCGCATCGGAGATCGCGTCGAGCACCTGTTGGAGTGTCGAGCGCACCGTCACGGCAGACCTGCGCCGGCGTGGGCCGCCCGGCGCCCTGGACCGGCGCGCGAGGTGGAACAGGTGGTCGCGCTCGGCCTCGTCGAGTTGCAAGGCGGAGGCCAACGCGTCGAGCACGCCGTCGGAGGCACCGGCGAGGCTGCCGCGCTCCATGCGTACGTAGTAGTCGACCGACACCCCCGCCAGCAGCGCTACCTCCTCGCGGCGCAGGCCTTTGACCCGGCGGTTGCCGCCGTAAGCGGGCAGGCCCGCCTGCTCGGGTGCGATGCGGGCGCGACGCGAGCTGAGAAACTCCCGGATCTCGGTGCGTAGGTCCATCGTGGCCATCCCCTCACCGTATGCCCGTGCCGCAGCCTAAGGGGTACCCGTTGCGGTCGTCGCGATGCCGCCGTCCACCGGGATGACGGTGCCCGTGAGGTAGGACCCGGCCCGGCTGGCGAGGAACACGGCGATACCCGCCATGTCGTCGTCGCGGCCGAGCCGGCGCAGAGGGGCCGCCGCCGCGATCGTGTCGCCGATGGCATCGAGCGTGGACGCCATCATCTGTGACGGGAACACTCCCGGTGCTACCGCGTTCACCGTGACGTGCTGCGGGCCCAGCTCCCTGGCAAGGACTCGGGTGAGTTGATGGAGTGCCGCTTTGCTACTGGCGTACGAGTAGTTGGGCGACTCGGCGACGTGGATGGCGGCGATACTGCCGATGTTGATGATCCGCGCGGGATCATCGGCGGTGCCCGCCCTGCGAAGTTCGGGAAGCAGCGCCTGCACCAGCCAGAACGGCGACTTGAGGTTGAGGTCGATCACTGCGTCCCATGCCTCGTCCGGGAACGTCGCCAGCGGCTCGCGCCACATCGCTCCCGCGTTGTTGACAAGGATGTCCAGGCGTTCCGAGTCGACCCTGACAAGATCGGCGAGGCGCCGGCACTCGTCGTGCCTGGACAGGTCGGCGGGAATTGCCTGAACGTCGCCGAATTCGGACAGGAGATGCTGTGCCTCCGCACACGCGTCTTTCCTGCGTGAGCTGATGACAACGCGGGCGCCCGCCTGGAGGAGGCCGCGCGCAATCATCATCCCAATGCCCTTGGTGCCGCCAGTGACAAGGGCATACTTCCCACTCAGGTCGAAAAGTTCCGTACGAGTGGTGAATTGGGAGTCCGCCATTGATTTCCGTCCCTTCTGCCGTGGAACAATGCGCCGACGCGGTCGCGCATTCGGGGCAGCTGAATCGAACTGGTGAGGGTAAAGCTGCGGCGCGTGTCCATGAAGTGTCGTCGGCGCTTTCGACTCGACCAGGTTGACAGGCGCTTGGGACGTCTGGGAGACCCAGGTGATACAGGTACTGTCAGGACCCCCTTGCCCAAAGTGCCTTGCGACCCGCGATGCCGGGGTTTCTCCAGGACTGCATCAGGCATGATCGGCACGGCACTTCCCAGATGCAATCCACCCATGCCGCGGCGGCGGTCTCATCCGTGTTCGATGATCCGAACCTCGGGGAGCGCATCCGGCTGCCCGCCTGGGCGCGCCACCAAGCCGAAGCGACCGGTCCGGCAGGCATCGGCACATGAGAGACCGTCGGCAGCCGGGCACCCGCTGCGCCCCGTACCCTCCACGAGCAGCGTCCTACAGCCTGTGCCCGTCCGAGTCCCGTGGTGTTTCGGCTGAACCCGTCAACGGTCGTACGCCGGGTGTGCGTCCGCGCGCCGTACCCCGCGCGGTGCGGCGCCGACCGGGTAGGGCAGCATCTGCTCAGCCGTCGCCGTACCGTGAGGGGCCGTCATGCTGTCCACCCGCCGCGCCATACCGGTCATAGTGCTGTCCTGCCTGCTGCTCGCAGGCTGCAAATCCGGATCACTGGGCGGCCCGTCTCCGTCCGGGAGCCCGGCCACGTCGGGGACCGCCTCAAGCACGAGCGGGGCGGGCGGCGCAGGCCGGGCGATCGCGGTGGGGGCCGGCCCGCAGAAGAAGTACACGGTGCAGCAGCAGCCGGCCGCCGGCTCGTGCCACTACCGGTACGAGCACGGGGAGCCGCTGGAGGACCCGGCCTGCACCCCGGGCGCGACCTCCCCGGCCGTAACCCAGGCCAACCTGAAGACGACGATATGCCGCAAGGGCGGCTACACCTCCGGTGTACGCCCCTCCACCTACGTCACCGGCAAGGAGAAGAAACTCAACGCCGCCTCCTACGACTACACCGGCGCGATGGGCGAAGCCGAGTACGACCACCTGATCAGCCTGCAACTCGGCGGCGACCCCAATGACCCGCGCAACCTGTGGGTCGAACCCACCGACCCGGGCCACAAGAACAGCCAGGGCGTCAACAACAAGAAAGACCCCGTGGAGACCAAACTGCACACCGCGGTCTGCGCCGGCAAGGTCACCCTCACACAAGCGCAACAAGCCATCGTGACCGACTGGACCACCGCCCTCACGACGCTCCACCTCAACTGACACCGGCCCGGCCGCACGAGCATCGTGCGGTACCCCCAGCGGGCGGGACCACCGTGACGGGTTGGCCGGGACCGGCCGCGAGGCGTTCGGCGCGCGCCGTCCGCACCGCCGGAGTCCCCCCCTCTACGCGACCGACCGGATACGACTCGCACCTCAACCGAGAAGGCGTCGCCTACGAATGGCAGCAGCAGGGCCGTCCCGACGGGGGATGCGAGACGGCCCTGTCGACAGGCCGGGATAGGGCGATGCCCTCGCCGACGGCCTCGCTCCACGGACCGCCCCGCGTCGGCGGAAAGCACTGAGACGCGCCGGGAACCGGCATCAGGGTGGGGGCGGCGCGCCTCGCCGTCTGCGTGCTGGGGGGGGCTCACCGGCCGTCGGCTGCTGGGGCGAGGCTGAGCAGGCCGGCGCCGTAGGACGGGTCCGGTAGCGGAGGGCGAGTCCCTTGGTGAGGGCGGTGAACATCGGGGTGAGGTCTTTGAGGTCGGCGTGCCCGTGGTCGTAGGGCAGGCGGGTGGGGTCGAGGACGGTGGCCGGGACGAGGAGGGTGCTGGTGGTGTCGGTCTCGCCCAGGCGGTAGAGGAGTCCGGCCCCCTGGCGGGGGGGCGTCGCCGAGGGCCTCGGGGACCATTCGCATGAGGGTGCGGTGCATCTCGCCGGCGTCGCGCAGGTCACGCTGGACGGCGCGGCTGTGGGGGTTGGGGCGGATGCGGGCCAGGGCCACGCGGTGGCTCATGCGGGTGCCTCCGTGAGGGAGTAGTCGATCAGGTGCTGGTGCAGACATACGTGTCACGCGTCTGGCCGAGCTGGACCTGCGCGGCCGTGTGCAGGCGGTTGTACTCGCCTGCCGCAGTGGCCTGCCAAGCACGGCGTGTACCACCAGCAGACCGAGCACCTCCTGGTCTCGTACTCGCCGAAGAAGCTGGGCTTCTTCCAAAGGCCGGACCGGAGTGGGCGGACCGAGGTGCAGGGAACCGGTCGTCACGCGTCCTGGTAGAGGTTGACGACGTTGCCTTCGGGGTCGCGCAGCCACAGCGAGCGGCGGCGCCAGGGCTGGGGTGTCGGCGGCTTGAGGACCTCGACGCCGCGAGCCCGCAGCCGTTCGTGGCGCGCGGCCACGTCGGAGCGGTCGCCGTGCTGCGCGTCGGCAGCGGCCCGGTCGCGGAGGCGAACCACCTCCGCGCAGCCTGGAAGCCCTGCACGGCGTTGGGTTCGCCTCGGGCGCAGGGGGTCGCGACGATGCCTGGCAAGCCTTTCGACGGTGGCCGAAAGGTGTGACCGGAGTGCGGTGGCCACTCCAGACTCGGACGAACGGACTCAGCCCGTGAAACCGAGGGGGAGCACATGCGCAGGGAAAATCGGCCGGGCCGGGGCACGAAGGCCAGGAGGGTGGGCGCTCTGCTGGCGGCCACGGCGCTCACCGTGGGAGTCGCGGTGGCGACCGCACCCTCCGCGGCTGCCGCCAACCCGTGCTGGAACGACGGTTCCACCAAGTGGTGGTGCAACAACGTCTCCGGCGCACCGGTGTACGGCACGGTCGGGAACAACCACATCTACCCGGACCCGAACACCGTCGTCGGCTACATGTACTCCAACCCGAGCTGGTTCTACTGCAAGGAGGACGACCAGGCATGGGTCGGCGGGCCGCACTCCACACGGTGGGAGATGACGGTCGCGGACAACGGCCGGCTCGGTTTCATGAAGGACACGGCGATCTCCAGCGAGACGGACCCGCTGCCCGTGTGCTGACGATGAAGCCGACGTGTCTGCCCTGGCCGGTCACCGCGATGTCGGTGGCTGCGCGGCCGCGGGCCGGTCCTGGGCCGTCGTGGGCGGGTTCCGGCTGGATCGCCGACGACGTGCCCGGCCGGGACCTCAGCAGACGGGGACGTCGGGCAGTTTGTTGTCCGGGTAGTTGACGTAGATGTTGGTGATGTAGCCGCCGTACAGGGGGAGACAGGAGGGCGCTGTACGCGGCGCCGAACGGGGTGCCCTGCGGGTGCAGGGTGAAGACGGCGACGATCGAACGGTCACCCGCGCCCACGGTTCCCGTCGTGTGCAGTGCGGGCCGGGCGAGGTCGACCGCCGCGCCGGGTGCGGTCGTGCCCCGTCGGCCGGCGGCCGGGGCCGTCGTGTCGGTGCAGTCGCTGCTCTCGCCGAAGCCGGACCAGCCCTGCTTGACCGCCCACGGCTGCTGGAACGACGCCGGGACGCCGAACCGCTGGTCGAAGCCGTCGACGCCGCACCGGGTGGAGGCGCGCAGGTCACCCATGACGATGTCCCGCAGGGCGGCGGGTGCGCTGTCCAGGATCCAGCGGTAGATCCGCACGGTGTCCGCCGCCGAGAGGGCCGTGTAGCCCCAGTGGCCGGGGTAGTCCGCCGGCGGGCCCGCGGTGTCCGTCAGCCCCAGGCGGGGGATCATCCGGCCGATGATCGCCGAGCCGCCGTCCTGGGTCCAGTAGAAGTCCGCCGCGGAGTCGTCGCTGGAGCGCAGCATGCTGTCGAGGCGGGCCCGGTCGTCCGACGGCAGGCCGTAGCCGGGGCCGCGGTCCCACAGGTGGTCCAGAGCGATCAGAAGCTTCACCACCGAGGCGGAACGGAACTGCGTGTGGGCGTTGGACTGCTCGGTGAACGTCCCGGTCCGGCGGTTGTAAACGACTCCCTGGTTCGGACGGGGCCGAAGAGGAACGTGTCGGGGCCGGCCACCGTTGGCGGGGCCGGCCACGACACGTGTGTCAGCAGTTGCGGACGGACCAGACGGGGTTCCAGTCCTGGTCGCCCACCTGCGGCGGGGAGAAGGCGCGCAGCACGTTCCCGTTGGCGTCGTAGAGGTAGGAAGTGACCGTCCCGGTCTGCTTGTTGAGGTAGTAGCCGTTGCCGTACCAGTTGGACAGGTAGTAACGGTTGCAGTTGTAGAGGTAGAAGATCTTCCACTTGGACACGGTCGGATCCCACACCTCAAGGCAGAGGTTCCCCGATGCGCAGGTGAACGTCTCGTCGTCCGTGCGGTAGCTGACGGTGGTGGACGGAGAGATCGTCGGGGAGACGGCGGCCGCGGCCTGTGCATGGTTGCTGGAACGAGAGGCGGAGGCGGTTGCCGCCTGCGCCGGACCGGTGGCGAGGACGGCCATCAGCAGGCAGACCACCACGCCGATGATGCCGAGCAGCGAGCGCTTCGCGCGCATGGATGAGACCTCCGTCGAGACGGCAGCGGGACATCTGGGACAGCGGCACGGAAGGTGCCCTGACGGCGACGATCGCCGATCGCGCGGGCCCGGCAGAAGCCTTTCGAAACTCCTCGAAAGGCCGCTGTCCCCGGGCACGGCCGCGTCACGCCCGCCGACGGCCGACTGTCCCAGGCCGCAGGCCCGTTGCGGCGTGATCAGCCCACGGGACGGCATCGGTACGGCCCATGGGCGTCGTTGACGTCCGCCCGAACCGAACGCCACCGTGGTGCGGCCGCACACGACGGCCGTGCGCGACCCGCACCCGGCCGTCGGACCGGGGACGACCATGACACGGGCATGCGCGAACACCGCCGTGCCGGACGGGAGACTGCCGAACCGTGCCTACCAAACGCTCACTTGTCGGACTGTGCGCCGCCCTCGCGACGGGGGCGGCCCTCCTCGCCACCGGAACCGCGCAGGCCGCCCCGGCCTCGCGCGGCACCTCCTACGGTCACCTCATGACCATGCCCGCAGCACCGAGGACGGCCCGCCCCGCGCCGCTCCTGGCCGCGGCCCCCTCCACTTCTCCTGCCGTCCGCACGGCCTACGCCGGTGCCGGCGGGGGCGTGTACTGCCAGAGCGGCTACTTCTGCGCCTCGGTCTGGGACCCGACGGCGGGCCAGTTCAAGATCTTCTTCTTCTACTCCTGCAACCGCTACACCCTCTCGAACTGGATCGACTGGGCCGAGGCCCAGAACAGCCAGACCGGAGGTGCCGTCGCCGGTCTCTACGGCTCCGGGGGCGGTCTGCTGCAGACCGTCCCGGCCGACAACGCGGTCTACGCCGTCAACTGGTCACCGGTGTACTCGATCCGCAACTGCTGAGCCGGACGGCCTCCGCGGCCGGGCGCACAGGGCAGGACTCAGGGGGCTCAGGGACCGCAGGCCGGATCGCTCTCCGTCCGCCGTCCGGTGTCCGCGCCCAGCAGCCGGTGACCCATGGACGTCACCGAGTGCCGTACGAACTGGCCCTCCCGGTGGCTCGCCACCAGTCCCCCGTCCCGCAGGACGGCGAGCTGGTAGCTGGCACTGGGCAGGGCGATGCCCACGGCCTGCGCCACTTCGGACGTGGTGCGGGTACGGCCACGGGCCACCTGGACCAGCACGGTGGCCCGGGTACGGCCCAGCAGCCGCTCCAGTCCGCCGCCGTCGGGGGCCGCCGTCTCCAACGGCCGTGCGGTGACCGGATGGACGAGGACCGGCCCGAGGGCGGGGTCGGCGAGCGCGGTGGGCCTGCGCCAGCAGAAGTAGGAGGGCAGGAACAGCAGGCCCCGGCCCTCCAGATGCAGGTCCCGGTCGACGGGGAAGTCCACCTCCAGCACGGGGGGATGCCATCGGGCGAACGGCAGACTCTCCAGCAGAGCGCGGACACCGCCGTCCAGGAGGGTGCGGGCCCGCAGGTCGACCTCGTCCTGCACGGCCCTGCGAACCTGCCCCCAGCGCGGTTCGAGCAGCGCCTTGGAGGAGATCTCCAACGCCCTGACCAGCGATCCCATACCGCGGTCTCCCGGCCTGCCGAGCCCCGTCGTCCACGCCGGGAGGGGGCGGGCGCCGGCGAGGATGCCCAACTCCTGCTGCAGACGGCGGCGGGGCGTCGCGCGTACCTGTGCGAGGGCAGCGGCCAGACCCTCGTCCGGGACGGACGGGGTGAGGAAGTCGGGGATGTAGCCGACGGGCGGGACGAGCGTCCCCAGCAGGCGCAGCGCACGGCGCGCCTCCAGGTCCCGTACCGTCCGGTCGAGGACGCCGCGGCGCCACGCCCCGAACTCGACCGGCCCCTGGTTCGTGACCAGCCGGCAGGCGGCGCAGACGAGCTCCCAGAGCGGATCCGGACGCCGGGCCACGCGGATGCTCTGCAAGTCGAGCGGCGTGAAGTGGATGCGGAGCATGCAGGCCTCTTTCGTGGTCGTGGGGGTTGGCCGAGGCGATGCGCGACATGGGTCGGCGAAGCGGTACGGGTCATCCATGGGGACGCGTGGGGAGCGCCTCTGGTATGACCGCGCGGTCGCCACCGGCAGGCCCGACCGACCGCCCACGCCGGCGACGGAGGACCGGCATTGTCCTGTTCCGCAACCGCCGTGGCTGAGAATGTGTCTCTCAACGCAAGGTCCCGCCGCTTCGGGAGTCGGTCAGGTACGGCGGCACGCCGTCTGGGGGGATGACGTGAACACATGGGTGGTGCCCGGATACACGGAGTCTTTCGAGCTCGGGTCGGGTGCGAGCGGTCGCGTCGTGCTGGCCGTGCACGCGGACACCGGCGTACGGGTCGCGGTGAAGTACCTCAGTGAGTCCCTGCGCACGCGGCCTGGTTTCGTGCACGACTTCCGGGCGGAGGCGCGCCTGCTCGGCGGACTGCAGAGCCTGCACGTGGCCGGCCTGTACGAGTACGTGGAGAGCCCGCAGGGCGCCGCCATCGTCATGGAACTGGTGGACGGTGTCTCGTTGCGGACGCTGCTGACCCGTCAGGGGCCGCTCGATCCCGAGGCCGCGCTCGTCCTTCTCAAGGGATCGCTGCTCGGTCTCGCCGACGCACACCGCATCGGCGTCGTCCACCGCGACTACAAGCCGGAGAACGTCCTGGTCGAGACGGACGGATCGTCCAAGCTCGTCGACTTCGGCATCGCGGTGGACGCCGGCACCAGCGCGGGTGTGGCCGGAACCCCGTCCTACATGGCCCCCGAGCAGTGGACCGGCGCCCCCGCCTCCTGCGCCGCGGACGTGTACGCGGCCACGGCCACCTTCTTCGAGTGCCTGACGGGCCACAAGCCGTACGCGGGCGACAACATCGCCGAACTGGCCCTGCAGCACGTCGACGCCCCCGTCCCTGTGGAGGAGGTCCCCGCGGCGGTGCGCGAGCTGGTCCGTCGCGGTCTGGCCAAGGAACCGGACCAGCGGCCGGCGCAGGCCGAGGCGTTCGTGACGGAACTGGAGGCGATCGCCGGCGCCGCCTACGGGGCCGACTGGGAGGAGCGCGGCCGCGCCCGGCTCGCCGCCCTGGTGGCCCTTCTGGCGCTGCTGCTGCCCTCGGCCCGCTCTCCCCGCTCCACCACGGACACCGCTCGTACGGTCCTGAGCCAGGCACCGCGCCACGGCTGGGCCCGGTCGTGGCGACCCGGCCGGCCCGGCATGCTGGTCTCGGCTGCCGTCGTACTCCTGGGCCTCCTGCTCACCTACGGAATGCAGCACGCTTCGGCAGGCGCCGCCGAGCGGACCGCCGAAGCCGCCCTGGCCACCACCACGGCCCGGGCCGGCACCGGAGCGGCGCCGCCCACCGCCCCGCCCACGGCGCCCACCCCGTCGGGTGACCTGTCGCCGACACCCGGTGTCTCCCCGACGCCCGGCGTCTCCCCCTCGGACCCGTCGACCACCCCGACCGGTCAGCCTTCCGCCTCCGCCACCGGTTCACCCACCCAGTCGACGACGCCCAGCGAGGCGACCACGTCCACGCCGTCGACACCGACCACCGCCGCTTCCACCCCGCCCGTCGCTCCCGCCGTCAAGAACGTCGCGGTATCGGCCTTCCAGCAGACGGGCCCGACGACCTCCACCGCGACCGTCACCGTCACCACGGACGGCAGCGGGCCGATCTCCGTCACCGTCTCGTGGTCCACGGACCGGGC
Organism: Streptomyces sp. NPDC008092; assembly: GCF_042957285.1. Taxonomy (NCBI): domain Bacteria; kingdom Bacillati; phylum Actinomycetota; class Actinomycetes; order Kitasatosporales; family Streptomycetaceae; genus Streptomyces; species Streptomyces sp. NPDC008092. The sequence continues at coordinate 46,339 of NZ_JBIBHY010000019.1, forward strand.
GAGCGGAGCGGCCGGCACCCCCGACGGCGCGTCCCAGACCTTCGAGCGCAGCGGAGCCACCCAGTACACGATCACCGTCGACCACACCTTCCAGAACGACGGCTGCTACTGGACGATCCAGGCCACGACCACTCCGGCGCCGGCTTCCGGCGTCGCCTCGCAGCAGATCCTGACCAGGCAGTGTGAGATCGGATGACTGCTCAGAACGACGACACGCCCACGCCCACGCCTGCGGTGAAGGGCGAGGAGCCCACGCGGGCGCTCGCACCCGCCGACGCGCACAGCACCACACTCCGCCTCGGACCCGCCGACGGCCACGTCCCCGCCGACCGGCCCGCCGACCCCGACAGCGAGTACAGCGCCACCGTGCTGGCCAGCCACTGGATCCAGCGACCCGAAACGGACGACACCCTCGTCGAACCGGTCCCGGCGAGCGCTCCCCCGACCCGGCCCGACCGCGTCGAGGGCAGCGTGCTGCGTTTCGGGCCCGGCGTGACGGCCGCCGTCGCGCACCGCACCGTCCCGGCACTTCCCGCCACGCCGTCGGCTCCCGCGCCCACCGGTCGGAGGCTGCGCAAGAACGCCCTGCCGACACTGCTGGTGGTGGCCGTCCTCGTGTTCCTGGCCTGGCAGCGCTTCGGGCAGTCCGTGGCGGTCACCCAGGTCTCCGTCACGGCGAGACCGGCGGTTCTGGGATGCGACGGCACCGCGGACATCGTCGGTCTGGTCACCACCAACGGCCGTCCCGGCACCCTCTCCTACCGATGGGTCCGCAGCGACGGCACCTCGTCCGGCGTCCTGCACGAGGAGATGGTCCGCGGGGAGCGACACGCGCGCCTGCACCTTCGATGGACCTACCAGGGACCGGGCCACCGTGCGGCACGGGCGGAACTGCGCATCCTGTCCCCCGGTCACCGGGCGACCGCCGCCCACTTCTCGTACGACTGTCCCTGACGGCCGACCGGGATCCGGACCATACACGGGCCGGCCCACCCCATCTGTCCTTCGCACCACGCATACACCCGGGTCCCGGGCCGAGCACGGACCAAAGGGCGCCTCTCGGGGGGGGTGTCAGGGGCCGTCCGGGAGCACCAGCCGGCAGGTCTCTCCCGGCGCCACCCGGATCGCGCGGTCCGGCAGCCGGATGTCGATCGGCGCACGGTCCGAGGCCGGCACCAGTATCTCCAGCCGTCCTCGCTCCAGGTGCAGCCGTACGCCCCAGTGCCCGCGGTAGCGGAGGGACATCGCGTACGACGACAGCTCCGGCAGCGGCACCGGGTCGAGCCAGAGCGCTCCGTCGCGGGTCTCCAGGCCGGTGAGTCCGCGCTGGACGAGGTCGAGGGTGCCCGCCATCGCGCCGAGGTGGATCCCCTCTCCGGTGGTGCCGCCCTGGACGTCGGCGATGTCGCCGCGCAGTGCCTCCTGGACGAACCTCCACGCGTCCGTGCGCCGGGCCCGGGCCAGCACCCAGCCGTGGACCAGACCGCTGAGGGTGGAGCCGTGGCTGGTGCGGCGGAGGTAGTAGTCGACCGTACGCGCCCAGGTCCCGTCGTCCAGTGTGTAGCCCAACCGCTCGAAGAGTGACCGGAGTTCGGCGGGCGAGAAGAGGTAGCCGAGCATCAGGACATCGGCCTGCTTGGACGCCTTGTAGCGGTTGACGGTGTCACCTTCCGCCTCCAGGATCCGGTCGAGGCGGCGGATGTCGCCGTACCGTTCGCGGTAGCCGTCCCAGTCGAGCTCGGCGAGGTCGCCGTAACCCTCGAACTGGCTGATGACGCCGTCGTGGAAGGGGACGTGGAGGGTGCGCGACACGTCCTCCCAGCGTCCGGGCTCCCCCTCTTCGAGGCCGATCCGGTCCGCGAGTTCACGGCGTCGCGGCCCGGGCAGCCCGCGCAGCAGTTCCAGGGCCCGGGCGAGGACCCAGGCGGCGGTGACGTTGGTGTAGGCGTTGTCGTCGAGGCCGGGCCGCGGGGCGTCGGGGTAGGCGTCGTGGTACTCGTCGGGGCCCATCGGACCCCGGATGCGGTACCGGCCGAGCCGGTCGTCCCAGGTGGCCGAGTCGGCCCAGAAGCGGGCGATCTGCAGGAGGGTCTCGGCGCCTTCGGTGTCCCGGAAGCCGGTGTCGCCGCTCGCCTCCCAGTACTGCCACACGTTGTACGCGACCGCCGAGCCGACGTGCCACTGGAGCCGCGAGTGGTCCGGGAGCCAGCGCCCCGAGCGGGGGTTGAGGTGCAGTTCCTGGGACTCCTCGCGGCCGTCGCCGCCGCTCTGCCACGGGTACAGCGCACCGCGCCGGCCCAGCGCGCGGGCGGCCGCGCGGGCCCGGTCCAGACGCCGGTGGCGGTAGCGGAGCAGGGCGCGGGAGACCTCAGGGAAGTGCAGGTTCAGGAAGGGCAGCACGAACAGCTCGTCCCAGAAGACGTGCCCCCGGTACGCCTCCCCGTGCAGTCCCCGGGCCGGCACGCCCACGTCCAGGTCCGCCGTGTGCGGGGAGAGGGTCTGCAGGATGTGGAAGAGGTGCAGCCGCAGAATCCGTCCGGCCCGGCCGGGGACGTCCAACTCGGCCCGCCGCCAGAGGTGTTCCCATACCGTCCGGTGCGATCCGAGGAGAGCGTCGAAGCCGGGAGCGGCGCCGGCACGGTCGACGGCCGCCCGCAGGGGGTCGCCGACCGCGAGATCGCGCGAGGTGTGGACGGCCGCGATCTTGTCGACGACGCGGGTGCGTCCGGGTGTCAGCCGTAGCCGGAGGCGCTGCACGGCTCGGAGCGGCGCGGGGGTCGCCTCGGTGATCGGCGCGTCGGCCACCAGCCGGGCCGCCATGCCGATGCGGATGCCGGAGGTGCTGGTGCGGCAGCGGAGCCACACCGTGTCCGGGGCGGCCACTCCGCCGTCCACGTGGGTCAGATGGCAGCCGTCGAGGTCGCGGTAGCGCGGCACCCCGCTGTTGGTGACCCTCCCGTCGAGGGCGGCCTCGACCTCCAGTTCCCCGGCGTAGCCCTCGGCCGTGAACTCGGTGCGCAGGGCGGCCAGATGCGGGTCGGCCATGTGGACGACGCGCTGCTGACGGACGTGCAGCACTCCGCCGTCACCGAGGGCGAAGCGGGTCCGGCGCTCCAGGAGGCCGGTGGTGAGGCGCAGGACCTGCCGGTGGTCGAGCACGGTGGCGGTGTCCGGGGTGAGCCAGTCACCGCCCGGCAGCCGGAACCGGAACGGCAGCCAGTTCGGGAGGTTGACCATGTCCTCGTTCTCGACCCGGCGCCCTGCCACGTCCGAGGCGAGCCGGTTGTAGCAGCCGGCCGCGTAGGTCCCGGGGTAGTGCACGTCGTCGGCGGTGCACTCGGGCAGGGCCCCGCGGGTGGCGAAGTAGCCGTTGCCCAGCGTGCACAGCGACTCCCGCAACCGCTCGTCGGCGGGCAGGTAACCGTCGTACGCCCACGTCCGGCCGCTCACTTCGGCTCCCTCCGTGCGAGTGGCCGGTGTGCAGGGCGGGCGTGCCGTTCGACCGGGGACGCACCCCGCAGTACCGGGGTGATCGTGTGATGAGGCCGAGCGGCCACGCGGTGCTCCCCTCCGCTGCGGGAACCGACTGGGTGGGCGCCCGCCTCGGGGTGTCCGGACAGGTACAACGATCACTCCGGCTGCGGTACGACCGCCACCGGGCACGCCGCATGGTGAAGCAGTGTGTGGGCCACCCGGCCCAGGTGCAGACCGAGATGTCCGTGCCAACGCCTCGCGCCCACGACGACGAGGTCGGCGGCGGCCGAGCGGTCCACCAGGATCCGGTGGGCGGGCCCCTCGGCCGTCACGCTGCGGACCCTGACCTTCGGATGGGCGGCCATGGCTTCGCGGAGCAGTGCGTCGAGCAGTGCCGACGCCTTTCCCTCGTGCCGGCGGGCGAGCTCCGCGAGCGCCACCTGGTTGCCGACCTCGTGGGCGGGGCAACGCCAGGCCCGGACGACGTACAGGGCGCATGCGCGGGCCTCGGCCTCCTGGAAGGCGAACCGTACGGCCTCACCTGCGGTGTCGGGCTCCCCCGCGCCCAGCAGGATCCGTTCGTGGCCGCCGGCCGGGCCGGTACCGTCGCCGCGGACCACGATCACCGGGCAGCGCGCCCTGGCCGCCACGGCCAGGCCGACGGAGCCCAGGAGCAGCCCGGTCAGCTCGCCCCGGCCGCGCGACCCGGTGACCAGGGCGTGTGCGGTGTCGCCCTCGTGCAGGAGGGCGTACACCGGGTCGTCGGGGAGGATGTCCGCGGTGACCTGCACGTCCGGGCAGCGTTGTGCGGCGCGCTCCACGGCGGAGGCGACGATGTGTTCGGCCAGCACGCGTTCCGAGGGGCGCTCCGTGTCCTCCGACGGCACCCCGGCCTCGTAGCGCTCCCAGCGGGAGGCGTACACCAGTCGCAGCGGAAGGTCGTGGCGGGCGGCCTCGTCCACCGCCCAGTCGACGGCGAGCAGGCTGCCGTCCGATCCGTCGATGCCTACGACCAGGGGAAGTGCCATCGTCCCCACCGCCTTTCGTCGGACTGCCACGTCGTGCAGCAGGGGGGCTCCGATGTCACCGTGCCATCTTCCGGGGACGGGTCGGAGGGGCCACTCGGCCCGTTCGTGCACCCGGTCAGCCCCTGTCGGTACGGAGCGGCGCGCCGGACGCCGGGCCCGGGCGTACCGGCGTGGAGGACTCCCCTCGGTCAGGTCCCGCGGACGGCGACCTCGTGCTGCTCCCCGCCGAGTACGACCTTGAGCGCGCCGGTGTCGGCGGCGCGGCCGAAGACGTCGTACGCCTCGGCCATGTGATCGAGGGGGAACGTGTGGGTGATCAGCTGTGCGGTGGGCAGCCGGCCGGCGGCGGCCATCCGCAGCAGGGTCGGGGTGGAGCGGGTGTCCACCAGGCCCGTGGTGATGGTCACGTTCTTGATCCACAGGTCTTCGAGATGCAGCGTGGCCGGCTTGCCGTGCACGCCGATGTTGGCGACGCGACCGCCGGGCCGGACCATGCGGGTGCACAGCTCGAAGGTCTCCGGCAGGCCGACGGCCTCCATGACGACATCCGCGCCGAGTCCGTCGGTGAGGTCGGCGATCAGTTGCTCCGGGGCCTCACGGGCGTCCGCGACGGCGTCGGCGCCCAGGCGCTTGGCCGCTTCCAGCCGGGCCGGGGCCCGGTCCACGGCGACGATCCGCTCGGGGGAGAACATCCGTGCCGTGGTGATCGCCGCAAGCCCGATCGGGCCCGCGCCGACGACGGCGACGGTGTCGCCGGGGCGCACCCGGCCGTTGAGGACGCCGACCTCGTAGGAGGTCGGGAAGATGTCGGCGAGGAGCACGGCGTCCTTGCTGTGGACCGTGCTGGGCAGCGCGTGGACGGACAGGTCCGCGAAGGGGACCCGGACGTACTCGGCCTGGGTGCCGTCGACCAGGTGGCCGAGGATCCAGCCTCCGCCGCCAAGACACTGGCCGTACATCCCCTCCCGGCAGTAGGAGCAGCGCCCGCAGGAGCTGATGCAGGAGACCAGGACACGGTCTCCCGGCCGTACTGTCCGGACGTCACTGCCGACCTCGACGATCTCGCCGACGGCCTCGTGACCGAGGATCGTGCCGGGCGGCACCTCGGGGACGTCGCCCTTGAGGATGTGCAGGTCCGTCCCGCAGATCGTGACGGCGTCCACGCGCACGACGGCGTCGGTGGGCTCCTTGACGTCAGGATCGGGGACCTCTTCCCAGGCGGACTGCCCGGGGCCGTGGAAGACGAAGGCCTTCATGGGGTCGCTCACCGTCCTTGGCTCACTGCGGGGCAGGAGGCCGGCGGCCGCCGGCGGCGGGTGCCTGCCGGACGTCGCGGCATCACCGGTATTGCCCCACGGATCCAGCCTGTCCTGTCCCGGACGGGTCCGCTTGGGCCGTCCGGCCCTCATCGGCTGATCGTCGCCCGCGTGACCGCGCCGGGAGGACACCGGGCACCTGCGCCGTACGTACGCACGGAGCGGTACGCGGACGCGCGCGATCCTGCCTCCCGTCTCATCCGTGGGCCACGACGGCGACAGGTGCAGCGATGTGATGCAGGGCGGCGTGGGTGACATGGCCGATGTGGGCGCCGAGGGGACCGGAACGGATGCGCCGGCCGACGACCGCCAGGGACGCGTCGCGGGCCGCGTCGACGACGGCCTGCGCGGCGCTGCCGCAGCGGCTCGCCTCGGTCACGTCTACGCCCGGGAACTTCTGCCGCCAGGGACGCAGCGCCTCGGCCAGCGCGCTGCGGTGGCTCCGTTCGAGGTCGTCCTGGAGTTCCACGTCGCCGGGGAAGCGGTAGGAGGACGCGGCCGTCTCCGGCCACGCGGACACCACGCGCAGAGGTGATTCCCGGCGGGCCGCCGCGTCGAAGGCGAACTCCAGCAGCGTGTCGTCCGGGTGACCGACGTCGAGGCCGAGGACGACCGGCCGGAACGGTGTGGCAGCGGACGGCACGCCCGCCGGATCCATCCTGTGCTCGTCCGCGGCCTGCTCGCCCGCACGCACCAGCACCACGGGCCGTTCCACACGGGCCACGACGGCCAGGCTCACCGAGCCGACCACGAACCCGCCGAGGCCGCCGAAACCCCGCGAGCCCAGCACGAGCAGCTCGGCGGGGCCCGCCGCGTCGCACAGCGCTCCGGCCACGTTCCCTGCCAGCTGTTCGGTGAACACCTCAAGGCCGGGATGCCGGAGACGAATGCCCTCCGCGGACTCGCGGGGCATCTGCCGGGTCCACTGCTGACGGGTCTCGGGACCCACCAGAGGAGCCTGCGCCACGGGAACGGGTGCAGGCTCTCCCACGTGCACGATCCGCAGCGGCAGGCCGCGCAGCCGCGCTTCGCGCGCCGCCCACTCGGCGGCGGCACGGCTCTCGGGCGACCCGTCCAGGCCCACGGTGACGGTTCGGAACATGATCTCCACCTCCGGAGAGCGTTCCCTTCCAGCCTGACCGCACGCCGGTGGGCCGGTAGGGGCCGAACGGCCCGGTTCGCAGCCGAGGGGCCCCTGTCGCGCCACTCGGCGGCGCCGCATGATGGAAGTAGTCAGTCCGCTTGACTCGGACCCCTACGGAGTCGTCATGTACGGGACCTCTCATCCCGTCGGCGATGCCATGACCCGCCCGGCCGCCGGCGATCACGATCCGGGCGAAGGCCACGCCGGCCGAGGCCGCCCGCACCATGGCCCGGAAGAAGGTCGAACGCCTGCCCGTGGTCGACGAGCACGGCCTGTCGCAGATACGGCGTGCCATCGTTCCGTACCTCTTCCCGCCGCCGGACTCGGAGTTCGGCGGCGGACGGGCACGACGGTGTCACCACGCTCAGGGGCAGGACAGGCGGCAGATCCCTCGTACCCGTGGTCGCGCGGCTCGTTCGAGCTGTCGAGGGAGGGGTGGATGTCGAGTGCCACGTGCCCCGGAAGGAGGGCTCGCCCGTCTGTGAGCCGGATCATCGGCCGCGGCACAGGGACCGACGGCCGCGGCACAGGGACCGACGGCCGCACCGGCGAGGCGAAGCAGACTGCGAGCGGAGGCCGTCATGACCAGGCCCGGTGATCCCCGGCCGATCGTGGTGGGCGTCGATCCGGACCCGGCCCACCGGATGGCCCTGGCCCGGGCCGGGGCGGATCCGTCGGCCTGCTGCTCGGCTCGGTCGGCCAAGGGGTCCTGCACCGCGCGCGGTGCCCGGTCATCGCCGTGCCGTCCGAGCCGGATGTGATTCCCGCGGCCGAAGCGAAGGGAAGCCACCATGACCTCAGAACCCGTCGACACGCACACCGTCGAGACGCTCGTGGCAGACGCCGTCGCCGCTCCTTCGCAGCACAACGCACAGCCCTGGCGGTTCCGTTACCTCCGGGACATCGGTGTCCTGCGCCTGTACGCCGACCTGGTGCGCACCCTGCCGCACACCGATCCTCAGCAACGCGGTCTGCACATGAGCTGCGGAGCCGCACTGCTCAACCTACGGGTGGCCGCCGCCGCGGCTTCGCTGGCGCCGGTCGTCCGGCTCCTCCCGGATCCGGACTGTCCGGATCTGCTCGCCGAGGTGCATCTGTGCGGCAGCAGTCCGCCGGACACCGCGCTGGCCCTGCTGCGTCCCGCGGTCGGCCGCCGTCACTCCAGCCGCTACCCGTTCCAGGACGAGGAGATCCCGGCGGCGATACGCGAGGGCCTGTGCGAAGCCGCCGAGGCCGAAGGCGCGCAGTTGCTGTTCCCGGGTGGCTGGCACGTGCGGTCGGTCCTGGAGCTGGTGCGGGACGCCGAGGAGTGGGAGGCGCTGGACGCTGGGGTACGCGGCGAGACCGCGCGGTGGGCGCATACGGAACCCTCGGGGGCCGAGGCACCGTCCGACGGCATCCCCGCCGAGGCGTTCGGCCCGGTACGCCGAGGCGGCGGCGCCCCGGTGCGGGACTTCGCGGCAGGACGCCCGATGCCGGACCGTCCCCGGGCGTCGTTCGAGAAGACGCCGAACATCGCCCTGCTCGGCACGGCCGACGACGGTCCCTTGGACTGGCTGCACGCCGGGCAGGCGCTGGAGCGGGTCCTGCTGCGGGCCACCGCGGACGGGCTGGTCGCCTCCGTGACCTCCCAGCCGCTCGAATGGCCGGACCTCCGGTGGGCGGCCCGCGACCCGCTCTCCGCCATGGGGTACGTGCAGATGGTGCTCCGGCTCGGCCACGGCCCCGAAGGGCAGCCGAGCCCTCGGCGGCCCCTGGGCGACGTGCTCGACATCGTGTGAAACCCGCCGACTCGCCCCGCACAGACCCTCGCCGCACGACTCGACGACAAGGAGCATCCGCATGAAGGTGTCCGAGGTGATGACCGCGCCTCCCGTGCACGTCGACCCCGGGGTCTCCCTGAAGGAGGTGACCCGGTGCATGACCGAGCGGGGCGTGGGCTCCGTCCTCGTCGTGAGGGACGGGGAGCTGTGCGGCATCGTGACCGACCGCGATCTCGCGCTGCGCGGCCTCGGCAGCGGCCTGGCGCCGGATTCGACCGTGACCGCGGTGATGTCGGCCGACGTCCTCACCGTCGACGCCGACGACGACCTCCGGGCCGCGTACCGCACCTTCGGCCGCGCGGGCGTGCGCCGGTTGCCGGTCCTCGACCGGGGCCGGGTCGTCGGGGTACTGACGATCGACGATCTCTTCCTGGACGTCTTCCGGCAGCTTTCGGACCTGCTCGGCCCCGTCGCATGGAGCGTGCTCCAGGAGCCGCCCGGACCGCCCTCGGTCGACGGTGGTCCGAATGAAGCCTGAACCAGGTCGATCGGGCGAGACCGGTCCGCCGACCGGGACCGTCGCCGCCACGATCGTGTGCCACGGGCGTCGCACGGCGCCGGGCCCCGACGCGCGGCACCTGCCGGGTGACGAACTGCTGCCCGTCCCGCACGAGGCGACCGGGCAGGAGATCCACCCGGCCTTCCGGCGATCGTCGCCTGCGGGGAGCCGCAAGGCCGCCCTGTCCAGGGCCGGACGGCGGTTCGGCGGTTCGGCGGTTCGGCGGGGACCTTCGGCCCTGTGAAGGGAGTCCGAAGCCGATCGACGGTGGACGAATACGATGGATAAAGCGGACCAATGGGATGAATGTCCGGCACCGGCACGACCGCCGGGCCACCGGGCCACCGGGCCACCGGGCCACCGGGCCACCGGGCCACCGGGCCACCGGGCCACGGTTCCATGCCGACGTGAGGAGCGCAGCGATGCACACGGCACAGTGGAAGGTGAACCTCCACTCGCCGAACGGGACATCCAGGGCGTGGGGGCGGACCAGCCCGGCAGCGGTGCCACGACCGGACGGTCCGCCTGAAGCAACGCTTGCCGGACGACTCTGAGGAGAGGGCGGCGATCATGCGAGCTCACCTCGGCGACCAACTCGTCATCGAAAGCCCGGCGACCGGCGCCACCCGGCGCGACGGGGAGATCGTCGGCCTCCACCACGAGGACGGCACGCCTCCCTACGACGTGCGCTGGTCGGATTCGGACGAGGTCACTCTCGTCTTTCCCGGGCCCGACGCGCACATCCACCACCTCGACAGCGGCCGGACGGAGTCGGGTGAGGTGAAGACCGGGCCCGTGTCTCCGCCGCCGACCCAGGCGGCCAATCCCGGAGACATCGGCCGACGGGTGGCCGCGGCGCGGCTGCGGCTGGGGCTCAGCCGGGAGGAGACGGCCGCCCGTGCCCGGATGGCCCCGGCGTACCTCGCCTACCTGGAGGAGCAGCCCGCGTCCCCGACCCTCGCGACGCTCATCAGGCTGGCCGACGCACTGGGCACCACCGTCGACGCGCTGTACGGCGGCGGTGTCGACCTCCCGCCCGGGCAGGGGCACGCCCTGCTCCACCCCCGGCTGCTCGACCTCGGCCCGCAGGAGTGCCGGGCCCTGCTCTCCACGCACGGGATCGGACGCGTCACGCTGTCGACGCCGGACGGACGGCCGGCGGTCGTCCCCGTCAACTACGACGTCATCGACGGCGCCATCGTCTTCCGGACCGCGCCCGGCTCCGTCACCGCCCTGACCGTGGACCAGGATGTCGCCTTCGAGGTCGACCACGTGGACGAGGCGCTGAGCCGGGGCTGGAGCGTACTCGCCGTCGGGCACGCGAACGTCGTGACCCGGCCCGAGGTGGTCCGCCGACTCGTGGAACGCGCTCACACCACTCCGTGGGCGGGCGACGAGCGCGCGATGTGGGTGTCGATCCGGCCCAGGAGCCTCACGGGTCGCCGCATCGCGCCGGCGGATCAGTAGCCGGCCATCGGGGAGGGTCCTGTCGGCCGGCGCCGGTTGCGGCGGAGCGGGACCCGCCGGCACCGAAGTCCCGGAGGTCCCCGCCCGTCCCGGCTCGCACCATCCTCCGGGCCGGCCATCCGTCCGCGTCCTCTTCGAGGCGGCCTCCGAAGGCGGTGCGGCGGCGGACGAACGTCCGGGCATCCCGGTGCCACCGCCCCGCGTACCGGCCGCCGCCGGCCACTGGAGCCCCTTGCCGACCGGACAGAGGGCAGCGTCCGTCACTCAGCAGGACGCGGAACTTGACGGTGGCTCCTGGCGGCGTCGTCCTCGTGGCCTTCCGCGCACGGGCCTCACCCCGTGATCGGCAGCACCGGCTTCTCCGTGGTCACCGGTGCGGCGGCCCCGCGGATGTGGCGCCGGGCCGACCGTTGGAGGTGCTGATGCCGGTGGGTGCGGCACGGGTGTCCGGGCTCGTTGTCAGTGGTGGGAGGCAGGATGCCGGTCATGACGACACCTGCAGCAGAGATCGTGGATGCCGCCGCCTACGCGCGGGCGGTCGAAGAGGCCGTCGGGGCGGCGGCCGCGTACTACACGGGCGGAACGTCGCCGCTGGACGACGACGCCTACGACCGGCTGGTGCGCTCGATCGGCGCGTACGAGACGGACCATCCCGAGCAGGTGCTGCCCGGCTCCCCCACCGGGAAGGTGGCCGGCGGCGCGGTGGAGGGTGATGTCCCGCACACGGTGGCGATGCTGAGCCTGGACAACGTGTTCTCCCCGGAGGAGTTCACCGCCTGGACCGAGTCCCTGGCCCGCCGCGTCGGGCACGAGGTCACCCGCTTCCATGCCGGGCCGAAGCTGGACGGACTCGCGATCGCCGCCCGCTACACCGGCGGCCGGCTCACCCGGCTGATCACCCGCGGGGACGGGACGGCCGGGGAGGACGTCTCGCACGCGATCGGCACCGTCGAAGGCCTGCCCGACCGGCTGGCCGAGCCGGTCACCGTGGAGGTGCGCGGCGAAGTCCTCATGACGAACGCCCAGTTCGAGTACGCCAACACCGTGCGCACCGAGCACGGAGGGCTGCCGTTCGCGAACCCCCGCAACGCCGCGGCGGGCACGCTGCGGGCCCGCGAGCGGCTCTACACGGTGCCGATGACGTTCTTCGGCTACGGGCTCCTCCCCGTGCCCGGCACCGACCCGGTACTCGCCGAGCGGCTGAACACAGCCGCGCACAGCGAGCTGATGCGCCTGGTCGCCGAGTTCGGCGTGCACACCAGCGCCGCCACCGCGGTCCCGGACACCGTCGCCGACACCGTGGAGGAGGTCCTCGCCCGGGTGCAGGAGATCGCCGAGGCCCGTGCCGGGCTGGCGTTCGGGATCGACGGCATCGTCATCAAGGCCGACCTCGCCGCCGACCAGCAGGCCGCCGGATCCGGCTCCCGCGCACCGAGGTGGGCGATCGCCTACAAGCTGCCGGCGGTGGAGAAGATCACCCGGCTGCTGGCGGTGGAGTGGAACGTCGGCCGCACCGGGATCATCGCCCCGCGCGGCGTCCTCGAACCGGTCGTCATCGACGGCTCCACCATCACCTACGCCACCCTGCACAACCCCGCCGACATCACCCGCCGCGACCTGCGTCTGGGCGACCAGGTCATGGTCTACCGCGCCGGCGACGTCATCCCCCGCATCCAGGCACCGGCCGCGCACCTGCGCACCGGCGAGGAGCAGCCCATCGCCTTCCCCGAGGCCTGCCCGCGCTGCGGGTCGGACATCGACAGGAGCGAGGAACGCTGGCGGTGCACGCAGGGCCGCAACTGCCACCTGGTCGCCTCCCTCTCCTACGCCGCCGGCCGCGACCAGCTCGACATCGAGGGCCTCGGCTCCACCCGCGTCGTCCAGCTCGTCGACGCCGGCCTCGTCGCCGATCTCGCCGACCTGTTCGCCCTCACCCGCGAGCAGCTGCTCGGCCTGGACCGGATGGGTGCCACCAGCACCGACAACCTCCTCGCCGCGATCGCGGCGGCCAAACAGCAGCCGCTGTCGCGGGTGCTGTGCGCGCTCGGGGTGCGCGGCACCGGCCGGTCCATGTCCCGGCGCATCGCCCGGCACTTCGCCACCATGGACCTGATCCGCGCCGCCGACACCGAGGCGATGCAGCAGGTCGACGGCATCGGGACGGAGAAGGCCCCCTCGATCGTCGCGGAACTGGCCGAACTCGCCCCGCTCATCGACAGACTCGCCGCCGCGGGAGTGAACATGACCGAGCCCGGCGCCACCCCGCCGGTCCCAGGCGACGCCGCGGCGTCCGACAGCGACGAGGGAGCGGTCACGGCGAAGGCGGGCCCGCTGTCCGGGATGACCGTGGTCGTCACCGGCGCGATGACCGGAGCCCTGGAGAAGCTCTCCCGCAACGAAATGAACGAACTCATCGAACGCGCCGGCGGCCGCTCCTCCTCCAGCGTCTCCAAGAAGACCACGCTCGTCGTCGCCGGTGACGGCGCCGGCTCCAAGCGGGCCAAGGCCGAATCCCTCGGCACGCGCCTCGCCGATCCCGACGAGTTCGCCAGTCTGATCGCCGACTACCTCGACTGAGCCCACGGCACCGTATGTTCCCCAGCTCACAACGGCCCGCGGGACGTGCACGGGAACAAACGCAGGGCTGTTGACCGTTCATCCACACGTGACCGCGGAGGGGACAGTGTCCCCGGGCCTCACCCATAGCCCATGGGGACGATCGTCCGGCTGAAGCCCCATGGAGCCCGCCGCCGAGAGGCGACCGCCCTCCGCAGGTCACCACCTACGGCCCCGGCTGGTCTCCCCCGTCCAGCCGGGGCCTTTTCTCGCCCCCTGCGCCAAGGAGACTGCCGTCTCAGCCGACCGCGGCCACGTGCCCGGCGAGCTCAAGGGGGATCACCGCGCGCCGTCGCACCACCGTCCGCATCCTCTGGCCGACCGGCCCGTCCGCCCCGACCGGCCCGACCGGCCTTGCCGGCCCGGCCGGACGCCGGAGCAGGGTGGGTGTCACGGTTGCCCTCGTCCGGTCGCTCCGGGGAGGGGAAAGGATCGCTCCACCTCGACCGTCGTGGTGACCCGGGTGAGAGCGGGCCGGCGCGGGACCGAGCCGAACCCGAACCGCACGGGAGGTTCGACCGGTGCGAGGACGCCCAGGTCCGCACCCTCGTAGGTGCCCGCCAGGTCGCGGATCGCGAGCAGGTCCCGCGCGCCGTACCACTCCCTGCGGCCGCTGCCCGCGCTGCCGCGGGTCCGTACGCCGGGCAGCAGCACGCGGGCGGCCCCGTCCGTGACCGCGGACCACGCCGGGCGGCGGGCGAGCGGCCCGGGAACGGCGTGCAGCAGGTGGCCGAGGAGCGTGCGGCGGCCGGTGGTGAAGCGCAGGCGGAGCGGTCCGGCGGTGACGGTCCAGGTGTCCGCGCGGACGGCGACCTCGACCGGTACGACGTGGACCGTGTCGAAGTCGTAGGTGCCGCCGACGAATTCGGCCGTCCGCCGGGTCGGGGCGAGCAACAGCCGTTCTCCGTCGCTTCGTTCCAGCATCACGTCGCTGAACGGGCCGAACGGCGAGCGGGGCCAGTGGCCGAGCACGACGCGGGTGCCGGAGGCGGTGCCGAGGCCGGCGATCCAGCCGTCGAAGCGCAGCCGTGGGCGCCCGCCGCCCGGTCGCAGGACCAGCTTCATGCGTCCGCCTTCCCCGCCCGGCCGGGCGGCGGTGGCCGCGGCCGGGACGCGCCGAGTCGTACGGGCCGATCCCACCGCGGAACATACGGAATTCACGGTCGGCGCGCCGCCGACGGAGGAAGACCGGCCGGGACGGTCGACGTCACGGGGAGGGGGCGGCGGTGTTCGAAGACGGTCGCGGCGCGCGCGTTCGTCGCCAAGGCGAAGCGAGCGAAGACGTCGCCGCCCGTGAAGGAGGCCGCGCCGCCCCGGGAGTGGACCGACCACGAGACTGCGGTCGTCGTCCTCCCACCCCTGGCCGACGTCGATGGGCGGTGGGGCAGTTCAGCCGCCCGGTCCCCCGCCGACCGGGGCCCCGGTGACGGCCTGCATCTCCTGCCCGATCATCTCCTGCAGCGGCACGCCGTCGCCGTTGCCGAGGATGACACCGACCCAGCCGCTGTACGGGTAGATGTCCCAGTTGGCACTGACACCGGGGTTGCCGCCGGCGCGCTGGTGGATCCACTGGCCGTTGGCGATGGAGACCGGAATCCCGTACGCCCCGAACGACACCGGTCCATGGGGGATCTTGGCAGCAGTGAGGACGTCGGCCCAGGGCCGGTCCAGCACCGTGCCGTCGCCCAACGCGCGGGCGAACCGGACCAGATCCGGCGCGGTGGCGAAGCCGCCGTCCCCGGGGGCGTCGATGTAGGCGCGGCCCGGGTTCTTGCCGAGCACGTCCGGGTCCGGGCTGCTCAGGTCCAGGTTGCGGACGGCGTCCACCACGCTGCCGTCGGCCAGCTCCATGTACGGGTGCGCGATGTGCGCGTCGGTGAGCCACTGCGGCCTGGTGCAGAACGCCGAGCCGGTCATGCCGCACCGCTCGAAGATGTTCTCCTGGACGTAGTCCCAGTACGTCATGCCGGTCACGGCCTCCACGATCAGCGCGGAAAGGGTGACTTCCGCCTCCTCGTGGGCGGTGTCGGGAACGCCCGGGACGCCCACCAGGTTGGCCTGCCTGGCCCGCTGTTCGTAGTGTTCGTGCACCTCGTCCCGGCTCCGGAAGACACGCCGCACGTCGTCGTCCGGGCTGTCCAGCCCGGAGGTGCCGGACAGCACGTGGTGGATCGTCACCTGCTCGGCGATCTCCTTGGCGAACCCCTTCAGATGGGTCCCGACCGTGTCCGACAGCTTCACCTTGCCCTGCTGCGCCAACTGCAGGAGGGCCACCGCGCCGAACGGCTTGCCCGCCGAACTGAGGCTGAACGCGACGCCCTCGTGGTTGGCGACCCCCTTCTCCCTGTCGGCCATGCCGTAGCTGCGGGACAGCACCGTCCGGCCCCGGTGCGACAGCAGCACCACGCCGGAGAACCTGCCCTCGGCGGCCAGCTTCGCGACATAGCGGTCATAGGCTCCGCCGGGCCGGGTGTCCGGCGGAATCGGGCCGGTCGGGGCCCGGCCGGCGCGGCCGGCGTGGCCGGGCCGGGCGGCCGCCGGCGACGCGCCCGCCACCCCGCCGGCGGCCGCCACCGCTCCGGCCGCCGCCACCCCGCCCCACCCGAGCAGCCGCCGCCGGTCGACCCCGTGCAGGGAGTCCGAGTCCATGGTCACAGTCCTTTCCCGAGGGACCAGCCGCCCGTTGACGCGCTGTGGTCCGTGCCTCCACTGAAGACGGGAGAGCGTTGCGGCGGCGTATGCGGTTCTCGATACGACCGCGATACCCGTTCCGGGAAGTCGCTTCGGGTCCGTGGTACCGCCCGACGCCGTCGGCCGAGGGCGGCGGATGCCCTGCCGGAGCCGCCCGCGATCGTGGACGGCGCCTCCCGGCAGCGGCCGGTCGTCCGGCCCCGCGGGGACATACGGGCGGCGAACGGGCGGTCGCCGGTCGGGGAGCGGGCAGCGCGGCTCCGTGCCATGGGTCGCTCCAGCGCTCCGTCCAGGCACTTCACCCTCCGGGAAACGGGCACATTCGGTCACGAACTTCGCTACGTCGAAGCTGGTCAGTACGCGCCATCCCCTTGTACAAATTTGGCCACCGGAGCCCGATCGGGCCGGACTCCGCGTAATCGGCCGGCGCGGGCACAACGCGCGGAGCCATGGAACAGAGCCGTGAAACGGAGGTGCCGCCGTGGACGCCGAGGAACGAAGACGCGGAATCCTGGCGACCGCACGCCGTTCGGGATCCGTCGAGGTCGGCACGCTCGCCGCCGACCTCGGGGTGTCCAAGGAGACCGTGCGGCGGGATCTGAACCTCCTGGAAACACACGGGCTGGTCCGCCGTACCCACGGCGGTGCCCACCCGGTCGAGAGCGCGGGCTTCGAGACCACACTCGTCTTCCGCACCACCGAACACATCCCCGAGAAGTCCAGGATCGCGACCGCCGCGGCCGCCCTGCTCGGGGACGCCGAGACCGTCTACCTCGACGAGGGCTACACCCCGCAGCTGATCGCCGCAGCCCTCCCCCGCGACCGGCCGCTGACCGTGGTCACCTCCTCGCTGGCCACGGCCGGTGACCTGGCCTCGGCCGAGAACATCACCGTCCTGCTGCTCGGCGGCCGGGTGCGCGGCGGGACGCTGGCGACGGTCGACCACTGGGCGCGCCGCATGCTCTCCGACTTCGTCATCGACCTGGCGTACGTCGGCGCGAACGGCATCTCCCGCCAGTGGGGCCTCACCACCCCCGATCCCGCGGTCGCCGAGGTGAAGGCCGAGGTCATGCGCATCGCCAAACGCCGGGTGTTCTCCGGCGTCCACACCAAGTTCGGCGCCGTGAGCTTCTGCCGGTTCGCGAACGTCACGGACTTCGAGGCCATCGTGACCGACACGGGGCTGCACTCGTCCGAGGCCCGCCGCTACGCCCTGCTGGGTCCCCAGGTCATCCAGGCCTGAGCCGCACCGCACGTCCACCCCACCGCCCCACCCCGTAAGGCCGGGGTCCTGGTTCCGCACGCCCTCGAACCCTCTCGATGGAGTCAGTCATGCGTACACGAAGAATGATCCATGTCCTCCTCACCGCCACGGCCGCGGGCTCGCTGCTGGCCGCGTGCAGCGGGGCGGGCGGCACCTCCGGCTCCGGGAGCGGCGGCAAGAGCATCAACGTGCTCATGGTCGGCAACCCGCAGATGGAGGACATCCAGAAGCTGACGAAGAGCACGTTCACGAAGGACACCGGCATCAAGGTCAACTTCACGATCCTTCCCGAGAACGAACTGCGCGACAAGGTCACCCAGGACGTCGCCACCCAGGCCGGCCAGTACGACGTCGCCACCATCGGCGCCTACGAGGTGCCGATCTGGCAGAAGAACGGCTGGCTGCACGAGCTCGGCTCCTACGCCGACAAGGACGCCGCCTTCGACTCGGCCGACCTGCTCAAGCCGATGGTCACGTCGCTGTCCGGCTCCGACGGCAAGCTCTACGCCCTGCCGTTCTACGGCGAGTCGTCCTTCCTCATGTACAACAAGGACGTCATGAAGGCGAAGGGCGTCACGGTGCCCGAGCACCCGACCTGGCAGCAGATAGCCGACATCGCGGCCAAGGTGGACGGCGCCGAGCCGGGCATGCGGGGCATCTGCCTGCGCGGCCTGGCCGGCTGGGGCGAGCTCGGGGCGACGCTGACGACGGTGGTCAACACCTACGGCGGCACCTGGTTCACCAAGGACTGGCAGGCGCAGGTCAACAGCCCGGCGTTCAAGAAGGCGACGAACTTCTACGTCGACCTGGTCAGGAAGCACGGCGAGGCGGGTGCGGCGCAGTCCGGCTTCACCGAGTGCCTGAACGCCATGAGCCAGAAGAAGGTCGCGATGTGGTACGACGCGACCAGCGCGGCCGGGTCGCTGGAGGACCCCAGCACCAGCAAGATCGCCGGTCATGTCGGCTACGCCTACGCGCCGACCGCCGAGACCAAGAGCAGCGGCTGGCTGTGGAGCTGGGCGTGGGCCATGCCCAAGACCACGAAGAACGCCGACGCGGCCTCGAAGTTCATGCTGTGGGCGTCCAGCAAGAAGTACGAGAACCTGGTCGGCGAGAAGCTCGGCTGGTCGCGCGTCCCGGCCGGCAAGCGGGCCAGCACGTACGCGATCCCGCAGTACCAGAAGGCCGCCGGGGCGTTCGGCGACATCACGCTGCAGTCCATCGAGCAGGCCGACCCGGCGAACCCGGGCACCCAGCCCCGGCCGACCGTGGGCGTCCAGTACGTGGCCATCCCCGAGTTCCAGGACCTGGGCACCAAGGTCACCCAGGAGATCTCCGCCGCCATCGCCGGCAGGACCAGCGTGGACAAGGCGCTCGACGACGGCCAGAAGCTCGCCGAGGACGTCGCCAAGAACTACCGGTGACCGTCACCGCCCGGCCGGCCTCCGCGCCGGCCGGGCACCGCTCCCCCACCCCGGCTGTCACCGGCAGAGGAACTCTCCATGACCACGCTCACCGCTCCACCCACGACCGCGCCGCCGCCGGCCCGGACGCGGAAGTCCCCGGCCCTCGCCAAGTGGAAGCGCCGCCTTCCGCTGCTCCCGGCGCTCGTCTTCACCATCGTCGTCACGCAGTTGCCCTTCGTCGCGACGATCGTGATCTCCACGCTCCAGTGGAACATCCTCAAGCCGGGCGACCGGCACTTCGTCGGCCTGTCCAACTTCAAGTTCGTCTTCACCGACGAGCGGCTGCGCACCGCGGTGCTCAACACCATCGTGCTCACCGCGTCGGTGGTGCTCGTCAGCGTGGTCCTCGGCCTCGGTCTGGCGCTGCTGCTGGACCGCCGGTTCGCCGGCCGTGGTCTGGCGCGGACGCTGCTGATCGCACCGTTCCTCGTGATGCCGGTGGCGGCCGCGCTGCTGTGGAAGCACGCCATCTACAACCCCGACTACGGCCTGCTCAACGGCACCCTCAACGCCGTGTACCGGCTCTTCGGCGCCGCCAACGGGCCCACGGTCGACTGGGTCTCGTCGTATCCGATGCCCGCCGTCGTGGTCTCGCTGGTGTGGCAGTGGACCCCGTTCATGATGCTGATCCTCCTGGCCGGTCTGCAGGCGCAGCCCGGTGACGTCCTGGAGGCGGCCCGGGTGGACGGCGCGTCGGCGCTGGCGACCTTCCGGTTCCTCACCCTGCCGCACCTGCGCCAGTACATCGAGCTGGGCATCCTGCTCGGCACGATCTACGTCGTGCAGACCTTCGACGCGGTCTACACGATCACCCAGGGCGGCCCCGGCTCGCAGACGACCAACCTGCCCTACGAGATCTACCTGACCATGTTCCGCAAGTACGAGTACGGCCAGGCGGCGGCCGCCGGTGTGGTCGTCGTGCTCGGCTCGATCGTGATCGCGACCTTCGCGCTGCGCACCATCGCGTCGCTGTTCCGCGAGGAGGTGTCCCGATGACGCAGACAGCCGTCGCCGCGCCCGGCGCGGGGGGCAGGAAGCTGCTCCGCCGGCAGCGGGACGAGCAGGGGGGTGCGCCGCGGCTGTCACCGCTGTGGACCTTCGTCGCCTGGCTGGCCACGCTGGCGTTCTTCGCGCCGGTGGCGTGGATGGTGCTGACCTCCTTCCACCAGGAGGCGGACGCGGCGACCAACCCGCCGAGCCTGCTCGCCCCGCTCACCTTCGGCCAGTACCGGCTGCTGTTCAGCCGGGACATCACCCCGTTCCTCCTCAACTCGGCGATGGCCAGCGTGATTTCGACGCTGCTGGTGCTGGCCCTCGCGGTGCCGACGGCCTACGCGCTGTCCATCAAGCCGGTCAGGAAGTGGACCGACGTGATGTTCTTCTTCCTGTCCACCAAGTTCCTGCCCGCCATCGCGGCCCTGCTGCCGGTGTACCTGATCGTCAAGGACGCCGGGATGCTGGACAACGTGTGGACGCTGATCGTCCTCTACACCGCCATGAACCTGCCGATCGCGGTGTGGATGATGCGTTCGTTCCTCGCCGAGGTGCCCCGGGAGATCCTGGAGGCCGCCGAGGTCGACGGCGCCGGACTGCTCACCGTGCTGTGGCGGATCGTCGCCCCGGTCGCGGCGCCGGGACTGGCGGCCACCTCGCTGATCTGCTTCATCTTCAGCTGGAACGAGTTCATGTTCGCCGTGAACCTCACCGCGACCAACGCGTCGACGGCGCCGGTCTTCCTGGTCGGCTTCATCACCAGCGAGGGCCTCTTCCTCGCCCGGCTCTGCGCCGCCGCGACGCTGGTTTCCCTGCCGGTCCTCATCGCCGGTTTCGCCGCCCAGGACAAACTGGTCCGCGGCCTGTCCCTAGGAGCAGTCAAGTGAGAGCCGCCGTCATCGAAGCGCCCGGCAAGGTCGTCGTCACCACGGTGCCCGATCCGGCTCCGGGGCCGCGCGAGGTCGTCGTCGAGGTGGCGGCCTGCGGGCTGTGCGGGACCGATCTGCACATCCTGCAGGGCGAGTTCGCGCCGACCCTGCCGGTCGTACCGGGCCACGAGTTCGCCGGTGTCGTGGTGGGAACCGGCCGCGAGGTGACCGAACTCGCGGTCGGCGACCGGGTGGCCGTGGACCCCTCGCTGTACTGCAACGAGTGCCGCTACTGCCGGGCCGGACGCAACAACCTGTGCGACCGCTGGCAGGCGATCGGGGTGACCGTGGCGGGCGGCGCCGCCGAGTACGCCGTGGCGCCGGTCGCCAACTGCGTACGGCTGCCGGACCACGTGGACGTCCAGGACGCGGCCCTGATCGAACCGCTGTCCTGCGCGGTACGCGGCTACGACGTGCTGAACAGCAGGCTCGGCGCGCATCTGCTGATCTACGGCAGCGGCACGATGGGCCTGATGATGCTGGAGCTGGCCAAGCGCACCGGCGCCGCGTCGGTGGACGTCGTCGACGTCAACCCGGAGCGGCTCGCCACGGCCGAGAAGCTGGGTTCGTCCCGGACGGCGCTCTCGACCGACGAGCTGGCGCGGCCGGGCGGCTGGGACGTGGTGGTCGACGCG
Source organism: Streptomyces sp. NPDC008092 (assembly GCF_042957285.1). Taxonomy (NCBI): domain Bacteria; kingdom Bacillati; phylum Actinomycetota; class Actinomycetes; order Kitasatosporales; family Streptomycetaceae; genus Streptomyces; species Streptomyces sp. NPDC008092. The sequence goes on from NZ_JBIBHY010000019.1 coordinate 67,684, forward strand.
ACCGGCAACGCCGCCGCCATCCAGGACGGCCTGGACCGGGTCGCCAAGGCCGGCACGTTCCTGCAGTTCGGGGTCGCCGACTACGCGACGACGGCGACCGTCTCGCCGTACCGGATCTACAACCAGGAGATCACGATCACCGGTTCCATGGCGGTCCTGCACAGCTACGAACGCGCGGCGGAGCTCTTCGCCGCCGGTGTCCTCGACCCGCAGGTCTTCATCAGCCACCGGCTGCCGCTGGCGGAGTACCCGCAGGCCCTGGAACGGTTCGCGGCCGGCCAGGGGCGCAAGATCGTCGTACTGCCCTGACCCCGGGCCGCGGGGCCGCGCCGGGGTCCGGGCGCGGCCCCGCGGCACGGGGCGGCCCGGTCTTCCCGGATCCGCCATGTCTTGCGGTTTCCGCCGAGAACGTCCGTCACCGCTTTCATCGGGCGTCGCCGGCCGCACAGTGAAGCCATCGGCGACGACGCCGGACGGACGAAAGGTGCCCAGGATGCCGGAATTCGACGACGGGACCCCCGAGACCGAGCCGCCCTCCGGCCCGGTGATGACCACGGACGTGGTGGTCGTGGGATCCGGACCGGCGGGCTCCGCCGCGGCCCTGCTGCTGTCCACGCTCGGCGTGGACAACATCATGATCACCAAGTACCGCTGGACGGCGAACACCCCTCGCGCCCACATCACCAACCAGCGGGCCATGGAGGTCTTCCGCGACGCCGGCATCGAGGACCAGGTGCTCGCCGACGCCACGGACCACGCCCTCGTCGGCGACACGGTGTTCTGCACCAGCATCGCCGGGGAGGAGATCGGCCGGATCCACACCTGGGGCACCCGCCCGGACCGCGAGGCGGACTACCGGCTCGCCTCGCCCTGTCTCACCGTCGACATCCCGCAGACCTACCTGGAACCGATCCTGGTCCGCAACGCCGCGAAGCGCGGCACCCAGGTGCGGTTCTCCACCGAGTACCTCTCCCACACGCAGGACGCCGACGGGGTCACCGTCGACGTCCTCGACCGGCTGACCGGGAAGGCGTACCTGATCCGCGCCAAGTACCTGATCGGCGCAGACGGCGCCCGCTCCATGGTCGCCGCCGACATCGGGCTGCCCTTCGAGGGGGCGATGGACATCGCCGGCTCGATGAACATCACCTTCAAGGCCGACATCGGCCGCTACGTCTCCCACCGGCCCTCGGTCCTGTACTGGGTGATCCAGCCCGGCTCGAACGTCGGCGGGATCGGCGCGGGCCTGGTCCGGATGGTCCGGCCCTGGAACGAGTGGCTGATCGTGTGGGGCTACGACATCGACGAGGAGCCCCCGCAGGTCGACGAGGCGGCGGCGGTGCAGATCGTCCGCAACCTGCTCGGCATGCCGGACCTCGACGTGGAGATCACCGGCACCAGCCTGTGGGGCAACAACGAGATGTACGCCACCCGCCTGCACAGCGGCCGGGTGTTCTGCGCGGGCGACGCCGTCCACCGGCACCCGCCGAGCAACGGCCTCGGCTCCAACACCTCGGTGCAGGACGCCTACAACCTCGTGTGGAAGCTGGCCGCCGTCCTCAGGGGCCAGGCGGGCCCCGCGCTGCTCGACACCTACTCCGCCGAGCGGGCGCCGGTGGCCGAGCGGATCGTGAAGCGGGCCAACAGGTCCAGCCGGGAGTTCGTGGACATCTTCAGGGCCCTCGGTGTCCTCGACGCCACGACGGAGGCCGAGATGGCGGCCGCGATCGAGGAACGCAAGGCCAACACCCCCGCGGGCGCCGCCAAACGGGCCGCGCTGGTGCGGGCGATGGACCTGAAGAACTACGAGTTCAACGCGCACGGCGTGGAACTCGGCCAGTTCTACACCTCGTCGGCGATCCTCTCCGACGGCAGCGCACCGCCCGTGCCCTCGCGCGATCCCGACCTCTACTACGAGATGTCCACGGTGCCGGGCTCGCACCTGCCGCACGCCTGGGTCGGGGACAGCGCGCACCGCAGGGCGCTGATGGACGTGGCGCCGTACGACCGCTGGACGCTCCTCACCGGCATCGCGGGCGAGGCCTGGGAGGCCGCGGCCGAGAAGGTCGGGCAGGAACTCGGTGTGCCGCTGGCCACGGTCGTGATCGGCCCGGGGCGCGAGGTCACCGACCTCTACTACGACTGGGCCAAGCTGCGCGAGGTCGAGGAGAGCGGGGTGCTGCTGGTCCGCCCCGACAAGCACATCGCCTGGCGCGCCACGACCCTGCCGGACGACCCGGAGGGCCGGCTGCGCGACGCCCTGACCGCCGTACTGGGAAGGGCCTGAGCCGGTGCGCTTCGATCATGAGACCCTGCCGCAGCGCGTCCGGTTCGCCTCCGGTGCGGCCGCCGCCCACCTGGCCGCCGAGGTCGAGCGCCTCGGCGGCCGGCGGACGATGGTGATCGCCGACCCGGCCGCGCGGGCCGTCGCCCGTGAGATCGCGGACGGGCCGGGCGTCGTGCACTGGCACGACCGGGACGGCGATGTCGTCATGCACGTGCCGGTCGCGGTGGCCGAGCGGGCCCGTGCGGCGGCGGCAGAGCACGCCGTGGACGTCGTGGTCGCCGTCGGCGGCGGCTCGACGACCGGGCTCGCCAAGGCGGTCGCCCTGACCTCCGGCATCCCGGTGGTCGCGGTGCCGACCACCTACGCCGGCTCCGAGGCCACCGCGGTCTGGGGCCTGACCGAGGACGCCCGCAAGACGACCGGCACCGACCCGCGGGTCCTGCCGCGCGCCGTCGTCTACGACGCCGCCCTCACCCTCTCCCTCCCGGTCGCCATGAGCGTGGCCTCTGGACTCAACGCCCTCGCGCACTGCGTCGACTCGATGTGGGCGCCCCGCACCGACCCGATCGACCAGGCCCTCGCCGCCGAGGGCGTGCGGGCGCTGCGGACCGGGCTGCCGCTGATCACCAAGGAGCCGGAGGGGCTGGACGGCCGGGAGCGGGCGCTGTACGGCGCCTACCTCTCCGCGACCGCCTTCGCCTCGGCCGGCTCGGGGCTGCACCACAAGATCTGCCATGTCCTCGGCGGCATGTTCGACCTGCCGCACGCCCAGACGCACGCCGTCGTCCTGCCGCACGTCCTCGCCTTCAACGCACCGCACGCCCCCGAGGCCGGGCGGCGCCTCGCGGCGGCCTTCGACGCGCCGACGGCGACCGCCGGGCTGGCCCTGCTGTACGACGAGCTGGACCCGCCGCGCGCCCTGCGCGACCTCGGCATGCCCGAGGACGGCATCGCCCCGGCGGCGGAGGCGATCGTCGCCGCCGCCCCGCCCGACAACCCGCGGGCCGTCACGCTCGGACCGGTCCGCCGGCTGGTGCGTGCGGCCTGGGAAGGAGCACGGCCATGACCAGCGAGACCCGGGCCGCCGTCCCCGCCGAGCAGCAGGCGCGGGAGGCCGAGATCACCCGCCAGGTCCTCGACTCGTTCGGCGACTGCACCGACCCCCGGCTCCGGGAGGTCATGGAGTCCCTGGTGCGCCATCTGCACGCGTTCGTCAGGGACGTGCGGCTGACGGAGGACGAGTGGAGCCAGGGGATCGGGTTCCTCACCCGGACCGGGCACATCACCGACGACCGGCGCCAGGAGTTCATCCTGCTCTCGGACGTGCTCGGCGCCTCCATGCAGACCGTCGCCGTCAACAACCAGGCGTACGGTGACGCCACCGAGGCCACCGTCTTCGGGCCGTTCTTCGTCGAGAACAGCCCGGAGATCGCGAGCGGCGGGGACATCGCGTCCGGCGCCGCCGGCGAACCCTGCTGGGTGGAGGGCACCGTCACCGACAGCGCGGGCAAGCCGGTCCCCGGCGCGCGCATCGAGGTGTGGGAGGCCGACGAGGACGGCTTCTACGACACCCAGTACGGCGACGACCGCACGGCCGCGCGTGCCCATCTGTTCGCCGGGCCGGACGGCGGCTACCGCTTCTGGGGCCTGACCCCGACCCCGTACCCGATCCCGCACGACGGACCGGTGGGCGAGCTGCTGGCGGCGACCGGCCGTTCGCCGATGCGGGCCTCGCATCTGCACTTCATGGTCGGTGCGCCGGGCCTGCGCACCCTGGTCACGCACATCTTCGTGCGGGGCGACCGGCTCCTGGACCAGGACGCGGTGTTCGGTGTGAAGGAGTCCCTGGTCAAGGAGTTCCGGCGGCAGTCGCCGGACACCCCGGCACCCGACGGGCGGGACCTGGCGGGGCGCGCCTGGTCCCGGGTCCGGTTCGACATCGTGCTGGCACCCGACGGCGCCTGACCCGCCCCGGGCGGGTGGCGGCGGGTCCGGCGCCGCGCGGGCCGCCGGCCGTCAGCCGGCCGCCCGGGCCTCCCGCAGCACATCGGTGGCGCGCACCCCGTACCGCTCCTTGAAGCGGTGCGAGAAGTGGGCGGCCGACACGAAGCCGCAGCGCGCGGCGACCTCGGCGACGGTCGGGTGCCCGCCCGCGGCCAGCAGCGCCCGGGCACCTTCCAGGCGGCGTGCCAGCAGGTACTGCGGGACGGTCGTGCCGCCCGCCGCGAACACCCGGGACAGGTGCCGCTCGCTGATCCCGATGCCCTTGGCGATCCGGGCCGCGTTGAGGCCGCTGTCGCCCAGGCGGTCCTCGGCGTAGGCCTTGGCCATCGCCAGATGGACGGCGGAGAGCGCGGCCGGGCGGCCGGTGACCACGCCGGCGAGCAGGTCCAGCAGGGTGTCCTCGTCGACCGGCCGGGACGTCTCGGGGTGCACGGCCCGGCCGGCCAGCCGGGCCAGCGTCCTGGCCTGGATGTCGCCGGTGCCGAAGTCGAGCACCCGGGGGCGGGCCAACGGCTCCGGCCCGGCGATCTCCCGCCACACCTGCCGCGGCACCTTCACGGCCAGCTCCTCAAGGCCCTGCGAGAAACCGCGCATGAAGGGCCGGTCCGCGTTGCACACGATCAGCTGTCCGGGCCGGACCACCTGCACTCCGTCGTCGTGGTAGAAGAACGCCTCCCCGACCAGCGTCAGGTAGCAGGCGACGGCCTCGGACGGCAGGCGCCGGACGACCGCGCGGGTGCGTTCCACGACGTGGGAGTTCCCCGTGACCCGGGCCACGTGCACCCTGGGGAGCTGGAGGTTGATCTCCGTCGCCTCAAGGGCCTGGTCGTCGAGCGACCGGCAGCGCACGCCGATCAGCGCGGTCGCGTTGTGGTTCTCCCACAGCGCGACCCGCTGGGCCTCGGGCAGTCCGATCGTGCTGAAGCGCACGGGCCCCGGCGGCAGGCCGGTCGTCATCTGCCCAGAGTATTCCTTCGGCCCTCCCCCGGGCACCACCCGCCGCCCGCCCCGGCAGCCGGGCTCCCGTCCTTCGCGCCGCCCTGCCGGGTGCCCCCTGCGGGTGAAGATCCCCTGCGTGTCGCGCATCGGAACAGCCCCAGGTCAGGCGGGCCGGAGACGGATCCTCGGGCCGGAGACGGGGAACCGCGCGGGGAGAACCGGATCAAGCCTGTAGCTTTCACTCCCGGGAACCGGCTTTCCTTGCCAACTTCCTTTCTTCCACGACCACTTACCGAGGTCTGCATGTCCAACCCCCCTTCCCCCGTCCGCGCGGCCGCTCGTCACCGCGGGGCGGGAGCCCTCCACCCCGCGCTGCGGCGGGTCGCCGTCGTCGCCGTGACCGCCCCCATCGCCGGGACGATCCTCTTCGGCACCAGCGCCTTCGCCGCCGAGCAGGCCGTCCCCAGGACCGCGGCCACCGCGCTCGACCCCGCCGAGCAGAAGATCGCGGACAATCTCGACGCCCGCGTCCAGGACACCCGTCTCGGCACCACGCTGAGCGGCGTCGTCATCGACGCGACGTCCGACAGGACCGTCTGGGGACACGACGCGAGCACCGCGCTGATGCCCGCGTCCAACACCAAACTCGGCACCGCCACCGCCGCGTTGACGGTGCTCGGCCCGGACCACCGGTTCACCACCAAGGCCGTCTACGGCGACGGCACGCTCACCCTGGTCGGCGGCGGCGACCGCACCCTGACCAGCGCCGACCTCGAAGAGATGGCCAAGGCCGCCGTCACGGGACTCAGGAGTGCGGGCCTCGCCGCGGTCCGGGTCCAGGTCGACGACAGCCTCTTTCCCGAGCCCACGCTCGCGACCGGCTGGAACGACGGCTACTACCCGGACTCCGTGGCACCGGTCCGGGCGCTGGTGGCCGACGGCCACCACGTCACGGACACGTCCCTGGACGCGGGCCGGATCTTCGCCGGGTTCCTCGCCCAGCAGGGTGTCACCGTCACGGGCGGCGTCACCCACGGCACGGCCGGCACGGGCGACGCGCCGGTCGCCGAGCACCGGTCCGACCGGCTGTCCGCCGTCGTGGAGCACATGCTCAAGGTGAGTGACAACGATATCGCCGAGACCCTGCTGCGGATGACCGCGATCGGCGCCGGCCGCCTGCCGACCTTCGAGGACGGCACGGCGGTCGTGCGCGAGGTGCTCCGCGGGTACGGGGTCTCGCTGGACAACTACGAGATCCACGACGGCAGCGGACTGTCCCGTGCCAACCGCATCCCGGCCCGGACCATCGCCGACATCCTGGACGTCGCCGACGATCCGCGCTACGCCGCGACCCTCGGGCACATCATCGACGGCCTGCCCGTCGCGGGCGAGGCCGGCTCCACCCTGGGCCCCGAGTGGGGGCGCTTCGACACCGCGGACTCGCAGTGCGCCGTCGGCAAGGTCCGGGCGAAGACCGGCACGCTCACCGGTGCGATCGCGCTGAGCGGGCTGACCGTGGCCGGGGACGGACACTGGAAGATCTTCTCCTTCATCGAGAACAACTCCACCGCCGACCCGGCCGCCACCAAGGACGCTCTCGACGGTCTGGCGGCCACGGTCAACGGCTGCTGGGCGTAGGGCTCTTGTCCCGTCCCCGCCGCCGGGCGCCGCCGGCCGGAGCTTCATGTGCCACAGTGGAGGCCGCAGACGGGGAGTGGGGGGCATGGGGGCGCGCAGACTGCTGAGGTTCGGCGACGCGTTGGTACTGCTCGGTGCCGAACCGGCCCGGCTGGCGGCGCTCGACCGGGTCCTCGGCGGCGCGCTGAACCTGGCGACCGGCGGGATCAGCGGCACCGTGATCGGGATGGCCGACGCCAGGGGCCGCGTCCTCGGGCTCGGCCGTGACGCGGTGCGGGGCATCGGCGTGCGTCTCGGCAGGGCGCACAGCCGGGCCGAGCGGACGGACGTGCTGCGCGCCGCGCACACGGTGGTCGTGGTGGTGGCGTTCTTCGAGGCGATGCAGGAGCTGGACCTGCCGTTCGGGCTCGGTGAGATTGATCTGACGCGGACCGAGCAGCTGGCGCTGGCCCGGTCGGACGCGACGGCTCCGGCACCCGCACCGCAGGTCTCGGATCTCGTCGCCCTGCTGGTCGCGGCGGATCTGCCGAGCCCCGCCCCGCACACCTCGTCCGAGGCGGTCGCGGCGGCCCTGCTCGGCCGCTACGACGAGTACGCCGGCAGGTTCCTGGCCTTCGTCGAGGGGCTGGCGGTGTGGGACCGCCTCGGCACGGCCGACCGGCGGGAGGCCCGCCGCCTGCTCGTCGAGGTGCTGCCCGGGGCGGCGCAGGCCCGCTACCGGGACCTGTACACGCAACTCGGCGTGCAGGCGCCCGAGTTCGGGCTCTGGACGGCGCAGTGGGAGCACCAGGCGACCCGCGCCGGGGTCCACCGCGCGCTGGACGGTGTGGAGACGCTCCTCGCCCGCACCGCCCAGGCGCTGCACCCGCCGGTCGAGGTGGCCGCCGCACTCGCGCGCGCCCACGAGGCCGCGCTGGCGCGCACCATCCTGGATGCCGAGTCCGCGCCGGACGGCATCGTCATCCCCACCCTTGAGGAGCTCTATCTCGACCCGGACTTCCGGGTGTCCGGCGTGTCCGGGCCGAGCGGGCCGGCCGACGAGTCGTGGTGGGAGCGCGTCCCCGTACGGCAGGACCTGACCCGGTACCTGGCCGGGGCGCTCACCTCCCCCCACCTGGCCGGGGCACCGCTGCTGGTGCTCGGCCAGCCCGGAGCCGGGAAGTCGGCGCTGACCCGGGTCCTCGCCGCGCGCCTGCCCTCCGTGGGCTTCCTGCCGGTACGGGTGCCGCTGCGGGACGTGCGCGCGGAGGACGAGCTCCAGGACCAGATCGAGCAGGCGATCCGCGCGGCCACCGGTGAGACCGTGAGCTGGCCGCAGCTGGTCCGAGCGGCGGGCGGCAGCACCCCCGTGCTGCTCCTCGACGGCTTCGACGAGCTGCTGCAGACCACCGGCGTCCACCAGAACAACTTCCTGATCCGCGTCGCCCAGTTCCAGCAGCGGGAGGCCGAGCAGGGCCGCCCCGTACTGGCGTTGGTGACGAGCCGTACCGCCGTGGCGGACCGCGCCCGCTATCCCGACGGACTGGTGGCGCTGCGTCTGGAGCCGTTCCGGGACGGCCAGATCGGGCAGTGGCTGGCGGTGTGGAACGCCGCCAACGCGGCCGGCTTCGGCGCCCGCGGCCGGGCACCGCTGACGTGGCGGCACGTCGCACGGCACGCGGAACTCGCCGCCCAGCCGCTGCTGTTGACGATGCTCGCGCTGTACGACGCCACGGACGGCGGCCTGCAGCGTGCCACCGGCGACTCCCTGGACGTGGCCGACCTGTACGAGCAGCTGCTCACCTCGTTCGCGCGGCGCGAAGTCCGCAAGTCGACCCTGGACGCCGTACCGGACGAGGAGACCGCCGACCGGATCGAGCAGGAGCTGCAGCGGCTCTCGCTGGTGGCCTTCGCCCAGCTCAACCGGCGCCGCCAGTGGGTGTCGGCCGCCGAGCTGGAGGAGGACCTCACCGCGATCCTCGGGCGGCGGCAGACACCGGCCGCCGCTTTCCGCACCCCGCTGAACGCCGCCGAGACGGCTCTGGGCCGTTTCTTCTTCGTGCAGCGCGCCCAGTCGGTGCGCGACGGACAGGTGCTCGCCAGCTACGAGTTCCTGCATGCGACGTTCGGCGAGTACCTGGCGATCCGGCTCGCCCTGCACGTGCTCGCCGACCTGCTCAGGCCCCGCCCGGCCCTCTCGCTCGGCGGTGCCCTCTTCGACGACGATCTCGCGTTCGCGCTGCTGTCGTACGCCTCCCTGTCCTCCCGTCAGATGCTGCGCTTCGCCCGGGCGCTGACCGGGCGGATGCCGGTGGCCGATCGCCGACGGCTCGCGGGACGCCTCATCCAGGTCCACACCCAGCACGAGACCCGCACCGGCGACCAGCACCCGGGCTACCGTCCCGCGCTCCTGCGCACCGCGACGCGGCACGGCCTGTACGGCTCCAACCTCGTCCTGGTCACCGTGCTGCTCGCGGGGCGCTGCTCGGTGGCCGAGCTGTTCCCGGACTCCGCGGACCCGGTAAGCGCCTGGCACCGGCACTGCCTGCTGTGGCGCTCGGCCATGTACGAGGGCCAGTGGACGGACTTCTCCCTTTCGCTGTCCGTCCACCCCTACTGGGACCGGGACGGCCGCGCCCTGGACGTGGTGCTCCGCACGGACGAGGAGGGTGCGGGGCCGCCCGAGCCGCTCGACATGAACTGGCTCTACCGCTATCCCCGGGGCCATGGCGGTCCCGGCTGGTCGCGGTCGTACTGGGACGACGTGTGGCACAAGATGTCGCTGTCCGCCGGCACCAACGACTCGGTGATACGGCACGCCATGGACCCGGTGTTCGAGTGGCTCGGCCCGGCCGTCACCACGTTCGTCGCGGTGGAGGGGGCCGCCGCCTCCTCGCTCGCCCACGATCTGCTCGAACTGCTCCTCGCCGACCGCGAGGGACCGGCCGACAGCCGTGTCGCCGCGCTGCACGAGCGCGCCGTGAGCGGCATACGGCTGCTGCTCGACGCGCCGTCACCGCACCTCGTGCGTGCCGTGAACCTGCTGATCACGGCCTTCTGCCGGGACAGGGAGCGGCTTCCCGCGGACGTGTCCGACGGTCTCGTGGACTTCCTGGCGAAGGACCTGGTCCCGCTCGCCCTCGGCAGGCAGCACGAGCGGCTGAGGGCGCTGCCGCCGGAGCTCGGCGCCCAGCTGTTCCGGGTGCTGTGGCCGGACCGTACCGGGGAGCTCCAGCACCGGCTGTCGCGGGAACTCGTGGAATCCGTCGAACGGTTTCGGACACTCCTCGACCGCCTGCCGTCGCCACCCGATCGGCCCTGAACTGTGATGTCCGCCCGGTCCGCCCACCCTCCCCGCTCGGGGCGGCTATGGTCGCTGGAAGGGGGCTCGGACACGACGGGGGGCGCACGTTGGATCGGCTGGCAGGAGCGGACCCGGAGGTCGTCCCGGCCCGGCCCACGGCGCCCGCGCTGCTGCCCCGGGCGGTGCGCGCGTGGCTCGGGCCGGTCTCGGTGCTCGCCGCGCTGGTGGTCGTCGTCCTCGGGGTCGGGTACGCCGGACACAGCCGGCCCGGCAGGGTGGACCGGTGGATCGTCCGGCCGACGGCGGACAGTGTGCAGGGGCCGTGGCGACACGTCGCCCTGGCCCTGGACTTCCTGGGGGAACCGGGGGGTTCGGCGCTGGTGATCGTGGCCGGTGTGGCGGGCTGTCTGCTGCTCCGGCGTCCCCGCGCCGCGGTGCTCGTCATGGCCGGCGCGGCCCTGACCGTGGGGGCGACCACCCTGCTGAAGCATGTGGTGGGACGCACCATCCACGGTCCCGGCAACCTGTCCTACCCGAGCGGGCACACGGCCTTCTTCACCGCGCTCGCCCTCATGGCGGCGTTCCTCGCGACGGACCGGCTCGGCCTGGGCAGGGCGGCCGGCACGTCGCTCGTGCTCGGGTCGGCGCTGGTCGCCGGCGCCACCATGGGCTGGGCCGAGGTCGGCCTGGGCGCGCACTACCCGACCGACGCCCTCGGCGGCTGGTGCACCGCGCTGGCGGTGCTACCGGCGACCGCGTGGCTGGTCGACCTGGCGGCCGACCGGACGTCCGCGCGGAGGCCGTCCGCGCGGAGGCCGTCCGCGCGGAGGCCGGACACGGCTCAGCGGGAGCCCCGCTGACGCCACGTCACGCCAGGCGGCGGAACACGGGCTTCACCGCCCGCCCGGCCAGCCAGGCGGTGGGGTCGGCGCAGTCCAGCGCCTTGCGGTACACCGCGCACGCCTCGGCGACCACGTCGACGGTACGGTCGATGTCCGCGTCGTCGAGTGCGCTGCTCACCACGAACGACGGGGCGAGCACCCCGCCCGCGAGGAGCCGGCGCAAAAACAGGGTGCGGTACCGCTGGGACGGCTGCAGGTTCTCGTCGAGGGTGGCGAAGACCAGGTTGCTGGCCCGGCCCCGGACGACGACGTGGTCGCCGACGCCCATGGCGGCCGCGGCGGCGCGGACACCGGCGGCCAGCCGTTCACCGAGGGCGTGCAGCCGCGCGGTGACGCCCTCCTCGACGTAGGTGGTCTGCACGGCCATCGCGGCCGCCAGGGAGTGCGTCTCGGCACCGTGCGTGGTCGACAGCAGGAACACCCGGTCACCGGAGTCGCGCAGCCCGCCCCGCTCCATCAGGTCGCGGCGCCCGGCCAGCGCGGAGACGGCGAATCCGTTGCCCAGCGCCTTGCCGAACGTGGAGAGGTCGGGGACGACGCCGTACAGGCCCTGGGCGCCCGCCTCGGACCAGCGGAAGCCGGTGATCATCTCGTCGAAGATCAGTACGCAGCCGTACCGGTCGGCCAGCTCGCGCAGGCCGGCGAGGTAGCCGGGCGGCGGCTCGGTGTGGGTGGCGGGTTCCAGGATCAGGCAGGCGATGCCGTCCGGGTACCGGGTGAGCAGTTCCTCCGTCGCGGCCAGGTCCCCGTAGGGGAAGGAGACGGTGAGATCGGTGGTCGCCGCCGGGATGCCGGCGTTCATCGGTGTGGTGCCGATGAACCAGTCGTCGACGGAGAAGAACGGGTGGTCGGCGCAGAGGGCCACCCGGGCCCGCCCGGTGACGGCGCGGGCGAGGCGCACCGCGGCGGTGGTGGCGTCGGAGCCGTTCTTCGCGAACTTCACCATGTCGGCGGTGGGCACGGTGGCGAGGAAGCGTTCGGCGGCCTCGACCTCGACGATGGACGGCCGCACGAAGTTGCTGCCGCGTTCGAGCTCCCGCCGCACCGCCTCGACCACGCGGGGGTGGGCGTGGCCGAGGCTGACCGACCGCAGGCCGGAGCCGTACTCGATGTACCGGTTGCCGTCGACGTCCCACACGTGGGCACCGCTGCCGTGGCTGATGACCGGGGCCAGGTTCTCGGGGTACTGGTCGTCGCCCTTGGCGTAGGTGTGCGCACCCCCGGGGATCATCGCGTGCAGCCGCTCGTTGGCTGTCCGCGACAGGGGCAGGTCAAGCACTTCGGTGTCCACGGGGACCTCAACTTTCTCTGTGCTTCAGGACCTGGGCGAGGCTCGGCGCCTCCCGGTCCCGTTGGGACATCGAGGCGACCGGCAGCGGCCAGGGAATGGCAAGCTCCGGGTCGTCGAAGGCGATGGTCACGTCCTCGGCCGGATCGTGCGGGCGGTCGATGCGGTACGAGGTGTCGGCGATGTCGGTCAGTGCCTGAAAACCGTGCGCGCATCCCGCGGGAATGTAAAGAGTTGGTTGTGTTTCTCCAGAAAGTTCAAAGGACACCCAGTTGCGGAAAGTGGGAGAGCCCTCCCGCAGGTCCACGACGACGTCGAAGATCCTCCCGTAGGAGCAGCGCACCAGCTTGGCCTCGCCGGCGCCGGAGCGCAGGTGCAGGCCGCGCAGCACGCCCCGGACCGAGCGGGAGACGCTGTCCTGGACGAAGGCGTTCGGGTCGAGGCCCACCGAGCGGACCACGTCGGCGTCGAAGGTGCGGCAGAAGAAGCCGCGTTCGTCGGCGTAGGGCGTCGGCTCGAAGAAGAACGCGCCGGCGATCTCCGGGACTCGGGTCGCTTTCATGGAGACTCCTGCCGGGCGTGCGGGTCGGTGTGGTCGGTCGCCGGGAACAGGGCAGCGGTCAAGGCGGCGAACTGCCGGTCGAGTTGCCGGGCGGCGTCCAGGTTCCGCTCGGCGAGGGTCTCCCGCAGCTCGGCCGATGCCTTCTCCAGCGCCCGGAACTGCTCCAGGAGCCGGTCGGCGTCGACCTCGCGCGCCGGGTGGCAGTAGGCGCCGAGGCCCATCCCGGCCATGAGCGCGTCGCTCTTCGCGGCGTAGCTGAGTGCGAGCACCGGAGTGCCGGTCTTCAGCGCGCAGATCAGGTTGTGGTAGCGGACCGCGACCACGGTGTCGGCGGCCGCCATCTCCGTCATCAGGTCGTCGAGTGACGCCGGTTCGGCGGCGGTGACCAGCGGTGAGTCCACCGCGTCGAGGATCGCGGCGACCACCGAGGCGTCGCACCGGTCGCCGGTGAGCAGCCGGACCGGCCTGCCCTCCTCGACCAGCACGCGGACGAACCGGATCGTCCCGTCGAGGTAGCGCCGGTGGATCTCGTCGGCCCGGGCGCGGTCGTCGTTGCCGCCGTGGAAGTCCATGACGCCGAGGCAGACCGTGCCCGGTGAGCCCGAAGGCGCGCTCGCCGGCGGTGTCGGCAGGGAGAAGGCGAGGTCCGGGTAGACCTCGTCGTGCGTGGTGTCCACGCCCATCGCCCGCATCGCGTCCCGGGACTGGGCGTCCCGGTAGGACCGGTACGCGGCCAGCCGCGCGGACCAGCGCACCAGGGTCCGGGTGGGCCGGTTGCGGATCCCGGCGGCGCCGACGCTGACCAGCGCGACCCGGGTGCCCAGCAGCCGGCCGCTCGCGCAGAGCAGGAACAGCGAGTACGGGAAGCCCCAGGGCCGCAGCGGCAGGGTGGCCTCCAGGACGCCCATGCCCGGCACGATCACGACGTCGTGCCGGCGCACCCAGGCGGCGGTGCGGAAGACGTCGACGAGCTTGCCGAGCCCCTTCGAGGCGATCGCGCCCGCACGTGAGGCGGTCCGGTACTCCGCGCGGTTCCAGTGCAGCCGCGTGGCGGGGATCCCGAACCGGGCCGTCACGGCCTCGGGCCCGCCGCACAGCGCGTCCACGACCGCCTCCGGGTGCTCGGCGCGCAGGTACCCGAGGACGGCCTGGAGCGACCCGTCGTTGCCGAGGTTGCCGGAGCCGAGCAGGCCGAACACCCCGACGCGCACCGGCTTTTCGCCCGCGGCCGTCATCGCCGCCTCCCCTCGCGGCCGGCGACGAGGGCGTCGACGGAGACCGTGAGCAGGGCCGGGTCGACCGGGGCGCGGTCCTCGACCCGCTCGCCGGCGCCCGGCCGGACCCGGCTGGTCATCCACGACGCCAGGTGGCGGTAGCACTCCCGCCGGTCGGCCGGGGACAGCGGCGCCCGCCGGACCGCCGAGGCGAAGCCCCAGACGTACTCGGCGAGCAGCCGCGGCGTCGGGTGCAGCAGGCCGGCCCGGCGCGGGTCCAGGTTGACGCACCGGGAGCGCTTGGACGGGTTCGCCCGCTCGGCGCGGGTGGGGTGGTCGCGGCGGAAGTACAGCAGCTCCGGGACCTGGTGGAAGCGGCCGTGCAGGGTGATCTCGGCGACGAACGTGCGGTCCGCGTGGTGGTAGCTGTCCATCGGCTTCACCCGGCGCAGCATGTCGGCGCGCATGACCCCGTAGAAGTCGTCGCCGCCGGGCTCGAACAACAGGCTGCGGAAGCGCTCCGGGGCGTGTGGCGAGTTGGTGGCGAGCGTGTACTCGTAGGGGACCGTCACCTGGCCGTCGCCGTCGATGACCGCCTGGTCGGTGTGGGCGAGGATGACGTCCGGCCGCTCGTCCAGTGCCTCGACGCAGCGGCGGATCAGGTCGCGGCCGTAGAGGTCGTCGTGCGAGGCCCACTTGAACAGTTCGCCGCGGGACTCGGCGAACACGTGGTTGTGGTTCGGGGTGGCGCCGATGTTCCGGGGCAGCCGGTGGTAGCGGATGCGGGAGTCCTGGGCGGCGTACTTGCGGCAGATGTCCTCGGTCCCGTCGGTCGAGGCGTTGTCGGAGACGACCAGTTCGAAGTCCTCGTAGGTCTGGCCGAGGAGGGCGTCGAACGACTCGGCCAGGTACTCCTCGCCGTTGTACACGGGCAGGCCGATGCTCAGCCTGGGTCGGTCGGTCATGCGGTCCTCACTTCGGGGATGGGATGGCGGCGGTGCTCGCGCAGGGCGGACCGCAGTTGCAGCCACCACACGGCCGAGCCGCTGAGGGTCGCGGCGGCGACGCCCCAGGCCGAACCGGCCGTGCCGGCGACGGCCGCCCCGCCGAGCCCGCCGCCGACGTAGCAGGCGGAGGCGAACAGCTGGCAGCGCAGGCTGCGCCGGGCCGCGCCGAGCGCGCGCAGCCCAGCCGCCGCGCCGGTGCCGAGGCCCGCTCCCGCGACGCTGAGGGTGATCTGCACGAGGAGGTGCGAGGACGAGTGCCAGACGTCGCCGAGCGCCAGGTCGCCGAGCCGGTCCGGCATCAGCAGCAGCGCCGAGCCCCAGAGCAGCGCTCCGACGGCCTGCCCGCCGCCGAGGAGGAGGCAGAACCTGCCGAGTTGGTGCGGGGCCCGCCGCAGCACCCGGGCCGCCTCCGGGACGGTGACCAGCGAAAGCCCCATCAGGACGGCGAGGAACGGCCCCATCAGGAGCTCGGCGCCCCGCACCGCGCCCACCGCGCCGACCCCGACGATCACGCCGAGCCCGTACGCCCGTACCTGGCTGGCGCCGCTGAGGCTGACGTTCTCGACCAGGTACCGGTAGCCGAGATCGCGCTGTTCGCGCAGCCAGCTGCGCGCCTCGGCCAACCGGGGCCGGATGCCGGACTGGAGGTAGCCGTACCCCGCCGCCACCGTGGCGGACCCGCCCCAGGCGAGCACGAAGGCGGCCACCGTGTCCACGTGGGCCGCCACCACCATGGCCGGGACGAGCGCGATGCCCCACACGACGTCGTTGACGAACGCCTTCCGCCCCGCGCCGGCGGCGAAGAACGAGAACCGCCAGGCGTCCTGGAGCAGCAGGCCCGGCATCATGACACCGAGGGCGGCGAACGCGGGCCCCACCCGGCCGCCGAGGCCGAGCCCGGCCGCCAGGCACACCACGCCGAGGGCCGCGCCGACGCCGAGGGCGGTACCCGTGGAGCGGGCCACCGCCCCGCGCCAGGAGGCGTCCGGCACGCCGCTGAAGCGCACCACGAGCGGGTCGGTGGCCAGGCCCCGGGAGACGTTGAGCACCACGCCGTACGTCACCCAGGCCAGGCTGAACACGCCGAACGCGGTCACGCCCAGCGAGCGGGCCACGTAGAGGCCCACCGCGAAGTTGCTGATGCTGGAGGCCGCCTGGTCGGCGAGGCCCCAGGACAGCCGGCCGACGAGGGCCCGCCTGGCGGACCCGGCCGGTGCTGTCGTCTTCTCCCCCTGGGTGGTCATGGGCGTCATTCCTTGACCAGGTCGGCGCCGCGCAGCGCATCGGCCGCGGCGGCGACGGTGTCGAACGGCAGCCCGGACCGCTCGGCGACGTCCAGCAGGCTGTGCTCGCCGTCGGAGAGGCTGAGCACCCAGAGCATGGCCATCTGGGCCTGCTTGGTGTCGCTGCGGCCGCCGAGCGCGTCGTACAGCCCGCGCCGGCCCAGTTGCGGTTCACCGTAGGGACTGAGGTTGACGTACCGCCGGTTGCGGTCGAGGACGGCGAACGCCTCGCGGCAGACGGCGAGGGTGTCCGCCATCGCCGCCGGGGAGACGAAGTCCAGGTTGTCCGCCGAGGTGTGGTACTCGGGGTAGCCGGCGTACGGGGTCCGGGTGAGCGAGCCGACGCCCAGGTTGAACCCGGGCGAGCAGAACTGCCGCTCGTCGTAGCCGTACGGGGTGAACTCGTTGACGCGGTGCGGGCGTTCGGACGCGGTCAGGACGTGCCGCAGCACCCGGTCGATCTCCGCGTCGCCGCGCCTGCTCTGCTTGTACGTCAGTTGGCCCGGGTCCCCGGCGCAGGCGAGCACCAGGCCGTGTTTGACCCGGTCCACCCGTTCCGCGTTGCGGGCCAGCCAGGTGATCGCCCCGATGGTGCCGGGCGCGAACAGGAACCGGTAGGTGTAGTACGTCGGTTGCTCGGCGAGGGCACGGGCCAGGTACGTCGCCACCGCGATGCCGGCCAGGTTGTCGTTGGCCAGCGACGGGTGGCAGACATGGCAGGAGACGATCACCTCGTCGGGGACCTGGCCGGGGACCACGTACTCGGCGTAGGTGAGGTGGCCGTCGGCGAGGGTGGAGTCGATGCGTACCTCGTACTCGCCGTCGGGCATCGAGTCCAGGGTCTCCTGGGCCAGGCAGAATCCCCAGTCCGGCTTGTAGTAGCTGGTGCGGTACGGCACCCAGGACGGGTGGTCGGGCAGGGTGTGCAGGTGGCCGCGGAGTTCGGCGAGCGGCATGGTCGCCGACACGGGCACGCTGTAGCCGAGCACGTGCAGGCTGGACGCGGCGAAGTCGACCACCCGGTTGCCGGCGGTGTCGGCGATGTACGCGTCCCGGATGTTCCACTCCTGCGGCACCGTCCAGTCGAGCACCTGCGTCCCGGTCGGCACCTCGTGCACCTGCAGCGGGATGTACTCCCCGACGATGTCCAGGGTGGCGCGCACGCCGTCGCCGGTGATGCTCCGGCAGAGCGGGTACATCCGCTCCACCAGCGCGTACATCTCCTCGCTCACGTCGGTCACCGGCGCCGCCTGAGGGTGTCGTCGACGGTGCCGGCCTCGGCCCCCGCGCGCAGCACGGCGAGCCGGGTGAAGCGCTGCTCGAAGTCCTCCCGGGTGAGGTCGAACTTCCGGTAGGCGTCGGCGAGTTCGAGCGCGCCCCGCTGCACCGTCCACTCGCAGTCGAAGCCGGGGATCGCGGCCCGGAACCGGGAGAAGTCCACCCGGTAGGACCGCGGGTCGGCGCCCGTCTCCCCCGTGATCACCACCTTGGAGCCGGTCACCGCCTCGGCGACCTGCTCGGCGATCTCGGCGACCGTGACGTTGTTGACCTCGCTGCCGATGTTGAACGCCCGGTCGTGCACCGCCTCGCGCGGCGCGGTCAGCGCGGCCGTGAAGGCCCGCGCGATGTCGGCCGCGTGCACCAGCGGGCGCCAGGGGGTGCCGTCGGAGAGCACCAGCACCTCGCCGGATAGGAGCGCGTGGCCCACGAGGTTGTTGAGCACGATGTCGGCGCGCAGCCGGGGCGAGTAGCCGAAGGCGGTGGCGTTGCGCATGAACACCGGGGTGAAGTCGTCGTCGGCCAGCGCGTGCAGGTCGTCCTCCACCCGGACCTTCGACTCCGCGTACGGGGTGACCGGGCGCAGCGGGGCGTCCTCGGTCACCAAGTTCGACAAGTCGGGGTCGCCGGCGGCGCCGTACACCGAGCAGGTCGACGCGTACAGGAAGCGCCGCACCCCGGCGTCCCGGGCCAGTTGCGCCAGGCGGACGGACGCGTGGTGGTTGATGTCGTAGGTGAGTTCCGGGGCCAGCGAGCCGAGCGGGTCGTTGGAGAGCGCGGCCAGGTGGATCACGGCGTCCACCCCGGCCATGTGCTCGGCGGTGACGTCGCGCAGGTCGACCTGGTACCCCTGCGGGTCGTCGGGCCGCGGGCCGAGGACGCAGTCGGCGAACAGGCCGGAGTCGAGGCCGGTGACGTCGTGCCCGGCGGCCTTGAGGACCGGGGCCATGACGGTGCCCAGATAGCCCTGGTGTCCGGTCAGTAGTACGCGCAAGGTGGTTCAACCCCCCAGGTTGAGCGTGAGTTTGGTGACGGCGAACGCCTCGGCGTAGCGCGCGTGGCATTCGATGCCGCGGATCCGGGCGAGGCCGAGGAAGGCCTCCCGGTCGTACCAGGGCCGGTGGCGCTGCGAGGGGTAGTGCTCCTGCAGCAGCCGCACCTTCTGTTCGGCGGTCTCCGTCGCCAGCGGCTGGTAGGCCGCCGGTCGGCCGAGATCACCGTCCCACTTGACGATCTCGTAGCCGAGCACGAGATGGTCACGGAACGCGGTGGTCATGAGTTTCGCCAGGCCGCGGTGGTCCTGGTGGGCGTCGTCGGTGCGCGGGGCGAGGACCAGGTCGGGTTCGGTCTGCGCACGCAGCTCCTCGACGGCGGACTTGGCCTCCTCCCAGTGGGCCGGGAACCGGCCGTCCGGCAGCTTGTGCACGGTCAGCCGCAGGTCGGCGCCGGGGCAGAAGGCCGCGAGCGCGGCCTGCTCCTCCTGCTCGCGCTCGCTGCCGCCGCCGGTGAGCACCAGCGCGTCGACCCGGATGCCGGGCCGGGCCTGGCACAGCGTCAGCAGCGTGCCGCCGGCGCCGATGGCGATGTCGTCGCAGTGGGCGCCCACCGCGACGATCCGGTCCAGGGGTCCGGCCCCGAGCCGTATCACGCTCCGGCTCCGGCGGTGTCCCGCTCCCACACGGCCCACGGACGGTCGCCCCGGGTGTAGGCCTCGTCGAGCGCGGCCCGCTCCTTCACGGTGTCGGTCGGCTTCCAGAAGCCGCGGTGCTGGTGTGCCACCAGCCGTCCCCGCTTGGCGAGTTGGGCGCAGCCGTCGGCGACCAGGTCGCCGTTCTCCGGTATGTGGTCGAAGACCTCCTGGCGGAGCACGAAGTAGCCGCCGTTCTCCCACAGCGGCAGTTCGCTGACCGCGGTGATGCCGCCCACCAGGTTGTCCTCGCCCAGCTCCACGCAGTGGAACGACGACTGCGGCGGGACCACCATCATCGACGCCCCGGCGTCGCGCGCCGCGAACTTGTCGATCATCTCGGGCAGCGGGGCGTCGGTGAGCACGTCGGCGTAGTTGGCGAGGAACATCTCGTCGCCGTCCAGGTGGTGGCGCACCCGGCGCAGCCGCTCCCCGATCGGGGACTCGATGCCGGTCTGGGCGAAGGTGATCGTCCAGTCGGCGATGTCGGTGGAGAGCAGCTCGGTCTTCCCGCCGCGCAGGACGAAGTCGTTGGACGTGGTCTCCTCGTAGTTGAGGAAGAAGTCCTTGATGTGGTGGGCCCCGTACCCGAGGCACAGGATGAACTCGGTGTGCCCGAAGTACGCGTAGTAGCGCATGACATGCCATATCAGCGGGCGCGGGCCGACCATCGCCATCGGCTTGGGCACGTCGTCGGAGGTGCCGTTGCGCATCCGCATCCCGTAACCGCCGCAGAACAGGACGACCTTCATGCTGTGACCTCTTTCGCGGCCTCGACGATGCTCAGTTCCGGGATGGGAAAGACCAGCCGGCCGCCCCACTCGTGGACGAAGGCCAGCTGCTCGGCGAGTTCGGCCCGCAGGTTCCACGGGAGGACGAGGACGTAGTCCGGCTTGTCGGCGGCGATCCGCTCGGGCGAGAGGATCGGGATGCGGGTGCCCGGGGTGAACCTGCCGTGCTTGTAGGGGTTGCGGTCGACGGTGTAGGCGAGCAGGTCGGGGCGGATGCCGCAGTGGTTGAGCAGGGTGTTGCCCTTGCCCGGGGCGCCGTAGCCGACGACCGTCTCGCCGCGCTCGGCCGCCTCGATGAGGAACCGCAGCAGGTCCCGGCGGACCTTGGCGACGCGGGCGGAGAACTCGGCGTACCCGGACAGCTCCTGCAGTCCGGCGGCCTTCTCGCGTTCCAGTACGTCGGCCACCCGCCGCGTCGGCTCGCCGGCCGTCTCGGCCGGGCGGGCCCAGAGCCGGATGGAGCCGCCGTGCGTGGGCAGCAACTCGACGTCCACGAGGGCGAGTCCGCCGCTCGCAAGGGCCCGGATCGCCGAAGCCACCGTGTAGTACTGGAAGTGCTCGTGGTAGATCGTGTCGTACTGGTTCTCCTCGATCAGGGTCAGCAGGTGCTGCACCTCGATGGAGACCCAGCCGTCGTCGGCGACCAGGGCGCGCAGCCCCTGGGTGAACCCGACCACGTCGGGGATGTGCGCGTACACGTTGTTGGCGACGACCAGGTCCGCCGGGCCGTGTTCCGCGCGGACGGCGGCGCCGGTCTCCGGGGAGAGGAACTCGGTGAGCGTGGGCACGCCCGCCTCCCGTGCCGCGGCGCCGACGTTCACCGACGGCTCGATGCCGAGGCAGCGGATCCCCCGGTCCACCACGTGCCTCAGCAGGTACCCGTCGTTGCTCGCCACCTCGACCACGAAGGCGTCGGGGCCGAGCGGCAGCCGCTCGGCGGCACCGGCGACGAAGGCGCGCGCGTGCTCCACCCAGGAGGTCGAGAAGGAGGAGAAGTAGGCGTACTCCTTGAACGTCTCCTCGGGTGTGATCAGCGGCGGGATCTGCGCGAGCCAGCAGTCGGTGCAGACCCGCAGGTGGAGCGGGTAGGCAGGCTCCGGATCGTCCAGTCGGTCCGCGGCGAGGAAGCTCTCGCACGGCGGCGTCGCCCCCAGGTCGACGACGCTCGCCAGCGCTTCCGAGCCGCAGAGTCGGCATCGTGTCATCTGTTGTCCCCATCCCCCCTGCTCGCGCGGGTGTCCCCGTCGCGAGCCTGTGCCGACCGTCCCGCGATCGCGGTGCGGTACTCCTCTTCCAGGCGCCGCAGGCCGACGGCCGGGCTGAAGCCCTGCTCGTAGCGGCGGCGCGCGGCCCGGCCCATCTCCCCGTTGCGGGCCGGGTCGGCCGCGATCCGGCGGATGCCGGACGCGAGCGAGCCGGGCTCGCCCGGCCGGTGCAGCAGCCCGGTGACGCCGTCCTCGACGAGTTCGACGAAGGCGCCGTGTCCTGCGGCGACGGTCGGCACGCCGGCCGCCATCGCCTCCACGACCACCAGGCCGAACGCCTCCAGCCACGTCGAGGGGGCCACCACGGCGACCGACCGCGCGACGGCCTTGCGGCACTCCGCCGTGTCCAGCAGGCCGACGTAGCGCACGTCGTCCCGGCCCGCCGCCCAGGCGGTCACCTCGCGCTCCAGCGGTCCGGTGCCGGCGATCACGAGCGGCACGCCCACCCCGCCGACCGCCGCGATCTCGTCCCAGGCGGCCATGAGCAGCCGTACGCCCTTGGCCTCCGCGAGCCGGCCGAGGTAGAGCACGTGCTCGCCCTCGCCGTCCCGGCAACTGCCCGGGTCGGGGACGAAGTTGTGCTTCACCGTCAGCCGTTCGGCCGGCATGCCGGACCGGACCAGGACGTCGCGCTGGGCCGCGGAGATGCACAGGAACCGCTCCACGCCGGACCGCCACCGCCGCCGGTTGGCCGACAGGCTGACCGCGAGCGGCACGGTCGCGAGGCGGGAGTCGCGGTAGCAGCCGTGCCGGACGGCGGGCAGCGGTGCGGTGCCGACGCACTCGGTGCACGGGCGGCCGTCGCGCTGCAGGGTGCCGGGCGGGCAGACCTGGGTGTAGTTGTGCAGCGTGGCGACGGCCGGCACCCCGGCGTCCGCGCACGCGGCGAGGACCGCGGGCGACAGCAGCGGGAAGACGTTGTGGACGTGCACCACGTCCGGCCGCTCGGCGCGCAGCCGGGCGGCGAGTTCCGTGCGGACCGCCGGGTTCCACGGCACGAGCAGCGGCACCGCGACCTTCCCGAGGAGGGACCGGCCGGCGATGTCGTCGCTGCGCCGCTCGAACACCTCGACCCGGTGGCCGGCCGCCCGCAGCAGCTCCACCTCCTGGTCGACGACCTTGTTCTCCCCGCTCGGCTGCGCCGAGCCGTAGCGGTTGTGCACCACGAGGACGTGCATGGTCAGGTCACCTCCGGTCGGCCGGGGAGTTCGGGCGCCGGAAGGGGGGCCGTCGCGGCGGGCGACGCCAGCAGCGAGGCGGCCAGCGCCAGATGCAGCAGATAGGGCGAGGCGTCGCCGAGACCGGCCTCGGTGTACGAGGCGATCGCGCAGTAGCTGATCAGGAAGATCGCGCAGGCCCGCTGCAGCGACGGCGGCCGCAGCAACGCGACACCGCCGAGGACGACGATGATGATCGCGACCAGAGTGACACCGGCCAGACCCTGCTCGTTGTAGACGGCCAGCCAGCTGTTGTCGATCGGCAGCCCGCCGAACGACTTGTCGCCCAGGCCCACGCCGAGGAACTTCTCCGAGGTGGTCCGGGGTGCGGCAAGGAGGGCGTCCCAGACCTTGGCCCGGCCGGTGAGGCTGGAGAAGTTCTCCTTGCTCTGTCCGCGCAGGAACCACGTCTGCAGGGCGGAGGCGAACCCGACCGCGGCCACCACGCCGAGCAGCACCGCCCAGCTGAAGAACTTGCGGGCGGCCGCGCTGGTCAGGATGAGCGAGCCGATCGCCAGCGCGAATCCGAGCAGCAGGCCGAGCGTGGCCGTGCGGGTATGGGTCAGCGCGAGCAGCACGAAGGACGGCACGATGACCACCGCGGCGCTCTTCCGGTCGGTCCGGCGGCCCAGCAGGAGCAGCGCGGTGAGCCCGATGATCACCGCCGCGTACTGCCCGATCTGCGGCGGGGTGAGCGGCCACAGCGCGCCGACCAGGCGTCCGCCGTAGAGGTCGGGCAGGGCCGCGCCCGGTGAGACGACCAGGCCGAGGGCCACCGATCCGAGCACCGCGAAGTACGCCCGGATGTGGTACCGGACGAACGTCAGGCTGCCGTCCCACCAGCGGCTGAGCAGCCACAGCGTGCCGATGAAGAGCGTGAGCCGGAAGCAGCGGAACAGCGCGCCGAACCCGGACTCCAGGTTGGCGCTGGAGATCACGCTCGTCACCAGCAGCAGGGTGAGCAGGAGCAGGTAGGCGCTGGGCCGGATGCGGAGCCGGAGATTGACCGCGAGCGCCAGCGCGAACGCGGCGACCAGGGCGCCCATGGTGACCATCTGGATGAGGGAGCGCGGCAGCGGGACGATGGTCTTCGCCCCGGCGGAGCCGAGCGTGTTGAGGACCAGCAGTCCCCAGACGATCCCGACGATCCTCGGGGTGCCGGCGGAGCCCGGCCCGGCGCCGGGCGACGCGTCCGGCCGCCTGCTCGCCTCCGCGTTCGCCGACGTGTTCCCCGACGTGTTCGTAGGCGAGTTCGTAGGCGAGTTCGTAGGCATATTCATCGACTTGTTCATCGGTTTGTCCATCTCAGCCACCGGCCCCTGGATCGAGGGTGCTGCCCGCGTCCTGCCGGTAGTCGGGGCCCTGCCACTCGTCGAAGTCGAGCACCCGGCTCGGGTCGTAGGCGACGAACTCCCACGGACCGACGTAGACGTTGCGGTGCCAGCGGTTGTCCTGCTTGTGCGTGATCGCCTCGGCCACCTTCTCGCCCTTGTACGGCGACCAGTCGGGATACGTCCCGTAGTTGGACAGCACCGCCATGCGGTCGCACATCTCGGTGCACCTGACCACGGACTCGTCGAGCACGAACCGGTTGTCGTGGATGTCCACGCGCTGGGTCTTCCACCGGCAGTCGGCGTAGAGCGGTGCCTTGTCGATGGCCGGTGCGGCGCAGCGGGCGGCGTTCTTCACCAGCAGCGTGCAGTCGCCGGACGAGGTGTTGGCCGGGCTGTTGCAGAACCGGTCGGCGTTCTCCCACAGGGTGATCCCGGACCAGTTGTTCTCCAGCACGTTCCGGTAGATCTCTATCTTGTCGGTGCGGGCCCGGACCCGTGGTTCGCCGCCCGACTCGGACAGGTAGACCGTGGCGTACGGGAAGTTGTCGCCGCGGTCGGCGTACCTGCGGCCCTCGACCCAGTTGTTCCGCCGGACCGTGTTGTTCCGGATGACCGCGTTGTAGCTGGTCTCGTAGATCAGCGCGGCACCGTCGTTGGAGTCGAGCACGTTGTTCTCGATGAGGAAGTCGTTGTTGTCGGTGTCCGCCCACAGCCCGGCTCCGCGGTTGTCGTGCACCCAGTTGCCCCGGATGTCCGCGCCGTCGACGGCCCAGAACTTGATGCCTCCGGTGCAGCCGCAGCCCTGCTGGCGCCGTTCCCAGTCGTCGGTGTTGTTGCCCACGATCTCGTTGCCCTCGACGACGAGGTCTCTGATGCCGCCGCCGCCCTTGTAGGCGTTCATTCCGTACTGTCCGTTGTCGCGCAGGCAGCTGAAGCGAACCCGCTGGCGGGCGCCGGCCATCAGGCCCGCCCCGGAGTTGTCCTGGATCGTGGCGTGCTCGATCACCCACCCGTCGGCCGAGTCGTGGTTGACCACGCCCTCGTTCTGCGGTGCGACGAAATGCTGCACGGTCAGGTAGCGGATGGTGACGTCGGGGGCGGTGCCCGTGAACGCGTACTGGTTCTTCTTCCCGCCGTCGAGCACCGCGCCCGGCGCACCGAGGTAGCGGTCCCCCTTCTTGGGGATCACCTGGGCGTAGCGGTCGGGGGCGAGCCGGTGTTTGCCCGGCCGGAGCCAGAACGTGGTGTTCGCCGGGCTGTTCCTGGTCTTCGTCGCCAGGTCGCCGACGACCGAGGGGTCGACCGTCACCGCGCCCGCCGGCGCCTTCGCCGGCCCGGCCGCGGGGTTGGCGCACACCCGGGCCACGGCCCGGGCCGCGGAGGTGGACGTGGAGGGTGCGGCGGTCGGCGCCGTTGCCCGGGCGCCCGACGTGCTGTCGCAGCCGGTCGCCGTCAGCAGGGCCAGCGCCAGCGGTGCCGCCGCCGTCGCCCAGTGCCGCCTCTTGATCACCACGTGCCCCCTAGCCGCCGAACCTGAGCACGGTGGTGAACCCGCCCGCACCGGCGGCGGGGCTGGTGCCGGTGCCGATCAGCGTCGTGGTGGGTTCCTTGCGCCCGAAGCCCGCGGAGTACCAGCCGAGCGGCGGGTCGGTCTCGCCGCGGTGCGCCCGCCAGGACAGCTGCCCGGGCAGGTCGAGCACCGCGGAACGCCCCTCGCCGTCCCGGATCCAGGTGAGCACCGCCCGGTTCCCCACCAGGTCCGCGGCGATCTCCGGACCGAGGTGGAACGCCAGCCGCACGGTCCGGCGCGGGCCGCGCACCTCGTCGACCACCGTCAGCTCCCGGCTCGCGGCCGTCAGCTCCACCCGGCGGCGGTGCACGGAGCCCTCGTACCCGTCGTGCTCGGCACACCAGCGGGCCACGTCCTCGCCGGCCGGGTCCGCGGCCAGGACGCGGGTGCGGGCCTGCCGGGTCCACAGGAACGGGCCGCCGGAGACGGACTGGTCGGCGCCGTCCAGTTGCAGCGTGTTGTGGCCGAGGGTCGACCGGAAGTACTGCCGCCAGGCGGGCTGCCCGTGGTAGCAGAACGTCCCCGGGTCTGCGAGCACCTCGACCCCGTCGTGCCGTACCTCCACGGACAGCGCGTCCGCGTGGGCGTGCGCGGCGATGGACAGGAAGCCGTGCGGACCGCCGTCGCAGCGGCACCAGATCTCTCCCGGACCGCGCAGCACGGTGAGCCCCGCGTCGGCGAAGTGGGCGGGCCGGCTTGCCGGGCGGGACACGGCGGGTGCGGTGCCGTCTTTCGCGTACGGCCGGATGAGCGCGGCCAGCAGCGGGGTGCGCACGTCGGTGCCGGTCACCGCAGGCCACCAGTCGAGGCGGCCGAACACGGCGTCGCCGGTGGCGAGCAGTGAGGCCCAGCGGTCGGTGCCCGCGCCGTCCACGACCAGGCCGTGCCCGTCGTCGGCGTCCCCCTGGCGCGGCGGCCGCAGCCGGTTGTCCACGACGGCCGCGAGGGCGTCGGTCATCCGCAGCAGCACCAGCCGGACGGACGGCGGGACCTGGACGCGCGCGGCGTCCGCCTCGGCGACCGCGGCCAGGCCGAGTTCCAGCACGAGGCCGTGGTACTCGCTGGCCAGTTCGCGGTTGATCCCGGAGGGGAAGGTGTTGCTCCGCAGGTGCCGCTCCAGCGACCGCAGCGCGTCGGCCCGCCAGCGCGCCGAGGCGGGGAACCAGCCGAACGCGCAGGCCGCCGCGAGCTGTCCGGCGGCCTCGGCGATGACGTGGTTGTTCGCCGAGGAGCCCCGGCTGGGGAAGGCGGCCAGCCAGCGCTGGTGGTGCCAGATCTGGTTCTGCGCCACCGGGTTCTCCTCGAACAGCCCGGCCGCGCCCGGCCAGTCGTCGAGCAGCCGGCGGATCCACACCCAGGACAGCAGCCGGATGCCCAGCTCGATGCCGCTGATCCAGTGCACGCCCCGCAGCGGCGGGTTGGCCGTCCACCACGACCGCAGGTGCTCGGCCACGCGCTCGGCGTACCGCTCGTTCCCGGTGACCGCGTAGGCGGCGGCGAGCACGGTGAGGTACTGGTGCCGGGACGGCTCCCAGATCTGCTTGATGTCCCCGACCGTGTCCTCGTCGCGGTAGGGCACGTCGAAGGCGTAGCCCCACGGGGCCCGGCGCCCGGTCTTCGGGTCGCACCACCAGTCCGGGTCGGTGAGGTCGTCGCGGACCACCCCGAAGTACTCGACGTGCCCGTACATCAGCCGGTCCGCCTCGGCGACCAGGCGTTTCGCGGCGTCCGGCGGCACCGCGGCGATCGTCCCGGCGGGGAGTACGGCGGTGAACCGGGCGCCGGTCACCTTCGGGCAGTCCGGCCGTGCGGACCGCCAGCGGCGTCTGCGCACGGTGTCGCCCGCCCGGCCCGCGATCTCCCGCGGCCCCATCCGGGACAGCCGTCGCAGGTACCACCCTGCGCTCATGGTCATCACGGCCTCGCCAACGTCACCGGCGCGCCGCCGGCCAGGCCGGCCTGCACGGCGAGGGTGGCGGCCGTGGTCGCGACCAGGGATTCGAGCGGCACCGGCATCGGTCCGCCGGTGCGCACGGCCTTGATGAACGCGGCCAGTTCGGCGTTCTGGCCCTTGTCCCGGGCCTTGGGCAGCCGCGAACTCACCCACCGCTTGCGGCCGTAGACCGAGGCCCGGACGAAGTCGTCGAGCCGCAGCACCTTGCCGTCCGCGACCAGGTCCAGCGTCTCCTTCGGGAAGCCGGGGGCGCCGGTGGTGACGTAGCTGACGGTGGCCGTGGACCCGTCCGGGTAGCGCAGTACGACCTGCAGGTCGTCGTTGCCGGAGGAGGCGACCGCGTAGACGGACACCGGGTCGGCCTCCAG
Organism: Streptomyces sp. NPDC008092; assembly: GCF_042957285.1. Classification (NCBI taxonomy): domain Bacteria; kingdom Bacillati; phylum Actinomycetota; class Actinomycetes; order Kitasatosporales; family Streptomycetaceae; genus Streptomyces; species Streptomyces sp. NPDC008092. The sequence continues at coordinate 95,555 of NZ_JBIBHY010000019.1, forward strand.
CAGCCAGCTCGCCGTGTCGATGAAGTGGCCGCCCTCGCCGGCGAACCGGGAGCCCTCGGTGCCCTGCTGGAGGTACCAGCTGCCGTGCTGCAGCCGTCCGGCGTTGACCAGGTAGCGCAGGCTCGCCGGACCGGTCCGGGCGCCGAACCGCTCCTTGGCCTCCTGAAGCAGCGGGGCGAACCGGCGGTTGAAGCCGACCTGGAGCCGGTCGTTGCCGGACTCCTCCACCGCCGCGAGCACGCCGGCCAGTTCGTCCTCGGTGAGGGCCAGCGGCTTCTCCACGAACACCGTCTTGCCGGCCAGCAGTGCCCTGCGGGTCAGTTCGGCGTGCGAGCTGTGCCGGGTGACCACGAACACCGCGTCGATCGACTTGTCGCCGAGTACGGCGTCGAGGTCGGTGGTCGCCTCGCCGAAGCCGAACTTCCGCTGCGCGTTAGCCGCGGAGAGCGCCGTCGTGGAGACGACGGTCGCCAGCTCGACGCCGTCGCGCTGGGCCAGGTGCGGCAGCAGCATCGACGTCGCGTAGTTCCCCGCGCCCACGAACGCGAGGCGCACCGACGAGTTGCCGGCCCGGGCCGGGGCGGGCGCTCCCCCGCCGCGGCGCACCGCGGGCACCGCCACCGACGGGGGCTCGGCCTCGCCCTCCACCGCTTCCGTCGCCTGTTCGGGGTACCGGAACAGCACGGCCACGGCCTTCAGTTCGCCGTCCTTCAGCCGCCGGTACGTCTCGACGGCGTCGTCGAAGTCGGCGACATGGGAGACCAGGGGCTCCACGTCGACGCGGCCGCGGGCGACGAGGTCGAGGAAGCACGCCAGGTTGCGGCGCTCGGTCCAGCGCACATAGCCGATCGGGTAGTCGCGTCCCTCCAGCTCGTACTCCGGGTCGTAGCGCCCGGGGCCGTACGACCGCGAGAACCGGACGTCGAGTTCCTTCTCGTAGTACGCGTTCCACGGCAGGTCCAGGCGGCACTTGCCGATGTCGACGACCCGGCCGCGGTCCCGGCAGAGCCGGGCGGCCAGCTCGACGGGCTGGTTGCTGCCGCCGCCGGCGGCCAGGTACACCTGGTCCACGCCGTGCCCGTCGGTGAGTTCGGCGACCGCGGTCTCCACGGCCGCGGAGGCGGGGTCGCCGCAGGCCACGGCGCCCAGCCGCTCGGCGAGTTCGCAGCGGGACGGGTCCGGGTCGGCGCCGACGACGCGGACTCCCGCGGCGGTCAGGAGCTGGACCACCAGCTGCCCGATCAGGCCGAGGCCGATGACCAGGGCCACCTCGCCGAGCTGGGGTTCGCCCTGGCGGACGCCCTGCATCGCGATCGACCCGACGGTGCCGAAGGCGGCGTGCCGCGGCGCGAGGCCGTCCGGCACCGGGGTGTAGAGGTTCTTCGGCACCCAGTTCAGCTCGGCGTGCAGCGCGTGCTCGTTGCCGGCACAGGCCACGAGGTCGCCGACCTTCACGTCGTCGATCCCGGCGCCGACCTGCTCGACCACCCCGCACAGCGAGTAGCCCAGCGGCGTGTAGGAGTCCAGCTTGCCCATCACCTTGCGGTAGGTGGCGGGCAGCCCGTTGGTGGCCACGCTCTGCATGACCTTGGCCACCTGGTCGGGACGGGAGCGGGCCTTGCCGAGCATCGACATGCCGGCCTCGGACACCTTCATGAGCTCGGTGCCGGTGGAGATCAGCGAGTAGGCGCTGCGGACCAGCACACCGCCCGGCTTGCACCCCGGCACCGGAACGTCGAGCACCGCCAGCTCGCCGCTCTTGTAGTTCTGTACAACCTGCTTCACCCGAACTCCTCAGATTCCTAAGCTGTCAACCGAGTGCTCTGGCCGGACCCAGCGGTCGCGTCCCGATACCAGTACTCAAGGGTCAGTACGTGCCACAGATGCTTCGAGTAGTCCTGCTGCCCGGCGGCGTCCTCGGCGACCATGCGTGCCAGCGCGTCGCGGCGCAGGAACCCGGAGCGGACGAGCTCGCCGTCGTTGACCACCTCGCGTACCAGCGGTGCCAGGTCCCGGCTCATCCAGGCCCGCAGCGGGGCGCTGAACAGGCCCTTGGGCCGGTACACGATCTCCCGGGGCAGGATCGAGGTGGCCGCCTCCTTGAGGACGGCCTTGCCCTGCCGTCCGACGATCTTGCGGTCGCCGGGCACCGCGAACGCGGCCCTGACCACCTCGACGTCCACGTACGGCACGCGGACCTCGGTGGAGGCGGCCATGCTGGAGCGGTCCGTGTACGTGAGGTTCAGGCCCGGCAGGAACATCCGGGCGTCGGTGAGGCACATGCGGTTGACGAAGTCGTCCAGTTCGTTGTCCGCGTAGACGTCCGCGTGCTCGGTCAGCACGTCCTCGACCGTCCCGGCCAGGTCCGGATCGAGCAGGGCGAGCAGCTCGTCCTGGTCGTACATGGTGTAGCTGCGCCGGAAGGCGGTCTCCTCCGGCAGGTCGGCGAAGGAGAGGAACCGCTTGGCGAAGCGCACCGAGCGGTACCCGCGGCGGCTGCTGGCGACCGGCAGCCGGTCCACGGCCGCGGACACCCCGCGCCGCAGGGGCCGCGGGACCCGCTGGTAGCGCAGCGCGATCAGGTTGGCCAGGTGCTTGCGGTACCCGGCGAACAGCTCGTCCGCGCCCATCCCGGAGAGCATCACCTTCACCCCGGCCTCGCGTGCGGCCATGCAGATCAGGTAGGTGTTGATCGCGGCGGGGTCGCCGATCGGCTCGTCCAGGTGGTACGTCATCCGCGGCAGCAGGTCGAGGACGTTCGGCGCGATCTCGATCTCGTGCAGGTCGACGCCGAACTGCCCGGCGACCTGCCGGGCGTAGCGCAGGTCGTCCGGCATCGCCTCGAACTTCGCGTCCTCGGCGCGGAACCCGATCGTGTAGGCGGAGATCCCCGGCTGGTGGCGGGCCGCCAGCGCGGTCAGGTAGCTGGAGTCGAGGCCGCCGGAGAGGAAGGTCGCCACGGGGACGTCGGAGAGCAGGTGGCGCCGGGTCGACTCCTCGACGACGGCGGCCAGGTCCGGCGTCTCACCGGCCAGGGCCCGCGCCCGCCCTTCGGCGGCGACGTCCTTCAGGTTCCAGAACCGGCCGCGCTCCACCCGGCCGTCGGGCCGGCACCGCAGCCAGCTGCCCGGCTCCAGCTTCTCCGCCTCGCGGAACGCGCACCGTGAGTCCGGCACCCAGTAGTAGAGCAGCGAGGCCACCAGCGCCGCGTCGTCCACCTGCAGCGACCGGCCGGTGGCGACGGAGAGCGCCTTGAGTTCGGAGGCGAACACCAGGCCGCCGCCGCGCCGGAGCAGGAACAGCGGCTTGATGCCGAGCTGGTCGCGGGCGAGCACCAGGTCGCCGGTGCGCTCGTCGAAGACGCCGAACGCGAACATGCCGCGCAGCCGGGGCAGGCAGTCCGTGCCCCAGCGCCGCCAGGCCTCCAGGAGCACCTCGGTGTCGGAGGTGCCGCGGAAGCGCACCCCGGTGGCCTCCAGCTCCGCCCGGAGTTCGGGCGCGTTGTACAGCTCGCCGTTGTAGGTCAGGACGAGGCCGTCCGAGGCCATCGGCTGGGCGCCGGTGTCGGACAGGTCGATGATGGCCAGCCTGCGGTGGCCGAGGTGCACCTCGCCGTCGCCGACGGGGTGGCTGTACCGGCCCGAGCCGTCCGGGCCGCGGTGGGCGAGGGTGTCGGTGAGCCGGTCGGTGACGATCTTTCCGTCCGGCCATCGGTAGGTGCCTGCGATGCCGCACATGTGCTAGCGCACCTCCTGTTCGTTCTCCGGGCCCCGGGCGGCCCACACCGGCTGCCGGTCGGTCCGCCGCCGGCCCGTCCCCGGCTGCGTGGCCGACCGCTCGGTCCCCGGCTGCGTGGTCGGCCGCTCCGTCCCCGCCTGGGTGGCCGGGCGCTCGCTCCGGCCGCGCAGCGCGGTCTGCAGCCCGTCCCAGAGGGTGCCGTCGGTCCGGTCCCGCGGGTCGGGGTCGATCAGCACCACTCCGATCACCGGGATGCGCTGGTCCGCGAGCTGCCGGGCCACGGTGTGCAGCCAGGCGGCGCTGCCGTGTCCGGCCCGCACCACGAGCACCGTCTGGGTGCCGAGGTACCGGAGGTCGGTCCACGCCGTGCCGGGCGCCACCGAGCCGACGCCGATCCTGCGTTCCTGGGGCGACGCGGTCGTGGCCTGCTCGGCGCCGACCACGGTCGGGTCGCCCGGCTTCTGGCGGCGGCCCGCCAGCTGCCGGCCGGGCAGCGCGTCGACGACGGTCACCGGCCCCTCCGCCGCCAGGGCCCTGGCGAGGTCCAGGGCGATCGCGCTCGTGGCGCGCGCAGAGCCCAGTTCCAGCAGCGACACCGGTTCTGTGGAGCCGCGCACGGTGCGGGCCAGGGCCGCGGTGAGCCGTTCGCGGGTGAGCCGGGTCCGCCGGCGCTGCCACGGCCTGCTCCTGCGGCGGGGCAGCTCCGCGATGACCGAGGCGCCCAGGTTCGCCGAGATGTCCCGGCGCAGCACGGGGCGGTCCGCCACCACCGTGCCGACCGCGGCCAGTGCGAGCCCGAGGAAGAGCCCGAGGACGAGGCCGATCGCGGAGTCGGTGGCGACGGTCTTGGGCAGGGAGTGCCGCAGCGCGCGCGGGGTGTCCACGATCTGCGTGCCGGCGACGACCTGGGGCGCGCCGGTCCGCGCGTCCGCGGCGCGCTCGTCGAAGTCGGAGATGCGCGAGTTGAGTTCGGCACGGCGGGCGAAGAGCGATTCGAGGGTCGCCGACGCCTTCGGGTCGCTGTCCGCGGACTGGTTTCCGATCTCCTTGTTGACCTGCGCGAGTTCGTCCCGCATGCGGTCACGCTGGTCGATCAGGGCCTGGGCCTCGGCCTGTGCGGTCCGCTGCATCCGCTGCACGTGGTCCGCGACGAACGCGTCGGCCAGCGCCTTGGCCCGGGCCACCGCCTGGGCGTCGGTGTCGCCGGTCACGGTGATCTGCAGCAGGTTGTTGGTCAGTCCGGTGCCCCGGTACTCCTGCAGGAAGTCCTCGGGTTTCTCCCGGGACTTGAGGGCCTGCAGGGCCTTGCCGGCGATCTGCGTGGTCTGCAGCAGCTGAACGTCGGTGCGGATCAGCGTTCCGGTGTCGTTCGGCTGGTCCGCCTCGTGCGCGACCAGCACTTCGGTCACCGCGGTCGGCGCCGGCGGCATCGCGACCGCCAGCCCGGAGCCCCCGAGCAGGCCGAGGAGCGCCGTGGCGTACCAGAGGCGGCGGCGCCTGCGCACCGCCACCACCAGGGCCTGAAGGTCGAGAAGCGGACCGGCGGCCGACGACTCCGCGGTCGTGCTGGTCGTCACGCTGAACCTCCTGTGGCCTGGCCGCGAACCGCGAGTGCGAGGGTGGCGTCGTCCGGAGGCCGGCCGACGGGCCGTGTCTCCCGGGCGCGGACCGGGTCGGCGACGACGATGCCGAGGATCTCGTGCCGGCCGTCCGCACACGCCTCGGCGATACCGGCGAGTTCCTCCGCGGTCCAGCTGCCCGCGCTGAGGACGACGAGGGCGCCGGACTCGGTGTCGCGGTCCGGCACGATCGGCCGGTCCGCCGAGACCTCCACCACCCGCAGCTGCGGATCGCCCTTGGCCTCGGCGGCGAGCTGTCCGGCGGCCCGGCGGGCGATCCCGTCGCCGTCCGGTACGACCACCAGCAGCCGCCGGGGGGCGGGCAGTTGGTCCCGGAGGCGGGTGCAGACCCGCCGGTAGCGGATCCGCCGGGCGGCCTCGTCGTCGGACCTCGGCGGGGTCGGCAGGTCCCACCGGGTGTCGGCGCCGAGCAGCCGGCGGAGCCGGCTCCGCCGGGCGCCGTCCTCCGGCCGGTGCGCGCCGCGCCCTCCGTCGGGCACCTCCACGGTGCCCAGCAGCGCCGCGCCCAGCGCCGCGGTGATCTCCGGTTCGGTGCGCAGCCGGCGGTTCATGCGTGCGGCGGCGAGGTGGCCGACGACCGCGAGCAGGAGGAACAGCAGCGCTCCGGCGCCGACGAGCTGGACCCTCGTCGGCGGCGCCTGGCCGGTCGGACGGGCCGCCGGTCCCATGACGACCATGCCGGCCTTGTTGGTCGCCGGGTTGGCCTCGTCCAGCTTCGTCATGGCCTCCTCCAGCGAGGTGCTCAGCTTCTCGAGCTCCGTCCGGGCCTGCACGCCCTCCACGGTCTGCCCCGGATCGGCCGCGTCGGCCAGCTCGGTGATGCGGCGGTTGGCCTCCTCGACCTGCTTGCGCAGCGCCTCGGACTCCGTGGCCGCCGCGGAGTCGGTGCCGCCGCCCGCGATCCGCGAGGCGAACTTGACGAACTGCTGGGCCACTTGGTCGGAGAGCTGCTGCGCGCGCCGCGGGGAGTCGGCGGTGCCCGAGATCTTGATGATGTTCCCGTCGGCGGCCGAGGCGGTCACCTGGCCCCGCAGCTCGGCATCGCTGACGTCCTTCCAGCGGAGCGTGGCGGCCGCGCGGTCGACCACCGTCGAACTGGTCGCGATGTCGACCTGGGTGAGCAGCTCACGCTCCTCCCACTGCCCCGGCAGCAGGACCGACGCCGACGTCGTGTAGGTCGGTGGGAACACCACCGAGGCGCCGTAGCCGACGAGCCCTCCCGCGACGGCGAGGACGGCGAGAAACCGCCAGCGCCGGCGGAATATCCGCCCGATGGTGACCAGACGTATCGATTCCTCGCTCAACTGCGCTGCCTCTTCCCTGTTCGAACCTGATCGGCCGCCGACACCGGGGTGTGGTCACGGCAGGCGGCTGCGTAGGCAGCAAGCAGCGACGCTTGCGAGTTGCGCCAGGAAAGCGGGCCGCCGACCCGCTCCTGGCCGATCTTGCCCATCCGGGCCCGCCGGTCCGGGTCGTCGAGGAGCTGCGCGACGAGCCCGGCGAACTCGGCCTCGTCGTCGTCGGCCGCGTAGACGGCGGCCTCGCCGGCGGAGACGCGCGCTTCCTTCAGGTCGAACGAGACGATCGGCCGGCCCATCGCCATGTACTCCAGGACCTTGTTCATGGTCGACACGTCGTTGAGCGGATTGCACGGGTCGGGAGAGAGGCAGACGTCCGCGGTGGACAGGTAGCGCACCAGGTCGGCGTCCGGAATGCGCCCGGTGAACTGCACCTGGTCGCCGAGCCCGAGCTGCCGGGACAGCTCCACCATCGCGTCGAAGGCGTCGCCGGAGCCGACGAACACCGCGTGCCAGTCGGTCCGGCCGAGGTCGTCGCGGAGCTTCGCGAGGGCGCGCAGGGCGTAGTCGACGCCGTCCTGCGGGCCCATGACGCCGAGGTAGCACAGCAGATGCGGCTTGCCGCGCTTCAACTCCGGCTCGGGCGGCACCGGCTGGAACCGTTCGACGGCGGGTGCGCTGCGCACCACGAAGACGTCCTCCGGCCGCCGGCCGCCCCTCCGTATCGCCACGTCCCGGTAGCTCTCGTTGGTGGCGAGGACGATGTCCGCGGCCCGGTAGGTCCACCGCTCCAGTGCGCGGACGGCGCGGTAGAGCAGGTCCTCGCCGCGGCCGAACCGGGAGAGGTACAGCTCGGGTACCAGGTCGTGCTGGTCGAAGACGAACCGTGCGCCGCGCCGCTTCAGCCACAGCGCCGGCAGGAACAGCAGGTCGGGCGGGTTGCAGGCGTGGACGACGTCGACCGGGCCGACCTTGCGGGCCAGCCGGGCCGTGTGCCAGAGCGCCGATCCGTACTCCTTGAGGTACCCGGCCGGTCCTCCGGTGGCCGCGCGCAACGGGTAGCGGTGGATCCGCACGCCGTCGATCTCCGCCTCCGGCTCCGTGTCGCGTTTGCTGCCCTGCGGGCAGATGACGTCCACCGTCCAGCCCGCGTCGCGCAGCGTCGTGCACTCCTGCCACACCCGCCGGTCGAACGGCACCGACAGGTTCTCCACCAGGATCAGCGCACGCCGGTCGGTCCCGGCGCCGCCTGTTGCGTTACCAAGCAAGGCCCATGTACCCCGGTTCGGTCCGGCGCGTCTCGGCGTCGGGAAGGCGGACGAGGTCGACGATCACGGGTCCTTCGCCGTGCGGCAGCGCCGCCAGCACGGCCGGCTCCTTGGTCCCGACCAGGCACACCTCGGCGTGGTCGAGCACCTCCTCCACGGAGTCCGCGAGGAGTTGCGCGAGGTGCGGCAGCCGGCTCTCGATGTACTCGCGGTTCGCGCCGAGCAGGCGGGAGAGGCTCACGTTGGCGTCATAGATCTTGATGTCGTAGCCCTTGCCGAAGAGCCGCTCCGCCAGCTCGACGAGCGGGCTTTCGCGGAGGTCGTCGGTGCCGGGCTTGAAGGACAGCCCGAACATCCCCACGCGGCGCTTCCCGGTGCGCTCGACCAGGTCCACCGCGCGCTGCAGATGGTCGGAGTTGGAGGTCAGCACGTGGGCGAGGATGGGGACCGAGACGTCGGCCCGCTGGGCCGCGTGCACCAGGCTGCGCAGGTCCTTGGGCAGGCAGGAGCCGCCGAAGGCGAAGCCCGGCCGCAGGTAGGCGGGGCTGATGTTCAGCTTGCGGTCGGCCAGGAACACGTCCATCACCTGGTGCGAGTCCACCCCGAGCGCCTGGCAGACCGCGCCCAGCTCGTTGGCGAAGCCGATCTTGAGGCCGTGGAACGCGTTGTCCGCGTACTTGATCGCCTCGGCCGTCGGGACCGGCACCCGGAACACCTCGCCGGGCAGGCTCTCGTACAGCGCGAGCACCGCGTCGCCGCTCGCGGCGTCGAGTTCGCCGACGACGGTCTTGGGCGGGTCGAAGAAGTCCCGCACGCTCGTGCCCTCGCGCAGGAACTCCGGGTTGACCGCGACCCCGAAGTCCACCCCTGCCGTGCCGCCGACGGTCTTCTCCAGGATCGGCACCAGCAGGTTCAGGCAGGTGCCCGGGAGCATGGTGCTGCGGAACACGACGGTGTGCCGGCCCCCCTTCCCGGCCCCCTCGGCCAGCGCGGCGCCGATCTCCTCGGTGACCCGCTCCAGGTACGTGGTGCACAGGCTGCCGTTGGGCTCCGACGGGGTGCCCACGCAGACCAGCGACACGTCGCTGCCGGCGATCGCCTCGCGGACGTCGCGGGTGGCGCGCAGCGCCCCGGTCCCCACGACCTCCGCGATGAGCTCGCCGATACGTTCCTCCACCACCGGAGCCTTGCCGTCGTTGACCAGGTCGACCTTCACCTGGTTGACGTCCACCCCGATGACCTCGTGACCCATGCCGGCCAGGCACGCGGCTGATACGCAGCCCACGTAGCCGAGCCCGAAAACGCTGACTCTCATGACTCGTCCCTCCCCCCAGGCAGGCCCTTGTGGCCTGCGGTCCGCGCGTCGGCGGGACCCTTGAGCCGCAGCCCCCCCGCGCATCAGTAGGCCCCCTGCCCGTGCAGCACCGCTCGCATCGTCTTCCACAGGATCACCGTGTCGAGGGCGAGCGACCAGTCCTCCACGTACCGCAGGTCGAGGCGGACCGCCTCCTCCCACGGCAGGTCACTGCGTCCGCTGATCTGCCACAGCCCGGTGAGCCCGGGCTTGACCAGCAGCCGCCGCCGGATGTCCGGGTCGTACGCGGCGCACTCCTCCGGCAGCGGCGGCCGCGGGCCGACGAGTGACATCGCTCCGGTGAGCACGTTGAAGAGCTGCGGGAGTTCGTCGATCGAGTACCGGCGCAGCACGGCTCCCACCCGGGTCACCCGTGGGTCCCGGCGGACCTTGAACAGCAGTCCCGCGCCCTCGTCGCGGTCGGCCAGCTCGGCGCGTGCCCGGTGCGCCCCGACGACCATGGTGCGGAACTTGAGGATCGTGAACTCCCGGCCGTCCTTGCCGACCCTGCGCTGCCGGTAGAAGGCACCGCCCCGGCTGTCCGCCAGCACGAGCAGTGCGACGACCGCCATCAGCGGTGCGAACAGCATGAGCAGGACCGCCGAGCCCACCCGGTCGACGACTTCCTTGATCGCCCGGCGGCCGCCGGTGAAGGTCGGCAGGCTGACCCGCAGCAGCGGGATCCCGAGCACCGCGTCGACGTGCAGCCGCGGGCCGGCCACCTCCATCAGCACCGGGGCCACGACCATCTCGGCGTCGCTGCCTTCGAGGTTCCAGGCCAGCCGCTGCAACCGGTCCGGCGTCCAGTACGGGTCCGGTGTCACCGCGACGACGCGGTAGCCGTCGTGGCGGACGTGCTTGGCGACGTCCGCCAGCCCGCCGACGACCGGGACGCCGTCCAGTTCGTCACCGTCGAGCCCGCGGCCGTCCGTCGTGCACACCGCCTCCACCCGCCAGCCGATGTGCGGGAACTTGCGGGTCCGGGTGACCAGGTCGCCCACGGTGGCCGGGCTGCCGGCGGCGAGCACCGGTCTCAGGCACCGGCCGTCCTTGCGCCGTCTGTGCAGATCGAGGCGGAGCAGGTACCGCGCGGTCATGGTGACGAGCCCGATCGCGGGAATCGCGACGAAGATCCAGAGTTTGATGTTGCGTGAGGTGAGGGCGATCCCGCCCAGCGCCAGGACGACGGTCGCCGCGAACAGCGAGCGTCCGAGCCGCCGGAATTCCTCGGCGCCCTGGCCGAGCACGGCCGGAGCCCACGACCGGCCCACCACGAGCGCCGACAGCACCAGCAGTTCGGTGCCGAAAGCGAGAATCCCCCACTTCTCGTGCCAGTTGGCCGCGTCCCGGGCCCCGAAGAACTCGCCGATGCCCGCCACCACGATGGCGGTGGCGACGGTATCGCTGATGATCACGGTACGCCGGTACCGCTGCTCCCACTCGATCGCCGGCCTGCTGGTTCCCCCGTCCGCCAGACGCCCGCGCGCCGGCGGAAAAGGGCCGACTAGTCCCCCCTGCCGCACAGAAACCCCCCGGTTCCCAGTGGTTCGACATGGTGCCCTGACACCGTTCCTCCCCCCGGGAGGCCCCCGCCTCCCGTACGCTTCCGCCCCCGGGAGGCCCCCCGGCTCCCCGCGCCGCGCTGTTCCTCCCGCAGACGGCCCCCGCCCTCCGCGTTTGACATCCCGGCTACTTCAGCGCTGCTTGAACAACCCGCCCGTGCCGCGGCGGACCTGCCTGCCCTGCCATGCTCACGAGGTGCACGGGAACCCGTGGATACCGCGGGTGCTCCCCGCACCCGAAGTCCCTCTCGGGCTCCAGGAGTTGATCACCCCCACGGCCGACGGCACGGGTGCGGCCACTGGCCGCCCGCATCGCCTGACCCATAGATCATCATTTGTCGCCCCGTGTCCCAGCATGCGAAGCACGGTCAATCTAGACCATCGGGGCCCGTCTGAAGAGAGGGCTGTGTGGAATTTGTGCTCGCTATTTGAAGACGGGTCAACGGACAGGCGACTGCCCAAGGGTGCTCCGGCGATCCGGGATGCGCCCTGTGACCTGCGATGACGCGAGTTCTCCGAGCTGCCGGGACCGGCGTCGACCAGAGGTGTCCAGGTTCTGCCAACTGGCTTGCAATCAGGGTGTGTTCGGCGGAATTCCGTCGGGTGCGCACGGGGCGGCGGTGACGGAGCGGGCGGTCGGCGGCTCCCGGGAACGGATCTTCACAGTTCGGCCGGCGCGAGCGCACACCGAGAACGGCCCCGGCCGGATCCGCGCCGGACCCCGCACCGAGCCGTCCCCGAATACGGGGGACCCTGCCGCGGCCGGGGTGCGCGCCCGCACCGGCGGTCCCGTCCTGGACCAGGCGGACGTCAGGAGTCATGGTCGGCCGTCAGGGCCGCGGAGTGCCGGGTCCGGGCCCGACACGGCCCCACACCACACGGCACACCGGGATCCGGACCGGATGCGGATCAACTCGGTTTTCACAGTGGGCACTTCTGCCCATTTGCCGAGTCCCGTATGCGCCGCGGAAGCCGGACTCCTCCCAGGCTCGGCACGAACACGCCACCCCGCACGCCGCCTTCCCGGAGACCGGCCGTCCGCGGTTTCGGCGGGGACGGGATCCGGTCGGCGGGTGCGGCGTGTCGGAACTACGACACGCCCGGCGGCCGCGCTGCGCTCCGTGGTCCCGACTGCGGCGTCCGTGCCCTGCGCGGCCACGGCCGGCTCGGGGCGCAGTGTCAACTTCGCTCATCATCGAACCAATTTCCGTCGCTCAAATGGACGGGTGACGCAGTTGATCGGCCAGCATGCGTCAGACCCGGAGACGCCGTCCCGGCGTCGCGCCCGCCGACCTACGGTCCCTGCATCGGGCGGACCGGCGGCTGCCGGTCCGCCGCCATCCGCATGCGAAGGGGAGGCGCCAGTATGGCGAGCGTGGAAGTGTCGCTGAAGGAAATGATGGCCGGGGTGGAGGGGTCGCTGGGAGCCGCGGTCGTCGACTACACCAGCGGTATGGCCCTGGGGACACTGGGCGGGGGCAAGGACCTCGATCTGACGGTCGCGGCGGCCGGGAACACGGATGTCATCCGGGCCAAGGTGCGCACGATGGGCGAACTGGGCCTCAAGAGCCGGATCGAGGACATCCTGATCACGCTGGAGAAGCAGTACCACCTCATCCGTCTGATCACCGGCCGCAGCGGGAACGGTCTGTTCCTCTATCTGGTGCTCGACAAGGAGCGCTCGAACCTGGCCATGGCCCGCCACCAGCTGAAGCGGGTCGAGGGGGAACTGGAGGTCTAGCGACTCTCCAGGTTTCGGGACTTCGTGCGCCCATGATGTGAAAACCTCTTCAAGTGACCACATCAGCATGATCCCAACTCATGTCTGCGCACGGCTCCTGACGGCAAGGATCGGCCGTACAGGGCCAGTGCGGCGGTGTCGCAAGGCGCCGCCGCACCGCGGCGCCACCACCCGTCCCGGCAGAGAGCGAGCGGTCATGCAAGTCCCCCTCTACCAGGCCAAGGCGGACTTCTTCCGCATGCTCGGGCACCCGGTCCGGATCAGGGTCCTGGAACTGCTCCAGCACGGGCCCGTCCCGGTACGGGATCTGCTCGCCGACATCGAGATCGAGCCGTCCAGCCTCTCCCAGCAACTGGCCGTCCTGCGCCGGTCCGGCATCGTGGTCTCCACCCGGGAGGGCTCCACCGTCCGCTACGCACTGGCCGGCGGAGACGTCGCCGAACTCCTGCGCGCGGCCCGCCGTATCCTCACCGAACTCCTCGACGGACAGAACGTCCTCCTCGCCGAACTACGCCAGGCCGACGCGTCCGCCCCGCCGATGTCCACGAGCAGCCGCGGCTGACCGCCGGCGCCCGCGCGCGGATCCGGCCGGATCGGGCCGTCCGCCGGCGCAGCGGCGCGACCCCGGACGGCAGGACCGCCCTCTCGGCTCCGGCGCCGTCCCCGGCCGCGAGGAGCGTGGCCGGGATCGCCCGGCAGGCGTCCCGAGGCGTCCGCCGCCGTCACGCCCCGGCCGGGCCGCCCTCGTACGCCGCCCGCAGCACGGTCAGCGCGTCGTCGGCCGTGACCGGCCTCGGGTTGGCGTACGGCTGCCCGGCGACCTGGGCGGCGGCGACCGCCAGGTCCGCTTCCCTCAGGCCGAGTCCGGCGAGCGAGCGCGGTGCGCCGAGGCGGCCCGCCAGGTCCTGGAGGGCGGCCGGGGCGTCGGCCGCGCCGAGGGCCCGGGCGACGGCGGCGGCCGCGTCCGGGGCGGCGGGCGCGTTGAAGGCGAGGGCGTACGGCAGGACGACGGTGTGGGTCTCGGCGTGCGGGAGGCCGAAGGTGCCGCCGAGGACATGGCACAGCTTGTGGTGCAGGCCCATGGTGGTGACGCCCAGGCAGGCCCCGCACAGCCAGGCGCCGTACAGGGCGCGGGAGCGGGCGGGTACGGCGTCCGGGGCCGCGGCGATCTCCGGCAGCGCGCCCGCCAGCGCCCGTACGCCCTCCTCGGCCATCAGCGCGACCAGCGGCGAGCCGTCGGGGGCGTAGAGCGCCTCCACGGCATGGGCGAGGGCGTTGATCCCGCTGGTCACCGAGAGCGGGACGGGCAGGGAGAGGGTGAGTTCAGGGTCGTAGACGACGCTGCGCGGCAGCACGACGGGGTCGCGGCCGGTGCGTTTGACGCCGTGCTCGGTCAGACCCCAGACCGGGGTCATCTCGGAGCCGGCGTAGGTCGAGGGCACGGCGATCAGCGGGAGTCCGGTGCGCAGCGCGACGGCCTTGCCGAGGCCGATGGCCGAGCCGCCGCCGACGGCCACGCAGCCGTCGGCGCCCGCGGCCCGGGCCGCCTCGACACCCCGGTCGGCGACCTCCGCGGGGACGTGCATCCGGGCGCCGGTGTGCAGCCCCGCGCAGGCGTCCCCCAGCGAGTCGGCGACCGCCCGCGCCGTCCGCGCGCCCCGCTCCCCGCTCAGCACGAGGAGCCGCCGCAGACCGAGGTGCCGGGCCTCCTCGGCGGGTGCGGTGAACGCGGCACCGGGTCGGAAGACCACTCGGGAGGGACGGGTCTCGTACACGAAGTCCAAGGGGTTCACGAGCGCTCCAGGGCCAGGTCGAAGCGGGCGTGCCGGAACGGGTTCGGTACGCCGTACTCCTCGGCCAGGGCGGGGTCGTCGGTCGGGGTGAAGTCCTTGACCAGGCTCTCCTTGACGGCGAACACCGCGTCGGAGTCCAGGTACTCGCCGCCGGCGACGAAGATGTGCGTGGTGACCGGCGCGTGCCCCGCGGCCGAGACGATGAAGTGGATGTGGGCGGGGCGGTAGGGGTGCCGTCCGGTGGCCTTGAGGAGGGCGCCGACCGGGCCGTCGGTCGGGATCGGGTAGGCGCTCGGCACACAGGTCCGGAACCGGAAACGGCCCTCGTCGTCGGCGGTGAACAGGCCGCGGCCGTTGCCGGGCGGCTGGACGTCGGGCTGCTGCACGTCGTAGTAGCCGTGCGGGTCGGCCTGCCACACGTCCAGGACCGCGCCGGGCAGCGGGGTGCCGTCGGCGGAGCGGACGACGCCGCTGACCACGCAGGGTTCGCCGGTGCCCATCAGGTCGATGCCGGCGCCGGGTTCGCGGACCGGGGACTCGGTCATGTGGAAGGGGCCGAGGACGGTCGACTCGGTGCTGCCGGGGTCGCTGTGCCCGTTGACCGTCTCGACCAGCATGGACAGGCCCAGGACGTCGGAGAGCAGGATGAACTCCTGCCGGGTGTCCGTGCAGGTCTGCCCGGTCCCGGTGAGGAACGCGATCGCCGCCTCCCACTCGCGTTGGGTCAGCCGGGTCTCGCGCGTGAAGGCGTGCAGATGCCGGACGAGCGCGGTCAGCAGTTCGCGCAGCCGGGGGTCGTCGGTGCCCCGCAGACTGTCGACGGCCTCTGCGGTGACTGCGTCTTCGGTGGTCATGCCGGCTCCTTGCGCGGAGGAACAGTGCCCTT
This sequence comes from Streptomyces sp. NPDC008092, assembly GCF_042957285.1. Taxonomy (NCBI): domain Bacteria; kingdom Bacillati; phylum Actinomycetota; class Actinomycetes; order Kitasatosporales; family Streptomycetaceae; genus Streptomyces; species Streptomyces sp. NPDC008092. Next base: position 110,835 of record NZ_JBIBHY010000019.1, read on the forward strand.
GGGTGATCGTAAACCCGTTCACCGTTCAATGAACCGCAGCCACACACCGCAGCCACACACCGCGCCCGCTCACCGCAGCCACGCACCGCGCCCGCTCACCGTGGCTACTTGATGAACGCGTTCGCCACCACCACGATCACCCCGAGCAGCGCGTCCACCGTGCCGATCAGCACGGTGGCCGGCCAACTCCGCGCCGACCAGCGGGCGGTGACGATCCCGAGGCCGAAGAGGATCACGATGTTCAGGACGAACGCCGGGTACTCGACGCCCTTGGGCGGCCACCAGCCCCAGCCGGCGCCCGCGAGCAGGAAGACCGTGGGCAGCACCGCGGTGACCAGCGGCCATTCGTCGGCCAGGGTGTGCAGCGCGTCCCAGCGCTGGTGCGGGGCCCGCTCGGCGATGTAGTGCGCGTAGCCGTGCGCCAGGGCGGAGGCGCAGGCGGTGACCAGGAGCCAGAGGGCGTCGTAGCGGCGGCTGGCCTCGGAGGTGTGGCCGTACTGGGTGAGCGCGGCCACCATCGAGCAGGCCAGCACGGCGCCGTAGACCCCGCCGAACAGGACGGCCTCGCGGGTGTCGTGCGCGCGCGGCTGAGCCACGGCCGCCGGGGAGTCGGGCATGTCCTCCACGATCACCCGGGCCGGACCCGGCCGCCACCGGGCACGGCCCGACGAAGTGTCCTCCCACCAGGCCGGATGCCGCACACCCTGTCCACGGCCGGGACGGCGGCCGACTCGCTAGGGTCGCCGTATGACGACGCACAGCTTCGCCCTGCACATCCCCGACGCCGCACTCGAACCCGACCCGCTCGACCCGGCGCAGATCGTCTCCGGCACGCCCGAGGTCACCGGGAAGGTGGTCTGGGAGTCGGCCGACGGGAAGCAGCTCCGCGGGATCTGGCAGATCACCCCGGGGGTGGTCACCGACACCGAGGCGGACGAGCTGTTCGTGGTGGTCAGCGGCTCGGCGACGATCGAGGTCGAGGGCGGGGCGACGTTCACCGTGGGCCCCGGCGACATGGCCGTGCTGCGCGCCGGCGACCGTACGACGTGGACGGTGCACGAGACGCTGCGCAAGGCCTACGCGATCAGCCTCTGAGGCGGCCCGGCGAGGCGGGGGCGCGCTCAGCGGGTCGTGGCCGCGGGCATGTTGTAGGGCGTGACCACCTGGATCGCCGAGGGCAGGGTCGGGCCGGCCGGGGGCAAGGCGCCCTGGGCGCGCATCACCAGGTGGCAGGCCTCGCGCATGTCCTGGCGCAGGTCGTGGTGGAGGACCGCGGACAGCCGGTGCTCGCGCAGCAGGCGGGTGTTGTCGTGGTCGAGGTCGTGGGCGATGAACACGGCGCATTCGCGGTCCAGGTCCGCGAAGGCGCGCAGGGTGGCGATGTTGCCGCCGCCGATCGAGTAGACGGCGCGGATCTCCGGGTCGCGCTCCAGGGCGGCACGGACCAGGTCGTACTGGGTGGCGTCCAGGCCCTGGCCCTCGGCGATCTCCACCAGGGTGCGCTCGGGGTGCCTGGCCCGCATGGCGCTGCGGAACCCCATCTCGCGCTCCTCCTCGTTGCGGAAGAAGCCGCTGCTGAGGCTCGTGAGGACGTTGCCGGGCCGGTCGCCGAGCCACTGGCCCATCAGGTACGCGGCGGTGGTGCCGGCGGCCCGGTTGTCGCTGCCGACGTAGGCCAGCCTTCCGCTGGCGGGCAGGTCGGTCACGAGGGTGACGACCGGGATCTCCGCCGACCTGAGGCGCCCGACGGCGGCGGTGATCTCGGGGACGTCCGGCGCCTTGAGGATCACGCCCTGCGAGCCGCGGCGGCCTATCCGGTCCAGCGTCCGCACCAGTTCCTCGACCGGCCCGGTCTCCCGGAAGTGGAACCGGGAGCGCACCACCGCCGGGTGCAGGGCCGGCAGCTCGGCCTCCAGCGCGCCGCGTACGGCCGTGGTGAACCGCTCGGGCGCCTGCATCACGATGTCGACCATGAAGGTACGGCCCACCAGCCGGACCTGGGTGCGCTGCCGGTCCAGGTCGGCGATGGCCCGCTCCACCTCGCGGGCGGTGCTCTCCCGGACGCCGCCCCTGTCGTTCAGCACCCGGTCCACGGTGGCCTCGCTGAGCCCTGCCTGGCGGGCGATCTCACGGATGGGGAAGGGGTGGCCCACGGGCTGCCTCCTTGAGGGGTTTTTGACGGGTCGCTGCTGGTTGTTCGAGGGGTTTGTGCTGACAAGAATGGCAGAGCCTCGCCGTGGCCGGGACCACGGCCGTGACCGAAAGCAGGACATCGATGTCCCTCGCCGCCGAACAGGGCCGTCCCTGGCTCTCGCAGCAGGACTGCGACCTCGACGCCTTCCGTGCCCTGGTCGAGCGGACCACCGACCGGGCCGGCTACCCGTACGCCTCGGCCGTCGAGGAGAACGTCCTCGTCTACGACAGCGAGCGGCTGCGCTCCGCCGGCGCGGACCACGAGGTGCGGACCGAGCTCGTGCGCGTCCTGACCGACGGTCCCGGCATCGCCGTCTTCAGGGGCGCGTTCCCCGATCCGGACGTGGTGGACCGGGCCACCGCGGTGTTCGAGGCGCTCATCTCCGAGCAGCACGAGTCCGGTGCGGAGGCCGGCGACCACTTCGCGACGCCCGGGGCCAACGAGCGGGTGTGGAACGCCCTGGAGAAGGCGGCGCTCTACGACCCGGAGGGGTTCGCCGACTACTACGCCAACGACGTCCTGGCCCTGGTCTCCCGGGCCTGGCTGGGCCCCGGCTACCAGATCACCTCGCAGGTCAACGTGGTGAACCCGGGTGGCGCGGCGCAGACCGCGCACCGCGACTACCACCTCGGTTTCCTCTCCGACGAGCAGGCCGAGGCCTACCCGGCCCATGTGCACCGCCTCTCCCCCGCGCTCACCCTCCAGGGCGCGGTCGCGCACTGCGACATGCCGGTGGAGTCGGGGCCGACGATGTACCTGCCGTACTCGCAGACCTACGAGCCCGGCTACCTGGCCTGGCGGCGGCCGGAGTTCCAGGAGTACTTCAAGGCCCGCCATGTGCAGCTGCCGCTCGCCAAGGGCGACGCGGTGTTCTTCAACCCGGCGGTGTTCCACGCGGCCGGCACCAACCGGACCCTCGACGTGCGCCGGACGGCCAACCTGCTCCAGGTGTCCTCGGCGTTCGGGCGGGCCATGGAGACCGTGGACCGGGAGGCGGTGGCCAACGCGGTCTACCCGGTGCTGCGCCGGCGCCGGTCGGAGGGGGCCGGCGAGGCGTGGCTGGAGCAGGTCATCGCCGCGAGCGCCGAGGGCTACCCGTTCCCGACCAACCTCGACAGCGATCCGCCGGTCGACGGCATGGCCCCGCCCTCGCAGGCGGACCTCGTGCGGCGGGCGCTGCGGGAGGGGTGGGCGCCGCGGGTCCTGAGGGACGGCCTGCGGGCGGCGTCGGCGCGGCGGGAGAGCTAGGGGCCGGGAGGCCGGAGGTCGTCCGCGGGTTCGTGGTGGCTGGTCGCGCCCACGCGGCGGCAGCCGCATATGGATGCAGCCCCGCGCCCCTTCGGGGGCGCGTCATACATCAAGGAGTTACAAGCACATGCGTATCGGAATCCTCGGCCTCGGCCGTATCGGTGCTTTTCACGCCGAGACCCTCTCCGGGCTCGACGTCGTCGAGTCGCTCGTCTTCACCGACCCGTTCGCGGACGCCGCCAAGGCCGCCGCGGAGAAGTTCGGTGCCGAGGTCGTGGACTCGCCCGAGGCGCTGCTGGCCGCCGGTGTGGACGGCATCGTCGTGGCCGCCGCCACCGACGCCCACCCGGCGCTGATCCGGGCCGGTGTCGAGGCCGGTGTGCCGGTCTTCTGCGAGAAGCCGGTCGCGAAGACGATGGCCGAGGGCGTCGAGGTGCTCCGGGCCGTCCAGGGCAGCGGCGTGCCGATCCAGATCGGCTACAACCGCCGCTTCGACGCGGGCTTCGTCGCCGCCCGCGCCGCCGTCCGGGCGGGTGAGCTGGGCAAGCTGCACACCGTGCGCTCCACCACCCTGGACCCGGCGCCGCCGCCGGCCGCCTACATCGCCGCGTCCGGCGGGATCTTCCGGGACTGCTCCGTGCACGACTTCGACATCATCCGCTGGGTGACCGGCCGTGAGGTCACCGAGGTGTACGCGGTCGGCGGCAACCGGGGCGCCGAGTACATCAAGGAGGCCGGGGACGCCGACACCACCGGCGCGATCCTCACCCTCGACGACGGCACCATCGCGGTGGTCTCCAACTCCCGGCACAACGCCCGGGGCTACGACGTCCGCATGGAGCTGCACGGCTTCGCGGACTCCATCGCCGTCGGCCTGGAGGACAAGCTGCCGCTGCGCTCGGTCGAGCCCGGCGTGACCTTCCCGGCGGGCACCCCGCACGACTTCTTCATGGACCGCTTCACGGCGGCCTACCGTGCCGAGCTCACCGCCTTCACCGAGGTGGTGGCCGGCACCCGGCCCTCCCCCTGCACCGTCGAGGACGCCCTGGAGGCCGGCTGGATCGCCGACGCCTGCACGCTGTCCCTGCACGAGCACCGGCCGGTCACGATCGCGGAGGTCCGCGGCGCCTGACACCCGCGGACACTCCTGCCACGGCGGGGCGGGGACCGGAGACACGGTCCCCGCCCCGCCGTTCTTCGTGTCAGGCCCGCAGCCCGTCCACGATCAGCGCCAGGATCCGTGCCGCCCGCGCCTCGGCGTCGCCGCGGGCCGGGTCGATCCGCCACAGGACGCTGAGCTGGAGGAGCACGTCCTCGGGGTCGATGCCGGGCTTGAGGGTGCCGTCCGCCGCGCCGGCGTCCAGCAGGACGCCGATGGCGTCGACGAACGGGCCGTACATCGGGTCCTCGGCGGCGCCGCCGGTCGCGGCGTGCACGACCTCGGAGACGCCGAACTTGAGCCGGCCGTAGTGGGCGACCTCGTCGAACCAGCGGCGCAGCGCCTCCAGCGGCGGGTGCGTGCCGAGCAGCCGCGGCGCGAGGTCGATGAGGTGCTGGAGGTCGTGCCGGTACAGCTCCATGATCAGCGCCTCCCGGGTCGGGAAGTGCCGGTAGAGCGTGCCGATGCCGACGCCGGCCTTGCGGGCGATCGCGGAGAGCGAGGCCGTGGTGGAGGCGGCGAGCTCCGCCCGGGCCACGGAGAGGATGCGGTCCCGGTTGTCGCGGGCGTCCCTCCGGGTGGGTTTCGAGGGCTGCGGGTTCACGGTGGTGGTCGTCCGTCCGGTGTGGATTGCTATCCGGAGACCCCTCCGGTACGTTGGGAGACGTAGCGGAGGGGTCTCCGTTTCATTGCCGATTCTGGCACACATCCCACCGCGTCCGTGGAGGTCAGTCATGCCCGAACTCGTTCTGGTCACCGGGGGCACCGGGTACATCGCCGGCTGGTGCGTCGTCGAGCTGCTGAGGCGCGGCCACGACGTCCGGACCACGGTGCGCGCGCCGGGCCGGGAGCAGGCGGTCGTCGACGCCGTCTCGGCCGTCGTCGACCCGGCCGGGCGGCTGGGCTTCGCCGTGGCCGACCTCACCGCCGACGCCGGCTGGGACGCCGCGATGAAGGGCGTCGACCGGGTGCTGCACGTGGCCTCGCCGCTGGGTGTGCGCGCGGGCACCCCCGACCTGGTCACACCGGCCCGGGACGGCACCCTGCGGGTGCTGCGGGCGGCCGCCGCGGCCGGAGTGCGGCGGGTGGTGATGACCTCGGCGGCGAACGCCGCGAGCCCGTCGTCGTACGCCTCGGAGGGGGTCACCGACGAGACGCTGTGGACCGACCCGGAGGATCCGGCGCTGATCCCCTACCGCCGGTCGAAGACCCTCGCCGAGCTGGCGGCCTGGGAGTTCGTGCGGGGGCACGGCGGGCCCACCGAGCTGACCACCGTGCTGCCCGGCGCGGCGTTCGGGCCGGTGCTGACGGCGGATGCCGCCGGTTCCGTCGGGATCGTCGCCCGGATGCTGTCCGGGGCGATGCCCGGGGTGCCGCGGATCGGTCTCGAGGTGGTGGACGTCCGGGACCTGGTCGACCTCCACCTCCGGGCGATGACCTCACCCGCCGCGGCGGGCGAGCGCTTCCTCGGCACCGGCGAGTTCGTGTGGATGGCGGACATGGCGCGGGTGCTGCGGGACGGCCTCGGCGAGCGCGGACGGCTGGTCTCCACCCGCCGGCTGCCCGACGTCGCGGTGCGCCTCGCGGCCCGCTTCCGGGATCCCGGGCTGCGGGAGATCACCCCGGCGCTGGGCCGGCGCAACCGGCACACCACCGAGAAGGCGGCGCGGCTGCTGGGCTGGCAGCCGCGCCCGGCCCGGCAGACGGTGCTGGACTGCGCCGAGAGCCTGCTCGCCCACGGCGCGGTCCGGGTCCCGGCGGCGGCCCGGAAGCCGTGACACGCCGCGACCGCGCACCTGTCCGGGACCTCAGAGGCCGTAGCGGACCGCGAACTCGTCCGGGTCGTAGGCGTCCCGGTCCGGGTCGTGCCGAACCGCCGGCCTGGTCTCCACCATGTCCTCCGGGCGGATCCGGTCGGGCAGCGCGCCGAAGCGCTCCTTGCGTGTCACGGCCTCGGCCGCGGTCTCCTCGTGGCTCATGCTCGTCCTCCCCGCTGTAGCGGACATCGTCCGTCGTGTGCAGAACGCGCGCGCCCCGGCGGGTGTTCCCGAACCCGCCGGGGCGCGCGGGACCGCGCGGATCTCTCCGCACGGTCCCCGGGAAGCGGCTGTCAGGCGCCGCAGGACCGCAGGAACTTCCGGGTGCGCACCGCAATGGGCAGCGGCCGGTCCGGCTCGCAGGGGTACATGTCCTGCTCGACGATCGCGAACAGGTCGACCCCCAGCCGCTGCGCCGCCGTCAGCACCGGACCCAGCTCGGGCACGCCGGCGGGCGGCTCGCACATCACGCCCTGGGCCACGGCCGGCCCGAACGGGGTGCCCTTGGCCCGGACGTCGGCCAGGACCGCCGGGTCCACCTGCTTGAGGTGGAGGTAGCCGATCCGCTCGCCGTAGGTCTCGATCAGCTTGACGCTGTCGCCGCCGCAGTAGGCGTAGTGACCGGTGTCCAGGCAGAGGTTGACCAGGTCGGTGTCGGTCGAGTCGAGGAAGCGCTCGACGTGGTCCTCGGTGTCGATGTGGGTGTCGGCGTGCGGGTGGACGACGAGGTCCAGGCCGTACGCCTCCTTCACCTCGTGGCCGAGCCGTTCCATGCCCTTGGTGAGGTGGGCCCACTGCTCTCCGGTCAGCTCCGGCGGCTCCAGGATCTCGGCGGTCTTGTCGTCCCGCCAGAAGGACGGGATGACCACCAGGTGCCTCGCCCCCATGGCCCTGGTGAGCGCGGCGACCTGGCCGACGTGCTCCCAGGTGGACTCCCAGACGGCCGGGCCGCGGTGCAGGCCGGTGAAGACCGTGCCCGCCGAGACCTTCAGATCCCGCTTGGCGATCTCGTCGGTGAGCCGGGCCGGGTCGGTGGGGAGGTAGCCGTACGGACCGAGTTCGATCCAGGAGTAGCCGGCCTCGGCGACCTCGTCGAGGAAGCGTTCCCAGGGGACCTGCCGGGGGTCGTCTGGGAACCAGACGCCCCAGGAGTCGGGGGCCGAGCCGACCCGGATGCGGTCGAGAGGGTCGGTCATGGGGTCACGACTTCCCTTCCGGACCGGTCGCGGCGGGTGCGGTGAGGTCCTCCTCCTCGGGGAGCTCCTCGGTGTCGACCCCGCGCACCTGGGACAGCTCGTGCTTGAGGGCCGCGAGTTCGGCGCCGCCGGCCATGTGGTTGGTGAGCTCCTCCAGGGTGATGTCGCTGCGTTCGGCCGAGAGTTCCAGGGTGCCGAGGCGCAGGACGCTGAAGTGGTCGCCGACCATGTAGGCGTGGTGCGGGTTGTGGGTGATGAAGATGACGCCGAGGCCGCGTTCGCGGGCGGCCGCGATGTACTTCAGGACCACGCCGGACTGCTTGACGCCGAGGGCGGCCGTCGGCTCGTCCAGGATGAGGACGCGGGCGCCGAAGTAGACGGCGCGGGCGATGGCCACGCACTGGCGCTGGCCGCCGGAGAGGGTGCCGATGGGCTGGTCCAGGTCGTCCAGGACGATGCCCATGTTGCGCAGTTCGCGGTCGGCGGTCTCCTTCATCCTCGCGATGTCGAGCCGGCGCACGGGCCAGGGGCCCTTGGTCATCTCGGAGCCGAGGAAGAAGTTCCGCCACACCGGCATCAGCGGGACGGTGGCGAGGTCCTGGTAGACGGTGGCGATGCCCTTGTCGAGAGCCTCGCGCGGGGTGGAGAAGCGGACCGGGGCGCCGTCGACGAGGAAGTCGCCCTCGGTGTGCTGGTGCAGCCCCGAGATGATCTTGATGAGGGTGGACTTGCCGGCGCCGTTGTCGCCGAGGACGCAGGTCACCTGGTTCGGGAAGACCTTGAGGTCGACGCCGTGCAGGGCGCGGATGTTGCCGTAGGACTTGCCGGCGCCGCGCAGTTCGACGATCGGGCCGCCGTCGGCGGGCGTGTCGTCCTGGAGGACGGCGCCGTGGGTTCCGGTGGTGTTGTCTGTCATCGGGTCACCTCCTGGTCGCGGTCCGCTGGACCCACAGGTTGATCATCACGGCGCCGAGGAGCATGACGCCGAGGAAGGCCTTGAACCAGTCGGGGTTCCAGCCCGCGTAGACGATGCCCTGCTGGACCATGCCGAACATGAAGGCGCCGAAGACCGGGCCGATGGCCGAACCGGCGCCGCCGGTCAGGAGGCAGCCGCCGATGACCGCGGCGGAGATGTAGATCAGCTCCTGGCCCACGCCCTCGCCGGACTGCACCGTGTTGAAGGAGAACAGCTGGTGCATGCCGACGAACCAGGCGCCGAAGCCGACCAGCATGAACAGCGAGATCTTGGTGAAGTTCACCGGGACGCCGACCGCGCGGGCGCTCTCCTTGTTGCCGCCGACCGCGAAGATCCAGTTGCCGTACCTGGTGCGCAGCAGCACCCAGGTGGCGATGGCGGCGAAGAACAGCCACCAGAAGATGGTGATCTTCACCTGGACGCCGCCGATGTCGAAGGACGACGCGAAGACCGCCTTGACCTGGCCGAAGCCGTCCATGTTGCTGATGTCGTCGGTGGCAACGTTGCCGGTGACCAGCTTGGTCACCGCGAGGTTCACGCCCTGGAGGATCAGGAAGCTGCCCAGGGTGATGAGGAAGCTGGGCAGGCCGGTCTTGACGACCAGCCAGCCGTTCAGGAAGCCGATGGCCAGCGACACGACGAGCGCGACGATCACGCCCGCCCAGACGTTGAGGGTCAGCTGGTAGCTGAGCATGGCGGCGGTGAGGGCCGAACTGACCACCGCGACACCGGCGGAGAGGTCGAACTCGCCGCCGATCATCAGCAGGGCGACCGGCAGCGCCATGATGCCGATGGTCGAGGACTGGTAGAGGATGTTCGCCATCGAACTGGCCTCGCGCACCGGCGGTGCCGCGATCAGGAAGAAGACGTAGACCGCGACCGCGCCGAGGAAGACACCGACGTCCGGCCGGGCCAGGATCCGCAGCGCCAGGGGGCGTTGCGCGGTCCGCCCGTCCTTCTCCTTCGGGCCGGGAGCCGGCGGCGTCGCCACCGCCGGCTGTGCCTGCTGACTCATACCGATCACCGGGTGCCCTTCGCGGCGAAGGCGGCGACCTTGTCGACGTTGGACTTGTCGACGAAGGCCGGGCCGGTCAGGACCGGCTGCTCGCCGCCGCCCATGTAGTTGCCGTTGTTCTTGTAGAGCCACAGCGAGTCGACCGCCAGGTAGCCCTGGAGGTAGGGCTGCTGGTCCACCGCGAACTCGATGGTCCCCTTGCTGATGGCGCCGGTCAGGTCCTTGTTGAGGTCGAAGGTGGCGATCTTCGCCTTGCTGCCCGCGTCGGACACCGACTGCACGGCGATCAGCGCGATGGGGGCGCCGAGCGTGACCACGTGGTCGATGGAGCCGTCCGTCTTGAGCTTGGCGGTGATCGTGGACTTGACCGAGGTCGGGGACGTGCCGTCGACGTAGAGGGTCTCCGTCGTCCCGGAGAACGTCTTCTTCACCCCGTCGCAGCGCTGGGTGAGGCCCACGTTGCCCTGCTCCTGGATGACACAGACGACCTTCTTGGCGCCCTCCGTGTTCAGCCGGTTGCCGAGCGCCTCGCCCGCCACCGTCTCGTCCTGGCCGAAGAACTCCATCAGACCGAGCTTCTTCCAGTCGCTCACACCGGAGTTGAGGCCGACGACGGGGATGCCCGCCGAGGTCGCCTTGCCCACGACGTCCTTGAGGGCGTCCGGCTTGGCGAGGGTGACGGCGATCCCGTCGACCTTCTGGTCGATCGCGTTCTGCACCAGGTTGGCCTGGTTGCCGGCGTTCGGGTCGGCGGAGTAGACGAGCTTGACGTTGTCCTTCGCGGCGGCGGCCTCGGCCCCCTTGCGGACGATGTCCCAGAAGGTGTCGCCCGGCGACTGGTGGGTGACCATCGCGACCGTCATGCGGGGGGTGGACGCCTTGCCCGCGGAGGCCGCAGCACCTCCCTCTTCGGACTTCTTTCCGCCGGAGCTGCTGGAGCAGCCTGCGAGGGTCAGGGCTGCCGCCGCGGCGACGGCCACGATCGGGGCCAGCCTGCGCGAACGGGAGTGGGAAGAGCGGTCCATCCTGCACCTCACTGTGCGACCGGAAGAGGGAAGGGATCCGGCGGATCCCCGGGCCCGGGCCGACGGAAGTGGCCCGGGTCACTGCTGTGCGCTGGGACGGGATACAAGTCCCTGTGAGGCCCGCTGTCAATACTTTGTTAAGACATCATTTCACATTCAGGTCCGAATGTAAGTACAAACCATTGACAGCGCGACCTGCCCCGATCTACACCTGAGGGGCATCCGCCCACCCCGAGGAGCCTCGCATGACCGAGTCGCCGCCACAGGCCTCCGGCCCTGTCGCGACGGGCCGTTCCGAAGGCGATCTCTACCCGCTCCCGCCGGGCGTACCCCTGCCCCGGGCGGCGCAGCAGGACGCCGGCCCGCCCCGCTCCGCCACCCCGTCCGAATGAGGTCCCCCATGAGCCAGCCGACCACCCGCCTGACCGTCGCCCAGGCGCTGGTGCGGTTCCTGTCCGCCCAGTACACCGAGCGCGACGGCGTCCGGCACCGGCTGATCGCCGGCACCTGGGGCATCTTCGGCCACGGCAACGTGGCGGGGATCGGCCAGGCGCTCCTGGAGTACGGCGACGTGATGCCGTACCACCAGGGCCGCAACGAGCAGGCGATGGTGCACGCGGCGGTCGGCCACGCCCGCCAGCTGGACCGGCTCTCCGCGCAGGCGGTCACCACGTCCATCGGACCGGGCGCCACCAACCTGGTGACCGGCGCCGCCCTCGCCACCATCAACCGCCTGCCGGTCCTGCTGCTCCCCGGCGACTACTTCGCGAGCCACGCGCCCGACCCGCTGCTGCAGCAGCTGGAGCACCCGAGCGAGTTCGACGTCTCCGTCAACGACACGCTGCGCCCGGTCTCCCGCTACTTCGACCGGATCACCCGCCCCGAGGCGCTGATCCCCTCCGCGCTGAACGCCATGCGGGTCCTCGCCGACCCGGCCGAGACCGGCGCGGTCACCCTGGCCCTCCCCCAGGACGTCCAGGCGGAGGCGTACGACTGGCCGGAGGAGTTCTTCGCGGAGCGCGTGTGGCGGGTCCGGCGGCCCGCCCCCGACCCCGTGGAGCTGGCGGCCGCCGTGAGCGCCGTACGGGCCGCCCGGCAGCCGTTGATCGTGGCGGGCGGCGGAGTCCACCACAGCCGCGCCGAGGACGCTCTGAGGGCCCTTGTGGAGGCCACCGGCATCCCCGTGGCCTCCACCCAGGCGGGCAAGGGCTCGCTGCGCCACGACCACCCGGCCGACCTGGGCGGGATCGGGCACACCGGGACCGCCGTCGCGGACGACCTGGCCCGCGCCGCCGACCTGGTCATCGGCGTCGGCACCCGGTACACGGACTTCACCACGGCCTCCGGCACCCTCTTCCAGAACCCGGACGTCCGCTTCCTGAACCTGAACATCACCGGCTTCGACGCCCACAAGCTGGCCGCGCGGACGGTCGTCGCGGACGCGCGGGCGGCACTGGAGGCGCTCACGGAGGCGCTGGCCGGGTTCCGCGTGGACGGCGCGTACGAGACCGGGTACCGGGCCGGCAAGGAGCGCTGGGACGCCGTCGTCGAGGCGGCCTACCGCGCGGACGACGAGGACGCCGTGCCCACGCAGACCCAGGTGCTCGGGGCCCTCGACGCCGTCGTGGGCGATGACGACGTTGTCATCAACGCGGCCGGCTCGCTCCCGGGCGACCTGCACAAGCTGTGGCGGGCCCGCTCGCCGCGCCAGTACCACCTGGAGTACGGCTACTCCTGCATGGGCTACGAGATCCCGGCCGGCATCGGCGTCCAGCAGGCGGCCCCGGACACGGTGGTCTGGTCGCTGGTGGGCGACGGCACCTATCTGATGATGCCGACCGAGATCGTCACCGCCGTCCAGGAGGGCCTGCCCGTCAACCTGGTGCTCATCCAGAACCACGGGTACGCCTCCATCGGCGGCCTCTCCGAGACGGTCGGCGGCGAGCGGTTCGGCACCGCCTACCGCTTCCGGTCCGCCGACGGCACCTTCGGCGGGGCGCCGCTGCCGGTGGACCTCGCCGCCAACGCGGCCAGCCTCGGGATGGAGGTGCTGCGCGCCAAGACGGTGCGGGAGCTGCGCGAGGCCCTTGCGGCGGCCCGCGCGAGCGACCGGCCGACGTGTGTGTACGTGGAGACGGACCCGGCGCCGACCGCTCCCGGGGCCGAGGCCTGGTGGGACGTGCCGGTCGCCGAGACCGCCGCCCGCGAGTCCGCCGTCCGGGCCCGCGAGGAGTACGACCGGCAGGTCGCCGACCGCCGCCGGCATCTGTGATTCCCCCGAACCCCGGAAGGAGGTGTCCCGGTGGCCCGTACCAATGATTCCGCCCGCACCGCGACCGTCTCGGCACTCGACGCCCTGGACTTCGCCCTGGACCGCGGCAGCCCGGTACCGCTCTACTACCAGCTCGCCCAGCAGCTGGAGGAGGCCATAGAGCACGGGGTGCTCGCCCCGGGCAACCTCCTGGGCAACGAGATCGACCTGTCGGTGCGGCTCGGCCTGTCCCGGCCCACGGTCCGCCAGGCCATCCAGTCGCTCGTCGACAAGGGCCTCCTTGTCCGCCGCAGGGGCGTGGGCACCCAGGTGGTGCACAGCCAGGTCAAGCGGCCGCTGGAGCTGAGCAGCCTCTACGACGACCTGGAGTCGGCCGGGCAGGGCCCGACCACCCAGGTGCTGCGCAACGAGCGGATCCCGGCGAGTGCCGAGGTGGCCGCCGCGCTCGGGATCGCGGAGGGCGCGGAGGTGGTCGTCCTGGAGCGGCTGCGCTGCACGCACGGCCAGCCGGTGGCGTTCCTGTGCAACTACCTGCCGGCCGCCCTGCTCGAACTCGACACGGAGCGGCTGGAGTCGACCGGTCTGTACCGGATGATGCGCACGGCCGGCATCACCCTGCACAGCGCCCGGCAGACGGTGGGCGCCCGCAGCGCCACCGCCGAGGAGGCCGTCCGGCTCGACGAGCAGGAGGGCGCCGCCCTGCTCACCATGCAGCGCACGGCGTACGACGACACCGGGCGCCCGGTGGAGTACGGCAGCCACGTCTACCGGGCGTCCCGGTACGCCTTCGACTTCCAGCTGCTGGTACGGCCGTAGAACATGCCGTGCCGGTCCGGTTGCTGCGGGTTTAACCGCTGGTCCCGCCACCCGAAACCAACACGCCCGCACACGAGCCCCCACGGAGTTTGTCCCGTGGGGGCTCCGTCGTACCGCTTTGTTCAACAAACCGGCAGGCAACCATGTCGATTACGTTTCGGGCAAGAGACGGGCGAGAGAGTCGCAGGCTATTGACGCATGAGCGGACAAGCGGCTGTTATTGCGCCCACGATGTTCGGCCGAGTTGGTTTCTGATCGGTTTCGGGACCTTTCGAAGATCAGCTCTTCCCCTTGCCGAACCCTGTTACTCAGGAGCCGCCATGCGCATCTCCCCGTCCGGTCTTCACGTGCCGGGTCCGAGCCGCCGAAACGTCCTGCGCGGTGCCGGTTCGGCCGCCCTCCTCGCGGGCGCCGGCATACCCCTGCTGTCCGCCTGCGGCGGCAGCGGGTCCTCCTCCTCGGACCCGAAGACCGTCAGCCTCGGCTCCAACGCGTCCGACGCCGTGCCGAAGAAGGCGTACCAGTCCGTCTACGACGCCTTCAAGAAGTCGTCCGGCGTCACCGTCAAGGTGAACACGAAGGACCACAACACCTTCCAGGAGCAGATCAACTCCTACCTGCAGGGCACGCCTGACGACGTGTTCAACTGGTTCGCCGGCTACCGGATGCAGTTCTTCGCGGCCAAGGGCCTCGCCTCCCCGATCGACGACGTGTGGGAGAAGATCGGGGCCAACTTCCCCGACGCGATGAAGAAGCTCAGCAAGGGCGCCGACGGCAAGTACTACTTCGTGCCGCTGACCACGTACCCCTGGGCGATCTTCTACCGCAAGAGCGTCTTCCAGGCGAAGGGCTACACGGTCCCCACCACGTGGGACGAACTGGTGGCCCTGTGCAAGCAGATGAAGAAGGACGGCCTGGTCCCGATCGCCTTCGGCGACAAGGACGCCTGGCCGGCGATGGGCACCTTCGACCAGATCAACTTCCGCCTCAACGGCTACGACTTCCACGTCGAGCTGATGGCGGGCAAGGCGGAGTGGACCGACTCCAAGGTGAAGGACGTCTTCGACCACTGGGCCGAGCTCCTCCCCTACCACCAGGACGGCTTCATGGGCCGCACCTGGCAGGACGCCGCCCAGACCCTGGTGTCGAAGAAGGCCGGCATGTACCTCCTCGGCTCCTTCGTGGCGCAGCAGTTCACCAACGCCTCGGACCTTGAGGACCTCGACTTCTTCCCCTTCCCGGAGATCAACTCCGCGTACGGGCAGGACACCGTGGAGGCGCCCACCGACGGCTTCATGGTGAGCAAGTCCCCGAAGAACCACGACGGTGTCGTGAAGCTGCTGGAGTACCTGGGCACCCCGGCGGCCGAGGAGACCTACCTCAAGACCGACCCGAGCGTGGTCGCCGCCTCCAACAAGGCCTCCACCGCCGCCTACTCCACGCTCCAGAAGAAGGCGTTCGACATGATCGGCGCCGCCAAGAGCCTCACCCAGTTCATGGACCGCGACTCCCGGCCCGACTTCACCTCGACGGTGATGCAGCCCGGTCTGCAGAAGTTCCTGCAGAACCCGAAGGGCGTCGACAGCCTGCTCTCGTCCATCGAGCGCCAGAAGAAGACCATCTTCGCGTCCGAGTGAGCCGGCTGAATGACGACTGACATCCCCACGAAGTCCCAGGAGGCGGCCGCCGTGCCGCCTCCTGGGCGCGCGTCCGAGAAGAAGCGGGTCCAGCAGGGGCACAAGCGCCTGCTGACCCGCCGTGACCGCATCACCCTCGCCTTCATGGCGGGTGTGCCGACGGTCCTCCATGTCCTCCTGGTCTGGGTGACCGCCCTGGCCTCGATCCTCCTCGCCTTCACCTCCTGGGACGGCATCGGCTTCGACTCCATCAAGTGGGTCGGGCTCGACAACTTCCAGCAACTCTTCAACGACAACCCGCAGTTCTGGCCGGCCGTCCAGCACAACGTCATCTGGTTCGTCGTCCTCATCCTGCTGCCGACCCCGTTCGGCCTGTTCCTGGCCGTGCAGCTGGACAAGAAGATCCGGTTCAGCCGGGTCTACCAGACGGCGTTCTTCCTCCCGGTCGTCATCTCCCTGGCGTGCATCGGGTTCGTCTGGCAGCTGATCTACAACCCGGACACGGGCCTGATCAACAGCCTCATCGGCGCCAACAAGCCGGGCCACTACATCGACTGGATCGGTGACCCGAACCTCAACCTGTGGGCGGTCCTGGTCGCCGCGTCCTGGCGGCACACCGGCTACATGATGATCCTGTACCTGGCCGGCCTGAAGAGCGTCGACCCGTCGCTGCGGGAGGCCTCGGCCCTGGACGGCGCCAACGAGTGGCAGACGTTCAAGAACGTCATCTTCCCGACGCTGCGGCCGACCAACACCATCGTCCTGGTCGTGACCATCATCGAGTCGCTGCGCGCCTTCGACCTGGTCTTCGTCTTCAACAAGGGCGCCCAGGGCACCGAGTTGCTCTCCATCCTGGTGACCAACAACATCATCGGCGAGTCCAGCCGCATCGGTTACGGCTCGGCGATCGCGGTGGTGCTGCTGTTCATCTCCCTGATCGTGATCATTCCCTACCTGATCGCGACCTTCCGGAAGGAGCGGCGCGCATGAGCACCGTGAGCAGCGCGCTGCCCAAGCAGCGCAACCCGATCCGCCCGGCCCGTGTCCTGCTGCACGTGTTCCTGGCCCTCACCGCCCTGGCGTGGCTCGCCCCGCTGCTGTGGGCGATCTTCTCGGCGCTGCGCCCGTACAGCGAGACCAGCAACGACGGCTACGTGTCCTGGCCGCACACGCTGAACTTCGACAACTTCAAGAACGCGTTCGAGCAGTCGGACATGACCCACTACTTCATGAACACGCTGGTCATCGCGGTCCCGGCCGTGCTGCTCACGCTGTTCCTGTCGTCGATGGTCGCGTTCTACGTCGCCCGCTTCGACTTCCGGGTCAACCTCTTCCTGCTGCTGGTGTTCACGGCCGGCAACCTGCTGCCGCAGCAGGTCATCATCACCCCGCTGTACCGGATGTACCTGCTGACGAACCTGCCGGGCATCACGGCGAGCGGCAAGCTGTACGACTCGGCGCTCGGCCTGGTGCTGATCCATGTGGCGTTCCAGTCCGGGTTCTGTGCCTTCGTGCTGTCGAACTACATGCGTTCGCTGCCGCACGAGCTGACCGAGGCCGCGCTGGTGGACGGCGCGTCGGTGTGGCGGCTGTACTGGCAGATCACCCTGCCGCTGTGCAAGCCGGCGATGGCGGCCCTGGCGACCCTGTTGTCGATCTGGATCTACAACGACTTCTTCTGGGCCCTGGTGCTGATCTCGACCGGTGAGAACATGCCGATCACGTCGGCGCTGAACAACCTCTCCGGTCAGTACTTCACCGACCCGAACCTGGTCGCCGCCGGTTCCCTGCTCACCGCGATCCCGACGCTGCTCGTGTACTTCGCGCTCCAGAAGCAGTTCGTCAGCGGTCTGACCCTGGGCTCCGCCAAGGGCTGATCCGGCCCCGTCCGAAAGAGAACTCCGAAAGAGAACCTCGTGCACAACCCGTTCACCCCGGTCGCCTCGGTGCCGGTGGACACGCGCACCGCCCGTGTCCACGAGGAGGGCTGGCAGTCCTGGTCGCCCAGTGGCGCCTACGCCCTCGGCGCGGCCC
Organism: Streptomyces sp. NPDC008092; assembly: GCF_042957285.1. Lineage (NCBI taxonomy): Bacteria > Bacillati > Actinomycetota > Actinomycetes > Kitasatosporales > Streptomycetaceae > Streptomyces > Streptomyces sp. NPDC008092. Next base: position 128,224 of record NZ_JBIBHY010000019.1, read on the forward strand.
CGTACCGCCCGGCGAACGCCAACTGGGCGACCGTCTGCTACCGCCCCGGCCGTGCCGTCCCCGCCGGGGCCTTCCAGGGCGAGGGCCTGCTGGCGCTCGACCCGGGCGACGGCTCCCCGGTCCGGCTCTGGGCGGCGGCCGACCCGCTGCACGAGGTGCCTTCGGTCCGGCTGACCGTCGCGGCCGGGGTCGCGGAGGTCGAGGCCGACGGCCCGGTCAAGGAGTGGACCGGCACGGGCATCCAGTCCGTGCTGGCCGACTGGGCCGGCGCCCTGGCCGTGCCGGCGCCGCGCCCCGCGCCCACCGTCTGGTGCTCCTGGTACGAGTACTTCACGGCCGTCACCGAGGACGACATCCACGAGAACCTGCGGGCGATGGACACCCTCGACCTGCCGATCGACGTGGTGCAGATCGACGACGGCTACCAGAGCGCCCTGGGCGACTGGCTGACCGTCTCCGGCCGCTTCCGTTCCCGGCGGGGCATCGCGGACGCCATTCGCGCCCGCGGCCGCCGGGCGGGCATCTGGACGGCGCCCTTCCTGGTCGACCCGGGGAGCGACCTCGCCGAGACGTACCCGGACTGGCTGGTCCGCGACCCGGACGGCAGAGCGCTGCGCGCGGGCCGCAACTGGGGCCACGCGCTGTACGTCCTGGACACCACCCACCCGGCCGCCGCGGCCTACCTGAACGACGTCTTCGCGACGCTGCGCGCCGAGGGCTACGACTACTTCAAGACCGACTTCCTGTACGCGGGCGCGATGGACGGCGTACGGCACTCGGGCGCGGACCCGCTGACGGCGTACCGGCTGGGCATCGGCCTGATCCGGGAGGCGATCGGCGCCGACGCCTACCTGCTGGGCTGCGGCGCGCCGATCCTGCCCTCCATCGGCCTGTTCGACGCGATGCGGGTCAGCCCGGACACGGCCCCGCACCGCCGGCCCGAGGCCGACGACTACAGCCAGCCCGGCCAGGACCCGGCCGAGTTCACCGGGGTCGGCCGCCAGTGGCAGCACAACCGCCTCTGGGTCAACGACCCGGACTGCCTGATGGCCCGCCCCGCCGTGGAGACCCGTGCGCGCTGGGCCGCGCACGTGGAGGCCGTCGGCGGCCTGGTCGCCTCCAGCGACCGGCTGCTCTCCCTCGACCAGTGGGGCGTGGAGACGACCCGCCGCCTTCTCACCGGAGCCACCGGAACCGGAGTCAACCGATGAACGACCGCACCCTCTCCGTCCCCGGCATCGCCTACGGCGGCGACTACAACCCCGAGCAGTGGCCCGAGGAGGTGTGGGCCGAGGACGTCCGTCTGATGCGCGAGGCGGGCGTGAACATGGTCAGCGTCGGCATCTTCTCGTGGGCGCTGATGGAACCCTCCGAGGGCGTCTACGACTTCTCGCGCATGGACCGGATCCTCGGCCTGCTCCACGAGAACGGCATCGCCGCCGACCTCGCCACCCCGACGGCCGCCCCGCCGGCCTGGTTCTTCCGCGCCCACCCCGAGGCGCTCCCGGTGGACCACGACGGCCGCACCCTGTCGTACGGCAGCCGCCAGACGTTCTGCCCGAGCAGCCCCGCCTACCGCGAGGCGGCGCTGCGCATCGCGGGCGCGATCGCGGACCGGTACGCGAGCCACCCGGCCGTCAGGATGTGGCACGTCCACAACGAGTACGGCTGCCACAACGCGGCCTGCTACTGCGACACCAGCGCGGAGTCCTTCCGCCGCTGGCTGCGGGCCCGGTACGGCGACGACCTCGCCGCCCTCAACCACGCCTGGGGCACCACCTTCTGGAGCCAGTGGTACTACGACTGGGACGAGATCCTGCCGCCCCGCGCGACCGGCGCCGTCCCCAACCCGACGCACCAGCTGGACTGGCGGCGGTTCTGCTCGGACGAGCTGCTGTCGCTGTACACGGCGGAGCGGGACGTCCTGCGGGCGGCGGCCCCCGCCATCCCCGCCACCACCAACTTCATGGTGATGTACAACTTCGACGCCCTCGACTACTGGCGCTGGGCACCGGAGCTGGACGTGGTCGCCAACGACCACTACCTGATGTCCGCCGACCCCGAGTCGCAGATCGACGTCGCGCTGAGCGGCGACCTGATGCGGTCCCTCGCGGGCGGGCCGTGGCTGCTGATGGAGCACTCGACGGGCGCGGTGAACTGGCAGCCCGTCAACCGGGCGAAGACGGCAGGTGAGTTGCGCCGCAACGCGCTCGCGCACGTGGCGCACGGCGCCGACGGCATCTGCTACTTCCAGTGGCGGGCGGCGAAGGCCGGTGCCGAGCAGTGGCACTCGGCGATGCTGCCGCACGCCGGGACCGACAGCCAGATCTGGCGGGACGTGGTCCGGCTGGGCGCCGACCTCAAGGCACTCGCCGAGGTGCGCGGCAGCACCGGCACGGCCGAAGTGGCCGTCGTCTGGGACTGGGACGCCCGCTGGGCCGTGGAACTGCCCTCGCAGCCCAGCGAGGAACTGCGCTACCAGGACGTCGTCCGCGCCTGGTACGAGCCGCTGTGGCGGGCCGGGGTGGCGGTGGACTTCGTCCGTCCGGACGCGGACCTGTCGGCGTACAAGGCGGTGCTGGCCCCGAGCCTCTACCTGGTGGACGACACGGGCACGGCGAACCTGACCGCCTTCGCGGAGGCCGGCGGCACCCTGGCCATCGGCTTCCACAGCGGTGCGGTGGACGAGAACTGCCATGTGCGGCTGGGCGGTTACCCGGGCGCCTTCCGGGAGCTGCTGGGCGTGTCCACGGACGAGCTGTTCCCGCTGCTGCCCGAGGAGCGGGTGACGCTGAGCGAGGGCGGCACGGGCTCGCTCTGGTCGGAGCGGGTGCGGCTCGCGGGCGCGGCGGCGGTGACGTCGTACGCCGACGGGCCGCTGGCCGGGGTGCCTGCGGTGACCCGGCACGACTACGGCACGGGTACCGCCTGGTACCTGGCCACGCTCCCCGACCCGGACACCCTGGCGGGGCTGCTCGGCCGGATCCGCGCCGAGGCCGGCGTGGCCGCGGGCCGCACCGCCCCGGCGGGCGTGGAGGTCGTCGTGCGGCGCGGTGCGGACGCGGACTACGTGTTCGTGATCGACCACACCGGCGCGGGCGCCGAAGTCCCGGTGGCGGCGGGCTCGGTGGAGCTGCTGTCCGGCAAGCCCGCCGACGGCACGGTCACCGTGGCGCCGGGCGAGATCGCCGTCGTACGGGAGCCGCGCGGTCAGTGAGCCGTGTCCAGGCGGGCCCGCTGGCCGGGCGTCAGCTCCAGGTCCACCGCGGCGAGGTTCTCCTCCTGCTGGGCCAGGGACGACACCCCGGCCGGCGGGACGACCGGCAGCGGCCCGCCCAGCAGCCAGGCCGGCACCGCCTGGTTCGGGGTCGCCCCGGTCTCCCGGGCCACCTCGTTGAGCACGGCGAGGCGGGCCGGGGTGCCGGGGTGGTCGTAGTCGGCGGGCAGCGCCTTGCCGGGCCGGGTGTAGGCGCCCTTGAGCAGCGGTGAGTAGGCGACCAGGGTGAGGTTGTCCGGCTCCGCGCGCAGACAGCCGCGCAGCTGGGCGTCGGCGGAGCCGAGGCTGCGAGGACGCTCACCTCGCGCCGGGTGCCCGGGGCGGTGCCGATGGTGCGGTACTTCATGCCGTCTCCTCCGTCCGGGCACCCGGGGATCCGGGTGCCCGGTGGCGGGTCTTCGGCTTGAAGTGCGCACGAAGTCAAGGGTGTCGGGCGAACGGTCCGTCCAGGGCCGCCCACTGCAGCAGCATGATCGTCTTGGCGTCGGCGATCCCGCCGGTGCGGATCATCTCCAGGGCGCGCCGGAAGGGGAGTTCGAGGATCTCGATGTCCTCGCCCTCCTCGTCCAGGCCGCCGCCCTCGTGGGTGCGGGTCGAGGGGCCGTAGGCGGCCGCGTAGAAGGAGATCCGCTCGGTGACCGAACCCGGGCTCATGTAGACGTCGAAGACGTGCTCGACCTCGCCGACGGTGTGGCCGGTCTCCTCGACGACCTCCCGGCGGACCGCGTGCTCCGGGTGCTCGGCCTCGTCGTCCAGGAGGCCCGCCGGGGTCTCGACCAGCATGCCGTCGGGGTGGCCGTTGACGTAGACCGGGAAGCGGAACTGGCGGGTGAGCAGGACGGTTTCGCGCTCGGCGTCGTAGAGGAGGAGGGTGGCGCCGTTGCCGCGGTCGTGGGTCTCGCGTTCCTCGGTGTGCCAGGTGCCGTCGGCGTGCTGGAGGTCGAAGGTGGTGGCCCGCTCGACGTACCAGTTGCTGGACAGGAGCCTCACCTCCCGGACCTTCACGCGCGGGTTGCCGGTCAGATCCAGGCCGGTACGGTCGAGACCGGTACGGCCCCGGCGGTCGGGGGTGTCGATCCCGGCGGTCATCGGGGACCGTCCGGGCGGGCAGGGGCAGACAGGTGACTCATGATCACCTGTCTACCACCCGCCCGCGCCCCGTCAGGGGCGCGGGGCTGTATCGATATGCGGCTCCGCCGCGTGGGCGCGACCAGCCACGACGGCGCCGCGGACGACCGACGGCCCACGCCCCGGCTCCTCCAGCGAAGCGCTACCGCACTTCGGCAGGCCGCGGCCCCTCGTCCAGGAACCCGCCCGACTGGTGCTGCCACAGCTTGGCGTAGGCGCCCTCCGCGGCCAGCAGCTCGTGGTGCGTGCCCTGTTCGACGATCCGGCCGCGGTCGAGGACCACCAGCCGGTCCATGGAGGCGACCGTGCTCAGCCGGTGCGCCACCACCAGTGCCGTACGGCCCTCCATGAGCCGCCACAGCGCCTCCTGGACGAGGATCTCGCTCTCGGAGTCCAGCGCGCTGGTCGCCTCGTCCAGGAGCAGGATCGGGGCGTCCCGCAGGATCGCCCGGGCCAGGGCGACCCGCTGGCGCTGGCCGCCGGAGAGCTTGACGCCGCGCTCCCCCACCATCGTGTCGAACCCGTCGGGCAGCGCGTCGGCGAACTCCGTGACGTGCGCGGCCTCGGCGGCCAGCCGGATCTCGGCGTCGGTGGCGTCCGGCCGGGCGAAGGCGATGTTGTCCCGCAGGGTGCGGTGGAACATCGCCGGGTCCTGCGGGACGTAGGCGATCTGGCTGCGCAGGTCGGCCTGGCGCAGCCGGCTGATGTCCTGGCCACCGATCATGATCCGGCCGGCGTCGATGTCGGTCATCCGCAGCAGCAGCCGGGTGAGCGTGGTCTTGCCACCGCCCGACCGGCCGACGAACCCGAACTTCGACCCGCTGGGCACGTCCAGCTCAAGCCCTTCGAACAGCGGTTTGGCACCCGCGTGGGCGAAGGAGACCTTCTCGAAGCGGACGCCGGCGGCCCGCGGCGCGAGCGGTTCCGGAGCCTCCGGGTCGACCACGGTCGGCGGTTCGAGGAGCAGTTCGGTGAACTGCGCCGCCTCCGTCATGGAGCTCTCCATGCGCCGGTAGATCTGGTTGAACTCGAACATGATCCGGGTCGCGTTGGAGTAGTACGTGAAGGCGACCACGACCGCCTCCACGCTGTGCCCGCCACCGGCCAGCGCGACCGCGAGCAGCAGGCCCAGCGCGTTGGTCGCCACGGACATCGGCGCGACGAAGGTGTCGATGCGCAGGTTGCCGTAGTCCCAGGAGCGCAGGGTGCGCCGCCGCGACTCGGCGACCCGCGACCGGTGTTCGGCGGCCTCCCGCTTCTCGGCGGCGAACGCCCGGACCGTGTCCATGTTCATCAGGCTGTCGGCGACGTGCCCGGACACCCGGGCGATGGCGTCCTCGCGTTGGGCGACCAGCCGCTGCCGGCGGCGGATCAGCGGCACCACGCACACGCCGGTGACACCGATCATCGTCAGCAGCCCGACGACCAGGAGCGGTTCGTAGCGCCACAGCACCACCGACCCGAACGCGAGCGGTACGAAGCTGCCGACGATGTTGAAGGTCAGCGTGTCCGCGAACTCCTCGAAGCGGGTGGCGAAGCTCAGCACCCGCTTGGTGAGCGACCCGGCGAAGTTGTCGTGGAAGAACGCGGCGTCCTTGGCGAACAGTTCGTCCATGCCGGTGACGTACAACTGCTCGATGCCGAGGGCGTCCAGACGGTTCAGGCAGTGCAGACCGATCCGCCAGAGCGTCTCCGCCAGCAGCAGGACACCGCCGAAGCCGAGGACGTACGGCAGTGTGGCACCGAAGCCCAGGCCGTGGCCGTCCGCGATCCGGCCGACCAGCTTGGCCACGACCAGCGGGGCCAGGTAGTTGATTCCGATGTTGCCGAGCGCCGGCAGCAGCATCCCGGGCAGTGTGAGCCACTTGAGCCGGGCCAGCTCCCGTCCGTAGTAGCGCAGCGCGAGCAGGACCGCGCCCTGCCGGGGTCCGGTCGCAGGTAAATCGACTGAGGATGTCATCTCAACCCTGTGTAGTCGTCGTACGGCATGCCTGGCCGGCCGCCGCGTGGTCCGCGGCGGCCTGGAATCGGCAGGTCAGGAAAGGGAAGTGTCCCGCGACGACGGTCGCGCGGTCCACGTGTTTTTTGGTCGGCGACTACGGAGCGAACACGTTCAGCCGAGCAGCAGCGACCTGGGCTGGGCGGAGAGCGCCTGGTCGAGGACGAGGGAGGCCGCGCCGACGGCGGCGACGTTCTCGCCGAGGGTGGTGGAGACGACCGCGGTCGGATGGGTCGGCTTCACGAACGGGGAGCGGGCGACCATGGGTTCGATGACGGGCAGCAGCCGGTCGGCGAGCAGCTTCCAGGTGGGTCCGCCGAACACGATGGTGTCGACGTCCAGGAGCGTCGCCGCCGCGCAGACGCCCCGGCCGATCCGGATCGCGAGCCGCTCGATGATGCCGTCCGCCTGGGCCTCGCCCGCGGCGGCGAGTTCCACGAGCCGCTCCAGACCGCGCTGGGCGTCGGCCGGGTTCGTCACCGTGTACTCGGCGCCGAGCACGCCCAGGGCGACGCCCTCCTCGACGAGGGTCTTCGTCGAGGAGGCGGCGCCGAGGCCGCCGACCTCGCCCGCGTTCCCGGAGACCCCGCGCAGCACGGTGTCCTCCACCACCAGGCCCATGCCGGATCCGGTGCCGAGGTAGAAGAAGAGCAGGTTGCGGCTGTCGGTGGCCGCTCCGGTCCAGCGTTCGGCGACGACGGCGGCCGTGACGTCCTTGTCGAGCAGCGCCGGGAAACCGGTCGCCTCGCTGAGCCGGTCGCGCAGCGGGTAGCGGCCCCAGCCGGGCAGTTCGGGCGGGTCCACGACCCAGCCGGCGGCCGCGTCGATCGGACCGGGCGCGGCGATGCCGAGGCCGAGGACCCGCTCCCGGTCGGCGCCCGACTCGGCGACGATCGCGGACACCGAGGCCGCCATGTCCGCGGCGATGGCGTCGGTGTCGCCGCCGCTCGGTGTCACCACGCTGCGCTGGGCCACCACGGTGCCGAGCAGGTCGACGAGGACGCAGGTGATGACCGCGGGGTCGAGGTGCACCCCCACCGCGTACCGGGCCGCGGGGACGATCTCCAGCAGGGTGCGGGGCTTCCCGCTGCCGGTGCTCTGCTTTCCCGACTCCCGGGCGACGCCCCCGTCGAGCAGCCGGCGCGTGATGTTCGAGACGGTCTGCGCGGACAGCCCGGTGGCCTGGGCGAGTTCCACCCGGCTCAGGCCCGTGGGGTGCCGCCGGATGGCGTCCAGGATCACGGACTCGTTGAAGTCGCCGAGGCGCGGCAGGTTGGTACCGCGCCGGATGGCGGGCTGCCCGGTGCTCGCCGTGGTCCCCGTGGTGCTGGTCAACGTCGTTCTCCCTGCCTCGGCCGGCGGCGCCCCGCGCCCGCCTCTCCGACGCATTCGGTTGGTGGAATGTTAGGGCACGGTCCCGCGGCCGCGGATCGTCTGTGCGCGTACACGTCAAGCTGCTTCCGGGGGTCCGGCGGCCGGGCGCAGCCGCAGGGTGCGGATCTGGAAGGGCCGGAACGCGAGGTCGACGGCGGCCCCGCCGGACACCGGGGGCAGCTCCTGTTCCGGCCGCTCCAGCAGGTCGCAGTCGTGGACGGCGGCGGTCGCGAAGCCCGCCGTGAGACGTGCCCGGACCGCTCCCCCGCAGGCCTCGTACAGGCGGACGACGACGTCGCCGCTGCGGTCGTCGGCGAGCTTGACCGACTCCACGACCACGTCGGTGGTGTCCAGGGCGACCAGCGCCCTGGCCGCGGCCGGGGCGGGCCGCAGCGGCAGGTTCAGGGCGTAGCCGCCCGCGACGGCCTCCTCGATGCCGGCCCCGGCGAGCAGCGCGTAGCCGAAGCCGTGCCGGCCCCGGTCGGCCTGTGGGTCGGGGCTGTGCGGGGCCCGCAGGAGGGAGAGCCGCAGGGTGGTGGTCGTACCCCCGTCGTCGCGGGTGTCGCGGCGGACGTCGTGCCCGTACGTGGAGTCGGTGAGCAGGGCCGCGCCCCAGTGGCGTTCGCCCACGTGCACCCAGCGGTGCGCCCAGAGTTCGAAGCGGGCCGCGTCCCAGCTGGTGTTCTCGTGGGTGGGCCGCCGGACGTGCCCGAACTGGATCTCGGCGCTCTCCTGGTCCGCGTGCACGTCCAGCGGCCAGGCCGCCTTGAGCACGGTGTCCCGCTCCTGCCAGTCGATGTCGTTGCGGACGGTCACGCGGCGGCTCTCGGCGGCCACCTCGACGTACTGCACGAACCGCGAGGCTCCGTGGACCCGTTCGACCCGCACCGACGCGAGCAGCGGCCCGGCGTCCACGAGGGTCACCGACTCGGCCTCGTCCAGGTCGCGCACGGTGTCCCGGTAGTAGGGGTCGAGGTTCCACGCCGACCACAGGTTGGGGTCGTCCGGGTGGAGCTGCAGGAGGTTGCCGGCGGCTCCGGGGGCGATCGCCTCGCGCCGCGCCGCGTGGTCGTACACCGAGGTGACGAGGCCCCGGCCGTCGACGACGACGGTCAGCAGCCCGTTGCCGAGGACGAAGCCGCCGTCGCGGGCGGTGGCGGTGACCGGTCCGTGGTGCGCGTCGGCCGTGGCGCCGGAGGCGAGCGCGCCGACCTCGGCGAGGACGGCGTTACGGCCGTCCGACAGGCGCTGGCCACCGGGGAATCCGGGGACCACCGCGACCTCCCGGCGCGGGTACGGCCCGGCGTTGAGGAGGGCCTGCGGTCCGGGCAGGAAGGCCACGGCCTCGGCGATCAGCGTCTCCAGCTCCGCGTGGATCTCGGCGTACTCGCGCTCGGCCTGCCGGTGCACCCAGGCGATGGACGAGCCGGGGAGGATGTCGTGGAACTGGTTGAGCAGCACCCGCCGCCACAGCGACTCAAGCCGCTCGTACGGGTACGGCGCCCCGGCCCGGACGGCGGCGGTGGCGGCCCACAGCTCGGCCTCGCGCAGCAGCGCCTCGCTGCGCCGGTTGCCGCGCTTGGTGCGGGCCTGGCTGGTGTAGGTGCCGCGGTGGTTCTCCAGGTACAACTCGCCTCGCCACACCGGGAGCTGGTCCTTGTACTCGGCGCGGGCCGCGTCGAAGAACGCGTCCGGCGACTCGATGACGACCTTCGGGGAGCCTTCCAGGTCGCGCAGCCGGCGCGCCTTCTCCAGCATCGAGCGGGTGGGACCGCCCCCGCCGTCGCCGTGGCCGAACGGGGCCAGCGACCGGGTGGCCGCGCCCTTGTCGGCGAAGTTGGCTTCCGCGTGGGCGAGTTCGCCCGCCGTGAGGGAGGCGGTGTAGCTGTCGACGGGCGGGAAGTGGGTGAAGATCCGGGTGCCGTCGATGCCCTCCCAGGCGAAGGTGTGGTGCGGCAGCCTGTTCGTCTCGTTCCAGGAGAGCTTCTGGGTGAGGAACCACCGGGCGCCCGCCAGCCTGGCGAGCTGCGGATAGGCGGCGGTGTAGCCGAACGAGTCGGGCAGCCACACGCCGTTCTGCTCGACGCCGAACTCCTCCGCGAAGAACCGTCGCCCGTACACGAGTTGGCGGGCGAGTGCCTCGCCGCCGGGCAGATTGCCGTCCGCCTCCACCCACATACCGCCGACCGGCACCCAGTTCCCGTCGGCCGCGGCCTTCTTCATCCGGGCGAAGATCTCCGGGCGCTGCTCCTTCATCCACGCGTACTGCTGCGCCGAGGAGCAGGCGAAGACCAGCTCGGGGTACTCCTCGGCCAGCGTGGTCATGTTGGTGAAGGTGCGGGCGCACTTGCGCACGGTCTCCCGCACCGGCCACAGCCACGCCGAGTCGATGTGGGCGTGGCCGACCGCGGCGACCGTGTGCGCGGAGGCGTGCGCGGGCCGGGACAGCACCTCGGCCAGGCGTTCCCGGGCCGCGGGGGCGGTCCTCGCCACGTCGGCCGGGTCGACGGCGTCGGCGGCCCGGCGCAGCGCGTGCAGGATCCCGTGCCGCCGGCTGGATCCGGCCGGCAGTTCGTGCATCAGCTCGTCGAGGACCTCGATGTCGTGGACGAGGTGCCACACCTCGTCCTCGCGCACCGCGATCTCGGCCTGCACCAGCCGGTAGAGGGGCGCGGTGCCCGCGGTGCCGGGCGAGCCGTAGTGGACGCCGACGCCCGCGCTCGCGACGATCGGCGGGTTGGCGGCCAGCTCGACCAGCAGGTCGACCCGGTCGCCGCCGGTGGCCGAGCCGGCCAGGAGCACGGTCCGGTGGTAGGGGTGCAGGCCCTGGACGGGTGCCCCCTGGGCGTCGTGGACCAGGCCCTCCGCCTGGCCGCCGGGTCCCCTGGTCAGGTCGAAGTCCAGGTCGAAGACGGCCTCGACGCGCCGGCCCGCCCACTCCGCGGGGATCTCCGCGCTCGCCCGCAGCCAGGTCGTCGCCCACGGGCCGCCCCAGGTGGAGCCGAGCGCGAAGGGCGCGTAGTCGGCGCGCAGCGCGTCGGCGACGGGGACGGGTTCGCCGTCCACGAACCAGGCGCTCAGCTCGAAGGGGCGCGCGGCGCTGTAGAGGGCGGGGCGGACGACCCGGTCCAGCAGCTTGCGGATCCGGGTCTCGGTGATCCGGCGGTCGTCATGCACGGTGCTGGTCCTTCCGTCCGTCGTGCGCGGGGTGGGGCAGCCGGAGGGTGTCCCGGCTGCCGTCCGGCCAGGTCACGTCCGCGAGCAGGGTGGTGCCCTCGGCACGGGCGGTGACCTCGGGCAGGGCGGTGGGGTCGGTGCCGCCGAGGTGGATCAGGGCGATGTACAGGGTGCCGTGGGCGACGGGCCCGTCGGTCTCGGCGAAGGGGGTGGCGGACGGGGAGCCGAGGGCGTTGCTGTCGACGCCGGCGGCCACGGCGGCCCGCGGCAGGCCCCGTTCGCCGACGACGAGCGAGACCAGCCCGTCGTCGCCGGCCACCCGGGCGGTTGCGCCGGCCACCCGGGCGGTTGCGCCGGCGCCCCGGGCGGCCGCGCCGCGGTCGTCATCGGCGCTCCTGGCGGGACCGCCGTCCGCCCGGCCGGCCAGGGCCCAGCCGCCGACCCGCAGCACGTGCTCGTCCCCGGGGTCGCCGTCGACGCGTACGGCCCGTACCTCGACCGGGCCGCGCAGCGCGGATCCGACGGTGATCCAGGGGCCGGGGGTGTAGCGGGTGTCGGGGCCGCCGAACGGGTCCCAGGTCGCGTCCGCGGGCCAGTGCGCGCGGGACCGGGAGACGGCGGTGGCACCGGCGAGGGACACCCGGGTCGCCGGGCGCCGGTGCGAGGCGCGGCCCGCGGCGTCCAGCAGCACCACCGCGTTGTCGAGCGGGTCGGCGTCGGCGCTGCCGCCGGGCAGGGTGGGGTCGCCGGGTGTCTCGGGCGCGGTGTGCGTCGAGTAGGCGAACCGCGCGTAGCAGGGGTCGTCCGCGTGCGGGCGGGACGGGTCGGCGTGGTCGCCGCCGTGGCTGACGACGCGTACCACGCCGTCGGCGGCGGTGCCGGAGACCAGCCAGCCGGGAGCGGCCAGGGAGCGCGTGAAGTCGCCGTTCTCCACGGCGACTCGGCGCTCCGGCTCGGTCCACACCGGGTGGTCCGGCGGCAGCAGGAGGCCGATGAAGCCCTTCGACGCCCAGTACGGGGAGGCGGGTCCCGAGTACACCTGGAGGATGCCGCGGAACGGGCGCCGCCAGCCGAGGGTGAGCAGGCCGTCGGCGCCGGTGCCGAAGTGGCCGAGCATGCGGTTGGCGAGGGCGCGGGTCTCCCCCGGCGCCAGCGGGGTGGCGTCGAACAGGGCGCCGGTCCACAGCGGGGCGAGCGCCGCGTGCCGGTAGGTGAGCGAGCGGCCCTGGATCAGCGGTGAGCCGTTGGCGCCGATCAGGTGCCGGTGGTCTTCGAGGAAGCGGTGCAGCCGGGCCCGGTAGCGGTCGAGGAGTCCGGCGGGCGCATCGGCGCCGAGGATGCGGCAGAACCACAGCGGGTAGAGGTGCATGGCCCAGCCGTTGTAGTGGTCGAAGTTGCGCCGCTCACCGCCGGTGAGTCCGTCGGAGTACCAGCCGTCGCCCGCGTACCAGCCGTCGGTGAGCGCGATGACCCGGTCCAGGTCCTGCTGCCGCCACGCGCCGCCGGCCGTGCGGGCGAACGCCTCGGTGACGCCCTGGAACCAGATCCAGTTGTTGCCGGGCATCGGGTCGCCGACCATCGGGGCGAGCCAGTCGAGGATCCGCCGTCTGACCCGGCCGTCGAGGCGGTCCCAGATCCAGGGCCGGGTCTCGTGCAGGGCGAGGGCGACGGACGCGGCCTCGACCTTGGCCTGGTTGCACTCGGCGAAGGTGGGCCAGCGGTCCGGGTGGTCCGGGTCGGTGCCGGCGGCCAGCCCGGCCGCGTACCACCCGGCCAGGTCGTGCGGGTCGGCCCCGCCGGCCCCCGCCAGCCGGAGACCGGCCAGCAGGAACGTGCGGGCGAACCCCTCCAGGCCGTCGCTGAGCGTGCCGTTGGCGCTGGGCACGCCGGGGAGCCGGACCAGCGCGTGGTCCTCGCCGGCGTACGGCCGGACGGCGAGCAGCATCCGGTCCGCGGCCGACTCCCAGTGGGCGCGGTCCTCGGCTGGTGTGCGGTTCATGAGTTCCGGGTCTCCCCTGCCTGTTCGAACTCGGCGCGGATCCGGTCGCCGGCCTCCTTGCGCGAGTTGTCCATCGCGTCGTCCCACGCCTTCATCGGTCGCCGGCCCTGTATGACGCCCTTGCGGGTGTCGTCCAGGAGGGTGCCGAAACACGGGACCCGGTATCTCGGAACCAGAACAGGCCCAGGTCGCGGCGGCGCCCCGGGCACCCGGGACCGGCACCAGTATGTAAATCCAATCGATGGGCTAACGTCAATGCTTCCGGCAGGACAGTTCATGGGTCGGTTTGCGGCTTGCGGGACGAAAGGGGCGTCCGCCGGGAGGGCTGCCGGTGCGCGGGGGCAGCCGGGAGGCGGGCAAAGCGGCCCATGACAGAGGAGCCGAAGTGGCCCAGGGGGCCGGGCCGGTTCCGGCGTAGGGTCGGGAGCGTGACGACCGCAGCACCCGCCGCCCGCCTCGGCCCGCCGCCGTCTGCGGTGGCAGGGCCCGGCGCCGGGCGCTGAGACGGGTCACGGCGAACGGCCGCCGCCGGGGGCGGGGCCGGTTCGCCGCCACGATGTCCCCACCCTCCCAGAGGAACCCCTCATGCGAGCCATCACCGTCAAGGACCGCGACGCCGGAGTCGGCGGCCTGGCCCTCACCGAGCTGCCGCATCCGCACGCCGCCGAGAACGACGTGGTCGTGCGCGTGCACGCCGCCGGGTTCACGCCCGGCGAGCTGACCTGGCCCGCCACCTGGACGGACCGGGCCGGCCACGACCGCACGCCGAGCGTGCCCGGCCACGAACTGTCCGGTGTGGTCACCGAGCTGGGCTACGGCACCACCGGACTGACCGTCGGCCAGCGGGTGTTCGGGCTCGCCGACTGGGCCCGCGACGGCACGCTCGCCGAGTACACCGCCGTCGAGGCCCGCAACCTCGCCCCGCTCCCGGCCGACGTCGACCACGTCACGGCCGCCGCCCTGCCGGTCTCCGGGCTCACCGCCTGGCAGGGCCTCTTCGACCACGGCCGCCTGACCACCGGGCAGACCGTGCTGATCCACGGTGCCGCGGGCGGTGTCGGCTCCATCGCCGTACAGCTGGCGCGGGAGGCGGGCGCGCGGGTGATCGGCACCGGCCGGGCGGCCGACCGCGACCTCGCGGGCGACCTGGGCGTGGACACCTTCGTCGACCTCCAGGCCGAGCGGCTGGAGGACGTCGGCGAGGTCGACGTGGTCTTCGACGTGATCGGCGGCGAGATCCTCGACCGCTCCACGACGCTGGTCCGCCCCGGCGGCACGCTGGTCACCATCGCCCACCCGGTCACCGTGCGCCCCGCGGACGGGCGGGCGGTCTTCTTCGTCGTCGAACCCGACCGCGCGCGCCTCGCCGACCTCGCCGCACGGCTGCGGGACGGGCGCCTCGCACCGGTCGTCGGTGCGGTGCTGCCGCTGGCGGAGGCGGTCGCCGCGTTCACCCCGGACAAGCGCACGCCGGGCCGGACGATCATCCGGGTGGCCGAGGACTGACTCCCCCCACCGCCCCCCAACTGCCCCCGGACGCGGGCCGGATGGCGGAGGCCGATCGGCATCGGGGTGACGCCCGGTGCGGCCCGGCGGGCCGGGTCAGGCCAGCCGGTGCAGCGCCTCCCGGGTCACCTGCCCGAGCAGCGGCTCGCCGGCCGCCCAGCGCTCGACCTCCGCGACCGCGTACCGGCCCAGCCGGCGCACCTCGCTGCCCTGGGCGCCGGCGGTCAGGCGCGGGCAGCCCCAGCCGCTGATCAGCACCTCCGCCTCGGCGAACGCGGCGGGGAAGGCCGCCCCCACCGGGCCGGGTGCGAGCCGGACGTGCCCAGCGAGCCGGTCGCGCAGGTCCGCCGGGAGCACCTGGCCGGCGACGGCGGGGTCCATGACGGACACCGCCGTGGGCCGGCCGGACGAGGGGGCTGTCCCGGACGCGGGGACTGTCATGGTGCTGGGCCTCTCTCGGTGCGTACGGGAACGGAGACGGAGCCGGCCCCGGGCCCGGCGGACGCGCCGGGCCCGGGGTGGCGCACCGCCGGGTCACGCGCGCGGCACCCGCAGCGTGACCAGCTGGAACGGCCGCAGGGCGAGCACGACCGCGCCGTCCGCCGTGGCGGGCGGTTCGCTGTCCGCGAGCGGGCGCTCCAGCAGGTCCGTGAGGACGGCCCGGTCCGTCGCGAGGCCGTCGCCGCGGACGGTGGCACGGGCCCGGCCTCCGTGCGCTTCGTAGAGCCGGACCACCAGGTCGCCACTGCGGTCGTCGGCCAGCTTCACGGCGCTCACGACGACGGCCTCGTCGTCCACGGTCACCAGCGGCGCCACCTCGGCGACGGCTCCGGTGACCCGGCGCTCGGGGAGGTTGGCCCGGTAGCCCTCGCGGACGGCGTCGCCGATCGTCGCGCCGGGCACCAGGGCGTGGTGGAAGCGGTGCACTCCCTGGTCGGTCTCCGGGTCCGGGTAGCGGGGCGCGCGCAGCAGCGACGCCCGTACGGTGGTGGTCGTGCCCGCGTCGGTGCCGGTGCGTACGGCGCGGGTCACGTCGTGGCCGTAGGTAGCGTCGTTGACGACGGCGACGCCCCAGCCCGGTTCGTCGAGGTGCACGAAGCGGTGGTTGCAGGCCTCGAACCTGGCCCATTCCCAGCTGGTGTTCTGGTGGGTGGGCCGGTGGACATGCCCGAACTGGGTCTCGGAGGCGTACCGGTCGGCCTTGACGTCGAGCGGGAAGGCGAGCTTCAGGAAGCGCTCGGTCTCGTGCCAGTCCACCTCGGTGTCGATGTCGAGGCGTTTGGCGTCCGCGGGGACCGACAGCAGCTGGGTGACGCGGGAGCCGCCGAAGACCCGCTCGACGCGCACCGCACCGCCCTCGGCCTCCAGTGCGGTCACCTCGGTGAGGTCGCTGCCGACGTTGCGGTAGAAGGCGTCGACGTCCCACGCGTCCCACTGGTTGGGGAAGTCGGGGTGCAGCTGGAGCAGGTTGGCGGCCTCTCCCGGTGCGATCGCCTCCCGGTCCGCGGCCCTGTCGTACGCCGAGACGACCAGTCCGCGGCCGTCGATCTCGACCCGCAGCAGGTGGTTGTCGAGCACGTAGCCGCCGCCCTCGCGCGGTACGGGGGTCGCGGTGCCGCCCTGGACGGATCGCGCCGAGGCACTCCCGGCCGGGACGCCGCGGCGGGCGTGCGGGGCGGAGTTGAAGACCAGTTCCCGGGTCCCCTCCCCCGCCAGGGCCCGCTGCGCCGCGCCGATGACGTCCTCCAGCTCCCCGGCCAGCCGCGCGTAGGTCTCGCGGGCCTCGCGGTGCACCCAGGCGATGGACGAGCCGGGCAGGATGTCGTGGAACTGGTGGAGCAGGACCGTCTTCCAGATCCGGTCCAACTGCTCGTAGGGGTAGGGGAATCCGGTGCGCACCGCGGCCGTCGCCGCCCACAGTTCGGCCTCGCGCAGCAGGTGTTCGCTGCGCCGGTTGCCGCGCTTGGTCTGCGCCTGGCTGGTGAGGGTGGCGCGGTGGAGTTCGAGGTACAGCTCGCCGACCCAGACGGGCGGGTCGGGGTACTCGGCCTCGGCCTTGGCGAAGAAGTCGGCGGGCGCTGCCCATTCGACGGTGGCCGAGCCCTCCAGGCTGCGCAGCCGGGCCGCCTTGGCGACCATCTCCCGGGTGGTGCCGCCGCCTCCGTCGCCGTAGCCGGTCGGCGCGAGGGAACGGGTGGCGACGCCCTTCTCCTTGAAGTTGCGTGCCGCGTGCGCGATCTGACGTCCCGTCATCTCACAGTTGTAGGTGTCGACGGGCGG
This sequence comes from Streptomyces sp. NPDC008092, assembly GCF_042957285.1. NCBI lineage: Bacteria > Bacillati > Actinomycetota > Actinomycetes > Kitasatosporales > Streptomycetaceae > Streptomyces > Streptomyces sp. NPDC008092. Next base: position 144,964 of record NZ_JBIBHY010000019.1, read on the forward strand.
GAAGTGGGTGAAGATCCGGGTGCCGTCGATGCCCTCCCACTGGAAGGTGTGGTGCGGGAAGCTGTTGGTCCGGCTCCAGGAGATCTTCTGGGTGAGCAGCCGGGTCGAGCCCGCGGCCCTGATGATCTGCGGGAGTCCGGCGGCGAAGCCGAAGGTGTCGGGCAGCCACGCCTCGTCGTTCTCGATGCCGAACTCGTCCAGGAAGAACCGCTTGCCGTGCACGAACTGACGGGCCATCGCCTCCGAGCCCGGCATGTTGGTGTCCGACTCCACCCACATCCCGCCGGCCGGCACGAACCGCCCGTCCGCGACCGCCTTCTTCACCTTCGCGTACACCTCGGGCCGGTGCTCCTTGATCCAGGCCAACTGCTGGGCCTGGGACATGGTGAAGACGAAGTCGGGGTCCTCCGCCAGGAGGGCCGTCATGTTGGACGCCGTACGGGCCACCTTGCGGACCGTCTCGCGCAGCGGCCACAGCCACGCCGAGTCGATGTGCGCGTGTCCGACCGCGCTGATCCGGTGCGCGGAGGGCGCGGCGGGGGCGGCGAGGACCCCGGCGAGACACGAACGGGCCCGGTCTGCGGTGCCGTTGACGTCCTGGAGGTCGACGGCGTCGAGCGCCCGGCCGACCGCGCGCAGGATCTCGTGGCGGCGAGCCCCGTCGGCGGGCAGCTCCGCCATCAGCTCGCCGAGCACCTCCAGGTCCATGACCAGGTTCCACACGGTCTCGTCGAAGACGGCCAGCCGCATCTCGCCCAGCACGTACTGGGGAGCGTCTCCGGCGGTCGCCCGGTCGCCCATCGGGGTGGGCCGGAACGGCACGCCGCCCGCGTCGAGGTCGGGGTTGGAGGCGGCCTCGACGCGCCAGTGGACCTGCTCGCCGCCGGTCACCGGCGAGCCGACGCGGACGTGGGCGTTGCGCGGGTGCAGGCCCTTCACCGGGGTGCCGTCGGGCAGGTGGACGAGGCCCTCGCACTGGAAGCCCGGGGTGCGCGGGGTGAAGCCGAGGTCGAGGACGGCCTCGACGGTGCGGCCGGCCCACTCGGCGGGGACGGTGCCGGTGACCTTGAACCAGCTGGTTCCCCACGGCGTGCCCCACGGGGTGCCCGCGGCGACGGGGCGGGTCGGGGCGGCCAGCCCCTCGGCCACCGGGACGGGTTCGCCCGGGGTGGACCAGATCTCCACGCTCAGCGGTGTGCTGACGGGGTGGACGGCGGGCCGGATGCGTTCCCTGAGGACGCGTTCCAGACGTGCTTCGACCAGGTTCCGGTCGTCGTGCATGAGGGGGGTCTCCTGTTGCGGGGAAGGGTCAGTGGAGCGGTGCGGGACGCTCGCAGGTGCTGGTCACCGGGAGGGCGCGGCCCTGGTCCGCCGCGTCCATGGGGGTGAGCGTGATGTCCGGGACGTGGGCGGCGGGTTCGGCCGACGCGGGGTGCGGGCGCCCTCTGCGCGAGGGCTCCGTTGAAGCCGTCGGTCCGGCGGCCGGCGGCCGGTGCGAGGACCCGCCCCGCGCTTCGGGTCCCCTGGTCCTGTTCCCGACCCGCACGGCGGGCGGCACCGCGGGCCGGGCCCGGAGTCCGGCGGGCGGGCAGGTGGTGGCGGCGCGGCCGTCGCCGATCGTCACGGGCCGGTGCCCGTCCCAGCCGCCGCGGACGGCCGGCGCCCGCCGGATGTCGGTGGTCAAGGTGATCGCACACTCCCATCGGCGCCGCGCGGTCGGGCACGGCGGTCGGTGTTGAAAGGGCGGGTCGGACGGGGGGCGTTGCGAACCTATGAACGCCCCCTTGGTTTGTCAATACGTTTTACGAACGTCGGCGGGGCCCTTCCGGGTCGCGGCCGTGCGCACGGCCGGGGCGTCGCCCGTCCGGACGGCCGCGGCGCCGGAACGGGTTCCGGTCAGCCGGTGATCGTGAAGGTGGACGCCGAGTCGTTCTGGGTGGCGGGCCGGCCCGACCGCAGGTTCTGGATGGTGTTGCCGGAGAAGGTCCCGGTGCCGGTGACCCCCGAGGTGATCCAGATCCCCTGGTCGGCCGGACCGTCGATGGTGTTGCCCGTCAGGGTCACGTCGACGCTCTTGCGGTCGATGCAGAGGCCCGCCCGGAAGGCCCCGCGCAGGGTGTTGTTGCTCAGGGTGACGTTCGTTTTGACGTCCGGATACCGCGAGGTGGCGGCCGGCGAGCCGCTCGGCATGTGAATGACACGAACATGCCAAAATCGACCTCGTCCGGCCCCGGCGCACAGCCGTGCCGGACCGGACTGGGCCGGATCGGACCGGGCCGGACTGGGTCGGATCGGACCGGGCCGGACTGGGTCGGATCGGACCGGGCCGGGCCGGATCGGACCGGCACCGGCCCACGCCGGGATCACCTGGACGAAGTCCGCGGAAACACCCTCGACCGCCGCAGGGGCGAACGGACGAAGGCGGAATGACCTCGCCGAGCAGGCGCCCCACGCCCTGGAAACGCCGTCCCGGCCGGACCGGCGAGACCGTCCCTGGCCCTGCCGATCGCGCCGGCGAGTCCAGCGACGGTCCACCGATTATTCCATCGCCTTGATTAACTAACTTCGAACCGCCTCGGAGCCTTCCTCGTACCGCTGCCAGTCCCGGTCCGGGAGTCCGAGGAGCCGGGCGATGTCCGCCGCTTCGGGCAGGGGTCCGTGGTCCCCCGTCACCTTGAGGGCGGACACGGCGGTGAGGTGGCCGAGCCGGAGGGCACGGGGCAGCGTCTCCGCGCGCAGCAGTCCGGCCAGGAAGCCCGCCGCGAAGGCGTCGCCCGCCCCGACCGGTTCCACCACGGCCGTCCGCAGCGCGGGCACCGTGCACGTGCCGTCCGTGGTCACCGCGGTCGCGGTGCGGGCGCCGTCCTTGACGACGAGGATCCGCGGGCCGGGCAGCAGTTCCCGCAGCCCGGTGACGGTCAGGTCGCCGCCCCACAGCTCCTGGGCCTCGTCGAGGCCCACGAAGACAATGTCGGCACGGTCGGCGAGGGCGCGCAGCACCGTCGGCGCGGTGCCGTCCGGCCACAGCGCCGCACGGTGGTTGACGTCGAAGCTGACGGTGTACGGCCGTTCGGCGGCGGGCGGGGCGAGGGCCCGGGTCACCAGGGCGCGGCAGGACGCGGACAGGGCGGGAGTGATGCCGGTGAGGTGCAGCAGGGCGGCCGAGCCCACGGGTTCGCCGTCGAGCAGGCCGGGGCCGAGGGCCGAGGCCGCCGAGCCGGTGCGGTAGTAGTGGACGCGGGTTCCGGCGGGGCCCGGGTTCTTGAGGAGAAGGCCGGTGGGCCGGTGCGGGTCGGTGCGCACATGGGTCACGTCCACTCCGGCGGCGGCGACCGCGGCACGCACCCGGCGGCCCAGCGGATCGTCGCCGACGGCCGAGAGCCAGCGGGCCGGGACACCGTGGGCCGCGAGGTACATGGCCACGTTCGACTCGGCGCCCGCGACGGACAGCCGCAGGTGCCCGGCGTCCGCCAGCGGCCGGGGCGGGTCCGGGGCGAGGGCGGCCATGGTCTCGCCGAGGCAGACGACCGGTCCCGGGGCCGGACGCCAGGCAGCCGTCACGCGGCCCCCTCCTCCCGCACGACGGCCCGGAACGCGCGGGCCCGGTCGCGCAGGGCGAGGATGCTGCCGCCGTCCGCCGCGTCCCCGACGAGGGGGGAGCCGACGCCGACCGCGGTGGCCCCGGCGGCCAGGTAGGCCCGCGCGGCCGGCACGTCGACGCCGCCGACCGGGACGAACGCCGCGTCGGGGAACGGCCCGCGCAGCGCCTTCAGATACGCCGCTCCCCCGGCCTCGGCGGCCGGGAAGAGCTTCAGCGCGGCCGCGCCACGGGCCTGCGCCGCGATCACGTCGGTGGGGGTCAGCACGCCCGCCAGGACCGGCATGCCGAGCTGTCCCGCGGTGTCGGCACCGGCGCCGAGGCCGGGGGTGACCGCGAAGGTGGCGCCCGCGCGGTGGGCGGCGTGCGCGTCGGCGGCGGTCAGCACCGTGCCGGCGCCCAGCGGCCGGCCGGGGCCCAGCTCCTTCGCGGCCCGGCTGAGGACGGTGAGCGCGTCCGTGCCGCTCAGGGAGACCTCTATCAGTTCGATGCCCTCCTCGGCCAGGGTCAGCACGGTGCGCAGGGCGGCGTCCGGGTCGCCGCCGCGCACGATGGCGAGCAGGCGGCGGGCGGCGAGGGCGGCTCGCAGATCCACGAGCGGGCTCCTTCCTTGTGTCTCAGGGGCCTTGTGTCTGTGAGGACTTGGGCCACAGGGGTCTGTGCCCCAGGGGCTTCATGCCTCAGGGGCAGCGGCAGTCCGCGGTTGCGGTGAGGCGCCAGCGGACCTCGCCCGAGGCGGGGACGCGGGCGGCGTCGTCCGGGCCCGCGTCGGCGAGGTCGAAGACGCGGCCGAGCATCGGCTCGACGCCCGTACTGCGATAGGGCCGGCCGGCGGGGAAGCCGCCGAGGTTGCGCCACAGGGCGACGGAGAGCGGCTGTCCCTCCGCCTCGACGGCGAGGGCGAGCCGGTCCGCGCCGTCGTGCACACAGCACCGGCCGCCGTCCACCACGGCCCCGACTGCCGTACCGTCGTCCGGCCCGAACCGGTCGAGCCGCAGCCCCCGGGGGGCGGGCCAGTCGCCCTCCACCCAGGGGGCGCCGTCCGGCCAGGGACGGTCCAGCAGGGGTGCCGCCTCCGGGAACAGCCGGGTGGGCGCCCCGTCACGGGCCCGCACGACGGCCTCCTCGGAGAGGTCCAGGAGTGCGTGGGCGGCCCAGAGGAAGCGGAAACCGGGCTCGGCCGTCAGCGCGTAGTCGGCCTCCACGCCCTCGGCCGTACCACGCAGCTTGCGCTTCAGGGTGAAGCGCTCGCAGCGGACCGTCTCCCCGAAGCCGTCCCCGGAGCCGTCCTCGTCGCGCGTCCAGGGCCGCGACCAGGCGTCCCCGTGGTCGGGCGTGCCGCGCACGGTCGGGACGCACTCCTCCACTCCCCCGGCGTCCACGAACGCGTCGCCCGGTGCGACCCCGTCGCGTCCCGGGCTCGCACGGTGCCACAGCCATTCCCGCTCGCCGTGCCGCAGGGAGGTCCAGCGGCCGCCGTGCGCGAGGTCGGTCACGACGTCGAGGGGCGGCGGCACGGTCACCACTCCGCGAAGGAGCCGTCGGCGTGCCGCCACACCGGGTTGCGCCACCGGTGCCCGGCGCGGTCGGCCGCGCGGACGGCCGCCTCGTCGAGGGTGATGCCGAGCCCGGGGGCGTCACCGCGATGCGCGTGCCCGTCCACGAAGCGGAAGGGTTCGGGGTCGACGAGGTAGGAGAGGAGGTCGGCCTCCTTGTTGTAGTGGATGCCCCGGCTCTGCTCCTGGATGAGGAAGTTCGGGGTGGCGAAGGCGACTTGGAGGCTGGCGGCGAGGGCGATGGGGCCGAGCGGGCAGTGCGGGGCGAGCTGGGCGCCGTAGGTCTCGGCGAGCGAGGCGATGCGGTGCACCTCGGAGATGCCGCCGGCGTGCGAGAGGTCCGGCTGGGCGACCGCGACGCCGGCGGCGAGGACGGGCAGGAACTCGGCGCGGGAGTACAGGCGTTCGCCGGTGGCCAGCGGCACCGGGCTCGCGGTGACCAGGCCGGGCAGCAGGTGGCCCTGTTCGGGGACGACCGGCTCTTCCACGAACAGCGGGTGCAGCGGGGCGAGTTCGGCGAGGACGCGGCGGGCGCTGGCGGCGGTGAAGCGGCCGTGGAAGTCGACGGCGACGTCGCGGTCCGGGCCGAGGGCGTCCCGGGCGGCGCTCACCCGGGCGACGACGGCCGCCGTCTCCGCGGCGGTCGCCAGCGGCGAGGTGGCCCCGGCGCCGTTCATCTTCACCGCGGTGAAGCCCGCCTCGACCTGGGCCGCGATCTGCTCGGTCAGCTGGGCGGGTTCGTCGCCGCCGACCCAGGCGTAGACCCGCACCCGGTCGCGCACCGGACCGCCCAGCAGGGCGTGCACGGGTGCGCCGTAGGTCTTGCCGGCGATGTCCCACAGGGCCTGGTCGAGGCCCGCGACGGCGCTCGACAGCACCGGACCGCCCCGGTAGAAGCCGCCCTTGGTGAGCACCTGCCAGTGGTCCTGGATGCGCAGCGGGTCCTGCCCCACCAGATACTCGGCGAGGACGTCGACGGCCGCGCGGACGACCTCGGCCCGCCCCTCGACGACGGGTTCGCCCCAGCCGACCACTCCGTCGTCGGTCTCCACGCGGCAGAACAGCCAGCGTGGCGGGACGAGGAAGGTCTCTATCCGCTCGATCTTCACCGGCCGCCGCTGCCTTTCGTGTCGTCCGTACCTGTCCCGGTCCCGGTGCCGTCCTCGGAGCTGTCCTCGGTGCCGTCCTCGGGGCTGTCGAGCCGGGCCAGGTCGCGGCCCGCCTGGTCGAGCAGGGCCCGCATGGCCGTCTCGGCCGCCTGCGGGTCGCGGTCGCGTACGGCGTCCAGGACGGCGCGGTGGGCGGGGACGGGGTCCTCGCTGTGCGGGGAGCTGTGCACGATCCGGTCGCGGTGGGCCAGCCCCGACTCGATGACCATCTCCATGCGTTCGAGCAGTTCGTTGTGGGTGGCGGTGAGCAGGGCCCGGTGGAAGGCGAGGTCGGCGTCGACGGCGTGGCCGGGGTCGGCCTCCTCCCGCCCCATCGCCGCCACGGCCGTCTCCAGGGACAGCAGGTCGGCCTCGGTGCGGCGCTCGGCGGCGAGCCGGACGGCGGCCGGCTCGATGATGGCGCGGACCTCGGCGAGGTTGCGCAGCAGCGACCGTTCCGCGCCGGTCGTGGGACCGCCCTCGAACTGCCAGCGCAGCACGTCGGCGTCGAGGAGGTTCCAGTCCGCGCGGGCCCGCACGAAGGTGCCGCGCTTCTGGCGGGCGTCGACCATGCCCTTGGCGGCGAGCACCTTGAGGGACTCGCGCAGGGCGGTGAGGCTGACGTCGAGTTCGCTCTGCAGCGCCACCAGGTCGAGCGTGGCCCCTTCCGGGATCTCGCCGCCCAGGATGCGGCGCGCCAGGGCCTCCACGGTCTGGCCGTGCACACCGCGGCGGGCGTAGGGCGTCATGTCGTACAGCCTTTCTTTTCAAAGGGCATCATGCGGAGGCCTTCACGACGCTCCAGCCACCGTCCACGACGAGACTGGACCCGGTGATGTAGGAGGCCTCGTCGGCGCAGAGGAACGCGATCGCGGCGGCCACCTCCTCGGGGGTGCCGAAGCGGCGGGCGGCCGTTCCGGCGATGCTGCGCTCCCGCTCCCCGGGCTCCACCCGGTCCCAGGCCCCGGTCAGGATGGGGCCGGGGAGTACCGCGTTGACGCGCACCTCGGGCCCGTACTCGACGGCGAGCTGCCCGCACAGGGACAGCAGGCCGCCCTTGGCCGCGGCGTAGGCGGGGTGGCCGGGAATGCCCGCGTGGGCGTGCACCGACGAGGTGAGGACGACGGCGCCGCGGCGGGCGCGCAGGTCGGGCAGGACCGCCCTGACGCCGAGGAAGCTGCCGGTGAGGTTGACGGCGAGCTGCCGCTGCCAGGACGGCAGAGTCGTCTCGTGGGCCGCCGCGACGTCGACGGTGTAGGCGTTGCTGACGAGCACGTCGACCGGGCCGAAGGCGTGGGCGGCGGTGACGATCCGCGCCCAGTCGTCCTCGGCGGCCACGTCCGCGTGCACGTAACCGGCCCGGCCGCCGTCCTTCTCGATGCCGTCCACCACGGCCTGGCCGCGTTCGTCGGCGAGGTCGGCGACCACGACGGCGGCGCCCTCCCCGGCGAGGCGGGCGGCGGTGGCGGCTCCGATACCGGAGGCGGCGCCGGTCACCACGGCGGTACGGCCGGTGAAGCGGGCACCGTACCGTCGTACGGACTGGTCCATCGGGCTCCTTAGAGGGTGAGCTGCTGGAAACATATGCGGCCTACAGGCGCCTCAGCACCACCAGGTCGGCGTCGTGTTCGGCACTCCACGCGAACGGCAGGCCGTGGTGGAGCAGATGGGCTCCGCCGTACGGCGTTCCGGTCGCCGTGTCCCGGTAGCGCGCCGCCGGGTCCAGGCCCCGCAGCCGGAGCCGGTCGGGGCGGCCGGGGAGCAGCGGTGCCCCGTCGAGGCGGCCGGTGGAGAGCGCGGCGACGACGGTCCGGTCACCGGCGTCGAACTGCACGCCGCAGGTGGGGTCGTCCGGCGTGCCGAGCAGCCGGGCCTCGCCGTGGTGGACGACGTCCCGCACCTCCTTGTAGCGGGCGATCCAGCGGGCGGCCTCGGCCCGCTGCTCCGGGGTCCAGGCGCGCAGGTCGGCGCCGATCCCGAGGACGCCGCACATGGCGTTGACGAAGCGGAAGGCGAGGCTGCGCGGGCGCGGGTCGAAGATGCCGGGGGCGTCGGTGACCCAGGAGCTCATGACGTGCGGCGCGTGGGCGTGCAGGAAGCCGTGCTGGACGCGCAGCCGGTCCATCGGCGCGGTGTTGTCGCTGGGCCAGACGACGTCGGTGCGGGCGATGGTGGCGTGCTCGATCCGTCCGCCGCCGCCGGCGCAGCCCTCGACGGTGACGTCGGGGTGGGCGGCGCGCAGGTGGTCGAGGACCCGCAGGTATCCGGCGACGTGCTCGGCGTCGAGGTCGACCGCGTCGGCGGGGCCGGTGCCGGGGCGGCCGCGTTCGGTGGGCGGGCGGTTCATGTCCCACTTCAGGTAGCCGATGCCGTAGGCGCCGAGCAGCCGGTCGAGGGTGCCGATGACGAAGTCCTGGACGTCGGTGCGGCCCAGGTCGAGGAGCAGCTGGTTGCGGACGAGGCGGGCCGGGCGGCCGTCGATGCGGTAGACCCACTCGGGGTGTTCGGTGTGCAGCCGGCTGCCGGGGCTGACCGCCTCCGGCTCCACCCACAGGCCGAAGTCCAGGCCGAGGGCGCGGACGTCCGCCACGAACCGGTCGAAGCCCTGCGGGAACGCCTCCGGGTCCGGGTACCAGTCGCCGAGGCCGCCGGTGTCGTCGCCGCGGCCGGTGAACCAGCCGTCGTCCACGACGAACAGCTCGGCCCCGAGGTCCGCGGCCGCCTTCGCGAGCTCCAGTTGCCCGGCGGCGTCGACGTCGAAGCCGGTGGCCTCCCAGGAGTTGTAGAGGACCTTGCGGGTGCGGTGCAGCCGGTCGCCGGTGAGGCGGCGCTCGTAGCGGTGCCAGACCCGGGACAGGCCGTCGAGTCCGTCGGGGCTGAAGGCGCAGGCGAGGCGGGGGGTCGCGAGGGTTTCACCGGCGGCCAGGTGCACGGCGCCCTCGTGCGGGACCCGCCCGGCGCGGACCCGGACGGCACCGCCCGGCTCGGCCTCCGCCGTGATGTGCCAGTTGCCGGGCCATTCGAGGGCGACGCCGTAGGTGGCGTCCCCGTCCTGCACGGCGAGCCAGGGCGCGTACGCGTGGCCGGGCGCACCCTGCAGGCTGCCGATGCTGAACGTGCCCCGGGTGAGGTCGAGTCGGGTGTGCTGGAACTCCTGCGACCACTGACCGGACAGGTACGTCAGCCGGGCCGCGCCCCGGACGGGGACGGTGACGGCGGCCGAGTCGAGCCGTTCCAGGCGGAGTCCGGTGGCGGCGGTGAACTCGGCCCAGCGGAGGATCACGTCGGTGCCGGGGACGGTCTCGTAGCAGAGGACCGTGCGCAGGCCGGTCAGCTCGTCCGTGAAGGCGAGCCGCAGGCCCCCGGCCGTCTCCTCGGCGCCGGCGAACTCCCACCACACGCCCCGGTCCTCGCCCCGGCCTCGTACCACCAGTTCGGATCCGGTGAACGGCCGCAGCCCGTACGGCAGGTACTCGGCCGGGGCCGCGTCGGCGGGCGTGATGAAGTGGGTGCGGTGGGACCAGTCCAGGGCGGACGGCCCGTCCTCGACGCCGAGCGGGCCCCAGGCGTCGAGCTCGGCCCACGGCCCGTCCGGGGAAAGGCGGACGGTGTAGCTGGTGTGGTCCGTCCGCAAGGTCCAGCGCTGGTACGTCACTTGACCGCTCCGAGGTTGAGGCCCGCCACGAAGTGCCGCTGGAAGCGCAGGAACACGGCGACCGTGGGCGCGGCGGCGATGACCGAGCCGGCGGCGATCACGTTCCACATCGACACGTACTGGCCCTGGAGTCCGATGAGGGCGGCGGTGATCGGCATCTTGGTGTCGCTGCGCAGGACGGTGATCGCCCAGAGCAGGTCGTTGAAGATCCAGGTGAAGGACAGCGCGCTGAGGGCGGCCAGGGCGGGGCGGGTCAGCGGGAGGATGATCCGCCAGAAGATCTGCCAGGGCCCGGCGCCGTCGACGACCGCCGCCTGCTGGATCTCCACCGGGATCGACCGCATGAACCCGTGCAGGACGAAGACGTAAAAGCCGACGCCGAAGCCGATCTGCACGCCGATCAGCGCGGGCAGGGTGTCGTAGACGCCCAGCACCTCGCTGAGCTTGGACACCGGGATGAGCAGGATCTGCGGCGGAAGCAGGTTGCCGCCGAGCATGAGCAGCAACAGGGAGCGGCGGAAGGGGAGTTCGTAGCGGCTGAGGGCGAACGCGGCCATCGCGGCGAGGGCGAGGGTCACCAGGACGCAGGGGACGGTGACGAGCAGGCTGTTGATCAGGGCCTGCTGCTGGCCGCCGCCGGTCCAGGCCTGGCCGAAGTTGGACAGGGTGAAGGAGTGCGGCCAACTGCCCAGGCCGTGGGCGGCGATGTCGTCGAAGGAGCGCAGGCTGGTCACCAGGACCAGGGCGATCGGCAGCAGCCACAGGACGGCCAGGGCGCCGGCACCGAGGTGGAAACCGGCGGTGGCCGCCCTTCTGCGGCGCAGCGCCGTGGAGTTGGCCGTGGAGTTGGCCGGGAAGTCGGCCGTGGCGTCGGCGGACATCAGTCGGCCTCCCGGAAGGCGCGGACGAGGTAGGAGGCGATGACCCCGAAGGCGAGGACGAAGATGACGACGGCCAGGGCGGAGCCGTAGCCGAGGCGCAGGGACTGGAAGGCGGTCGAGTACATGTAGGTGCTGAGCAGTTCGGAGGAGTGGTAGGGGCCGCCGCGGGTGAGGGACCAGACGACGTCGAAGGAGCGCAGCGAGTCGATGACGATGACCGACAGGACGACCGCGTTGACGCTGCGCAGTTGGGGCAGCGTGACGTGCCGGAAGCGCTGCCAGGCGCTCGCGCCGTCGACCTTGGCGGCCTCGTAGAGCGCCGGGTCGATGCCCTTGAGGCCGGCCAGGTACAGGACCATGACGTAGCCGATCTGGCGCCACAGGGCGGGCACGATCACCGCGTACAGGGCGGTGTCCTGGTCGGCGAGCCAGGCGTGCTGGAGGCTGCCGAGGCCCACGCCTGCCAGGATCCGGTTGAGGACGCCGTCGGGCTGGTAGATGGCCTGCCAGACGAGGGCGGTGGCGACGAGCGAGAAGACGACCGGCAGGAACAGCGCGGCCCGGTAGAAGCCGACGCCGCGCCGCTCCTGCTGGAGCAGCAGCGCGGCGGCGAGGCCCAGGACGGCGGAGAGGCCGCCGAAGAGGACCAGCCAGAGCACGGTGTGGCCGAGCGCGCTGCGGAAGACGTCGTCGTGGGCCATCTCCCGGAAGTTGTCCAGGCCGACGAACTGCGGCGGGGAGACGCCGTCCCACTTGGTGAAGGCGAGGTAGAAGCCCTGCAGCGCGGGCCAGAACACCCACAGGGCCTCGGCCAGCAGCGGGACCAGGACGAAGGCGAGGACCAGCGGCGGGGTGCGCCGGGGGCCCCGGGCCCGCCTGCCCCTCACGGGCAGGCGGGCCGGGGACGTCCGGTCGGGGGCGGTGAGCACGGCCACGTCAGGCGTTCCAGATCTTCTGGGCGTCGCGCTGCCAGTCGGTCAGGATGCTGCCGATCTGCTTCGGCTTGGCCAGGAACTTGGTCAGGGCGGTGTCCGCGGTGGGCTGGAGGGCGTCGCTGGAGTCCCGGTTGAAGAACTGGGTGATCTCGGCGGCCTCCGCGACGTGCGCGCGGCCCTTCTTCACCAGCGCGGTGCCGGAGTCCTTGGCGTCCGGGTTGCAGGGCAGGACGGTGCCGGAGGAGCCCTTGATGTATATCTCCTGGGCCCCGGCCGTGGCGAGGTACTTCAGCAGGTCGAAGACCTGGTCGCGGCGGCCGGTGCGGGCGCTGGCGAAGTAGCCGTCGACGGGCGCCTCCTCGGCCAGGGGGATCTTCGCGTCGATGACGGGGAAGCGGAAGAAGTCGATGTCGTCCAGGGCGCTCCTGGGTGCCGAGTCGGCGAAGAAGGTGCCGATGAGCATCATGCCGGTCTTGCCGCCCAGCAGGGCGGTCGTGGCGTCCTGGAAGGCGAGGGCGGTGCCGTTCGGGTCGAAGTACGGCAGCACCTCCTGCCAGCGGTCGAAGACCTTGCGGACCTCGGGGTCGTCGAACCGGTGCTTCCCGGCGAGGAGTTCACGGTGGTACTGGGCGCCGTTGATCCGGATGTCGAGGTAGTCGAACCAGGCCGACGCCACCCAGGGGGTGTTGCCGCCGGCGCCGAGCCCGATCGGGGCGACGCCCTTGGACTTGAGCTTGTCGCACAGGTCGAGGAACTCGTCCCAGCTCTTCGGCTCGCTCACGCCCCACTTGGCGAAGTTGGACTTCCGGTAGAACATGCCCCACCAGTAGTAGGTGTTGGGCACGAAGACCTTCTTGCCGGAGCTAGCGGTGCACAGCGAGTTCAGTGCCTTGGTGTACCGCTTGAGGTCGGGCGAGGAGCTCCACACCTCGTCGAGGTCGAGCAGCAGGTTCTTCTTGGCGTAGGCGTCCGCGACCGAGCCGGGGTACCAGGTGTAGACGTCCGGCGGGTTGGCGGAGGTGAGGTACGTCGGCAGCTGGGTGCGGAAGGTCTCGGCGGCGACGGTGTTGAGGCTCGCGCTGCCTGACCCCTTCTTGCCGTAGGCCGCGACCAGGTCCTCCATCGCGGCCTTGGCCTGCGGGGCGGAGAGGTTGGACTGGAGGGTCGCCGGGCCCTTCGAGGAGGTCTTCCCGGAGGAGGTGGAGGTGACGCAGCCGCTGAGCAGTGCCGCGGTCCCGGCGGCACCGAGTCCGGCGAGGAACCGCCGTCTGCTGGTCTGGGGGTTGGCCATGGTGGTTTCCTCGTTCACTTGAATTGGGTCCGGTACACGTGGCCGTCGACTCCGCGGAACACCGCGTCCACGGCTCCGTCCGGGCCGGCGACCGCGCCGAGCGCGCCGTCGAAGGCGGCGCTCGGGAACTCCTGCCGCTTGCTCCAGCCCTGCCAGGCGCCGTCGGCGTACCGCTGCTGCCAGAGCGTGTAGTCGGCGGCCCGCGCGTACAGCAGCACCGCGTCCCCGGCGGCGACCAGCGTCGGGCTGCCGCTGACGGTCCCGCCGAGCGAGGTCCAGTCGGACCACTCCCCCGACGTGTCCCGGGTCCGCGTCCACACGTCGTCGGCAGTGGTGCGGACGGCGACACGGACGCGCCCCTGGGCGTCGACGGCGGCGGACGGCCGGCCGGAGACCTGCAGTCCGGCGGGCGCGTCGAGCGAGGACCAGCCGGTGGCCGGGCCGCGCTGCACGACCGTGCCGTCGGCGCCGCGCGCGAACAGCGTCCAGTGGGCGGGATCGGTGAAGGCGACGGACGGCGCGTCGGTCAGATCGCCGCCGAGGGACTGCCACCGCCCCCAGCGGCCGTCGGCGTAGACCCGCCGGTAGGCCCGCGAGTCGGCGCCGCGTACGAAGACGTCGATCCGGCCGCCGGCGGAGGCGTACACGGCGGGCTGGCCGAGGATCTTCCCCTGTGCGGGCCCGCCGAGGTCCTTCGTGCTCCCGCCGGTGTTCTGGACGAGCGAGCCGTGCGTCCCCCGGAAGAAGGCGGAGCCGTCGCTCGCCACGGCGGGGCTCGCCGTGGCCGCCACGCCCAGGTCCGTCCCCGGCAGTGCGTCGGCGCCGGTCAGCTTCAGGAAGGCGGTGCCGTGCGCGGGGACCTCGACGGTGTACGACCCGGTGTGCGTACCCCGGTCGGCGCGCGCCCGCAGGTCACGGACCCGGACCGGGCCGCCGAGGCCGGTGTCGGCGAACTGCACGGTGCGCAGGGCCGGCTGGTCGGAGCGGTTGAGCAGGACGACCGCGCGCTGTCCGTGGCCCTGCAGGACCTTGCTGTAGACGTCGCCGACGGAGTCGGTCGCGACCCGTACGCCCTGGACGGCGAGGGGGTCCTGGTCGACGGCGATGATCTCCGGGTTGCGGAGGGTGCCGAGCATCGAGTCGGACAGGGTGCGCGGGTCGGAGCCCAGCATCAGCGGCGAGCCCATCTCGGCCCACATCACGAACTGGGTGGTGGACTCCTCCTGCGTCAGCTCGTACGTCCCGTCGGTCATCTTCCGCATCGGGATGAGGTAGTCGGGGTCGTTGTAGTGGCCGGGGCCCTGAGCCTCGGGGTGCCAGGCGTTGGCGTCCATGTTGCGCAGGATGTTGGGCCACTCGCCGGGGCTGGGGGTGCCCCAGGCGATGTCGGTGCCGGTGCGCCAGGAGTCGGCGATCGCCGGGGCGTAGACGTAGGTGTTGTGGGCGTCCTGCTCGGGGGTGTGCGGCAGGCCCCAGTCGTCGGTGAGCGGGTTGCAGAGGTTCAGCAGCATCTTCCGGCCGGACTTGGCGACCGCGTCGCTGAACTCCTTGTAGGCGGGGCCCGGATCCAGCTTGGCGCCGATCCCGCAGAGGAAGTCGACCTTGATCGCGTCGATCTTCCAGCCCGCGAACTGCCGTGCGTCCTGGTCGTAGTACCCACGGCTGCCCAGACCGCAGCTCCTGCCGCCGTCGTAGGTGCCGGCGTCGGTGTAGATGCCGGCCCGGAGTCCCCGTTTGTGCAGGTAGGAGACGAGGGCGGGGATGCCGGAGGGGAAGCGGTCCGGGTTGGCGACCAACCGGCCCTGGGCGTCCCGGGGGTTGTCGGCCTGCCAGCCTCCGTCCAGCCAGACGATGTCGTAGCCGGCGTCCCGCAGGCCACTGCCGACCAGCTTGTCGGCGACGGCGCGTACCTCCTTCTCGGTGGGCGCGCCGAGCCCGTAGTACGAGTTCCAGCCCATGTAGGGCGTCGGCGCGAGGCCGCTGTCATAGCCGGCGGGTGCGCCCTGGTCGACGGCCGTCCGGGCGACGGCGTCGGGGGTCACGGTGGCGGCCAGGACCACCGCGACGGCTGCCGCGAGGGCGGCCCTGGTGATCCGGTGGTGCCGGGGTCCGGCTGCGGGCGGGTGCGAAGTCACTTGCGTCTCCCGGGGGTTGGGAAGCAGGAGAACCGGACGCGGGCCGCTCTGCCGGAGCGGTCCTGCGTCGTCACGGCGACGACTGTGGCCCGTGGCCGAAACTGTGTCAAGATTAATTACTAATTTAGGAGAACCGAGAAGGAGGTGCCCCGGGAACACCGGCACATCGACTCCGCCCGGCCAGGAGACCGCGGCCTCGCACTCGCTACCCGGACGCGCCGCGGCCCGTCCGGTCCGCAGGCGTGCCCGCGGCCAGGAGGGCGCACACCACGAGCACCGGCGGGAGCACTCCGGCCCATCCCGGCGCGGTCCGCAGTACCGCCGCGCCGGCCGCCGCGCCCGCGATCAGGGCTGCCAGCCGGACGGGCACCCAGCGGCTCGGGCGGCCCGCCCCCACTCCCTTGACGATGTACGTGGCCAGGGTGCCGGTCAGATAGGTGGTCGGCGCCGCCGCCCGGCCGGCCGCCACCATGGCCCCCGACTGGATGCCCATCGTCAGCGCGGCACCGAACTGCAGGACGTCCCGGGCCGTCCGCCCCGGCGCTCCGCCCAGGACGGCCCAGACCACCGCGCCCGCGGCCAGCAGGAGCGCCTCGCCGACGAGACAGCGCAGCACCGGCCGCGGCCAGTGCGTGACGGTGCCCTCGCACCCGCGGGTGAACCGGGCGGTGACGGCCGCGCCGAGCCCGAATCCCGCCAGCGCCAGCACCGCCGCGGTCACACCCGCGCCCTGGGCACGGCCGGCCGCCATCCCGAGCAGGGCCAGGTTGCTGGTCATGACCCCGGCGAAGACCCGGTCCAACGCGGTGAAGGAGATGGTCTCCAGCGCCCCGGAGGCCGCCACCAGAAGCACGACGGCGACCCGCAGGGCGGTCCCCGGTTCCGCCGGCGGCTCCCCCGGGGTCTCCGTCACTTGCTTGCGCGGCGCGTCACTCACAGTCCCCGAGCGTAACGCCGGGTGAGGACGGTGCGGCCGCGGGACATGGGGCGCGCCGTACGGCCGACGCGCTCACCCCCCGCGGGTGAAGGCCGGGGCCGGTGAGCTGGTCGTCGGCGAGGGGGAGGTGTTGCCGCCGGTTGTGCCGCCGAGCAGGCCGCCCCCGGTGCCGGCGGTGGTGCCGGTCGTGGTGCCGGTGGTGTCGGTCGGGCTGGGGTTGACGCAGTGCCTCCGATGCCGGTGGCACGGTGCGGCCGTGCGGGTCGGGGTGGCCGGTGCCGTCGGGGTGGCCGCGGGTGTGCTCGGGGCCACGGTGGCGGAAGGCGTCGGCGAGGGTGCGCCGAGTTCGTCCGTGCTCTGGCCCGGCTCGGGTGCGGGCGGGAACTGCTGGACGGGCTGTCCCTGCAGGGCGGCGGTCATGTAGCCGGTCCACACCTCGGTGGGCATGTCGGCGCCGAAGACCTTGGCGTAGCCGCCGACGCCCTGCATGGACTGCAGGCCGGCGTTCTTCGGGTCCTCCTTGAACATGCTCACAGCCGTGGTCAGTTGCGGGGTGTAGCCGATGAACCAGGCGGACTTGTAGTCGTCGGTCGTACCGGTCTTGCCGGCCACCGGGCGGCCCAGGGCCTGGGCGTGGGTACCGGTGCCGTTCTTGACGACGTCCCGCAGGACGTCGGTGACGGTGTCCGCGGTCGCGGAGGGCATGGCCGTGGTGCCCTTGGGCTTGGCGAAGCCGGGCAGCTGCCGGCCGTCGGCGACGACCTTGGTCACCGAGTACGGCTCGTGCTGGATCCCACCGTCGTCGAAGGTGGCGTACGCGTCCGCCATGCGGATCGCCGACGGTGTGGAGGTACCGATGTAGAAGCCCGGGGTGTCGTACTGCAGGCTCGTGCGCAGCAGCCCCGCCTTGAGGGCCTCGCTCTCCACGTTGTCGTAGCCGACGTACTCGCCGAGCTGGACGTAGGGGGTGTTGACCGACTGCTCCATCGCCTTGCGCAGGGTGATGTAACCCCACTTCGTGGTCACGTCGTTGCGCTGGTGCAGGAGCCCCGTGGGGTCGTTCGGGTCCGGCAGTTCCTGGCCCTGCTGGTTCTTGATGGTGATGCCGTCGTCGCCGTCGAACTTCGAGGCCGGGGTGATCGGCGAGGCCTGCTGCCCGGGAGAGAGGACGGCGCCGTGGTCGAGAGCGGCGGCCAGGTCGAAGGGTTTGAAGGTGGAGCCGACCGGCACCCCGGTCGCGTCCGCGTTGTCCGTCCAGTGCCCCTTGTTCCAGCCGGCCCCGCCGTACAGCGCCACGATCGCGCCGGTGGACGGGCTGATCGACGCCGCGCCGACCTGGACGTCCTTGTCGGCCGAGCGGTGCTGCGGGTCGAGGTGCCGGTGCTCCATCGCCGCCACGGACGCCGACAGCGCGTTCACCTTCTTCTTGTCGAAGGTCGTGTAGATCTGGTAGCCGCCCCGGTCCAGCTGCTGCTCGGTGAGGGAGGTGTGGGCCTCGACGTACTTCGCCGCGGCCTGCACCAGGTAGCCGGTCTGCCCGGCCATTCCCGCCGACGGCGTGTACGGCTTCGGCGTGGGGAAGCCCGCCGCCAGGTAGCGCTGCTCCTGGGCGTCGGTGATCTGGTGGATCTTCGCCATCCGGTCCAGCACGTACGTCCAGCGCGCCTTGGCCTGGGCCTTGGCCTGCGGGTCGGTGTCGGCGTGCATCAGCAGGCTCGGCTCGTTGACCGTGGCGGCGATGAAGGCCCCCTGGCTGACGTTCAGCTGGAAGGCGTGCACGTGGTAGTAGGTGCGGGCCGCGGCTTCGATCCCGTAGGCGTCCCGGCCGTAGTAGCAGGTGTTGAGGTAGCCCTGGAGTATCTCCTCCTTGGACATCTGGCCGCCGATCTTCAGGGAGATCATGATCTCCCTGAGCTTGCGGGTGACCGACTGGTCCTGGCTGAGATAGGTGTTCTTCACGAACTGCTGGGTGATGGTGGACCCCGACTGCACGTCACCGCCCGTGGCCATGTGGTAGACGGCGCGGAGCATGCCCTGTGTGTCGATGCCCGGATCGGAGTAGAAGGTGGCGTTCTCCGCGGCGAGGAAGTCCCACTGGACCAGTTTCGGGACCTGCGCGAGATCGACGTTCTGCCGGTTGGTCGACCCCTGGGTGGTCATCACCGAGCCGTCGGACCAGTAGTAGGTGTTGCTCTGCGCCTGTGTACTGGGGTTCGCGCCGGGGATCGTCGTCGTGGCGTAGGCGTAGCCGAACAGGCCCATCAGCCCGCCGGCGAACAGCAGGAAGGTGCCGGACACCAGCTTCCACGAAGGCAGCCAGCGCCGGAAGCCGCGCCTGCCCGCCCGCGGGTAGTCGATCAGGCCGCGCCGAGCGGGACGTCCTTCGTCCGTACGCCGCGTGCCCCCCGCGCGACGGGCACGCCCGCCCTTGGCCTGGGCTGCCCTGCGTGCCGCGGCCCGGCCGCCGTACGGCATACCGTCCGAGCCGGACGGCGTGGTCCTGCCCGCCGGTCGGCGCCGGTGTTCGCTCATTCTCTCCACTCCTCAACCAAGGCCACGGCCCCACCGTCGACCAGGGACACGGCCCCGCCGTGGCCGCGGGACCACCCTCCGGTGTCCCCTCGGGGGCCTGACCGGGACACGCTGACACCCTCCCGGGGGCTCCTACAAGCTGTCAGAGTAAGTCGCACTCGCAAAACGCATGCAACCGCCCGCCCAGGACCGGACCGCCGACCGCCCCGGCGCCAGGGATGCGCCGGGGCGGTCCGTCGTCGGGCTCGGTCAGCCGAGCGAGGTGAGAAGGGTGTCGAGTGCCTTGACCTCGGTGGCCTTGTCGGGGTTCGGTGCCCGCAGCGCCGTCAGGACCTGGTCGATCTCGCCGTCGAGGAAGTGCCAGGACTGTCCGCTCTTGGGCTCAAGGGCGGACTGGTCCTTGTCCCAGGCGGTCTCCAGGTCGGTCACCCGGGCCGTCGCGGCCGACTGGTCGCCCGCGTTCAGCTTTGCCAGGGTGTCGGCGGCGATCGTGCGGAACTTCGCGATCTCGGCCGGCGGGAACGGAGACGTCGCCTGCTCCGGGGTGAGGTGGGCGGTCACGGGTGCGGGGCTGTCCTCCTCGCTGGCCGCGGCCGCGTGGGGCTGGTGGTGCGCCCAGACGAGCAGCGCCGCGGTCGCCACCGCGACGACGGCGTAGTAGCCGAGCATGATCCGCTCGCGGGCCGGGTTCAGCGCCTGCGGGGCATGAGCGACAGCGTCGGTCTCGATGACGTCGCTGCGGCTGACCGTGAGGTACACGACCGTGGCGAGGATCGCGCCCAGGAAGATCACGCTGGTCACCGCGGTGCCGAGACCCAGGCCGCCGTCGCCGCTGGGCGAGCCGAGCCAGTCGCCGAGGTTGGCGCCGAGCGGGCGGGTGAGGATGTAGGCCAGCCAGAAGGAGAGCACCGCGTTGGCGCCGAGGCGCCATCCGAGGACGATCGCGACGATCAGCCCGAGCGGCAGGAACACGGAGACGCCCGCGGTCCAGCCGGTCAGTTCCAGGGTCCAGTCGCCGGTCGCGGTGCCGAGGGCGAAGGTGACCAGGACCGCGAGCCAGTAGAAGAGCTCACGGGGACGGGTGGTGATGGTGTGGACCGACAGGGTCCGCTCGCGGGCGTACCAGATCCCGAAGACAACGGCCAGGAGGCCGGCGAAGACGCTGCTGCTCAACGCGAGGGGGACGCCCTGGCTGTCGGTGAGGATGTCCGTGTAGAGGGTGCCGGTCACGCTCACCACCACGACGGCGAGCCAGTACACGAACGGGACGTAGCGTTTGGTGCTGAGTTGCCAGCCCATGACGCCTGCCAGCACCACGGTGAAGATCAACGCCGTGTTGATCAGGCCGACGCCGAGGTTCATGTTGATCCAGTCGGCGAAGCTTTCACCGACCGTGGTGCAGAGAATCTTGATGATCCAGAACCAGATCGTGACCTCGGGAACCTTGTTCAGCATCTGCCTGGCAGGCGTCCGAACATCCTCGGGCGTCGTCGCAGTTGTCATGTAGTCCTCGCATGGAACGAGCGGCAGCGCGGAGGGGTGTCCCTCACGTCTGCGCAACGGTGATTGTCTGGAAATGCATGGCCAAGCGCGTTCTCGGAGTCGCCTGGTCACCGGCCTGCGGGCATGGACCGCTGTGCAAGCGCCCGAATTCTCGGCGGTAATTCCAGGAAATGCGTCTCCGGATTCGATCTCCGCGGCGCAAGAAGAGACGAGCCCGCCCCGGCCGGTTTTCCGCCGGGGCGCCGCTGATCGCGCCGGCGGGCGCCGGCCTCTGAAGCCACCGGATTATCGGATGTTTCCCGGGTCATGGTGCTCGACTGTGCCAGCCGGAACCTGAACACATCCTGACTGCCGCCGGGCGGATCACTCGCCCCGCGACCGGAGAAGTTCCGTGTGCGCGCTCCGGCCGCCCTCCGCGGCCGGGCCCGTCGTCCCGCGCCCCCGGTGCGGCCGGTGCCGCTGGGTGTTCCAGGCCTGGAGGGCGAGTGCGGAGGCCGCCGAGATGACACCGCCGAGGACCAGGGCGGAGCGGGGGCCGAGCGCGTCGGAGACGACGCCGACGAGGGGGGCGCCGACGGGGGTGCCGCCCAGGAGGACCAGGAAGTAGACCGACAGCACCCGCCCCCGCAGGTGCGGGTCGACGTGCAGCTGGGTCAGGGCGTTGGCGGTCGTGGTGACGATCACCGCGGCGAAGCCGACGGGGACCAGCAGGGCCGTGAACGTGCCGTAGCCGGGCATCAGGCCCAGCGCGGCCTCCAGTACGCCGAAGGCGACCGTTGCCGTGATCAGACGTCGTGCGGTGGGCGGCTGCTTCCCGTTGGCCGCGAGGAGCGCGCCGAGCAGGCCGCCCCCGGCATAGGCGGCGGAGAGGCAGCCGAAGGCCGCCGCGCCGGAGTGGAAGACGGTGACGGCCACGAGGGAGATGGTGACCTGGAAGTTGAGTCCGAAGGTGCCGACGAAGGCGACGAGCGTGACCGGCAGCAGCAGTTCCGGTGTGCCGGCGATGTGGCGGAAGGCGTCGGTCAGGCGCGTGCGGCCGGGCCGGTCTCGGCCGGGGTGGCGGACTCCACCGGACGGAACGGTGGCCAGCCCGTACAGGACCGCCAGGTAGGAGACCGCGTTGATCAGGAACACCGGACCGGTACCGACGGCGGCCACGGTCAGCCCCGCGGCGGCAGGGCCGAGGATGCGGGCGACGTTGAACTGGGCGGAGTTCAGGCTGACGGCGGCGGCCACCTGGTCGCGGGCGACCAGGTCCGGTATGAGCGCGTTGCGGGCGGGACCGTCCACGGCGGTGGCGGTGCCCAGGGCCACCGCCAGGGCGTAGACGGCGGGCAGGCTCACCGTGCCGGTGACGGTCAGGAGGCCGAGCAGCAGGGACTGCGCCGCCATGGTGGTCTGGGTGATCAGCAGCAGCCTGCGCCGGGGGCAGCGGTCGGCGAGGACTCCCCCGGTGAGGCCGAACAGGGTCTGGGGCAGGAACTGCAGCGCGGTCACGATGCCGACCGCGCTGCCGCTGCCGCCGGTCAGCCGCAGGACCAGCAGGTCCTGGGCGGCTCGCTGCATCCAGGTGCCGATGTTGGAGGTCAGCTGGCCGAGCAGGTACCGGCGGAAGACCCGGACGGTGAGGGTGGCGAGGACCGTGCCGTCCCTTGCTCCGCGTGGCGGGCGGCACTGCACGCTCATGCCGGCCGGCCCGCGTGCGCGTCCGCGTCCCCGACGGGCGCGTCCAGGTCGTCGATGTGGTGGAAGGCCGGGTGGGGGTGCATGAGGAACGCGTGGTGGGAGATGTTCCACGCGTAGGCGCCGGCCATGGCGAACGCGATCCGGTCGCCGGTCCGCAGCCGGTCGACCATGACGCGCCGGGCCAGGACGTCCTTGGGGGTGCAGAGCTGACCGACCAGTGTCACCGGCTCGCCGCGCACCTCCGGACGGGTCCAGGGGTGGTGCCAGGACGGGTCCGGGACGATCTCGAAGGGCTGGTCGTGCTGTTTCGCGGCCGGGGTGCGCAGGTGGTGGGTCCCGCCGCGCAGGACCGCGAACGCCTGGCCGCGGCTGCGTTTGACGTCCAGGACTTGCGTGACGTACCAGCCGCAGTAGGCCGTGACCGAGCGGCCGGGTTCGATCCGCAGCGTGACATGGGGGTGGCGCTCCAGCGTCCGGCACAGCCCGACACCGAACGCGGCCCAGTCGAAGACCTCGTCGGGACGGGCGTAGTCGACGCCCATCCCGCCGCCGATGTTGACCTCGGCGAGCGCGATTCCCTGCTGGTGGGCCCAGCGGTCCGCCCAGGCCATGACCTGGCCGACGAGGGCCAGGTGAGCGCGCGCGTCGAGGCCGCTGGCCACGTGGACGTGCAGGCCGCGCAGCCGGATACGGCCGTCGGCCGCGATGATCCGCAGGCACGGGTCCAGCTGGGCGGGGTCAAGACCGAAGGGGCTGGGACAGCCGCCCATGACCAGGGAGACCGAACGGAGCAGCACGGGCACGTTGACGCGCAGCAGCACGTCGGCCGTGCGGTCGCCCAGCAGCGTCGTCAGCGTGCGCAGTTCGTGTTCGCTCTCCACGTGCAGGCGCTCCACGCCCGCGTCCAGGACCTCGGCCAGTTCCGCCGGGGTCTTGCCGGGGCCGCCGAAGGCGATCCGCGCTTCGGGGAGGAGGCCGCGGACGTGGTGGAGTTCGCCGCCGGACGCGACCTCGAACCCGTCGACGTGCCCGGCCAGGGCCCGCAGGAGGCGGGGGTCCGAGTTGGCCTTCACCGCATAGAACAGTTCGACGCGGCGGGGCAGCGCGGCCCGGACGGCGCGGACGTGCTCGCGCAGGCCGGGCAGGTCGTACAGGTAGGCGGGCAGGTCGTCGTCGGCCAGCCGGCCGACGTGGTGCGCAAGCGCGGGCCTCACGGCGTCACCTCGCGGGGGAAGTCCGCGCCGAGCGGGCTGGGCAGGGGGACGTAGCGGGCCTGCCGGTCGGCCTGGCGCGACCAGCGCAGCAGGAGGTTGGCCTTGGCGGGCAGCGGGACGCCGGAGAGCAGGGCACGCAGCCGGGGCGGTGCGCCGGCGCCGCGGGCGTAGGCGTCGACACGGTCACGGACCAGGCCCCACAGCGCGGGTTCCAGCGCCGGCCGGAGGTCGGCCAGGGCGGCGAGCACCTCGGCGACATGGTTGACCAGCAGGCAGTACGCGACCCGGTTCCAGCCGCGCTCGGCGTCGTAGGTCAAAGGCCCGCGGACGTCCTCCGGCAGCGTGGCCAGGAACCGCTCGTGATGGCCGGGCAGGAGCTTGGTGCCCTCCAGGTCGCGGAACAGCATCTGTGCGGGCATGCCGTCCGCCCGGACCCCGACGACGACGTTCTGCAGGTGCGGTTCCAGGACGATGCCGTGTTCGAAGTACGCGGCCAGCACGGGTGGCAGCAGCAGTCCGAGATACGCCTCCCACCAGGCCAGGGGGTCTGCGTCGGCGCGGGCCAGCAGGTGGGAGACGTGCGCCCGGCTGGTGGGGTACTCGTCCGCGATCGCGGCGGCCAGCAGCGGCGTCACGCCCGGCCGGAGGTGGGGTCGCAGGCCGGCGCGCACGATGACGCCGAACCCCTCGGCCAGGTCGGTGTCGCCGCCGGCGGCGAGCGTGCGGTAGCCGGGCTCGGCGAGCAGTGCGCAGCCGGGGAAGCGGTCGGCGAGCCGGGTCATGACGGGCTGGACCAGCCGGTTCAGGGCAACGGCCCCCGACAGTTCGTAACCGGCGTTCTTGCGCAGGCAGTTGGTGATACGGACGTTCAGGCTGAACTTCAGGAAGGTGTCCGCGTCCGGCTGGTAGAGCGTACGCACCGACGCGGTGGGCACCCATTCGGGCCCGCCGATGCCCCCGTCCACGACGGCGCCCTCCGCCATCGCCGCGCGCAGCCCCGGGTGGCCGCGCAGCAGCCGGAACTGCCAGGGATGCACCGGGAGCGTCACGAAGTCCGGGTCCACCGGCGGCCCCAGCCTGTCCAGCTCCTCCGGCTCCCCCTCCTCCCGGACCAGTTCGCGGCGTACGGCCAGGTGGCGCAGGCGGATGCGGGCCCCGGTCTCCGGTCCGTACGCCAGCCAGTCCGCCGGGTCGCCGCTGCGGGCCTTGGGCGTGGGGTGGAAGCGGTGTCCGAACACCAGCGCCTGCTCCGAAGCCAGATAGAGATCCGGACAGCGGTCCGGGACGAGGTCCGGGACGAGGTCCGGTTGCGGCGCCCGGGCGCGGTGTTCCAGGGTGGCGCGGATGGTCTCGTGGCTGTCGGTGACCTGCTCCAGGAACTCGTCGTTGGCGGTGCCGGTGCGCAGTTCCAGTTCCTCCCGGACGTAGCCGGCCAGTTCCCGCCAGCCGACGGTGGCCCATGCGGCCTCGTGGAGCCTCTGGACGGGGCCCTGGAAGCGGTGGGCGCCGATCATCGAGACCCGGCGGAGCCGGGCCCGCAGCAGAAGGCCGCGGTGGGGCAGGCGCAGCAGGAGGTGGCCGTGGTCGACGGTCACCTGGTGCTCGGGGGCGGACACCTCACGGACGAGGCAGTTGAGCAGGGTGTGGGCGGTGACGGCGTCGGCGGTCAGGTCCGGCTGACCGGCCGGCGCCGCGGTGCCGGCGCCGGGCGCGAGGGCGAAGGTGGTCACAGGGTGGCTCCAGTGCGTCGGAAGGGGCGGTACCGGGCGAGGGGGTTGGGGACGGGAATCCACTGGGCCTTGCCGGAGTCGTCGGCCAGCCGCATCGCGACGGTGGCCTTCAACGGCAGGGTGTCGCCGAAGAAGACGGCCGCGTCGCCGTGGTCCGGCAGTTCGGCGTACGCCCGGCGGCCGGCCTCGGCCACCGTCTCCCACAGCGTCCCGGGGTCGACGGCACGGGTGCGGGCGACGACGTCGGCCAGTTCGCTGAAGACCCCGCTGAGCAGCGCGCCGAACAGCTTGCCGCGCAGCGCGTCCGGGTCGTCGCCCGCCCGGGTGCCGGCCAGGGGCGGCAGGGTGAATCCGCAGGCGGCCAGCCTGCGCGGGCTGACCCGGACCCCGTCCAGGTCCCGGTAGAGCACCCGCACCGGCTGCCCGTCCCGCAGGACGACCAGGGTGTTCTGGCCGTGCGCCTCCAGCGCCACCCCCATGGACAGCAGGGTCAGCGCGGGCGGCAGCACCAGCGCGGCGAAGTCCCGCAGCCAGCGCACCGGATCGCCCGCCATGACGGCGGCGCCGGTCGCGTGCACCGCCGTCAGCGGGACGGCGATCTCGCCGTCGCCGAGGTGGGAGTCGGTGGACTCCCTGAGCATCGCGGCCAGGCTGCCGGAGGCTCGCCCGCCCACCCGGACCGCGCCGCCGCCCAGCTCCCGGAGCACCCGCAGGTTCTCGCCGAACCCGGCTTTGTCGACGACGGCCGAGACCAGCTCCGACAGCGCCGGCCCGTCGGCCACCTCCGCCGGCGAGATGGTCCTCCGGTAGTTGGTGACCTGGACGTCGAGGGCGGTCTTGACGTGGCAGCCGGGCAGTTCGGCCACCGGTGCGAGCGTGCGCAGCGACAGCAGCGGCCGGGCCGCGATCGTCCGCCCCGTCACGGCGAGGTCGCGGTGGCGCGCCAGTACGTGGTCCCGCTGCCAGGGGTGGACCGGGACCAGGAACGTGTCGCCGTCCCGCAGCTCCGCCGGCCAGGTGCCCGCGCTCTGCCAGCGGTCGGCCGGGACGGGCAGCAGGGCCAGTCGGACCACCGGGTGGTGCTCGGGCGCGTAGGCCAGGACCTCGGCGACGGACATGCCGGTACGGGTGCGGCAGCACGGGTGCTGCGGGTGGCCGTCGACCACCGCCTGCTCCGCGTCGGCGGAGTCGCGCGGCCTGCCGGGCCCGCCGGGGTTCGCGGCGCGGGCCAGCGCGAGGTTGACGACGCTGTTGTCCAGCTCGGCGGCGAGCCGGTCCGCGGCCGGACCGGCCGGCCCCAGCAGGGCGAGGAGCTGCGCCGGTCCGCGAACGGGCCCGTCGGGTCCCGACACGGTGAAGTCCTCGGGTGCCCGGGCGAACCGCCGGGCCCACATGTCGGGCGCCGTGAGCCGGTCGCCGTTGCGCAGGGTCACGACCAGGGTGTCCGCCTCGCGGTGCCGGACGGTCACGCCGGGCAGCGGCTCCCGGGCGAGGGCGCCCCACAGCCGTCCCAGGACGGTGGCCCGCGCGCCGGGGAAGGCCGCCGCGAACGGCTCGGCCAGCTCCGGGCGCACCCGCCGCAGTTCGTCGATCGTCGCCTCGGGCGTCCCCTCACCCCTTCCGTGGCGGAGCGGAGGACTCGTGGATGTGTCGGGGGTACCTGAAGGCATGGCGGATTCCCGGAAGTCGAGTGGTTTTTCCAGCACGCGGCGGACCTGGACCGGACCGCATGCCGGACACTACGGGAACGTGTCCAAGCGCCAATCAAGCGGAAATACAGGCGCTTTCCATAAACCCCGGCACCGAAAACCGTGAAACGCCCGAGAATCAGGTCCACGCACGAGTTCTGCCGCAGCCTCTCGGCGGCGGCACAACAAGGGCCCCACCGCACAGAGCAGCCATGCCCGTCACGCGGTAGGCACAGGTCACGGGCCACTTCCGGCTGTCCGCAGCAGGCGCTCCCATGGAATCACGGCGACCCCGGTGTCCTGTTTCTTAACCGTCTCCTAACCGGAAGCTGGCAGCACACTGGATGTCCTGGCGCGGCTCCTCCTCCGCACGTACGCCATCCAGCTGAATTCCGCGCGAACGCCTCGGCGGGCTCGTGCGTGCCGCCGTCACATGAGAAACCCGAAGGGTCACTGATACGAGGGAACGGAACGGCGGTTGCACAGCGCGGCGGGGCTGCTTTTTGTGAGCCTGTCGGCATGCATCTGCTGCTGATCGAGGACGACGACCGGGTGGCCGGGCCCCTGCTGGAGGGACTGGGCCGTTTCGGGTTCACCGTGGAACACGCGCGCACCGGCGCCGACGGGCTGTCCGCCGCGGAGCCGGCGATGGTGCTCCTGGACCTGGGGCTCCCCGACATGGACGGCATCGACGTCTGCCGGGAGCTGCGCGCCCGCTCCGCGGTCCCGATCATCATGATCACCGCGCGGGACTCCGAGGCCGACCGGGTGCTCGGTCTGGAACTGGGCGCGGACGACTACGTGTCGAAGCCGTTCGGGGTCCGGGAGCTGGTGGCACGGATCCGGGCCGTGGCCCGGCGGACCCGGGCCGTGCCCGGCACCGCGGGTGACCCGGTGGCGGGAGCCCCGGGCGGCCGGGACCCGGCCGGCGAGACCGGCGCCCAGCGGATCGGTCCCCTCAGCGTCGATCTCCGCACCCGTCAGGTGCACGTGGGCCGGGTGCCGATCACCCTGGCTCCCAAGGAGTTCTCCCTGCTCGTCTGCCTCGCCGAGGATCCGGGTGCCGTCTTCTCCCGCCAGCAGATCCTCGACACGGTGTGGGAGCCGGACTACTTCGGCCCCACCAAGACCCTCGACGTGCACATCGCCGCCCTGCGCCGCAAGCTGGGCGACCCCTCCTGGATCGAGAACATCCGCGGCATCGGGTTCCGTCTCGTCCCGCCCACCGGCCCCGGCCCGGCCCCGGCCGTGGCCGACCGGCCCCGCAGAGGCGCCCGGTGACCCGCCGTCTGCTGCTCAGCTACCTCAGCCTGATGGCACTGGTCCTGCTGGCCCTGGAAGTCCCCTTCGGCTTCGTCTACGCCCGCAACGAGCTGAACCGCTTCTCCCACACCGCGGAGCTGAGCGCGGTCACCCTCGCCTCCGTGTGCGAGGAGAAACTCGAACACGGGCGGGCGTCGGACCTGCCGGAATTCGCCCGCGACTACGCCCGGCGCACCGGCAGCAGCGTGACCATCACCGACCGGGGCGGCACGGTCCTCACCGACTCCGCCGACGCCACCGCCGTGGGCACGGACCTCGCCGCCCAGCCGGACATCGCCACCGCCCTCCACGACCGGCCCGCCACCGGTATCCGCGACGACCTCGTCCCGGGCGTCAAGGTCCTGTTCGCCACCGTGCCGGGCGGGTCGGGCGACACCGTCCCGTGCGTCGTCCGGACCCTCTACCCGCTCGCCCCGATCGCCCAGAAGGTGCATGCCACCTGGGCCGCGCTCGGCGCGGTCGGCCTGGCCGTGCTGGCGGTGGTCGCGCTGGTCGGTTTCGCGCTGGCCCGCTGGATCACCCGCCCGCTGCGGGCTCTGGAGCGCGCCACGACGCAACTCGCCGACGGCCGTCTGACCGACCCCCCGGCCACCGACCGCGGACCGCCCGAACTGCGCCGGGTGACGGCCACGTTCACCCGCACGGCCACCCGGCTGCAGCACCTGCTGCACGCCCAGCAGGCCTTCGCCTCCGAGGCGTCGCACCAGCTCAAGACGCCCCTGACCTCGCTGCGCCTGCGTCTGGAGAACTTCGAGCCCCACCTCGCCGCCTGCGCCCAGGACAGTCTCGGCGACGCCATCGACGAGGTCGCCCGCCTCAGCCGCATGGTCCAGGGGCTGCTCGCCCTCGCCCGGCTGGAGAACTCGGCGATCACCCCGGAGGCCGTGGACCTCGACGCCGTCGTCGCCGACCGCGCGGCGATCTGGACGGCGTTCGCCGGCGATCAGCGTGTCGGCATCACGGTGGCCGGGCCCCGGGTCGGCCGGGTGTGGGCCGTCGCGGGCGCGCTCGAACAGATCCTCGACAACCTGCTGTCCAACGCCCTGTACGTCTCTCCGCCCGGCACCACGATCACCCTGGCGACCGCCACCGCGGCCACGGACGACGGCCGCACGGTCGAACTCCACGTCGTCGACCAGGGCCCCGGTATGACCGCGACCGACAGGCAACGGGCCTTCGACCGCTTCTGGCGGGCCGCCGACGCCCGCCACGACGGCACCGGCCTGGGCCTTTCCATGGTTCAGCGGCTCACCCAGGCCGGCGGCGGAGACGTCGCCCTGAACGCGGCGCCGGGCGGCGGCCTGGACGCCGTCGTCACGCTGCGGCCGGTGCCGGCGGTCCGCGCCCGGACCCACGCGGCGGCCCATCGCAAGCTCCCGCCACTGCGCGGCAACGGCACGACGGGCAACCGGCCGGTCGCCGGGACCGCCTCGGGCGCGGAGCCGTGACGGCCGGCGATGCGGCCGGGGGGTGAGGCTCCGGCGGAGCTGTCCGGACGGCCCTGGGCATGCCGCACGAGCGGCATGCTCCCTGCACCGGCGCGGAAGAAGGCCGCCCTACCGGAGGGCCGGAGTGGCGGCCGGGATGCGGGCGGAAGTGATCGTCATCGGCGTGCCGGTGACCGCGATGAGGTAGCTCCCCGGCCCGTGGCCACCGGGCATCGCGCGGAATCCGCCCTGGGGCTCCACCCGATAGTCCGCGGTGGCGTGCGCGGCCAGCACGGCGGGGCCCGAGGCGATCGTCCACCAGTTGGAGGCGCCCTGGCCGGTGCGGCTCGCGAAGTGCGGTTCGAGTGCCGTACCGGTGGTGTTGACGGCCCGGACGTCGATGGTGGTGACACCGACGTGTGACCCGTGCCTGGCGAAGCGCGGCGCGAGGCTCATGCGCAGCGGCGGCGGGCTCGCGGCGGCGATCACGACGCAGGCGAGGGCGGGAGCGAGCAACCCGGCCGCGACGGCGGTCCTGGCCCGGCGGCCGGTGATCCGGGGCAGCCGCGGCTGCCAGGCGGTGGCGAACGCGGTGGCCGGGACGGTGGCGGCGGCCGCCAGCCACAGCGGGGTCATCATCAGGAAGTAGCCGTCCTGGGAGCGCGTGGCCAGGTAGAAGGCGAGCCAGGGCAGGACGGTGAGGGCCGGGCCCAGCCGCCGGACGAACAGGAGCGCGGCCGCGAGCAGGCCGAGCAGGAGCAGCTGGCTGCCGTAGGAGTAGTAGTCGAGGCGGCTGCTGCCGTCGGTGAAGTAGTAGGAGATGCCCATCACGCCCTGGCCGTGCAGGATCGCCTTCTGCTCCAGGGGCAGCAGGATCCCGTTCAGCCAGGCCGGGAAGTCCTGGACGGCGAAGTACGCGTTGGCGGCGGACCAGGTGAGGGCGGCGGTGGCCGTGTAGCGGGCGGTGACCGCCAGCGCGCGCCGGGGGCCGAGTTCGCCGCGCCGGACGGCGTACAGGCCGATCAGGAGGAACGGCGCGAGGAACCAGGCGAGTTGCTGGGCGGCACAGGCGGCGCCCAGACAGGCCGCCCGCAGTACGCCCCTCGGCCCGAGGTGGCCGCCCTCGCCCGTGCGGGGCCAGCGGACCACGACGGGGACGAGCAGGGCGAGGGCCGTGATGGCCGGGTAGCCGGAGTACGCGTAGTGCGGCAGGAAGCCGAAACCGAGGCAGACGGCCGTGGCCGCGGACCGCCAGGGCGCCGGCAGCAGGAACCACAGCAGGACCGAGGCGGCGAGCAGCGCGACGGTGGGGACCAGGGTGGCGGCCGCCGTCGAGTGCAGGACGGCGTACACCGGTGCGGCGAGCAGGGCGGTCAGCGGCGGATAGCCGTACGTGTAGTCGGCGCCGCCGGACATGGTCTTGGTGATCCCGACGCCGTGCAGGGCGAACAGCCAGGGCCACGACCGGCCGTAGACCGGCTGGCCGTGCAGTATCTGGCTCGCGGCCTGGACGGTCAGCACGCCCTCGTCGCTGCCCGCGTGGTCGAGCAGCCAGCCGCAGATCACCAGGGTGACGGCGGTGGCCAGTACGGCCGCGTCGACCCTGGTCAGCGCCCGTCGGCCGCGGACGAGAAGGCAGAGGACGGCGCAGCCGAGGATGGCGGCGTAGCAGACGGAGATGACGCCGGCGACCGCCGGGCGCGACGCCATCGCGGTCGTCCAGGCGGCGCGCGTGCCGATGAACAGGCTGATCGTGGCCACCAGGGTCATGCCCCGGTGCCATTGCTGGGGTCCGGCGTCCGGGGCGCCGAGGGCCGGCGCCCGGTTCGGGGGCGGTGCCGCCAGGTGCGTCGCGGGACGACGACGGGTCTCGACGCCCATTCCGCCCCGATGGGTGTCAGCCAAGGACTGTCTCCTCTGTCTCACCTCCGCCGGACGGCAGCCTCGTGTGCCGGGTCGGAGGTCGGTCCGGCCGCCCGTGCGCGGGATTCACGCATCCGCCGTTCAGGGCAGGGACGAATGAACGACCCGGTTCGATCATCTACAGTTCACCTGACGTCTACAAGCCTGTAGTCGGTAAGCGGATCGCGTGAAATCACCTGCCGGGTAAGGCGTCCGTCTCTTACCGCCGCCCGGCGGGCGTGAGCGGTCAGGCTCCGTGCGGGCGCAGTCGGTGCTCGTAGGCGAAGATCACGACCTGCACCCGGTCCCGGAGCTGGAGCTTGGCCAGGATGCGCGTGATGTGGGTCTTCACGGTGGCCTCGGTGAGGTGGAGGTGCTGGGCGATCTCCGCGTTCGTGAGGCCGGTGGCGATGAGGTGGAAGACGTCCCGTTCTCTGGCCGTCAGCTGGGCGAACAGCGCCCCGGCCGCCTCGTCGCGGGGCCAGGGCGCGGCCTTGGCGAAGCGGTCCACGAGGTCGCGGGTGATGCGCGGGGTGAGTACCGCGTCGCCGCAGGCGACGGCCCGGATCGCCTCGTGCAGCACGGCCGGGACGACGTCTTTGAGGAGAAACCCGCAGGCTCCAGCCCGAAGCCCCTCGAACGCGTACTCGTCGAGGTCGAAGGTGGTCAGGATGAGGACGCGGCACGGCGAGGCGCCCGTGATCCGACGGGTCGCCTCGATGCCGTCCATCACGGGCATGCGGACGTCCATGAGAGCCACGTCCGGCGCCGTCCGCCGGACGAGGTCGACGGCCTGCCGGCCGTCGGCGGCCTCCCCTACGACGGTGATGTCCGGCATGGTGCCGAGCAGGCTGCGGAACGCCATGCGGACGAGCGCCTGGTCGTCGGCGAGGAGGACCTTGATGGTCATCGCGGCTCGCTCAGCTTCAGTTCGCCGGAGACCGTCCAGCCCGTGGCGGTGGGTCCCACGGTCAGGTTGCCGTCGAACATCGCGATGCGCTCCCGCATCCCGGTCAGACCGTTGCCGGGGCGGGTGTCCGTGCGCGGGCGGGGGACCGGTCTGCCGTCGTCGGTGACGGTGAAGGCGACCCTGGAGGGATCGCGGTCCAGGGTGATGTCGACCTTGGACGCCTCCGTCGCGTGTTTGACGACGTTCGTGAGTGATTCCTGCACGATCCGGAACAGCGTGGTCTGCACCTCCGCGTCCAACTGCTGCTCGGTGCCGGTCTCGGTGAGCCGGACGTCCAGGCCGGTGCGGCGGGTTTCGTCCACCAGGGTCTCGAGCGAGCCCAGGTCCGGCTGCGGTGCCCGGTCGGCCCCGTCCTCCGCCCGCAGGACCCCGAGCAGGCGGCGCATGCCGGTCAGGGACTGCCGGCCGGTCGAGGCGGCCTGGAGCATCTTGTCGCGGGCGCCGCCCGGATCGGTCGCCGTCGTGGCGGCGGCGGCCTCGGCGAGGGCGACGACGACCACCAGCCCGTGGGCGACGATGTCGTGCATCTCCCGTGCGATACGGGTGCGTTCGGCCGCCGCGGCGAGCCGGGACTGCTGGGCGCGCTCCTGCTCCAGCCGTTGGGCACGGTCCTCCACGGAGAGCAGGTAGCGGCTCTGGGCCCGCACGGTCGTACCGAGGAAGAAGGCCGCCGCGGCCAGGCCGGTGAGCACCACGACGACGTCGTTGACGCTGCCCGGCGGCCCGAACCGCACCGCCACCACTCCGGCACCGGCCGCGACGGCGAGTGCCGCGCTCAGCGAATACCGCAGGCCGCGCTCGGCGGCGACGGTGTACAGGGCGACGAGGACGGCAAGCTCGGCGAGCGAGACAGTGCCCAGGGCCCAGGTCAGCACCGCCACCGCCCAGCAGCACCAGAAGACGGCGACCGGTGCCCGGCGGCGCAGCGCGAGCGGCGCGATCACCGCCGCCGCCAGCGTCCAGTCCACCGCACCGGCCCGGTTGTAGAGCAGTTCGTGGACCGCGACGGCGGCGCAGACGAGGGGCGGCCCGAACACCAGCAGGGGCGCGAGGGCCGGCCGGTGCACACGCTCCAGGAATTCCGGGCCGATCGAAATCACTCTCCCGAGGCTACGGGACACCCGCGCCCGGGACATCAACCGAAGGTCGTACACCTGCGGAAAGTAGCGACCATCGGCTGACGCGCCACTCCCACCGGAATTCCTAACCTCGCCGGAAGAACGCCCCGGGAAACGTCACCCCGAAATCGGCACAGTGAAATCACAGAGAAGCAGAGGATCAGAAATGGAAAAGGGAAAACCGCCGAACGCGCCGACGAAAGTCGCCGAGGCCACCACGCTCTTCTGGATCGTCAAGGTCCTCACCACCGGCATGGGTGAGGCCACCTCCGACTTCCTCGGCCGGTGGAGCCTGTGGCTGTCCGCCGGGACGAGTGCCGCCGCCCTGGTGGGAGCCTTCTGGTGGCAGTTCCGCTCCTCCCGCTACCACCCCGCGCCGTACTGGTTCACCGTGGCGATGATCGCGGTCTTCGGAACCGCCGCCGCGGACTGCTTCCGCGTCGGCCTGCAGGTGCCCCTGCCGGTCACGACGACCGGGTACGCGATGGCCCTGGCCGGTTGCTTCGCCACCTGGTACGCCACCGAGCGCACGCTGTCGATCCACACCGTCACCACGCGCCGCCGCGAGGTCTTCTACTGGCTGACCGTGCTGCTCACCTTCGCCCTGGGCACCGCCGCCGGCGACCTCACCGGCTTCTACCTCGACCTCGAATTCGTGCACTCCGCGCTGTTGTTCGGCGCGGCGATCCTCGTGCCGTGGCTGCTGCACCGCTTCGCCGGGCTGAACGCCATCGCGGCGTTCTGGGCCTCGTACGTCCTCACCCGCCCCCTCGGCGCCTCACTCGCCGACTGGCTCGGCATGGACAAGCCGCTCGGCGTCGGCGTCGGCTTCGGCGCCACGGCGATCCTCGCCGCGCTGGTGTGCGCCGCGCTGGTCGGCTACCTCGCCCTGTCCCACCCGCGCGAGGACCACGACACCCCGGCGCTCACTCCCGCCGCCCTGCCCTGATCCGGCTCAGTGCGCGGCGCGGTAACGGTGCTCGGGGCGTCCGGTGGCCCCGTAGCGCAGTTCGAGCCGGACCATGCCCTCCTTGACGAGGTAGGAGAGATAGCGCTGGGCCGTGGCACGGGAGACCCCGGTGCGCTCGGCGGCCTCGGCGGCCGAGAGGGCGTCGTGCGTGGTGCGCAGGGTCTGGTGCAGCAGGGCGAGGGTCGGCGCGGAGTGGCCCTTGGCGGGGACTCGGGGCACGGCCGGCGGGCGGGCGGCGCTGAACAGGGCGTCCACATCGGCCTGGTCGGTCTCCGGGACGGTACCGAGGGCGTCCATGCGGTGCTGGAGCTCGCGGTAGGCGGTGAGCCGCTCGGCGAGGTCGGGCGCGCCGAAGGGTTTGACCAGGTAGCCGACGGCGCCGAGTTTCATCGCTGTCCGCACGGAGGTGATGTCCCGGTCGGCGGTGATCATGATCGCGTCGGGCCGGTCGCCGCCCTCGTCCCCGTTCAGGCGGCGCAGCACGTCGAGTCCGCTGCCGTCCGGCAGGAAGATGTCGAGCAGCAGCAGGTCCGGGTGGAGGGCGCGCACCGCGTCGAGCGCCGCGTCCACGGTCGCCGCCTGGCCGACCACCTCGAAGCCCTTGACGCGGGACGCGTAGTCGCAGTGGATGCGACTGACGCGGAAGTCGTCGTCCACGACCAGGGTCCGGATCACCAGCGGTCACCTCCGGCACTGCCGTCCGGCGCGCCGACCGGCACCGGCGGGGCCGTCGTGAACAGGGCGCCCTGCGGAGCCGGCGCGGTGTCGGGCACGGGCAACGTCAGGGTGAAGACCGCACCCGGTCCCTCGCTGACCGTGATCGTGCCGCCGTGCCGCTGCACCAGCCGGTGGACGAGGGCGAGTCCGAGGCCGCGCCGGGCCGTGCCCCGGTCCGGACGGGTCGAAAAGCCGTCCTCGAAGATCGACTCGGCTCCACCCGGCGGAATGCCCGGCCCGGTGTCGGCCACCTCCACCCGAACGACGTCGACGGCCTCGATCAGCGACAGCCGCACCTCACAGCCGCCGGGCCGCGCCGGTCCGGCCGCCGACGCGTCGATCGCGTTGTCCAGCAGGTTGCCGACGATGGTCAGCAGCCGACGCAGATGCGGCGGTTCCTCGCCCAGCGCGGAGTCGTCGCTGAGGACGATCCGCACCCCGCGTTCCGCGGCCACCGTGGTCTTGGCGACGATCAGTCCCACGAGCAGCGGGCTGCCGATCCGTTCCCGCACCGACTCGGTCAGCGCCTGCTCGGCGCCGGCCGTCTCGACGGCGAACTCGTACGCGGCGTCGTGGTCGCCGATGTCCAGCAGGCCGGCCACGGTGTGCATCCGGTTGGTGAACTCGTGCTGCTGGGCGCGCAGCGCGTCGGTGAGCCCGCGCACCGAGTCCAGTTCGCGCAGCAGCCCGATGAGCTCGGTGCGGTCGCGCACGGTGACCACGGCGCCCAGTTCACGGCCGTGCAGCGCCACCGGCATCCGGTTGACGACCAGGCAGTGGTCGTCGGTGAGCACGCTGATGTCACTGCCCGCCAGGGTGCCGTCCAGAGCGCGGCGCAACCGCCCGTCCGGCAGGATCTCCGCCAGCGTGCTGCCGAGCGCGGTGCCGAGGCCGAGCAGGTCGCGGGCCTCGTCGTTGACGACCGTGATCCTGCCCTCGGGGTCGAAGGCGACGACTCCCTCACGGATGCCGTGCAGCATCGCCTCACGGTCCTGCAGCAACCCGGCGATCTCCTCCAGTTCCAGCCCGAACGTCGTCCGCTTGAGCCGCCCGGCCAGCAGGAACGCGGCCGTCGAGCCGAGCGCGACGGCGATGGCGCTGTACAGACCGAAGGTCGGCAGCTCGCGCCACAGCTCGCCCAGCACATAGTGCTCGGGAATGCCCGCGGACACCTCGCCGACCAGCTTTCCCGTGGGTCCGTACAGCGGAGCCTTGCCGTTGGCGGAACGCCCGGTCGCGCCCTGGTCCGTGCCGACGTGGGGCCTGCCGTCGAGCACCACTATCGGATCACCCGTCGGTTCGCCGACCAGCGTCGGATCCGGGTGGGAGTGGCGGATGCCGCGCAGGTCGAGCACGACCACGTACGACGCCCCCGACGCCTTGCGGATCCGTTGGGCCACGGTCTGCACCACGTCCCCGCCGCCCCCGTACTCCATGGCCCGCCGGATCTGCGGTTCGGCGGCCGTGGTCTGTGCGATGTCCAGCGCCCGCTGCTCGTACGCGCGGTCGATCTCGCCCCGCTGCGCGAAGGCGAACAGCACGAAACCGATCAGCCCGGTCAGCGCCAGGATGACCAGTTGGTTGGCCAGAATCCGCGCGGAGAGCCGCCCCTTCCCGCCACGTCCGACCGGGATACGGATGGGTTTCACCAGCGTCCCTCGCGTCTCTCGCCTTGCCGTTCGGCTGCCGGGGCCGGTCCCTGCGCCGTACCCGTGGTGGCGCGATTGTGCCCCGCCCTCGGTCTTCTGCCCACCCCCGGGTCGCTGAGCAGAACGAGCAGAAGTCCGGCTAACACGGCTAACGCGGGATACGGATGAAACAGCGACGTAACACCCGGCGGCCTCTAGCGTCTGCCTTCCTCGACCCCCGAGGTTCGACCCCCGAGGTCAGGAAGGAGACAGCCTCAGATGGCTTCGCGAAACGATGTCGCGGCGAGTCCGGTCGCCGAGAAGACCGGCCAGGACAGCGCACGAGTCGAGATCTCCGGGCTCACCAAACGATTTCTGACTCCCGCCGGTGAGGTGTTCACGGCCCTGCAGGACGTTTCGTTCACCGTGGAGCCCGGCCAGTTCTGCGCGGTGGTGGGCCCGACCGGTTGCGGCAAGTCCACGACGCTGAGCATGGTGTCCGGGCTCGACCGGCCCAGCGAGGGATCGGTCAGGGTCGGCGGCCGTGAGGTGGACGGCGTCACCGACGGCGTCAGCTTCATGTTCCAGGCGGACGCGTTGCTGCCCTGGAAGACCGTGCTCGGCAACGTCCTCATGGGCCCCGTCTTCCGCGGGGTGCCCAAGCGGCAGGCTCAGGTCTCGGCGCGCGACTGGCTGCGCCGGGTGGGCCTCGCGGGGTTCGAGGACCGCTATCCGCACCAGCTCTCCGGCGGTATGCGCAAGCGGGTGGCGATGGCCGCGGCGCTGATCAACGAGCCCCGGATCCTGATCATGGACGAGCCGTTCGGCGCCCTGGACGTGCAGACCAAGGCGATCATGTCCACCGAACTGCTCGGCCTGTGGGAGCAGATCCGGCCGTCGGTCATCTTCATCACCCACGACCTCGACGAGGCCGTGGCACTCGCCGACCGGGTCGTCGTCATGACGTCCAGCCCCGGCTCGGTCAAGGCGGTCTTCGACATCGACCTGCCGCGTCCGCGCGGCTCGGTCCAGGAGATCCGCTTCCAGCCCCGCTTCATCGAACTTCAGCACCGGATCTGGGACTCGCTGCGCGAGGAGGTGGAGCGCGCCTACGCACGCACCGCAGGAGGTACGGCATGAGCACGACGTCCGCTGTTTCCCCCGCTCCCGTCAGGGGAGGCACACATCTCCCGGCCGGGGCAGCCGCCAAGCGCGCCCTCCGGCGCCGCGTCGCCCTGGTGTGGGCGGGCCGCGTCGGTCTCGCGTTCCTCGTCATCGGTGGCTGGCAGGCGTTCACCACCTGGGGGATCGTCGACCCGTTCTTCTTCGGGCAACCGTCCGGCATCGCCAGGCGGCTGGCCGACCTCTTCGAGCACGGCACCGAGTTCGGGTCCTTCTACGCGAACATCTGGACGACGATCCAGGAGGCACTCGCCGGCTTCGCCCTCGGAGCCGTCGCCGGCGTGGTGTTCGGCGTCGCACTGGGCCAGAGCCGCTTCCTCGCCGACGTCCTCGGCCCCTACATCAAGATGGTCAACGCGATCCCGCGGATCGTCCTCGGCTCGATCTTCATCGTCGCGTTCGGCATCGGCGTGCTGCCGAAGATCCTGCTCGCCGCGGTGCTGGTGTTCTTCATCGTCTTCTTCAACGCCTTCCAGGGCGTGCGCGAGGTCGACCGCAACATCCTCGCCAACGCCAGGGTGCTCGGCGCCTCCCAACTGCAGATCATCCGGCACGTCACCGTGCCCTCCGCGCTCACGTGGATCATCGCCAGCCTGCACAGTGCCTTCGGCTTCGCCATCGTCGGCGCGCTGGTCGGGGAGGTGCTCGGCGCGCAGAGCGGCCTGGGCCTGGTCATCAAGACCGCGCAGAACAACTTCGACCCCAACGGCGTGTTCGCGACGATGCTCGTCATCTCCGTCATCGTGCTCGGCGCCGAGTGGGTGATCGGCAAGCTCGAACACCGGCTGCTGTCCTGGCGACCGCCGGCCCCCTCCGAGGCGTCCAACGCCCTCTGACCCGGCCCTCTTTCCCTCTCGCTCCCCCTCCCCTCCCTCCCGCGCTCTTCCCTGTTCGACCTCACAAAAGGAATGTGGCCAGCCATGTCCAGACGACCCGTCACCGTCGCCGCGTCCGTCCTCACCGTTCTCGTCCTCGGCGCGGTCAGCGCCTGTTCCGGCAACTCCGGCAGCACCACCGCGACCGACGGCTCGGGCGGTACACCCACGGTCCGGCTCATGGTCGGCGGCATAGACAAGCAGATCTACCTGCCCTACCAGCTCGCCCAGAACCTCGGCCTCTACAAGAAGTACGGCGTCGACGTACAGCTCAGCACCGAGCAGGACGGCGGTGTCGGCGCCGAGGAAGCCATGGCCTCGGGGCAGGTGGACATGGCGGGTGCCTGGTACAACCACACCATCGAGTTCGAGGCCAAGGGCAAGGCGGTGGAGGACGTCGTCCAGCTCTCCGGCGCACCGGGCGAGCGGGAGATGTGCACCAAGAAGTCGGGCGTCGCCTCGGGCGCCGACTTCAAGGGCAAGACCCTGGGCGTCACCGACCTGGGCTCGGGCACCGACACGCTGACCCAGTTCCTGGCCGCCAAGAAGGGCGTCAAGACGAGTCAGTTCCACCGGATCGGGGTCGGCGCGGGCTCCACGGCCATCGCCGCGCTGCAGAACGGCAAGGTCGACTGCGTGATGACGACGCAGCCGACGGTCGCCGCGATCCAGAAGAAGGGTGTGGGCAGCTCCGCGATCGACCTGGCCACCACGCAGGGCGCCACGGCGGCGATGGGCGGCGCCTACCCCGCGGCCGGTGTGCTCGCCCGCACCGACTGGGTGGACGCGCACAAGGACACCGTGCAGAAGGTCGTCGACGCGCTGGTCGCAACCATGCACTGGATCAACACGCACAGCGCGGCCGATATCGCGAACAAGCTGCCGGCGTCGTTCGTGTCGAACCAGCTGGTGACCAAGGCCGACTACATCACCGCCCTCACCGAGGACAAGGGCCAGTTCCTTCCGGACGGCATCATGCCGGCCGGCGGTCCGAAGACCTCCCTGGCGACGGAGCAGCTGGTCGGCAACGTGAAGGGATCGGTGGACCTCAGCAAGACGTTCACCAACGAGTTCGCCCTCCAGGCCAACAGGACCGAGGGCTTCAAGACCACCACGGCCCCGGCAGGACCGACCGGCTGATCACCACCGGACGCAGGATCGCTCGGGTGACAGCCACCCGGGCGGTCCTGCGGCATGCTCACCCGGCTGTCCCCGCGCCTTGTGTCCCGTCCTGGCCGACAGGAAGGAGCAGGGTGAACGTGGCCGGGTGCCGGCCGGTCAGGGAGAGCCTGCCGCCGAGCGAGACGGCCAGGTCGCGGGCGAGGGCCAGGCCGATGCCCGTTCCGTGCCCGTTCCCGCTGCGGCCGCGGTCGAAGAGCCGGGACGGCTCGCCCGTCACGGCGCCCTCGTCGCTCACGTCGAAGGCGAGGGCGTCCTCCAGGTCCCGCACCGCCACCCGGACGGTGCCGCGCCCGTGCACCCGGGCGTTGTCCAGCAGGATGCCGAGCACCTCCGACACGGGCCCGCCGGGAACGCGGAGGTCGGCGGGCAGGTCCTGGCCCGCGCACTCCAGGCGTCTGCCGTCCTGGGCGAAGAGACCGTGCCACCGTTCCTCCGTCTCCCGCAGCAGCTGCCGCACGGCGATCGTCCCGGTGGCGGGGCGGGCCGCCTCCCTGGAACGGGACAGGCGCAGCACCTCCTCCACCGTGTGGTGCAGGCGCTCGGTGGTGGCCAGCGCCTCGGCCAGCACGGGCCGCAGCCGGGCGTCGTCGTCCTGGGCGAGGCCCGCCTCCAGGGCGAGTTGCAGGCCGGTGAGCGGGGTGCGCAGCTGGTGGGAGGCGTTGGCGGTGAAGTCGCGTTCGTGGCGCAGGAGTTCGGAGAGGCTGTGCAGCATCTCGTTGTGGGTGCGGGCGACCTGGTCGATCTCGGCGACGCTGCTCGGAGCGGCCCGTGCCGTCAGGTCGCCCTCGGTCACGGCCCGGCAGTGCCGGGAGAGGTCCTCCAGCGGCGCGGCCAGTGCCCGGGCCTGCCGGCGGGCGACGAGGACGGCGACGGCCAGCGCGAGAGCGGCCACACCGAGCAGCAGCGCCCAGGCGGCGAGGACCCGGTCGCGTACGGCGGCGGCGGGGGACGAGGCCCGTACGACGCCGATCACCCGCTCGGCGTGCGAGACCGGCACGGTCACCACCAGGTCGGCGCCCGCCCGGCCCCGCTCCAGCTCACCGCCGAGGGCCTGGCGGACCGGGGTGTCGCCGGGCCGTGGGCCGCTGCCCGCACGCAGCCGCCGTTGCGGGTCGTACAGGCCGAGGCGCCCGCCGGCCGGTGGCGCGGGCAGTTCCACCGGGTCTCCGGTCACGAAGTCCGGGCTCACGCGTACGGCCGCGGCCAGCGCCGACCGTTCCAGGGTGTCGCGCTGGTCGGCGTACAGCGACGACCTGATCGCCAGGGCCAGCGGGACGGCGAGGAGGACGACGGCGACCAGGGCGGCGGTGAGGGCGACTCGCACCACGCGCTGTCTCATGCCCCTCATCATGCGCGCCGCTCACCTGGGCGGATGCGTTGCGCCACACGCTTTTGCCGTCGTCTAACCCTCGGCGGGCAGGGCGTTAACCGGCCGCTGCCTAGCGTCGGTGCCATGACCGTCCGGTCCGAGGTTCCCCTGGAGGGCAGTGGCCATGGCAGCACACACAAGGACGTACGCGGTCGTCGGGCTGACCCTCGTGGCGGCGGTGACCGCGGGCTGTTCCGGTTCCGGGTCGCACGCCGGCTCCGGCAGCCCCGCGTCCGGTCCGACCACCGCCGGCGGACAGGTCCAGCCGGCGCCCACCGAGTCCAACCCGCCCGGCGACATCCCCGACAACCAGGTGTACGTCTCCTACCGGCCGGCCGGCGGTTCCTTCACCGGCTTCACCCTGAAGGTGCCCGAGGGCTGGGCCCGCACCGGCCAGGGCGGCACCACCGCGTTCACCGACAAGCTCAACACCGTGCGGATCTCCGCGGTGTCCGCCTCCGGCGCGCCCACGGTCGGCTCGGTCACCAAGATGGTGATACCCCAACTCCGCACCCAGGTACCGAAGTTCTCCGCACCCAAGGTGAGCGAGGTGACCCGGCACGCCGGGCGCGTGGTCCTGCTCACCTACCAGGGCGACTCGGCGAAGGACCCGGTCACCGGCAAGGTGGTGCGGGACGCCTTCGAGCGGTACGCCTTCTATCGCGCGGGGCACGAGGTGGACCTGACCCTGTCGGGGCCGGTCAAGGCGGACAACGTCGACCCGTGGCGCATCGTCAGCGACTCCTTCGGCTGGCGGTGAGCGCACGATGTCCGACGGCACACACCCGAACGGCGACGCCGACGACGTCCTCACGGCCCGCGAGCTGTACCGCTTCTACCGGGCCGGGGAGGAGGAGACACTCGCGCTGCGCGGGGTGTCGCTGCGGGTGCGGCGCGGTGAGACGGTCGCGGTCGTGGGCCCGTCCGGGGCCGGCAAGTCGACCCTGCTGGCGTGCCTGGCCGGGCTCGACGAGCCCTCCGGCGGCGAGGTCCGCGTCGACGGCGTACGGATCAGCCACCGGCCGGAGACCGAGCGGGCCAGGTTGCGCGCCCGGCACATCGGTGTCCTGCTGCAGACCCGCAACCTGCTGCCGCACCTGAACGTGCGGGACAACGTCCGCCTGCCGCAGCGGGCGCGGGGCCGCCGGGCTCCCGTCCCGGCCGGGGAGCTGCTGGCCCGGGTGGGGCTGGCCGACCGGGCGCACGCCCTGCCGGGACAGCTGTCCGGCGGCGAGCTGGCCCGGGCCGGGCTCGCCGTCGCGCTGGCCAACGCGCCCGCCGTCCTGCTCGCCGACGAACCGACCGGTGAACTGGACGGCGAGACCGAGCAGCTGGTGCTGTCGATGCTGCGGGAACGGGCCGCCGAGGGGTGCGCCGTGCTGATCGTCACGCACAGCCGCGAAGCCGTCCGCGTCGCGGACCGGGTGATCACCCTGACGGACGGGAAGGCCGCCGAGGCCCCGCAGCAGGACACCGACGCCCGGCAGCAGGCCGTCGATGCACGGCGGCAGGCCACCGACGCCCGGCGCCAAGGCCGCGAGGAGGCGCCCGATGCCGTCTGATGAGGTGCTCGTCAGCTGTGCCGCGGCGGCCCTGACCTTCGGCCGGGGACCGCGGGCGGTCGTGGCCGTGCACGGGGCCGACCTGGAGATCCGGGCCGGGGACCGGCTCGCGGTCGTCGGCCCCTCGGGATCGGGCAAGAGCTCGCTGCTCCACCTGCTGGCCGGGCTCGAACAGCCCACCAGCGGCACCGTCACCCGGGCCGCCTCGCTCGGGCCGTACGACATCGGGCTGGTGTTCCAGGGCGACAGCCTGATCCCCGCCCTGAACGTGGTGGAGAACACCGCCCTGCCCCTGGTCCTCGCCGATCGTCCGGAGGGCGAGGCGCGACAGCGCGCGCTCGCGGCACTCGCCCTGGTGGACGCCGCCGACCTGGCCGACCGGCTCCCCGAGGAGATCTCCGGCGGCCAGGCCCAGCGGGTGGCCGCCGCCCGGGTCCTGGCCCGGGCGCCACGCCTGATCCTGGCCGACGAGCCCACCGGCCGCCTGGACCACGCCACCGGCGCCCGCGTCCTGGACGCCCTGCTGACGGCGGCCGACCACACCGGCGCGGCCCTCGTCGTCACGACCCACGACCCGGCCGTCGCCGCCCGGCTCACCGTCCGCCGCGGCATGCGCGCCGGACGGCTGCTCGCGCCCGAGGAGGTCCCGTGACCACCGCCCGGGTGCGGGAACCGCACCGGCACCGCGACTCGACCCCGCCGGCCTCCGAGGAGATGCCATGATCGCCACCTGGGCCCGCGGGCTGGCCCGCCACCGCACCGGACGGCTCCTGGCCGCCCTGACCGGCATCGCGCTCGCGGTCGCCCTGGTCGCCGCGCTCGGCTCCTTCCTCACCGCGTCGAAGGCGACCATGACCCAGCGCGCCGTGCGCTCGGTCGCCGTGGACTGGCAGGTCCAGGTGCAGCCCGGCGCCGACCCGAACACGGTCCTGTCCCTGGTGGCCGGGACCCCGGGCACCCGCACCGCGCTGCCCGTCGGCTTCGCGCACACCGACGGCTTCACCGCTCACGTGCAGGGCAGCACCCAGACCACCGGCCCCGGCATGGCCCTCGGTCTGCCCGACGGCTACCGCACCCGTTTCCCCGACGCCATGCGCACGCTCTCCGGCGCCTCCACCGGTGTCCTGCTGGCCCAGCAGACCGCCTCCAACCTGCACGCGGCCCCCGGCGACACCATCGGCGTCCGGTTGCCCGGTGCCGGTCTGCGGCAGGTGAAGGTGGACGGCGTGGTCGACCTGCCCCAGGCCGACTCCCTCTTCCAGACCGTCGGCGCCCCCAGCCAGTCCCAGCCGACCGCGCCCCCGGACAACGTCGTCCTGCTGCCCGCCGCCGACTTCGCCGCCCTCACCCGCGGCGCCACCGGTGTCACCACCCAGATCCACGCGGCCCGCGACAGCGCCCGGCTGCCCTCCGACCCGGCCGCCGCCTACTCCGCCGCCACCGGCGCCGCCCACCACCTGGAAGCCCGCTCCGCCGGCACGGCCCTGGTCGGCAACAACGTCGGCGCGGCCCTCGACTCGGCCCGCCAGGACGCCCTGTACGCCCAGATCCTCTTCCTCTTCCTCGGTGTGCCGGGCGCGGTGCTGGCCGCCGCCCTGACGGCGGCGGTCGCCTCGGCCGGCGGCGAGCGGCGCCGCCAGGAGCAGGGGCTGCTGCGGCTGCGCGGCCTGCGGCCCCGTCAGATCACCGCACTCGCCGGGCTGGAGGCCGCCCTGACCGGCCTCGCCGGAGGTCTGGCCGGGCTGGGCATCGCCGCCCTCACCGGCCGCCTCGCCTTCGGCACCGCCTCCTTCGGCGCGAGCGCGGCGACCTGGTCCGTCTGGTACGCCGTCGCCTTCGTCCTCGGGGCCGCGGTGGCCGCGGGCGCCGTCCTCGTCCCCGCCCTGCGGGACCTGCGCACGGTCACCGTCGCCGACACCCGCAAACAGGAGGACGTACGACCCTCCCGGTCGCCCTGGTGGCTGCGGTACGGCCTGGACCTCGCCCTCCTGACCGGCTCCTGGCTCGTCTTCCGCGCCTCCTCCGGCAACCAGTACGCGCTCGTCCTCGCGCCCGAGGGCGTCCCCAGCATCTCCGTGTCGTACTGGGCCTTCCTCGGCCCCGCCCTGCTGTGGATCGGCGCGGCCCTGCTGCTGTGGCGCCTCACCCTGCTCGCCCTCACCCACGGCCGCGCCGTCCTGGCCCGGCTGGTCCGGCCGCTGACCGCGACCCTGGCCGGCACCACCGCGGCCACGCTCTCCCGGCGCCGCCGCCCGTTCGCCCGGTCGGTGGTGCTGCTCGCCCTC
This sequence comes from Streptomyces sp. NPDC008092, assembly GCF_042957285.1. Classification (NCBI taxonomy): domain Bacteria; kingdom Bacillati; phylum Actinomycetota; class Actinomycetes; order Kitasatosporales; family Streptomycetaceae; genus Streptomyces; species Streptomyces sp. NPDC008092. The sequence goes on from NZ_JBIBHY010000019.1 coordinate 189,963, forward strand.
GCCGTCTCCTTCGCCATCTCCACCGCCGTCTTCAACGCCACCTACCACCAGCAGGCCGAGGTCGACGCCCGGCTGACCAACGGCGCCGACGTCACCGTCACCGAACCCCCCGGCGCCCAGGTCCCGCCCTCCGCCGGGGCAGCGCTGAAGATCGCCGGCGTACGGCACGTCGAACCCCTCCAGCACCGCTTCGCCTACGTCGGCTCCGACCTGCAGGACCTCTACGGCGTCCGCCCCGGCACCGTCGCGCGGGCCACCTCGCTCCAGGACGCCTATTTCGCGGGCGGCACCGCCGACCAGCTGATGCGCCGCCTCGCCCAGCGCCCGGACAACCTCCTGGTCAGCGTCGAGACCGTGAACGACTTCCAGCTCTCCCCCGGCGACACCGTCAACCTGCGCGTCCAGGACGCCCGCACCAAGTCCCTGCGCACGGTCCCCTTCCACTACGCCGGCATCGTCAAGGAGTTCCCCACCGCCCCCAAGGACAGCTTCTTCGTCGCCAACGCCTCCTATGTCGCCAAGGCCACCGGCGACGACTCGGCGGGTGCCTTCCTGCTCGACACCGCCGGCACGAACCAGCAGCGGATCGCCGACCGGCTGCGCGGGCAGCTCGGCACCGGGGCCACCGTCACCGACCTCACCCAGACCCGCGGCACCGTCGGCACCAGCCTGACCTCCGTCGACCTGGCCGGCCTCACCCGGATCGAGCTCGCCTTCGCCGTCCTGCTCGCCGCCGGGGCCGGCGGCCTGGTCCTCGCGCTCGGACTCGCGGAGCGCCGCCGCACGTTCGCCATCGCCACCGTCCTCGGCGCCCGGGCCCGCCACCTGCGCGGCATGGTCCTCTCCGAGGCCCTGTTGCTGGCCGTCGCCGGCCTGACCGGAGGCGCCCTCATCGGCTGGGCCCTGTCGGAGATGCTGGTCAAGGTCCTGACCGGCGTCTTCGATCCGCCGCCCGCCGCCCTGTCGGTCCCCGGCGCCTACCTGGCGCTCACCGGGGCAGCCGCCGTCGCAGCCGTGCTGGCCGCGGCCCTCAACGGCGTCCGCGGCAGCCGCCGCCCCGCCGTGGAGGAGCTCCGCGACCTGTGAGCACGGCGGACACCGACGACGGGCCCCGCGCCCCGGCGGCTCCTAGGCTGTCGACCATGCGTACGCCCACCGCACCGGACCGCAGCCGGGTGCGCGTCCTCGTCGTCGAGGACGACGACACCATCGGCCGCCACCTGGAAACCGGGCTGCGCGGCCACGACTACGCGCCGACGTGGTGCCGTACCGGAGCGGGCGCACTGGCGGAGGCCGGGCGGGCACCGTACGAGGTGCTGCTGCTGGACCTGGGGCTGCCGGACGTGGACGGCCTGGACGTCGCACGGCAGCTGCGCGCCCGCCTCCCCGACCTGCTGATCGTCGTCCTGACGGCGCGGACCGACGACATCGACATCATCGCCGGGCTGGACGCCGGGGCCGACGACTACCTGGTCAAGCCGTTCAGCCTGACCGTGCTGCTCGCCCGGCTGCGGGCTCATCTCAGGCGGCACGCGGTGGCCGCGCCGGCCCGGGAGCCGGTGCGGCTGGGCGATCTGGTGGTCGACGTGACGGCCCGGCGCTGCGTCCTGCTCGGAGCCGAGGTCCCTTTGCGGGCCAAGGAGTTCGACCTGCTCGCGGTGCTGGCCGGGCGGGTCGGCGAGGCGGTCTCGCGCGAGACGCTGATGGCCGAGGTCTGGGACGAGAACTGGTTCGGCTCCACCAAGACCCTCGACGTGACGCTGGCGGGCCTGCGCCGCAGGCTGACCGAGGCGGCACAGGCGGGCGGACGGCAGGCCCGGCTGCCCCGGATCACCACGTTGCGGGGGCACGGGTACCGGCTGGAACGGCAACCGGATCCGCCGGACTGAGAGACGGCGCGGGTACGGCGAGGCGGTTCACAACGCGCGTTCGCAACGGGCGGTTCACGACCGGCAGTTCACGACCGGCAGTTCACGGCAGGCGGTTCACGACCGGCTTGTTGACGCCGAGCGGTTCACACTGCCGAGCGGCGGGCCAGCAGTGCCAGGACCAGCAGCCCGGGGACCATCGGCAGCCACCCGGTCAGCAGACGGTAGCCGAGGACCGCCGAGACCGCCGCCGGTCCGGGCGCGCCGGCCGCCGTGAGGGCGAGGGCGAGCGCGGCGTCCAGCGACCCCAGTCCGCCCGGCGTGGGCAGCAGCGCCGCCGCGCCGCTGGCCACCAGGTAGGCCATGACCACACGGCTCGCGGGGAGGCCGAGGCCGATGGCATGGACCACGGCGACGATCACCCCGGCATGCAGCAGGGCGAACCCGACCGACCCGCCCCACAGCGCACCGGCCCGTGCCCGGCACCGGTGCACGTCCCGCACGTCGGCGAAGGCCCGGCTGGCCACTCGTCTGAGGCGGCCGCTCACCGCCACCGCCAGGACGACGGCTCCGGCCGCCACCGGCAGCAGGACCAGCAGCACGTGCGGGACCCGCGTGGAGAGAGGGACCGTGCCGGGCGAGGTGACCAGCAGGGCCACGCCCAGCGCGCACCGGACGACGCCGCCGACGGCCGTCTTCACCGCCAGCGCGGTCGCCGAGCGCCGGGCGGACAGCCCGCACCGCGTCAGGAACCGCAGGTTGACCACGGCCGCCCCGGCCCCCGCCGGAAGCAGGTGGTTGGCCGCGCCGGCCGCGAACTGCGCCGCCACCAGCCGCCCCCTGGGCAGCCGCTCGACCACGGCCCCCTGCTGCGCCACGGCCGCGCACACCCAGGTGCCCACCGCGGCGAGGCAGGCGAGCACCAGCCACTCCCGGTCGGCGGCGGCCAGCCGGTCGGTGCCGCTGTCCAGCGTGGCCCGGTGCGCGGCGAGGATCCCGCCGGCCGCGGTGAGCACCACCAGGGTGATGCCCAGCTGGATGTACAGACGCCTGCCGCCCGCGGCGGCCGGCGGGCTCACGGCCTCGGTCACGGCGGTCACCGCCCCTGCCGTGCGCCGGGTGCCAGGTACGCCCGGAGAACACCGGCCCGCTCCTCGGGCCAGGCGCGCGCGTACGCGGGCGGACGGCCACCGGCCGGAGCGAGGACGGCGAAGGAGGTGCGCCGAGCGGCGCGTGTCAGTCCGGCCACGGTGGTGCTGGCGTCGTGCCCCGCCGTCTGCGCGGAGCCGCAGCCGGCGGCGAAGGCGACCGGGACGGCGTCGTAGCCGCTGAGCAGGCAGGGCGACCGCACACCGAGTCTGTGCAGGTCGGCGGCGGTGCGGGCCCAGTCGGCGCGGGAGACGGCGGAGCTGTGCACGGTGTGCTCCAGGACGACGTACTGCACCGCCACATGGCCTGCCAGGCCGGCCGCCACCAGGCCGGCGGCCACGGTGCGCCCGGTCCGGTGGGCCGGGGCGGTGACCAGGTGGACGAGGCCGTGGGCGACGGGGAGGGCCAGCAGGGCGTAGGCGGGCAGCAGGAAGCGGGGGGCGGCGTAGCCGATGAGGAACAGGTAGGGGACCGCGGCCGTGACGGCGCAGGCCCCCGGGAGCAGGACGGGCAGCGCGCGCCGGGCACGCACCGCGACCACCGCGCCGAGGACGGCGAGGAGCGGCAGCGCGAACCACCACAGGGTCACCGCCGGGTTGGGCGCCGATCCGGTGCAGGGCCGGCACAGGGTGCGTCCGCCCAGGCTGCGCAGCTGGTCGAGCACGGCGAGGTGCCAGCCGAGGCCGCCCTGGATGGCGGAGGCGGCGGACAGGCGCCGCGCGAGGCCGCCGTAACTCGTGTACGCCTCGATCACCCACTCGCCGGCGCCCGCCACCAGGCCCGCGACCGGCACGGCGAGCAGCCGGGGCCGGCGCAGGGAGAGCGCGAGCAGCGGCAGCACGACGTAGACCGCGTCCATGGGGCGCATCCATGCCATCAGCGCGGCGCCCGCGAACACCCCCCACCAGGCGGCCCGGTCCCGTGCGTTCGCGCGGGCCCGCAGGAAGCAGCCGACGCAGGCCAGGGCGCCGATGGCCACCCAGTAGTTGGGCATGGCCTGGGAGCCGTAGAACAGCGTCACCCACAGCGAGGCGAACAGGGCGCCGGCCAGGGCCAGGACGGCGGGCTCGAAGTGGTCCCGCCAGACGCGCAGGGCGAGGTAGAGGGCGAGGCCGGAGAGGACGGCCAGGTAGATCCGGAGCAGGACGGTGGAGTCGGACCACGAGGCGACCGGGGCGGCGAGGAGCGAGATGCCGCGGGAGCGGGGGGCGCTGAAGTAGGCGGCGGGAACGTGGCCGCTGACCTGGCTGACGTAGACGGTCTCGTCCCAGCCGAGACCGAGATCCGGCCGTACGAGGACGAGCTGGGCGAGGGTGAAGGCGGCCGCGACCGCCCCGAGCCGGGGCTCGCCCCGGAGCACGCACCGGGTCCCGACGGCCCGCGCGGGGAGGCCGGTGCGAGGAACGCCGGTCGTCGTGGCGTTCGAGCCCTCGGCCATCTGGTACCTCTCGTCGTCACACACCGCGGAACCGGCCGCGGAGCCGGATCCTCCTACAGCTCGTAGGAGGACATCCCACCCTACGGCTTGTAGGGTTAGAGGCGGGTGAGAAGACGTCCGTTCCCTCCGGACCGCGCCCGTTTCCTCCGGACCGCCCGTCCCCGTGCGGGCCGCCCGGCCCCCTCAGCCGGCACCGGGGCGGGCGATTCCCTGGTCGTAGGCGAAGATCACGGCCTGGACGCGGTCGCGGGCGCCGATCTTGGCCAGGACGCGGCCGACATGCGTCTTCACGGTGGACTCGGCCACGACGAAGCGGGCGGCGATCTCGCCGTTGGTCCAGCCCTTGCCGATGGCGACGAGGATCTCGCGCTCGCGTTCGGTGAGGGCGGCCAGGCGGGGGTCCTCGCCCGGGTCGCCCCTTCGGGCCGGCACGTGCCGGGCGTACTCGTCCAGGATGCGGCGGGTGAGGGCCGGCGCGATCACCGCGTCGCCCCCGGCGACCGCCCGGATCCCGGCGAGGAGTTCGTCGGGGCGCGCGTCCTTGAGGAGGAAGCCGCTGGCTCCGGCCCGCAGGGCGGCATGCACGTACTCGTCGACGTCGAAGGTGGTCAGCACGAGGACCCGGGAGCGCCCCCCGGCCTCGGCGATCCGGCGGGTCGCCTCGATGCCGTCCATGCCGGGCATCCGTACGTCCATCAGCACGACGTCGGGCCGCAGTTCGGCGGTCCTGCGGACGGCCTCGGAGCCGTTCGCGGCCTCACCGACCACCTCCGTCTCGGGCATGGAGTCGAGCAGCACCCGGAAGCCGTAGCGCTGCAGCTGCTGGTCGTCGACGACGAGCACCGTGGTCACCGGGTGCCTCCTCGGGGTGTCAGGTCGAGGGCGGCCTCCACGGCCCAGCCCCCGTCGGCCGCCGGTCCGGCGCTCACGGTCCCTCCGTACAGCGCCGCTCGTTCGCGCATACCCACCAGTCCGTGTCCCTCCTCGTTCCATGGTCCGGGATGTCCGGCCGGGCCGTTGTCGCGGATCCGGACGACGAGTCGTTCGTCCCCGACGGCGACCGACAGCTTCACCTGGGTGCCGGCGCCCGCGTGCTTCAGGGTGTTCGTCAGGGCTTCCTGGACGATGCGGTAGACCGTCAGCTGCATCCCGCGGTCCAGGGCGTCCACCTCGCCGACGGTCCGGTAGACGATCTCCAGGCCGGCGGTGCGCACGCCGTCGCACAGCGTCTCGATGTCCGCGAGGCCGGGCTGGGGGCTCAGTTCGGGTGCCCGGCGGGCGCCGTCCGACGCCTCGCGCAGGACGCCGAGCACGCGGCGCAGCTCGCCGAGGGCCGTGCGGCCGGTGTCGCCGATGAGCTGGAGGGCCTCCTTGCCGCGTTCGGGAGCGGTGTCGGTGGCGTACGCACCCGCGTCGGCGAGGGTGATGATCACGGACAGGTTGTGGCCGACGATGTCGTGCATCTCACGGGCCACCCGGGCACGTTCCGTGGCGGTCGCGAGCCTGATGCGCTGGTCGCGTTCCGTCTCCAGCCGCGCCGCCCGCTCCCGCAGCCCCGCGAGCTGTGCCCGCCGGATCCGCACCATCAGGCCGACGGCCAGGGCCGCGGTCGCCGTGCTCAGCAGAAAGAACAGGGCGTCCCAGACGGACACGGCCGCCGAGACCCGTACCGCGACCAGCACCATCCCGGCCGCCATGACCGCGCAGGCCCACGGCAGCCGGCGCAGCTGCCCGTGCAGGGCCAGGCTGTACAGGGCGACGAAGAGGGCGACGTCCGCGCGCAGCACGGCATCCAGCGACCACTGCAGGACGAAGACGGCCGCGACGGCGACGAAGGCCGCCATGGGCCGGCGCCGCCGCCACAGCAGCGGCAGCACCAGGCCGGCCTGCAGGGCCAGCACGGCCGCCAGCGGGAGCTGGGTGAAGGCGAACTGGAACCTGCGCCGGTCGTCGTCGCCGTCCCCGTGCCCGGCGCCGCCGTGGTGCAGCAGGTCCGGCAGGCAGAACATGAGGAAGACCAGCGCCGCCACCGCGGTGTCCAGCACCCACGGGTGGGCGCGGTCCGCGTGCCGCAGCCGCTGGCCGACCCGGGCGAGCCGGGCGGCCAGCGGTCCCGTCGCCCCGATGTCGGTGGCGGCGGAGGAGGTCGTCGTCAAGGTGGTCACCTGCCCATGGTGCAGGTCGTCAGACGTCGCTGCGCACCAGCCGGTACGCGGCACCCGCCAGCGCGAGCACCGTCCAGCCGAGGAAGACCAGCAGTCCGGCGGTGGGCGACAGGGTGGTGCTGTCGTGGGTCAGGGCGAACATCGACTCGCCCGCGTTGCTCGGCAGGTAGGGGCTGATGTTGTCCTGCCAGGAGCTGGGCAGCAGGGAGATCAGGCCCGGGACCAGCATCAGGGAGGCGACCAGTACCGAGATGCCGCCGGCCACCGACCGCAGCAGGGCGCCCAGCGCGGTGCCGATGACGCCGACCAGGCCGAGGTAGAGCCCCGCGCCCAGCAGGCTCCGCACGACACCCGCGTGCGAGAGGCCCATGGCCGCGGGCGTGCCGGACACGATCTGGCTCCCGAAGAGGAAGGCGACGAACGCGCCCAGCGTCCCCACCACCAGCGCGACCAGCCCGAACACCGCCGCCTTGGACCACAGCACGGGCAGCCGGCGCGGCACGGCCGTGAGCGTGGAGCGGATCATTCCGGTGGAGTACTCGCCCGCCGTGACCAGCACGCCGAGCACGCCGAGGGCGAGCTGGGCGAAGTTGGTGCCGAAGAGCGACAGGCTCACGGCCGTCGCGGTGGCGAAGTCGCGGTCCTGGTGTCCGGAGCCGATGCCGGACTTGTAGTGGTTCGCGGCGATCAGACCGAAGGCGACGAGGAAGAGCAGGCCGAGGCCCAGGGTGATCCAGGTCGAGCGCAGCGACCACAGCTTGGCCCACTCCGAGGCGAGCACGCGCCGGCCGGTCACCCGGTAGGCGGGGCGGGCGGGGGCGGCGGCCGGGGACGCCTCGACGGGCGCGGTGAGGGTGCTCATGCCGCACTCCCCTCGGCCGCGCGGGTCTCGATGCCGGTCGTCGAGCCGTGGTACTCCACGGCATCCCTGGTCAGGTTCATGAACGCCTCCTCCAACGACACGGTCCGCGCGGTCAGTTCGAACAGCGCGATCCCCTGCTCGGCCGCCTTCAGGCCGATCTCGCGGGCACTCAGCCCGGTCACCTGAAGCTCCTCGGAGCCGGCCTTGCCGGTGATGTCGACGCCGGGACCTGCCAGTGCCTCCCGCAGCCGGGCCGGCTCCTGGGTGGCCACCTGCACCGTGTCGCCGCCGGCTTCCCGGACGAGGTCGGCCACGGTGGTGTCGGCCAGCAGCCGCCCGCGCCCCACGATGATCAGATGGTCCGCGACCAGGGCCATCTCGCTCATCAGGTGCGACGACACGAAGACGGTCCGGCCCTCGTCGGCGAGGGCCTTCAGCAGGTTCCGGATCCAGAGCACGCCCTCCGGGTCGAGCCCGTTGACCGGCTCGTCGAGCATCACCGTCTGCGGATCGCCCAGCAGGGCCGCGGCGATACCGAGCCGCTGTCCCATGCCGAGGGAGAAGGCACCGGCCCGCTTCTTCGCCACGCTGCCGAGGCCGGCCAGTTCGATCACCTCGTCGACCCGGCGGCGCGGGATGCCGTGGGTCAGCGCGAGCGCCAGCAGGTGGTTGTAGGCCGAGCGGCCCGGGTGGATCGACTTCGCCTCCAGCAGCGCCCCGACCTCCTGGAGCGGTGCCTGGTGGCCGGCGTAGCGCTGCCCGTTGACCGTCACCGACCCGCTGGTCGGGGCGTCGAGCCCGACGATCATGCGCATGGTCGTCGACTTCCCCGCGCCGTTGGGCCCCAGGAAGCCGGTCACCGTACCCGGCTGCACGGCGAAGTCCAGCCCGTCGACGGCCGTCTTCTCGCCGTATCTCTTGGTCAGCTGCTGTGCGTCGATCATGCGCGCCTCTTCCTGTGGGAACCGGCGCCCGTCTGTCGCCCTGACGCCTCACCGGCAACGCTAGGAGGCGAAACGCCCCGATTCGGTGGTACCGGGGACTGATCCACGTCCGGCGGGTAGTACCGCGGTACTACGTGCGGCTACGCCTTCGGTCCGGCCGCACGGGCCGCGCCCGCCGTCACGGCGATCACGACCGCCCGGCAGGCCTGCCGGGCCGCCTGTCATGATCGTCGTCATGGGCATACACATCGCACCGGCTCAGGTGGGCGACTTCCACCAGGTCCTGGCCGACCATCCCCGCTACTGGGGCGAACGCGACCTCCGGTCGCTGCATCTTCTGGCACTGGTGCAGGAGTTCGGCCCGACCTGCCTGGTCGCCCGGGCCGAGGACGGAATCCGTGGGTACGTCTTCGGGTTCGTCACCCCGGACAGCACCGGGTACGTGCACCTGATCGCCACACGGGACGACGCCCGCGGCACCGGCCTCGGACGCCGCCTGTACGCGGCGTTCGCCGAGGCGGCGGAACGCCACGGTGCACGGCGGCTGAAGGCGGTCACGTCGACCGGGAACACCGGATCGATCGCCTTCCACCGCAGCCTCGGCTTCGACGCGAAGATCGTCGACGACTACAACGGCCCCGGCCTGGCCATGGCCGTCTTCCACCGGGACCTGCCGCTCGTCGTCCCGCGGCCCTGACCCACCGCCCGCCACCGGCAATCGCCCAGCAGGGCCGATGCCGAGCCCCGATCGGCTCCTCGTGCCTGAGACGCCGGTACGCGACGAAGGGAACGATCAGGGTCGCCGGCGCGCTACGCGGCGGCCGTGTCCGGGTAGTCCGGCGGAGTCGCCCAGCCCAGCAGGATCCCGGCGACAGCCGCGAGCGGCCGGTTCCGGATCTTCACCGCGAGGGTCTCCAGAAGCCGGAACAGGGTGTAGTAGGCGCCCGTCAGGATCGCGGTGACCACGCTGGCCACCGCCGCCGAGTCGAAGGTGACACCGATACGGACCAGCAGGGTCAGTACGAGTCCGGCGACTATCGGTACGACCGTACGCATGAAGCTGACAAAGAGGTTCACCGGGAGAGTCCTTTCCGTGCCTCGCGGGTTCCGGGTACCGCTCAAGGGGCGGTGTCGAGGTGTACGACGACCTTGCCCACGGCCGCCTCGATGGCCGCGGTGATGGACGAGACCAGGGCGGCGGGGTCGATGTTCTTGTCGAACTTCGCGACGGCCGCGGCGAGTTGGGTGATGGCCGCGCTCTGCGCCGCCTCGGTCGCCTGGACGGCCCGCAGGCGGAGGTTGGTGTCCTTGATGTAGGACTGGAGCTCCCAGTACGGGTTGGTCTTGATGTCGGGGGCCGCCGGGGGCGCGGCGATCAGCCCGTCCATGGTGAGGACCGCCGTCGCGGAGGCGGTCGCGATCCTGGCTATGTCGTCGGCGGTGAGCGGCATGTCGGTCTCCGTTCCGGCGGCCCACGTGCGCAGCGCGGACTCGCTCAGGTAGCAGATGGATCGGTCGAGCGGGGTCGAGGTGAACTGCCAGAACAGCGGGGTACGGCCGGACGGCGCGGGCCGCGCGTGCGCCTCGGCCTGCGCGTAGGTCGCGGCGCCGGACCACGGGTAGGCCGGGTACCACAGCGTCGCCCCGGTGGGCGCGTGTCCGGCGGACAGGTCGCTGCCCGAGGTGTACACCCCCACGCGCTGGCCGGGGAACGCCGCCTGTACCGCCGCGATCCACGCCTCGGCGTAGGCGAGGATCCCGGCGGCCGTGACGCCCGCGTAGTTCGCCCCGTCGGAGCGGCGTTCGAGGTCCAGCCAGTGCACGAAGCCGGGCCGGGCGTGCGGTTTCACGGCGGCCACGTAGTTGGCCGCCTCGGTGGCCGCGTTCTGGTTCGGCCAGCCGAAGTGGTAGGCGCCGGGGACGAGTCCGGCGGCGACGACGGAGCTGATGTGCTGGGCGAAGCGGGTGTCGTGGGTGTGTTCGCCCTCGCTGGCCTTGGCGAAGGCGAAGACGACGCCTTCGGCCTTGCGGGCAGTCCAGTTCTGGGCCGCCTGGTAGGCGGAGACGTCGACGCCACGGCAGGTGGTGGCCATGTCGGCATTCCCCTTTCGGATCGTCGTTCGGATCGTCGTTCGGGTCGTCGTTCGGGTCGTCGTTCGTGCGGTTTCGGTTCGTGAGGGGAACGGTGGCAGGCGGCCCGTGACCCCGGCGTCACCGTGGCGTCAACCCCGGTCGTGCCGCTCGGGGGTGTCCGCGGGCGGTGCGGCCGGCCGGGTGCCGCGCGCGGTCCGGTGCGGGAGCATCGCGGCGAAGCGCGGCGAGGGTTCGATGCCCAGCTCCTCGTCGAGCAGCCGCCGGAACGCCTCGTAGTGCCGGATCGCCTCCGCGACGTTGTTCTCGGCCAGATGCACGGTCACCACCGCGCAGTGGGCGCTCTCGCGGAGCGGTTCGATGGCGACGCAGGTGAGGGCGGCCTCCAGGGCCAGGGCGTGGCTGCCGCGCCGGGCGTGCCGGGCGCTCAGCGATTCGAGGGCGTGCAGGCGGAGTTGGCGCAGCCGCTCCCGCTCGGAGCAGATCCACTCCTCGTCCCAGCCGGGGAGCAGTTCACCCCGGTCCAGCAGGCCGAGCGGGGGCAGCGCGTCGCCCGGGTCGTGGGCCGAGCCGGTCAGTGCGAGGGCGGCGCGGGTGAAGTCGTGGACGTCGACGGAGATCCCGTCGGCGAGGTAGAGGGTGTCGCCGTCGGTGCCGACCGCCGGGTGCGGGACGCGACGCAGCCGCCACAGGGTGGTCCGCAGGCTGCCCTGGGCGTGCTCTTCGGTGACGTCGGGCCACAGGGTGCCGGCGACCACCGACCGGGGTGTGCGCCGACGCAGCCCGAGAAAGGCCAGCAGCCGCTGTTCGTTGGCCGGAACGGCGATGCCGCCCTCGGCGCCCTCCAGCCGGAAGGCGCCGAACAGGCGGAGTCCGGCGGGCGTCGGCGCCTGTTCCGTCGTGTGGTGTCTTCGTGCTTGCGCGGTCAGTTCGTTTCCGGCCATCGCCGTCCCCGTTTCCCCGTGTGGCGGCCGTCTGCTGCGGGGCCGCTGCCGCTCGGGCCGCCGTTCGCATATGCCCGAGGTATTCAGCGTGGGGTGGCTGGAAAGGGTCTGTCATATCCGGTTCCGCTCATCGGACCGGGGACGGGCGCCCGGGTGTGACGGCACGTCACGGGCTCGGCGGCACGTTCGGGTAGGGGAGCGTGAGGCGGTCGCCGGGGGCGAGTCCGAGGTCGTAGAAGAGCTCGCGGTGGATGACCCAGGCGATGGCGTTCCGGGTGGCCTGGTCGAGGAGGGGGATGCGGTCCACGGCCGTGAGCATCTCGGCGTAGAGCGCGGCGGCGGTCACGGTGGTGTCGCCGGCCCGGCGGCGTGCCATCGCCCAGTTCTTCCAGTGCTGGTCGAAGGCGGTGTGGACCCAGGTGGGCAGGAGCACGCTGGGGGCGGCGCCGCGGCTGTAGCCGGGTACGTCGCGCAGGAAGGAGGTCGGGCTCGCGTGGGCCGACTGGACCTGCGCGCCCGTCACGCCGTAGGCGCCGCGCACCGCGGACGCGTCCGTGTGCCGCTGCACCGCGAGGTCCGCCGTGCCGGGCACGCCCTGCGGGCCGATCAGTCCGGCGGCCCGGGCGTCGGCGACCGCGGCGGCGGGACCGCTGCCGCCCGCCGCCGACGACGGCAGGGCGGCGAGTTCGCCGGCGATCTGCGCGAACACGTCCTCGGTGCTGAGCGTGGTGTCCAGCGGGGCCGACTGCCGTACCGGGGATACCGGTTGCCGGACCTGGACGGTCGACGGCCGGGACGGGGCCGGCGGTGGAGCCGGTGCCGGGGACTGTTCGGACGGGGCGCGCGAGGAGGCCGCCGTCCTGGGGACCGGCAGCGCCTCGTCGACGCCGGTCATCGCCCTGCTCAGGCCGGAGCGGACCGCCCACGCGCGGCTCCAGGCCGCGATGCCGCGCGGCGGGGCGGGCCGCACCGGCGCGGTCGTGGTGGGTGGTGGTGCGGTACGTCCGGCGGGCGCGGGTGCCGAGCCCAGGCCCGCGATGAGGACCGGGGCCACCACGTTCTGCATGGTCGCGTGGGCCTGGGCCATGCGGAACGCCTGGGCGTTCACCTGCTCGAAGGTCACCGGGCGGTGGCGCTGCTCCTGGAGCAGGAGCCAGCCCCGGACGGTCGCGGAGAGGATGAAGGCGCACTGGTCCCGCTCGTCCACGGCCGCCTCGTACTCGGGGCCGAGCGCGGCCCGGTGGCCGTGGGCGAAGGCGTCCATGGCGTCGGTGTAGGCCTTGGCGTCCCGGTGCCAGAGCTGTTTCCTGATCTCCTCGGCGCGCCCGATCGCGCGGTTGAGGCGTGCCGTCCAGTGGTGGCGCCAGAGGTCGAACATCTCGTCGGCGGTCAGGGTGTTGTGCGGGTCGTTGGGGTCGGCGGAGCGGGCGGCGGCGGGGACGCCGACCTTCTCGCCGTCGTGGTCGTAGCTCGGTACGGCGTAGGTGTGGCGGTCGGTGCCCGTGACGCGTTCGCGGGGCTTCGGGCGGGGGGCCGTCGGAGGTGCCGTGGTCTCCCCCGGCGCCGCGGTGCGCAGGGCGCGGTGGATCGCGGTCGCGACGGCCGCGCGCAGCCGTTCGCCGTCCTGGGCCGGGACGTCGTCGGGCAGGGTGATGTCGGTGGGCGGGTGGTAGCGCCGTTGCATGGCCTTCGGCCTCCGGGTGGGATGGCATCGGGACGTCGCGTTCGGGGTGGGCCCGTGGTGGGGCCGCTCATTGCACCCGCGCTCCGCCGAGGAGGCGGTAGACCGCGCTGGTGTCGTCGGCGGTGATCTCGAAGACGATGTCCGGGTGGAGTGCGCTGAGCCGGCCGAGTACTCCGGTCCGGGTGCCGCCGCCCAGCCCGGCCGCGCAGATCGAGCAGACCTCCTGGTCGACGCGGATGTACACGGTCCGCCCGTGCGCGGCCTGTCGTTCGGCGGCGGTCAGGCGGGACAGACGGGCGTCCAGTTGCTGGCCGATGTCCTGTTCCGCGTGCCCGTGCGCCTGGGGGACGACGACGTTCTCGGGCGGTCTGATGTCGTGTGCCGGGTCGTACGTGCCGAGGGCCCGGGGCGAGCCGCCGGTGAAGCGTTCCCCTTGCAGAGCGGGGATGTCGGAGCGGGCGACGGCGACGGTTCCCTCGTACCCCGCGGCCTCCTTGGCGGTCGGCGGGACGCTCTGGGTGCCCGCCGCCGTGCGGCGTTCGCGCCAGCCCGCGCGCTCGGGTGTGGTGGGTTCGCGCAGGCCCGCCGCCTCCAGGCGGTGCCGTTCGGCCTCGACGGCGGCGCGGGCCTCCCCCAGGTCGGAGCGGAGCCGGTCCTGCATCGCGGGGTCGGTCGGCCGTTCGGGCCGGAAGGGTCGTCGTTGACCGCCCCAGCGGGCGTCGAGGTACTCCCTCGCGACCGGGTCCTCGGCCTCGCGGGCGAGGAGTTGCTCCTCGGTCGCGGTCTCGTACCAGCTCCTGGCCCGTCCTGCCTCGGGGTTCGTGGCGGCGGCCGCCTGGAGTTCCTCGCGGCTGTGCCAGCGGGGCGGGGCGCCGGCGGCCTCGGCGGGAACCGGTCCGCTGGGGGCCGCCAACTCCCCTGCGTCGGGCCGGACTTGGCCGCCGAGCGAGTCCGCCGCGGTCCGCTCGGCCGCGGCCTGCCCCGGTGCGGGTGCCTGCCAGGCCCGCATCTCCGCCAGGATGTCCCCCGACTCCCCCTGGCCCGCGGCGCGTCGGGCGGCGAGCCGGTCGACGTACCCCATGAGGGTGACCTCGTCCATGCCGCTCCTGGTGCCGAGGTCGACGGCCTCGCGCACCTGCTGGAAGGCGAGTTCGAGCTGGGCGCGCTCGGCGCCGGTCAGTCCGGTCACGTCGCCGAGGAGGGCCAGGAGCCGGGCGTCCGTGCGGAGTTGGGTGAAGCGGGTGGCTCCGGCCCGGACCGCGTGGTACAGGGTCGTGAGCACGGCGGCCGGGTCCCCTCCCCCGCTGAAGGCCCGGCCGATCGCCCGGCCCGCGGCCCGTTTGAGGTCGAAGGCCGCCGTCGCGTGGGCCCGCAGCGCGGCCTTGAGTTCCGGTCGCAGTCCCTCGACCGCGTCGATCCGCTCGGTGAGCGCCCTGAGGCGGGTGGCGGCGGTCTCCACGTCGGTGGTGGCGGCGAACTCGCGCAGCGGCGCCTCCAGCGAGGTGAGGGCCTTCGCCGACGACTTCAGCAGGGTGGCGACCGTGGTGTGGAGGTCGAGCGCCGCCGCCGCGACGGCGATCCCGACCCAGACGAGCGACGGTTCCTCGTCGAGGAACGCCAGCCGGTACTGGACGGCCTGCTGCCGGTACTCGTCGATCGCCTCGACCGCCTGGTAGGTGCTCAGCGCCGTGTTCGCGATCAGTGCCGCCGCCGCGACCCACCCGCCGCCGGGCACGAGGGCGGCGAGGACCAGGGCGAGGATGCCGAGGACCACGGCCGAGAAGAGGTGCGACGACGGCTTGTGGTCGCGGATGATCCAGGCGTAGACGGTGTCGTCCTGCACGCCCTGGGCCTTCTTCGCGGCCTCGATGAGCTTCCGCTCGCTGAAGACGCGTTCGGGGTCCTGCTCGAACTCCGCGCGGGCCTTCGCCGTGTCCGCCAGCCGCTGCTCGACGAGGTCGAGCAGATAGCGCTGGGCGGCGGGCGCGTCGAGTCCGCTGAGCTTCCTGCGGTCGGTGGCCCGGCCGAGTTTCCCGGGGTCGACGAGCGGGTCGCCGCCGGAGCCGGTGACCACCGCGTTCTCGGCGGAGGCCCAGGCGGCGTCGGCCGCCACCAGGTGGCGGTCGGCGGCTGCCGCATTGGCCGTGAGCTGTTCGACGGGCAGTACGTCGCCGCCCTCCTCCAGCAGGTTGATCGCGAGGGTGCGTTGCGCGTCGGCGTTCGCGTAGTCGCCGGCCGCCGTGGTCCCCGCGATGCCGGCGAGCATCCGCTCGACGTGGCGCAGGTCCTGGAGCCGGGTGCGTTCCTCGTGGAGCATGTGGTCGTAGAAGGCGAGGATGTCGGTGCCGAGGGTGGCCGCCTCGTCGCGGAACCGGAGGCGGTAGGTCTCCGTCGCGTCGCGGAACGCGCCCTCGTGCGCGAACCCGTGCCGGGCCAGGGCCGCCCTCAACTGGGCTTCGGCGTCCATCAGTTCGCCCACCAGCGCGGTGTACGCGTCGGAGGACGCGGCCTCGTCGGCGTACGCGCTGCCCGCCCTCAGCTCCTTCGTGCGGGCCCAGATCAGGTAGAGGTCCTCGCACCCGAAGAGGGTGCTCGCGGCCGTGTCGGTGGCCCGGGCCTCGGAGTCGCGTCTGCGGACGACGGCGAGGTAGCGGTCGACGGAGGCGTCGAGGTCGGCCCAGCTCGCCGTCGAGCCGGTGACCCTGCCCAGGTACTCCTTGCGCTGGGCCTCGGTGAGGCCGGTCAGCTTCCGGCCGAGGCGGAGCAGTGCCTCGTAGTCCTCCGGGGTCGCCTGCCGGCCGCCCGCGAAGAGGATCCGCCGGACGCCCTCGGGCAGGGCGGCGAGGTCCCGGCGCTGCTCGTGCTCGTGCAGGACGTCGGCGCGGGCCGAGAGCCAGCGGGCGCGCAGGACGGCGTCCTCGGGGCCGGTACCGAGCCTGACGTCCGGACCGAGGCCGTTGTCGCGGCGGAAGCGGGCGTCGGCCGCCGCGTTGATCTCGGCCCGCTCGGTCTCGGAGAGCCGGTCCATCGCGGTCTGCGTCACGTCGGTGACGCTCAGCATGATGAAGCCGCGGTCCTTGTCCTCCGCGGTGGCCGCCCGTCCGAGGGGGCTCTGCCAGTGCCACAGGGGCACCCGCCGGTCCACCTCCCGCTCGTCGGTGGTCCGGTAGTACTGCCGGACGAACTCGCGCAGCAGTTCCGGCGACGACATCACGCGTTCCACCGTCAGCCGGAACGGCCGTGCCCGCCGCCGGGCCGGGGCCTTGGCGCGTGGGCGCACGGGGACGGCGACCGGGTGCCCGGCGTCGTCGTAGGAGGGGACGGCGTATCCCCCGCCGCCCGCGCGGCCCGGGTCGTACGGGTCCCGGACCTCTGCCGAGGCGGCACCGTGCCGGTCGTGGTGGCCGTGCCGGTCGGCCAGCAGACGTTCGGCCTCGGCCAGGCGGGCAGCGACCGCGCGGGTCAGCTCCCGGCCCGCTGCCGCCAGTTGGTCGTCGGTGGGCACCCCGACGAGCCGCAGGGTGATGGGGACGTGGACGTCGATCCGCATGGCGCCGGCTCAGGCCGCGGTGTAGGCGAGCTGGACGGTGGCGAGGCTCGTGGCGGTGACGTCCTGCACGAAGGTTGCCGTGAGGACGACGCAGTACCGGTAGGCCACGGGATCGACCAGGGTGTACCGGGAGTCGACGGGCATCGTCACGTCGTACGGATTGGTGAGGGGGGACGCGTCGCTACTGACCCTGGCCAGCCTGTCCGGTGTCGCGCCCACGTCGTCCGTCGGAGTCCGGAGCAGGTCGATGGTGAGGGCGGTCGGACTGCCCGCGTACAGGCCGACGGCGCGGAACGAGTCGAGCCGGACGTCCGCCGGCAGGCTCAGGTCCATCACGGCGGTGCTCGCGCCGTCACCGAACCTGGGGTGCACCGCTCCGGTCTTGTCGTACGTCCACTCTCCGACGGCGCCCGCCGGGAGGACGAAGTCGAGGCCGGGCGTGAACAGTTGTGATCCGGTCGGGGTGCCGGTGGGCCGACCGAGGGCGATGTCGATCCGGTCGATCGCGGCGGCTGCCCCGTGCAGGTCGCTCACTATCGTGTCGAACCGTATGTTGAAGCCGTCCAGACCGTCGCCGGAGATACGGCTGACGTTGTCGACCCAGTCGATGGGGTCGAAGGCGGGCGTGTAGCTGAGGTCGGTCATGAGTGGCCCTTCCCGGTCAGGACGGAGGTGTCAGGGTGAGCTGCACGGCCTCGACCTTCATCGTGCCGTTGAGGCCGGTGAGGCCCAGGGTGAGGAGATAGCGGAAGACGCCGGTGTCGATGAGGGTCGCCGTGGTCGGGACCGGAAGGTCGAAGGCGCCCTGAGTGCTGCCGCCGATACCCGTGGCGGTGGCGAGCGTCTCGGGCGTGGCCGGCGGAACGACCAGCCGGATCGGGGTGCGCGCCAAGGTGACGCTGCCGAAGAGCGGCGCGCCGCTGATGGCGTTGATGGAACCCACGACGCGCAGCGCGGTGAGCCAGTACCCGTCCGGCAGGTTCAGGTTGCTCACCCCGAAGGCCTGCACACCGGGTGACGGGTTCAGCTGCGCCGTGGCCACGCCGTTCGCGTCGTAGAACCACGGGCGGGTCGAGTCGATCCTGTTGCGCAACGACGGTGTGAAGGTCAGCCGTTGCTGCTGCGGCGGTGGGGGGACGTTCGTCGAGTCGATCGCCTCGCCGACCTGGGTCACCACCGCGGACAGTTGACGCAGATCGCTCGCGATCGCGTTGAAGCGCACGTTGAACCCGTTGGGACCGGCCGCCTCCACACGGTTCTTGCGGTCCTCCCAGCGGACGTGGTGGAACGTCGGGGTGTAGCTGATGTCGGCCACGATGACTCCTAGCTGGTCGTGTAGGCGATCTGGAAGGCGGCGATCGTCACCGGTTCGTCGGTGGACACGACGGAGGCCTGGATGATGTACCGGTAGGTGGCGGTCACGGTGGTGGCCAGGGCCGGATCGATGTCCGCGGTCGCGTCGAACGGGTCGGGGCCGCCGTCGACCGAGGCCAGCACCTCCGGAGTTCCGCCGGGGATGCGGACCCGGGACAGGGAGACGGCCACACCCTGCGCCGACGCGGAGCCCTGGCCCACGGCGCGGAACGTGGACAGCGTTGCGTTGTCCGGGAGTTCCAGTTCCATCAGCCCGTACACGTTCTTGCCCTGCGCCTGGGCCGCTCCGTTGGCGGTGATGGTCCAGTCGAGGGCGTTCGCGGAGGTCGTCCGCAGCATCGGCGGCAGGTCGAGCAGATGTCCGACCGGCCCCGACCCCCGCGCGTCCACCGCCGCGTCGATCTGCTCGACGACGAGGGCCAGTTGATGCAGATCGGTCTCGATCGCGGCGAACCGGGCGTTGAAGCCGTTGGGTTCGTCGGCGCGGACCCGGTCGCCGTCCGGGCCGTCGACGAACTCCTTGTGGCTGAAGGTGGGTCGGAAGACGATGTCAGCCATCGGCGGGCCTCCTCGCTCGGGGCGGCAGTGGGCCGCGGACACGGAATCTCGGGTAGGTGTAGTCCGGGTTGGCCTGCGCGAGGTCGCCCTGGAGTTCGATCACATGGGCGCGGACCGCGGCGGTGTTGACCTCCACGCCGACCGGGTGCAGCACGTTGAGGATGTTCATGATCAGGTCGTGCTGGTCCTTGGTGACGACCGTCGCCGGCACGTCCAGCTCCGGCCGCAGCCGCACCTGGAAGGTGTACGGCACCGGTTGCCCGCCGACCGGATAGGTCGCCTGCACCCAGGCCATGCCGGCGGCGCCGGCGTGCAGGGTGACGGTCTGCAGGGTGCTGGAGACCACCGTGATCGCGGCGGCGTCGTACGTGCCGGACGCCCAGCCCAACCGCGGTCCCTCGCCGGGGAACTGGCCGATCAGCCCGGCGGCGGCGAGGGTGTCGGGCGAGGGGGTCACCGTGAGGTCCATGGTGTCGCCCTCGTCCAGTTCGACGACGGCGCCGTCCTCGGTGCCGGAGGGCCCGCGCACCTCGACGAGCTGGCCCGGGGCCTGCCGCGCCTCCAGGTCGTCGCCGCTGCGCCGGAGGTACCCGAACCCGACGGCGAACGCGGCCCTGGCCAGCGTTCCGGGGTCCAGCGAGCTGTGCCGGAGCAGGAGCCGGCGCCCCTGCGCGGCGGCCGGGTCCACGGGGTCGCCGGTGTCGTCGAACCCGGCGGTCACGGTGAGCCGTCCGCCGGCGGACAGGCGCGTCAGTTCGGCGAGCAGGGCGTCCAGGAGTTCGGCCACGGCGGGCTGCATCAGGTGGGCGCCGTCGCCGCCGTAGTCGAGGCCGGGTCGGTCGTGGCGGACCAGGAACGCCCGGTCGAAGTAGGTGCCCGGGCGTTCCACGCTCGACGCGGGAACGCCGGTGGTGCCGTCCGCGGCGACCGAGGCGCCCTCGTCGAGGCCCGCCAGGCCGATCCGCAGGGTGCGGGTCGCGGACGCCGAGACGGTGTGCCTGCCCCGGGCCACATCGGCCTTGACCGTCAGCTGCCCGGGGCCGGTGGCGACCAGTTCCGCGGTCCGGTGCCGTGATCCGGCGCCGGTCTCCGGTGCGAGCGTGCCGCGCCCGGCACCACCGGGCACCACCAGCCAGGTCAGGAAGGCGTCCGCGGGGGGCGCGGGACGCAGCGACAGTGTCATGGGGATGCCCGGCAGCAGCTCGACGGGGCCGGGGCCGCCCGACGCCGCGTCGAGCGGGGCGACGGCGGCCGGGGTGAGCGTGTTGGTGACGGACGGGGCGATGTCGATCCTGAAGTAGTCGCCCTGGGCGGTCGCCGCGTACACCCCGCCTCCCGTGGCCCCCGTGCGGTGGGCGACGTAGTCGAAGCCCGCGCGGTGGGCGAGGGCCGCGAGGCGGTCCGGGGGGACCGAGCTGTGCGAGAGGAGCACCGCCCGGCCTGTTGCCCGGAGATCGGCCGCCAGGGGGTGGTAGGCGGCGTCGATCCGCAGGCGGCCGGGCGGTGCGGTCTCGGCTCCGGCCAGGGTGACCAGCCGGTCGAGGCATTCGGCCACGCCGACCTGGACCAGGTGCGGGTCGGCCGGCGCGGTCCCGGGGGTGAAGTCCACCCCGGGGTTGGCGTACCGCAGCAGGTAGGCGGGGTCGAAGGTGTCCTCCTGGGCCGCCGTGCCCACCACGCTCGCCTCGGTCGTCCGGCGCGCCCCGGTGGCGTCGACGGTCTCGCCGGGGAGCAGGACGTGCGGGCGGATGTGCACCAGGCGGGTGCCGCGGACCAGGGTGGCGTTCGTGTCGTCGACCACCAGCGCGTCGGGCCGCCCGGCGATGGGTCCGGCGAGCCGGTTGAGGAGGGCGGTGAGATTCGCCGGGGTCGGCAGGGTCCAGCGGCGGAACAGTTCGAGGCGGCGCCGGTAGTGGTCGTCGTCCTCGCCGAGCGCGGGCGCGAAGTCCTTGCGTGCCGAGGAACTGATCCGCACCTCGTCGACGACCCCGCGGAAGGCGCCGCCCGCCGCGCCGATCCGCAGCGGTTCGGTGCCGGTGACCGCGCCGAGCGGGAACAGGAACCGCCAGTCGCGCAGCACTCCGTCGAGGAACAGCTCCACCCGTCCCCTGGTCCGGTCGACCACCGCCGCGACATGCGTGAACACGTCGGTCGGCAGGGTGGTGTCGGCGAACAGGGTCACGTCGTGGCCGGGATCGCCGTCGCCGATCGTGAACCGTACGTTGCGCGGAAGCCCGCGCCGGAAGTCGCCGATCGCGAACTCCCAGCCGGCGCGCGCCTTCTCACCGTGGCCGGACTTCCCGCCGGGGTCCGGGGGTCGGCGGCTGAGCACCGGCCCGTCGTGCGCGCAGGGGTCGGAGTCCGGGTCGGGGTCGGGTGCCGGGTCGGGGCGTACGAAGCACTCCAGGGTCGCGTCGTCCCACTCGCCGATGTCGAACGTGGCGTCGGTGGCCGCCGTGATCACCGAGTCGGCCGACCGGAAGCCCATCGCCCGGCCGTACCGCCCCGGCAGGCCGACCTGCACCGGGCCCTGGAGCACACCGTGGTGCGCGGTCCGGCCCGGGTGGGCGGCGGTCGCGTCGGCGACCTGCGGGTCGGCGCCGGGGGCGTCGTCGAGGTGGTAGAGCGCCACGGCGTCGGTGTCGAAGCCGTAGGGCAGCGCGGGGAAGCGCGGTACGCCGAGGTCGGCGCCGATCAGGTCGAGGCTCAGGCCCAGGGCGGTCGGCAGGTGCCGCTGGGCGAGGGTGGTGACGGCGTGCCGGCGCAGTTGGTCGCGTTCGGCGCCGATCACCCACAGCAGCTTGGCCGTGGTGCCGAGCAGGGCGGTCAGGGTCCAGCAGTCCTGGGGCCGGTTGTCGAACGGCGAGGTGCCCATGGTGAGCAGGACCAGCCGCGCGGTCGCGGTCACCGGCCGCGACAGCAGGAACGACGTACCGGTCACCGTCCCGGCGGGGACGGTGAGCTGGTGGTCCACGCTCGACGGCGCGCCCGGCTCCTCGTAGGTGAGGGTCACCGTGGTGTCGACGTCGACGTCGCGGGTGGTGGCGAGGACGTAGCGCGGTTCGGCCGGTGCGCCGAAGCGGGCCTCGTGCGCGGCGAAGTCGTAACTCCCTATCTCCGCCTGCGAGCTGTTGAAGGGCAGCAGGCGCAGGTCGAGGGTGTCGGCGCCGCGGGCGAACGGTGGGGTGAGGCGGCGCGCCATCGTGGTGACGGCGAGCACGGGGGTGACAGCTTCGGTGGTCATCCGGTCACCACCGTCACGTCGAAGGCGTCGCCGTCGGCCACGAAGGTCGCCAGTTCGGTCGGGCCCATGGTGAGGTTCTCGCCCACCGCGCCCTCCGCGAGCACGCGTTGGAACGGCACGTCGCCGAAGGTGATCCTGCCGAACGCGGCCGGCACCCGGCGCAGATGCAGCCCCTGTACGTCGAGCACGCCCGGTTCCTCGACGAACGCGCTGACCACCTGTGCGTACAGGACGTCGCCGCCCAGACGCAGCGCCGCGATGTCCTTCGCGAGCCGTCGGCGCACCGAGGAAAGGAGGCCGACGCCGTCGGAGCCGGGGGCGACGACGAGGGTCGCCCGTACGCCGATCTCGATGTGGTCGGCCTCGACGACGTTGGCGTGGATGCCGATCGGCCGGACCGCGTCGACCGCCGCGCCGACCCGTTCGAAGATGCCGGGCACGGGACCGGTGGTGTGCCACGGCCAGCGGAAGTCGTGCGCCACCACGACGGTGAAGAAGTACGGCTGCCCGACGCGGCGTTCGCTGCTGAAGGCGCGCTGGTCGAAGTTGAACAGGTCGAAGTAGCTCTGCGACACGTCGACCCCGCCGAGCGGGTCGGACAGGACGACGTCGAGGACCCCGCTGACGCCGAGGGCGGCCTGGGCGACGGCCTCCACGGTCCACAGGTTGCGGGCGATGCCGAGGAGCCGACCGCGGTAGGCGGCGTCCGGTTCCTCGTCGGTGCCGCCCTTGGTGGCGGCCGGGTTGGTCACCTCGAAGTGGGCGGACCCGATGTCGGCGAGGTAGATCGACCGGTAGGTCGGGTCGACGGCGGTGATCGTCCCGGCGGCGACGTCCCCGTCCGGTCCCGGTTCGAACGCCACGACCCCGACGTTCGCGGTGGTCTCAGTGCTGTCGAGCACGACCGGGGCCACCGTGCCGAACGTCCGGCCCGCGGCCGTCACCAGGATCGCGCCCTGCGGCAGGACGTACTGGCGGCCCTCCACCGCGTTGTCCAGCGTGACCTTGACCGTGCCGGTGCTCGGCAGCGGCGCGCGGTCCAGGCCGGTGTCCTCGCCGAGCAGGTCGAGGGCGTCGCCGACCGCCGTGGACATGAAGTTGGCGTAGTAGAGGTCCTCCAGCCGCTTCCACAGTTCGCCGTCCTCGGCGGCGGCCGTCTCCAGGATCTTGCGCAGCGCGCTGGTGCTGGTCAGGTCCGCGCCGGGGAACGCCGCCCTGGCCCGGTCGAAGGACTCGCTGAGTATCGCGTCGACGGGTTTGAGGACGAAGCCGTCGGCAGTCACCCCGTAGTCGGTCACGGTCGTCATACCTCCACGTTCACGCGCAGCGTGACCGGAACCTCGGCCACCGTCTCCAGGTCGGCCTCGACCGTCCAGACGCGGCGGAGCCGGGCGGCGCGCGCCCGGGCCACGGCGCCGGGGCCGGCGGCCAGCCGTTCGGGATCGTCGTCGAAGGTCACCTGCCGGACCTCGCTGACCCGGGGGTCGGTGCCCAGGGTGCCGACGAGGTTGAGTTTCAGCAGTTCCTTGACCATGCGGGCACCGTTCGGCTCGGTGAACGCCCGGGTGACGTCCAGGCCGTAGCCGGTGTTGAAGCGGTCGGAGCCGAAGGGGGTCAGAACGCGCAGGGTCAGTGCCTGGGTGAGGTTGGCGATGCCGCTCACCTCGGCCAGGTCTCCGCCGTCGAGTACGAGGTCCCCGTCGTCCACGCGCAGGCCGTGCCCGAACGGGTCCGGGGACGTCGGCGTTGTCATGTTGCCTCCAATTTCGTCTGGCCGGCCGAGACGACCCGCCAGGGCGACGCCGTCAGGGTCGATCCCTGGGCGGTCTCCAGCGCCACCGGCTCGTCCCCGATCCGCAGCTTCGTGGCGAGGCCGGAGTCGACGGACACGACCGCGCCGCACGGCGGTTGGCTCGGGCAGGCCGGAACCGTCGCGGTGAGCAGGTCGGCGCGGGTGAGGACGGGCTGTCCGTCCACGGTGAGCAGATGTCCGCCGGGCACGATCAACAGCGGTGCGCCGTGCGGGCACTGCAGCGTCGACGCGGCGGTCAGGACGGCGGCCATCAGGACACCGCCACGGCGGAACCGTCGAGCGTGAGGCCGACCGTGCCGTTGGTCAGCGAGATCGGGTGGTGGTCCGTGCTGATGGTGACCGCGCCGTCGGCGGCGACGGTGATGGTCGTACCGCTCTTGTGCTCGATGGTGATCGTGTCGTCGGCCGGCGGTTCCGGCCGGGTGCCCACCTCGGGCAGCGCGTTCTTGCCGACCAGGATGTGCAGACCGGTCGTCTGGATCACCCGGTGGCCGCCCGCGTCCGTGAGGTCGTTGGCGCCGGGGCCGGTGGGCCGTCCGTCGTCGCCGAGTCCGGTGGGCAGCGCCAGCCAGTAGTCGCCGGGCTCGTTGGCCGGGCGCCGGGTCTGCGGGTTGTCCGGCCACAGGAACCCGGCCAGTACGGCGTCGTTGACGGCGCCCCGGTTGTGCGCGAGCAGGGCGCGCATGCCGGGGTACACCGGCACCACCAGGCCCGTCCGGTCGAACGCGAACACCGATGAGATCGGCTTCTCGTGCATGCTCGCGCCGGTGTCGACCGGACTGGCCACGCTGGGGGCGACCACGCCCGGCTCGGGGACCTGGGCGTAGTGCAGGGAGGCCAGGTGCCCCGCGGCGCCGGGCGCGTACTCGGTGACCTCGCCGACGTCCACGGCCGGATGGTCGTCGCGGGCCCGGTCCACCATGCCGCGCCAGCGGTCCACCACCACCTGGACGCCGGTGGCGAGTTGGGCCCGCTCGCCGGCGCCCGCCGCGATCAGGCCGAGTTCCGTGGTGTAGCCGCCGGCGGTGGTGAACCGGTGCACCACCCGCGACAGCCGCAGCGTCCCGTCGGGCACCCCGGACAGTCCGCCGATCTTCGCGACCTGCCCGACCCGCAGCCCCGGATGGCCGAGCACGGCCAGGTTCACGGTGGTGCGCACCGGAGGCGACAGCTCGCCCGAGGTGTCCTCCCCGTAGGAGCTGTCCAGCCACACGATGTTGGTGTCGGGGTCGAGCGCCACCGGTGCCGTGTCCCCCGCCGCGCCGACCGCGTCACCGAGGTAGATCGTGCGGTCCCGGACCACCAGCGGTACGTTCCCGCGCTCGGCCAGGGCGCGCAGCGCGTCCAGGGTGGATCCGCTGCGGATCGTGAACCCGCTCAGGTCGCCGGGCAGCGTCGAGCCCTCCGCGAACGGCACGCCCACCTTGCCGGCGAGGGAGCCGGCGAGTTCCGCCGCGCTCGTCCCGTCGGGGGTGCCGGCCTGGGCCGGTTCGTTGCGCAGCAGATAGCCGCCCTCCTCCTGGCCGTGCAGCACCGTGCGGGCGTATCCGTCCTGGCCGACGCTGCCGGAGACCCGGGTGACGCGGCCCACCAGGACCCGGCCGGCGTCGCCCTTCGTGGTGGACGGGTCGTCGAAGTAGCCGAGCCGGACGGACACGTTGACCGGTGTCCTGGCCTGCGCCGAGCGGATCAGGTCGGTCACGTCCGTCGGCAGGTTGATCAGGGTGACCTCGAACGTGTCGGTGGCGGCGCCCTCCGTCATGGTGACGGTGATGTCGGCGTCGAGCACGAAGGAGCCGGCCAGTACGTCGTTGGACACGGTCACCGGGAGTCCGGGCCCCACGGCTTCCCCGGGTGCGGAGATCTCCACCTCGTAGCGGATGACGAAGCTCATGGCGTCGACTCCCGCCGGGCGTCGGTGCGTCGGCTCATCGCGCGGCCACCCCTCCCACGACCTGGGAGCCGAACGAGCCGGCTCCGTTGAGATTGCGCGGGTCGAGCCTCAACGTCGGAAACGTCAGGGCGAGTTCGGCCGCGTGGTACTCCACGCCGGGCACCAGCTTGCGGAGCAGGATCGAGGCCGGGCCCGCCGGGTCCTCCCGCTCGACCGACAGCACGAGGAACGCGGACCTCGCGGGCAGGTCGAGCGGGCCGTCCGGGAGGTCGTCGAGCACGTCCTCCGCGATGTTGCCGTAGAGCCGGAACCGGTAGGAGCGGCCGGCCAGGGACAGCCGGAACGCCTGCGGAAACCCCTCGGCCGGGTCGATCGGCAGGGCGAGATAGTTCAGGGCCGCCATATCCTGCCTCCTTGGTCATGACGGGGTTCACGGCGAACGCACCGTGTGTGGCGCGAACTCATAACAGGGCGCCCGGAGTCCGGGCGATGGGACTGGCCGCCGGTCCGCTCGGTACGGCCGCGGTGCCCACGGCGAGACTCAGGTCGCCGATCTCACCGAGCACCGCGGCCGTGAGCGCGGGCGGGATCTGCTGGAGCGCGATCGACACGTCCAGCGCGTCCCGCTTGGCCACCCCCTGGGTGAAGCGCAGATCGGTGATCTGCATGTTCAGGCTGATGGTCAGGCCCGACACCACCGGGATGCCGACGGCCGACTCCCCGCGGGCGACGGCGGCGACCAGCAGCCGTGAGGTGAGCGCGAGGGCCTCCAGGGCCTTCTTCTGCTCCTGCCGCTGCGGGCCGAGCAGTACGGCCTCGATCGCGATCGTCCTGTTCGTGGGCTGCGTGGCCTGGGAGAACCGGCTGCCCATGATCCGCTCGATGCGGTAGCCCTCGTTGACGGTCATGCTCTGCACGTACAGCAGCTGCACAGGGCCCACCAGCACGGGCAGGTTCACCGCATCAGCCATCGTGTTCGTCCCCCTTCGAATCCCGTCGGACGGCGGGCGTGCGTGTCCGTGTCCGTGTCCGTCAGATGCGGGTCGCCAGTTCCCGGTCGAGCTGGTCGAAGACGTAACCGGCCACCCGCTGGACCTCGGTGTCCGGCAGCGTCCCGACGACCTCGACCTGGACCGGGAAGTAGTAGTTGACGACCGCGGACTCGCTCCGCGGCGAGATCACGGCCTCGCTGCCGGCCTGCGGGACGATGTACTCGCCCTCGTGCACCAGCGCGATCCCGGTGCGTTCCACCCGGCCGCCGGTCGCGAACCCCGGTACGGGGAACAGGTCCTGGCCGCCGGGACCGGCCTCGACGCCGTCCCGCTCCTCCTCCGGGGCGCCGTCGCCGTCGCCGTCGTCGCCCACGGGCTAGGCCTCGACCCCGACGGACAGCGCGAGGCAGGTGAAGCTGGCCTGCGGGACGCCGTCGACCATCACGTTGCTGGGGTTGGCCGAAGTGACCACGCAGCGGGCGAACTTCATCGAGTTGAACGCCCAGTCCGTGCCCTTCTTCTCGGCCACGATGATCTGGAACTCGGTTCCCTCGGTGGCCAGTTGGGTGAGGTCGGCGACGACGGTCGCCACCGCGGGCACGCCCATCGTGAAGGTGAACGTGGTGGGCTGGCGGACGAACCCGACGTTGTCCGCCTCGATGCTGTGCAGCACGGTGTGCGGCACGTTGAAGGTCGGGGTGAACGTCGAGATCGGAGTGATGGTGGAGTCCCCGAGTTTCACTTCGAGGCGGGTGTTCCAGTCGGCCATCAGGAGTGCCTTCCTAGTCGGACTAGTCGAACTTCAGGTCGATGGAGATCCGGTGCACGGCGCCCGCGTACTCGACGGCGGCCAGCACCTGTACGAGGCGCTGCACCTCGGCGGTGTGGATCCGGCCCGCCTCCTCGGTGGTGAGCGTGGCGGGGTCCTTGTCCAGGAGCACGAGGACGGGGACGACGATCTCGAAGCTGTTGAGCACGCCGTCGTCGACGAAGGGGCCGAGGACCGCCTCCATCTGCGCGACCAGCGCGCGCAGCCCGGACCTGCTGATCCGCACGTTGCCGATCGAGTTGATCAGCTGTGCCTTGAGCAGGAAGGACAGATGGTCGATGAAGCGGCAGATGTCGATGTACTTCTTCGGGCTGCCGGGGTTGCCGGTGTAGCCCTCGCCCAGGTAGACGCCGTTGCCGGGGATGAGCGCGGGGCTGGTCAGCCAGTTGACGCCGGCTCCGGTGGGCCCGGTCCCGGAGCTCTCCGGCGGCCCGTTCAAGGTGTCGATGTCGGTGGGGCCGAACGGCGGGCTGACGATGTTGACCTGCTTGAGCAGCATCGACACGAAGGGTTCGTAGCCGGCGATGGTGCCGGCCACGGCGACCGCCGCGTCCTGTGCGCTGTTGTGCGCGATGTAGACCATGCGGTCGTTCGGCAGGATCACCTTCGGGTCGGCGCTGCCCTGCGGCAGCATCGCGACACCCATGCGTTCCATGCCGTCGGCACCCGTGTTGGACACCGTGGTGACGTGCGCCGAGAGCAGCCCGATCGGTCCGTCGGGGGTCTTCGAGCCGGCGTCGACCGGGGTGTTGGCGAGCACCACGAGCTGGACGTTCAGACCGGCGACGACCTCCAGCGCGCCCTTCCAGTCGGGTGCGGTGGCGTCGACGGGGACGGCGTAGACGAGGGTCGGGCCGGGGGTCTGCGCGAACACCAGGCTGATGGCGTCGGCGAGTTCACCGGGGAACTTCTCGTCCGCCTTGTCCGGGCTGGTGAGCGCCACCGGCGTGGGCGCCACGACGGTCGCCTCGGCGACGGCGGCCTTCTTGGCCGACGCCGAGGACGAAGCCGACGACGACGCGGCCACGGGCTCCGGAGCGGGGGCCGGTGCGGTCACGCGGCCCACGATCGCGATCGTGCCGAAGGCGCGGACGGCCGGTGCGAACAGGTTGACGGTCGGGTCAACCCGGATATACCGAACGGGCATCAGGGTTCTCCTCCAGGGCGGGCCGGTCAGGCCGGGTCGATGGCAGAGGCAGAGGCAGAGAAGGGTGGACGGAACCGCGGGCCGCGGTCGCCGTCATGACGGCTTCGTCAGGGGGCGGGCAGGAAGAGGCAGGCGACGCCCTCGCCGGCGCAGAGCCGTTCGACATCGGCGGCGGCGAGCCCGTCGGGCAGACCGTCCTCCGCCATGACGACGGCGGTCGCGTACGCCTCGGCGACCTCGGCCGGGAGCCCCGCGGGAGGCGGGCCGGTCAGTGGCCGCGCCGCCTCCCGTACGAGCCGGGTGGCGCGCAGCCCGCCGGCGAGGTCGAACGGGTCGACGACCACGGCCGCCAGGGTGACCGGGAGGGTGTGCGTGTTCGCCGGGTCGTCGGGGTCGAAGGGGGGTGGTGTGCGCAGCTGTATCTCCGCGACCACGTAGTGGAAGGCGTCCTTCAGTTCCTCCACCGTGCTGATTCCGTGCTCGGCGAGGAAGGCGTCGAGATCGAAGAAGGTGAACCTGGCCCGGAACTCGTCGAAGGTGGCGAAGTCGTCGAACGCCCGGGCCACCACCGATTCCGCGCCGGCCGGGTCGATCTCGGCGACCAGCGTGACGTCGATGGTGGCGCGCAGGTCGACCCAGACCGGCCGGGTGGGCTCGGGGACGGTCAGGGTCAGTTCCGTCCGTGCGTAGGACGGTACGAGTTGCGACCACGCCCCGTCCCGGCGACCGGTCGGGAACAGCGGCCGTTGCAGGGCGATCTCCCGCACCCGCGCGCCGGTGATCGTGTCGAGCCGGACGGCCGACAGGTCGTAGACCGAGGCCAGCATCGTGCGGACCCGCTGCTCACCCGAACCGTCGGTGGGCGACAGCAACGCCCCCAGCGCGACAGGGTCACTCAGTGAGAGCAGCGCCCGGTCCCCGAATGCCGACATGATTCCCCCGCTGGTAGTCCGGTCCCGGCGGGTGATCCAGGCCCCTCCGGCGATGGCCACGTTGGCAGGGGGGCCGTTACGGAGGCGTCACCACGGCGTCAGCGAGGGGTCCGGATCGCCACCGGACGAGCAGCCGTCGAGAAGCCGACCTGGCATCGGGGGTACGGGCCACCTCGGGGCCGCTCCCCGCGGCCGGCCGGGACGGTGGCATGTGCCGTCCCCAAGAACGATGAAGGGGTGGTCCCGGATTTCTCCGGAACCACCCCTTCACCTACGACTCCATCGAGTCGGGACGACAGGATTTGAACCTGCGACCCCTTGGCCCCCAGTAGCTGATGACCAGTCCGTACCGTCCATCCAGTCCAGGCAGTTCGAGAAACGTCCAGGTCAGCGGCCCGGGGCGTGATCGCACGGGCGGGGGTCTGTGAGAAACGTGTGAGACGCCCTACCCCTTATACATGGGCCCTGTCACGTCACCAGCGGGGCCAGGAAGCGCGCGGTGCGCGCCGCTCAGGTCTTGATCATCGGGGCGCGGAGCGCCCGCTTAATGGATCTACACGGCCCCCAACGTGGCATCTCAAAACCCGCTGCTTGCACCGTCGAGCTGGCCGTACGCTTGCTCGCCATGAACAACCCTCAGACCGTGTTTGAGATCTGCCGTGTCTCGTTGCTGAGGCGCTCGTTGAGCTCGCGGTGAGCAGTGTTGGGGGTGGGTATCCGTCGGACCTGACGG
>NZ_JBIBHY010000020.1:0-171352 GCF_042957285.1 Streptomyces sp. NPDC008092
TCGTGGTTGCGCAGGAAGATGCCCCACTGGCAGCCGGAGGGGATGGCGGGGGTCTTGGCGAGGATTTCCGAGACGGGGTAGCGGGATTCCCGGCGTACCGCCATGAAGATCCGCGGCATGACGGGGAAGTGGAACGCCATGTGGCACTCGTCCCCGCCGCTGCGGTAGTCGCCGAAGTAGTCGACGACGTCCTCGGGCCACTGGTTCGCCTCGGCCAGCAGCACCGTGTCCGGATACTGCGTGTCGATCTCCTTGCGCACCCGCTTCAGGAAGTCGTGGGTCGCGGGCAGGTTCTCGCAGTTGGTGCCCTCACGCTGGTAGAGGTACGGCACCGCGTCCAGCCGGAACCCGTCGATGCCCAGGTCCAGCCAGAACCGGAGCGCGGAGAGGATCTCCTCCTGGACGGCCGGGTTCTCGTAGTTGAGGTCCGGCTGGTGCGAGAAGAACCGGTGCCAGTAGTACTGCTTGCGGACCGGGTCGTAGGTCCAGTTGGAGACCTCGGTGTCGACGAAGATGATCCGCGCGTCCTGGTACTGCTTGTCGTCGTCCGCCCAGACGTAGTAGTCGCCGTAGGGGCCGTCGGGGTCCTTGCGGGACTCCTGGAACCACGGGTGCTGGTCGCTGGTGTGGTTCATGACGAAGTCGATGATGACGCGCATGCCGCGTTGGTGGGCGGCGTCGACGAACTCCACGAAGTCGGCGAGGTCGCCGAACTCGGGGAGGACGGCGGTGTAGTCGGAGACGTCGTAACCGCCGTCCCGCAGTGGGGACTTGAAGAAGGGCGGCAGCCAGAGGCAGTCGACGCCGAGCCACTGCAGGTAGTCGAGTTTCGCGGTCAGGCCCTTGAGGTCGCCGATGCCGTCGCCGTCGCTGTCCTGGAACGAGCGGACCAGGACCTCGTAGAAGACGGCGCGCTTGAACCAGTCCGGGTCCCGGTCCCTGGCAGGTGTGTCCTCGAAGGTGTCCGGGACGGGTTCGTTGACGATCATTGTATGGGTGACCCTCCGATCCGCGGGGACGGTCGCAGGACGGTGAGGATGTGCGCGGCCCGGTGACCCGGTTCCAGGCGCACATAGTTGGCCCTGCCCCAGTTGTAGGTTTCGCCGGTGAGCTCGTCGCGCACCGGCACCGACTCGTGCCAGTTCAGGCCGAGTTGCGGCATGTCCAACGAGACCGTGGCCTCCTGGGTGTGGTGGGGGTCGAGGTTCACGACCACCAGAACCGTGTTCGATCCGCTCCGCTTGCTGTAGGCGATCACCGCGTCCTGGTCGGCGTGGTGGAAGTGGAGGTCGCGCAGCTGCCGCAGGGCCGGGTTCTCCCGCCGGATTGTGTTGAGGCGGGTGATGAGGGGGGCGATGCCGTCGGTGTCGGCGCGGGTCCAGTCGCGGGGTTTGAGCTGGTACTTCTCCGAGTCCAGGTACTCCTCGCTGCCCTCCTTCAGCGGGGTGTTCTCGCAGAGTTCGTAGCCGCTGTAGATGCCCCAGGTGGGGGAGAGGGTGGCGGCCAGGACGGCCCGGGCCTCGAAGGCGGGCCGGTGGCCGTGCTGGAGGTAGGCGTGCAGGATGTCCGGGGTGTTGGCGAAGAAGTTCGGCCGCATCCACGCCGCGGACTCGCCCGACAGCTCGGTGAGGTACTCGGTGAGTTCCTGCTTGGTGGTGCGCCAGGTGAAGTACGTGTAGGACTGCTGGAAGCCGGTCTGGGCCAGGGTGCGCATCATCGCGGGCCGGGTGAACGCCTCGGCCAGGAAGATCACGTCCGGGTCGGCCGCGTTGATCTCGGCGATCACCCGCTCCCAGAAGACGACCGGTTTGGTGTGGGGGTTGTCGACGCGGAAGATCCGCACCCCGCACTCCATCCAGTGCCGCAGCACCCGCACGGTCTCGGCGACCAGCCCGTCCAGGTCGGCGTCGAAGGCGATCGGGTAGATGTCCTGGTACTTCTTGGGCGGGTTCTCGGCGTAGGCGATGGTGCCGTCCGGGCGGTGGTGGAACCACTCGGGGTGCTTCTCCACCCAGGGGTGGTCGGGCGAGCACTGCAGCGCGAAGTCCAGGGCGATCTCCAGGCCGTGGCGGCCGGCCTCGGCCACGAACCACCGGAAGTCCTCGACCGTGCCCAGGTCCGGATGCACGGCGTCGTGGCCGCCCTCGGGGGACCCGATCGCCCACGGCACGCCGACGTCCTCGGGAGTCGGGGTGAGGGTGTTGTTGCGGCCCTTGCGGAAGGTGGTCCCGATGGGGTGGATCGGGGGGAGGTAGACGACGTCGAAGCCCATCCCGGCGATCTCCGGGAGGCGGCGGGCGGCTGTCCGGAACGTGCCGTGCGGGCGCTGCGGTGTCCCCTCCGAGCGGGGGAAGAACTCGTACCAGGAGCCGTACAGGGCCCGTTCACGCTCCACCAGCAGCGGCAGCGGCTCCGAAGCCGTCACCAGCTCCCGCAGCGGATACCGCGCCAGGATCTTGTCGACCTCGGGCGTGAGGGCGGCGGCCAGGCGCCAGGGGGCGGGCCGTTCCTCGTCGCGGAGGGCGGCGGCCGCGGTCAGCAGGATTTCCCGTTTTTTTGCCTTCGGGACCCCGGCGGCGGCCCGTTCGTGGAGCCGGGCGCCCTCCTCCAGGACCAGTTCGGTGTCGATGCCCGCGGGTATCTTGATCTTCGCGTGGTGGCGCCAGGTGGCGACCGGATCTCCCCATGCCTCGACCTGGTAGGTCCAGCGGCCCGGTTTCCCGTCGGCGGTGACGGTGGCGCCCCAGCGGTCGGTGCCGGGGGCCAGTTCCCGCATCGGGGTCCAGGGACCCGGTCGGCCCTTCGGGTCCTTCAGGACGACGTTGGCGGCGACGGCGTCATGGCCCTCGCGGAAGACGGTGGCGGTGACCTCGAACGACTCCCCGGTGACCGCCTTGGCGGGCCGGCGTCCCTGCTGGACCAGCGGGCGGACGTCGAGGACGGGTATGCGGCCGACGGCGGTGGCCTCGTCCGCGGGGGGTGGCGCGCCGGGTGACGTGCGCCGGGTCGGAGGTGCTGACGGCTGGTGCGTGGCGGGCATGACCGCTCCTGTCCGCGACAACGAGGGTGTGGGCGGATGGGTGGTGGGGAGGTGGGTCCTGCGGGGTGTACCTGGTGTTGTACCGCTGTCTGGTGTCAGTGCTGTGTCTGTGGGGTGTACCGGAGGAGCCTTCCCACCCTATTCGGGTGGGCAATCCGGCACTTTGTTAACTACTCAGCCGTATGTCTACGCACAAGACCGGCCCCGTTCACGGCGAACGGGGCCGGTGGCGTGATCGCATACCAGAAACCGCTTTACGACTCCGGTGAACCGCCCTACGACTACGACTCCGGTACCCGCAGGAGCCTGTTCGGCGACCCGGGCCCCGCACCGGACACCTTCCCGCTCGCCGCCCGCGCAATCAGGGCCCTGGCGACCTGGGCGGGGGTGGCCCCGCGGTGCCCGGCGAGATAGAGGGCGGCGGCGCCCGCCACGTGGGGTGCCGCCATCGAGGTACCGGAGTAGGTCGCCCGCGCGGTGTCGCTCGCGTTCGAGTCCGAGGTGATCGCCACGCCCGGGGCGAACAGGTCGACGGCCGGACCGTAGTCGGAGAAGCCCGGGCGGGTGTCGGTGCGGTCGGTGGCGCCGACGGTGAGGGCCTGCGGCACGTCGGCCGGTGAGTAACGGGCGGCGGGCAGGCCGTCGTTGCCGGCGGCGACCGTGTAGGTCACGCCGGCCTTCATCGAGTTCCGTACGGCGGTGTCCAGTTGGGCGCTGTGGTAGCCGCCCAGGCTGAGGTTGGCGACCGCCGGTCTGCGGGCGTGCGCGGTGACCCAGTCGACACCGGCGATGACCTGGGCGGTGGTGCCCGACCCGGTGTCGTCCAGGACCCGCACGGAGACCACCCGGGCCCTCTTGGCGACGCCGTACCTGGTGCCGGCGATGATGCCGGCGACGTGGGTGCCGTGCCCGTTGCCGTCGCCGGCGGACCCGTCGTTCCCGACGAAGTCCCAGCCGTAGCTCGCGCGTCCGCCGAAGTCGGTGTGCGTGATGCGGACACCGGTGTCGATCACGTACACGGTGACACCCGCGCCCGCCGACCCCGGCGAGGTGTACGACCCGTTCAGCGGGAGTCCCGCCTGGTCGACGCGGTCCAGGCCCCAGGACGGCGGGTTCCGCTGGGTGCGCGTCAGCCGGACCCGGCTGTCCTGGACGACGGAGGCGACCCGGGTGTCCGCGGCGAGCCGTCCGGCCTGTGCAGCGCTTGCCGCGACGGCGTAGCCGTTCAGCACGGTGCCGTAAGTATGGCTAATTTTCGCCCCGTACCGGGTGGCGACCTCTCTTCCGGCCGCCGACGCCCCCTCGATCCCCTCCTTGAACGTCACCAGATAACTCCCGCCGACCGCTCCGGCCCGGCCGGCGCCGACGATGGTCCCCTCCGCTACGGCGTGCGCGGGCAGGGTGGCCGTCGACAGCACCGCGGCCGTCACGACCGCGGTCAAGCCCCCCACCAGACGCAGCCGCCGGCTACACGTCCGTCCCATGGCTGTGAGTCCCCCTCCTCAGCTCAGGGAGGCAGGGTCTCGTACAGGACGAAAGCCGACAAGAAGGCACCGGGGGACGACGGCCGGTCCGCACCACGTCCCAGCCCGTCCGGCGTCCGAGGACGAGGCCGTTCAGGCCGAAGCGGGGGTCTGGGGGCGGCAGCCCCCAGTGGCACCCCCGCACCGGTACTGTCGGACAGACGCCGAGCCGCACAGGGTTGTACGGCTCCCCTTGCGAACTGCACGAGGTGGAATGTGAAGGCGATCCGTCGGTTCACCGTCCGTCCCGTTCTCCCCGAACCCCTCCGCCCCCTCAGCGACCTGGCCCGGAACCTGCGCTGGTCCTGGCACGCCGAGACACGTGACCTCTTCCAGGCCGTCGACCCCGAGCGCTGGGCCGCCTCGGAGGGCGACCCGGTGCGGCTGCTCGGCAGTGTGCCGCCGGCACGCCTCGCCGAACTGGCCGGTGACCGCCGTTTCCTGCGCCGGCTGACCGCGGTCGCCGACGACCTGGGCGACTACGTGACCGGCGACCGCTGGTACCAGACCCGGCCGCAGTCGGCCGAACTCCCGGCCGCCGTCGCCTACTTCTCACCCGAGTTCGGCATCACGGCCGCCCTGCCGCAGTACTCCGGCGGCCTCGGCATCCTGGCCGGCGACCACCTCAAGTCGGCCAGCGACCTCGGCGTCCCGCTGATCGGCGTCGGCCTGCTCTACCGGCACGGCTACTTCCGGCAGACCCTGTCCCGGGACGGCTGGCAGCAGGAGCACTATCCCGTCCTCGACCCCAACGAACTCCCCGTGGCCCTGCTGAAGGAGGCCGACGGCACCCCGGCGCACGTCTCCCTCGCGCTGCCCGGCGGCAGACTGCTGCGCGCCCGGATCTGGCTGGCCCAGGTCGGCAGGGTGCCGTTGCTGATGCTGGACTCGGACGTCGAGGAGAACGACGTCGGTGAACGCGGGGTCACCGACCGGCTCTACGGCGGCGGCAGCGAGCACCGGCTGCTCCAGGAGATGCTGCTCGGGATAGGGGGCGTGCGGGCCGTACGGACGTACTGCAGGCTGACCGGCCACCCCGAACCGGAGGTGTTCCACACCAACGAGGGCCACGCCGGCTTCCTGGGCCTGGAGCGGATCGCCGAACTGGTCGCGGCCGGGCTCGACTTCGACGCGGCGCTGGAAGCGGTCCGGGCCGGCACGGTCTTCACGACCCACACGCCCGTCCCGGCCGGCATCGACCGCTTCGACCGCGAGCTGGTCGCCCACCACTTCGGTGCCGACGCCGAACTCCCCGGGATCGGGGTCGAGCACATCCTGCGGCTCGGCATGGAGACCTACCCGGGCGGCGAGCCCAACCTGTTCAACATGGCCGTCATGGGGCTGCGGCTCGCCCAGCGCGCCAACGGGGTCTCGCTGCTGCACGGCAACGTCAGCCGGGAGATGTTCTCCGGGCTGTGGCCGGGATTCGACCCCGACGAGGTGCCGATCACCTCCGTGACGAACGGCGTGCACGCCCCGACCTGGGTGGCCCCGGAGGTGGTCCGGCTGGGCGCCCGGCAGCTGGGCGACCGCCGTACCGAGGAGGCGCTGACCGTCGGCGGCCCGGAGCGCTGGGACGCGGTCGCCTCCGTCGCCGACGAGGAGATCTGGGAACTGCGCCGCGGTCTGCGGGAGCAGCTGGTGCTGGAGGTGCGGGAGCGGCTGCGGGCGTCCTGGCGGCAACGCGGCGCCGGTACCGCCGAGCTGGGCTGGATCGACGGCGCCCTCGACCCCGACGTGCTCACCATCGGGTTCGCCCGGCGCGTCCCCTCGTACAAACGCCTCACGCTCATGCTGCGCGACCGCGACCGGCTGATGGACCTGCTGACCCACCCGGACCACCCGATCCAGATCGTCGTGGCCGGAAAGGCGCACCCTGCCGACGACGGCGGCAAGCGGCTGGTGCAGGAACTGGTCCGGTTCGCCGACGACCCGCGGGTCCGGCAGCGGCTCGTCTTCCTGCCCGACTACGGGATGGCGATGGCGCAGAAGCTCCTGCCCGGCTGCGACATCTGGCTCAACAACCCCCTCCGCCCCCTGGAGGCGTGCGGGACGAGCGGGATGAAGGCGGCGCTCAACGGCGGCCTCAACCTCTCCGTCCTGGACGGCTGGTGGGACGAATGGTTCCAGCCGGACTTCGGCTGGGCGATCCCGACGGCGGACGGCGCCGGCACCGATCCCGACCGCCGGGACGACATCGAGGCCGCCGCCCTGTACGACCTCCTCGAACAGCGGGTCACCCCGCGCTTCTACGAGCGGGGCCGCACCGGACTGCCCGACCGCTGGATCGAGATGGTCCGCCAGACCCTCACCCTCCTCGGCCCCAAGGTGCTGGCGGGCCGCATGGTCCGGGAGTACGTGGAGCGCCTCTACACCCCGGCGGCCCACGCCCACCGGTCCATGACCCCGGACACGGCCCGTGAACTGTCCGTCTGGAAGGGCAGGGTGCGGGCGGCCTGGCACGGCGTCTCGGTGGACCACGTCGAGACGGCCACCGTGACGGCCACCGCCGAACTCGGCACCACCCTCGCGCTGCGCGTCCGCGTCCGACTCGGCGACCTCGCCCCCGACGACGTGGAGGTCCAGGCCGTCTCCGGCCGCGTCGACCCGGAGGACCGCATCACGGACGCGGCGACGGTCCCCCTGAAGCCGATCTCCGGCCCGGACCTGGAGGGCCACTGGACCTACGAGGGCCCCCTCTCCCTGGACCGCACCGGCCCCTACGGCTACACGGTCCGCATCCTCCCCACCCACCGCCTGCTGGCGTCCGGCGCGGAACTGGGGCTGGTGGTGGTGCCCGCGGAGGGGGCGGTCACGGGGGCCGGGGTGCTGATGCGCTGAGGCCCTGCGAGGTCCCGAGGGCGGGTGGTCTCCGCTCGCCCTCACGTCCGTCCGTCAGGAGTCTGCCGTCGGAGTCGCGTCAGAACTCCGGCGCCGGATCCGCGCAGAGGCGGCGCAGTACCGTCCCGCACCTGCGGGCGTACGCCTGCTGCAGCCCCCGGGTCGCGGCGCCGCCCGCGCGGGCGTACCACTTGGCGGGTCTGCTGAAGGCCGCGACCGTGAGCCAGACCGTGCCGTCGCCGGTGCGGTCGACGACGAAGGCCTCCTCGCCGCTCTCGGGGTGGCCGGCGAGGGTGCCGTAGGCCCAGCCGGCGCGGCGGGACTCCTCGGCCGTCCAGACGATCCGGCAGGGGGCCTTGATCAGGCCGGCCAGGGTGACGGTGACGTCGACGCCGGGGGCCGCGCGGTCGGCGGCGGCGTCGATGCCCACGCCCAGGGCGCGGTGGAGTTCCCAGGTGAGGACCGCCTCGGCGGCCCGGTGGAAGACTTCCTGGCCCTCGCCTATGCGCGTGCGCACGTGCAGCGGGTGGAAGCCCGGTGGGCAGGCGGCGAGGTTCTCCCGGGTGGCGCCGACCGCCTCGTACGTGAAGGACATGGGAGAGAGCGTAGGGCGGGCCCCCGGGACGACTTCTCCCCGGGGGCCCGCCCACAGCGCTGGGGGCGGGGTCAGCTGACGTTGACCGCCGTCCAGGCCGCCGCCACCGCGTTGTACTCGGTGGAGCCGGAGCCGTACAGCGCGGCCGCCGCGGACAGCGTGCCGGTGCGGGCCGACTTGTAGTTGGTGGTCGACGTGAAGTACGTCGTCAGCGCCTTGTACCAGATCTGCAGCGCCTTGTCCCGGCCGATGCCGGTGACCGTGGAGCCGTTGTACGTCGGGGAGTTGTACGACACCCCGTTGATCGTCTTCGAACCGCTGCCCTCCGAGAGGAGGTAGAAGAAGTGGTTCGCGACGCCGGACGAGTAGTGCACGTCCAGGTTGCCGACCGAGGAGGACCAGTAGTTGGCGGAGCCGCCGTCCTTGCTGGGCTGGTCCATGTAGCGCAGCGGGGTGCCGTCGCCGTTGATGTTGATCTTCTCGCCGATGAGGTAGTCACCGGGGTCGGAGGCGTTGGCCGCGTAGAACTCGACGCCGGTGCCGAAGATGTCGGAGGTGGCCTCGTTGAGGCCGCCGGACTCGCCGCTGTAGTTGAGGCCCGCGGTGTTGGCGGTGACGCCGTGGCTCATCTCGTGGCCGGCCACGTCCAGCGAGGTCAGCGGGTGGGTGTTGCTGGAGCCGTCGCCGTAGGTCATGCAGAAGCAGTCGTCGTCCCAGAACGCGTTGACGTACGAGCTGCCGTAGTGGACGCGGGAGTAGGCGCCGACACCGTCGTTCTTGATGCCGCTGCGGCCGAAGGTGTTCTTGTAGAAGTCCCAGGTCTCCTGCGCGCCGTAGGCGGCGTCGGCGGCCGCGGTGACGTCGGTGGTGGAGCTGGATGCGGTGCCGGTGCCCCACGTGTTGGTGGTGTTGGTGAACAGGGTGCCGGTGCCGGAGCTGGTGGTGTGCTTCAGGTTGTACGTCTTGTGGCTGCCGCGGGAGGCGTCGGTCAGCGAGTACGTCGAGCCCGACAGCGAGGTGGTGAGGCTGACCGTGCCGGAGTACAGGGTCTTGCCGGTGCCGGTGGCGTTCTCGACGCCCTGGTACTCGAAGAGCTTCTTGCCGGTGGCCGCGTCGGTGATGACGTGCAGCTTGTTCGGGGTGCCGTCGTCCTGGAAGCCGCCGACGACGGTCTCGTAGGCGAGGACGGGGGTGCCCGAGCCGGCCCAGATCACCTTGCGGGCGCCGTCGGCGGCCTGCTTGGTGGAGCCGAGGGTCTTCGCCGCGGTGAGCGCGGTCTTCTCGGCCTTGGCGGCGGTGACCTGCGGCTTGAGCGAAGCCACCTTGATGGTCGCCTTGGTCGCCTTGGTGACGCCCTC
This sequence comes from Streptomyces sp. NPDC008092, assembly GCF_042957285.1. NCBI lineage: Bacteria > Bacillati > Actinomycetota > Actinomycetes > Kitasatosporales > Streptomycetaceae > Streptomyces > Streptomyces sp. NPDC008092. Next base: position 9,358 of record NZ_JBIBHY010000020.1, read on the forward strand.
GGTCTTGCCGGCCTTCGAGGTGTGCACGACGATGTCGCCGCCGAGGACGGGCAGGCCCGCGTAGGTGCGCTCGTAGCGCGTGTGGACCGTGCCGTCGACGTCCTTCACGACGTCCTTGACGACCAGCTTCTCCTTGGTGCCGAGGCCTATCTGCCGGGCCGTCTCGGCGACGTTCGCGTCCGCCTTCTGGATCAGGGCGGTGCGGGCGGAGTTGGAGAGCAGCGTGGGGGCGGCGGCCAGCGGCTTCTTGTCGACGGCCGAGGCGTTCGCGGTCATACCCGTGGTGAGCAGGGCGCCGGCGGCGACAGCGGTGGCGATGGCCAGCGTGGTGCGCTTGTGACGCGCGTAGAGGGGGCTCACTCAAGCTCCTTCAGGATGTGGGGAGTCCGGGCTGGAATGGGGTTGCCTGCCCGGCTGTGGGGTGTGAAGTTGCTGTGCTGTGCGACGGGTGAAGGAAGAGTGACATCAAGGTCGCGTACATGTCAGGACCCTGAAGTGATGTTGGCCGAAAAGCAGGTGTTGGGTGAACGTTGCGGGCATGTAAAACGGGCGCCGCCCGAGGGGAGGACCCCTGCGGACGGCGCCCGGAGCGCGCGGTTGTTACCTGCGGTTACGGGAAGGTCAGCTTCCACCCGTTGATGGTGCCGACGTCCTGTGCGGCCTGGTCCTGGACCTTGAGTTTCCAGGTGCCATTGGCCGATTCCGACGAGGCGTTCACCGTGTAGGTGTCCGTCACGTTGTCCGCCGAGTCGGAGGAGCTGAAGTTCTTCAGGCGGTACGACGTCCCGGACGGGCCGACGAGGTCGATCACCAGATCGCCGCGCCACGTGTGGCTGATATTCGGCGTTACCTGCAAGTTGCTCGGCGCGTTCCCGGTCCGGCCGGAGACCGTGATCGACGAGGTGACCGCGGGCCCGTTGTCCGGGATCGACACGGCCGTGGTGCTCTCGTACGAGGTGCCCGTACCGCCGCCGCCACCGGAGCGCGCCCCGACCGCCACGGCCGCCCACGCGTCCTGCACCGCCTTGTACTCGGTGCTGGTGGTGCCGTACAGCTCACCCGCCGCCGCGAGGGTGCCGGTGCGGGCCGCCGCGTAGTTGGTGGTCGAGGTGAACTTGGTGGTGAGCGCCCGGTACCAGATCTGGAGGGCCTTGTCGCGGCCGATGCCGGTGTTCGGAAGGCCGTCCTTGGTGGGCGAGTTGTAGCTGACGCCGTTGATGACCTTGGCGCCGCTGCCCTCGCTCAGCAGGTAGAAGAAGTGGTTCGCGACACCGGACGAGTAGTGCACGTCGAGGCCGCCGACGGACGAGGACCAGTAGTCGGCGGAACCGCCGTCCTTGCTGGGCTTGTCCATGTAGCGCAGCGGGGTGCCGTCGCCGTTGATGTCGATCTTCTCGCCGATGAGGTAGTCGCCGACGTCGGAGGAGTTGGCCGCGTAGAACTCCACACCGGTGCCGAAGATGTCGGAGGTGGCCTCGTTCAGGCCGCCCGACTCGCCGCTGTAGTTGAGGCCGGCCGTGTTCGACGTGACGCCGTGGCTCATCTCGTGGCCGGCCACGTCGAGGGCGGTCAGCGGGTCGGCGTTGCCGGAGCCGTCGCCGTAGGTCATGCAGAAGCAGCCGTCGTCCCAGAACGCGTTCACGTACGAGTTGCCGTAGTGGACGCGGGAGTAGGCGCCGACGCCGTTGTTCTTGATGCCGCTGCGCCCGAAGGTGTTCTTGTAGAAGTCCCAGGTCTCGGCGGCCCCGTAGTGCGCGTCGGCACCCGCGGTGGCGGCGTTCGACGTGGTGCCGTTGCCCCAGGTGTTGCTCGACTGCGAGAACAGCGTGCCGGTGCCCGAGGTGCCGTGGTTCAGGTTGTACGTCTTGTGGCCGCCGCGGTCGCCGTCGGTCAGGTTGTACGTCGAGCCCGACTGGGTCGTCGACAGCGACACCGTCCCGCTGTACTGGGTGTTGCCGGTGCCGGTGACGTTCTCGATGCCCTGGTACTGGAAGAGCTTCTTGCCCGTGGCGGCGTCGGTGATGACGTGCAGCTGGTTCGGCGTGCCGTCGTCCTGGAAGCCGCCGACGATCGTCTCGTAGGCGAGGACGGGCTTGCCCGAGCCGGCCCAGATGACCTTGCGGGCGCCGTCGGCCGCGGACTTGGTGGAGCCCAGCGTCCTCGCGGCGGTCAGGGCGGTCTTCTCGGCGCTCGCCGCGGTCTTCGCCGGGGTGAGGTCGGCGACCTTCAGCGTGGCGTTGTTCGCCTTGATGACCCGCTCGGTGGCGCCCGACTTCGCGGTGTCCACGACCAGGTCGCCGCCGAGCACCGGCAGGCCCGCGTAGGTGCGCTCGTAGCGGGTGTGCAGGGTGCCGTCGGCGTCCTTCACGACGTCCTTGACGACCAGCTTCTCCTGGGTGCCGAGGCCTATCGCCTTGGCGGTGGCGGCCCGCTCGCCGCTCGCGTCGCGGAGCAGTTCCGCGCGCTGCGAGGGGGAGAGCTTGACCGCCGCGTGGGCCGGGTTGACCCGGCCGAGCTGCGGGGCGGCCGGGGCGGCGCTGGCGGCGCCCGACTGGACGGCCGCGGCGATCAGGGCGGTGACGCCCGCGAGGGCCACTGCTGCGGTACGGCGGTACGTGCTGTGGGGGGTGCGTCTGCGAGAGGAACTGCTTCTCAACACTGACTCCTTCTGCGTGGCCGCGGGTCGCACGGCCAGGGGAGATCCGGACGGCGGGTGGGCCGGCCGGGCAGAACTGGGCGGAACGCGGAACCGTGTGCGCGTGCAGTACCCGACCCGACAGCAGCGGCGTGGTGGAGCTGTGGGGTTGCTGTGAGTCGGCCGTGGGAAGAGTGGCAGCAGAAAACGCCACCTGTCAGGACCGCGTCAGAAACTTGGCCGGAAATCGTTCGTTGACCGGATGTTCAGGTTCGGTATGCGGACTGTTGGCCGGCGCGGTCGGAGCAGGGGCGGCGTAAAGCCCTCGTAAGTCCGAGGGAAAAGCCCGGTATGTGAGGGGAAGTTTGCGGGCGCGACATGCCCCCGGAACCACGGAGCAACACCAGCGGGCGGATCCTGCCGTGCAATTCGGCGGTCTGCCGGACCGCCGCTCCCAGGAGGGGAGTTGACGGTGCAGTGATTCCGTATCCGAGTTGGCTGGACGCCGGGGACAACGCCTGGCAGCTCGTCGCCGCGACCCTGGTCGGGCTCATGAGCATTCCCGGCATCGCGATTCTTTACGGCGGCCTGGTCCAGCGCAAGTGGGTCGTGAACACCATGTTCATGGCCTTCACCGGCTTCTCGCTGGTGCTGGTGGGCTGGGTGCTGTGGGAGTTCAAGATGGGCTTCGGGGAGCCCCTGAACGCACACTGGCCCGGCATCCTCGGCGCGTTCGTCGGCCGGCCGGGCACCATCATCGGCTCGGCGGGCGAACAGCAGCAGGCCTACATCCCGCTCGTCAACGGCAACGACCTGATGCCGAGCTTCCACTTCCCGCAGTCCACACTCGCCTACTTCCACTTCGCCTTCGCGGCGATCACCCCGCTGCTCTTCATGGGCAGCGTCATCGGCCGCATGAACATCCGCGCCTGGCTGCTCTTCGTCCCGCTCTGGTCCACCCTGGTCTACACCGTCAACGCCTTCCTGCTGTGGGGCGGCGGCTGGTGGGCCGGCCAGGGTGCCCTCGACTACTCCGGCGGATACGTCATCCACCTCGCCGCCGGCACCTCCGGGTTCGTGGCCGCCGCCGTGATCGGCCCCCGCCTCGCCAAGGACCGCGCGCACGGCGTCCCCAACAACCTGCCCATGGTCGCGGTCGGCGCCGGCATCCTCTGGCTCGGCTGGAACGGCTTCAACGGCGGCGACATGTACTTCGGCGGCCACAACGCGGCCGCCGCCGTCCTCAACACCAACCTCTGCACGGCCGTCGCCCTGCTGGTCTGGGTCCTGTGGGACATGCTCGCCGGACCACAGCGCAAGCCGACCTTCCTCGGCGCGGTCAACGGCATGATCGTCGGCCTGGTCGCCATCACCCCGGCGGCCGGGTTCGTCACCGGGATCGGCGCGATCTACATCGGCGTCATCTCGTCGTCGCTCGTCTGGCTCGCCTGGACCTACCTGCCGAGGATCAAGCCGTTCTCGAAGGTCGACGACGCGCTCGGCGTCGTCTACACCCACGGCATCGCGGGCCTGGCCGGCGGCATGCTCGTCGGCATCTTCGCCGACCCGGCGATGGCCGTGTACCTCAACAAGGACGGCTCCACCGCCTGGTCCACCAGCGGCTGGCTCTACGGCAACCTCGACCAGCTGTGGAAGCAGGCGGGCGCGGCCGGCACGGTCATCGTCTACGACGCGGTGATGACCTTCCTGATCCTCCGGGCCATCGGCCTGTTCGTGAAACTCCGGGCGCCGGACGCCGTCCTGGAGAGCGGCGACCTCGCCGTCCACGACGAGGAGGCCTACCCGGCGGAGACCGCGACGGCGGCCGGGGCCGAGCCGGTGGGGGTGGCCGCGGCGAGCGCCGCCGCACCGGCACCGGAGAGGGAGCGTGAGCCGGACTCCGGCTGAGACGGCGGGAGCCGGGGTCCGCAAGCCGTAGCAGCCGCCAGGCGAAGGGGTTTCGGTGAAGCTGATCACCGCGGTCCTCCCCCCGCACCGCGTCCCCGACGTGATGAAGGCGCTCCAGTCCTTCGGGGTGCGGGGCGTGACCGTGACCGAGGTCCAGGCGTACACGCCACGCCGGGTCCGGGTGGAGATCTACCGGGGCACCGAGTACCGGGTGGACCTGAGCCCGCAGCTCCGCCTCGACATCCTCACCCTCGACTTCGACGCCGCCGACCTGGTCCGCGTCATCCGTGCCGCGGGCGGCCGCGGCACGGGCGGCGGGACGGTGTGGGTGACGCCGGTGGAGGAGGTGGTCCGCATCCGGACGCGGGAGCGGGGACCGGACGCTCTGTGAGGAGGGACCTCAGGAGGGGGCGCCGTGCCAGGTCGCCCACAGGGCCGCGTACGCCCCGCCCGCCGCCACCAGCTCCTCGTGCGTGCCGAGTTCGGTGAGGAGGCCGTCCTCCATCACGGCCACCCGGTCGGCGTCGTGCGCGGTGTGCAGCCGGTGGGCGATGGCGATGACCGTACGGCCTTCGAGTACGGCGGCCAGGGCGCGCTCGGTGTGCCGGGCGGTCGCCGGGTCCAGCAGCGCGGTCGCCTCGTCCAGGATCAGCGTGTGCGGGTCCGCCAGCACCACCCGGGCCAGCGCGAGCTGCTGCGCCCGGGAGCCGTCGGCGGCCGCGCCGTCCGCGCCGAGCGGGGTGTCGAGGCCGTCGGGCAGGCCGCGCACCCAGTCGTCGGCGCCGACGGCGGTCAGCGCCGCCCACAGGTCGGCGTCGGCCGCGGCCGGTTCGGCGATCAGCAGGTTGTCCCGGACCGTGCCGAGGAAGACGTGGTGCTCCTGGGTGACCAGGACGACCTGGCGCCGCAGCCGCTCCGGTTCCAGACCGGCGATCGGCACCCCGCCCACGGTCACCGTGCCCGACCCGGGCGCCTCGACGCCCGCCAGCAGCCGGCTCAGCGTCGTCTTCCCGGCGCCGGACGGCCCCACCACCGCGAGCCGCTCCCCGGGCCGCACCGTGAGGTCCACCCCGCGCAGCACCTCACCACCGCGCTCATAGGCGTACCGCACCCCGCGCACGTCGATCCGGTCGTCCGCCGGAGCCGGCGCCGCGCCGTCCGCCGCCCCCCGCGGGGCCCGCGCCAGCCCCTCCACCCGGGCGAACGAGGCGCTGCTGGACTGGAGTTGCTCCACCCGCATCAGGATCTGGTCCAGCGGTTCGGTGAACTGCCGCAGATACAGCGCCGCCGACACCACCACACCGACGCCCGCGTGCAGCAGCCCGCCGACCAGCAGCACCCCGGCCACCGGCACCGTGTACGACACCTCGACGGCCGGGAAGAACACGGTCCGCAGCCACAGGGTGTAGAACCGGGCCTTCCGGTTGGTCTCCAGGGCGTCCCGGCTCGCCGTGATCCGCTGCTCCTGGAGCCGGAACGCCTCCACCGTGCGGGCGCCCGTCACCGTCGCCGTGACGATCTCCGCGACCCCGGAGGTGGCCGCGCCCTCGGCGAGGTAGCCGTCCCGGGCCCGGCGCAGGTACCAGCGCAGCGCGAACCAGACCGGGGTCAGCCCGAGCACCCCGAACGCGGCCAGCATCGGGTCGAGGACGAACACCGCGCCCATCACGAACAGCGCCTCCACCGTGCAGACCAGCAGCTCGGGCCCGGCGTCCCGCAGCGTGGTGCCGACGGTGCTCACGTCGCTCGTGCCGCGCGCGGTCAGGTCGCCGGTGCCGGCCCGCTCCACGACCGACGCGGGCAGCGCCAGCGCCCGGTCCACGAACTCCTCGCGGACGCGGGCCAGCGTCCGCTCGCCGAAGCGGTGGCCGAGGTAGCGGGCGGAGCGGGCGAGCAGCAGCTGGGCGAGGGAGCAGAGCAGGATCCACCGGGCGAGGTGGTCCACGGCGCCGACCCCGCCCCCGGCCCGTACCTCGTCCACGATCCGGCCCACCAGCCAGGGGCCGGCGAGGCCGGCGCCGGCCGCCGCCGCGTTCAGCAGCAGCGCGGCGGCGAAGGGCCCGCGGTCCGCCCGCACCAGGCGGAGGGTGGCCCGGCGTACCTCGGCGCGTCCGGCGACCGGCAGCTGACCTGTCGTCACCGTACGGCCTCCTCGTCCTCGGTGTCCCGGGCCACGAGGGCGCGGTAGCCGGGTTCGTCCTCCAGCAGCCCCTCGTGCGTGCCGGTCGCGGCGACCTTGCCGTCGACCAGGAAGACCACCTCGTCGGCGTGGGTCAGCAGCAGCGGGGAGGTGGTGGTGAGGAGGGTGGTGCGGCCGGCCCGGGCGGTGCGGAGGCGCTCCGCCACGAGGGCCTCGGTGTGGGCGTCGAGCGCGGAGGTGGGTTCCACGGCGAGGAGGACCTCGGGGTCGGCGAGGAGGGCGCGGGCGAGGCGGACGCGTTGGCGCTGGCCGCCGGAGAGGTTGCGGGCCTGGGCGTCGATCTGGGAGTCGAGGCCGTGGGGGAGGGCCTGGACGATGTCGCCGGCTGCGGCCGCGTGGAGGGCTTGGGTCGTTTGCGCGTCAGGCGGTGCGGTGGGGGGTGCGACGGCGGGTGCGGGCCGGTGGGGGCCGGTCGCGCAGCTCCCCGCGCCCCCGTGGGGCGCGTCGACGCTTCCGGCGATGACCTCCAGCAGGGGGCCTGCGAACAGGTCGGCGTCGTTGTCGGCGACCAGGATTCGGGTCCGTACCTCCCGCAGGGGGACGGCGTCCAGGCGTACCCCTCCCCATGTCACGTCCGAGCGGGTGTAGCGGCCCAGGCGGTCCACCACCGTGCCCGTCTCGGTCGGGCTGGCGCCCACCAGGGCCGTGAGCCCGCCGGGGCGGACGCGTACCCCGGACTCCGGGTCGTGCAGGACGGCGGGGTCGGCCGGGGGCCGCCCGGTGCCCTCGTCCGGCTGCGGCTCGTGGCGCAGGAAGCCGACGACCCGGCGGGCGGCCACCACGCCCCGGCTGAGCTGGTAGCCCATGTCGAGGAAGAAGGCCACCGGGCCCACCAGGACCGCGACATAGCCGTACACCGACACCAGCTGGCCCACCGTGATCTCGTCGCGGGCGGCCATCCGGGCGGCGATCCAGGTCACCACCGCCAGGAACACCGTCGGCAGGCCCATGCCCAGCGCCTGGACCCAGCTGGCGATCGCGCCCACCCGGTAGCCCTGGGCGCGCAGGTGCTGGGAGTCGCGGCGGAAGGCGTCCGCGAACAGGCCCTTGCCGCCGAGGCCGTTGAGGACGCGCAGGCCGCCCGCGAGGTCGCCGATCCGGGCGGTGAGGACGCGCTGGCGCTCCCGGTACTCGGTCTCCCTGCCCTGCAGCCGCCGGGTCAGCGGGCCCGCGAACAGGGCCACCACCGGCACCCCGAGCAGCACCACGACGGTCAGCAGCGGCGAGATCGTCAGCAGGAGACCGGCCACCACCGCGTACACCACGACCGCGCCCACCCCGGGGCCGACGACGGTCAGCGCCTGGGAGATGGTGTGCACGTCGCCGACGCCGATCGTCACGACCTCCCCGGCGTCGGACCGGCGCGACAGCTCGGCGCCGAGCCGCACCGTCTGCGCGACGAGCACCTTGACGGTGCGGAAGTAGGCGTCCATCCGCACCCGGGTCATCGTGCGGTGGCGCATGATGCTGAGCCAGGCGTTGACCGCCCCGAGGACGAAGATCGCCGCCGTCCAGCCGGCCAGCACCCCCGTCCGGCCCGGCACCAGGCCGTCGTCCACGGCCCGGGCCATCATGTACGGCGTCGCGGCCATCAGCGTCAGCCAGGTACTGGCCAGCAGCGCCCCGGCGAGCGAGCGGCCCGGCTGGCGGGCCACCAGCCACCACAGGTAGGACCAGCCGCCCCGCGTGTCGGGCGTGCCCGGATCCTCGTACGCGTCGATCACCCTGCGCTCCCCGTTCTCCCGCCTCGGCCCGCCTTCGCCTGCTTTCTCCTGCTCTCTCCTGCCTTTTCCCGGCTAGGCGAGACTGTCCCGCCATGCGCGGTGCAGATCCGCGAACCGGCCGGTGCCCGCTATGAGTTCGGCCGGGCGGCCGTCCTCGACGATGCGGCCGTGCTCCATCACCAGCACCCGGTCGGCGATCTCCACGGTGGACAGCCGGTGCGCGATCACCACCGCCGTACGGCCCTTCAGGACGGTCGACATCGCGCGCTGCACGGCCCGTTCGCCGGGGATGTCCAGGGAACTGGTCGCCTCGTCGAGGATCAGCACCGCCGGGTCGGCGAGCAGGGCGCGGGCGAACGCGACCAGTTGGCGCTGCCCGGCCGAGATGCGCCCGCCGCGCTTGCGGACGTCCGTGTCGTACCCGTCGGGCAGTGCGGCGATGAACTCGTGGGCGCCGATCGCCTTGGCGGCCTGCTCGATCTCCTCGCGGGTGGCGTCCGGGCGGCCGATGGCGATGTTCTCGGCGACCGTGCCGGAGAACAGGAACGACTCCTGGGTGACCATCACCACCCCGCGGCGGAGTTCGGGCACGGTCAGTTCGCGCAGGTCCACGCCGTCCAGCAGGACCCGGCCGGCGGAGGGGTCGTAGAAGCGGGCGAGGAGCTTGGCGAGCGTCGACTTGCCGGCGCCGGTGGAGCCGACGACCGCGACCGTCTGCCCGGCCGGGAGGACGAGGCCGAAGACCGGCAGCACCTCGCCGCCGGTGCGGTAGGCGAACCGCACCGAGTCGAAGACGACCTCGCGGCCGGGGAGTTCACCCGACCGCGGGGGCAGTTCCCTCGGGACCGAGGGCTCCGGGACCGACGGGGTCTGGGCCAGCAGACCCGCGATCTTCTCCAGGGAGGCCGCGGCCGACTGGTAGGAGTTGAGGAACATGCCCAGGCGGTCGATCGGGTCGTACAGCCGCCGCAGGTAGAGGACGGCCGCGGCCAGGACGCCCAGCTCCAGCGAGCCGGACGCCACCCGGTAGGCGCCCCACAGCACGATCACCGCGACCGAGGTGTTGGCGACCAGCCGGGAGCCGACCACGTACCGCGCCATTTCGAGGAGCGCGTCGCCGTTCGTCCGCTCGTGGCGGTGGTTCAGTACGGCGAACTCGGCGTCGTTGGCGGCCTCCCGGCGGAACGCGCGCACCGGGCGGATGCCGTTCATCGTCTCCACGAACTTCACGATCACCGCCGCGATCGCCGTGGACCGCGTCTTGTACACCCGCACCGCGCGCCGCTGGTACAGCCGCACCAGCAGGTACAGCGGTACGAAGCTCGCCACCGCGACCGCGCCGAGGCTCAGGTCCAGCCAGAGCAGCATCGCCGAGATGTAGAGGAAGGAGAGGATGACCGTGACCAGCTCCTGGAGGCCCTCGGCCAGCAGCTCGCGCAGCGACTCGACGTCCGTGGTGGAGCGGGAGATGAGCCTGCCGGACGTGTAGCGCTCGTGGAAGTCGACGCTCAGGGCCTGCGCATGGCGGAAGATGCGGCCGCGCAGGTCGAGGAGGACGTCCTGGTTCACACGGGCGGAGGCCTTGACGAACGCGTACTGGAGGCCGCCGGAGAGCAGCGCGCTCAGGCCGTAGCCGGCCGCGACCGCGAACAGCGGGCCGTGGTCGTGGCGGCGGAACGCCGGGACGGCCGTGTCGATGGCGTACGCCACCAGCAGCGGGCCCGCCTGGACCGCCGCCTGCTGGAGCAGCAGGAGGAGCGTGGTGACGGCGACCCGCGCCTTCATGGGGGCGAGCAGCGAGCGCAGCAGGGTGGCCGTGGCGCCGGGCGGGGTGGGCAGGACGTCCCGGTCGAAGGGGTCGCCGCCGGGGGCGCCGGCCGGGTCCGGGTGCGGGCGTTCGTCGTCCTCGTCGGGGGCGGGGAGGGAGGTGGCGGCGGTCATCGGCGGTGATCCTCCCCGGACATCAGGTGGGCGTACTCGGCGTTCGTGCGCAGCAGTTCGTGGTGGCTGCCGACGGCGGTGACCCGGCCGCCGGAGAGCAGGGCGACGCGGTCGGCGAGCAGGACGGTGGAGGGGCGGTGGGCGACGATCAGCGCGGTGGTGTCGGCGAGCACGTCGCGCAGGGCGGCCTCCACGGCGGCCTCCGTGTGCACGTCCAGGGCGGAGAGCGGGTCGTCGAGGACGAGGAAGCGGGGCCGGCCGACGACCGCCCGCGCGAGCGCGAGGCGCTGCCGCTGGCCCCCGGAGAGGCTGAGGCCCTGCTCGCCGACCTGGGTCGCGGTGCCCTGCGGGAGGGCGTGCGCGAAGTCCGCCTGGGCGACGGCGAGGGCACGGGACAGCTCCGGCTCCCCGGCGCCCGCTTCGGCTCCCATGAGCACGTTCTCGCCGACGGAGGCGGAGAAGAGGGTGGGCTCCTCGAAGGCGACGGCGACGAGCGAGCGCAGCTCCTCGCGGGGCATGGCGGCTATGTCCACGCCGTCGAGGGTGATCCGCCCCGAAGTCACCTCGTGCAGGCGGGGGACGAGGGCGGTGAGGGTGGTCTTGCCGCTGCCGGTCGCGCCCACGAGGGCCATGGACTCGCCGGGGCGGATGTGCAGGTCGACGTGGGTGAGGGTGGGGACGGAACCGGGGGCGGCGTCGGGGTAGCGGAACTGCACGTTCTCGAAGCGGATGCCGTCGGGTTCGGGAGCGGAGGGCCGGGGGCCGTCGTCGGGTGCGGGTGCGTGGGGGCTGAGCGCGCAGTTCCCCGCGCCCCTTTGGGGCGCTGCGCCGAGGCGCCCCGTACGGGGCGCGGGGAACTGCGCGACAAGCCCCCACCGGCCCGCAGCCGACGACGAGTCGGCGCCCTCCTCCAAGGCGTCCCGCACCTCGAAGTACCGCTCGGTCGCGGTCGCCGCCTCCTGGCTCATCGCCAGCAGGAAGCCGATCGACTCCACCGGCCACCGCAGCGCCAGCGCCGTCGACAGGAACGCCACCAGCGTCCCCGCGCTCAGCTCGCCCTCCGCGACCTGGATCGACCCCCACAGCAGCGCCGCCCCGATCGCCACCTCCGGCAGGGTGACGATGACGCCCCAGATCATCGCCAGCATCCGCGCCTTGCGCAGCTCCGTGCCCCGCAGGGTCCGCACCAGTTCGCGGAACGCGTGCGCCTGGCTGCGGTGGCGGCCGAAGCCCTTGATGATGCGGATGCCGAGCACGCTCTCCTCGACCACCGTCGTCAGGTCGCCGACCTGGTCCTGGGCGAGCCGGGCCACCTCCGCGTACCGGTTCTCGAAGATCACGCACGTCCAGATCACCGGGATCGTGGGGCCGAGGATGACCAGGCCGAGCGTCCAGTCCTGCGCCAGCATGATCAGCACGCCGACGAGGATCGTCACCCCGTTCACCAGGAGGAAGGTCAGCGGGAAGGCGAGGAACATGCGGAGCAGCATCAGGTCGGTGGTGGCCCGGGAGAGCAGCTGGCCGGAGGCCCAGCGGTCGTGGAAGGCGACCGGCAGGCGCTGGAGATGGCCGTACAGGTCCGCCCGCATCCCCGCCTCGACGCGGGAGAGCGGTCTGGCGACCAGCCAGCGGCGCAGGCCGAAGAGCAGTGCCTCCGCGATGCCGAGCAGCAGCAGGTACAGCGCGCCGAGCCATACCCCGGCCGGGTCGTGGTCGGCCACCGGGCCGTCCACCATCCACTTGAGGACGAGGGGGATCACCAGCCCCGTGCAGGAGGCTACGACCGCGACGAACGCGGCGACGGACAGCCGCACCCGGACCGGCCGTACGTACGGCCACAGGCGCAGCAGGGTGCGGACGGCGGACCGGTCCTTGGTGGTTGCACGTGTCGCAGGCATCAGGGGCGAGCCTACGGATCGGCACTGACAACGCCCACCGAGTTTTGGCCGGACCGGAATCCGCCGCTGGTCCTACGACCTGGGTGTTCGAGGGGGCGTACAGGTGGATCCGCGGCATCAGCCGATCGGTTGATGGCGGTTCGAGCGGGGCGGCCGATGTGGCGGACCCGGGCCGGACGGGACCCTCGGAGCATGCCAACCGTCATCGAAGTGACAGATCTGCGGAAGTCGTACGGCGGCCGGGCCGTCGTCGACGGGGTGAGCCTCGCCGTCGAGGAGGGCGAGATCTTCGGGATCCTCGGGCCGAACGGGGCCGGCAAGACCACCACCGTGGAGTGCGTGGAGGGGCTGCGGGTACCGGACGCGGGAAGCGTGCGGGTCACCGGGCTCGACCCGGTCGCCGACCACGAGAAGGTCGCCCGCGTCCTCGGCGCCCAGCTCCAGGAGAGCGAGCTGCAGGCCAAGCTCACCGTCCGCGAGGCCCTCGACCTGTACGCCTCCTTCCACCCGGGCCCGCTCGACTGGGCGCCGCTCGCCGAGCGTCTCGGGCTCACCGGCAGGCTCGCCACCCGGTTCGGCAAGCTGTCGGGCGGGCAGAAGCAACGGCTCTTCATCGCGCTGGCGTTGATCGGGAATCCCCGGGTCGTCGTCCTCGACGAGCTGACGACCGGGCTCGACCCGCGGGCCCGGCGGGACACCTGGGAGCTGATCGAGGACGTCCGGGACCGCGGGGTCACGGTCCTGCTCGTCACCCACTTCATGGAGGAGGCCCAGCGCCTCTGCGACCGGATCGCGGTGATCGACAAGGGCCGGGTGGCCGCCCTGGACACCCCGGCCGGGCTGATCCGCCGCAGCGCCGGCGCCACCGTCATCAGCTTCACCCCGTCCGCACCCCTGGACGACCACGACCTCGCCGGCCTCCCGGCCCTCGCCTCGATCGAGCGCAAGGACGGCCGGATCACGCTCTCGGGCACCGACGAGACCGTCGACGCCGTCATCACCCTGCTCGCCCGGCACCGCGTCACCGCCCACCAGCTCCGGGTCGTGGACGCCACCCTCGACGACGCGTTCCTGGACCTGACTAAGGAGGAAGCAGCATGAACACCGCCGTCCTGCGCACCGAGTTCCGGCTGTTCCGCCGCGAACCCGGCGCCGTCTTCTGGGTCTTCCTGTTCCCGACCCTGCTGCTCGTGATCCTCGGCTCGATCCCCTCGTTCCGGGAGGCCGACAAGTCCCTGGGCGGGCTGCGCCCGGTCGACGCCTACGTCCCCATCGCCGTACTGATCGCCCTGATCATGTCCGGGGTGCAGATCCTGCCCCAGGCGCTCACCGGCTACCGGGAGCGGGGCATCCTGCGCCGGATGCGGCTCACCCCCGTACGGCCCTCCGCGCTGCTGTCCGCGCAGATGGCGGTGCAGGGCACGGTCGCGCTGGGCTCGGCGCTGCTGGCGCTCCTCGTCGGCCGGCTCGCCTTCGGCGTACGGCTGCCGAAGCAGCCGGGCGGCTACCTGCTGGCGCTGCTGCTCGCGGCCGCGGCCGCCCTCGCCCTCGGCTCCGTCGTCTCCGCCCTGTCCCGCACCACGAAGATCGCGGGCGCGGTCGGCTCGGCGGTGTTCTTCCCGATGATGTTCTGCGCGGGCGTCTGGATCCCGGTCCGGAAGATGCCGCACGCCATGGCCCTGGTCGTGCAGGCGACCCCGTTCGGCGCGGCGGCCCGCGCCCTGGACCAGGCCGCCGCCGGACACTGGCCCGGCTGGCAGCACCTGGCCGTGCTCGCCCTCTGGACGGTCCTGCTGACGGCGGGTGCCGCCCGCTGGTTCCGCTGGGAGTAGGGGACGGCCCGCCGTGCAGACTGGGGACATGACCGCGGAGGACAACCGGCTCGACCGGCGCTGGGAGCAACTGCACACCTGGGGGCCGTACGGGTTCCTCGGCGTCAGCATCGTCCTCGGGGCCGCCTCCGCCGATCCCCGCACCCCGCAGGCGACGTGGCTGACCGCCTGGTCCCTGGTCGGTGCCGCCGTCGTGCTCCAACTGTGGTGGCACGGCACGCGGTTCCGGCGCCCCGGCCGCGGCCGTACGCCCTCCCCGGCCGGGAGCGCGTACTACGCCGTCCGCTGGGCCCTCGCCTTCGTCCTCACCTGGCTCAGCCCGTTCTTCGCGTTCTACGCGGCCACCGGATACATGGACGCCGACGAACTGCTGCCGCGCCGGTGGCGGCGGCTCGGGCTGCTGGCGAGCGCGGTCACCGTGGCCGGTGCGCAGACGGGCGGGATGCCGCTCCGCAGCGTGCTCCAGTGGGCCCTCTTCGCCGTGCTGGTGGCCGTCAACTCCGCGCTCCAGGTGGGCATCGCCCACCTCAACGAGCAGGAGAAGCAGCGGTCCCTGGAACGCACCGAGACCATCACCGCCCTGCGCCAGGCCCTGGACGAGAACGCGGCCCTGCACGCGCAGCTCCTCGTCCAGGCGCGGGAGGCCGGGGTAGCCGACGAGCGCCGCCGGCTCGCCGCCGAGATCCACGACACCATCGCCCAGGGGCTGGCCGGGATCATCGCCCAGCTGCAGGTCGTCACCAACACCCCCGATCCGGAGGCGGCCGAGGAGCACGTGGGCCGCGCCCTCGCGCTGGCCCGGCACAGTCTGGGGGAGGCCCGCCGGTCCGTGCACAACCTGGCCCCGGTCGCACTGGAGCACGACGGGCTGCCCGAGGCGCTGCACAAGACGGTCGCCGAGTGGAGCGAACGGACCGGCATACGCGCCGAGTTCACCGTCACCGGCACCGCCGAGCACCTGCACGAGGAGGTCGCGGCCACCCTCCTGCGCATCGTCCAGGAAGCCCTCTCCAACGCCGCCCGGCACGCGCACGCCTCCCGCGTCGGCGTCACCCTCTCCTATCTGGGCGGCCTCCCGGGCGGCGAGGTCATCCTCGACATCCGCGACGACGGCACCGGCTTCGACCCGCTCGCCGTGCCCGCCCGCAGCCGGGCCGGCGGCTTCGGCCTGGACGGGATGCGCGCCCGCGCCGAGCGCATCGCGGGCTCCCTGACCGTGGAGTCCGAACCGGGGCTCGGCACCGCGCTGTCGGCCCGCGTACCGTTGGTCCGCCATGACAACTGAGCCCCCGATCTCGCTGCTCGTCGTCGACGACCACCCCGTCGTCCGCGACGGACTGCGCGGCATGTTCGAGTCCGCCGCCGGCTTCACGGTCCTCGGCGAGGCGTCGAACGGCGCCGAGGCCGTCACGCTCGCCGGCACCCTCGACCCGGACGTGATCCTCATGGACCTGCGGATGTCGGGCGGCGGCGGGGTCGACGCCATCCGCGAACTGACCCGGCTCGGCGTCCGTGCCCAGGTCCTGGTCCTCACCACCTACGACACCGACTCCGACACCCTCCCCGCGATCGAGGCGGGCGCGACCGGTTACCTGCTCAAGGACGCCCCGCGCGAGGAACTCTTCACCGCCGTCCGTGCCGCCGCCCAGGGTCGTACCGTCCTCTCCCCGGCCGTCGCCTCCCGCCTGGTCTCCGCCGTCCGGACCCCCCGCGCCGCCGGCACCCCGGGCAACGAACCCCTCTCCGCCCGGGAACGCGAGGTGCTGGCCCTGGTCGCGCGGGGCACCTCGAACCGCGAGATCGCCCGCGAGCTGTTCATCAGCGAGGCCACGGTGAAGACCCACCTCACCCACCTCTACGCCAAGCTGGGCGTCAACGACCGCGCGGCGGCGGTGGCCACGGCCTACCAGCGGGGGATCCTCGGCTGACCCGTGGGCCCCACGGGCCGGAGCCGTCTCAGCCGGCCACCCGCAGCAGCAGCACCGACCGCGCCGGCACCGTGATCACCGTCCCCGCCTCGTGCACCACCCCCGGTGCCTCCCCCTGCTCCTCCAGCGCGGTGTCCACCAGCACCTCGTAGCGCTCCGCCCACGGCGGGCCCGGCAGGACGAACGGCGCCGGGCGGCCGCCGGCGTGCAGAACCGTCAGGAAGCTGTCGTCCAGGACCGGGGCGCCGCGTTCGTCGCGGCCGGGTATGTCCCGGCCGGAGAGGTACATGCCGAGCGTGGCGGCGGGCGCGTACCAGTCGCCCGCGGTCATCTCCTCGCCGTGCGCCGTGAACCAGGCCAGGTCCCGCAGGCCGTCCGCCGAGTGCGCGCGCCCGGAGAAGAAGGCACGGCGGCGCAGCACCGGGTGGCGGTGGCGGAGCCGGACGAGGCGGGCGGTGAGGTCGAACAGCGGCCGCCAGGCCGGGTCGTCCAGCAGGCTCCAGTCCAGCCAGCTGATGTCGTTGTCCTGGCAGTAGGCGTTGTTGTTGCCGCGCTGCGTACGGCCCAGCTCGTCACCCGCGACCAGCATCGGAACCCCCGTCGACAGCAGCAGGGTCGTCAGCAGGTTCCGCAACTGCCGCCTGCGCAGCGCCCGCACGTCCTCGTCGTCCGTCTCGCCCTCCGCCCCGCAGTTCCAGGACCGGTTGTCGCCGGCACCGTCCCGGTTCTGCTCGCCGTTGGCCTCGTTGTGCTTGCGCTCGTACGACACCAGGTCGCGCAGGGTGTAACCGTCGTGCGCGGTGACGAAGTTGACGGAGGC
Source organism: Streptomyces sp. NPDC008092 (assembly GCF_042957285.1). NCBI lineage: Bacteria > Bacillati > Actinomycetota > Actinomycetes > Kitasatosporales > Streptomycetaceae > Streptomyces > Streptomyces sp. NPDC008092. The sequence continues at coordinate 26,244 of NZ_JBIBHY010000020.1, forward strand.
GTAGGGGCGGCGGCCGCCCCAGGCGTAGAGGTCACTGGAGCCGGACAGGCGGTACCCGAGGTCGCGTACGTCCGGGAGGGCGCCGCGCCAGAAGTCGCGGACGGCGTCGCGGTAGCGGTCGTTCCATTCGGTCCAGAGAGGTGGGAAGGCGCCGACCTGGTAGCCGCCGGAGCCGACGTCCCAGGGCTCGGCGATCAGCTTCACCCGGCGCAGCACCGGGTCCTGGGCGATCACGGCGAGGAACGGGGAGAGCATGTCGACGTCGTGCATCGAGCGGGCCAGCGCGGCGGCGAGGTCGAAACGGAAGCCGTCCACGCCCATCTCCGTGACCCAGTAGCGGAGCGAGTCGGTGATGAGGCGCAGCACGTGCGGGCGGACCACGTGCAGGGTGTTGCCGCAGCCCGTGTAGTCGGCGAAGCGCCGGGCGTCGTGGTCCTGGAGGCGGTAGTACCCCCGGTTGTCGATGCCCTTCAGGGAGAGCGTCGGGCCCAGCTCGCCGGCCTCCGCGGTGTGGTTGTAGACGACGTCGAGGATGACCTCGATCCCGGCCGCGTGCAGTGCGCGCACCATCCGCTTGAACTCGCCGACCTGCTGTCCCGTCGTACCGGAGGCGGCGTAGGCCGCGTGCGGGGCGAAGTAGCCGATGGAGTTGTAGCCCCAGTAGTTCTTCAGACCGCGCTTGAGCAGGTGGTCCTCGTGGGCGAACTGGTGCACGGGGAGCAGCTCCACGGCCGTCACGCCCAGGCCGGTGAGATGGTCGAGCGCGGCCGGGTGGGCCAGCCCCGCGTAGGTGCCGCGGAGTTCCTCGGGTATCCCCGGGTGCAGTCTCGTGAAGCCGCGCACGTGCAGCTCGTAGATGACGGAGTCCGCCCACGGCGTCTTCGGGCGGTGGTCGTCCGACCAGTCGTCGTCATCGTGGACGACCACGCCCTTCGGGACGTACGGCGCCGAGTCGCGGTCGTCGCGGACGGTGTCGGCGACCTGCTGGTCCGGCCAGTCCCGGACGTGCCCGTACACCTCGGGCGGCAGCGCGAAATCGCCGTCCACCGCCCGCGCGTACGGGTCCAGGAGCAGCTTCGCCGGGTTCCACCGGGCGCCGGTCCACGGGTCCCAGCGGCCGTCGACCCGGTAGCCGTACCGCTGCCCCGGCAGCACGCCGGGCACGAACCCGTGCCAGATCTCGTGCGTGAGTTCGGTCAGCGGGATGCGGGTCTCCCGCCCCTGCTCGTCGAAGAGGCACAGCCGGACCGCCTCCGCGCCGGCCGCCCACAGCGCGAAGTTGGTGCCCGCCACCCCGTCCGGACCGACCCGGAACCGGGCCCCGAGCGGGGTCGACGCCCCCGGCCACGCCGACGGGACGGGCAGGGGCGTCCCGTTCACCGCGGGGGCGTGCGCCGGGGAACCGGCCGCCGCGCGGCCTTCCACCGCGGCGCCGTTCACCCCGGCGCCGTCCGCCCTCGGGGCCCGCGCCGGTGCCCCCTGCTGCTCGGCTGCGCTCGTCACCTGTCGGCCCCTTATTCGTGTCCCGCGGCTCGCCGACCAACGGGGCGCACCCACCCGCGTCCGAGCAGCCGACGGCGCCCGGACTCCCGGTCCCGGGCACGGTCGGCGGCTCGCTACGGACGTGCCCGCGACGGCTCTCGCACGGGCACGGCGGCTCCCCAGCTCGTCGTCCTTCCCTCTGTTCTGCCCAGTGCCGGCGTCGCACTCACGTTTCCCCGGGGCATGCCCGCTCGTTGAGCCGCACGTGAGGCATCCACAAGGGCGCGCACGGCGCGCGGGGGCCGCGCTGGCCGCGGTACTGACATGGACGGGGCTGCTGGCGGGAGCCGCCGGCTGCTCCTCGGACGGCACGGGCGGGCTCGGCATCGACCGCGTCCTGGGCGGCAAACCACCGGCACCCGAGGACGTCATCCGCATCACCCCGGACGACGGCACCAGGGCCGTACGGCCCGACGGACCGCTGACGGTACGGGTGCCGGACGGCCACCTGGAGTCCGTCCGCGTCGTCAGGTCCCAGGACGCCCAGGACTCCCCGGTCCCCGGGCACATCGCCGCGGCCGGCACGATCTGGCGGCCGGACGACCCGAAACTCGCGCTCGCCGCGAAGTACACCGTCGACGCGGTCGCCGTGGACGGCGACGGCCACCGCTCGGCCCGCCACACCACCTTCACCACGCTCGTCCCCGGCGAGCGCTTCATCGGGTACGTCACCCCGGAGAACCGGGCCACCGTCGGCACCGGCATGATCGTCTCCCTCGCCTTCAGCCGTGACATCGAGGACCGCGCCGCCGTCGAACGCGCGATCCAGGTGACCGCCAAGCCGGCGGTCGAGATCCGCCCGCACTGGTTCGGCCGGAACCGCCTCGACTTCCGCCCCGAGCGCTACTGGCAGCCCGGCACCGTGGTCACCGTCGGCCTGAACCTCCGTGACGTCGAGGGCGCCCGCGGCGTCTACGGCCTCCAGTCCAAGACGTTCACCTTCACCGTCGGCCGCAGCCAGGTCTCCCTCGTCGACGCGGCCGCCCACACCATGGAGGTCCGCCGGGACGGCGAACTGCTCGCCACCGTGCCGATCACCGCGGGGGCGCCCGAGCACACCACCTACAACGGGAAGATGGTGGTGATGGAGATGCACGACGTGACCCGCATGAACAGCCGCACGGTCGGCTTCGGCGGCGAGTACGACATCCCCGACGTCCCGCACGCCCTCAAACTCACCGACTCCGGCACCTTCCTGCACGGCAACTACTGGGCACCGGACGCCCCCGGCCGCGTCAACGTCAGCCACGGCTGCGTGGGCCTGCGCGACGTGAAGGGCGGCAGCTCGGACACGCCCGCGGGCTGGTTCTACGACCGCAGCCTCATCGGTGACGTGATCGAAGTCGTGAACAGCCAGGACAAAATGGTCGCTCCCGACAATGGCCTCGGAGGATGGAACATGGGGTGGAAGGAGTGGAAGGCGGGCAGCGCGGTCAAGTAACCAGGTGGGGGGCGGGTCGGTGGGGGCGAGAAGTTGCGACGCAACGGTGACATTCGCCCAACACCAAGCTCAAAACCCTGCGGTTACTATGCGCCAGAGCGCGCGCCTGACGCGCCGGGGTGGGCCTGACCAGGCCCTGGGAGGGGAGAACCACTTTGAACGAGCGGCCGATATCGGGGGCGTCGGTTCGGGGGACGCGGCGGAAGCAGGGGATGGCGGTCGTCGCCGGCGTCCTGCTGATGGCCGTCACCGCCTGCGGTGGCGGCTCCTCCTCCGGCAAGGGGGCGGACGAGGGCAACACCAAGGCCAAGGACTCCACCACCCAGGCGAGCAAGCAGTCGGTGGCCACCGTCAGCATCAGCCCCAAGTCCGGCGCGACCGGCGTGGACACCAGCGGGGCGCTCAAGGTCAGCGCCGCCAAGGGCAAGCTGACCGACGTCGAGGTCAAGGACGCCAAGGGCAAGGAGATCGACGGGGCGATAGCGGCGGACGGCGCCAGCTGGACGCCCTCGACGCATCTCGCCAACTCCACGAAGTACACGGTCCACGCGGTCGCGAAGGACGCCGACGGCCGTGAGTCGGCGGAGGACTCCAGCTTCACGACGCTGACCCCGAAGAACACGTTCATCGGCTACTTCACGCCGGAGGACGGTTCCACGGTCGGCGTCGGCATGCCGTTCTCCGTCCACTTCACCCGGGGCATCACCGACCCGGCCGCGGTGGAGAAGGCGATCACCATCAAGACCGAGCCCGCGGTCGACGTCCAGGGCCACTGGTTCGGCAACGACCGCCTCGACTTCCGCCCCGAGAACTACTGGAAGTCCGGCACGAAGGTCTCCGTCTCCCTCAACCTCAACGGCGTCGAGGGCCGGGACGGGGTGTACGGCGAGCAGGCCAAGACCGTGAAGTTCACGATCGGCCGCAACCAGGTGTCCGTCGTCGACGCCAAGAAGCACACGATGAAGGTCATGCAGGACGGCAAGGTCGTGAAGACCCTCGCGGTCACCACCGGCAAGCCGGGCTACGACACGTGGAACGGCCAGATGGTCATCAGCGAGAAGCTGCGCGTCACCCGCATGAACGGCGAGACGGTCGGCTACGGCGGCGAGTACGACATCAAGGACGTGCCGGACGCGATGCGGCTGACCACGTCGGGCACGTTCATCCACGGCAACTACTGGGGCGGCGACGCGTTCGGCAACTACAACGCGAGCCACGGGTGCGTCGGGCTCCGGGACATCCGGGGCGGGGGCGACCGGTCGGTGCCGGCCGCCTGGTTCTTCGATCACTCGATCATCGGTGACGTGGTGACGGTGAAGCACTCCAACGACCAGACGGTTTCGCCGGACAACGGGCTCAACGGCTGGAACATGTCCTGGGCCGAGTGGACCAAGTAGTTCGTCGGCTGCGGGCCGGTGGGGGTGGTTCGCGCAGTTCCTCCCCCAGCCTTCGGCCGGGGGTGCCCCCAGCGCCCCTGAGGTAGGGGTGGTGAACGCCCGCTAACCTGCGAGGCATGACTGTAACCCTCGAAGTCTCCTCAGGCGTAGGTACGCTCCGCCTCGACCGGCCGCCGATGAACGCGCTCGACGTCGCCACCCAGGACCGGATCAAGGAGCTGGCGGGCGAGGCCGCCCGTCGCGAAGACGTTCGTGCCGTCGTGATCTACGGCGGCGAGAAGGTCTTCGCGGCGGGAGCCGACATCAAGGAAATGCAGAACATGGACCACGCGGCCATGGTGCTGCGCTCCCGCGACCTCCAGGACTCCTTCTCCGCCGTCGCCCGGATCCCCAAGCCGGTCGTCGCCGCCGTCACCGGCTACGCGCTCGGCGGCGGTTGCGAGCTCGCGCTCTGCGCGGACTACCGCATCGCCGCCGACAACGCCAAGCTCGGCCAGCCCGAGATCCTGCTCGGGCTCATCCCGGGGGCCGGCGGCACCCAGCGGCTGCCGCGGCTGGTCGGCCCGTCGAAGGCCAAGGACCTGATCTTCACGGGCCGTATGGTCAAGGCCGACGAGGCGCTCGCCATCGGGCTCGTCGACCGGGTGGTGCCCGCCGCCGACGTCTACACCGAGGCGCACGCCTGGGCGGCGAAGCTGGCGCAGGGTCCGGCGATCGCGCTGCGGGCCGCCAAGGAGGCGGTCGACACCGGCCTGGAGACCGATCTGGAGACCGGGCTCGCCGTCGAACGGAACTGGTTCGCCGGGCTGTTCGCGACCGAGGACCGGGAGCGCGGGATGCGGAGCTTCGTCGAGGAAGGGCCGGGCAAGGCCAAGTTCCTGTGATCTTCGCCGCGCTGTGAAAGCCCCCGAACCACTTGCAATTGACGCGATGTCTGATTCCGGGTCCCCCGATGGGGCGGATTATGGGAGCCTTAAGGCAATCCTAAGTCCGCCTTGTCGAGGGGGTCTGGCGATTGCCCGGAGATGGGACGTCTTCGCAGGTCGGGCCTGCCGTCGAGGCTTCCGTCATGCCGATGGCATATGCCGATCGCCCGGTATCGGACGGAAGCTTTGCGGGGGCGTATTCCCCGGGAACGGCCACGGAGGGCGCTCTCGGCGGCCATGATGGGGGCATGGCGGGGCTGGAGGGCATCGAACAGCCGCGGGGACACAGCCGTGCGGCCGCGGCGCGCTGGTCGCCTGCGGTCGAGGACGAGCGGGCGCTCAAGGCGATCGAACTGTTCGGCAACCCGACGGACGCGGAGGTTCCGCTGCCGTCCCGCCCCGAGTCCGCGGCGACCGCCCGCCGGCTCGCCCAGGTCGTCGTACTCCGCCAGTGGCGGCTCAGCCCCAAGATGACGGAGGACGCGGTCTTACTCGTCTCGGAACTCGTGGGCAACGCAGTACGGCACACGGGTGCCCGGGTCTTCGGTCTGCGCATGCGCCGCCGCCCCGGATGGATCCGGGTGGAGGTGCGCGACCCGTCCCGGGGGCTGCCCTGCCTGATGCCGGTTCAGGAGACGGACATCAGCGGCCGCGGCCTGTTCCTGGTGGACAAGCTGTCCGACCGGTGGGGTGTCGACCTGCTGCCGAGAGGCAAGACGACGTGGTTCGAGATGCGGGTGGCTGATCGATAGGGCCCAGTGGATGCGCCTCTTGGGGGGGCGCGGGGCTGTATCGATGTGTGGCTGCCGTCGTGTGGGCGCGACCGGCCCTCACCGACCCGCAGCCGACAAACCGACAATTATCGGGTCAATCGCCCATTTTCTTACCCGTCGCCTTTTAAATGGTGCAGGTGACCCCCACCAACCGACGCGACCTCCTCCGCGCAGGCGCGGCCCTCTCTGCCGGAGGCGCCTTCGTCACGGGTTGCGCCACCACCGGTACGGCCACCGCAGCACCCCCCGCCACCACCTCCGCCCCACGGTCACCGTCGGCTTCCGCCACCCCGCTCCCCTTCCAGGTCACCCACGGCCCCCGCAGCACCGCCTCCGTCGCCCTCACCTTCCACGGCCAGGGCGACCCCGACCTCGCCGACCGGCTCCTCACCACCGCCGAGCAGCAGGGCGCCCGCCTCACGGTCCTGGCCGTCGGCAGCTGGCTCGACGCGTACCCCGCCATGGCCCGCCGCGTCCTCGACGGCGGCCACGACCTGGGCAACCACACCCAGCGGCACGTCTCCATCAACGCCATGGCGGAGGCCGACGCCCGCAAGGAGATCACCGACTGCGCGGAGCGGCTCAAGGGGCTCACCGGATCGATCGGGACCTGGTTCCGCCCCTCCAGGGCGCCGACCGCCTCCCCGCTCGTCGCCCGGCTCGCGGCCGAGGCCGGCTACCCGCACGTGCTGTCGTACGACGTCGACTCGCTCGACTACACCCGGCCCGGCGCGGCGGCCATCACCCGCAAGGTGCTCGCGGAGGTCACGGGCGGCTCGGTGGTGAGCATGCACTTCGGGTATCCCGACACGGTCGCCGCCCTCCCCGCCGTCCTCCAAGAACTCCACCGCCGTGGACTGCGCGCGGTCACCACCACGGAGCTGCTCAGCTGATGCGAACCACGAACGCCGCCCGTCTGCTGTCCGCCGGTGCCGTCCTCGCCGCCCTGGCGCTGCTGCCCGCGTGCAGCGGATCCGAGAGCCCCGCGGCCCCGGCCGCCGGCACCGCCGCGGCCGTGCCGCCGCCGGTGAAGAAGGCGGAGCCGGCCGTCGACGGACTGCCGGGCATGCCCCCGGTGCTCGACCCGAAGGACGTGTACGCCGCCGACCGCCCCGGCAACCTCTCACCCGCCGTCAAGGGCTTCCCGTCCCTGGTCTACGTCCCGAACACCAACTCCGACACGGTCTCGGTCATCGACCCGAAGACGTACAAGGTGGTCGGGACCATCCGGGTCGGCCGGCAGCCGCAGCACGTCGTGCCGTCCTGGGACCTGAAGACGCTGTGGGTCAACAACGACCTGGGCAACAGCCTCACCCCCATCGACCCGAAGACCGGCCGGGCCGGCAAGCCGGTCGCCGTGCACGACCCGTACAACCTGTACTTCACGCCCAACGGCCGGTACGCGATCGTGATGGCCTCCAACGACCGCCAGCTGGTCTTCCGGGACGCCCACACCATGCAGACCGTCAAGGCCCTGCCGGTCAGCTGCTACGGCGTCAACCACGCCGACTTCTCCCTCGACGGCCGGTACTTCATCGTGTCCTGCGAGTTCAGCGGCGAAGTGCTCAAGGTGGACACGGAGCAGATGAAGGTGCTCCGGCAGGAGAAGCTTCCGTTCCACGGCGCCATGCCGCAGGACGTCAAGGTCTCGCCGGACGGCAAGCGGTTCTACATCGCCGACATGATGGCCGACGGGGTGTGGATCCTGGACGGCGACGCCTTCACCAAGCCGACCTTGCTGCCCACCGGCAAGGGCGCGCACGGGCTGTACGTCAGCCGGGACTCCCGCGTGATGTACATCTCCAACCGGGGCGAGGGCACCATCTCCCTCTTCGACTTCGCCCAGAACCGGCTGACCGGGAAGTGGCGGCTGCCGGGCGGCGGCAGCCCCGACATGGGCGGGGTCTCGGCGGACGGCAAGGTGCTGTGGCTGTCCGGCCGGTACAACTCCGAGGTGTACGCCATCGACACCCGCACCGGCGCCGAACTGGCCCGCATCCGCGTCGGCAGCGGCCCGCACGGCCTCGCCGTCTACCCGCAGCCGGGCCGCTACTCGCTGGGGCACACGGGCATCTTCCGCTGACCGGGGGCCGGCCGGACACGCCGCCGATCGAGTGACGGTCCCCGGCACGCCGTCACCGAACCGACATCGTGCTGCCCATGATCACCACTCGCCTCGGGCGGCGTGCCGCTGCCGCCGTCCTGTCCCTCGCCGCCGTCCTCGCGACCACGGCCGCCGTACCGTCGACCGCGGCGCCCGCCGTCTCCGCGAGGGCCGCCGCGCCCGCCTGCCCCCAGTTCGAGGACAAGGTCAAGGCCGCCGCCGACCGCCGCGTCGACGTCGACCGCATCACGCCCACCCCCGTCTGGCGCACCACCTGCGGCACCCTCTACCGCAGCGACAGCCGGGCGCCCGCGGTCATCTTCGCGGAGGGCTTCCTGCCCAGGGACGTGGTGAACGGGCAGTACGACGTGGAGAAGTACGTCCTGGTCAACCAGCCGTCGCCGTACGTCTCCACGACCTACGACCACGACCTGTACAAGACCTGGTACAAGTCCGGCTACAACTACTACATCGACGCGCCCGGCGGTGTCGACGTCAACAAGACCATCGGCGACACCCACAAGTGGGCCGACCAGGTCGAGGTCGCCTTCCCCGGCGGGATCCTGAGCCAGTACGTCATCGGGGTCTGCCCGGTCGACAGGAAGACCAAGACCGAGATCATGGACGACTGCCAGGGCAACCCGAACTACGAGCCCTGGCACTGAGCCTCAGGCCTTGAGCAGCAGCGCCTCGGCGCCGACCGGTACATAGCCGGCCGCCTGGAACGCCCGCATGCTGCGGGCGTTCCCCGGGGCGATCTGTGCCCACAGGGGCTCCGTGGCGAGCTGCCGGGCGGCGGTCAGCAGGGCCCGGCCCAGCCCCCGCTGCCGTACCCCCTCGTCGACCTCCAGGGAGACCTCCAGGCGTCCCGCGACGCCCCGGCCCAGCACCAGCACCCCGCCGTCCGCCGCCCAGGCGCGTACCTCGTCCCGGCGGGCCCGGGCGTAGGCGACCCGGGAGTGGTCGGGGCCGGTGAGCTGGGTGAGGGGCAGGTCCGGGCGGCCGGGCAGCGGGCCGGCCACCAGCAGCGCGTCGATCGTCTCCTGCTCACGGCCGGTGCGGTCCATCAGGGCGGTCAGGAAACGCGAGTTCATCGTCGCGGCCAGCGGGTCGCTGGGGGTCGCGCGCAGGGTGTCGTACACCCACTCCGGGTCCTCGTCGACGAAGACGACCGAGTGGGCGGTGAAGGAGAGGACGCCCGCGTCCCGCGGGGACGGCTGGGGCACGACCGTTGTACGGCCGTCGGGCGGCGGGAAGACACCCCGGGCCGCCGCGTCCAGAATGTCCCGCAGGCTGCTCTCCGCCACCGTGCTCCTCGACTCCCCGGGACTCCTTGAGTCTCCACCCGCTGGAAGGCCCACACTCGCAGACATGATCGAAGACGGCACCGGACTTTTCACCATCGGTGAGCTGGCGAAGGCCACCGGGCTGACCGTGCGCACCATCCGCTACTGGTCCGACGAGGGCGTGCTCACCCCGGTGACCCGGTCGCCGGGCGGCTACCGGCTGTACGACGCCGGGTCCTTCGCCCGCCTGGAGCTGATCCGCACCCTGCGCGAACTGGGGCTCGGCCTCGGGCACGTGCGTGCGGTGCTCTCCGGCGAGCAGACCGTGGCCGAGGTCGCGGCCGCGCACGTGGCGGCGCTGGACGCGCAGATCAGGTCGCTGAAGGTGACCCGTGCGGTGCTGTCGACGGTGGCGCGACGTGGTTCGAACGCGGAGGAGATGACGCTCATGAACAAGCTGGCGCGGCTGTCGGCGGCCGAACGGAAGCGGATCATGGAGGAGTTCGTGGCGGAGCTGTTCCACGGGCTCGACGCCGTGGACCCGGCCATCGAGGAACGGATGCGCTCCATCGCGGTGGACCTGCCGGAGGAGCCCACCCCCGAGCAGGTGGACGCCTGGGTGGAGCTGGCGGAGATGGTCCAGGACCCGGAGTTCCGGGCGCAGATGCGGCGGGTGGTCGAGTTCAACGCGGCGGACCAGGGGGGCTCCGCCGGTCCCGGGCGGGCCATGTGGTTTCCCATGCGGCTGGTGCAGCTGGGCGGGCAGGCCCTGGAGCGGGGCGTCGCCCCCGAGTCGCCGGAGGCGGAGGCGATCGTGCGGGAGGTGCTGGGGAGCGGGGACCTGACCGCCGTACTCGAACGGATGGAGTCGGCGTCCAACGACCGGCTCGCCCGGTACCGGCAGTTGCTGTGCGAGGTGAAGGGTACGGGGCCCGCGGCCGCACACCGTGCGGAGTTCGCCTGGGTGGTCGCCGCACTGCGCGCTCGCGCGGCCGGTTAATCTGACCTCCGTCAACAGGCAGTAAAGCGTACGAAGGGGCGGATCCGGTGGCGGACATCGAGGAAGCACGCAAGCAGTTCGAGCGGATCGATACGGACGGTGACGGCGTCATCACCGCGGCCGAGTTCAAGACCGCCCTGGCGCAGGGGGGCGACTGGAACGTGACCGACACGGTCGCGGAGGCCATCATCAAGACCCGGGACCTCAACGGTGACAAGGTCCTGTCGTTCGACGAGTTCTGGGCCTACCTGAGCAAGTGAGCCGACGGCGAGGGGCGTCCGGCACGTGGAGTGCGGGCGCCCCTTTCCCATGCCCGGTTCACCCGGCCCCCCGCGAGGAGATGGCTCTGCGGTACTGGCCCGGTGCCGTGCCGTACTCCCGCTTGAAGGCTTTGGCGAAGGCGAACTCCGAGGTGTAGCCGGTGCGTTCGGCGATCTGGCGCAGGGTGAGGGTGTCGTCGCGCAGGAGCCGGCCGGCGCTGGTCATCCGCCACCAGGTCAGGTAGGCCAGGCCGGCCCTGCCCGCCTCCCGGCTCGGCTACGAGGCCGCCGGGATCGTCGAGGCCGTCGGCGAGGGCGTCACCGAACCGGCCGTCGGCGACCCGGTGACCACCGGCCCGGGCATCGAGATGAGCGCGCAGGGTGTGTACGCGGAGCGCGTGGTGCTGCCCGCGGCCCCGGTCGTCCCGCGCCCCGCCGGCGTGGACGCGGTCACCGGCGCCGCGGCCTGGCTGACCTACACGACGGCGTACGGCGGGCTGCTGGAGACCGCGGGGCTGCGGCCCGGCGACCGCGTCCTGATCATCGGGGCGTCCAGCGGCGTCGGCACCGCGGCGATCCAGGTCGCCCGCCGCGTCGGCGCGGTCCCGCTCGCCACTACCCGCACCGAGGCCAAGCGGGAGCGGCTGCTGGAGCTGGGCGCGGCGGAGGTGATCGTCACCGGGGAGTCGACGGCGGAGGCCGTGGCGAAGGAGGTCAGGCGGCTCACCGGGGGCAGCGGCGCCGAGGTGATGTTCGACGCGATCGGCGGCCCGGGCTTCCGCCCGCTCGCGGAGGGCCTGGCCGCGGGCGGCTCGGTGGTGGTCTACGGCTGGCTGGACAGCAGCCCTGCCGAGATCCCCCGGAACTGGCCCTTCACCATCCACACCTACGCCAACCAGGCCCTCACCTCGACCCCGGAGGGCCGGCGCCGCTCCACCGCCTTCGTCAACGCGGGCCTGGCCGACGGCGGTTTCCGCCCGGTCGTCGGTGAGGTCCTGGACGGCCTGGACCGCATCCGGGACGCACACCGCCTGCTGGAGTCCAACACGCACGTCGGCAAGATCGTCGTACGGATCTGAGGGGCGGGACCCGGGGGCCGGAAAGCCGGGCCGGGGGCCGGAATCCGGGCCTCACCCGTTCGGCCCAGCCGTGGAATAGGCCGCGCACGCCCGGGGTTGTCGCCGCACAGCAGCGTATGCATGCAGGTGCATGGACTCTCGAAAGGCGTGTCATGAAGATCGGCATCATCGGCGCGGGCAACATCGGCGGCAACCTCACCCGGCGGCTGACCGCCCTCGGCCACGACGTGTCCGTGGCGAACTCGCGGGGCCCCGAGACGCTCGCCGCACTGGCCGAGGAGACCGGAGCGACGGCGGTACGGGCCGAGGAGGCGGCGCGGGGCGCCGAGGTCGTGGTGGTCACGGTCCCGGTGAAGGCGGTCCCGAACCTGCCGTCCGGCCTCCTGGACGGCGCCGCGGAGAACGTCGCCGTGATCGACACCGGCAACTACTACCCGCGGGAGCGGGACGGCCGGATCGCCGGCATCGAGGACGAGGGCAGCACGGAGAGCCGCTGGACCGAGCGGCAGATCGGGCACCCCGTGATCAAGGTGTTCAACGGCACCTTCGCCCAGGACATCCTGGACCGCGGCCGTCCCGCCGGCGACCCCGACCGCCAGGCCGTCCCGGTCTCCGGCGACGACGAGGCCGCCAAGCGGGTCGTCCGCGCCCTGATCGACGAACTCGGCTTCGACACGGTCGACAACGGCGGCATCGACGACTCCTGGCGCCAGCAGCCGGGTACCCCGGTGTACGGCCTGCGGGCGGACGTCGAGGGTGTCCGGAAGGCCCTGGCGGAGGCGTCCCCGGAGCGCCCTGAGGGCTTCCGCGGCTGACGACCGCGCAGGGGCCTGCGGGGTCCGGGCCTGCGGGTCGGGGCCCGCGGGGTGGACGGCGGCGGGACCGCACCGGGGAGCCCGGTCCCGCCGCCGCTGCTCAGTCCTCCGGGGACGCCCAGGCCTTGAGATCGTCCTTGTCGTCGAAGTCCGCCACGTCCTTGTCGTGCGGGTCGCTGGTGTACTGGTGGAAACGCCAGTCGGCCTGGATGCGGGGGTGGCCGGCGCTGACGTAGTCGGCGATCCACAGGCCGTCGCCGGCGTACGAGGTGGTGTCGATGTTCAGCCAGAAGTTCCGGTTGGTGTAGAGGACCACCCGGTGGCCGGGCCGCAGTGCCTTCACCTTGCGGATGAAGGAGTCCTTCTCGGCGTTGCTCGCGTGGGTGCCGTCGCCGGTGGTCTCCCAGTCGACGGCGAGGATCTCGCCCGCCTTCTCGGGGGCGTGCTGGACGAAGTACTCGGCCTGGGCGGTGAGGTTGCCGGGCCAGAGGAAGTGGTAGAAGCCGACGACCAGTCCGGCGTCGCGGCCGGTCTTGGTCTGGGCGGCGAGTTTGGGGTTGACGTACGAACGCCCCTCCGTCGCCTTGATGAAGACGAAGGAGAGGCCGTCCGTGTCGTAGCCGGAGGACTGGTACGCGCTCACGTCGATTCCGTGCAGCATGGGGGAACTCCCTGGGTGCCAGTGGGGTGACACAAGTTGCAACTGCGTATGTCGTATTCCCCGACACGCCGGGCGGGATCCGCGGGGGCGCGTGAATTGTCAGCTCCGGGCCGCCACCTCGCCGAGCACGGCCGCCGACTTCGCCGACCAGTCGGAGGTGATGATGCTGGCGTGGTCGGCGGCGAGCAGCGCCAGCCGGGCCGCGACCTCGGCGTCGGTCGGAGCGGTCGAGGAGATCGCCGGAGAGACGTTGTAGGCGTCCGTCATGATCAGGATGTAGTGGTTCGCGGCGTAGAACGACGTGTCGTAGCCGTTGTTGACGTACGTCGCCGCGTCGCCGTCGAAGAACACGAACCAGGGCTGGATCGAGGCGTCGTACCTGCTGGTCCGCGGATCCCCGTTCGCGGCGCCCAGCACGGCGGGGAAGGCCTGGGCCTGGGAGATGTTCCCGGCCGCGGACAGGTCCCGCAGGTGGTCGCCGTACTCCTGGTCCGTCCAGTAGTGGTCGAACGGGTTGGCCTGCTCCACCGTGCCCGGGATCACTTCGAAGATGAACTTGCCCTTGAGCTGGTCGCGGGTGGGCCAGGCGTTGGCCTTCGCGGCGGCGTCGAGCGTGGAGTACGAGGAGCCGAGCAGGTCGGCCGGCTTGTACACGCTGCTGCCCAGCTTCTGCGAGACGAGCGTGTCGAACGCGGTGGGGCCGAGGCCGATGGTCTGGTTGAACCCGACCTTCATCTCGACCTTGACGACGATGGGCGCGTGGTCCGGGTGCAGCTGCTCCCAGGCCGCCATGTTGTCCAGGCAGCTGCCGAGATCCTGGCTGGTGGCCTGGCTGTACAACTGGCTGGGGGTGTTGGCGTATTCGCAGTTGTTGTTGTCGCCCCACGGGTTGCTGTGGCTGACCCGCCACCGCTTGCTGATGCTGTCGACGTAGACGTCCAGCTCCAGCAGCGAGGCCCCGGAGTCCAGGGCCTGCGCCCAGTAGGTGTACTTGCCCTTGTCGTACGCGTTGTGCGTGCCGATGGCGGTGGTCTCGGAGAACTTCGCCGCGTTCAGGCCGGTGTCCGCGTGCGCGGCGGAGCCCGCCATCACGAACAGGGCCCCGGCACCCACGACCGCCGCCAGCCGTCTCAGTACACGCATGACCCAACTCCCTTGGGTTGGTGGTGAGTTGGCGGCAGCGTAGAAGCAGACGGTTACTGAGCGGTAGCCCCTGGGGGAACATCGGCCTCCGGAACTTGCCCAGGACGCCCAGGACCCGGGAGGCCGCACGTACGCTGACCGCATGCCGAGGCCGGAGGAGGCGCTGGTGGGCACGGGACCGGTGGCGGGGCGGCGGCCCGTGGGCCTGTTCGTGGGGCTGTGCACCCTGGACGTCATCCAGCTGGTGGACCGGGTGCCGGGGCCGGACGAGAAGCTGACGGCCCGTGACCAGGTGGTGGCGGCGGGCGGCCCGGCCACCGGGGCGGCGGTGGCCTTCGGCCGGCTGGGCGGCCTGCCCCGGCTGCTCACGGGCCTCGGCTCGCATCCGCTGGCCCTCGGCGTCCGGGCGGACCTGGACGCGCTCGGCGTGCGCGTCACGGACCTGGCCGCCGACCGCGTGGACCCGCCCGCGGTGTCCTCGATCCTCGTGACCGCGTCGACCGGAGAGCGCGCGGTCGCCTCGACCAACGCGACCGGGCACCGGCTGCGGGCCCCGGCCGGCCTGGAGGAACTGGTGGCGTCGTGCGACATCGCCGAGTTCGACGGGCATCACATGGACCTGGCCGTCGAGGTCGCGCACGCCGCCCGCTCGACCGGCCGCCGCACCCTGCTCGACGCGGGCAGCTGGAAGGACGGCACCGAGAGGCTGCTGGCCTCGACCGACGTCGCCGTGTGCTCGGCGGACTTCCACCCGCCCGGTACCGGCACGCCCGCCGAGACCCTGGAGTTCCTCCGGGACCACGGGGTGACCTGGGCGGCGGTCACCGGTGGCGGGGCGCCGATCGAGTGGGCGGGCCCCGGTGGCGGCGGCCTGGTCGGCGTTCCCGGGACCCGCGTGGTGGACACGCTGGGCGCGGGTGACGTCCTGCACGGTGCCCTCGCCCACCACCTGAGCGGCCCCGGCCGCCTCGACGGGCCGGCCTTCACCGAAGCGCTGTCGCGGGCCGCGGCGGTGGCCTCCCGCGCGTGCGCCTCGTTCGGTACGCGCGCCTGGCTGACCGCGGGCTGACCGGCGACCACGAGCGAACGCGGAATCCTTCGGCTTCCTCATCGGTCCCACGGGCCCCGTGCGTGTCCGCTCGCGGCGATTCGGCCATGTCCGGTGGCCCGGGAGGCGCGCCGACCAGCGGCCGCTGAGACGTGACCCCCGGAATCACGCGGTTGCGGATCCGACTCAAACACGCGTGTTCGAGCCGGGCCGCCGGGTCGTTGTCCCGGTCATCATCAGTCATCCCCAACGCGGCGGCGACACCGCGCTGTTGGTGGCAGGCCGGGACGCTCGCGCCCCGGCCTGCCACCGCCGTCCCGTCATGCCGTCGCTCGGCCGACCACCGGAGGAACCATGAATCCCGTCCCCGTCCCCGTCCCCGTCCATGTGCCCGTCCATGTGCCCGTCCCCGTCCTTGTGCCTGTACCTCGCGTCGCCCATCGGGTCGCCGTGCGCCCCGGGGCCGTCCGGGCGGTACCTCGCGGCCGCACGGTGACCGCGGCCGACAACAGCGCTCCGGCGTACGCCCCGACATCCACCCCGACATACGCCCCGGCGTACGCCCTGGATACGCCGAGCCCGACACCGAGGTGGGGGGCATGACCGCACAGCAGTCACCGCCGGCACCCGTCTTGGCCTGGGCGGAACGGACCCTGGGTCCGCTCGCCGTGCTGCGCGGCGCCGCGGCCGGCCCGCAGCACGCACGTACGTGGCATGTCGTACGCACCGGTGACGGTGGCCGCTTCCACGTCAGGGTCGCCCCGGACCCGGGCGCCTTCACCCGCGAGACCTTCGCCCACCGGCACGCCGTGCCCGCCCTCGGCCCCGGTGCGGCTCCCCGCCTGCTGGCCACCTCCGCCGCGCACCTGGCCCTGATCGTGACGGCCCTGCCCGGCACCCCCCTCGACCGGCTGCGGCCGGCAACGGCCATGCTCAGGACGGTCCACTGGCGGGCCGGTTTCCTCCTGGCCCAGCTGCACCAGGCCGCAAGGCGCACCGGTACCGCGCACCACGACGCGCCGACGGACCTGTCCCGCCTGGCCGACGAGGCGGCCCGTCACCTCGGCACGGTCGGCGACCGCCTGTCGGCGGACGAACAGAAGCGGGTCATGGCCCTCGCCGACCGGCTGGGCTTCGTCGGCCGGCTGCCCCTCGGCTACATCCACGGCGGCGCCCTCGGCTCAAGTCTCCTCTGGACCGCCGACGCGCAACTCGCCCTGGGCGACTTCGAGTCGGCGCGGTTCGCCCCCGTGGTCCTCGACTTCGTCGACCTCGCCTGCGGGCCCTGGACGGCCCAGCCGCGCCTGCGTACGGCGTTCTTCACCGGCTACGGCCGCACCCTCGGCCACGACGAGCGGCTTGCCCTGCACTGCCTGACCGCCCTCACCGCCGCCCGCCGGCTGGCCGAGGCACGCGCCCTCGGCGACCGGGCCGCCGCGGACGCCTGCGAGGCCGTACTCGACCGGGTGAACCACGAGGTGAGCGGGTGACGGCCGTGCCACCGCCCGGCTGAACAGCCGATCAGAGCCACTGCGCTCGGGCAACCGGACCACGTCCCGGAGCGGGCGTCGGGAGCCGCGCCGGCCGACCGGCGAACGGGTGAGGGCCGGAAACCCGTCATCACGACAGGCCGCGTCGCGCGGGAGGACCCCGTACCCGGCAGCGCCGGGTACGGGGTCCTCATCGGCGTCTCGCGCGGAGTGTCCCGGCGGGGGACGGCGGGACCGGCGGGAGCCGCCCCCCTCTGCGCGCCCGCCAGGAAGAGCAGGCACTGGGCCGGGCGGACTGCCCGGAGTGGATGCCCGCCGTCAGGAGACGCAGGTCAGCTCGACGTCGTCGATGCGGACGAACTGCGGGTCCGTCCTGCTGTTCCCGTAGATCGCCTGGACGTACACGGTGCTGAGGCCGCTCAGGTTCAGCGGCGCGGTCCTGATCTGCGTGTACCTGCCGGCGCTGAGGCCCGGTGCGGTACTGGTCAGTTTCACCCATCCGTTGGCCCCGTTGGGGTCCCAGACCTCGAGACCGACTCCGGCACCGTAACTGACGGGGTCGGCCCAGATGCTGGCGGTGCAGTTGGTCCGGTTCGTCCAGGAGTCGATCGGCACCGCGATCTTCTCGGCGGCCCAGCCCGTGCCGGCACGGAGCCATCCGTTGTTGACGCCGGTGCGGGCGACGACCGGGTTCCCGTTGACGTCGGCTCCCGGCACACCGTCGCCGCTCTGGAGGCCCTGCCAGTCGTTCCAGGGGTTCCCCTCGAAGCTGTTGGTGAACGAGAAGGTGGTGGCCGGTGCCGCCTGTGCCGGCAGTGCGATCCCGATCGCGGTCACTGCCGCGGCCGCGGCGACCAGCATCGAACGAAACAGGCTGCGCTCGTTGTTGACCATGCGTTCTCTCCCTGTTCTTTCCGTCCTGGATGTCGGCGTTTCACTGAGACGAAGCGAAACCGCCGACCTGCCGGGTCCGGTGTGCTGTCTCACGCCGGTTGTCTACCGGGTTGCCGTTGTCCGGCTCCGGAGACGGGAGGCTGGACAAACAAACACCGGACAATCAGCCCCTGATCCCGGCGAGGCCCACCCGGTGCCAAGGCCAAACCGGCCGTGGTAGCCATCGCGTTGACCATGCGAGAACGCCCGGTGCCGGGATGACGGTGTCGCGGACTCGAATACCGCTGGAAATCACCCACCGCTGACTGCGCGCCGCCTGTGTGAGATCCGGCCCACCGAGCAGAATCTCGATGGACGGCGGACAGCGGGTTTCGGAGGGTTCGCGCTGCCGTTGTCT
Source organism: Streptomyces sp. NPDC008092 (assembly GCF_042957285.1). Classification (NCBI taxonomy): domain Bacteria; kingdom Bacillati; phylum Actinomycetota; class Actinomycetes; order Kitasatosporales; family Streptomycetaceae; genus Streptomyces; species Streptomyces sp. NPDC008092. The sequence continues at coordinate 44,500 of NZ_JBIBHY010000020.1, forward strand.
CAGGGGGGAAGCAGGCGTGCCACGATCCGAGAGTCCGCTCGACCGGACGGACAGCCCGCTCGTCCGATTCGCGGCCGAACTGAGGCAGTTGAGGAAGGCCGCGGGCACGCCCACTTACCGGGCACTCGCCAAGCACGCTCATTACTCGGCCACGACGCTCTCCAACGCCGCGGGTGGTCGCTCTCTGCCAAGCCTTGCGGTGACCTTGGCGTATGCCCAGGCGTGTGGCGGGAACCACGGGGAATGGGAACAGCGGTGGCACACCACCGTGGCCGAAATCGCCGCGCAGAACGACGGCCTGCACACGGCGGTTCCTCATGATGAATCGACCGCACCGTACGTGGGGTTGGCCGCGTTTCAGCCCGAGGACGCATATCGGTTCTTCGGCCGGGACAGACTCGTCGGCGAACTCGTCGCGAAGGTGGGCCGCCAGCGGCTTACGGCCGTTTTCGGCCCGTCGGGGTGCGGGAAATCCTCGCTATTGAGGGCAGGCCTCGTCGCCGCGGCCGGGAAGGCGGGGCTGAACGGCACCCCACTGCCCGTCCTCCTGTTCTCGCCCGGGACCGACCCATTCGAGGAGTGCGCCGTCAGACTGGCGGAACTCGTCGGTGATTCGCCTTGCACGCTCAAAGCGGAGTTCCGCGACGACCCCGGCAGTCTTCATCTGCGGATCAGGCAAGCCCTGGCCGGCTGGCCCGAGGAGGCCGACCTGCTGATCGTGGTCGATCAGTTCGAGGAGGTCTTCACGCTGTGCACCGGCCGTGACGAGCGTGACCGGTTCGTCGCGGCGCTGCTCACCGCGGCCGGCGCAGCGAACAGCCGGGCCCGTATCGTGCTCGGCGTCCGTGCCGATTTCTACGGCCACTGCGCCCAGAACCCGGATCTGGCCGACGCGTTGCGGGACGCGCAGGTCATGGTCGGGCCCATGAGCGGCGAGGAACTGCGTGAGGCCGTGACGCGACCGGCGATCGGCGCGGGGTACAGCGTGGAGAGCCCGCTGCTGGCGGCCGTGGTCGCCGACGCGACGGGCCAGCCCGGTGCGCTGCCGCTGGTCTCGCACGCCATGGCCGAGACCTGGCGACGGCGCAGCGGCAACCGTCTCACCGTGGACGGCTATCGAGCGGCCGGCGGCATCCGGCACGCGGTCGCGCACAGCGCCGAGGCCGCCTACCAGGCGTTGTCCCCGGCCCAGCAGGACCTGGCACGCGGGATCTTCCTGCGCCTTACGGCGCTGGGCGAGGGCACCGAGGACACCAAGCGCCGCATCCACCGGCGCGAGTTGGACGCGCGTCCCGACACGACTGCCGTTGTCGAGGCACTGGCTGCGCGCCGGTTGCTCACGCTCGACCGGGACTGGCTCGACATCACCCACGAAGCCCTCATAGGCAACTGGCCACGATTGGGGAACTGGCTCACCGAGGACCGCAACGGGCTGCGGATCCACCGCCGTCTCACTGACGCCACCGACGTGTGGGAGAGCGGGCAGCGCGACGAGCACAGCCTCCTGCGGGGCACCCGGCTGGAGGCGGCAACCGAATGGGCCGACGCCCACGAGGACCTGCTCACCGAGCGCGAGCGCCGGTTCCTGTCCGAGAGCCGCGCCGCGGCGACCGCCGTCGAGGCCGCGACCCGTCGCCGTACACGACGCCTGTGGCAGCTCCTCGCGCTGCTCACCGCCGCGTTGATGGTGGCCGTCACCTCCGCCGTGCTGGCGGCACGGGCCCGGCAGGCCACCATCGACGAGCGCGACGCGGCCCTCGCCCGGCAGGCGTCGGCAGCGTCAGCCGACATCCGCGGGAGCAATCCGGCCCTCGCGGCCCAACTCGGGCTCGCCGCCTACCGGCTGGCCCCGACACCGGAGACCCGTGACGGCCTGCTCAGCGCCTCGGCCACGCCGTACGCCGCACCGCTGACCGGCCACACCAGCGACCTGGTGTCGCTGGCGTTCTCCCCGACGGGATCCGTACTCGCCACGGCAGGCTGGGACCGAGCCGTCCGGCTCTGGGACGTGCGGGACCCTCGGCGTCCCCGCACGCTGACCGTCATCCGCCGCCCAGGTGCGTTTCACGCCGTCGCCTTCGACCGGACCGGCGACGTCCTCGCCACGGCCGACGGCGACGAGGTGGTGCTGTGGGACGTCACCGACACCCGGAACCCCCGCGTGCTCGGCACACTCACCGACCGGACCGGTGCCGTCACCTGGGTGGCGCTCAGCCCGGACGGCCGGACCATGGCCACGGCCGGGCAGGACAGAACGGCGGAGTTGTGGGACGTCGGCGACCCGCACCGGCCGCGGCGGCTGGCCGTGCTCCGAGGCCACAGCGACAGCCTCACGTCGGTGGCCTTCAGTTCCGACGGACGCCTGCTGGCCACCACCGGCGACACCACCGTACGGTTGTGGGACGTCAGTGACCCGCACGCCCCGAAGAAGCAGGGGGTGCTGACAGGACACACCCGCAAGGTGCAGTCGGCGGCCTTCAGCCCGGACGGACACACGCTCGCCACCGCGAGCTGGGACCACACGGTCCGCGTCTGGGACATCACCCGCCCCACCGCGCCCCGCTCCCTGGCCACCCTGACCGGCCACACCGCGCTGGTGTGGTCCGTGGCCTTCAGCCCGGACGGCCGCACGCTGGCCTCCACCGGCGGCGGCACCCTCCTCTGGGACATGTCCGACCCCCGGCGGCCGAGCCTGCTCACCGACCTTCCGAACGGGGTCTACTCAGCCGCGTTCAGTCCCGACGGGACCATGCTGGCAGCCGGCTCGGTGCTGCACGATCTGCGTGAACTCCCCCTGTTCCGCCACGGCGACGTCATCGACACCGTCGCGTTCAGCCCGGACGGCCGCATCCTCGCCTCCGGCAGCTGGGACAACACCGTACGGCTGTGGGACGTCACCCCCGGCCGCCCCCGGCTCCTGCTGGCGACGCTGACCGGCCAGCGGGACTTCATCCGCTCCGTGGCGTTCAGCCCGGACGGGCGCACGCTGGCGACCGCGAGCAACGACGGAACGGTGTGGCTGTGGAACGTGCGCGACCCCCGCGACGCCCGGCAGCTGAGCGTGATCGAGCCGCACGCGGGCGAAGTGGCGACGGCCTCCTTCAGCCCGGACGGCCGCACGCTCGCCACCGCCGGGCTGCGGACGGTACGGCTCTGGGACGTGACCGACCCGGACAGCCCCAGACCGCTGGCGCGCCTCGGCGGGTATCTGGGGGACGGCGGAGCGGCCGTGTTCAGTCCGGACGGCCGCACACTGGCCACCGGCAGCAACGAAAGGCCGTCCGCGCTGTGGGACATCACCGACCCACGCCGGCCGAGGACAAGGGACTTCGCCTTCTCCGCCGACTCCGTCCGGCCCGGTTCCTTCAGCCCCGACGGCCGCCTCCTGGCCACGGTGAACACTGCCGACAACACCGTACGGCTCCTGGACATGACCGACCCCCGCCACCCGCGGCAACTGGCCCTGCTGACCGGCTACACCCACTTCGTGTACGCGCTGGCCTTCGCTCCGGACGGCCGCCGCCTGGCCACCGGCGACGGCGGCACAAGGGCCCAGGTGTGGGACGTGCGCGACCCCCGCCGCCCCAGGGAACTGGCCGACCTCGCCGGAAACGAACTCGCGGTTCCCGCGGTGACGTTCAGCCCGGACGGCCACACCCTTGCCGCCGGCGGCAACGACCACACCCTGCGCCTGTGGGAAACCGACATCGACCGCGCCACGGCACGCGTCTGTGCTGTCGCAAGCCCCTCCCTCACCCGCGGCGAGTGGGAGCACTACCTACCCGGAGTGCGCTACCACCCGCCCTGTCCGGCAGCCCCGGCCGGATGACGTCGTGCCGGCCGTCCGGGAAGTAACGAACATGCCGGTCAGGGCCCGTCCCTCAGCACTCGATGATGTTCACCGCCAGCCCGCCCCGGGCCGTCTCCTTGTACTTCACGCTCATGTCGGCGCCGGTGTCCTTCATGGTCTTGATGACCTTGTCGAGGGACACCTTGTGGGAGCCGTCGCCGCGCATGGCCATGCGGGCCGCGGTGACCGCCTTGACCGCGGCCATGCCGTTGCGTTCGATGCAGGGGATCTGGACGAGGCCGCCGACCGGGTCGCAGGTGAGGCCGAGGTTGTGTTCCATGCCGATCTCGGCCGCGTTCTCGACCTGTTCGGGGGAGCCGCCGAGGACCTCGGCGAGCGCGCCCGCCGCCATCGAGCAGGCCGAGCCGACCTCGCCCTGGCAGCCGACCTCGGCGCCGGAGATGGACGCGTTCTCCTTGAAGAGCATGCCGATCGCGCCGGCCGCGAGGAGGAAGCGGACGACGCCGTCCTCGTCCGCGCCGGGGACGAAGTTGAGGTAGTAGTGCAGGACGGCGGGGATGATGCCGGCCGCGCCGTTCGTGGGGGCGGTGACCACCCGGCCGCCCGCCGCGTTCTCCTCGTTCACGGCCATCGCGTAGAGCGTGATCCACTCCATCGCGTGCGCCAGCGGGTCGCCCTCGGCGCGCAGCTGGCGGGCGGTCACGGCGGCCCGGCGCTTCACCCGGAGCCCGCCCGGCAGGATGCCCTCGCGGGCCATGCCGCGGGAGACGCACGCCTGCATCACCCGCCAGATGTCCAGCAGGCCCTCGCGGATCTCCTCCTCGGTGCGCCAGGCCCGCTCGTTCTCCAGCATCAGCGCGGAGATCGACAGACCGGTCTCCTGCGTCAGGCGGAGCAGCTCGTCGCCGGTGCGGAAGGGGTACTTCAGGACCGTGTCGTCCAGCTTGATGCGGTCCGCGCCGACCGCCTCCTCGTCGACGACGAACCCGCCGCCGACCGAGTAGTACGTCTTGGCGAGGAGTTCGGCCCCGGACGCGTCGTGGGCCCAGAGGGTCATGCCGTTCGCGTGGTAGGGGAGCGCCTTGCGGCGGTGGAGCTTCAGGTCGTTGTCGAAGGAGAACGGGATCTCGTGCTCGCCGAGGAGGGACAGGCGCTTCGTGGTCTTGATCGTCTCGACGCGGTCGTCCGCGGTCTCCACGTCCACGGTGCGCGGCGAGGCGCCCTCCAGGCCGAGCAGCACCGCCTTCGGGGTGCCGTGCCCGTGGCCGGTCGCGCCCAGGGAGCCGTACAGCTCGGCGCGTATGGAGGCGACGGCGGGCAGCAGGTCCTCGTTGCGCAGGCGGACGGCGAACATGCGGGCCGCGCGCATCGGGCCGACGGTGTGGGAGCTCGACGGGCCGATGCCGATCGAGAACAGGTCGAAGACCGAGATGGCCACGGGAACTCCTCCAAAGAGGGTGGGGGCACACGTCGTCGGGTGCCCCCACCAGGGAACTACTTGTTCAGGCCGGGGTACAGCGGGTACTTGTCGGTCAGGGCCACCACCCGGGCCCGGAGGGCCTGGGCGTCGTAGGACGGCTTCAGGGTCTCGGCGATCACGTCCGCGACCTCGGCGAAGTCCTCGGCCGTGAAGCCCCGGGTGGCCAGCGCCGGGGTGCCGATCCGCAGACCCGAGGTGACCATCGGCGGCCGCGGGTCGTTCGGGACGGCGTTGCGGTTGACCGTGATGCCGACCTCGTGGAGGCGGTCCTCGGCCTGCTGCCCGTCCAGCTCGGACGCGCGCAGGTCGACGAGGATCAGGTGGACGTCCGTGCCGCCGGACAGGACGCTCACGCCGGCCTCGCGGGCGTCGGCGGCGGTGAGCCGCTCCGCCAGGATGCGTGCTCCCTCCACCGTACGACGCTGGCGCTCCTTGAAGTCCTCCGAGGCGGCGACCTTGAAGGAGACCGCCTTCGCCGCGATCACGTGCTCCAGGGGACCGCCCTGGAAGCCCGGGAAGACGGACGAGTTCAGCTTCTTCGCGAAGGCCTGGCGGGCGAGGATGATCCCGCCGCGCGGGCCGCCCAGCGTCTTGTGGGTGGTGGAGGTGACCACGTCCGCGTAGGGGACCGGGTTCGGGTGCAGCCCCGCCGCGACCAGGCCGGCGAAGTGGGCCATGTCGACCCACAGGTACGCCTCGACCTCGTCGGCGATCCGGCGGAACTCCGCGAAGTCCAGCTGCCGCGGGTACGCCGACCAGCCCGCGATGATCACCTTCGGCCGGTGCTCCTTGGCGAGCCGCTCCACCTCGGCCATGTCGACCAGACCGGCGTCGTCGACGTGGTAGGCGACCACGTCGAACTGCTTGCCGGAGAAGTTCAGCCGCATGCCGTGGGTCAGGTGGCCGCCGTGGGCGAGGTCCAGGCCCAGGATGGTGTCGCCGGGCTGGGCCAGCGCGAACAGGGCCGCCTGGTTGGCGGAGGCACCGGAGTGCGGCTGCACGTTGGCGTACTCGGCGCCGAACAGCTCCTTCACCCGGTCGATGGCGATCTGCTCGGTGACGTCGACGTGCTCGCAGCCGCCGTAGTAGCGGCGGCCCGGGTAGCCCTCGGCGTACTTGTTGGTGAGGACCGAGCCCTGCGCCTCCATGACCGCGAGCGGAGCGAAGTTCTCCGAGGCGATCATCTCCAGGGTGGACTGCTGGCGCACCAGCTCGGCGTCGACCGCGGCGGCGACCTCCGGGTCGAGCTCGTGCAGGGGCGTGTTCAGAAGCGACAACTCAGACATCCGTTCTACGACTCCTCAGCCGGCGGTGAAGGCGGTGTACTCGTCGGCGGAGAGCAGGTCCTCCGGCTCGTCCGCGATGCGCACCTTGAACAGCCAGCCGCCCTCGAAGGGGGCCGAGTTCACCAGGGACGGGTCGTCGACGACGTCCTCGTTGACCGCGGTGATCTCACCGGTGACCGGCGCGTACAGGTCGGACACCGACTTGGTCGACTCCAGCTCGCCGCAGGACTCGCCCGCGGTCACCGTGTCGCCGACCGCCGGGAGCTGGACGAAGACGACGTCACCGAGCGCGTTGGCCGCGTGCTCCGTGATGCCGACCGTCGCCACGCCGTCCTCGGCGGCCGTCAGCCACTCGTGCTCCTTGCTGTAACGCAGCTGCTGGGGGTTGCTCATGGCCTGAATTCTCCTGTACGCGGGGGAGTGCTGGTGAAGGGGGGACTGCTGGAAACGTGCGTGACCAGCGGCGATGTGCGCCGGATCACGCTCGGTGGCCGTTGCCGGCGCTCGCGGAGGCGATCACTTCCGGCGCTTGTAGAACGGCAGCGGCACGACCTCGTACGGCTCGTGACTGCCGCGGATGTCCACGCCGACGCCCGCCGTGCCCGGTGCCGAGTGCGCCGCGTCGACGTACGCCATGGCGATCGGCCTGCCCAGGGTCGGGGAGGGGGCGCCCGAGGTGACCTCGCCGATCACCTCGCCGCCGGCGACCACCTGGTAGCCGGCGCGCGGCACCCGGCGGCCCTCGGCGACCAGGCCGACGAGCACCCGCGGCGGGTTCTGCTCCGCACGGGCGGCGGCCTCGGCGAGCGCCGCGCGCCCCACGAAGTCGCCCTCCTTCTCGAACTTCACCACCCGGCCGAGCCCGGCGTCGAAGGGGGTGAGCGAGGTGGTGAGCTCGTGCCCGTACAGCGGCATGCCCGCTTCGAGGCGCAGTGTGTCCCGGCAGGACAGCCCGCACGGCACCAGGCCGGCGGCCTCACCGGCCTTGGTCAGCGCCTGCCACAGCTCCACCGCGTGCTCCGGCTTCACGAACAGCTCGAAGCCGTCCTCGCCGGTGTACCCGGTGCGGGCGATCAGCGCCGGGACGCCGGCGACGGTGCCGGGCAGCCCGGCGTAGTACTTCAGTCCGTCCAGGTCGGCGTCGGTGAGGGACGCGAGGATGCCGGGGGACTCCGGGCCCTGGACGGCGATCAGCGCGTACGCGTCCCGGTCGTCGCGCACCTCGGCGTCGAACCCGGCGGACCGCTCCGTGAGCGCGTCGAGGACGACCTGGGCGTTGGAGGCGTTGGCGACGACCAGGTACTCGGTCTCGGCCAGCCGGTAGACGATCAGGTCGTCCAGGATGCCGCCGTCGGCGCGGCAGATCATGGTGTAGCGGGCCCGGCCCACGCCGACGGAGGCGATGTTGCCGACCAGGGCGTGGTTCAGCAGGGCGGCGGCCTGCGGGCCGGTCACGGTGATCTCGCCCATGTGGGAGAGGTCGAAGAGCCCGGCCCGGGTCCGTACCGCGACGTGCTCGTCGCGCTCGGAGCCGTAGCGCAGGGGCATGTCCCAGCCGGCGAAGTCGGTCATGGTCGCGCCGAGCGAGCGGTGCAGGGCATCGAGCGCGGTACGGCGGGGTGCGGCGGAATCGGTACTGCTCATCGGTCGGTCGTCTCCCGGAGGTCCCAAGGGCATGACAGGCGAGGGCTGTCCTCCCCATCTGTCATCGGAACCTGAGAGGTTCGCCCTGATCACCTGAGTGATCACGGCTTGCACCTTGGGTGGAGCCACTGACACAGCGGCCCGCTTTTCAGATGTGCCTCGCCCGCGCGGTAACGGGGCCTGAGAGATTCAAGGGAGGGACTTGCTCCTTCGGCGCCCCAGCGAAGACGGCTGGGGACTCTCCCGCGCGGATTCAAGCGGCCGGTATGCAGTTGGCGCGGACATCATTGCACGCCGCCCGGCGCCATGGCAGGCCGGACCGGCCGCTCCGTTCTGTGACGGGTCTGTGGCAGGACGCGAACGGAACCGCGAGACACCGTGCATTACCTTCTCTTTACGTTAAGTGGGGAGAACCTTTCCTGAACCCCCAGGGAGGAAGATCACGGTGACAAGGACCACGGCATACGCGACGACGACGGGCATCGCCCTGCCCCAGCAGCCGACGGCCCCGGCCCGCGAGCGGTGCGGCGAGCTTCCCGCACCGGTCGTCCGCGACCTGCGCGACCGCGCCGGGCGCAGCCCGCACGGCCTGCTCTTCGGCCCCCGCGACCTGGTGGTGGTGACCGGACTGCCCGGCAGCGGCAAGTCCACCCTGATGCACCGCACCGTCCAGGGCATCCGCATCGACTCCCAGGACACCCGGGACCGCTGGGACGCCCGCCTGGCCCGCCTCCTGCCGTACGCCGTCTACCGCCCGCTGGTCCGCCTCGCCCACTACGCCGGGCTGCGCCGGGCCCTCGGCACCCGCGAGGGCGTGGTCGTGCACGACTGCGGGACCCAGGCGTGGGTCCGGGACTGGCTGGCCCGGGCGGCCCGCCGCCGCGGCGGCACCCTGCACCTGCTGCTCCTCGACGTCACGCCGGGCACGGCACTGGACGGCCAGCGCGAGCGCGGCCGGGGCGTCTCCCGGTACGCCTTCCTGCGCCACCGCCGGGCCGCCGGCCGGCTGCTGCGTGCGGCGGAGCAGGGCAGGCTGCCCGAGGGGGTCGGCTCGGCGGTCCTGCTCGACCGGGACGCGGCGGACGTACTGCGCCGGATCGACTTCGCGCGCTGAGGCGTGCTGAGGCCGCTCTCGCGGAGATCGCCTTCGCGGAGACCGTGTTCGCAGGGATCGCCTTCGCAGGGATCGCCCTCGCGGAGATCGTGTTCGCGGGCCGAACCGGCTGGTGGGGTGGCTTTGTCGGCGTCACCCGCTAGCCTTTCCAGCCTCAGCAGCGGTTTCCAGCAGGCGGTAGGCAGATGGACTTCCCGGCGGACATTCCCGCGGACTTCCCGGCACAGGCGCACCCCCACCCGCACGGCGGGTGGCCCGGCAACGAACTGGAGGAGGTCCTGTCGGCCTCCCTCGGCGTGCCCGCGGCGGCGGGCCGGCTCATCGAGGTACTGGGCCGGAGCTTCCTGTGGATCCCGCTGCCGGAGGGCGGCGGCCCGCACAGCGGCCCGCTGGACCTGCCCACCACGCAGATCGAGGGCCAGGTGTACGTGCCGGTCTTCAGCTCCGAGGAGCAGTTCCGCCTGGTGGCCGGCTCCCACCTGTCGTACACGATCGCCCCGGCGGTCGAGTTCGCCCGCGGGCTGCCCCCGCAGGTCGGCATCGCCGTGAACCCCGGGGGAGTGGTCGGTGTCCCGCTGCCGCCGGAGGCGGTCGCCCAGCTCTGCCGGGCCGGCCGCAGCGAACTGGACGGCCCCGCCTCCGGCGGCCGGGTCCGCCTCTTCGAGCCGGACTGGCAGGACGACCCGATGGACTTCCTGGCCGCGGCGTCGGCGGAGTTCGCGGCGATCGGCGTGGTCGCCTCGGCCCGCCGCTGCCTCGCCGCGGTCGAGACGGCGGACCCGGTGATGTTCGTGGGCGTCGAACTCTCCCAGTGGGAGGGCGACTTGCGCGCCCTGCCGCTGGCGGCCCTGGGCAAGGCGCTGGGCCGGGTGCCGGTGAAGTGGCCGGTCAACCTGGTCCTGCTCGACGTGGCGGACGACCCGGTGGGCCACTGGATGCGGGAGAACGTGCGCCCCTTCTATCAGTACGGTCACTAGAAGCGCCCTCAGGACAGCCAACCAAGGGGCGGGGCTGTACTCGTGTGCGGCTCCGCCGCGTGGGCGCGACCAGCCACCACGGAGCCGCACCCGCGCACGGACAATCGGCCCCCGCCCCCTGGGCGCATAAGCTGTCTCCAAACGCGGGGCGCCCTCCAGACGCGGGGCACCAGATGAAGGGGCGGTAACACGTGAGCGCCAGCGGCACCGCGGCGACCGGACAGGTCGAGCACATGCTGCGCCAGGTAACCCCCGGGCGCTACGACGCCTACGAGGCACTCCTCCGCGCCCTCGCCACGCCCTCCTCCGGCCAGATCTGGATGCTGCTCTGGCACGGCCAGGCCGGCTCCCCCGACGCCCAGTACGGGAACATGGAGGTCGAGGGCCACGGCTACGCCCCCTGCGTGACCTCGGCCCAGGAACTCTCCGCGAGCGGCTGGAACCGCTCGTACGAGGTGGTCGACGGCGTCGACGTGGCCCGCACGCTCTACCCCGACCACTTCGGGCTCTGGCTCAACCCGCACGCCCCGGGCGGCGGCGTCGGCATCCCCTGGCTGGACCTGCGCCGCATCGCCACCGGCCTGGACCGCCAGCCGGCCGGCCCGCTGCGGCTCGCCGAACCGGCCATCGAGATCCCGCAGTTCTACGCCCTGCTCGCGCAGAACGCCCACCGCACCCCCGCGGTCCGCTCGCTGCGCCGCGCCTGGGTGCAGCCGGCCCTCGGGGCGCCGTACCTCGCGATCGGCCTGGACGTGTACGACACCTCGCCGCCGGCCGTGGACTCGGTGCGGGGGATGATGCAGCAGTCGATCGGGGCGGTGCCGGACGGGCTGCCGGTGTCGACGGTGGCGATGACCGACGAGTACGACCCGGTCGTGATGTGGATGCGGGCGACGGCACGGCCGTTCTACGACCGTGAGGCGCACGCGGCGCTGCCGCCCGCGCCGGCGACGGGTTACGGGTACCCGCCGGCCCAGGGCGGTTACTGACGCGACGGGGTGCCCTCCCGGCGGGCCGGCCGGGAGGGTTCACAAGATTTACGTAACGAACACATTTCTCCGCGCGTAGATGACGGTGGAACGTTCCGTTCCGGCCGGATTCGGCGTTCTGTCCCAAGTGACCGGCGTCCGGGGGGCGTTACCCACTGTTCGGATAACGGAATCCCTCGGACTGCATCACGGTTGCGCATACTTTCTTCGTCAGATCTGGCGGGTGATCGCGACGACGCTGAAGACTCGCCAGTCAGACGTGAGGTCTGTTTAAACCTCATGATCGAGCAAGTCGACAAAGCCGCAATCCGCGGCTGGCGTAGGCCGGTCACCGCCGGCGAGAGGGGTCGCTCACCGTGACCGCACCGATCGAGACCACCGGAGCGGCATCCGAAGCACAGCCGGAAGCTGTGCTGGAGGGTGCCGGTAAGGGGCAGATCGAGGGTCGTTCCCTCGGGCAGATCGCCTGGACCCGGTTCAAGAAGGACAGGGTCGCCGTGGCCGGCGGCATCGTTGTCGTTCTGCTGATTCTCGTCGCGATCCTCGCCCGCCCCATCCAGGCCCTGTTCGGTCTCGACCCCAACGCCTTCCACCAGGAGCTGATCGACGCCAACACCTCGCTGCCGACCGGCGGCTGGGGCGGCATGAGCCTCGATCACCCGCTCGGCGTGGACCCGAAGTTCGGCCGCGACATCGCCACCCGGATCCTGGAGGGCTCCTGGGTGTCGCTGGTGGTCGCCTTCGGCTCGACGATCCTGTCCAACGTGATCGGCGCGATCATGGGCGTCGTCGCGGGCTACTACGGCGGCCGTGTCGACTCGATCATCAGCCGGCTGATGGACACCTTCCTGGCCTTCCCCCTCCTGCTGTTCGCCATCGCCATCTCCGCCACCCTCCAGGGCGGCGCGTTCGGCCTCAACGGACTGCCGCTGCACCTGAGCGTGCTGATCTTCGTCATCGGCTTCTTCAACTGGCCGTACCTGGGCCGCATCGTGCGCGGCCAGACCCTCGCCCTCCGGGAGCGCGAGTTCGTCGACGCCTCCCGCGGCATGGGCGCCAAGGGCCCGTACATCCTGTTCCGCGAGCTGATGCCCAACCTGGTCGGCCCGATCATCGTCTACTCGACGCTGCTGATCCCGACCAACATCCTCTTCGAGGCGTCCCTCAGCTTCCTCGGCGTCGGCATCCAGCCCCCGCAGGCTTCCTGGGGCGGCATGCTCCGCGAAGCGGTGACGTACTACCAGGTCGATCCCGAGTACATGATCGTGCCCGGCCTTGCCATCTTCGTGACCGTGCTGGCGTTCAACCTGCTCGGTGACGGTCTCCGCGACGCTCTCGACCCGCGCAGCCGCTGACGTCTGCTGCCACCGAGAGCCCGAAAAGTTTCCGACAATGGAGGGGAACCCGCCCATCATGCGAAGGTCAGCGCTGGCCGCGATCGCGGCCATCGGCTCCGCCACCCTGCTGGTTGCAGGGTGCAGCAAGGCCGATGACAACAAGGACGGCAACGGTGGCGGCAGCTCCGCCGCGGCCAACGCGGCTACCAAGGGTGTCGTCAACGCGTCCGACAAGAAGGGCGGGACGGTCACCTACGAACTGTCCGACGTCCCGGACTCGTTCGACCCCGGTAACACGTACTACGCGTACATGTACAACTTCAGCCGGCTGTACGCCCGCCCGCTGATGACGTTCGAGCCCGGCCCCGGCTCCAAGGGCAACACCCTGGTCCCGGACCTCGCCGCGAGCAAGGGCGTCCCGAGCGACGGCGGCAAGACCTGGACGTACAAGCTGCGTTCGGGCGTGAAGTACCAGGACGGCACGGTCATCACGTCCAAGGACGTCAAGTACGCCGTCGAGCGCTCCAACTTCGCGCGTGACGTGCTCTCCCTCGGCCCGAACTACTTCCAGCAGTTCCTGGTCGGCGGCGACAAGTACAAGGGCCCCTACAAGGACAAGAGCGCCAAGGGCCTGGCGTCCATCGAGACCCCGGACGACACCACGATCGTCTTCCACCTGAAGCAGGCCTTCCAGGAGTTCGACTACCTGGTCTCGGCCCCGCAGACGGCCCCGGTCCCGCAGGCCAAGGACACCGGCGTCGACTACGTCAAGAACATCGTGTCCTCGGGCTCGTACCAGTTCCAGAGCTACCAGGACGGCAAGCAGGCCGTGCTGGTCCGCAACAAGAACTGGGACCCGAAGACCGACCCGCTGCGCAAGCAGCTGCCGGACAAGATCGTCGTCAACCTGAAGGTCAACGCCGAGACGATCGACAAGGACGTCGAGGCCGGCGACGCGATCGACCTCGGCGGCACGGGTGTCCAGGCCGCCACGCAGGCCCAGGTGCTCACCGACGCCAGCAAGAAGGCCAACACGGACAACACCTACGGTGGCCGTCTGGTCTACATGGCGATCAACACCAAGCTGAAGCCGTTCGACAACGTCGCCTGCCGCAAGGCCGTCGAGTACGCGATCGACAAGGTCTCGGTGCAGACCGCCGAGGGCGGCCCGATCCGCGGTGACGTCGCCACCACGGTGCTGCCCCCGGACATCCCGGGCTACACCAAGTCGGACGTCTACGCCACCACCGGCAACAAGGGTGACGTGACCAAGGCCAAGGCGCAGCTGAAGGCCTGCGGCAAGACGTCGATCAACACCAACATCACGGCCCGCTCGGACCGCCCGCAGGAGATCGACGCCGCCACGGCGATCATCAACTCGCTGAAGGCCGTCGGCATCAACGCCACCCTCAAGCAGTACCCGTCGGGCAAGTACTTCACCGACTACGCGGGTGTGCCGAACTTCGCCAACAAGCAGAACGTCGGCCTGATGATGATGCAGTGGGGTGCCGACTGGCCCTCCGGCTACGGCTTCCTGCAGCAGATCCTGAACGGCCAGGCGATCAGCCAGTCCGGTAACACCAACCTGTCGCAGTACGACAACAAGACGGTCAACGACCTGCTGGCGAAGGCGATCGGTACCCAGGACACCACCGAGCGCAACAGCATCTACACGCAGATCGACAAGCAGACCATGGACGACGCCGCCCTCGTGCCGCTGACCTACTTCAAGGTCCTGCTGGCCCGCCCGACCACCTTCACCAACCTGGTTTCCACGGCGGCCTTCAGCGGTCAGTACGACTACCTCAACATCGGCGTAGCGTCGAAGTAGCAGCCCCGGAAGGCAGGTGAAGGCATTGGTGCCCGCGGGCCGAGAGGCCCGCGGGCACCAGCGCCGATCCCCGTGATCTCGTACATCCTCCGTCGGACGCTCGCAGCGGTGATCCTGCTGCTGGTCGTCTCCGCGGTCACCTTCGCCATCTTCTTCGTGCTGCCGCGACTCGCCGGGCAGACCGCTGATCAGCTGGCGCAGCAGTACATCGGCAAGAGCCCGTCGAAGGCGGACATCGCCGCGGTCAAGCACAACCTCGGTCTGGACCAGCCCGTCTACGTCCAGTACTGGCACTTCATCAAGGGGATCGTCTCCGGCGCCACCTATGACCTGGGCCCCACCACGGTGCACTGTGACGCACCGTGCTTCGGCTACTCCTTCAAGACCCACCAGGCGGTCTGGCCGCAGCTGACCTCCCGGATGCCGGTGACCCTGTCGCTGGCCCTCGGCGCGGCCGTGCTGTGGCTGGTCTCCGGCGTGGCGATCGGCGTGATCTCCGCGCTGAAGCCCCGCTCCTTCTTCGACCGCACCTTCATGGGTGTGGCCCTCGCCGGCGTCTCGCTGCCCATGTTCTTCACGGGCAACCTGGCGATCCTGCTCTTCACCTACCAATGGCCGATCTTCGGCCGAACGTACGTCCCGCTCACCGAGAACCCGGCGCAATGGGCCAACACCCTGATCCCCGCCTGGTGCTCGCTCGCGCTCCTGTATTCGGCCATCTACGCGCGGCTCACCCGCTCGGGCATGCTGGAGACGATGAACGAGGACTACATCCGCACGGCCCGCGCCAAGGGCTTGCGCGAGCGCAAGGTCGTCGTCCGGCACGGACTGCGCGCCGCGCTCACCCCGATCATCACCGTCTTCGGCATGGACCTCGGTCTGCTGCTCGGCGGCGCGGTGATCACCGAGACCGTGTTCTCGCTGCACGGCATCGGCCAGTACGCGGTGCAGGCCATCGACGACAACGACCTGCCCCCGATCCTCGGCGTGACCCTGCTCGCCGCCTTCTTCGTCGTGATCGCAAATCTCCTGGTGGACCTGCTCTACGCGGCCGCCGACCCGCGGGTGAGGCTCTCGTGACCGAACTCTCCAAGACCGGCGCCGCCGTGGGCGAGCCCACGCCGGCCGCCCCGTCCGACGCCTTCCTCGAAGTCCGCGACCTCAAGGTGCACTTCCCGACGGACGACGGCATCGTCAAGTCCGTCGACGGCCTCAGCTTCTCGCTGGAGAAGGGCAAGACCCTCTCCATCGTCGGCGAGTCCGGCTCCGGCAAGTCCGTCACCTCGCTGGCCATCATGGGCCTGCACCGGCTCGGCGCCCGCGGCAAGAACGTGCGGATGTCCGGCGAGATCTGGCTCGGCGGCAAGGAGCTGGTGAGCGCGTCCCCGGACGAGGTGCGCCGGCTCCGCGGCCGTGAGATGGCGATGATCTTCCAGGACCCGCTGTCCGCGATGCACCCGTACTACAAGGTCGGCGACCAGATCGTCGAGGCGTACCGGGTCCACCACAACGTCAGCAAGAAGGTCGCCCGCACCCGCGCCATCGAGATGCTCGACCGCGTCGGCATCCCCGAGCCCGCCAAGCGCGTCGACGGCTACCCGCACGAGTTCTCCGGCGGTATGCGCCAGCGCGCCATGATCGCCATGGCGCTGGTCAACAACCCCGAGCTGCTCATCGCGGACGAGCCGACCACGGCCCTCGACGTCACCGTCCAGGCGCAGATCCTCGACCTGATCCGCGACCTCCAGAAGGAGTTCGGCTCCGCGGTCATCCTCATCACCCACGACCTGGGTGTGGTGGCCGAGATCGCCGACGACGTCCTGGTGATGTACGGCGGCCGGTGCGTGGAGCGCGGCCCGGTCGACGAGATCTTCGAGAAGCCGCAGCACCCGTACACCTGGGGCCTGCTGGGTTCGATGCCGCGCATCGACCGGGAGACCTCCGACCGGCTCATCCCGGTCAAGGGCCAGCCGCCGAGCCTCATCAACGTCCCCTCGGGCTGCGCCTTCCACCCGCGCTGCCCGTACGCGGACCTCCCCAAGGGGAACGTCACCCGCACGGTCCGCCCCGAGCTGCAGCAGGTCGACGGCGGCCACTGGTCCGCCTGCCACCTCTCGGCCGAGGACCGCACGCGGATCTGGACCGAAGAGATTGCGCCGAAGCTGTGAGCGACACGAAGAAATCCGATGACGCCGTCATCCCGCAGCAGGCGTCGGCTTCCGGGAAGGCCTCCGCGGACCGGGAGGTGCTGCTGAAGGTCGAGGGCCTGGAGAAGCACTTCCCGATCAAGAAGGGCATCCTGCAGCGCCAGGTCGGCGCGGTGAAGGCCGTCGACGGCATCGACTTCGAGGTCCGCAAGGGCGAAACCCTCGGCGTCGTCGGCGAGTCGGGCTGCGGCAAGTCGACCATGGGCCGGGTCATCACCCGCCTCCAGGACCCGACCGGCGGCAAGGTCACCTTCGAGGGCCAGGACATCACGCACCTGTCCACCTCGAAGATGCGCCCGCTGCGCCGCGACATCCAGATGATCTTCCAGGACCCGTACGGCTCCCTGAACCCCCGGCACACCATCGGCTCGATCGTCTCCGCGCCGTTCCGGCTGCAGGGCGTCGAGCCGGAGGGCGGGGTGAAGAAGGAGGTCCAGCGCCTCCTGGAGCTGGTGGGCCTGAGCCCCGAGCACTACAACCGCTACCCGCACGAGTTCTCCGGCGGTCAGCGCCAGCGCATCGGCATCGCCCGCGCGCTCGCCCTGAAGCCGAAGCTGGTGGTGGCCGACGAGCCCGTCTCCGCGCTGGACGTGTCGATCCAGGCGCAGGTCGTCAACCTCATGGACGACCTCCAGGAGGAGCTGGGCCTCACCTACGTGATCATCGCCCACGACCTCTCCGTCGTCCGGCACGTCTCGGACCGGGTCGCGGTGATGTACCTCGGCAAGATCGTCGAACTCGCCGACAGCACCAAGCTGTACGAGTCGCCGATGCACCCGTACACCAAGGCCCTGATGTCGGCCGTGCCGGTGCCGGACCCGAAGCGCCGCGGGCAGAAGAGCGAGCGCATCCTGCTCCGCGGTGACGTGCCGTCGCCGATCGCCCCGCCGTCCGGCTGCCGCTTCCACACCCGGTGCTGGAAGGCGACGGAGATCTGCCGGACGACGGAGCCGCCGCTCCTCGAACTCCGCCCGGGCCAGCGGGTGGCGTGCCACCACCCGGAGAACTTCGCCGACCAGGCCCCGCAGGACACGGTCCTGCTGACCGCGGCGAAGGAGGCCTCGGAGCTGGTGGGCGAGGCGGTCCTGGAGGAGTCGCCGAAGCAGGCCGAGCAGGCCGAGCAGGCCGAGCAGGCCGAGCAGGCCGAGGCCACGGAGACCGCGACGACGGACGCTCCCGAAGCCGAAGCCGAAGCCGAAGCCGAAGCCGAAGCCGAAGCTGCCGAGGAGCCTGCGGCCGAAGTCGCCGAGGAGCCTGCGGCCGAAGTCGCGGAGAAGCCTGCGGCCGAGGCCGAAGCGACCGAGGAGCCCGAGGCCGAAGCCGCGGAGAAGCCCGCGGCGGCGGCCGCCGAGGAGTCCGCGGCCGGTGACGCCACAGGCAAGGCACAGGAGTCACAGGAGCCAACCGGCAAGTAGCCCATGACACGACTTTGCAAAGTCATGTACATGCCCGAACGGGAGAGCGCAGAGTCGACCGTGTCCGTCTACTGATCGGCACGCTCGAAAGGGACGACCCATGCGCCTCTCCCGTTCGGCACGTCTGGCGGCTGTCGCAACCGCGGCGGCCGCCTCCTTCGTCTTAGCCGCCGCCCCTGCCCCCACCCCGGGCGCCGACGGCACCGGCGACCCCTACTTCCCGCAGCTCGGCAACGGCGGCTTCGACGCCCGCCACTACGACCTGGACGTGGCCTACGCCCCGGACACCGGCCGCCTGGACGGCCGTACCACCCTCACCGCCCGCGCCACCCAGAACCTCTCCGCCTTCGACCTCGACCTGCAGAAACTGGAGGTCACCAAGGTCGAAGTGAACGGCAGGCGTGCCGAGTTCACGCGCACCGGCGACGAGATCACCGTCACCCCGCGGGACGCGCTCCGCAAGGGCCGCGAATTCACCGTCGTGGTCACCTACGGCGGGATACCCGTGCCCCTCAACGGCCCCATCGTGTTCGGCTCGGACTACGGCTGGATGAAGACCGCCGACGGCGTCTTCGTCGCCTGCGAGCCCAACGCGGCCTCCACCTGGTTCCCGTCCAGCGACCACCCCTCCGACAAGGCCACCTACGACATCCGGATCAAGGCGCCCGAGGGTCTGACCGGTGTCTCCAACGGCCGGCTGGTCTCGACGTACGACAAGGGCGGCTCGACGTACGCGCACTGGCGCGAGTCGAGGCCGATGGCGACCTACCTGGCCACCGCCACCATCGGGAAGTTCGACGTGCGGACCGGGAAGACCCCCTCCGGGATCCCCATCTACGTCGCCATCGACCCGGTCCTCGCGAACAGCAACAACGTCGACGTGTACGCCGTCACCGCCGCCGCCACCGACTACTGGTCGCAGCTCTTCGGCCCCTATCCCTTCGAGGAGACCGGGGCCATCGTCGACGACATGCCGGAGGCCGGGTTCTCGCTGGAGGTGCAGAGCAAGCCGGCGTACTCGGCGGTGCGCAACGAGTCGACGATCGTGCACGAGCTGGCCCACCAGTGGTTCGGCGACTCGGTGAGCGTGGCGCAGTGGAAGGACATCTGGCTCAACGAGGGCTTCGCCACCTACGCCCAGTGGCTGTGGGCGGAGCACCAGGGGACCCGCTCCGCGCACGACTCCTTCCTCGCCGGCTACAACGCCCGCGCCGCCGACAACCCCTTCTGGCAGATCACCGTCGCCGACCCGCAGCGCGACACCATGTTCGCCTCCGCCGTCTACCAGCGCGGCGCGATGACCCTGCAGATGCTGCGCGAGCGCATCGGCGACACGGCGTTCTTCAAGCTGCTCCCGGCCTGGACGAAGCTGCACCGCTACGGCAACGCCGACACCGCCGACTTCATCCGCCTCGCGGAGAAGATCAGCGGGCAGCAGCTGGACGACCTGTTCCAGACGTGGCTCTTCAGCACAGGGAAACCCGCCCTGCCCGCCCAGTAGGCCTGGCTTTGTAAGGTTCATGCACCCTGACAGGTGACAATGTCAGGGTGCAGCTCCAGCAACTCTTCTCTCCCTCCGTCCAGCACACGCTCGATGTGATCGGCATCTTCGTCTTCGCGATCTCCGGCGCGCTGCTGGCCGTCCGCAAGAACTTCGACCTCTTCGGCATCGGGGTGATGGCCGAGGTCACCGCGCTGGGCGGAGGGATCTTCCGGGACGTGATCATCGGGGCGGTACCCCCGGCCGCCTTCACGGACCTCGGGTACTTCGTCACCCCGCTGATCGCCGCCCTGGTGGTGTTCTTCCTGCATCCGCACGTCGAGCGGATCCAGTCGTCGGTCCTGGTCTTCGACGCGGCCGGCCTCGGCCTGTTCGCCGTCAGCGGCACGACGAAGGCGTACTCCTACGGCCTCAACCTCACCGCCTCCGCAGCCCTGGGGCTCGCCACCGCGGTCGGCGGCGGCGTGCTCCGGGACGTGCTCGCCAACGAGGTTCCCTCGCTGCTGCGCTGGGACCGCGACCTGTACGCGGTCCCGGCGATCGTCGGGGCGACGACGGTGGTGCTGTGCATCCATTACGAGGCGTTGACCCCGTTCACCAGCGGGCTCGCGGTCGTCACCGCTTTCGTACTGCGCCTGCTCGCGATGCGCTACCACTGGCGAGCGCCGCGTGCGTGGAACCGGCGTTCGACGGTTCGCGAGGAGTAGCCCCGGCCCCGGCACGGCTCTGGCCCATGTTGAGCGTGAGCCACTCGAAGACCGTCGGCACCTGCGGCCGCCACAGCGCCATGTTGTGACCGCCCGCGCTGCGCGGCAGGTACACCACGTGCACGGTGGTCGGAGCCTTGGCGATCTGTTCGAGCGCGACTCCGGCCTGGTAGCCGTCGCCGGACTCGCCGGAGATGTAGAGCGCGATGCGGGGCGGGGCGGCCGCCTTCCGCAGCAGCAGGTAGGGGTTGTTCTGCTCGCGCAGGGTCACGCTCTGCGCGGCGAGCGAGTTGCGTTCGCCGATCGGGTCGTTGTAGCCGGACAGGCTGACCGCGGCCCGGTAGCGGTCCGGGTGGGCGACGGCCAGCTTGACCGCGCAGTGCGCGCCCGCCGAGTAACCGGCCACGGCCCAGTTGGCGGGGGCGGCCGCGGCGCGGAAGTTGTCGGTCACCATCTTCGGCACGTCGATGCTGAGCCAGCTGTCCGCGTTGACCGTGCCCGGGATGTTGGCGCAGCCGGTGTCCACCCCGGCCAGCAGGTTGGTGCGCGGCGCGACCAGGATGAAGGGCGCGACTCTGCCGCTTCTCATCAGCGGCTCCAGCTGCTCGGTCACCTTCAGCGAACCGAACCAGGCCTTGGCCGAGCCGGGGTAGCCCGGCAGCAGCTCCACGACCGGGAAGCGGTGGTTGCGGTACTTCGCCTCGTGGTACTGGGGCGGCAGCCAGACGTAGACCTCGGCGTTGACCCCCGAGACCCGGCCCTTGAGCTGGGTGACCTCGACCCCGCCCGCCGCCCGCATGCCCGGCCCGTCGGCCGCCGTGAAGGTCTGCTTCACCTTGGGCAACCGTTTCAGCGCTATGCCGCCCGTACCGTCCTGGCCGAGGTTCGCGGCCTGCTGGACGTGGTCGCCGGTACCGAGGAGGTCGGCCCAGTTGTCGTACAGGTTGTTCTCGTTGTTGACCAGCACGAAGATCAGCGTCACCGCGGTGGCCTGAGCGAACAGCAGCATCAGGACCCGGGCCGCGGCACGCACGGCCTTGGGCCCGCGCATCCTCGACCACAGGACGAGCGGCAGTATGAGGGCGACCACGGACAGCACGACGGTCGTGTAGAGGAACGGAGTCCCGGTGAGGCTCATGTCCCCATAGAGGGGAATTGCGGGCTCCGGGTTACGGACGTGTCCGGACACTTACCTAGAAATTGCCGGAACCTCACTCGGCGGGGGGATCCCTTACCGGTGGGACGCCGGTGGGACGCCGACCGGGCAGTGGTCGGACCGGTGGTGCGTGGATCACAAAAGCTACCGCTTAGTAATCGACTCTTGTACTGTTCAGGCATGCCTGAAGCAGCATCCACGCGGGCCGTGATCGGCGACAGCGAGTTCGACCGCGACACCGCGGTCACCCGGCGCGCTCCCGGCGTCTACGACATCGACCTCTCGGCCGGCTGGACCATCATCAGCGCCGTGAACGGCGGCTACCTCCTCGCCGTGCTCGGCCGGGCGCTCGCGGACACGCTGCCGCACCCGGACCCGTTCACCGTCTCCGCGCACTACCTGACCGCCTCCCAGCCGGGCCCGGCCGTGATCCGCACGGACATCGTCCGCACCGGCCGGACCCTCTCCACCGGCCAGGCCTCGCTCTTCCAGTACGACGACGAGGGCAACGAGGTCGAACGCATCCGCGTCCTCGCCTCCTACGGCGACCTCACCGCCCTCCCCGACGACGTCCGTACGACGGCGACCCCGCCCGCCTTCCCGCCCATGGAGCACTGCTTCGGCCCCGAGGACGGCCCGGCCCCGGTCGACGGCAGCTCCGCCATCACCGAGCGCCTGATGCTCAAGCTGGACCCGGCCACCCTCGGCTGGGCCCTCGGCGCGCCCTCCGGCAAGGGCGAGATGCGCTCCTGGTTCGGCCTCGCGGACGGCCGGGACGCCGACCCGCTCTCCCTCCTCCTCGCGGTGGACGCGCTGCCGCCCACCGCGTTCGAGATCGGCCTCAAGGGCTGGGTCCCCACGGTCGAACTCACCGTCCACGTCCGCCACCGCCCCGCCCCCGGCCCGCTGCGCGTCTCCATCACCACCCGCAACCTGGCCGGCGGCTTCCTGGAGGAGGACGCCGAGGTCTGGGACAGCGCGGACCGCCTGGTGGCCCAGTCCCGCCAGCTGGCCCGGGTCCGCCTCGGCTGAACCCGGCCGGTGCGTCCCGGTTTCGACGGCCGGAACCCCGTTCTGTCACGGGCGTGTACCAGCGAGTAGGCGCCGCCCCGGAGCGAACTGCCAGGTCAGCGCCGCCTCTTGGGGAGCGCTTTACCTCCTTGACAGGCGGCGAACAGTGCGGGCCCAAGAACGCCTTAAGCACCGTTGATTGAGTGCCACTCCTCAGGACTCCCTCATCCTCAATGGAGTTGTCTCTCATGAAGCGTGTACGTCTCGTCCCCGCCGTGGCTCTGCTCGCGCTGTCCCCGCTGCTGCTGACCGCGTGCGGCGGCTCGGGCGACTCGTCGTCGTCCGGCAGCTCCAACTCCGGCCAGCAGAGCTGTCAGCAGCCCACCGGCAACGCCTCGGGCCGCCCGAGCGGCGCCCCGACCGGCAACGCCTCGGGCGCCCCGAGCGGCGCCCCGACGGGTGCCCCGACCGGCAACGCCTCCGGCATGCCCAGCGGCGGCCCCGGCGCCGGCGGCCAGGGCGGCCCCGGCGGCGGCATGGGCGGCGGCTGCGGCGGCGGCCAGGGCGGTCCCGGCGCCGGCGGTGCGGCGCCGAGCGGGGCGCCGACCGCGCAGGCGACGAAGAGCTGACGATTGCAGGGGCCTTACGACAGGGGTGGCGCGTCCGGCGAACGGGCGCGCCGCCCCTTTGTGTTGCCGGCCAAGTGCCGCTCTGGAAGTGTCGCGCTGTGCCGTCGGGCGACTGCGGCACCGTCGTGGCTGGTCGCGCAGTTCCCCGCGCCCCTCGGGGGCGCTGCCGTACCGGAGTGGGCTGACTCGCTCAGTCCAGCCAGTGCTGGCGGCCCAGGCTGATCAGACGCATCTGCCGGGTGGCGACCTGGACGACACGCTGCCGCTCCGCCTCCGAGGGCTCCGGGGAGTCCGAGGGCTCGGGGGACTCCAGGGTCTCCAGGAACAGGGAGGCGGTGATGAGCATCTGGTCCACGTAGAGGTGGGCCAGCATCAGCAGGTCGTCGTCGCTCCAGCCCTTCGCCTCCGGGTCCTTGGCCAGCTCGGTCCTGACCTCCTCGGCGAACCGGGCGAGCTGGGCCCGGATCGCCTCCCGCACCGGCTGCACCCCGCCGTGCCGCTCCCGGGCGATGAACCGGACGTGCGCCGGGTGCGCCGAGACGTGGTCGGCGATCAGCTGCACGGCCCGGGTGATGCGCTCCGCGCCGGCCGTGGCGACCGTGGTGCGGACCATCGGATGCAGGCTGCCCAGCGCCTCGTCGACGAGGGCGACGCCGAGGTCGGCGGTGGAGCGGAAGTGCCGGTAGAAGGCGGTCGGGGCGACGCCCACGGCCCGGGTGACCTCGCGCAGGCCCAGGCTGCTCAGGCTCTGCTCCTCCAGCAGGGCGAGCGCCGCGTCCAGGAAGGCCTGGCGGGTCTTCTGCTTCTGGGCCTGTCGGATGCCGAGGGTGTGACTCATGTCATCCAGTTAACAACTGTTCTCCGGAATTGAAAAGCCGCGCGAGTTGCTAGACTCAAAGTCAGTGAACAACTGTTACTACAACCGTTCACCCAAATGTAACGGAGGGGGATCGACCCCATGCTGTTCCTCGTCGCCGCACTCATGCTGCTCGGCGTGGTGCTGGGCACCGTCGCCCACGCCCCGCTCGACGTCACCGCAGGCCTCGCCGCCGTGATCGTCGTCTGGCTGGCCGTCTTCGCACTCCGCGAGCGCCTCGCCCGCCGCCGCCAGATCTCCGCCAACTGACCTTCCGTCCCCGCTCACTTCAGGAGCTGAGCATGATGCAACTCACCGCCCCCGCCACCCCCCGCCCCCAGAACCCCACCCGGGACGCCGACGGCATGGCCGTGGCGTCCTTCATCCTGGGCCTGCTCGGCCTCCTGGTCCTGAACCTGTTCCTGGGCCCGATCGCGATCATCCTGGCCCTGGTCGCCCTGTGGCGCGGCACGGCCCGCAAGGGCCGCGCATACCTGGGCCTGGCCCTGGGCGTGGCCGACCTCGCGGTCCTGGCCATCGCGATGGAGGCCTCGAACACGGTGTCCTGGAGCCTGTAAGCGGATCCTTGAAGGCGCCCTCAGGGGCAGCGCCCCGTCAGGGGCGCGGGGCTGTGTTGAATTTGCGGCTCCGCCGCGTGGGCGCGACCAGCCACCCCCCACCGGCACCCGCACACCGGCACAGGTCACCTACGGCGGCTGGGCGACCCGCACCCCGCCCCCCGTAGAATCGACGTCATCATGGCCTACCTCGACCACGCCGCCACGACCCCGATGCTCCCCGAGGCGGTAGAAGCCCTCACCGCCGCCCTCGCCGTCACCGGCAACGCGTCCTCCCTGCACGCCTCCGGCCGCAAGGCCCGCCGCGCGGTCGAGGAATCCAGGGAGACCCTCGCGGAAGCGCTCGGCGCCCGCCCCAGCGAGGTCGTCCTCACCTCCGGCGGCACCGAGGCCGACAACCTCGCGGTCAAGGGCCTCTACTGGTCCCGCCGCGACGCCGACCCGGCCCGCACCCGGATCCTCGCCAGCCCCGTCGAGCACCACGCGGTCCTGGACGCCGTCCACTGGCTCGGCGAACACGAGGGCGCCACGGTGGAGTACCTCCCCGTCGACACCTACGGCCGGGTCCACCCCGAGGCGCTGCGCGAGGCGGTCGAACGCAACCCCGACGACGTGGCGCTCGCCACCGTCATGTGGGCCAACAACGAGATCGGCACGGTCCTGCCGGTCCGCGAACTCGCCGCCGTCGCCAACGAATTCGGCATCCCGCTGCACGCCGACGCGGTCCAGGCCTTCGGCCAGGTCCCGGTGGACTTCGGCGCCTCCGGCCTCGCCGCGATGACCGTCTCCGGCCACAAGGTCGGCGGCCCGTACGGCATCGGCGCCCTGCTCCTCGGCCGTGAGTACAGCCCCGTCCCCGTCCTGCACGGCGGCGGCCAGGAGCGGCACGTGCGCTCCGGCACCCTCGACGTCCCGGCGATCGCCTCCTTCGCGGTGGCGGGGCGGCTCGCCGCCGAGCGCCGCGAGTGGTTCGCCCGGGAGATCGGCGCCCTGCGCGACGCGCTGATCGACGCCGTCCGCACGGCCGTACCGAACGCGATCCTCGGCGGCGACCCGGTGGACCGCCTCCCCGCCAACGCGCACTTCACCTTCCCCGGCTGCGAGGGCGACTCGCTGCTCCTGCTGCTCGACGCCCAGGGCATCGAGTGCTCGACGGGCTCCGCGTGCACCGCCGGGGTCGCCCAGCCGAGCCATGTCCTGCTGGCCACCGGCACCGACCCGGACCTGGCCCGCGGCACCCTGCGCTTCTCGCTCGGCCACACCTCCACCCAGGCCGACGTCGACGCGGTCGGGAAGGCGATCGGCCCGGCGGTGGAGCGGGCCAGGGCCGCCGGGCTCAGCTGACCCCCGGCCGTTCCCGGCGGCCTCCGCGACACGCGGAATTGGCACCGACTCGGCGCCGAAAGGGGCGAGTTGGGGGGTTTGGCTCCAGCGTTCTCACAGTGCGTGGCCATGGCTCGCCTCAGGTCGGTCTCTAGCGTCTGCCGACATGACAGACAACACTTCTGCCTCCGCGCAGACTCCGGAGCCCGTCTCCCACGAAGCCGACTCCGTCGACAACACCGTGAAACGGCGGCGCGTGCTGATCGGCGGCGCCACCATCGCCGCGGCCGGCGGTCTGATGGCCGCAGGCCTCGCCTCGGCCTCGGCCGCCACCGCCGAGACGGCGACCGGGACCACGACCTCCGCCGCTGCCGCCGCCGACGTCTGCACCCTCACCGAAGAGGTCACCGAGGGCCCGTACTGGCTGGCCGGTGCGCTCGTGCGCGAGGACATCCGGGAGGACAAGGACGGCTTCGAGGTCCAGTTCACCTTCACCGTCGTCGACCAGGCGAACGACTGCGCGCCGCTGGAGAACGCCCTGGTCGAGATCTGGCACGCCGACGCCCTCGGCGAGTACTCCGGCTACGTCGGCGGCAACCACCACACCGAGGACGACGACGGCACCTTCCTGCGGGGCGGTCAGATGACCGACTCCGACGGCCAGGTGAGCATCACCTCGATCTGGCCGGGGCACTACACCGGCCGCGCCGTCCACGTCCACATGCGGGTGCACACGGACGTGACGCTGACCGACGACTCGTACACCGGCGGCTCGATCATCCACACCGGTCAGCTGTTCTTCGACCCGGACATCAACTCCGAGGTCCAGGCGCTGTCGCCGTACTCCGACAACACCACCACGGAGACCCAGCTCGACGACGACGGCATCTACGACGACGGCGGTGCCTCCTCCGGCCTGCTGACCCTGACCGCGCTCGGCGACAGCGTCTCCGACGGGTACGCGGCGACGCTCACCGTGGGCGTCAGCTCCTCCTGAGGCCGCTCACCCCAGTCCGCGGGCCAGTGCCCGGAGCTCCTCGTCGGTGGCGAGGCGGTTCTCCCGGGACATCAACTGCTGCACCTGAGCGAGCAGTTGGTCCAGGGCGGCCGGCGGCAGCCCGATCCCGAGGGCTGCCGCCCGGTCGGCCAGGGTGTAGGGCCCGCTGTCCGGGGTGAGCGGGACCCGGCGTTCGTTGCCCACCAGGGACGGCTCCACGCAGTTGTGCAGCAGCGGGTCGACCGCCGTCTCCTGGGTGATGAAGTCCAGGCCGCCCCAGCAGAAGGCGTCCGGGCCGGTGACCGGGTGGTTCCGGGCGGTCCGGTGTCCCGTCAGCTCCGCGCCGAGCCGGGCCAGTTCGGTGAGGGTCTCGGTGCGGATGCCGGTGCGGACGCCGTAGACGGCCTCGAAGGCCAGCGCGGTGGCGGCGAGATCGGCGTTGCCGGGACCGCCGCAGTAGCCGTTGACCGACAGCTCGACGGCGCCGGCACCGGCCCGGACGGCGGCGACCGCGCAGCCGACGGCCAGCCCGAAGGTGTTGTGCGGATGCACGCCCACCGTCACCGCCGGGGCCAGCTCCCGGGTCCGGCGCACGAGATGACCGAACGCCTCGGGGCCCAGCGCGCCCGGCCCGTCGAAGAGGGTCAGCTCGCCGGCCCCGGCGGCGGTGAGCGCGGCGACGGTCGCGGCGTGGTCCTCCTCCGTCAGGTACGACACCATCAGCGTCGGCGCGATCACGTCGAGGCCCGCCGCACGGGCGTACCCGACGAGACGGGCCGCCCGCTCCAGTACGGCGGCCCGGTCGCGCGGGAGGTCCGGCGTCCGCCATTCCTCGCCCCGCCACGCGGCCGCGTACACGTCGGGCCGGTAGAGCAGTGCCGTCTCGCCGAAGCCCTGCACCCACACCTGCACGGCGTCGTAACCGGCCCGCGCGGCCCGGTCGACGTCGTCCGCCGAGCGCATCAGCGGGCAGATCACCCGGCACTCCGGGTTCTCGCCCTTGACCAGGTCCACCTCCGCCTTCAGCACGTCCTCGGCGCGTCCGCCCGGCCCGGCGGTGACGACCTCCGGCACCCCGGTCGCCACCACCCGCCGCAGGAACTCCCGCTTCGCCGCGGCCGTGGCCGTGACGCCCGGCAGGGTCTCCAGGGAGCGCAGCGTCGCGTCCCGCAGCCGGACCGTCCCGGGCAGCGGACCCACCACGTCCGTACGGCGGTTGAGCGGGCTCACCGACCAGCGGCCGGGCTCGTGCGCACCGGGCGCGCGCCGGGCGGCGAGCTCGGCGCGGAAGCGGGCGATCTCCTCCGGGGTGAAGACGGGGGGTTTGTGCACCGGGGTCCTCCAGGCTCTCCGGGTCCTCCAGGTTCTGCGAGTACGCCCATACAAACCCTCTGTCGACACACTTGGCAAGAAGATGCCGAGAAACCCCGCGCTGAAGGTCTCATGTTTACTTTGTGTCGACACTTGGCTATGACTGTCGGCAGGCTCCGAACCCCCACGCAGGGAGGCTCCTGTGCTTCAGGACTCGCCAGAACACCCGCCCCGGGCCCGTTCCGGGCGGCTCGCCGGCAAGGTCGCCGTCATCGGCGGCGCCGGCAGTGCCGGCCCGGGCTGGGGCAACGGCCGTGCCGCCGCCGTGCTCTTCGCCCGCGAGGGCGCCACCGTTCTGCTGACCGACCGGGACACGGACGCGCTGCAGGTCACCGCGGACCAGATCCGCGCCGAGGGCGGCACCGCCCGCACCGACCTCCTGGACGTCACCGAACCCGACGCCGTCCAGGCCTACTTCACCGAGGCGGCCGCCCGGACCGGCCGCATCGACATCCTCGTCAACAACGTGGGCGGCTCCCGGCCGGGCGGAGCCGTGGAGCTGGGCCTCGCCGACTGGGAGAGCCAGCTGCGGACCAACCTGACCAGTGCCTTCCTCGCCTGCAAGCACGTCATCCCGGTCATGCGGCGGGGCGGGGGAGGGGCGATCGTCAACACCGCCTCCTGCTCCGGGCTGCGCTGGACCGGGGCCGCGCAGGTCGGGTACGCGGCGGCCAAGGCGGCGGTCATCCAGCTCTCCAGGGTGACGGCCGTCGAGTACGCGCCGCACGGCATCCGCGTCAACACCGTCGTCCCCGGGCAGCTCCACACCCCGATGGTCGAGGCCCGGCTGGCCGGGCAGCGGACGGGCGGCGACGTGGCGAAGCTGCTCGCCCAGCGCCGGGCCCGGATCCCGCTCGGCTTCATGGGGGACGGGCGGGACACGGCGTACGCTGCGCTGTTCCTCGCCTCGGACGAGGCGCGCTTCGTCACCGGCACCGAGATCGTCGTCGACGGCGGAATGACGGCGCGCTGTGACTGACCCCGCCGCTGCCGCCCCCTCCCGGGTGCCCTCGCCGGGCTGCCCGCCTCCGCATCCGGCGCCCCGGGTGCCGAAGCTCCGCCTGCCGCCGGGCAGTTGCGACGCCCACTGCCATGTCCTCGGCCCCGCCGACGTCTTCCCGTACGCACCGGAGCGCACCTTCACCCCAACGGACGCCCCCAAGGAGCAACTCCGGGCCCTGCACGCCCACCTGGGCCTGACCAGAGCGGTGGTCGTGCAGTCGTCCTGCCACGGCCACGACCACCGGGTCCTGCTCGACGCCCTCGCGGCCGGGTCGGGGCGGCTCCGGGGGGTGGCCCTGATCGGCGAGGCGACCGGCCGGGCCGAGGCCGAGGAACTGCACCGGGCAGGGGTGCGGGCCTTCCGCCTCAACTTCCTGCCCCATCTGCGCAGCCGGCCCACGAACGCGGAGATCGACGCCGTGCTGGACCGCGTGGCGGGCCTCGGCTGGGCCGCCCAGCTCCATGTGCGGGGCGAGGACCTGCCGGGCCTCGCGCACCTCGTACGCGCCCTGCCCGGCCGGGTGGTGATCGACCACATGGGCCGGGTCGACCTCGGCGCCGGCCGGGACGGCCCGGCGGTGCGCTGCCTGCGCGCGCTGCTCGACACGGGCGCGGTGTGGGTCAAGGTCAGCGGGGTCGACCGCGTCTCCGCCCAGGGGCCGCCGTACGCCGACGCCGTGGAGCTCGCCGCGTCCCTGGTGGCGTACGCCCCCGAACGGGTCGTGTGGGGCACCGACTACCCGCACGTCAACATCACGGGCACCGCCCCGGACGACGGCCTCCTGGCCGACCTCCTCGAACACATCGCCCCCGACCCGGCCCACCTGCAACGACTCCTGGTGGACAACCCGGCCGAACTCTTCGACTTCGAGGCGATCTCATGAAAGCGCCCGCGGGTGACGCGCCCCAAGGGGGCGCGGGGAACTGCGCGACCAGCTCCCACGGCGCCGCACCCGTCCGACGACCCGTCTTTCCGGCCTCCCCGGCACCGCGCCTAGTGTCGCCAGAGATGCCAGATATTCCGAACGCAGATGTCTTGAAGCCCAAAAGTGTCGACAGTATGGTCCCGGATGAAACCCGCGAGGAGACGGCCATGCAGCAGCTGCCCCAGGGCACCCTCATCCGGCGCGGCGACGCGGCCTACGAACGGGCCCGTCTCGACGCCGTCTGGAACGAACGCAAGCCCGACCGCCACCCCGACGCCATCGCGCTCGCGGAGAGCGAGCCGGACGTCGTCGCGGCCGTCCGGCTGGCCCGCGCCGAGGGATGGCGGGTCGGCATCCGCTCCGGCGGCCACAGCTGGGTCGGCAACGGCGTCCGCGACGGCGGGATGCTGCTCGACCTCTCGCGTCTGACGGAGGTGACCGTCGACCCGGCCACCCGCACGGCGACCGTGCAGCCGGCGGCCACCGGACCGGCCCTGCTCGAAGCCGCCGCCCCGCACGGCCTGTTCTTCCCCACGGGCCACGCCCCGACCGTCGGCCTCGGCGGCTTCCTGCTCGGCGGCGGCTACGGCTGGGACTCCCGCCACCTCGGCCCGGCCTGCCTGAGCATCCGGGCCGTGGACGTCGTCCTCGCCGACGGCACCCTGGTGCACGCCACCGACGCGAACCACCCCGCCCTGCTGTGGGCGGCGCGCGGCAGCGGCCCCGGCTTCTTCGGCGTCGTCACCCGCTTCCACCTCGCCCTGCACCCGGCCCCGAAGCGGCTGCTGCGCACCGTCCACAGCTACCCGCTCCGCCTCCGCGACGAGGTGCTGGCCTGGGCGTACGACATGCTCGAACTGCTCCCGAGGGAGGTGGAGTTCTCGGCCAAGGTCGGCTTCGTGGAAGGCCTCGGCCGGCCCACCGTGTCGGTCACCGCGACCGCCTTCGCCCAGGACGACCACTCCGACCCGCTCGCGCCGCTGGAGACCGCGCCCTTCCGGGCCGAAGCGCTGCGCGCGGTCGTGAGCGCCGGGACGAGCATGGCCGAGCTGTACGGGCACGCCGACCGGATGACCCCGGCCGGGATGCGCTGGGCCCTCGACGGGATCTGGACCGACGAGCCGGTCGACAAGGTGCTGGCCGCGGCCCGGCCGCTGTTCGACGCGGTCCCGGACACCACCAGCCACGTCCTGTGGATGCTGTGGGGCGGCTTCCCGGAACGCCCCGACGCCTGCTGGTCCAGCCAGGCCAAGCTCTACCTCTCGCCCAACGCGGGCTGGACGGACCCCGCCGAGGACCTCCGCCACGAGCGGTGGGCGCACGGTGAACTCGCCGCGATCCAGCACCTGTCGAAGGGGCTGCAGTTCTCCGACAACAACCTCGCGGACCGCTTCGACCACGGGCTGAGCCCCGCCCACGCGGCCCGTCTGGAGGAGATCCGCGCCGTGTACGACCCCGACGGCCTGTTCCGCACCTACCTGACCCCCGCCGAGTCGACCACCGCCTACGCCGCCGCGGGCCCCGCGCGGATGCACTGACCTTCATCTCAAGGAGAGCCGTTCCATGCACACTTCGAGAATCCCGCGGCGCCGCGCCCTCGTCCTGCTCACCGCCCTGGCCGCCACCGCGTCCCTGACGGCCACCGCCTGCGGCGGCGACTCGGCGGCCGGCACGCAGACCGCCGACGGCAAGGTGAAGATCACCGTGCTGCGCTCCAACGGCGCCGTCTTCGAGCCGCTCTACATAGCCGAGCAGCAGGGCTACTTCGAGGACGCGGGCCTGGACGTCACCATCAAGGCCGGCGCCCAGGACACCTCGCAGAACGCGCCCTCCGTCCTCAGCGGCGAGGCCCAGTTCGCGATGACGGACAGCTCCGGCTTCCTCAAGGGCGTGGCCTCGGGCATGGGGATCCGGATCGTCACCGGCCTGCAGTCCGCGACGACGAAGACCGACCCCACCGACGGACTCCTGGTGAAGAAGGGCAGCGACATCACGTCCTTCAAGGACCTGGAGGGCAGGACCGTCGGCCTGTCCGCGCTCGGCGGCACCCTCCAGTTCATCTGCGAGTACCTGACCCAGCAGGCCGGCGGCGACCCCTCGAAGATCAAGTTCGTGGCCCTGCCCACGACGTCGCTCACGGACGCCGCCAAGTCCGGGAAGACGGACGCGGTGTACTCCTTCGGCCCGTTCTACTTCGCCGGCAAGGACAGCGGACTGCACGCCATCGGCAACGGCATGAACGACCTGCCCGGCATGGTCCAGGGCCTGCTCTTCGCCGGCCAGAAGTACCTGTCGGCCAACGGCGACACCGCCAAGAAGTTCATCGACGCCGTCGCCAGGGCCATCACCTACGCCGACGCGCACCCGGCCGCCGTCAAGGCGATCGACAAGAAGTACACGCAGGTCGACGCCGGTTTCATCGACGCGCACGACACCAACTACTACGACAAGAACCTGAACAGCACGATGATGCGCACGGTGATCACGAAGATGCACGAGTTCGGTCTGCTCGACAACGAGCCCAAGGACGACGACGTGTACTGGGACCAGGCCCCCGTGGTGACCTCGTGAAGGACCTCGTGAAGGTCCGCCTCCTCCAACTCGGCGCGCTGGTCTGCGTGCTGGCGCTGTGGGCACTCGTCACGGCGGCGGGCGCGGTGAGCGCGACGGCGCTGCCGGGACCCGCCGCGGTCGCCGGCGCCCTCGGCGACCTGCTGGGCAGCGGGACCTACTGGCAGGCCGTCGGTGACACCCTGGACGGCGCGCTCCTCGGCCTCGCGGCGGCCGTCGCCGTCGGCATCCCGGTCGGCCTGGTCACCGGGGTGTACGCGGCGGCCGAGGAGTCCTCCCGGCTGCTGGTGGAGATCCTGCGCTCCTTCCCGGTCATCGCCCTGCTCCCGGTGTTCCTGCTGGTCCTCGGCTCGACCCCGGGCATGAAGGCCACGGTCGTCTTCATCGCCTGCGTCTTCCCGATCCTGCTCCAGTCCCAGTACGGCGCCCGCAGCGTGACCCCGGCCGTGCACGAGACCGTACGGAGCTACCGCATCCCGCGCCTGCTGCGCTTCCGCCGGGTGATCCTGCCCGGCGCCGTGCCCTCCGTGATGACCGGACTGCGGCTCGCCGCGACCACCTCCGTGCTGGTCGCCATCGGCGTGGAGGTGCTCACCACCCTCCCCGGCATCGGCCACATGATCATGGAGTCGCAGCAGGGCGGCGCCTCGGACCGGGCCTACGCCTACATCCTCACGGCGGGCACGATCGGCTACTCGATCACCCTGCTCGCCCAGTACGCCGAACGCCGGCTACTGCGCGGGCGGCCCCCGGCCAGGGCGGGTGAGGCGGCATGACCGGCCGTGCGGCGATACGCCAACTCTGGCTCCCCGCACTGGTGTTCGTGATCCTGCTGCTCTCCACCGCGGGCAGCACCAGCTTCTACTTCCCGCCCCTGACCACGGTCCTGCACACCCTGTGGGACCAGCTCGCGGGCGGCGGCCTCCTCGACGACCTCTGGTTCAGCCTCCGCAACATCGTCCTCGGCCTGGCCCTCGCCACCGTCGTCGGCGTCGCCGCGGGCCTGGTCATCGGCGAGGTCCGCACCCTGCGCCTGGCCCTCGGCCCGCTCCTCGACTTCGCCCGCGC
This sequence comes from Streptomyces sp. NPDC008092, assembly GCF_042957285.1. NCBI lineage: Bacteria > Bacillati > Actinomycetota > Actinomycetes > Kitasatosporales > Streptomycetaceae > Streptomyces > Streptomyces sp. NPDC008092. Next base: position 78,287 of record NZ_JBIBHY010000020.1, read on the forward strand.
CACCCCGACCGTCGGCTTCGTGCCGGTCATCATCCTCACCCTCGGCATCGGCTCCGGCCCCAAGGTCTTCCTGATCTTCCTGGGCTCGCTCTGGCCGGTCCTGCTCAACACCGTGGCCGGGGTGGGGCAGATCAACCCCGCCGTGCACGAGACGGCCCGCGGCTACCGGATCCCCTGGCACCTCCAGCTCCGCCGGGTGGTCCTGCCGGGCGCCCTGCCGCAGATCTTCGCCGGCATCCGGGTCGCCCTGTCCGTCGCCGTCGTCCTCATGGTCGTCAGCGAGATCTACGGCTCTCCGATCGGCCTCGGCAACTTCATCCTGCAGAGCGGATCGAGCTTCCACGTCGCCGAGACCTGGGCCGGCACCCTCCTCATCGGCGTCCTCGGCTACGGCCTGAGCGTGCTGCTCCTGCTCGGCGAGCACGCCCTGCTGGGCTGGTACCACCAGCGGGCGCCCGGAACGCGCCGATCCCTGCCCACCGTGTCCGCCCCGAAGAAGAGCAACGGAGTGGTCGTATGACCCGCGGATCCGCCCTCCACGTCGAGGACCTCTGCATGACCTTCGGCCAGGGCGGCCCGCAGGAGCACCGGGTGCTCGCCGGGTTGAACCTGCGGGTGGACCCGGGGGAATCCGTCTGCGTCGTGGGCCCCTCCGGCGCCGGCAAGACCACCCTGCTGCGCTGCCTGGCCGGACTCACCCCGCCCACCTCCGGCACCGTCCGCTACGGCGACCAGCGCCTGACCGGGCCGCACGCCGACATCGCCGTGGTCTCCCAGGACTACCGGGGCTCCCTGCTGCCCTGGATGCGGGCCTGGGACAACGTGGCCTTCCCCCTCCAGGGGCGGGGCGTGAGAAAGGCGGCTCGGAGGGCGACCGCCCTTGAGTGCCTGGACGCCGTCGGCCTCGCGGACGCCGGCGACAAGTACCCCTGGCAGCTCTCCGGCGGCATGCAGCAGCGCGTCGCCATCGCCCGCGGCCTCGCCTACGACGCGCCCGTACTGCTCATGGACGAGCCGTTCGGCTCGGTCGACGCCCAGTCCCGCTTCGACCTGGAGGACCTCACCCTCCAGCTGCGCCGCGGCCTCGGCATCACCGTCGTCGTGGTCACCCACGACATCGACGAGTCCGTCTACCTCGGCGACCGAGTCATCGTGCTCGGCGGCCGCCCGACGGCCGTACTCGACACCCTGACCGTGCCGTTCGGCACCGACCGCGACCAGCTCACCACCCGCGCCGACCCGCGCTTCGCGGAACTGCGCACCAGAGTGCTGGCCCGGATCCGCGGCGAGCGCCTCGACCAGGACGCCGAGCCGGCCCGCAACTGACCCACCGCATCACCGAGCAGGGGGGCGTGCGCCCGCGGGCGCCACGCCCGGCTCACCCCTGCCCGCGCCTCCCCGTGTCGCCGACCGGCGATGCCCCCTGCCCCCGACACCGGAAGACAAAGGAGTCCACAGTGCTGCCCACCGACAGGACCGAGCAGGAGACCACTTCAGCCGCCACCGGCCTGCTCGACCGGCCCGTCGCCAACCGGGCCCGCCCCCGCGCCCTCATCGTCGCGGTGGCCGCCGCCCTCGCCCCCGCCCTGCTCGCCCCCGCCACCGCACAGGCCGCCGGAGCGAAGAAGGCGAGGAAGCCCAAGAAGGCCGACGAGACCACGATCACCGTCGGCTCCGACGAGACCCTCACCCTCACCGAGACCACCACCGCGACCGAACTGGTGATCGAGGAGGGCGGTGTCATCACCGTCGACGACGGCTACAGCCTCAGCCTCACCGTCAACGGCGTGGAGACCGGCAGCGAACTCGCCGCGCTCACCGACGGATACGGCGGCGTCGCCACCGCCATCGCGGCCGGCACCTACACCGGCACCGTCGTCCTGAACGTCGCCGAGGCCACCGACGTCGCCTACTCCACCCTCACCTTCCCCTTCCGGCAGGCCATCTACGTCGACGCCGACGGCGTCGACGAGGACAAGTCCGTCCCCTCCGACGTGCTGGACGGCACCGTCACCGACACCGGGGCCTCGGACATCACGCTGCTCTCCGACGGCGAGGCCTTCAACGGCGTCTACGTCGCCGGTGGCGGCAGCTACACCCTCACCGACCCGACCATCGCCTTCGACGGAAACGGCCGCTGCGACTTCGTCGGCTACGGCGCCGCCGTGGTCGGCACCGGCTCGGGCACCACCCTCGTCCTGGACGGCGCGAACATCAGCAACGTGGGCGTGGTCCGTACGGCGGTCATCGCCGACGCGACGGCCAACGTGATCGTCAAGAACTCCACCATCAAGTGCGCCGACGGCGTCGTCCCCGCCGAGTACCCGGCGGCCGGCACCGGAGACACCCGCTACATGATCACCGTGCCGTGGATGCTGGGCATCTCCGGCAACGTCCGCGCCACCAACCTGCTCGGCGCCAGTACCAAGGCGACGTACATCAACTCCTCCGTCTCCTCGGAGAAGTGGGGCGCCCTGTCGGTCGACGGCGGCAGCTACTGCACCCTCACCGCCATCAACAGCACCATCGCCAACACCGGCGGCCAGGGCTACGGCAGCTACGCCATCGGCAACGTGACCGAGCACTTCCTCGGCTGCACCTTCGACGTCGGCGACTACGCCCTCATCCACTGGGGCGCCTCGGCGCACTACGGCGACAGCACCAAGGACGCGGTCTCGGACCTCAACGACTCCCTCTCCCTCGGCCTCACCTCGGCCGAACTGGACGACCTCCCCGTCCAGTCGACCACCATCGACGCCGGCCGGTTCATGGTCATGTGGTACGCGGCGGGATCGGTCGCGATCGACGGCGGCACCCAGGTCAGCACCGGCGAGACCACCTTCATGTGCAAGGCGGTCGCGGGCACCGTCACCGTCGACGGCTCCGACGGCGCCACGATCACCACCGGCAACGGCGTCCTCTTCCAGCTGATGGACACCGACCGCCCGAGCAGCGTCACGGTGTCGGGCAAGCCCTGGTCCAGCGAGACGACCGGCACCTACACCGAACCAACCGGCTCCCCGGCCAAGTCGTCCAGCTGGGACCCGACCACCTCCCAGTCCACCGACGCCAAGGGCACCTTCACCGACATCGCCCTGACCGGCGACTTCTACAACTCGGTCCGGGGCGGCGGCAACGCGAGCCTCCAGGGCCAGAACCTCGCCCTCTCCTTCACCCGCACCACGGTCGAGGGCGTGATCTCGGCGAGCACGGCCATGCACAGCGTCTCCACCATCACCAGGACGGAGTACCGCGAGATCAGCGAGGTCACCAACACCCCGGGCGCGGTGGTCAACAACGGCGTCCTGGTGACCCTGGGCGAGTCCTCGACCTGGACGGTGACGGGCACGTCGTACCTCAGCGCCCTCACCCTGGCCTCGACCGCGTCGATCACGGCCCCGAACGACAGGACGGTGACCCTGACGGTCGACGGCACGGAGACCGACATCGAGCCGGGGAGCAGCTACACCGGCGCCCTCGCCTTGACGGTGTCGTAAGCAGACCAACAGAAGTGAACCGGCCCCCGGGTATGGATGCGAACCGAATCCCGGGGGCCGGAGCTTTCAAACAAGGGGCTGGGCAACGTCCTAGGGGCGCGGGGAACTGCGCGACCAGCCACACACGACCCGCACCCGGCGTACCACCCTTACGCCCCAATCATGTTGTATCCCCCGTCAGCCACCAGGAAGCCCCCGGTGATGTGCCCGGCATCCTCGGTCGCCAGAAACAGCGCAGCTCCCGCCAGTTCCTCGGGCCCGGGTATCCGGCCGAGCGGCGTGGCCGCCCTGAGCGCATCCCCCCGCCCGCTCTTCCAGTCCTCCCGCCCCAGCGTCGCCGCCGTCTCGATGAACCCCGGCGCGAAGACGTTCACCCGCACCCGCGGCGCGAACGCGTGCGCATAGGACTTGGTCAGGCCGATGATCCCGTACTTCGCAGCCGCGTACTGCGGCGCCCGCGCACTGCCCCGCACCACCACCGTCGACCCGATGTTCACGATCGCCCCACCCCCTTCCTGCTCCAGCATCCGCCCGCCGAACTCGTGGGTGCACAGCAGCGTCCCCTTGATGTCCACGGCGAGCACATGGTCGACCGACTCCTCCGTGACGTCCCGCCAGGACATCTGCTCACGCGCGACGTCCCCCACGTTGTTGACCGCCACGTCCAGCCGCCCGAAGTGCGCCCACACCTCCTCCGCGAGCCGGGTGATCTGGGCGTGCTCGGAGATGTCGGCCCGGACGACGAGCGCCTTGCGGCCGAGCGCGGTCACGCGCTCGGCCGTGGCCTCGGCCCCCGCGCGGGAACCGCGGTAGTGGACGGCGACGTCGGCCCCCTCCCGCGCCGCCCGCACGGCGATCTCCGCACCGAACCCGGTGCCGGCACCGGTGACGAGCACGGTCTTCCCGGCGAAACGTTCGAACACGGCGGTCATACGGCCTCCAGAGCCATCGTGGACGGGAATTCAGACGAGCGTCCGGCCGCCGTCGACGTACAGCACCTGCCCGGTGACGAACGCCGCGGCGTCGGACGCGAGGAAGAGGACGGGCCCGGTCAGATCGGCCGGTACACCCAGCCGTCCCGCCGGAACCAGGGACTCCAGCGACGCCCGGACCCCCGCCCCGGCGAGGTACGCACGCGTGAGGTCGGTCTCGGTGTAGCCGGGCGCGACCGCGTTGACGGTGACCCCGCTCGCCGCCCACTCGCGGGCCATGACCCGCATCAACTGGTCGACACCGCCCTTGGTCGCGGCGTACGGCGCGTGGTCCGCGTGGGCGAGCCGCCCCGAGACGGAGGACAGATAGACGATCCGGCCGTGTCCGGCGGCCACCATGACCCCACCCACGGCCCGCCCCAGCCAGAACGCGCTGTCGAGGTTGACCGCGGTGATCCGCTCCCACACCTCGTCCGGGGTGTCCAGCACCGGCCGCCGGTCGTTCACCCCCACCGCGTGCACGAACACGTCGATACCGCCGAGCAGTTCCACCGCGTTGTCGACCGCGACCCGGCAGGCGTCCGCCGATGTCAGGTCGGCGGACAGCCCCTTGACGGGGCCGGGCCCCACCAGCCGGTCCAGCCGGTCCAGCCGGTCCTCGTCCACGTCCAGGACGACCACCGCCGCTCCCGCCCGTGCGAACTCTCCCGCGACCGCCGCGCCGATCCCGCCGGCCCCGGCGACCAGTGCCCGGCTCCCCGTGAAGTCCCATGTCGTCCGCATGCCTCGGACGGTAGGTCACCGTGCCGATTTGTGTCCACACTTTGCGCACCTATTGACGGCCGGAACGGCTCGGGACAGGCTGTCTGTCGACAGTTGAGGGAGGTCTGATGAAACTGGTGACGTTCTCCGACGGCCGGGACGACGGACTGGTGGGCCGGCTCGACGGAGACACCGTCGTGGAACTGGAAGTGCCCTCCACCCGCGCCTGGTTCGAGCGGGAGGGGCAAGTCGTTGAGACGGGAAGGACGTTCGCGCTCGCCCAGGTCCGGCTGCGCGCGCCGATCGTGCCGAAGAAGTTCTTCCACACCGCCGGCAACTTCCGTGAGCACCACGAGGACCTGGCCCGCGTGGACTGGTCCCACCCGGTCAACAAGGGGATCGTCTTCTTCCAGAACGTCGACGCGGTCATCGGCCCCGACGAGCCGATCGTCTACCCGGCGAACCTCACCCGGGAACTCGACTACGAACTCGAACTCGCCGTCGTCATCGGCAGGCCGGGCCGCTTCTTCTCCGCGGAACAGGCCGTCGAGCACATCGCCGGGTACGTCATCTTCAACGACATCACCGCGCGGGACATCCAGCGCCGCGAGATGGAGTCGGGGGTCTTCTCCTTCTCCAAGGCCATCGAGACCTTCTGCCCGCTCGGGCCGTACATCGTCACCGCCGACGAGATCGCCGACCCGCACGCCCTGGACATGGAGCTGAGGGTCAACGGCGACGTGCGCCAGAAGTCCAGCACCGCCCGGATGTCGGTCTCCCTCCCGCAACTGGTCGCCTACCACTCCCCGCAGACCTACAGCGCCGGCGACCTCGTCACCACCGGCACCGTGGCGGGCGTGGCGGCGAGCACCGAGGACCCGTTCGCCCACTACCTCAAGCCCGGGGACGTCGTCGAGGCGGAGATCGAGGGCCTGGGCGTGCTGCGCAACCCGGTGGTCTCCTGGAGAGAGGCGTACGGCGAGGACGAGCCGCCCGCCGGGCACTGGGTGTGATCGCCGGATGCGCCTCGCACGCCTCGCCGGCCGTACCGTCCTGCTGACCCCGGACGGCGCCGTCGGCGTACCGGCCGCCCTCGCCGCCGACCCCTTCGCCCGCTGGGACGACCTGCGCCTGTGGTCCGCCGCCGCGACCGGCGCCCGCCCCTACGACGAGGCCGACCTGGAGCCCCCGGTACCGGCCCCCCGCCAGATCTTCGCCGTCGCCCTCAACTACCGCCCGCACACCACCGAGGCGGGCTACGAGGAACCCGAAGTCCCCCTCGTCTTCACCAAGTTCGCCACCTGTCTCACCGGTCCGCACACCACGGTCACCCTCCCGACCGGCCATGTCGACTGGGAGCTGGAACTGGTTGCCGTCATCGGCCGCGAGGCCCACCGGGTGCCGGAGGAGAAGGGCTGGGACCCGGTCGTCGCGCTCACCGTCGGCCAGGACCTCTCCGAGCGGATCAGCCAACTCGCCGGCAGGCCAGCCCAGTTCTCGCTCGGGAAGTCCTATCCGGGCTTCGGTCCGATCGGACCCGCGCTGGTCAGCCTCGACGAGCTCGACGACCCGGACGACCTGGAGCTGACCTGCCAGCTCAACGGCGAGACCGTCCAGCACGACCGCACCTCGAACATGATCTTCCCGATTCCCCGGCTGGTCGCCCACCTCAGCCGGTTCTGCACGCTCCTCCCCGGCGACCTGATCTTCACCGGGACCCCGGCGGGCGTCGGCAACCGCCGGATCCCGCAGCGCTTCCTGACCCCCGAGGACGAACTGGTCAGCAGAATCGGGGGAGTCGGCGAGATGCGGCACCGCTTCTGGAGGCCGAGGACCCCATGACCAGCACCCTCTTCACCGACGTCCACGTCTTCGACGGCACCGGCCACGACCCGTTCCCCGCCCAGGTCCTGGTCGAGGGCAACCGCGTCACCGCGGTCGCCGAGCACATCCCGCGCGACCTGGCCGCCGCCGCCCGGGTGATCGACGGAGGCGGCGGCACCCTGCTCCCCGGACTCGTCGACGCCCACACCCACCTCGGCTTCGGCTCCACCGTCGAGCACCTCTCCCGGCGCCGCGACGAACCAGCCGAGGAGAAGGCCCTGTTGGTCGCGCACGCCGGCCGGGTCCTCCTCGACCACGGCATCACCAGCGCCTACTCCGGCGGCAACCGGCTGCCCGGCACGGAGGTCGCCGCCCGCAAGGCCTTCGCCGAGGGCTGGATGCCCGGACCGCGCCTCAAGGCCGCGTCCTGGGAGGGCAGCGCGGGCATGGTCGAGCCCGGTGTCTACGACTTCCCCGGCACCGACGGCCGCGCCTCCGACCCCGGCTCGGTCGCCCGGTTCGTCGCCGACATGGCCGGACTCGGCGTCGACATCGTCAAGCTGTCCCTCTCCGGCGAGAGCGCCGTCGTCCAGGGCACGTCCCGGATCGTGCAGTTCACCGACGAGGAGGTGGCCGCCGCCGCGCACGCCGCCGAGAAGCACGGCGTCTGGCTCACCGCACACGCCCATGCCGCGGAGTCGGTCAGGATGGCCGTACGGCACGGCATCCGCGCCGTATACCACTGCACCTTCGCCGACGAGGAGGCCCTCGACCTCCTCCGGGCCGCCCGCGACCGGATCTTCGTCGCGCCGACCCCCGGCATCATCCACGCCAACCTCCACGAGGCCGGCGGCGAACCCGAGCCCGGCATGGAGGTCGAGGCCACCCGGGACGCGGTGTGCGCGGTGGTACCCGAACTCGTGGCGCGGGGGGTCAGGGTGGTCCCCGGCGGCGACTACGGGTTCGCCTGGAACCCGGTCGGGCGCAACCTGCGGGACCTGGAGCTGTTCGTGGACTGGTTCGGCTTCACCCCGGCCGAGGCACTGCGCGCGGCGACCGGGTACGGCGGCCAGGTGATGGGGATGGGGGAGGAGCTGGGGCTCGTCCGGGCGGGGTACCTCGCCGACCTGGTGCTCGTCGACGGCGACCCGCTGGCCGACATCAGGATCCTCCAGGACCCCGACCGGCTGCGGGTGATCATGAAGGACGGCGCGCTGCACAAGGCGGCCGGATGACCGGGGCACGTGTGCGCGGCGGGCGGCTGGCGGGGGAGCGGGACGGCGGGGTGGCCGTCTTCCGCGGCATCCCGTTCGCCGAACCGCCCGTCGGCGAACTCCGCTGGCGGCCCCCGCGTCCCGCCGCGCCCTGGGACGGCGAGCGCCGGGCCGACACCTTCGGACCGGCCCCGCTGCAACCCCAGCCGCCCCGCGACTCGCTCATGTACCACGCCAACTTCGCCGACCGGCGGGCGCTGGTGATGAGCGAGGACTGCCTCTACCTGAACGTGTGGACCCCGGACCCGGCGCCGGGCGCCCGGCTGCCCGTGCTGGTCTGGATCCACGGCGGCGGCAACCGCTACGGCCACGGCGGCCAGGAGATCCACCAGGGCCGTGCGATGGCCCGGCGCGGCCTGGTCTTCGTCACCCTCAACCACCGGCTCGGCGCCCTCGGCTTCCTGGCCCACCCCGGACTCGCCGCCGAGGACGACCTGGACGCCACCGGCAACTACGGTCTGCTCGACATCGTCGCCGCCCTCACCTGGGTGCGCGAGAACATCACGGCCCTCGGCGGCGACCCCGGCCGGGTCACCCTCGCCGGCAACTCCGCCGGTGCCGCCCACGTCTGCCACCTCATGGCCGCGCCGGCCGCCCGGCACCTCTTCCACGCGGCGATCGGCCAGAGCGCCGCGGGCGTCGGGCGGGCCGAGGGGCCGCTGCCCGGCCGGCTCGCCGCGCGGCAGCAGGGGCTGCGCTGGGCGGCGGACCGTGGCCTCGACGAACTGCGCCGCCTGGACGGCGCCGGACTCGTCCTCAAGGGGCACTTCGGGCCGGTCGTGGACGGCCGGGTCCTCACCGAGCCGAGCGACGACGTCTTCGCCGCCGCCCGGCAGCACGCCGTGCCGCTGCTCGTCGGCACCAACGACGACGAGGGCTCGGTATACGCCACGCCGGACATCCTGCGCCGGCTGCCCGTCGAGCCCGGCACGGACGCGGTGTACCCGCTGCGCGACGCCGCCGAAGCCCGCCGTACGGCACGGCGGTTCACCGGCGAGAGCCGGTTCGGCCACCCGGTGTGGCACTGGGCGCGGACGCACGCGGCGGTCGCGCCCACCTGGATGTACCGCTTCACCCGGACCCCGCCCCTGCCACCGGACCTGCCCCTCGCCCCGCCCCGCGACGGACTGCCCGGTTACGGCGTCCACCACACGGCCGAACTGCCGTACGTCCTCGACACGTTGGCGGCGCGCGCCTGGCCCTGGACCGACGCCGACCGGGAACTGGCCCGCACCATGGCCGACACCTGGGCCCGCTTCGTCACCGACCACGACCCGAACGGGGGCACGCTGCCCGCCTGGCCGGAGTTCACGGGGGAGCGGGCGATGGTGTTCGGGGCCGGCGGGGCGGCGGTCGGGCCGGTCCAGCGGCTCGACGCCCTGCGCCTGCTGGCCCGCCTGCCCCGCCCGCTGCCCGGCTGACCCGACCGTACGGACGGAAGGAACCCCCCATGGCACGTCTCCCCGGCACCGACGGCAGCGGCGAGATCGCCGACCGCGTCCGGGCCCGGCGCGGTGGCAGCCTGCATCCGCTCGACCGGATGCTGCTGCACAGCCCGCCACTGGCCGACGGCTGGAACAGCCTGCTCGGTGCCGTACGGGAGCGGCTGTCGCTCCCCGCCGATCTCCGCGAACTGGTCATCCTGCGGATCGCGGTCCTCAACCGGGCGCCGTACGAATGGGCGGCGCACGAGCCGGACGCCCGGCGGGCCGGGCTCGGTGACGTGCAGCTCGCGGAAATCCGCAAGGAGAGACCGGAGTTCGAGGGACGCACCGCGCGGGTCGTCGCCTTCACCGACGCCATGACCCGTGACGTCCGGGTCCCGGACCCGGTGTTCGACGCCCTGCGCGCCGACTTCGACGAGACCGGGCTCGCGGAGCTGACGGCGACCGTGGCGGTGTACAACATGGTGTCCCGGTTCCTGGTCGCCCTGGACGTCCAGCCCCAGACGGCTGTCGACAGACGGCGGGGGATCGGGGTTCTGGGCGATACCGGAGTGGGATAGTGTCGACACCGATGGATCCGCTGTGAACCCGGCACCGGGCCGGGCACGGACCGGGAGGCCGCCGGATGACCGATCAGGACACGCATGTCGTGCTCGCCCGCCTGCTGCGGCTGCGGGACCGGCGGGAGCCGCTGGTCGCGCAGATCGCCGAGTGGGTGGGCGCCGGCATCATCGAGGGCCGGCTGGCCGCGGGCCAGGACCTCAACAGCGTCGACCTGTCACGGCGGTTCGACACCAGCCGCACCCCGGTCCGCGAGGCCCTGATGCTCCTGGAGCAGGAGGGCCTGGTCGAGATGAAGGCGCGCCGCCGGCCCCGGGTCGCCGCGCCCTCCCTCCAGGACATCCGGGACATCTACCAGGTCCGCCGCCAGCTCCTGTCGATGCTCGCCGCCCTGCTGGTGGAGCGGGCCACCGACGAGGAGATCGGCGAACTGCGCGGCCGGGTCGAGAAGATGCGCGGACTGGCCGACGAGGGCGACGTGGACGCGTACTTCTGGAGCCATGTGCAGCTCCAGGAGCGGATGACCGAGATCGTCGGCAACGCCACCCTCAAGCAGATCCTCGACTCCCTGGCGCTGCGCACCCTGATGCTCCGCCACCTCAGCCTGACCCGCCCCGGCCGGCTCGCCTACAGCGTCGACGACCAGGAACGGCTGATGCAGGCCTGCGAGGAGCGCGACGGCGAGCTGGCCGCCGCGCTGATCGCGGGGGCGACGGTCCGGGCGCTGCGCTCGGTGGAGGAGCAGATCCAGGAGCAGGAGGCCGGCCGCAAGCCGGCCCGCCGCCGGCGCACTCCGTCGACGTGACGGCGGCCCGGGGGGCCCGCCGCCCGCCGCGCCCCGGCCCTCACACGGCCAGCACGCCGCCGTCCACCGGGAAGTTCCCGCCGGTGACCCACGCCGACTCGTCGGATGCCAGGTAGACCGCGCACCAGGCGATGTCCTCCGGAGTGCCGACCCGGCCCAGCGGGATGCGGGCGAGGAGGGCCGTCCGGGCCGCTCCCCGGTGCGCGCCGGCCGACTCGGTGGCCGGCGTGCGGACCATGCCGGGGGAGACGGTGTTGGCCCGGATCCCGGACGGGCCGCCCTCCACGGCGAGCTGCCGGGTCAGGCCGAGCACCGCCGACTTGCCCGCGCAGTGCGCGACCATGCCGAAGGTACCGCTGCCCCGGAAGGCGTTCACCGAGGCGAAGTTGACGATCGAGCCGCCGCCGGAGGCCACCAGGTGCGGCCAGGCCGCCCGCACCGGCAGGAACACCACGTCGACCTCGCCGTGCAGGGTCGGCGTCCACTGCGCGTCGAAGTCCATCTCCGCCGCGCTCGCCATGTGCGGGGCGATCGCGCCCGCCGTGACCAGCACGTCGATCCGGCCGTACCGCTCGAACACCGAGTCCGCGTAGCGCCGGGTGTCCGCCGGGACCGTCATGTCCAGCGGCGCCATGACCTCCACCTCCACCCCGCGGTCGGCGGCCAGTTCCCGGGTGCGCCCGGCCGCGGCCGCGTCGATGTCGCAGCCGACCACGGTCGCGCCCTGCTCGGCGAAGAGCAGCGCGCAGCCCTGCCCGATCCCGGCGCCCGCACCGGTGACGAGGGCGACCTTGCCCGAGAGGCGCTGTCCGGGCCGGGGATCGGTCATGGCGTGCTCCTCGTCTCGTGGAAAGGCCCTGCGCTCACTGTCTAGTGTCGACAGTAGGGCTCGGTCAAGGGTCTTCGTGTCATTCACAGCCCAAGGTGTCGACACTGAGCCGTCCTTCGGGCAGACTGCGGGCCCGGCGGGAACGGCCGCGCAGCCGGCGCGGCAGCTGTGGGCGCGTGTCCAGAGAAGTCACAGGCCGGCATTGGCCGGAGCAAAGACGCGCACCTTACGTTCCGTTGAAGGCCCGGTCACGCGGCGCACTGCCCCCTGAACTGCCGCGTGGCCGGCCGTCCAGCCATCGAGTCGACGGAGGGCCGCCCCGTGACCGTCTTACCGCCGCGCCGGCAACCCCTCGGCGCGGGGCAGTTGACGCGAACCGCCCGCGAGGCCTCGCCGACCGGCCCGGCCCGCCGGGTCGATGTGTTCCGGGAGGTCCGCCGGTGACCGGAACCTCGCGAACGGCTGCCGCCGGCACTTCCACTGCCGGCGGCAGCCTGCTCAGGAGGCCCGGGCGGCCACTAGCTGTCCGTGACCATGAGGGCCGCCATCATGCCCTCGTCCTCGTGCTGCAGCAGATGGCAGTGGAGCATGTACATGTACGTGTCGTCGGAGAAGTCCGTGAACTCCATGGCGATCACGATGGAGCCGCCGCCGACCACCTCGTACGTGTCGTACCAGCCGAGTTCGACGCCGGTCGGGTCCTCGCCGTTGATGGAGATCAGCTGGTACGGCACGTCGTGCAGGTGGAACGAGTGTTCCAGCTGTGTGCTGTTCTTGATCGTCCAGATCTCCTTGGACCCCAGCGTGGTGCTGATCATCGCCATGGATGCCATGGTCGTGCCGGCCGATCCGTTGATCAGCATGGTGGCGCCGCTCTGGCCGAGGGTGATGGTCCGCGCGGTGAAGTCGCTGGTGTCGTACCGGTCGATGGTCCGCAGCGAGCTGGGCAGATCGTCCGGGGTGTCGGTGCCGCTCGCGGTGACGGTCAGGAAGTCGTACGTGCCGCTGCCGCCGCGGACCCAGCCGGTGGTGATGACCGCCTGGAGGGTCACATCGTCCGACATGTCCATGACCATCTCGGCGCGGGCGCCGGCCACCAGCCGGATCGTGGTCACGTCCGCCGCCTCGGCCAGGTATCCCTGGTCGGAGGCGATCTGGGTCATGGTGCCGCCGTCGCTGCGCTGGATCGTGATGATGTCCGACGGCGAGGCGTTGAGCAGCCGGAACCGGGTCCGGGTCTTGGTCGCGGTGAAGGTGAGGGTGGTGTCGTCGACGTTGGTGCCGTTGACCAGCAGCGGGTAGCTCAGGCCGCTGCTGAGGTAGCCGGTGAGGTCGTACTTGATGTCACCGGAGCTGTCGACGGCCAGGCACTGGAAGATCAGCGGGATGTCGTCTGTGCCGTAGGTGGTGGGCAGGTCGGCGCTGGTGGTGTTGTCGCTGTCGTCGACGATGATCATGCCGGCCAGGCCGTGCACCGCCTGCTTCGCCGTGGTGCCCAGCGCGTGCGGGTGGTACCAGAGCGTCATCGGCTCGTCCTTGACCGTGAAGGTCGGCGACCAGGTCTCCCCGTCGGCGAAGGCGACCTGCGGACCGCCGTCCATCTTGGGCGGGACGTGCGCGCCGTGGAAGTGGACCGTGGTGGACTCGCCCAGGTTGTTGGTGATGTTGAGCACGTTGGTGTTGCCCTTGGTCCACTTCATGGTGGGGCCGAGGAACGACTGGTTGTAGCCGGCGGTGGTGCTGGTGACGCCGCTGAGCACCTCGGCGCTGCCGGTCTTCGCCTCCAGCGTGAACGTGGTGGTGCTGTCGGAGGTGGTGCCCTCCAGGAGGTCCGGGATGTTCAGGGTGGCGGTGTTGGTCGCCGCACCGGCCTTGTTGCCCTTCGCGTCGGTCAGCAGGGCGAAGGTGGAGCCGGCCGCCGCGACGGCACCCAGACCGACCCCGGCCATGCCGCCGAGGAACTTCCGGCGGTGAACGCCCTTGCCGCGCTTGGCCGTTCCCTCCTTGGCGTGCTCGGCGTCCGTGACACGCGCCGCCTTGGCGTGCTCGGTGCCCTTGGCGCGCCGGCGCCTGCCGCCGGTGGCCTGCTCTTCGTTCCTGTCCGCCTCGAAGGCGGGATCTGTGGTGTGGGTCATGGTCCGGGATGTTTGACCTGGGGACTGTGTGAAATCTGAGGCGAAATTAGGAGCGAACCCGCGGGACTGTGAGGCGGCCGTGGACGCTGGTAATACTTAACTCCCTTGAAGGAAAGCCGAGTTGAGCAGACGCAGCTGGCGCCCGGGGTGCGGGACGCAACGGACACAGGCAGCGTGCAGCACGGGCACAGGATAACGATTGAGTCACGGGCGGAACTCGGGGTCAGGCCTGTCCGACGCGCCGAACAAGCCCCATGTAGCGACCCCAGTCCCAGTGCTTCCCCGGGTCGGTGTGATCCGTCCCCGGCACCTCCACATGACCGATCACGTGCTCGCGGTCCATGGCCATTCCGTACCGCCGGCATATCGCGGCCGTCAGCCGTGCCGAGGCCGCGTACATCGCGTCGGTGAAGTCCTCCGGGCGGTCCACGAACCCCTCGTGCTCGATCCCGACACTGCGCTCGTTGTACGACCTGTTCCCCGCGTGGAACGCCACGTCCAGCTCGCGGACCAGCTGGGTGATCCGCCCGTCCTTGCGCACGATGTAGTGCGCCGCCGCCTCGTGCGCCGGGTCCTGGAAGGCCTTCACCGCGCTCGCGTAGCCGCCCTGGGTGACGTGGACGACCACCCGGTCGATCGGGTAGTCGGACGGCCGGTCCGCCGTCCGGTAGTTGGCCGGGGACGCCGCCACCCAGCGCGCGCCCGTGAAGTCCACCGCGCCCGCCACCCGCGCCTTGCGCACCCCCGGCAGCCGCCAGTACAGCCGCGCCAGCTCGTCCCTGGTCAGCGCCACCGTGCCCGCGGCCGCAGCCGCCCCGCCGATCAGCAGCGCCCGCCGTCCGAGCCTGCGGTCACCGTCACTCGCCACTGTCCGAAATCACCCCCACGTGATCCCCAACGGATACTCGCGGGCCCCGGTTCCCGCGCCCCCGTACCCTGGAGGGGCTATGACTGACACCCCGCAGCGCACCCGCCCCCTCCGCGTCCTCGCCGCCATGTCGGGCGGCGTGGACTCCGCCGTCGCCGCCGCCCGTGCGGCCGAGGCCGGCCACGACGTCACCGGCGTCCATCTGGCGCTCTCCGCGAACCCCCAGTCCTTCCGTACGGGCGCGCGGGGCTGCTGCACCATCGAGGACTCCCGCGACGCCCGCCGCGCCGCCGACGTCATCGGCATCCCGTTCTACGTCTGGGACCTCGCCGACCGCTTCCGCGAGGACGTCGTCGAGGACTTCGTCGCCGAGTACGAGGCCGGCCGCACCCCCAACCCGTGCCTGCGCTGCAACGAGAAGATCAAGTTCGCGGCCCTGCTCGACAAGGCCCTCGCCCTCGGCTTCGACGCCGTCTGCACCGGCCACTACGCGAAGATCGTGACGCTTCCCGACGGCTCCCGCGAGCTGCACCGCGCCTCCGACATGGCGAAGGACCAGTCGTACGTCCTCGGCGTCCTGGACGAGCGGCAGCTCGCGCACGCCCTCTTCCCGCTCGGCGACACCCTCACCACCAAGGACGAGATCCGCGCCGAGGCCGAGCGGCGGGGCCTCGCGGTCGCCAAGAAGCCCGACTCGCACGACATCTGCTTCATCGCGGACGGCGACACCCAGGGCTTCCTCGCGAAGCGGCTCGGCAAGGCCGAGGGCGACATCGTGGACGAGTCCGGCACCAAGGTCGGCACCCACGAGGGCGCGTACGGCTTCACCATCGGGCAGCGCAAGGGCCTGCGCATCGGCCATCCCGCCGCCGACGGCAAGCCCCGCTACGTCCTCGACATCTCGCCGGTGGACAACACGGTGACGGTCGGCCCGGCCGCCGCCCTCGACGTCACCGGCCTCACCGCGATCAGGCCCCGCTGGTGCGGCACCGCCCCCGCCGGACCCGGCGTCTACACCGCCCAGCTCCGCGCCCACGGCGGCGAGACCGAGGTGCGCGCCGAGCCGGTCGGCGGCGAACTGCACGTCACGTTCACCGAGCCGGTCCGCGGCGTCGCCCCCGGCCAGGCGATCGTCCTGTACGACGACACCCGCGTCGTCGGCTCGGCGACGATCGCCTCGACCGTCCGGCGTCAGCCGGTGACGTCCACCTCGTAGAAGCAGAGGTGGTCCTTGATCCGGGCGACGTCGGCCTTCGGCTCGGGGTACGCCCAGACCAGGTCCGGTGCGTCCGGCAGGGACCAGTAGGAGGCGGTCCCCTTGAAGGGGCAGACGGTGTGCGTCTCGGAGGGCGTGAGGAGGTCCAGGCGGACGTCCTCGGCGGGGATGTAGTAACGCACGGGGGAGCCGGTCTCCCGCAGGACGAGGGGCCGGTCGCTCTCGGCGAGGACCAGGTCCCCGTGCGTGACGCGGACGTGCTGCTGCGACTGCTCGATGGTGATCGTGTGTCCTGAGGCCATGTAAGGGTGACGCCGACGGACGCCCACTTGTTCCCGACGCCCGGTGGAGCGCCCCCCTTGGGGGCGCGGGGAACTGCGCGACCAGCCCCCACGCACCCGCACCCGCCCCTGGTCAGTGCATACCCTGACCCCATGCGAATCTGTGTCTTCCTCTCCGCGGCAGATCTCGACGACCGCTACACCCGCCCCGCCCGCGACTTCGCGAAACTCATCGGCAAGGCCGGCCACTCCCTGGTCTGGGGAGGCTCCAACGTCGGCCTCATGAAGATCGTCGCCGACGGCGTCCAGGAAGCCGGCGGCAGGCTGATCGGCGTCTCCGTCGGCTTCCTCGCCAACAAGGCCCGCCCCGGCGCCGACGAGATGGTCGTCGCGGCCGACCTCGCCGAGCGCAAGCGACTGCTCCTGGAGAAGGCCGACGCCGTGGTCATCATGGTCGGCGGCACCGGCACGCTCGACGAGGCCACCGAGATCCTGGAGCTGAAGAAGCACGGCCGCACCGACAAGCCCGTCGTCCTGCTCAACACCGCCGGCTTCTACGACGGCCTGAAGCAGCAGTTCCACCGCATGGAGGCGGAGGGCTTCCTGCCCCGCCCGCTGGCGGAGCTGATGTTCTTCGCCGAGGAACCCGCCGAGGCGCTCGCGTACCTGGAGACGGGCCGCGACGCCCGCTGATGCGAGCATGGCACCCATGGCAACTCATGTGATCACCGGCGCCGGTTCCGGCATTGGCGCCGCCGTGGCCCGCCGCCTGCACGCGCGCGGGGACGACGTCGTACTGCACGCGCGCGACGCGGCCCGCGCGAAGGAGCTGGCCGCCGGCTTCCCCGGCGCCCGCACCCTGGTCGGCGACCTGGCGGACCCGGACAAGCTCTCCTGGGCCTTCTCCCACCAGACCCTCCCGGACCGGGTGGACTCGCTGCTGCACATCGCCGGCGTCGTCGACCTGGGCGAGGTCGGCGAGCTGACCCCGAAGTCCTGGCGCCACCAGCTCAACGTCAACCTGGTCGCACCGGCCGAGCTGACCCGGCACTTCCTGCCCCAGCTCCGCGCCGCCCGCGGCCACGTGCTGTTCGTGAACTCCGGCGCGGGACTCAACGCGCACGCGGGCTGGTCGGCGTACGCGGCCTCCAAGCACGGCCTCAAGGCCCTGGCCGACTCCCTCCGCGCCGAGGAGCACGGCAACGGCGTCCGCGTCAGCTCGGTCTACCCCGGCCGCACGGCGAGCCCGATGCAGGCGAAGGTCCACCAGCAGGAGGGCAAGGAGTACGACCCCGCGCGCTGGATCGACCCGGAGTCGGTGGCGACCACGATCCTCACCGCCCTGGACCTGCCGAGGGACGCGGAGATCAACGACCTCACGGTGCGGCCCGGCCCGTTCCCGGGCTAGGACCGCCCGTACCGGCGCCCCCGCTCACCGCGGGGCCAGCCGCCCGCGGAAGTTCTCCGGCACCGGTGCGAACCGCAGGGCCATCGTGACCGCCTCCGGGTCCGCCACGGTCAGCCGGTAGCGGGTGCACAGCAGGTGGCACAGGGCCATCAGCTGGACGACGGCGATGTTCGCGCCGATGCACTTCTTCGGCGCCCAGCCGAACGGCACGTAACAGCTCCGGTCGGCGGGGCCGTGCGGCGCGCCCGGGAGGAAGCGGTCCGGGTCGAAGACGTCGGGCTGTTTCCACACCCGCTCGTCACGGTGGATCAGATGCGGGCTCAGCAGGTACCACTGCCCCGCCTCCAGCCGGGTCGTCCCCAGGTCGAACGCGAACGCGGAGCGCCGCACCAGCACCAGCGGCGGGCTCCACATCCGCAGCACCTCCTTCACGAACCGGTGGGTGACCGGGGCCGCCCTGGTGGGGGCCGTACGGAACGCCTGCGGGTCCACCGCGCCCAGCTCCGCCTCCAGCCGGCGCCGCCACTCCGGCTGCCGGACGAACTCGTACAGCACGCTCGCGGCGGCGGTGCCGGGCGGACCCCCGATCGCGGTGAGGACCGTGGTCACCACGTCCAGCGCGCGGTCCATGCCGAGCTCCGGCAGCAGGTCCACGAAGGGGTCGGCGAGGTCCGCCTCGCGCCCGCGCCGGCCCCGGGCGCGCTGCCGCAGGACCCGGCGCACCACCAGCCCGGCCCGCACCTGGACGGCGACGTGCCGCAGGTGGTGCAGGACGCCGCCCGGCGCGGGCGACACCAGCCGCGCCAGCTTCAGCTCCAGGTCCCGGCGGACCAGATCCTCCTCGGCGCCGGTGAGCCCGCCGAGCGCGACGGGCAGCAGCGACCGCAGCGCCACGTCCTGCATCAGCATGGTCAGGTCGGTGTCCTGCCCGGTCCGAGCGTCCAGCACCCGCTCCATGCGCTCGATCAGCAGGCCGTGCTGCTCCGCCGTCGCGAGGGTGTGCAGCTGGGTCATCCAGGCGGAGCGGACCCGGCTCCACCGCATCTCGGGGCTGCGCCGCCGGCGCACCATGTCGACCAGCCGGTCGTGCATCACGTACCGGTGCCAGTTGGCGGCGCTGACCCGGCGGGCCGCCTCCGGCTCGAAGACCCCGAGCCGCTCGTCGTCGACCCAGAAGATCCCGTCCTCCTGAGCGCTGCGCAGCCGCATGGAGCTCAGGAAGTCCTCGGGGTGCTGCGGGGTGGTCATCGTGAGCGTTCCCCTCGTAGGGGCACGGGGAGGCGACCGCCAGGCGCGCCTCCCCGCGCGGGCCGGTCAGATGTGGTGGTACAGGTACCAGAACTGCCCGTACGTGCGTCGGACGTTGAGGACCGACTTCGTCTTGAGGTACAGCGCGCGCATGCTGGTTCACCTCCTCTCGGGACAGTCGTCGGGACGGCTCAGCACCGCGGTGAACCGCGGCGGAGCCAGCGCCGGACCCACCTGGGGCCCGCCGCCGTCCGGGGTGACCGACACCCGCCAGTCACGGGTGAGGAGGCCGACGAGGTCCTCCAGCAGCCGTACGGTGACGGTCGCGCCGGCACAGGTGTGCGGACCGAGGCCGAACGGCAGGTAGGCCCCGTCCGGCACGCCCTCGGCCCAGCGCTCGGGGACGAACTCGTCGGGCCGCTCCCAGTACCCGGGGTGCCGGTGCACCAGGTAGCTGCACACCATGAGCCGGTCCCGGGGCGTGACCGGCGTCCCGCCCAGTTCCTGCGCACGGCTCGGGGTGCGCGCGAACAGCCATGCCACCGGCCACAGCCGCAGGGCCTCGCGGACGGTCCGGCCAGGATCCGCCGCGGCCCGCTCGGGGTGCGTGCCCAGCAGCAGGACCGACCAGCCGAGCGCGAACCCGATCGACCCGGCCGTGGCGAACAGGAACGACAGGTAGACCTCGACGAGTTCGTCCGGATCCGCCGCCGGGCCGCCCCCGTCGACGACGACGTCGAGGAGATCGCGCGGGCCCGCCGGACGGCCGGGCGGCCGGGCCGCGCGCCGCCGGGCGCCTATCTCCGTGCGCAGGGCGTGCAGCGCACGGTGCCGGAACAGCAGCCGGGACGGGGCCGAGTGGCTTTGCCTCGCGCCCGCCAGCACCGCGCGGGCGACGATCGCCTCCACCGCCCGGTGCAGGCGGGGCGGGGCGTCCGGGTGCAGCAGCACATCGCGCAGGTGCCGCAGGACGAGCAGGTTCCCGGCGTCCGGCCACAGGCTGCGCGGCGCCAGCAGCTCGGCGACCAGTCCGGGCAGGTCGGCCCGGTGGAGCTGGAGATGGCGCTGTATCAGACCGCGGGCCGCGCGGCCGATCGTGAGCTGTGCCGAGCGCGGCCCGAAGACGCCGTGCCGGTGGTGGTAGAAGTCGGAGGTCTCCTCGACCACGCCGTGCCGGTTGCCCAGCACCGCCCGCGCCGCCTCCGGACCGGCCACGCACACCGCGCCGCCCAGCGCCGAGCGCCACACGTCGGACCCGGCTTCGAATCCGGCCGCGAACTCCCTCTGCAGCAGCGCCAGCTCGTCGGCGGGCGCGGGTCGTTGCGGCGACGACGTCATGGATGTCCTCCCTGAGCGGTGGCGGGGCCATGGAGCCGGTCTGCGATACCGGACCCAGCCTGCGGAGCGGGCCACGCCCTGTCGCCCGCTGTGCCGTTGAGCGGAACGAACGCAACGAACGCAACGAGCGGGGGCGAACGCGGCGAGTGGGGGCGAACGCGACGTGCGGGGCGTGCGGGGCGTGCGCGGAGTGCGGGGTGCGCCGGGCGTGCGGGACGGCGGTCCGGGTCAGCGGCGGCCGAGCCCCGCCGTGACGGCCGACGCCGCGCGGCGGGCCGTGTCGGCGAGGCGCCCCAGATGGTGGCCGGGGCCGGTCAGCACGCACAGCGCCGCCACCGGGACACCGTCCGCCCCGGCCACCGGGACGGCGGCGCAGCACACCCCCGCCAGCACCTCCTCGTGGTCGTAGGCGGCCCCGGTCTCGCGGATCCGCGCGGCCTCGCCCGCCCAGTCCCGGGGCAGCGGCCCGGCCGCCGGACCGGGGCGGCCCCAGGCGGCCAGGACCTTGCCGGCCGCCGTGTACCAGGGCCAGACCGGCCGGTCGTCGGGGAGCGGGCACGGCGCGTCGGCGGGCACCGTCCAGTCCAGGACCAGCGTCTGACCCCGGTGCAGGACGGCGAGGGCGGCCGTCGCCCCGGTGACGGCCGTCAGCCGCCGCAGCGGCGGCTGGGCGGCCGGCCGCAGCCCCGGGTACGGCTGCCAGCCGTGGCCCAGCCGGAACATGCCCGGCCCGATGCGGTAACGGCCCGCACTGCGTTCCACGGCGCCCAGCTCCGCCAGTTGGTCGAGCAGCCGGTACGCGGTGGTCTTGGGCAGACCGCACACCTCGGCCAGAGCGGTCACCCCGGCACCCTGCTCCTGCTGGACGGCGTGCAGCAACGCGAAGGCCCCTTCCAGCACCCCGCGCCCGGCCGCACCGGACAACGGCCCGCCCGGTCCGCCGGGTCCGCCAGGCCCCGCCGCGGACACCGTCCCCGGCGGCCCGGTCCGTGGCGGTGCCGGGACGGTCGTGATCGCCCTCTCCGATCGGTGCACGTGTCTACCCCCGTGGTCACGTGTGGGCCCCGTCCGGTGCCGGACCGGGGTGCGGTGGCCGGCGCGACACGCCGACGAACCGGCGCCGCACCGCCCCGACCAGGGTGGGTTGCGCACATGGGCCGATTCGTTGCCGAAAGGTTGTCGCCCAGCCCACGAATGTGAGGAAACTGTGAACGCGGGGCGGACGGGGGTGGGCGCAATGCTGCGGTTGTGTCTGTCGGGACCGGTGGAAGTGTTCGTGCGCGAGGCGCCGGTCGATCTGGGGCCGCCCCAACGCCGGGCGGTACTGGCCGCGTTGGCCGTGGACGCCGGCCGGCCCGTGCCGGTGGAGACGCTCGTCGGCCGGGTCTGGGGCGCCGATCCGCCGGAGGGCGCCCGCCGCGCCCTGTACGCGCACATCGCCCGCATCCGGCGGCTCGCGGAACACCTCGACGACAGCGGCGAGGGCCGATTACCGGTGCTGCGCCGCGCCGGTGGGTACCAGCTCGACGTCGATCCCGACAGCGTCGACCTGCACCGCTTCCAGCGCCTGGCCGCGACCGCCCGCGACGGCACGCTGCCCGCCCGCACCCGCGCCGCGCACCTGCGCGAGGCGCTCGCCCTGTGGCGCGGCGAGCCCTTCGCGGGACTGGCCGGGACCTGGCCCGCCCGGATGCGGGAGAGCTGGCGGCGGCAGCGCGTGGACGCCGCCGTAAGGCTCGCGGACATCGAGATCCGCGACGGGCACCCGGCCGCCGTCGTCGGCCAGTTGGCGGACCTGCTCGGCGAGTACCCGCTGACGGAACCGCTGGCGGAGGCCCTCATGCGGGCCCTGCACGCGGCCGGCGACAGCGGCGAGGCGCTGCGCTGCTACGCCCGGACCAGGAAACGTCTGGTGGAGGAACTCGGCACGGAACCGGGCCGCCGGCTGTGGGAACTGCACCGGCGGATCCTCCGGGACCACCCCGCGACCTCCGCCCCCGCCCCCGCCCGCGAACACGAGCCGGTTCCCGCCCGCCGGCATCCGGCGGCCGTACGACAGGCCCCCACCGGCGCGCACGAGGAACCGGACCCGGCCGCACCGCCCGCGACAGCACTAAGACCGTCCCCCGCCGGACCCGCACAGGCCCCCGCCGGACCCGCACAGGCCCCCGCCGGACCTGCGCTGTCCTCCGCCGGACCTGCGCTGTCCTCCGCCGGACCTGCGCTGTCCTCCGTCGGTCCCGCGCCGTCCCCCGCCGGACGTGTGCCCGTCCCGGCAGACCCCGTGCCCACCCCCGCAGACCAGCTGCCCGCTCCCGCAGACCCGCTGCCCACCCCTGCAGACCAGCTGCCCGCTCCCGCAGACCCGCTGCCCACCCCTGCAGACCCGCTGCCCGCTCCCGCAGGCACGGGGCCCGACCCCGCAGACCTTCCGTCCGCCCCCGCAGACCCCGGGCCCGCCCCCGCCGGACCTAGGGCCGCCCTCGTCGGCGAGGGCACCCCGTACACCGCCCCCGCCCAACTTCCCCTCGACGTCCCGGGTTTCACCGGCCGCGTCGACGAACTCGCGCGGCTGGACGCGCTGCTGGCGGAGCTCGGGCGGCAGCCGGCGGCGGCCGGGGTGTGCGCGCTGTCGGGCATGGGCGGCGTCGGCAAGACCGCGCTCGCCGTGCACTGGGCCCGGCAGGCGCGTCCGGCCTTCCCCGGCGGGCAGTTGTACGTGAACCTGCGCGGCTACGACCCGAGCGGCGCGCCCCTGCCCGCGGACCGTGCCCTGCGCGGATTCCTGGCGGCGCTCGGGGTGCCCGCCGCCCGGGTGCCGGAGTCTCCCGACGCCCAGGTCGGCCTGTACCGCAGCCTGTTGTCCGGCCGCCGGGTCCTGGTGGTCCTCGACAACGCCCGGGACGCCGACCAGGTACGGCCGTTGCTGCCCGGTGCGCCGGGCTGCCTGGCCCTGGTGACCAGCCGCGCCCCGCTGACCGGGCTCGCCGCCGCGGAGGGGGCCCGGCTGCTCGCCCTCGGCCTGCTCGGTGCCGAGGAGAGCCGCGACCTGCTCGCCGCCCGGCTGGGCGCCGCCCGGGTGGCCGCCGAGTCCGCCGCGGCCGACGAGATCGTCGTACGGTGCGCCGGGCTGCCGCTCGCCCTCGCGGTCGCCGCCGCCCGGGCCGCCGCCCGCCCCGACGTGCCGCTGGCCGGTCCTGCCGAGGAACTGCGCACCGCCGAGCGGATCCTGGACCCCCTGGACACCGGCGACCCGGCCACCGCCGTACGGGCGGTCCTCGACTGGTCGTACCGCACGCTCAGCCCGGCCGCGGCCCGGCTCTTCCGCCTCCTCGGCCTGCACCCCGGCCCCGACGCCGACCCGGCCTCGCTCGCCGCGCTGGCCAGCACGGGCGTGGGCCCGGTGCGGGCGCCGGTCGCCGAACTGACCCGCGCCCACCTGCTGACCGAGGCCACTCCCGGCCGCTACACCTGCCACGACCTGCTGCGGGCCCACGCCGTCGAACTGGCCGCCGAGCACGACGACGCACGCACGGTACGGGCCGCGAGCCGCCGGGTCCGGGACCACTACCTGCACACGGCGTACGCGGCCGACGCCCTGCTGACCCGGCGCCGCCACCCGATGTCCCTCGCCCCGGCCGAACCCGGGGCGCTGCCACGCCCGTTGGCGGACCACGACGAGGCGCTGGCCTGGCTGGTCGCCGAACAGCCCGTGCTGCTCTCGGCCGTGGAGCGGCCGGCCCCGGACCTGGACGCCCACACCTGGCAACTGGCCGCGGCCCTGACCACGTTCCTCGAACGCCAGGGCAACTGGCAGGCCCTCACCGATGTCCACACCGTCGCCCTGCGCGCGGCCGCGCACCACGGCGACCTGGCGGGACAGGCGGCCGCCCACCGCGGCCTGGGCCTGGCCCGCTTCCAGCTGCGCGACGCCCTCGGCGCCCGGCAGCACCTCACCCGCGCCCTCGGCCTCTTCCGGCGCCTGGACAACCATCCCGGCCAGGCGCTCACCTGCCGGAACCTGGCCAGGACGGCCTGGGCGCACGGCGCCACCCGGGAGGCACTGCAGTACGCACGCCGTGCCCTGGAACACTTCCGGCTCGCCCACGACCGCGGCGGCCAGGCGGTCGCCCTCAACGACATCGGCTGGTACCTCGCCGAACTCGGCGAACTGCGCGAGGCGCTGGAGCACTGCCGGCTGGCCCTGCCGCTCGTGCAGGCGACGGGCGACCTGAGCGGCCAGGCGCACACCTGGGACAGCCTCGGCCGCATCCACCGGCACCTGGGCCGTCACACCACGGCCGTGGAGTGCCACGGCCGGGCCCTCGCCCTCTTCCGCAGGACGGGCGACCTGCGAGGCGAGGCGATCGGCCTCACCTGCCTCGGCGACACCCACGAGGCGGCGGGCAGCCCCGGCCCCGCGCTCGACGCCTGGCGCCGGGCCCTGGACCTGTCCGACCGGCTGGGCCTGCCGGAGGCGCAGGCCCTGCGCGCCAGGATCCGCGCCCACGCTGCGGCACACCGCACCGCCCACC
Source organism: Streptomyces sp. NPDC008092 (assembly GCF_042957285.1). Classification (NCBI taxonomy): domain Bacteria; kingdom Bacillati; phylum Actinomycetota; class Actinomycetes; order Kitasatosporales; family Streptomycetaceae; genus Streptomyces; species Streptomyces sp. NPDC008092. The sequence goes on from NZ_JBIBHY010000020.1 coordinate 103,245, forward strand.
CCGCTTAGGCTCCTCACGTGAACGCACTCTCCGACTTCGGCCCCGCCACCGGCATCGGCTCGCTCCCCGGCACCGACGCCCGCGAGGCCGCCAAGACCGCGACCGGCAGCTTCGAGGACTTCCCCTTCCTGCCCGAACTGCCCGCCCGCGGCCCCGGCGCCGACATGATCGGCCGCACCGCGGGCCTGCTCGTCGAGCTGTACGCGCGCGTGGAGCCCAGCGGCTGGCGGCTCGGCGACCGGCCGGGCCGGGACACCCGGCGGGCCCGGTCCTGGCTGGGCGAGGACCTGGACGCGCTGGAGGAGTTCACCCAGGAGTACACGGGCCCGCTGAAGGTGCAGGCGGTCGGCCCCTGGACCCTCGCCGCCGCCCTGGAGCTGCGCAACGGCGAGTCGGCCCTCTCCGACCCCGGCGCCTGCCGTGACCTGGCCGGCTCCCTCGCCGAGGGACTGCGCCTCCACCTGGCCGAGATGCAGCGGCGCGTCCCCGGCGCCCGCCTGGTGCTCCAGCTCGACGAGCCGTCCCTGACCGCCGTGCTGCGCGGCCAGGTGAGGACCGCCTCCGGCTACCGCACCCACCGCGCGGTCGACCGCCAGGTCGTCGAGTCCACCCTGCGCGACGTGTTCGGCGTGCACGCCGACGGCCCGGTAGTCGTCCACTCCTGCGCCCCCGACGTCCCCTTCGCCCTGCTCCGCCGCGCCGGGGCGGCCGCCGTCTCCTTCGACTTCGTGCTCCTCACCGAACGTGACGACGACGTGATCGGTGAGGCGGTGGAAGCGGGCACCCGGCTCTTCGCCGGTGTCGTGCCGGGCACGGACACGGCATTGTCAGACCCTGCCGGTAGCGTCATGGGTGTCAGGACGCTGTGGCGCAGGCTGGGGCTGCGGCCGGGGCTTCTCGCGGAGTCCGTCACGGTCACCCCGGCGTGCGGGCTGGCGGGCGCTTCGCCCGCGTACGCCAGGCAGGCGCTCGCCCACTGCGTCCGGGCGGCGAGATCACTCGCGGACAACCCAGAGTAACGGGAGGAACACGGTGGCCGGCGACAAGCAGCAGGCGGAGACGGCAGTGCCCGCCGAGGCACGGGAGAAGCACGCGCGGCTCGCTGAGCAGATCGAGGAGCACCGCTTCCGGTACTACGTGAAGGACGCTCCGGTCGTCAGCGACGCGGAGTTCGACAAGCTCCTCAAGACGCTGGAGGCGCTGGAGGACGAGTATCCCGAGCTGCGCACGCCCGACTCGCCGACCCAGAAGGTCGCGGGGGCGTACGAGACGGAGTTCACGTCGGTCGAGCACCGCGAGCGGATGCTGTCGCTCGACAACACGTTCAACGACGACGACCTCGCGGCCTGGGCCGAGCGGATCCACAAGGAACTCGGCGAACAGGAGTACCACTTCCTGTGCGAGCTCAAGGTCGACGGCCTCGCCGTCAACCTCACCTACGAGCAGGGCCGCCTCACCCGCGCGGCGACCCGCGGCGACGGCCGCACCGGCGAGGACATCACGCCCAACGTCCGCACGATCGCGGAGATCCCGGACCGGCTGCACGGCGAGCGGGTGCCCGACCTGGTGGAGATCCGCGGCGAGGTCTACTTCCCGATGGAGAAGTTCGCCGAGCTCAACGAGCGCCTGGTCGCGGCCGGCGACAAGCCGTTCGCCAACCCGCGCAACGCGGCGGCCGGTTCGCTGCGCCAGAAGGACCCGCGGGTCACCGCCGGCCGCCCGCTGCACATGGTCGTGCACGGCATCGGCGCCCTGGAGGGCTTCGAGGGCCTCGGCCGGCTCTCCGAGGCCTACGACCTGCTCAAGACCTGGGGTCTGCCCACCTCCCCGCACAACCGGGTGGTCGACGACCTCGACGGGGTACGGGAGTTCATCGCCTACTACGGCGAGAACCGGCACTCCGTGGAGCACGAGATCGACGGCGTCGTCGTGAAGCTGGACGAGATCCGGCTCCAGGGGCGCCTCGGCTCGACGGCCCGGGCCCCCCGGTGGGCGATCGCGTACAAGTACGCGCCGGAAGAGGTCAACACCAGGCTGATCGACATCAAGGTGGGCGTGGGCCGCACCGGGCGCGTCACGCCGTACGCCCAGGTCGAGCCGGTCACCGTGGCCGGCAGCGAGGTGGAGTTCGCCACCCTGCACAACCAGGAGGTCGTCAAGGCCAAGGGCGTGCTGATCGGCGACACCGTGGTGCTGCGCAAGGCCGGTGACGTCATCCCGGAGATCCTCGGCCCGGTCGTCGACCTGCGGGACGGCAGCGAGCGGGAGTTCGTGATGCCGGCCGAGTGCCCCGAGTGCGGGACGCCGCTGCGCCCCATGAAGGAGGGCGACATCGACCTCCGCTGCCCCAACGCCCGTGCCTGCCCGGCCCAGTTGAGAGAGCGGGTGTCCTACCTCGCGGGCCGCGAGTGCCTGGACATCGAGCACTTCGGCGGCGTCGCGGCGGCCGCGCTCACCCGGCCGCTGGAGCCCGCCGACCCGGCGCTGGTCGACGAGGGTGATTTGTTCGACCTCACCATCGAGAAGCTGCTGCCCATCAAGGCGTACGTCCTGGACCCGGACAGCGGGCTGCCCAAGCGGGACCCGAAGACCGGGGAGGAGAAGGTCGTCACGGTCTTCGCCAACCAGAAGGGCGAGCCCAAGAAGAACACCCTCGCGCTGCTCCAGAAGATCGAGGAGGCCAAGACCCGCCCGCTCGCGCGCTTCCTCAACGGCCTGTCCATCCGGCATGTCGGACCGGTCGCCGCCCAGGCGCTGGCCCGCGAGTTCCGTTCCATCGACCGCATCGAGCAGGCCACCGAGGAGGAGCTGTCGAACATCGACGGCGTCGGCGGCATCATCGCGACCGCGCTCAAGGAGTGGTTCGCCGAGGAGTGGCACCGCGAGATCATCCGAAAGTGGAAGGCCGCTGGAGTCCCGCTGGAGGACGAGTCCACCGGAGAGGACGAGGGACCGCGTCCGCTGGAGGGCCTCACCGTCGTCGTGACCGGGACCCTGGAGCACTACACCCGGGACGGCGCTAAGGACGCACTGCAGAGCCGCGGGGCCAAGGTGACCGGTTCGGTGTCGAAGAAGACCGCTTTCGTGGTCGTGGGTGACAACCCGGGGTCCAAGTACGACAAGGCGATGCAGCTGAAGGTTCCTGTTCTGAACGAGGACGGATTTGTCGTCCTTTTGGAGCAGGGACCGGACGCCGCGGCCGAAGTCGCCCTTCCGACCGAGGAGTAGTGGTTGAAGGCCACCCGTTCGGCGCATATCAGATGCATACGGGTGGCCGGGGCGCAATCGGGCAACCGTCGTCGACCGCTGCCCGTGGAAGCCTTCCGCGGCCTACTGTTGAGACGTGCGCCTGCCGTGCCCAGCTGCGGTCGGGGCATTCCCCGTGCTCCGGCAGGGCACGGACCGCATGGCGTGGGCACCGCCGGCTGTGAGAGGGACGGGAATGGAACCGACCGAGAGCGCCGCCACGGGCGCGCGGCTGCCGCTGCGCCGCCGGGCGTGCGCGTGGCGGGCGAGCCGGTGGACGGCTCGGGGCGACCGGCGCCCCGGCCTGCCCGGCAGGCCGGTGGTGAGCGGCGCGGCGGACGCCCGCGACCCGCTGCCGCTGGCCGCCGTCGAACCGCCGCCCGGCCTGGTCGGCACCGATCACGAACGGCACCTGTCCTGGCCCGCGCTGCCCGCCGGAGTCGTCGCCGCCGCCGGGTTCGTCCTCGGGGCCGGGTTCTACCGCGCGTTCTCCGACGACCACGCCCTCTTCCCGTCCGGCACGGTCGGCTGGTCGCTGGCCGTGCTGACCGGCATCATCGTCGGCCACCTCGTCCTGCTCGGCCGCGCCCGCTGGTGGGGCGGCACCGGCTCCGGCGCCGCCCTCACCCTCGCCGTCCTGCTGCTGTACGGCTGGGTGCCGGCCGGCATGGTCAGCCTCACCGTCGTCGTCCTGGTCGGCATAGCCAGGCGCCACCGCTGGCGGCAGGGCGTCCTGCACGGCGCGGTGGACATCCTCGGTATCGGGGCCGGCGCCCTGGTGCTCCTCGTCTTCGGACGCGTCCCGACCGTCGAGTCGCCCTGGAACCCGGCCGGCTGGACCGTCGCCACCGCGCCCGAGGTCGTGCTCGTCGCGGCCGCCTACCTCGCCGTCACCCGTGCCCTGCTCTGGTACCTGCACGCACCGCGCGGCGGCGGCCTGCCCACCGTCGCCCGCACCGCCCTGATGCGCCAGGGCCTGGTCGCCGTCGCCCTGCTCGGCATCGCCCCGCTGATCTGCGTGGTCGCCGTCGCCCAGCCGCTGCTGCTGCCGCTGTTCTCCATCCCGCTGGTCGCCCTCGACTCCACCCTGTGGATAGCCCGGGCCCGCGCCGAGGAGCAGCTGCGCGACCCGCTGACCGGACTGCCCAACCGGCAGTGGCTCCTTGAGCGGATCTGGACCGCCCTCGACGACGCCGAACGCATCGGCGCCCGCTCCGCCCTCATGCTGATCGACCTCGACCGGTTCCGTTCGGTCAACGACACGCTCGGTCATCTCGCCGGTGACCGGCTGCTCCTCCAGATAGCCGACCGGCTGCGGGCCGCGCTGCCGCGCGGTGCGGAGGCGGCCCGGCTCGGCGGCGACGAGTTCGCGGTCTTACTCCCGGTCGCCGACTCCACGACCTCGGCGACCCGGGTGGCCCGGGGCCTGGTCACGGCCCTCTCCTCGCCGCTCGACCTCGACGGCCTCACCCTCGTCCTGGAGGCCAGCGCGGGGGTCGCCGTCTTCCCCGACCACGCGCTCGACGCGGAGGGGCTGCTGCGGAGGGCGGACGTGGCGATGTACCAGGCGAAGCGGGACCGTACGGGCGTCGAGGTCTACGAGTCCAAGCGGGACTCCAACACCCCCGACCGGCTGGGCCTGCTGGGGGATCTGCGCCGGGCGCTGGACGCGCACGAGGTGCAGCTGCACTACCAGCCGAAGGTGCGCTTCGACGGCCAGGTGGCCGGACTTGAGGCGCTGGTGCGGTGGGTGCACCCGGAGCGGGGGAAGGTGCCGCCGGACGAGTTCATAGCGATCGCCGAGTCGTCCGGGCTGATGCCCCATCTGACGGAGTACGTGCTGGAGACCGCGCTCGCGCAGGTCGCCGAGTGGCGGGCGCAGGGGCTGCGGGTACCGGTGGCGGTGAACGTCTCGCCGCGCGACGTCCACACGCCGGGGTTCGCGGGCCTGGTGGCGGCGCGGCTGGCGCGGCACGGGGTGCCGGCCGGGGCGCTGCAGCTGGAGATAACCGAGCATGTGCTGCTTGAGGACCCGCAGCGGGCCGCCGACACCCTCGCCGGGCTCAACGGGCACGGCGTGAAGATGTCCCTCGACGACTTCGGCACCGGGTACTCGTCGCTCGTGCACCTGCGGCGGCTGCCGGTGAGCGAGCTGAAGATCGACCGCTCCTTCGTGGCCCGGCTGGCCGTCGACAACGAGGACGCGGAGATCGTGCGCTGCACGGTCGACCTCGCGCATTCGCTGGGGCTGCTGGTGGTCGCGGAGGGGGTGGAGGACGACGAGACGTGGGAGCGGCTGCGGGACCTCGGGTGTGACGCCGTGCAGGGGTGGCTGGTGGCCGCCGCGATGCCGCCGGAGGAGACGACGGCGTGGTTGCTGGCGCGGGGGTCGCGGGGGTGGCAGCGGCCGCGGGCCGCGTTGCCGGCGGCCGAGTAGTTTCCCACCCGCCCGCCCGTTCACCGTTTCTCAAGAGGTGAGCGTCTGCCGTGGGGGTGCGGTCGTGTTGGCGGGTGCGGGTGCGTCGTGGTTGCTCGCGCAGTTCCCCGCGCCCCTTACGGGGCGCTGTCCTCACGGGGTGGTGAAGTGCCCCACCAGCAGCGCCAGCCTCGTCTCGTGGGCCTCCTCCGGGAGGCGGCCGCTGCGCATCAGGGTCACCAGGCCGTGCAGGCCCGCCCAGAACGTCTCCGTCAGGATGCCGGGGTCGTCGTCGCCCACGGCGATCGGCTCGACCGCCTGCAGCAACTCGCCGAACGCCGCCCACAGGGCCTCGGGGGCCTCCTGGGTCGCGAACGGCAGGTCCACCCGGTGGGTGAACATCGCGTCGTAGAGCGCGGGGCGCCGCCGGCCGAACGACGTGTACGCCTCCGCCACCGCCGCCAGTGACTCCCGCGTGCCCCGCGCCGCGGTGCGCGCCGCCCGCAGCTCCGTCGCCATCTCCGCGAAGCCCTGGACGGCCACCGCCGCCATGATCGCGTCCTTGCCCTTGAAGTGGCTGTAGAGGACCGGCTGGCTGTACTCGATCTCGGCGGCCAGGCGGCGGGTCGTCACCGCGTCCCAGCCCTCCGTCTCGGCGAGTTCACGGGCGGCCGTGACGATCAGCTGCTCGCGCTCTGCCCGTTCGCGTTCCCGGCGGTTCTGAATCGACATGCTCTGGATTCTAGCAGCGCTAGCCAATCTGTCGATGCTCTGCTAGCTTCGCTATCAGTCCTAGCGCTGCTAGAAAACAATCAACTGGGGGCCACCGTGACCGTCACCGCCTACACGCTCTCCGTCGTGCTCGACCTGTTCTGCCTGTTCCTCGGCTACCGGTTCCTGTTCCAGCCGGGGCCCGCCGCCGTCGGCTACGGCGTCCCCGCCGACCCGAAGGGCGACGCCGGTGCCTACCTCACGGTCAAGGGCATCAAGGACGGCACCTTCGGCGTCATAGGCCTCGCGCTGCTGGCCTTCGCGGGTGTCCGCGCCGAGGCCTGGTTCATGCTCTGCGTGGCACTCGTGCCGCTCTGCGACACGCTGGTGGTGCTGCGGAACGGCGGCACGAAGGCGGTCGCGTTCGGGATCCACTTCGCCACCGCGATCGTTGTGCTGATCAGCGCCGTCCTGCTGTTCCTCGTCTGACCGCTCGCGACAAGTCGTCATCGACAGGGGGTTCGGAAATGTCGTTGTTCGTGCCGAAGTTCGACGAGTCCGTGATCGTGCGGGAGGCCGACGCCGAGGTGGTCGGCGGTGACCCGGTCGGCGTCAGGCTGCTCGCCGACAGCAGCGCCACCGGCGGTGCGCTCTCCACCGTGCGGGTCACGCTGGGGGAGGGTGCCGACGGCGCCGTGCCGCATCTGCACCGCAACTCCGCCGAGCTGTTCTACCTGCTCGACGGGGCCGCCGACGTGCTCTCCGGCGACGACGTCGTCACCGCCGGACGCGGTGACCTGGTCGTCGTCCCGCCCGGCAGGCCGCACGCCTTCGCCGCCGTCCCGGGCAGCACCGCGGACATCCTGATCGTCATCACGCCGGGCGTGGAGCGCTTCGAGTACTTCCGCCATCTCCAGCGGCTGCGCCTCGGCGAGGCCACCCTGGAGAGCCTCCTGGAGGTGCAGGAGCGGTACGACAACCACTACCTGCGCAGCGAGGCCTGGGACACCCGGCACTGAAACCGTTTAACGGGTACCCGGCCGTGCCCCATAGGATTGGCTCCAAACCACACACACTCACCCCAGAGGAACGCTGCATGCCTGGCATCACGCGCGAGGAGGTCGCCCACCTCGCCCGGCTGGCGCGTCTGGAGCTGAAGCCCGAAGAACTCGAACACTTCGCCGGCCAGCTGGACGACATCATCGGCGCGGTCGCCCGCGTCAGCGAGGTCGCCGACCAAGACGTACCGCCGACCTCGCACCCGCTGCCGCTGACGAACGTCATGCGCGCGGACGAGGTCCGTCCCTCGCTCACCCCCGTGCAGGCGCTCTCCGGCGCCCCGGCCCAGGAGCAGCAGCGTTTCAAGGTGCCGCAGATCCTGGGGGAGGACTAGACAGCCATGACGGACATCATCAAGCTCGGCGCCGCCGAGATCGCCGCGAAGATCGCCGCCGGTGAGCTCACGGCCGTCGAGGTCACCGAGGCCCACCTCGCCCGGATCGAGGCCGTCGACGAGAAGGTGCACGCCTTCCTGCACGTCGACCGCGAGGGCGCCCTGGCGCAGGCCCGTGCCGTCGACGAGAAGAAGGCCCGGGGCGAGAAGCTCGGGCCGCTCGCCGGCGTCCCGCTCGCGCTCAAGGACATCTTCACCACCGAGGGCGTGCCGACCACCGTCGGTTCGAAGATCCTCGAAGGCTGGATCCCGCCGTACGACGCGACCCTCACCAAGCGGCTGAAGGCCGCCGACGTGGTCATCCTCGGCAAGACCAACATGGACGAGTTCGCCATGGGGTCGAGCACGGAGAACAGCGCGTACGGGCCGACCGGCAACCCGTGGGACCTCACCAAGATCCCCGGTGGCTCCGGCGGCGGCTCGTCCGCGGCCCTCGCCTCCTACCAGGCGCCGCTCGCCATCGGCACCGACACCGGCGGCTCCATCCGCCAGCCGGCCGCCGTCACCGGCACGGTGGGCGTCAAGCCGACCTACGGGGCTGTCTCCCGTTACGGCATGGTCGCGTTCTCCAGCTCCCTCGACCAGGGCGGGCCCTGCGCCCGTACGGTCCTGGACGCGGCCCTCCTCCACGAGGTCATCGCCGGGCACGACCCGCTGGACTCCACGTCCATCGACGCCCCCGTGCCGCCGGTCGTCGAGGCCGCCCGCAACGGCAGCGTCGAGGGCATGCGCGTCGGTGTCGTCAAGCAGTTCCGCGGCGAGGGCTACCAGGCCGGCGTCATCCAGCGGTTCGACGAGTCCGTCGCGCTGCTGAAGGAGCTGGGCGCCGAGATCGTCGAGCTGGACTGCCCGTCCTTCGACCTCGCGCTGTCGGCGTACTACCTCATCGCGCCGAGCGAGTGTTCGAGCAACCTCGCCCGCTTCGACGGCCTGCGCTACGGCCTGCGGACGGGTGACGACGGCTCGCACTCCGCCGAGGAGGTCACCTCGCTCACCCGTGAGGCGGGCTTCGGTCCCGAGGTCAAGCGCCGCATCATGCTCGGCACGTACGCGCTCAGCTCCGGCTACTACGACGCGTACTACGGCTCCGCCCAGAAGGTCCGCACGCTCATCACGCGCGACTTCGAGAAGGCCTTCGAGCAGGTGGACGTCATCGTGTCGCCCACCACGCCGACCACCGCCTTCGCGATCGGCGAGCGTGCCGACGACCCGATGGCGATGTACCTGGCCGACCTGTGCACCATCCCGACGAACCTCGCGGGCAACGCGGCGATGTCGCTGCCCTGCGGTCTCGCTCCGGAGGACAACCTCCCGGTGGGCCTGCAGATCATCGCCCCGGCGCTGAAGGACGACCGCCTTTACAAGGTCGGCGCCGCCGTCGAGGCCGCCTTCGTGGAAAGGTGGGGGCACCCGCTCCTGGAGGAGGCACCGTCGCTGTGAGCAACGCACTGTCGAAGGCCAAGGGCTTCAAGAAGTCGAAGTCCGGCACGTACCTGTCCATGGCCACCACCGCGTTCGGCGCGGTCGGTGTCGCCAAGCAGATCAAGAAGGCCCGCGCCGAGCACGACACGCTGCGGCTCATCGACGCCACCGTGTCCGCCGTCGCGATCGTCACCGGTTTCGCCCTGCTGTACCGCGAGCTGAAGCGGCTGGGCGACGACGACGTCCTGCTGGGCTGAGAGGGAAGTTTCACCGTGACCACCACGACCGAACTGGTGTCGTACGAGGACGCGCTGGCGTCCTACGACCCCGTCATGGGCCTTGAGGTCCATGTCGAACTCGGCACCAGGACCAAGATGTTCTGCGGCTGTTCGACCGAGCTGGGCGCCGAGCCCAACTCCCAGACCTGCCCGACCTGCCTCGGCCTGCCCGGCGCGCTCCCGGTCGTCAACGCGACCGGCGTCGAGTCCGCGATCAAGATCGGTCTCGCGCTGAACTGCGAGATCGCCGAGTGGTGCCGCTTCGCCCGGAAGAACTACTTCTATCCGGACATGCCGAAGAACTTCCAGACCTCCCAGTACGACGAGCCGATCGCCTTCAACGGCTACCTCGACGTACAGCTGGAGGACGGGGAATCCTTCCGCGTGGAGATCGAGCGCGCCCACATGGAGGAGGACACCGGCAAGTCGACGCACGTCGGCGGCGCCACCGGCCGTATCCACGGCGCGTCCCACTCCCTGCTCGACTACAACCGCGCGGGCATCCCGCTCATCGAGATCGTCACCAAGCCGATCGAGGGCGCGGGCGAGCGCGCTCCCGAGGTCGCGCGGGCGTACGTCCGTGAGCTGCGCGAGGTCATCCGGGCGCTCGGTGTCTCCGAGGCCCGCATGGAGATGGGCCAGATGCGCTGCGACGTGAACCTGTCGCTGCGGCCCAACGGTACGGAGAAGTTCGGTACCCGCTCCGAGACGAAGAACGTGAACTCGCTGCGGTCCGTGGAGCGCGCGGCCCGCTTCGAGATCATGCGGCATGCGGCAGTGCTGTCCTCCGGCGGCACGATCATCCAGGAGACCCGGCACTTCCACGAGGACACCGGGTCGACGACCTCGGGCCGCGTGAAGGAGGAGGCCGAGGACTACCGGTACTTCCCGGAGCCCGACCTGGTCCCCGTGGCGCCCTCGCGCGAGTGGGTCGAGGAGATCCGCGCCGCGCTGCCGGAGATGCCGCTGGCCCGCCGCACCCGGCTGCTCGCCGAGTGGGGCATCTCGGCCTTCGACATGCAGGCGATCATCAACGCCGGCGCGCTGGACCTGATCGTCGCCACCATCGACGCCGGGTCCGACGCGGCCTCCGCCCGCAAGTGGTGGATGGGCGAACTGGCGCGCAGCGCCAACGAGTCGGGCACCTCGCTCGACGAGCTGGCGATCACCCCGGCGCAGGTCGCCCGGGTCACCGAGCTCGTCACCAAGGGCGACCTGAACGACAAGCTGGCCCGCCAGGTCATCGAGGGCGTCCTCGCGGGCGAGGGCACCCCGGACGAGGTCGTCGACAAGCGCGGTCTGAAGGTCGTCTCCGACGAGGGCGCGCTGACCGCCGCCGTCGAGGAGGCCATCGCCGGCAACCCGGGCGTCGCCGACAAGATCCGCGGCGGCAAGGTGGCCGCGGCCGGCGCCCTGGTCGGCGCGGTCATGAAGGCGACCCGCGGCCAGGCCGACGCGGCCCGCGTCAAGGAGCTGATCCTGGAGAAGCTGGGCGTCAGCGAGGGCTGAGCCCCAGGCGGTGCGCAGCTGGTACGGCCCCGGAGGCAGCGCCTCCGGGGCCGTACCGCGTCACGGGCGGCGGCCCACGATCCGGGCGAAGCCGAGCAGCTGCCCCCGGTCGGCCTTCACCAGCTCCACCGACTCCCGGGCCATCTCCGGGTCCGGGCTCTCCGCGGCGCACACCTCGCTCCACAGCAGCCAGTCGCGCCAGCCGTCCTCCAGCCAGTCGGCGGCCTCGACCTGCACGGCCCCGCTGCGGGTCCAGTGCCGGTGCCACCAGCCGACGGAGTGGAACGACCAGAAACCGGGGTCCCAGTGCGCCTTCAGGTGCTCCGGCGGCTCGGCGCCCGCAAGCTCCTCGCGCACCGCGGGCACGACGATCCCGATCCGCCCGCCGGGCTTGAGCAGCCGGGTGAGCGTGGGCAGATAGAGGTCGGCGGTGCCGAAGTACTGGTACGCGTCGACCGAGACGATCGCGTCGAAGCTGCCCTCGGCGAAGGGCAGGTCGTGCGCCTCCACGTGCACCGGCTGCACGCGGTCGGCGAACCCCGCCTCGGCGATGCGCCGGGCGTTGTCGTCGGGCCTGATCCACAGGTCAGCGGCGGTGACCTGCGCGTGGAACTCCCTGGCCAGGAAGATGGAGGTCATCGCCCGGCCGCAGCCCAGGTCGAGCACGCGCGCGCAGGGGCGCAGCGCGTCCAGGCCGAGGGCGGGGGCCAGCCACTCCAGCAGCCACAGGGCGTGCGGGCCCATCTGGTTCTCGACGGCCCAGCGGGCGTCGTAGGTGCTGCTGAGCGGGTACCGGGGGAGGGTCAGGCGGTCAGTGAGAGAGGCGTCCTTCGACGGTGCGGGAGAGACGGCGTCGGACATGGCTGAACGGGCTCCTTGTGATCTTCGTAGTGAAGGGCGATGCGTAGGAGCTCATTCGGACCGTCAAACAATGCACCCGCTTCGGTCGTCGGCGAGGGGCCGATCAGTGCTGACCAGCGGAAGCTAGCAGTTGTCGACCTGGTCCGCAGCCGTTTTCCCCAGGTGCGGGCAGTACGCTCGCCCGCCATGACCGCACACGCCGAATCCGAGGCCGAACCCGTGACACCCGGGGTGGAGGCCGCGGACGACGAGGACGAGGACCTCTACGAGGACGCCCGCCGGGCCCGCTGGACGGCCACCGTGACCGGGGCGCTGCTGACCCTGATGGGACTCACCGCGGCGCTGATGAGAGTGGGCGGGGGCGTGCCCGCCCTGGTGCCCGCCGCCTACGGCTCCGGATCCGCCGTGTGCGTGCTCGCGGCGGCGCTCGGGGCCCGCGGCCGTACCCGCTGGGCCCTCTGGCTGATGATCCTCGGGGTCATGGTGATGGCTCTCGGAGACCAGTTCGACTGACGCCCCGCCCAGCAGCGGTACCGGGCTCCCCGGGTGCCGCGCCGCGCATGAGAGGCTCGACGGGCCGGCCGAGCACGCGGTGGAACTGGAGAGACACGATGTACGCGATATCCCTGGGCGACGACGGCGCCGAACTGCGCCCGCTGGAGCCCTGGCACGCCGAGGAGTTCCTGGCCCACCTGGAACGCGGGCGGGAGTTCATCGGGCAGTTCATCGCCTTCGGGGCCAAGGCCACGGACGTGGCCTCCACACGGGCCATGCTCCAGCGGTACGCCGACATGCGCGCCGCCGACACCGGTTCCCTGCACGGCCTGTGGCTGGAGGGCACGCTCGTCGGCGGGGTGCTCTTCCTGAACTTCGACGCCGAACACGGGAACGCCGAGGTCGGCTGCTGGCTGGAGCCGGCCGGCACCGGGCGCGGACTCGTCACGCGCGCGATGCGGGTACTGCTCGACTTCGCGGTCGAGCAGCGCGGTATCCACCGGATCGAGTGGGTCGCCGCCTCCGGCAACGTGCCCAGCCTGAACGTGGCCCGGCGGCTGGGGATGACCCGCGATGGCGTACGCCGCCAGGCGCACCCCTATGGTGGCCTACGGCACGACCTGGAGGTGTGGTCGATCCTCGCCCCGGAATGGCGTGAAGCACGCGAGCGTGCCGCAGACAACGATCATTAAGACACCTCTCAGACAGGATCCGTACGGTGCCGGACATGGGAACCAAGACAGCTGACGAGACCGGTGCCGAGACGGGCGCCGAGGCCACGACCGACGAGGAGAAGGTGAGCGTCACCAAGACCGCCGACGACGCGTCGGAGTCCGCCACCGGGGCCGAGCCGGAGGCGGCGGCCGCCGGCACCGAGGCCGCCGCCGGCACGGACGCCGCCCTCGACGCCGAGGGCGCGGAGAGCGCCGACGACGCGGAGGACGCCGACGACGCCGACGACCTGGCGGACGACGCCGACCTCGCCGCGGAACTGGCCGAGGCCGAGGGTCCGTCGGGCGTCGGCCAGGGCGCCGGCGCCGTCGTCTCCGTCGCGCTCGGCCTGGTCTCGCTCACGGGCGGCTGGATCGGCACGGTGGCCGCCGCCCGCGAGACCCTCGTCGGCCAGCTCCAGACCTCGTCGACCGCGAGCGTCGCCACGCAGGTCAAGGAGGTGTACGGCGACGCGTGGCAGACCACCGCGCTGTGGGCCGGCCTGTTCGCGCTCGCCTCCCTGCTCACCGCCGTCGTGGTGCTGGCCCGGCCCGCCTTCGGCGCCCCCGGCAGGCCGCAGGCGCCGTGGATCAAGTCGGTCGCCTGGGCGGGTGTCGCGCTCGGTGTCATCGGCCTGCTGCTGGCCGTCCTGAAGTACTCCGACGCTCTCCTCGGACTGCCGTCTACCAGCTGAGCCGACTGCGACGGTCCAGGTCACAAGGGGCCTTAGGGCGTCCGTAAGCACCTTACGGACGGCCTGAGGCCCCTTACGCGTGTCCGGGGTCCGGCGGCCCCGCGAAGATGCGGAACTCTCCCGATGTGGCGCACCCCCCTCGGAGACGAAAGTGGAGGCATCGCGGAAAGCGAAGCCCAACCACCCACTCTCACAAGGGACACCACCATGTTCGAGTACGAACTCCACCGGATCCGTTCCGCCGAACTGCGCCGGCAGGCCGCGGACGAGCGTCTCGTCCGCGAGGCCGTCCGCTCCCGCCGGGCCGCCCGCCGCGACGCCCGGGCGGCCGGGGCCGCGGGCAACGCCACGGAGCCGGGAGACGCCCCGGTGGCGCAGGAGGCCCATACCGACCGCCGTGGCCGGCGCCGGCTCCCGCGCACCGCATGAGCACGGGGCTGCCGGGCGGGACGGACCGCCCGGAGGCCGGGAACGGGGAAGCCGGTGGCCCCACGGGGGTGGGCCACCGGCTTCCCCCGTTGCCTGCCACGCCACCGTCCACCGGTACGACAGTCGCACCGGTGCTGTGGAAAACCGCTGCCGCGGGCTCCGGGCCCCATGCGATGCTCTGGCCTGTGGAAACCAGGTCCGTGAGTCCCGTGTTCGTAGGCCGCAACGAAGAGTTGGACACACTGAACGACGCGCTGGAGCGTGCCGGGGCCGCCGAGCCGCAGGCGCTGCTGCTCGGCGGCGAGGCCGGCGTCGGCAAGACCCGGCTGGTCGAGGAGTTCGCCACCGCAGCCTGCCGCCGGGGCGCGGTCGTCGCCCTGGGCGGCTGCGTGGAGATCGGCGCCGACGGGCTGCCGTTCGCGCCCTTCTCCACGGCCCTGCGCGCCCTGCGCGCCGCCCTGCCCGACGAACTGGCCGAGGCCGCCGCCGGCCAGGAGGACGAACTGGCCCGGCTGCTGCCCGAGCTCGGCGAGGCCACCTCCGGCCGCCACGACGAGCAGGGCATGGCCCGCCTCTTCGAACTCACCGCACGCCTGCTGGAGCGGGTCGCCGCCGAGCGCACGGTGGTCGTCGCCCTGGAGGACCTGCACTGGGCCGACGCCTCCACCCGCCACCTCCTCGCCTACCTGCTGCGCACCCTGCGCACCGGCCGGCTCGTCGTCCTCGCCACCTACCGCTCCGACGACATCCACCGCCGCCACCCGCTGCGCCCCCTGCTCGCCGAGCTCGACCGGCTGCGCACCGTCCGCCGCCTCGAACTCGCCCGGTTCACCCGCGAGGAGGTCGGCCGCCAGATCGCCGGCATCCTCGCCGCCGAACCCGACCCCGCCCAGGTCGACGACATCTTCGAGCGCTCCGACGGCAACGCCTTCTTCGTCGAGGAACTCGCGGTGGCCGCAACCGAGGGCTGCTGCACCGGACTCACCGACTCGCTCCGCGACCTGCTCCTGGTCCGGGTCGAGGCGCTGCCCGAGAGCGCCCAGCGGGTCGCCCGGATCGTCGCCGAGGGCGGCTCCACCGTCGAGTACCGGCTGCTCGCCGCCGTCGCCCAGCTCGCCGAGGACGACCTCATCGAGGCGCTGCGGGCCGCCGTCGGCGCCAACCTCCTCACCGCCACCCCGGCCGGCGACGGCTACCGCTTCCGGCACTCCCTGGTCCGCGAGGCCGTCGCCGACGACCTGCTGCCCGGCGAACGCTCCCGGCTCAACCGCCGCTACGCCGAGGCCCTGGAGGCCGACCCGCTGCTGGTCCCGGCCGACGCGCGGGTGACCCGCCTGGCCAGCTACTGGTACCAGGCCAACGACCCGGCCAAGGCCCTGCCCGCCGCCCTCGACGCCTCCGTCGTGGCCCGCCGCCGGCACGCCTACAGCGAGCAACTGCGGCTCCTGGAGCGGGCGATGGAGCTGTGGGACACCGCCCCCGAGGAGGTCCGCGCGGCCCTGCGGCCCGTCGACTACACCGACGTCTACCCTCCCTGCGGCTGCGATCCCGCCACCACCCCGCTGCGCTACCTCGACCTGATGGCGGAGGCGGCCGTCGCCGGCCGCTTCTGCGGGGAGCGCGAACGCGCCCTGAAGATCACCAAGAAGGCGCTGCGGATCCTCCAGGACGAGCACGACGCGCAGCGCGCCGCCTGGTTCTGGGTGCAGCGCTCCCGGCTGGTCCAAGGGCTCGCCCGCGGCGACGGCCGGCAGGAACTGGGCACCGCACAGGACCTGGTGCGCGGCCTGCCGCCGTCCGAGGTGCACGCCGACGTGCTGGCCAACGCCGCCGCCTGGTCCATGCTGCACGAGCCGGGCCCCGAGGCCTTCGCCGCCGCCGAACGGGCCGTGGAGTACGCGCGGATGGTGGGCGCCCGCGAGATCGAGCTCAACGCGCGCGTCACCCTCGGCACCCTCATGGTCGACGCGGGCGACGTGGACAACGGCCTCGCGGAGCTGGAGCGCGTCAAGGACGCGGCGCTCCAGGAAGGCGTCGCCCACGTCGCCGGCCGCGCGTACACGAACCTCCCCTCCGAGCTGGAGTCGGTCGGCCGCTCCCGCGAGGCGGTGCCGATCCAGCGCGAGGGCATCGCCTTCACCCGCCGCTACGGCCTGCTGGACTCCGAGGCATGGGTCTGGGGCAACCTCTCCGAGTCGCTGTACGCGCTCGGCCGGTGGGACGAGGCCGCCGAAGCCGCCGCGGGCGCCCTCGGCTCCGCGGCCAGCGCCAAGCCCCGGGGCGCCGGCGCCCTGCACCTCGCCCACATCGCCCTCGCCCGCGGCGACACGGCCGAGGCGGCCCGCCGGCTGGCCATCGCGCGCGCCCACTACGGCACCCACGACCCGATGCCCCAGGCACAGCTGCCGGTCGCCCGGATCGCGATCGGCGTCGCCGCCGAGGAGGGCAGGTTCCTCGACGCCCGCGCCGAGCTGGACCGCGCCCTGGCGGCCGGCTTCCCGCCCGGCACCCACCGCTACGGCTGGCCCCTGCTGCTGGCCGCCGCCACCGCCGAGGCCGAAGCCCGCGCCCTGCCCGCGGCGGCCGACGGCCGCACCGAGGCGCTCGACCGGCTCGCCGAGGCCGCCCGCAAACTCACCACCGGCGCGCCCCTGTGGCAGGCGTACGAGCGCTGGACCCGCGCCGAGCTGCACCGCGCCCGGGGCACCGGGACCGCCGCCGTCTGGTCGGACGTGGTCACCGACTTCGAGTGCCTGGACCGCCCCTACGACCTCGCCCGGGTCCGCCGCCGCCTCGCCCAGGCCCTCCTCGAAGAGGCCACCGGCGACGACGAACGCGACCGCGCGACGGAACTCCTCCGGCTGGCCGGGGCCGTCGCCGGCCACCTCGGCGCCCGCCCGCTCGCCGAGGCCGTCGCCCTGCTGGCCCAGCGCGCCCGCCTCACCCTGACCACCCGCGCCGACCGCCGGACCCTCGACCCCGCCGGGAGCCTCGGCCTCACCAGCCGGGAGCGCGACGTCCTCCGCCTCGTCTCGGCCGGCCGCACCAACCGACAGATAGCCGAGGAGCTCTTCATCTCCCCGAAGACCGCGAGCGTCCACGTCTCGAACATTCTGGGCAAGCTGGGCGTTGCAGGGAGGGGCGAGGCGGCGGCGGTGGCACACAGACTGGGGATGTTCCCCGCCGAGGCCCTCGACCCGACCAGGTAGGGGACCGGCGGAGGAGGCACCGTGTTCAACATGTTCGAGGAGCTGTTCGCACCCGGCCGCAGACACACCCACGAGGAGCAGAAGCGGCTGGAGCTCACCCGGGAGGACGTGGGGGACGCGGATCCCGGACGCGGACCGATAGACCTCGCGTCCGGCAAGGTCGTCATACGGCTTCCGCAGGAGGAGCCCGCGGCGGACTCCGGGGCCGACAAGGAGTGAGAGGTGCCGCGGCCTACTTCACCCGCAGTTCCAGGATCCGGTCGTCGCCCGCCTTCGGCCTGCCCCGCCCGTCGGTGTTGCTGGTCACCAGCCACAGCTTGTCACCGCCGGCCGCCACGACCGTGCGGAGGCGGCCGTACTCGCCGGTGAGGAAGGCCTGCGGAGCCGCGGCTGCCGTGGTGCCGTCCAGCGGGATGCGCCACAGCCGCTGCCCCTTCAGCCCCGCCATCCAGATGACGCCGTCGACGTAGGCGATGCCGCTCGGGGAGGCGTCGTCGGTGTGCCACTGGGCGATCGGATTGACGTACTTCGGGTCGGACGACTTCCCTTCCGCGTCCGGCCAGCCGTAGTCGCCGCCGGGTTTGACGGCGTTCAGCTCGTCCCAGGTGTCCTGCCCGAACTCCGAGGCGAACAGCCGTTCCTTGTCGTCCCAGGCGAGCCCCTGCACGTTGCGGTGGCCGTAGGTGTAGACGGGGGAGTCCGGGAAGGGGTTGCCGGGGGCCGGGTCGCCCTCCGGCGTCAGCCGCAGGATCTTGCCGCCGAGGGACTTCCTGTCCTGCGCGAGCCCCCGCTGCCCGCTCTCCCCGGTCCCCGCGTAGAGCATGCCGTCCGGGCCGAAGGCGATCCGGCCGCCGTTGTGGATGAACCCCTTCGGAATGCCCTTGAAGATCGTGTCGGGGGCGCCCAGCTGCTCCTCGGCCGGTTTGCTCTCGTCCCAGAGCATGCGGACGATCCGGTTGTCGGAGGCCGACGTGAAGTACGCGTAGATCATGTGGTCCGAGGCGAAGCCGGGGGAGAGCGCGATCCCCAGCAGACCCCCCTCACCGGCCGCGGACACCCCGGAGACGACCCCCAGCTCCGTGGTCTTCCCGGTCTTCTCGTCGACCTTGCTGATCGTCCCGTCGTCCCGGTCGGACACCAGCAGCCCGGCGCCGTCCGGCAACGGCGCCAGCCCCCAGGGCGACTTCAGCCCCTCGGCGACCGTACGCACCACCGTGACCGAACCCTTGGCGGGCGCGGGCGAGTCCGGCGCCCCGGCGGACGCGGAGGCCGCCCCGGAACCACTCGCCGACGAACCCCCGGCCCAGGACGGCGTGGGCAGGCCGCCACCACCCCCGCCGGAGGAACAGCCCACCGTCAGCAGGAGTCCCGCCGCGGCCAACACAGCGGGCACAGCTCGACGTTGCACGATCACGGTCCCTCCGAACAGCCCTGGCTCCTCCGGCCGACGGTAGTACAACGCGCCCCGAAGGGGCGCGGGGAACCGCGCGACCAGCCACGACGGCGCCGTACCGAACCACCGGCAGACCGCGGCACTTCCGACAACCGCTCAGTCCCAGGAGCCCTGCGCAGCAGGCAGTCCGCCCAGCTCCGCCAGATCCTCAGCAGTCAGCCGGACGTCCGCCGAACCGGCGTTCTCGGCCACCCACCGCCCCTGCTTCGCCCCCGGCACCGGCACCACATGCGCCCCCTGCGCCAGCACCCACGCCAGCGCCACCTGAGCGGCGGTGACACCGTCGCCCCCCTGCCGGCCCGCAACCCTGCGCAGCCCCGCCACGATCGGCTGGTTCGCCGCCATCATCTCCGCCGTGAAGCGAGGGTGCCGCGCCCGCAGGTCGTCCGGCTCGAACCCCTCACCCGGCGTGAGCGTCCCGCTCAGGAAACCGTTGCCGAGCGGCATCGCCGCGAGGAACCCCACGCCCCGGGCCGCGCACCACGGCAGCAGCGACTCCAGCGCCTCCGGCGACCACACCGACAGTTCCGCCTCCACCGTGCTCACCGGAAACACCTGCTGCACCCGCTGAAGCTGTCGCAGGGTCGCGTCGTGCAGCCGCGCGCCGGACCTGCGCCCCCCGCGCGCCCCCACGGCGCACAACCCCAGCGCCCGCACCTTTCCCGCCTGCACCAGTTCCGCCATCGCGCCCCAGGTCTCCTCGACGGGAACCTCGGGGTCGGCGCGGTGCAGCTGGTAGAGGTCTATGACATCGGTCTGCAGCCGGCGCAGCGACGCGTCGCAGGCCCGCTTCACATACCCCGGCCGGCCGTTCGCCACGATGTGCTGGTCGCCCACCAGCAGCCCCACCTTCGTCGACACGAAGGCCTCCGCACGCCGCTCCCTGAGCACCCGCCCCAGCAGCAGCTCGTTGGTGAACGGGCCGTACATGTCGGCCGTGTCAAGCAGCGTCACACCCAGGTCCAGCGCCCGGTGCACCGCTCTCAGCGACTCGTCACCCCGCTGCCGCGACCCGCTGTACGCCCAGCTCATCGGCATGCACCCGAGTCCGACGGCCCCCACCCCGAGCGCCCCCGCACCGATCGTCCTGCGCTCCACCAGCTCGTGAACCTCCTTCTTGGGTCCCCAACCTAACCCGGTCGTGCACACGCCTCTGACATAGCCTCCTGCCCATGACCTCCGATGTATGGCTACCCATCCCCCCGGCCGAGATCCAGGGGCTCCCGGAAGGCCTCAGCTACCTCTTCTGGGACGGCGACCAGGACTTTCCCGGCGACCCCGCCGACTGCGCCGTGTACGTCGTCCCCTACATGAAGCGGCAGCCCGTCAAGGTGCGGCCGCTCCCGGCGATGCGCAACGTCCGGCTCATCCAGACCCTCACCGCCGGCGTCGACGACATGACCGCGGCCCTCGACCTGATCGCCCCCGGCGTGCAGCTCTGCAACGCGCGCGGGGTGCACGAGGCGAGCACCGCCGAACTCGCGCTCGCCCTGACGCTGGCGTCCCTGCGCGGCATCCCGGGGTTCGTCCGGGCCCAGCGGGAGGAGCGCTGGGCGAGCGGCTTCCACCAGGCCCTCGCCGACAAGTCCGTCCTCGTCGTCGGCTACGGCGCCATCGGTTCGGCCATCGAGGACCGGCTCGTGCCCTTCGAGGTTGCGCGGGTGGCGCGCGTCGCGCGCTCCGGGCGCGCCTCGGCGCGCGGTCCCGTGCATCCGCTCACCGAACTGCCGAATCTGCTTCCGGACGCCGATGTCGTCATCCTTGCCACGCCCCTCACGGACACCACGCGTGGCCTGGTCAACGCGGAGTTCCTCGCGCGGATGAAGGACGGCGCCCTGCTCGTGAACATCGCGCGCGGGCCCGTGGTGGACACCAAGGCCCTCCTCGCCGAACTGGAGAGCGGCCGCATCACCGCGGCCCTGGACGTCACCGACCCCGAGCCGCTGCCCGCCGGACACCCCCTGTGGCAGGCGCCCGGAGTGCTGATCAGCCCTCATGTCGGCGGCCCCACCTCGGCCTTCCTGCCGCGCGCCAAGCGCCTCGTCACCGATCAGTTGAACCGTTTCGTGAACCGGGAGCCGTTGCGAAACGTGATTTTGACGACGGGATCCACCGACAACTGACCATCACGGCAATACGCGTGTAATCCGCTTCCGGTACGGTCCGCAACCTTCCGGGCGCGGTGCGTGCAGACTCGACCGCTGATCGTCACGGAGCGTAGAGAAGCTATGTCCCTGAGTGACGAGACTGGTGTATCGTCCCGGAAGGGGCAGCGCCGCGCACCGTACGGCGCCGGGGATGGACATTTCAGATTTGTGAGGGGGGCGACGGGCGATGCACGGCCTATGGACGAACGATCCGACGCGGCGGAGCCGCCGGCGGCGACCCTGGCGCACAGCTGCGCGCAGACGCGGCCACCACACCAGCCATCACCACCACCGCAGGCACAGCGGGCGCAGGAGGCACGCTCACCCAGCGCACCGGGACCCGCGGGACCCGACAGCGGCGCGGACCGGGAGCCTCCGGTGACAGCGTCGACGCCCGTGCCGACCACCCTCCCCGGAGCGCTGCGGGCACAGCCTCCGGCGGGGATGCCGCATCCCCGGCCGCCGGCCACCGGCGGCGGGACCGGCGTGGTCCGCCAACTCGTCCTGGCCCTGATCTGCGCGGGATACGCCGTCGGTTCCGCGCTCGACTGGGGCTCGAACCAGATCGCCCTGTTCATGGGTGACTTCGGTCTGACCGCGGCCGCCGGCACCGCCGCCGTGTCGTGCTTCTTCTACGCCCGCTCCCCGCGGGTCCGCTTTCGACCTGCCTGGCTGCTGTTCGCCCTCTCCTCGGCGATGGCGGCCCTGGGCAACGCGGTATGGGGGTGGTACGAGGTCGTGCTCCAGCGCCCCGTGCCCAGCCCCAGCTACGCCGACCTGTTCTTCCTGTGCTTCGCGCCGCCCGCCATCGTCGGTCTGCTGGTGCTGGCCAAGCGGCCGGTGACCAAGGCCGGCTGGATCTGCCTGGCGCTGGACGCCTGGCTGATCGGCGGCTCGCTGCTCACCCTGTCGTGGAGCCTCGCGCTCGCCCAGGCCGCCCGGTTCGACGGGCCCAGCGTCGCGCACACCGCGCTCTCGCTGGCCTACCCGCTGCTGGACATCGCCCTGGTCAGCATGGTGCTCGCGCTGCACTTCCGGCGCTCGCCGGGCAACCGCACCGCGGTGAACACCGCGATCGGCGCCCTCGCCCTGACCGTGATGTGCGACGCCCTGTTCACCTCGCCGCTGCTGCACAGCAGTTACCGCTCCGGCCAGCTGCTGGACGCCGGCTGGTTCGCCGGCTCGCTGCTGCTCGCGTACGCCCCCTGGGCCGCGCCCCGGCCACCGGGCGCCCAGGACCCCGAGGGGCACACGCGCGTGGTCCACGAGCACGTGCCCGGCGGCCGTGCCCCGGCGGCCAAGCAGCCGCCGGCGCCCGCCCCGGGAGGCGATCACAGCCGGTACCCGGCGGGCCGCCCGATCACCGGCTCGCTGGCCGCGCTCACCCCGTACCTGGCCGCCGCCGTCTGCACCCTGGGCATCCTCTACAACGTCCTCAACGGCCGCAGCCCGGACCACGTCGTCCTGATCACCGCCGGCCTGGTGGTCCTCGCGCTCGTCGTGCGGCAGGGCATCATGCTGCTCGACAACATCACCCTCACCCAGGAACTGGCGCAGCAGGAGAACCACTTCCGCTCCCTGGTGCAGGGCTCAAGCGACGTCATCATGATCGCCGCGCCGAACGGCATGCTCCGCTACGTCTCCCCGGCCGCCGCCGGGGTCTACGGCCGGTCCGCCGAGGACCTGGTGGGCTCGGAACTGGCCAACCTCATCCACCCGGAGGACCTGGGCTGCGTGGTGCACGAGGTGCGCCGCTTCCTCGCCGCCAGCTCCCTGGAGGAACCCACCACCCGCATCGAGTGCCGGTTCCGGTCCGGCGAGGGCGGCTGGCTCAACGTCGAGTCCACCGTCAACCGCCACCACGGCGGCCTCATCTTCAACAGCCGGGACGTGACCGAAAGAGTGCGCCTGCAGGCGCAGCTCCAGCACAACGCCGAGCACGACCCGCTCACCGACCTGCCCAACCGCGCCCTGTTCACCCGGCGCGTGCAGCAGGCCCTGTCCGGCCGCCGTTCCTCCGACCGGGGCCCGGCCCTCAGGAACACGGCGGTGCTCTTCATCGACCTGGACGGGTTCAAGGCCGTCAACGACACGATCGGGCACCAGGCCGGGGACGAACTGCTCGTCCAGGCCGCGCGCAGACTCCAGGACGCGGTCCGCCACGGCGACACCGCGTCCCGGCTGGGCGGCGACGAGTTCGCGGCGCTGATCGTCGGCGACGGCACCCGTGACCGCAGTGCCCGGGAGCGGCACATCCTGGAGCTCGCCGACCGCCTCAGGGTGACCCTCTCCCAGCCGTACGCCATTGACGGCAACGATGTCCGTGTCAACGCGTCCATCGGTGTCGCCTTCGCCGAACCGGGTCTCGGCGCCGGTGAGCTGCTGCGCAACGCCGACCTGGCGATGTACCGCGCCAAGTCGGCCGGAAAGGGCCGCGTCAAGCTCTACAAGCCGCAGATGCAGCAGGACGTCGTACGCAAGGCGGAACTGGCCACCCGGCTCCGGGCCGCCCTGCACGACGGCGAGTTCGCGCTGCTGCACCAGCCCGTGGTCTGCCTGGAGAACGGCCGGATCGAATCGGTCTCCGCGCAGGCGCGCTGGCGCTCCTCGCAGGGCGTGCTGTTCACGCCGGCCGAGTTCCTGCGGGTCGCCGAGGACAGCGACAAGACGGCCGAGCTGGACCGCTGGATCCTCCAGGAGGCGGTCGAGCAGGCCGCCGAGCGGGCCGCGAGCGGACTCGTGGTGCCGGTCGCCGTCCGGACCTCCGCCCGGCGGCTGCTCGACCGGTCCTCGCCGCTCGGCTCGGTGGAGGCCCTGCTCACCCGGCACGGGCTGCCCTCGGGGGCGCTGCTCCTGGAGCTGTCCGACACCGACCCCCGGGTCCCGCTGGACGAGCTGGAGCGGCGGCTGACCGCGCTCAGCCGGCACGGTGTCCGGATCGCGCTGGACGGCTTCGGCAGCGGCTACGCGGCGATCACGGCCCTGCGCAAGCTCCCCGTCGACGTGCTCAAGCTCGACCGCAGCCTGGTCGAGGGGGTCGTCGAGTCGGCCCGCCTGCACAAGATCACCAGCGGGCTGCTGCGGATCGCCTGCGACCTCGGCCTGCAGTCCGTGGCCGAAGGCGTGGACCTGCCCGAGCAGGTCACGGTGCTCCGCGCGATGGGGTGCACGCACGGGATGGGCATGGCGTTCTCCGGCCCGGTGGACGAGTACCGGCTGCGCCGGGCGCTCGGTTCCGGCCACTATCCGGTCCCGCACGCACCGGCCGAACCGGCCTTCGCGGGGGGCGTGAGAGAGCCGGAGGGGCGGAGGGCCGCGGAGGTGAGCGCACAGTGAAAAGGGCCTCGGGGGTGTACACCAGTGGTGTACCCGCTGGTGTACCCGCCGTGCCCGGAGCCGTAAGTGGCCTACGCTCACATAATGAGACTCCCGTCCCACCCGCTTGACACGTGGTGCGCGTCGGAGGGAGGGTCAGTCCCATGCGCACCCGAATTCTCGTACTTGGACAGCGCGTCGGCTGAGCTGGGACCCACCGGAGGACGATCCGGAATCCCCAGCGACCACACCGGCGCGCTCCCCTCGCTTGCCTTTTGGCACGAGGGGTTTTTTGTTGCACCAGCACCAGACGTACGGCAGCGAAAATCCGTACGAACCTCGCAAAAACCCTCAGCATCGAGAAGAGAATGCCGATGACCGAGCAGGCCACCGGGGCCCACCATCCGCAGCCGCGGCCCCGTTCCGGAGGACAGCAGACCCCGACCGTCGAGCACGTCACGGGTGCGAAGTCCCTCATCCGCTCGCTTGAGGAGGTCGGCGCTGACACGGTATTCGGCATTCCCGGCGGCACGATCCTGCCGGCGTACGACCCGATGATGGACTCCACCCGGGTGCGCCACGTCCTGGTCCGGCACGAGCAGGGCGCCGGTCACGCGGCCACCGGTTACGCGCAGGCCACCGGCAAGGTCGGCGTCTGCATGGCGACCTCGGGCCCGGGTGCGACCAATCTGGTGACCCCGATCGCGGACGCCAACATGGACTCGGTGCCGCTCGTGGCGATCACCGGCCAGGTGGTCTCGGCCGCGATCGGTACGGACGCCTTCCAGGAGGCGGACATCGTCGGCATCACCATGCCGATCACCAAGCACAGCTTCCTGGTCACCAAGGCCGAGGACATCCCGCGGATCATCGCGCAGGCGTTCCACATCGCCTCCACCGGCCGTCCCGGCCCGGTCCTCGTGGACATCCCCAAGGACATCCTGCAGGCGAAGACCACCTTCTCCTGGCCGCCGGTCATGGACCTGCCCGGCTACCGCCCGGTGACCAAGCCGCACGCCAAGCAGATCCGCGAGGCCGCCAAGCTGATCACCGCCGCGAAGCGGCCGGTCCTCTACGTCGGTGGCGGCGTCATCAAGGCGCACGCCACCGCCGAGCTCAAGGTTCTCGCCGAGCTCACCGGAGCGCCCGTCACCACCACCCTGATGGCGCTCGGCGCGTTCCCCGACAGCCACCCGCTGCACGTGGGAATGCCGGGCATGCACGGTGCGGTCACCGCCGTCACCGCGCTGCAGAAGGCCGACCTGATCGTCGCCCTCGGAGCCCGTTTCGACGACCGCGTCACCGGCAAGCTGGACAGCTTCGCCCCGTACGCGAAGATCGTCCACGCCGACATCGACCCCGCGGAGATCGGCAAGAACCGCGCCGCCGACGTGCCGATCGTCGGTGACGCCCGCGAGGTCATCGCCGACCTGATCCAGGCGGTGCAGAAGGAGCACAGCGAGGGCAACCGGGGCGACTACACCGCCTGGTGGAAGGACCTCGACCGCTGGCGCGAGACCTACCCGCTGGGCTACGACCTGCCGGAGAACGGGTCGCTCTCGCCGCAGCAGGTCATCGAGCGCATCGGGCAGCTCGCCCCCGAGGGCACGATCTTCACGGCGGGCGTCGGCCAGCACCAGATGTGGGCCGCGCACTACGTGCAGTACGAGAAGCCCGCCACCTGGCTGAACTCCGGCGGTGCCGGAACCATGGGCTACGCGGTCCCGGCCGCCATGGGCGCCAAGGCCGGACAGCCCGACAGGACCGTCTGGGCGATCGACGGCGACGGCTGCTTCCAGATGACCAACCAGGAACTGACCACCTGCGCCCTGAACAACATCCCGATCAAGGTCGCCATCATCAACAACGGCGCCCTCGGGATGGTCCGCCAGTGGCAGACCCTGTTCTACAACCAGCGGTACTCCAACACGGTGCTGCACTCCGGCCCCGACGACGTCAACCCGGACGCCCGCGGCACCCGGGTCCCCGACTTCGTCAAGCTGTCGGAGGCCATGGGCTGCTACGCCATCCGGTGCGAGTCCCCGGACGACCTCGACAAGGTCATCGAAGAGGCCAACTCCATCAACGACCGTCCCGTCGTCGTCGACTTCATCGTCCACGAGGACGCCATGGTGTGGCCGATGGTCGCCGCCGGCACCTCCAACGACGAGATCCTGGCCGCCCGGGACGTCCGCCCCGACTTCGGCGACAACGAAGACGACTGAGCGAGAGCCGTCAAGACAGACGTCAAGAGAGAGACGCAGAAAAAATGTCCAAGCACACGCTCTCCGTCCTGGTGGAGAACAAGCCGGGCATCCTCGCCCGGATCGCCGCCCTGTTCTCCCGCCGCGGCTTCAACATCGACTCGCTCGCCGTCGGGGTCACCGAGCACGCCGACATCTCCCGCATCACGATCGTGGTGAGCGTCGAGGCGCTGCCGCTGGAGCAGGTCACCAAGCAGCTCAACAAGCTCGTCGAGGTGCTCAAGATCGTCGAACTGGAGCCGGGTTCGGCCGTTCAGCGGGAACTCGTTCTGGTGAAGGTGCGCGCCGACAACGAGACGCGCTCCCAGATCGTCGAGATCGTCCAGCTGTTCCGCGCCAAGACCGTCGACGTCTCCCCGGAGGCCGTCACCATCGAGGCCACCGGCAGCAGCGAGAAGCTCACCGCCATGCTCAAGATGCTGGAGCCGTTCGGCGTCAAGGAGCTGGTGCAGTCCGGCACCATCGCGATCGGGCGCGGGGCCCGTTCGATCACCGACCGGTCGCTGCGCGCCCTCGACCGATCTGCGTAAGGCTTGAGCAAGGCCTGATACGGGCGGCCGACGGTCGTTCGCGGCGCGCCGGCCGCCCGTATACCGAGACCCCGAAACTTCCCTTCCGCCCGCCGTCATACGGTGGGACGCAACACCTGCACACCAAGGAGAGAACCCAAAGTGGCCGAGCTGTTCTACGACGCCGACGCCGACCTGTCCATCATCCAGGGCCGCAAGGTCGCGGTCATCGGCTACGGCAGCCAGGGTCACGCCCACGCCCTGTCGCTGCGCGACTCGGGTGTCGACGTGCGTGTCGGTCTGCACGAGGGCTCCAAGTCCAAGGCGAAGGCCGAGGAGCAGGGCCTGCGCGTGGTGACCCCGGCCGAGGCCGCCGCCGAGGCCGACGTCATCATGATCCTGGTCCCGGACCCGATCCAGGCCCAGGTCTACGAGGAGTCCATCGCCCCGAACCTGAACGACGGCGACGCGCTGTTCTTCGGCCACGGCCTGAACATCCGCTTCGGCTTCATCAAGCCCCCGGCCGGCGTCGACGTCTGCATGGTCGCCCCCAAGGGCCCGGGCCACCTCGTCCGCCGTCAGTACGAGGAGGGCCGCGGCGTGCCGTGCATCGTGGCCGTCGAGCAGGACGCCACCGGCAACGGCTTCGCGCTCGCCCTGTCGTACGCCAAGGGCATCGGCGGCACCCGCGCCGGCGTCATCAAGACGACCTTCACCGAGGAGACCGAGACCGACCTGTTCGGTGAGCAGGCCGTCCTCTGCGGTGGTACCTCCGCCCTGGTCAAGGCCGGTTTCGAGACCCTGGTCGAGGCCGGCTACCAGCCGGAGATCGCCTACTTCGAGTGCCTGCACGAGCTGAAGCTCATCGTCGACCTGATGTACGAGGGCGGCCTGGAGAAGATGCGCTGGTCGGTCTCCGAGACCGCCGAGTGGGGCGACTACGTCACCGGCCCGCGGATCATCACCGACGCCACCAAGGCCGAGATGAAGCAGATCCTCGCCGAGATCCAGGACGGCACCTTCGCCAACAACTGGATGGACGAGTACCACGGCGGTCTGAAGAAGTACAACGAGTACAAGAAGCAGGACTCCGAGCACCTGCTGGAGACCACCGGCAAGCAGCTGCGCAAGCTGATGTCCTGGGTGAACGAAGACGCGTGAGCCCCAGGTGACAGGGCCGGGGCGAGCCGCCCCGGCCCTGTTGTCCGCCCCGTCGAATCTCGGACGGGTGATCCTTCCGCGGAGGCGCAGGACGACTCCCGCCACGCCACTACACTGCCGTACTACATACGCGTCAGGCCCACAGCGTCGTGCGTCTCCACGCGGCTAGCCAACCTCCACCGCCAGCGGCCGTCGGGACGGCCGTCCGCATTGGACATGTGAGGACTCACGTGAGCTCGAAACCTGTCGTACTCATCGCTGAAGAGCTGTCGCCCGCCACCGTCGACGCGCTGGGCCCGGACTTCGAGATCCGGCACACCAACGGAGCAGACCGAGCCGAGCTGCTCCCCGCCATCGCCGACGTGGACGCGATCCTGATCCGCTCCGCCACCAAGGTCGACGCCGAGGCCATCGCCGCGGCCAAGAAGCTGAAGGTCGTCGCACGAGCCGGCGTCGGCCTGGACAACGTCGACGTCTCCGCCGCCACCAAGGCCGGCGTGATGGTCGTCAACGCCCCGACCTCGAACATCGTGACCGCCGCCGAACTGGCCTGCGGTCTGCTGATCTCCAGCGCCCGCCACATCCCGCAGGCCAACTCGGCGCTGAAGAACGGTGAGTGGAAGCGCAGCAAGTACACCGGCGTCGAGCTCGCCGAGAAGACCCTCGGTGTCGTCGGCCTCGGCCGCATCGGCGCCCTGGTCGCGCAGCGCATGTCCGCCTTCGGCATGAAGGTCGTCGCCTACGACCCCTACATCCAGCCCGCCCGCGCCGCCCAGATGGGCGTCAAGGTGCTCTCCCTGGACGAACTGCTCGAAGTCGCCGACTTCATCACCGTGCACCTTCCGAAGACACCGGAGACGGTCGGCCTGATCGGCGACGAGGCGCTGCGCAAGGTCAAGCCGTCGGTGCGGATCGTCAACGCCGCGCGCGGTGGCATCGTCGATGAGGAGGCGCTGTACGCGGCGCTCAAGGAGGGCCGGGTCGCCGGCGCCGGCCTCGACGTGTACTCCAAGGAGCCGTGCACCGACTCCCCGCTCTTCGAGCTCGACCAGGTCGTCTGCACCCCGCACCTCGGCGCCTCCACCGACGAGGCCCAGGAGAAGGCGGGCATCGCGGTCGCCCGGTCGGTCCGCCTCGCCCTCGCCGGTGAGCTGGTCCCGGACGCGGTCAACGTCCAGGGCGGCGTCATCGCCGAGGACGTCAAGCCGGGCCTGCCGCTCGCCGAGCGCCTCGGCCGCATCTTCACCGCGCTCGCCGGTGAGGTCGCGGTCCGCCTCGACGTCGAGGTCTACGGCGAGATCACCCAGCACGACGTGAAGGTGCTGGAGCTCTCGGCGCTCAAGGGCGTCTTCGAGGACGTCGTCGACGAGACGGTGTCGTACGTCAACGCGCCGCTGTTCGCGCAGGAGCGCGGCGTCGAGGTCCGGCTGACGACCAGCTCGGAGTCGGCCGACCACCGCAACGTGGTGACCGTGCGCGGCACCCTCGGCAGCGGCGAGGAGGTCTCGGTCTCCGGCACGCTGTCCGGCCCGAAGAACCTCCAGAAGATCGTCGCGGTCGGCGACTACGACGTGGACCTCGCGATCGCCGACCACCTGCTGGTGCTGCGGTACGAGGACCGGCCGGGTGTCGTCGGCACCGTCGGCCGCATCCTGGGGGAGGCCGGGATCAACATCGCCGGTATGCAGGTCGCCCGTGCGGCGGCGGGTGGCGAGGCGCTGGCCGTGCTCACCGTCGACGACACGGTGGCCTCCGGCGTGCTGGCCGAGGTCGAGGCGGAGATCGGGGCCACGTCGGCTCGTTCGGTGAACCTCGTGTAGCGGCAACTTCCGCGAACGGCGGGCGGGCTGACGCAAGTCAGCCCGCCCGCCGTTCGCATGTCCTGCTACTCACCGAGCCTGCGCAGCGTCACCCCCGCCCCCACCGCCGCCAGCACCAGCAGCACCGCCCCCGCGATCGCCGCCCCCTGCATCCCGCTGGTGAACGCCTCCCGTGCGGTCCGGGTCAGGGCCTCTCCCGCGGGCCCCGGCAGCCGGCTCGCCGTGGCCAGCGCGCCGCCCAGGGTCTCGCGGGCCCCGGCCGGAGCCGTCGCCGGCATCTCGTGGCGGTAGACCGCCGTACCGATCGAGCCCAGTACGGCCATGCCGAGCGCACCGCCGAACTCCGCGGACGTCTCGAGGAGCGAGGACGCCGTCCCGGCCCGCTCCACCGGGGCGCCGCCCATCGCCAGGTCGGTCAGCTGGGAGACGATCGCGACCATCCCGCAGGCGAGGACGCCGGCGCCGGTCAGCACCAGCCACAGCGAGTCGGTGCCGACGAGGGCGAGCAGCACGAACCCGGCCGCCATGGCCGCGAAGCCGCCGGCGACGACGTATCCCCGGTCGGCGCCCCGCTGCACCAGCTGCGCCGTGAGCGGCCCCGCGGCTCCGATGAACACCGAGGGCAGCAGGCTCCACAGCGCCGCCGCGAGCGGGCTCATCCCGAGGACCGACTGCAGGTACTGCGTGGTGAAGATCGCCGAGCCCATCATGGCGAGCGAGGCGACGAGGTTCAGGACCAGGGCCGGGGTGAAGCCCCGGCCCTTCAGCAGGGCCGGCGGGATCAGGGGAGAGCCGGTGGTGCGCTGCCGGCGGACGAAGAGGGCGGCGAAGAGCAGGCCGACGGTGACCGAGACGACGTAGAGCGGGTGCCAGCCCTCGGAGGGGATCTCCTTGACGCCGTAGATCACCGGGAGCACGGCGGCCATCGAGAGCGGGACGCTCAGCCAGTCGAAGCGGCCGGGGGAGGGGTTCCGGGACTCCGGCAGCAGGAACGGGCCGACGAGCAGGAGCAGGGCCATCGCTGGGAGGTTGACCAGGAAGACCGAGCCCCACCAGAAGTGCTCGACGAGGATCCCGCTCATCACCGAGCCGAGCGCGATCCCGCCGGTCATCACCCCGGACCACAGGCCGATCGCCTTCGCGCGCTGGCCGGGGTCGGTGAACATCGTGCGCAGCAGCGCCATCGTCGACGGCATCAGGGTCGCGCCGCCGATGCCGAGGACCGCGCGGGCGGCGATCAGGGTCCCGGCGCTGTCCGCGTAGGCGGCGAGCAGCGAGGCGCCGCCGAAGGCCGCGGCGCCGAACAGGAGCAGGCGCCGGCGGCCGATGCGGTCGCCAAGGGCGCCCATCGTCATCAGCAGGCCGGCCAGGACGAAGCCGTAGATGTCGAGGATCCACAGCTGCTGGGTGCCGCTCGGCCGCAGGTCCGCGCCGATCGCCGGGAGGGCGAAGTAGAGGACCGAGACGTCCATCGAGACCAGGAGCAGCGGGAGCATCAGCACGCCGAGCGCGGTCCATTCGCGCCGCCCGGCCAGGGCGTTGGTGTCCGGTGGAGTGGTTGCGGTCGTGCTCGTCGGGTTCGTCATACCGAGGAATGTACGGGCGTCTTAAACGTGTGTCTAGAACGCTTGTATAAGTCATGCGTCTAGGACGACTGTATGGAATCCGGGTAGGGTGGTCGGCATGGGACACCGTGAGGATCTGCTGGAAGGCGCCAAGCGCTGCCTGCTGGAGAAGGGGTTCGCGCGGACGACGGCGCGCGACATCGTCAAGGAGTCGGGCACCAACCTCGCCTCGATCGGCTACCACTACGGCTCCAAGGACGCGCTGCTCGCCCAGGCCTACATCGCCCTGGTGGAGGAGATGTCCTTCGAGGGCGGCGACGGGGGACTGGCCGGGGCGCCCGGCTCCCTCGAACGGTTCCGGGAGGTGTGGTCGAACATCGTCGACAGCATGCGCGGGCCCGGCTCCATGTGGCGGCTCGGCGTGGAGATCGTGACGATGGGCGACCGGATGCCGGAGGTGCGCGACCAGTTGGCGCGCGCCCAGCGCGAGGGCGGCCGTGGGCTCACGTCACTGCTGATGGGCGTGCCGGAGGAGGAGGTGTCCGACGAGACCGCCGACACCCTGGGGCGCTTCTACATGACCCTGATGTCCGGCCTCATCTCGCAGTGGACCTTCGACCCGAAGACCGCGCCCGACGGCGACACCCTCGCCGAGGGGCTGCGCCGGATCGTCGAGGCCGCGAACCGGAGTTGACGCGCCGGACGGGCCGGTGCCGTGCGCCGGTCAGCCGAGCGGGTACGTGATCACGGTGCGGGCCGGGAACCGGAGCGCGTCGCCGTACAGCGGCGACCGCTCGACGGTGACCCGGACGCCGTCGGCGACGTCGTAGTACCAGACGGGGCTCTGCAGGGTGGGTCCGCACAGGCCGTCCGGGAGCTTGTACGGCTCGCCGGCCACGCCGACGCTGCCGTGGCGCTCGTCGAACAGGTCCGCGCCCGCCGGCAGGATGCCCGCGCCGCGCAGGTAGCCGGAGAGCAGGCCGCTCCGGAAGGACAGGTCGGCCCTGCCGTTCCGGGTGAAGTAGTGCACGTCGGAGGCGTCGGACGGGATCGGCGTGCCCCCGACGAGGATCCGGTCCGGCAGCCGCTGCTCGCTTCCGGCGCAGGCCCGTTCGTCGCCGAGCGGCTGGGGCAGGTCGTCCCGGAAGAGCCAGACGGCTCCGGCGGCCAGGCCCGTCAGGGCCAGCCCCGCGATCCCCAGCGCGGCCGACCGGCGGCCCGGCCGGGGCCGTTCGCCCGCGCCGTTCTCCTCCGCAGGCGAGGCCGCCGCCTCGCCCTGCCGTATGTCCGGACCCGAATCGCCCATGTCCGCCCCCGCCGACATCCTTGATGTGAACACGCGGAGCATACGCCGACCGGCCTCCGCGCACGGCCCGGAAGGCGCGCCTCAGGCCAGCCGGGCCCCCTTCAGTGCCATGTGCAGCAGCAGGCGGTCCTCGCCGTCGTCCAGGTCGAGACCGGTGAGCTGCTCGACGCGGGACAGGCGGTAGTACAGGGTCTGCCGGTGGATGCCGAGCGCGGTGGCCGTGCGGCCCGCCTGGCCCGCGTGGTCGAGGTAGACCTCGGCGGTGCGGGCCAGTTCGTGGTGGGCCGGGGTGAGGAGAGGGGCCACGGCCGGGTCCTGCGGGGCCTGCGGCGGCAGCGCGGTCAGCAGGCGGTAGGGGCCGATGTCCGCCCACCGAGCGACCGGCCCGAACCGCGGCTCCGCCAGCGCGGCCCGGGCGGCCGCCGACGCCTCCTGCCAGACCGCGCCCAGCTCGGCCAGCCCGGTCCGGGCCCCGCCCACGCCCGCGGCGCAGGCCTGCGCGCCCGGGACCGGCCCCGCCGATCCCGCGGCCACCGCCGCCGCCGTCCGCGCCCCGGCGCCGCGTGCCGCCGCCGACCGGGCCTCCTCCGCGTCCCTGAGCAGCCGGGCGGCGGCCGTCAGGGCGGGCGTGGCGGTGTCCGTGCTGCGCAGCCGGACCAGGACGGCCAGGCTGTGGCCGGCGGCCCCCCAGGGCAGGGCGCACAGCGCGGTGGCGTGCGGGACCGTGCGCGGGGACGGCGCGTCGTCCGGGTCGGCGGACGGCCAGGGGGCGACGCAGACCAGGGTGTGCGGGACGTCCGCGCGGGCGCCCAGGGCGGTACGGAGCTCGGCCACCGCCATGTCCCGCTGCCAGCCCCCCTCCGCGACCAGCACCGCCCGCAGCTCCCGGCCGAGCCCCGCGCCCGCCTGCGCCTCGTCCGCGAGCAGCGCCCCGATCCGCCCCGCCACGCCCATGGCGGCGGCCAGCTGGGCGTCCGTCGGACCCGGATCCGAGTCGAGCAGCCACACATAGCCGAGGACGACACCCCGATGGCGTACCGGCAGGCAGATCCGCCCCCGGTACACCCCGGCCTCCGGGGTCGGCGGGATCCGGACCGGCCCGGTCGCCCGGGTGATGCCGAAGCCCTCGAACCAGGTGCGGACCGCCGTCGTGGAGCGCCGGGTCAGGATCGAGCGGGTGCGGACCGGGTCCAGCGCCGACGGATCGAGGTCGCCCTCACTGTCGTACGCACCGAAGGCGATCAGCTCGAAGTCGCGGTTCTCCAGGGTCGCCGGGACGCCGAGCAGCTCCGAGATCTCGTCGACCAGCTCCTGGTAGTCACTCTTGAATTCCGACGTCACCCGGGCATTCTCCCGCAATTCACGGACGCCTTCATACATCTGTCTGAGATCCGCGGCACGGATGCGTGACAGCTGTCGATGGCACACGATCGGAGGGATCCTTAACTTTCACGGTGGTTCCCCGTGCCGTATCCAAACCGTCGGATCGCGGCCTGTCTGGCATGTGTTGTGGAGGTGCCCCGTGCTGGGTCCCGTGATTCTCGCCGCGTCGCGCAGCGACCGGATGCGACGCCTGATCTCGGCGGCCCCGGTGACGAAGCAGGTCGTCGACCGCTTCATCCCCGGCGAGTCGGTCGCGGACATCGTCCCGATCATCGAGGAGCTCACCGGCCGCGGCCTGGAGCTGACGATGGACGTCGTCGGCGAGGACATCACCACCCCGGAGCAGGCCACCGCCGCCCGGGACGCCTACCTCGCGCTCGTCGAGCGGCTGCGCGGGCTGGGCCTGGGCGAGCGGGTCGAGATGTCGGTGAAGCTGTCCATGTTCGGCCAGGCGCTGGACGGCGGTCACGAGCTGGCCCTCGCCAACGTCCGCCCGGTCGTCGAGGCCGCCGCCGCCATCGGTACGACCGTCACGCTCGACGCCGAGGACCACACCACCCTCGACTCGATGTTCGCCATCCACGAGGAGCTGCGCCGGGACTTCCCGCAGACCGGCTGCGTCATCCAGGCCTACCTCTTCCGCACCGAGGCCGACGCCCGCCGCCTCGCCGCGGCCGGCAGCCGGGTCCGCCTGGTCAAGGGCGCCTACAAGGAGCCCGCCGAGGTCGCTTACCAGCAGAAGCACGAGATCGACAAGGCGTACGTGCGGATCCTGCGGACCCTGATGGAAGGCGAGGGGTACCCGATGGTCGGCTCCCACGACCCGCGCCTCATCTCCATCGCCCAGGAACTCGCCCGGCGCGCCGGCCGCAAGCCCGACGAGTACGAGTTCCAGATGCTGTACGGCATCCGCAGCGACGAACACCTGCGCCTCGCCGCCGAGGGCCACCGCATGCGCGTCTACACCGCCTACGGCACCGACTGGTACGGCTACTTCATGCGCAGGCTCGCGGAGAAGCCGGCCAACCTGCGCTTCTTCGTCCGCTCGATGCTCAGCAAGGGCTGAAGCGCCGTCCCACCCGCCCGCCTCCCTGCAACACCCGCTCACGTACAAGGAGTTACGGATCCCATGGACGCTGTGACCCAGGTCCCCACCCCCGTCAACGAGCCGGTGCACGGCTACGCCCCCGGCTCTGCCGAGCGCACCCGCCTGGAGGCGAAGCTCAAGGAGCTGGCCGAGAACCCGATCGAGCTGTCGATGACCATCGGCGGCGAGAAGCGGCTCGGCGGCGGCGAGCCCTTCCAGGTCGTGCAGCCGCACAACCACAAGGCCGTCATCGGCACCGGCCGGCACGCCACCCAGCAGGACGCCCGGGACGCCGTCGACGCGGCCCTCGCCGCCGCGCCCGCCTGGCGCGCGATGTCCTTCGACGACCGCGCCGCGATCATCCTGCGCGCCGCCGAACTGCTCGCCGGCCCCTGGCGCGAGACGATCGCCGCCTCCACCATGCTCGGCCAGTCCAAGACCGCCCAGCAGGCCGAGATCGACAGCCCCTGCGAGCTGGTCGACTTCTGGCGGTTCAACGTCCACTACGCCCGCCAGATCCTGGCCGAGCAGCCCCCGGCCAACTCCCCGGGCGTCTGGAACCGCCTCGACCACCGCCCGCTGGAGGGCTTCGTCTACGCGATCACGCCGTTCAACTTCAGCGCAATCGCGGGCAACCTGCCGACCGCGCCGGCCCTCATGGGCAACGTGGTCGTGTGGAAGCCGTCGCCGACCCAGACCCACGCCGCCGTGCTGCTCATGCGGCTGCTGGAGGAGGCGGGTCTGCCCAAGGGCGTCATCAACCTCGTCACCGGCGACGGCATCGAGGTCTCCAAGGTCGCCCTCGAACACCGCGACCTGGCCGGCATCCACTTCACCGGCTCCACCAAGACCTTCCAGTACCTGTGGAAGACGGTCGGCAACAACATCGAGAAGTACCGCTCGTATCCGCGTCTGGTCGGCGAGACCGGCGGCAAGGACTTCCTGGTCGCCCACCCGAGCGCCGACCGGGCCGTCCTCAAGACGGCGCTCACCCGCGGTGCCTTCGAGTACCAGGGCCAGAAGTGCTCGGCGACCTCCCGCGCCTACATCCCCGCGTCCATCTGGAACGACGGCTTCCGCGAGGAGTTCGCCGCCGAGGTCGACTACCTGACCATGGGTGACGTCACCGACCTGTCGAACTTCGTCGGCGCCCTGATCGACGACCGCGCGTTCGCCAAGAACAAGGCCGCGATCGACCGCGCGAAGACCGACCCGTCCTGCGAGATCGTCGCGGGCGGCTCCTACGACGACTCGGTCGGCTACTTCGTCCGCCCGACGGTCGTCGTGTGCAGCGACCCGGAGAACGAGGTCTTCCGCACCGAGTACTTCGGCCCGTTCCTCGCCGTGCACGTCTACGAGGACGACGAGTACGACGAGATGCTGACCCAGATGGAGTCGGTGTCCGACTACGCGCTCACCGGCTCGGTCGTCTCCAACGACCGTGCGGCGGCCGCGTACACGATGGAGAAGCTGCGCTACGCGGCCGGCAACTTCTACATCAACGACAAGTCGACCGGTGCCGTCGTCGGCCAGCAGCCCTTCGGCGGCGGCCGCTCCTCCGGCACCAACGACAAGGCCGGCGCCCCGCAGAACCTGCTGCGCTGGACGCTGACCCGCGCGATCAAGGAGACGCTGGTCGCGCCGACCGACTACGCGTACCCGCACATGGGCTGACCCTCAGCCCCCCGAGCACGGGCCGGGAAGCCTGACCCACGAGCAGGCTTCCCGGCCCGTTCCCATGAGGCTCAGCCCGCCGGTGCCACCGCGTCCCGGAACCTGGCCTCCGCCTCGGTGTCCGGCGCCGCCGACAGGATCACGATCTTCAGCTCGGAGTCGCCGTCGGTCAGGACGTCGCAGTCCACCGGCACCGGCCCCACCCTCGGATGCTCGACCGTCTTGCGGTCCTCGCGGTGGCCCGCCACCGTGCCGCTCGCCCACATCCGGGCGAACCGCTCGTTCCCCTCGGACAGTTCCCTGATCAGCTCCGCCAGCCGGGCGTCCCGCGGAAAGCGGCCGGTCGCGCGGCGCAGGTCGGAGACGAGGGCGAGGTCCGAGCCGTCGACGTCGTCGACGTGCACCGGCCACCACGTGACCCGGGCGTCCGCGGTGCCGACCGGGAACCGCTCGCGGGCGAAGTTGCGCAGCTCCGGCGGGGTGGCCGACGGATCACCGAGGAGCGCGGCCCAGCGGGCGTTCCAGCACAGCAGCTGCCAGTGCGCGGTGAAGACGGCGACCGCGACGTCCCCGAGCCGGCCGAGCACGCGGCATACACCCGGCGGGAGGTCGTCGGGGATCGGACCGCCGTCCGGCGGGACCAGGCCCGCCATGCGGTAGAGGTGCTCGCGCTCGTCGGCGGTGAGCCGCAGGGCACGGGACAGGGCGGCGACCACCTGCCCGGACGGCGCCGTGGCCCGGCCCTGCTCCAGCCGTACGACGTAGTCCACCGACACCCCGGCCAGCTCGGCGAGTTCCTCGCGGCGCAGCCCCGTCGCACGCCGGGCCCGGCCGGTCTCGGGCACGCCCACGGCGGCCGGCGACAGCCGCTCCCGCCAGGCCCGGATCGTCGGGCCCAGACCGGCTTCCTCTTTCCTGGCCATGGCCCCCATCCTGCCCCAACCCGGTGATCCTGGTACCGCCGTTCCTACGGTCGAGGCGTACCTGGCTGCGGCCCCGCGCCGGGCAGACGATCGACGCATGACCATCACCTTCATCACCGGGGCCAACAAGGGCCTCGGCCGCGAGACCGCCCGCCGCCTCGCCGGACTCGGCCACACCGTGCTCGTCGGTGCCCGCGACCCGGAGCGGGGCGCGGCGGCCGCCGACGCGCTCGGCGCGCGGTTCGTGCGGATCGACGTGACCGACGACGCCTCGGTCGCCGCCGCGGCCGCCGACGTCGCCGCCCACGAGGGCCGGATCGACGTGCTGATCAACAACGCCGGCGTGGCAGGGCCGCACGGCGACCCGGGAGAGCTCACGGCCGCCGACGCCCTCGCCGTCTTCGACGTCAACCTCTTCGGCGTCATCCGCACGACCACCGCGTTCCTGCCCCTGCTGCGCCGGTCGGCGGACCCCGTCGTCGTCAACGTCAGCAGCGGGCTGGGGTCGGGCGCCGTCACCCACGACCCGGCCCGCATCGAGTCCACCGTCGTGGCGCCGCTCTACAACTCCTCCAAGGCGGCGCTCGTCATGCTCAGCACCCAGTACGCCAAGGCCTTCAAGGACATCCGCGTCGACGTCGTCGACCCCGGCTACACCGCGACCGACCTCAACGCCCACAGCGGCCCGCAGACCGTCACCGAGGGCACCGACGCGATCGTCCGCCTCGCCACCGAACCGTCCGGCGCCGGGACGGGCCGCTTCGTCGACCGCCACGGTCCCGTCGCCTGGTAGTCCGGTACGCCCCCGCAGCCCACCGGTTCCGTACGACACTTGGGCCATGTCTCTCCGTGTCGCCCACACCGCCGACCTCGACCCCGCCGACCTGCGCGCCGCCCGGGACCTCCTGCACGAGGCGTTCGGCGGGGACTTCGCCGACAGCGACTGGGAGCACGGGCTGGGCGGCCTGCACGCCCTCGTCCACGACGAGGCCGGGCTCGCCGCCCACGGCTCGGTCGTCATGCGCCGCGCCCGGCACCGGGGCCGCTGGCTGCGCGTCGGCTACGTCGAGGCCGTCGCGGTACGCCCCGACGCCCGCCGCCGGGGCCACGGCGGGCGGGTGATGGCGGCGCTGGAGCGGATCGTCGAGCGGGCCTACGACCTCGGCGCGCTCGGCGCGAGCGACGACGGCGCCCGGCTGTACACGGTCCGGGGCTGGCAGCGCTGGCCCGGCAGGATCTGCGCCCTGTCCCCGGACCGGGGGATCGTGCGGCTCGCGGCGGAGGAGGGGGACGTGTTCGTGTGGCCCGCCCTCGCCGGTGCCCTCGACCCCGCCCACGAGCTGATCTTCGACTGGCGCGACGGAGATGTCATGTAACCCGTTCGCCCCATCCGCCCCGGCCGTCAAAACCCCAGCTCACCGGCGGGTGCCCGGCCTTGCCGTCTCAGATAGTAGGAAGTCCGAGTAATTGTGCAGACAGAAGCGGGCCGCTCGCTTACTTTTGTAGGAGCCGAACGTCTCGCTCGATCAAGCGAATGGCGGTCGTGAGCCGGGCCCCGTGCAGGCAACCCCTGCGGCACCGCTCCCCGCCCCTTCCGGCGTCTCGTATCCCCCCTTGCCGTACTCCACGTATGTCGAAGGAGTCGATTTCCATGGCCGAGACGACCGTCCGCCGCCGAGTCCGCCACGTGTCCCGCACGAGCGACTCGGACCGCAAGAACGCCGCCGCCGCACTCCAGCGTGCCCTCGACCGCCGCGACAACGGCGGCGAGACCGGCCACTGAGCCGTTGACGAGCCGTTGACGCACCGCCGGTAACACGAGTAACAAACCCTCAACGGGAGCCGCACCCGCACGGGGTACGGCGCGGCCGGGACAGCCGCGCCGTACTCCGGGGAACTCCGGGGATCAGCCGCCCCGGCGCACCTCGAAGTGGTCGATCCGCGCACCGCTCTGCGCCAGCGCCGACACCTTCAGCCGCGGGGCCGTACCCGCCTCCGCCTCCACCCTGAGGAAGGAGAAGCCGGTGTACCGCACCCGCGACCACTCCACCGTCTCCGCGACGTTGTGCTGCCCCTTGGCCCAGTGGAAGCTGTCCACCGCGCCGTGCCGGGTGACGTGCCCCTCGTAGCTGTCCTTGACCCCGGACGGGAACCCGTACAGGTTCCGCCCGCCGCCGCCCGCCGTGACGTACACGATCCCGTCCCGCGTCGGGTCGGTCGAGCCGCCGACCGGGACCGCGCGGCCGACCCCGCCGTTCTTCACCGCGTCGGTGCGCTCGTAGACGTGGTTGTGGCCGTTGATCACCAGGTCCACCTGGTACTTGGTGAACAGCGGCAGCCAAGCGGCCCGGATCCCGCCGTCGGAGGCGTGCGAGGAGGTCGAGTACGCGCAGTGGTGGAAGAAGACGACCACGAAGTCGACGCCCTTCGCCGCGCGCAGCTCCTTCAGCTTCCGCTCCAGCCACTTCGTCTGCCGGCCGCCGCTGTAGCCGAGGTTGGCGGGGATCTCGTACGACACGTCGTTCGCGTCCAGCGCCACGAAGCCGACGTTGCCGTAGGTGAACGCGTACACACCCGGTGAGCCGTGCGGGTCGAAGCCGCTGTCCGGGAGGGCGAAGCGGGCGTACTGGCCGCCGTAGCCGTCGGGGGAGTACCAGGCCTCCATGTCGTGGTTGCCGGTCGTCACCATCCACGGGACCGACCGTGCCACCGGGTCGTTCTGCTTCAGGAACCGGTCCCACTCCCGGGCGTCGTAGCCGTCCGAGGTCTTCCCCGCGCCGTTGCCGTCCGCATAGCAGATGTCGCCGGCGTGCAGGTGGAAGGCGGGGTTCTGCTTCAACAGGGCGTTGTCACTGGCCTTTCCGGCCTGGCTGACGCCCTGGTCGCCGAAGGCCGTGAACACGAACCGCTCCGGGCTCGCGGGCGCGGTGCGGAACGGGGTGACGGCGGAGCGGTGGTTCGGCGCGGCCGGGTCCCAGCCGTCGTGGCCGACGCCGTAGTAGTACGTGGTGCCGGGCGTGAGGCCGGTCAGGGCCGCGTGCACGTAGTACTGCTCGACCACCGGGCGCACCCCCCGCACCCCGGGGGTGTGCAGGTGCCGGATCTCGGCGGCGACACGCGTGCCCAGCTGGTCCGGGCGGGTCCCGACCCGCACGAACGGCTTCTTCACGGCGAACGGCACCTGCCAGGAGATCCGCATCTGCGTGCGCGGGTCGGCGCCGAAGGCGAGATGGCGGCCGAACGGCACGACCGCCGCGCCCCGGACCGCCGAGGTGGCCGGTGCCGGACTCGCCGACTTCGCGGCGCACCCGGCGACCAGGCCGCCGCCCGCCACCGCGCCCGCCGTCACCAGGGTGCGGCGGCTCACCAGCCGGGCGCGCAGGTACTCGTACTGCTCGGCCATGCTCATCCGGGCGGCCAGCCGCGGCGGGATGCCGAAGTCGGGGATGTCCATGAGAGGGACGCTGCCCAGCGCAGGCCAACACCAGCCGCACATACGGGTGAACGCAGGTCGACGGAACGACCCGCCGCGTCCGTATGCCGGACAGTGTGTGTCATCCCATGGGACGAGGAGTAGGGTGCCGACATGTCTCGCAGCATCAATCTCGCAGTGATTCCCGGTGACGGCATCGGGCAGGAAGTCGTGGCCGAAGGCCTCAAGGTCCTCTCCGCCGTCCTCCCGCAGGATGTGAAGCTGGAGACCAAGGAGTACGACTTCGGCGCCAAGCGTTACCA
Source organism: Streptomyces sp. NPDC008092 (assembly GCF_042957285.1). NCBI lineage: Bacteria > Bacillati > Actinomycetota > Actinomycetes > Kitasatosporales > Streptomycetaceae > Streptomyces > Streptomyces sp. NPDC008092. The sequence goes on from NZ_JBIBHY010000020.1 coordinate 145,021, forward strand.
CGCCACCGGTGAGACCCTCACCGACGCCGACCTCGACGCGCTGAAGCAGCACGACGCCATCCTGCTGGGCGCCATCGGCGACCCGAGCGTCCCTTCCGGAGTCCTGGAGCGCGGCTTCCTGCTGAAGCTCCGCTTCGCCTTCGACCACCACGTCAACCTGCGTCCGTCGAAGCTCCTCCCCGGTGTCGCCACCCCGCTGGCCGGCGAGCCGCAGATCGACTTCGTCGTGGTCCGCGAGGGCACCGAGGGCCCGTACACCGGCAACGGCGGCACCATCCGCAAGGGCACCGAGCACGAGGTCGCCACCGAGGTCTCCGTCAACACGGCTTTCGGTGTCGAGCGCGTCGTCCGGGACGCCTTCGCCCGCGCCCAGGCCCGCCCGCGCAAGAAGCTCACGCTGGTCCACAAGAACAACGTGCTGACCTTCGCCGGGCACCTGTGGACGAACATCTTCAACAAGGTCGCCGCGGACTTCCCCGAGGTCGCCACGGACTACATCCACGTCGACGCGGCGACGATCTACCTCGTCACCGACCCCGGCCGCTTCGACGTCATCGTCACCGACAACCTCTTCGGCGACATCATCACCGACCTCGCCGCGGCCGTCTCCGGCGGCATCGGCGTCGCGGCGAGCGGGAACATCAACCCCGGCGGCGAGTTCCCGTCCATGTTCGAGCCGGTCCACGGCTCCGCGCCCGACATCGCCGGCCAGGGCAAGGCCGACCCCACCGCCACGGTCCTGTCCGTCGCCCTCCTGCTCCGCCACCTCGGCTACGAGACCGAGGCCGCCCGCATCGACGAGGCCGTCACCGCCGACCTCACCGAGCGCCAGGGCAGGCCCGCCCGCTCCACCTCGGAGATCGGCGACGCGCTCGCCGTACGAGTAGCCGGCTGACCCGCCGCGCTTCTCCCCTCACGACAGAAGCCGCCGGGTCGCACAAGCGCTCGGCGGCTTCCCCATGCCTGCCGCCGGGTGCCACCATCAACCCCGGGTCCGCATTCACCCCGATTCCTTCCACCCCGGCCCCCGCGAGATAATCGAACGCGGAGCCGCGCCATGAGGGAATGCTCGGACGTCCTAGGACAAGGGTGTGAGCGCGGCCCATCACTACAACCGGTGAAGGACACCTACTCATGACGACGCCCACGATCGAGCTCAAGCCGTCCGCACATCCGCTCGCCGCAGCCGAGCGCGAGGCGATCCTGGCCAGCCCCGGATTCGGCCGCCACTTCACCGACCACATGGTGACGATCAAGTGGACCGAGGGCCGCGGCTGGCACGACGGCCAGCTCGTCCCGTACGCGCCGATCCCCCTCGACCCGGCCACCAACGTCCTGCACTACGCCCAGGAGATCTTCGAGGGCCTGAAGGCCTACCGCCGCCCCGACGGCTCGGTGGCCACCTTCCGCCCCGACCAGAACGCCAAGCGCTTCCAGCGTTCCGCCCGCCGGCTCGCCATGCCCGAGCTGCCGGTGGAGACCTTCATCGAGGCCTGCGACCTGCTGGTCCAGCAGGACAAGGACTGGGTTCCGGCGCACGGCGGCGAGGAATCCCTCTACCTGCGCCCCTTCATGATCGCCACCGAGGTCGGCTTGGGCGTCAAGCCGGCCAACGAGTACCTCTTCCTGGTCATCGCCTCCCCGGCCGGCGCCTACTTCCCCGGCGGGGTCCGGCCGGTCTCCATCTGGGCCTCCGAGGACCGCGTCCGCGCCGTCCCCGGCGGCATGGGCGACGCCAAGACCGGCGGCAACTACGCGGCCTCCCTGCTGGCCCAGGCCGAGGCGGCGGCCCAGGGCTGCGACCAGGTCTGCTACCTCGACGCGGTCGAGCACAAGTGGGTCGAGGAGCTCGGCGGCATGAACCTGTACTTCGTGTACGGCGACAAGATCGTCACCCCGACCCTCACCGGTTCGATCCTCGAAGGCGTCACCCGCGACTCCCTCCTCACCGTCGCCCGCGACCTCGGCTACGAGTCCGAGGAGGCCCGGGTCTCCATCGAGCAGTGGCAGCGCGACTCCGAGAACGGCACCCTCACCGAGGTCTTCGCCTGCGGCACCGCCGCCGTGATCACCCCCGTCGGCACGGTCAAGCGCGCGAACGCCGAGTGGCAGCAGTCCGGCGGCGAGCCCGGCGAGGTCACCCTCAGGCTCCGCGAGGCACTCCTCGACATCCAGCGCGGCACGGCCGTGGACAAGCACGGCTGGATGCACCAGCTCGGCTGACCGATCTTCGGTCGCCCGTTCGACGCGTATTGCCTCCCCCGTACGGGTATCTCCTGAGTCCACACGGGGGAGGGAGCACGCGTGAGCGGACGGTCGCCGATGCCACGGCTGCGCTGGCTGATGCGCACGTTACGCACGCCGCGCCGCCCGCAGAGCCTCACCGTGCTCGCCCTGCTCACCGCCGTCGCGGGCCTGCTGCTTTGGCGGGCCTCGACGATGGACAACTACGGGCAGAACCTCGCCCTCAACCTCGGCACCGACATCGTCGGCGTGGTCGTCACCGTGTTCGTCATCGGCCCGCTGATATCCCGGGCCCAGGAGGGCCGGGTCCGCGAGCACACCCGGCTGGACTACGAGTGGTTCGCCGGGCAGGTGCACGGCTCGACCTCCAACGTGAAGGTCCTGGACACCTTCTCCAACCTGTTCGGACCGCAGTTCTCCGAGCGCCTGTTCCGGGGCGTCAGGTCCGCCACCGCGAGCGGCGCCCGGGTGCAGATCCTGCTCCTGGACCCCGACTCCCTCGCCGTCATCCTGCGCGGTCGCGAACTGGGCGAGCAGAGCGCCGACATCCGCCGCGACATCATGCGCAACCTGCGCACCCTGGACGCCTTCGCCCGCCGCCTGGACGCCGGCTCCCGGCAGCTCCTGGAGGTACGGCTGTGCTCCACCTCCCCCGGCGTCACCCTCTACCGCTGGGACGAGCGCTGCCTGGTCTCCTTCCTGACCGTCGGCCGGCTCTCCGGAGAGGGGGTCCAGCTGGAGGTCGCGGTCCGCTCGCCGCTGGGCACCTTCGTGGAGCAGCGCTTCGACGAACTGTGGCAGCAGGGCAAGCCGATGGAACGCTTCACCCGGCTGCCCGTCACCCTCGTCGACGCCACGGACGGGCGACGCGAGTTCGTCTGCCACTTCGTCTTCCTCGACGACCGCCTGTACGTCGCCGCGCCCGACCTCGTCACCTATTTGGCCCGTCACCGGCTCGACCAACTCAGTGCCTACAGCGAGGCGCTGAGCGGGTCCGGCGCGCACGACGTCATCGTCGTTGACGACGAGAGCGAGCTGCACCGGCGGCTCATCCACCACTTCGGGGAGAAGTACGATGCGCGGGCGGCCGCCTTCGTGGAGTTGCGGCCGTCCACGGTCCTGGTCACGGAATGAACAGAGGGCCCCGCCACACATGAGCTCAGCGCACCACCCCCGTTTCCGCGCCTTCACGCCCCGTGACCTGGACGGTCTGCTCCGGCGGGTCTCCCTGACGGACGATCAGCGGCTGGCGCTGCGGGCGGTCTCCTCGGTCCTGCCGTTCCGTACGAACGCGTACGTCGTCGACGAACTGATCGACTGGTCGGCCGTGCCCGAGGATCCCGTCTTCCGGCTGACCTTCCCGCAGTCCGGCATGCTGCCCGCGCCCGACGTCCGCCGGATGGCCGACCTGCTGGCCGGGGCCGCGCCGCGCGCGGAGATCCAGCGCGCCGCGCACGAGATCCGGATGCGGCTCAACCCGCACCCCTCCGGCCAGCTCGACGCCAACGTCCCCGTGCACGAGGGGCAGCGGCTGACCGGCCTGCAGCACAAGTACCCGGAGACGGTGCTGGTCTTCCCGCGCCAGGGCCAGACCTGCCACGCCTACTGCACCTACTGCTTCCGCTGGCCGCAGTTCGTCGGCGAGGCCGACCTGCGCATCGCGACCGACGACATCGCGGCCACCAGCGCCTATCTGCGCGCCCACCCCGAGGTCGCCAGCATCCTGGTCACGGGCGGCGACCCCCTGGTGATGAGCACGGAGGTGCTGCGCCGCTACGTCGAGCCGCTGCTCCGGATCGACACCGTCCGCTCGATCCGCATCGGCACCAAGTCCCTCGCCTTCTGGCCGTACCGCTTCACCACCGACCGCGACGCCGATGACCTGCTGCGCCTCTTCGAGGAGGTGGTGGCGAGCGGCCGGCACCTGGCCCTGATGGCCCACTTCACGCACCCGCAGGAGCTGCGCCCGCCCGTCGTCCGGGAGGCGATGCGGCGGGTCCGCGGCACCGGGGCCGTGATCCGCTGCCAGGGCCCGCTGGTCGCCGGGATCAACGACAGCGCGGACGCCTGGGCCGAGCTGTGGGAGGAGACGACCACGCTGGGCGCGGTGCCGTACTACCAGTTCGTGGAGCGGGACACTGGCCCCCAGGGCTACTTCGGCGTCCCGCTGGCCCGCGGCCACGCCGTCTTCCGCGACGCCTACGCCCGCGTCTCGGGCCTTGCCCGTACGGTCCGCGGTCCTGTCATGTCGGCGATGCCGGGCAAGGTCTGCGTGGACGGCGTCGCCGAGGTGGCCGGGGAGCGGGTCTTCGTCCTGCACCTGATCCAGGCCCGCGATCCGGACCTGGTCGACCGGCCGTTCTTCGCCGCGTACGACGAGGGGGCGACGTGGTGGACCGACCTGAAGCCGGCGTTCGGGGCGAGCCGGTTCCTGCCGGGGCTTGAGCCGGGGTGACGGTCCTTCTGGGGGCTGCGCCCCCAGACCCCCCTCCGGCCTGAACGGCCTCGTCCTCAAACGCCGGACGGGCTGGAGAGTGGTGCGGTCCGGTCCTCGTCCTCGGAGGTCGGGCGGGACGGGGCGGCCGGGCCTGCGGGCAGCAGCAGATACGCCGCGCCGCCCACCAGCCCCGACAGCAGGAAGCTGCAGTCCACCCCGCCCGTGAGCGACAGCAGCGGCCCCTCGTACGACGGCAGGGACACCGCCAGCAGGCCGACGCCCGCGCCGAGGGCCCAGGACGCCGTGGCCCGGAGGTTCCAGCCCGCCCGGTACCAGTAGATCCCGCCCCGCGAGCGCCGGTTGAAGACCTGCAGGGCGTCCGCGTCGTACACGCCCCGGCAGCGCACGAAGCCGATCAGGGTGATGACCGCCCACGGGGTGCCGATGGCGGTGAGCAGGAGCACGAAGGACGTCATCGCGGACTGCGCGTTCCAGGCGTAGTGGCCGGCGAAGACGCAGGCCGTGGCGACGATGGCGACCGTGTAGGTGGCGCGGGCGCGGGACGCGCGGGGGAGGATCGCGTCCAGGTCGAGGCCCATGGAGTAGAGCATGAGGCCCGCGTTGCCGACCGAGCCGGCCGAGGCGGAGAGCAGGAGGGGGACCAGGTACCAGGTGGGGGAGGCCGACACCAGCGGGCCCGCGTAGTCCGCCGCCGCCCGTGCCGCGTACGCGGTGAACGTGCCGAACAGCTGCGGGACCAGCAGGCCCAGGACCAGGCCCAGCCAGGTCGCGTGCAGGACCCGGCGGGAGGTGTGGCGGGCCGGGGAGATGTAGCGGGTGTAGTCGCCGAGCAGGGTGATGAAGGCGACCGGCCCGGACAGGCCCGCGGCCACCGCCGCCAGGCACCACGTCGGCCAGAAGCCGCCCAGCAGGTAGCCGCCCGCCTCCGGCAGCGCCGAGGTGGTGAAGTGCGGGGCGTAGGCGAAGATCCCGAGGACCAGCAGGCCCGTCATGACGACGGCGAGGACCTTGGACATGGCGAGCAGCACCCGGTAGCCGTAGACCGCGCCCGCCACCGTCGCCGCCGCGAGGACCATGTAGACCACGGCGTACGTCACCCCGTCCGCGGGCATCCCGAACAGCCGGCCCAGCACGCTCACCATCACGTCGCCGCCGATCCACACGGTCAGCGCGGTGTAGCCGAGGGCCAGCAGCAGGCCCACCACCGAGCCGACCAGCCGTCCGCGCACCCCGAACTGGGCGCCGGAGGAGGTGGAGAGGTTGGTGGCGGTGCGCAGCGAGACCAGGGCCAGCGGGGCCGTGAACACCGTGCCGACCAGCGTGCCCGCCACGATCGCGCTCACCGACGCCCACCAGCCGAGCCCGAAGGACGGCGGCAGCCAGCCGAAGATGATCACGCCGAGGCAGAGGTTGGAACCGAGCAGGATCGAGACCAGGTCCTTCGGCCCGCTGGTGCGTTCCCCGTCCGGGATCGTGTCGACTCCGCGCTGTTCAATCGGCATGGCTGGTCTCCTTCGACGGCCGCCTGAGAGTTAGAGCGACGTTCAATGTGGGTGACCCGGCGGTTGATGTCAATGGTTCCCTTCTCGTAATCCGGCATTTAGAGTGTTGTTCTAAGTCGAGCTGGGCAAGACGAAGCGAAGGAGGTGCCGGGCGTGCGCCTGACCCCCACGGAACGTGACCGGCTGCTGCTCTTCGGAGCCGCGGAACTGGCCCGCGCCCGCCGCGCGCGGGGCCTCAGGCTCAACGTGCCGGAGGCCACCGCGCTGATCGCGGACACCGTCTGCGAGGCCGCCCGGGACGGCCGGCGGCTCGCCGAGGCGATCGAGGCGGCCCGCTCCGTCCTCGGCCCGGCCGACGTGCTGCCCGGCGTCGCCGACGTCGTCACCGAGGTGCACGTCGAGGCCGTCTTCGACGACGGGTCGCGGCTCGCCGTCGTCACCGACCCGATCGGCGGCGGCGGACTCGGCGAGGACGCGCCCGGCGCGCTGCTGCCGGGGCCCGAGCACGCCGACCCGGAGGCGGTCGTACGGCTGACCGTCACCAACACCGCGACCGTGCCCGTCTCCGTCACCTCGCACTTCCACTTCTTCGAGGCCAACCCCCGCCTCGACTTCGACCGCGCCGCGGCCTACGGCCTGCGGCTCGCCGTGCCCGCCGGGTCGTCCGTGCGGTTCGGGCCGGGGGAGACGCACGAGGTCGGTCTCGTCCCGATCGGCGGCGGCCGGGTCGCCATCGGCTTCGCCGGGCTCGTCGACGGGCCGCTGGACGCGCCCGGCGCCCGCGAGGAGGCGCTGCGCCGCGCCGCCGCCTGCGGATACCTGGGCATTCGAGAGCAGGAGACCGAGCGATGAGCCGTCCCGGAGGCCACCCCGCCGAGGCCCGCCGCCTCACCCCGCACGAGTACGCGGCCACCCACGGCCCCCGCGCCGGCGACCGCGTCCGGCTCGGCGACTCGGGACTCGTGATCCGCGTCGAGGAGGACTCGCAGCGCTACGGCGACGAGTTCCTGGCCGGCTTCGGCAAGACCGCCCGTGACGGACTGCACCTCAAGGCCGCCGCCGTCCGCGAGACCTGTGACGTCGTGATCAGCAACGTCGTCGTGATCGACGCCGTGCTCGGGATCCGGAAGGTGTCCATCGGCATCAGGGAGGGGCGGATCTGCTCGATCGGGCGGGCCGGGAACCCCGACACCCTGGACGGGGTCGACGTCGTGGTCGGCACCGGCACCTCGATCGTCTCCGGCGAGGGGCTCATCGCCACCGCCGGGGCCGTCGACACGCACGTCCACCTGCTGTCGCCGCGCATCATGGAGGCCTCGCTGGCCTCCGGTGTCACGACGATCATCGGGCAGGAGTTCGGGCCGGTGTGGGGCGTCGGCGTCAACTCGCCGTGGGCCCTGAAGCACGCGTTCAGCGCCTTCGACGCCTGGCCGGTCAACATCGGCTTCCTCGGGCGGGGTTCGTCCTCGCACGCGGCTCCGCTGGTCGAGGCGCTGGCCGAGGGGGGCGCCTCCGGCTTCAAGGTGCACGAGGACATGGGCGCCCACACCCGCGCCCTGGACACCGCCCTGCGGGTCGCCGAGGAGTACGACGTCCAGGTCGCCCTGCACAGCGACGGGCTGAACGAGTGCCTGTCGGTCGAGGACACCCTCCGCGTCCTCGAAGGCCGCACCATCCACGCCTTCCACATCGAGGGCTGCGGCGGCGGCCACGTGCCCAACGTCCTGAAGATGGCCGGAGTCCCCAACGTCATCGGCTCCTCCACCAACCCCACCCTGCCCTTCGGCCGGGACGCGGTCGCCGAGCACTACGGGATGATCGTCTCCGTCCACGACCTCAAGACCGACCTGCCCGGCGACGCCGCCATGGCCCGCGACCGGATCCGTGCCGGGACCATGGGCGCCGAGGACGTGCTGCACGACCTGGGCGCGATCGGCATCACCTCGTCCGACGCGCAGGGCATGGGCCGGGCCGGGGAGACCGTCCGCCGTACCTTCGCCATGGCCGGCAAGATGAAGGCCGAGCTCGGCGCCCCGGACGACGGCCACGACAACGAGCGCGTCCTGCGCTACATGGCCAAGCTGACCATCAACCCCGCCATCGCCCACGGCCTCGCCCACGAGGTCGGCTCGATCGAGGTCGGCAAGCTCGCCGACATCGTGCTGTGGAGCCCGGAGTACTTCGGCGCCAAGCCGCAGCTCGTCCTCAAGTCCGGGTTCCCCGCGTACGGCGTGACCGGCGACCCGAACGCGGCCACCGACACCTGCGAACCCCTCGTCCTCGGCCCCCAGTTCGGGGCGCACGGCGCAACCCCCGCCGACATCTCCGTCGCGTTCGTCGCGCAGGCCGCCCTCGACCAGGGCCACGACACCATGCCCACCCGGCGCCGCCGGGTCGCCGTCCGCGGCACCCGCGGCATCGGCCCGGCCGACCTGCGGCGCAACTCCCGCACCGGAGCGGTCGACGTGGACCAGCGCACCGGCCTGGTGACCCTCGACGGCGAACCGCTGCGCTCGGAACCCGCCGACTCCGTCTCCCTCAACCGCCTGTACTTCCTCTGAATGTCAAAGCCTCTAAGGACCCCCATGAACAAGGCTGCCTCCGACGGCTTCCGGATGCCCGCCGAGTGGACCCCGCACGAGCGGACCTGGATGGCGTGGCCGGGCCCCAACCCCACCTTCGACGACGCCGACGACCTCATCGCCGCCCGGATGGCCTGGGCGTCGGTCGCCCGCGCCGTCCTGCGCTTCGAGCCGGTGACCGTCGTGTGCGGCCCCGGCCAGTCGGCGGCGGCACAGACGCTGCTCGGGCCCGGCGTCGACACCGTCGAGCGGGACCTCGACGACGCCTGGATGCGGGACATCGGCCCCACCTTCCTCACCGACGGCCGCGAACTGGCCGCCGTCGACTGGACGTTCAACGGCTGGGGCGCCCAGCACTGGGCCCGCTGGGAGCACGACGCGAAGATCGCCGCGCATGTCGCGGACCTCGCGGGGGCACGGACGTACGCCTCCCGGCTGGTCAACGAGGGCGGTGCCATCCACGTCGACGGCGAGGGGACCGTCCTGCTGACCGAGACCGTGCAGCTCGGCCCCGAGCGCAACCCGGGCTGGACGAAGGAGGAGGTCGAGGCCGAGATCCACGGGATGCTCGGCACCCGCAAGGCGATATGGCTGCCCCGCGGCCTCACCGGCGACTACCCCCCGTACGGCTTCGGCACCCTCGGGCACGTCGACATCGTCGCCGCGTTCGCCCGCCCGGGAGTCGTGGTCGCGCACTCCCAGCCGGACCCCGCGCACCCCGACCACGAGGTGTCCAAGGAGGTCATCGGCCTGCTGCGGTCCCAGACCGACGCCCGCGGCCGCACCCTGGAGGTCGTCGAGGTGCCGGCCCCGACCGTCCTGGAGGCCGACGGCCACTGGGCCGACTACTCGTACATCAACCACTACCTCTGCAACGGCGGGGTCGTGCTGTGCGGCTTCGACGACCCGCGCGACGAGATCGCCGCCGGGATCTTCCGCCGTCTCTTCCCCGAGCGGACGGTGACACTGGTGGACGCCCGTACGATCTTCGCGGGTGGTGGGGGCATCCACTGCATCACCCAGCAGCAGCCGAAGATCTAGTTCTGGAAGATCTAGTTCTGGAAGATCTAGTTCTGGAAGATCCAGTTCTGGCCGTAGTGCGAGGAGCCGAAAATGGCCGGTGGGCGCAGACAGGCCCCGCCCCGCGAGGACGTGCTCGCCGCCGCCATGACGATGATCGCCGGACGGGGCCTGGAGAAGCTCACCATGGCCGCGCTCGGCCACGAGGTCGGCATGAGCAGCGGCCATCTCCTCTACTACTTCCGCTCCAAGGACGAACTCCTGCTCCAGACCCTGGAGTGGAGCGAGGGCCGGCTCGGTGCCGAGCGCGGCCGGCTGCTCACCCGGCGCGGCACCGCCCGCGAACGCCTCGACGCCTACGTCGACCTGTACGTCCCCGACGGGCACCGCGACCCGCACTGGACGCTCTGGCTGGAGGTCTGGAACCGCTCGCAGAACGCCGACGAGGCGGCCCGGGACCGGCAGGCCGCCATCGAGGGCGCCTGGCACCGCGACCTGGTGGCGCTGGTCGCCGAGGGCATCTCGCGCGGCGAGTTCCGGCCCGTCGACCCCGACCGGTTCGCCGCCCGCCTGCGCGCCCTGCTCGACGGCTTCTCCATCCACGTGGCGATCGGGCTGCGCGGCACGGACCGGGCCCAGGTCCTCGGCCATGTGCGCGAGTTCCTGGCAGCCGACCTTCTCGCGGCCGCGTGACCTTCGCCGACGACCGACGACCGACGACCGCCGACCGCCGACCGCCGACCGACGACCTGGTGACGGGCGACACGAACGGCACCGTCGACGCGTTCGTACGGCACCTGGGCCGACGCCCGCGCCGACACCTGTGCCGCACTGCACACTGCTCGCATCATGAGACGGACGGTGAGCACCGGGCCGGTCTGTGCCAGACTGCCTCCGTGCTCTCGTTCGCCATGATTATTGGCAGCAGGCGCGCCGGTCCGCAGTGACCACCACGTACGACCAGGTACGGGTGGCCATCGTCGTCCTCGACCCGCGCGCAGACCTCTCGCACCCGCGAGGGGTTTTTTCGTTTTCCGGCCCACCTTCAGCCGGAAGGCAGGCGCGAGGGACCATGGAGGGACGGTGGAGCCGGTCATTCCGGTACGACCGAGATTCGACATCAGGAGCCTTGAGACCATGACCGAGACGGAAACCAACGAGCTGGACGACTCGTTCCACGTCTTCGACACCACGCTGCGCGACGGCGCACAGCGCGAGGGCATCAACCTCACCGTCGCGGACAAGCTGGCCATCGCCCGGCACCTGGACGACTTCGGCGTGGGCTTCATCGAGGGCGGCTGGCCGGGCGCCAACCCCCGGGACACCGAGTTCTTCGCCCGCGCCCAGCAGGAGATCACCTTCAGGAACGCCCAGCTGGTCGCCTTCGGCGCCACCCGCCGGGCGAATGCCAGGGCCGCGGACGACCCCCAGGTCAGGGCGCTGCTGGAGTCCGGCGCCCCAGTGATCACGCTGGTCGCCAAGTCCCACGACCGGCATGTCGAGCTGGCCCTGCGCACCACCCTCGACGAGAACCTGGAGATGGTCCGCGACACGGTGTCCTTCCTCAAGGACCAGGGCCGCCGGGTCTTCGTCGACTGCGAGCACTTCTTCGACGGCTACCGCGCCAACCCCGAGTACGCCAAGGCGGTCGTACGGGCCGCCGCCGAGGCCGGCGCCGACGTGGTCGTCCTCTGCGACACCAACGGCGGCATGCTCCCCGCCCAGGTCAACGCCGTCGTCTCCACCGTCCTCGCGGACACCGGCGCCCGGCTCGGCATCCACGCCCAGGACGACACCGGCTGCGCGGTGGCCAACACCCTCGCCGCGGTCGACGCGGGCGCCACCCACGTCCAGTGCACGGCGAACGGCTACGGCGAGCGGGTCGGCAACGCCAACCTGTTCCCGGTGGTCGCCGCCCTGGAGCTGAAGTACGGCAAGCAGGTGCTGCCCGAGGGCCGGCTCCGTGAGATGACCCGGATCTCGCACGCCATCGCCGAGGTCGTCAACCTCACGCCCTCCACCCACCAGCCCTATGTGGGTGTCTCCGCCTTCGCGCACAAGGCCGGACTGCACGCCTCCGCCATCAAGGTCGACCCCGACCTCTACCAGCACACCGACCCGGCCCTGGTCGGCAACACCATGCGCATGCTGGTCTCCGACATGGCCGGCCGCGCCTCGATCGAACTCAAGGGCAAGGAACTCGGCGTCGACCTCGGCGGCGACCGTGAACTGGTCGGCCGGGTGGTGGAGCGCGTCAAGGAACGCGAGCTGAGGGGCTACACCTACGAGGCCGCCGACGCCTCCTTCGAGCTCCTCCTGCGCGCCGAGGTCGAGGGCAAACCGCGCTCCTACTTCCGCGTCGAGTCCTGGCGGGCCATCGTCGAGGACCGCCCCGACGGCACCCATGCCAACGAGGCCACCGTCAAGCTCTGGGCCAAGAGCGAGCGGATCGTCGCCACGGCCGAGGGCAACGGCCCGGTCAACGCGCTGGACCGCGCCCTGCGCGTGGGCCTCGAAAAGATCTACCCGCAGCTCGCCAAGCTGGACCTCGTCGACTACAAGGTCCGCATCCTGGAGGGCAAGCACGGCACCGAGTCCACCACCCGGGTCCTGATCTCGACCTCCGACGGCACCGCCGAATGGTCGACGGTCGGCGTCGCCGAAAACGTCATCGCCGCCTCCTGGCAGGCCCTGGAGGACGCGTACACCTACGGCCTGCTGCGCGCGGGCGTGGAGCCGGCCGAGTAACCAAAGCCCCGCGGCCCGCGCCTGCTGTGCGGGATGTCGGGTGGCCTGCGCCCGCTGTGCGGCACGTCGGGTTACCCGCGCCTGCTGTGCGGGATGTCGGGTGGCCTGCGCCTGCTGTGCGGGATGTCGGGTGGCCTGCGCCCGCTGTGCGGCACGTCGGGTGACCCGCGCCCGCTGTGCGGCACGTCGGGTGACCCGCGCCCGCTGTGCGGGACGTCGGGTGACCCGCGCCTGCTGTGCGGGATGTCGGGTGGCCTGCGCCCGCTGTGCGGGACGTCGGGTGACCCGCGCCGCCGTGCGGGATGTCGGGTGGCCTGCGCCTGCTGTGCGGGATGTCGGGTGGCCTGCGCCTGCTGTGCGGGATGTCGGGTGGCCTGCGCCTGCTGTGCGGGATGTCGGGTGGCCTGCGCCCGCTGTGCGGGACGTCAGGCGGCCCGCCGTCGTCGTGCAGGACGTCAGGCGGCCCGCGCCGCTGTGCCGGACATCAGGCGGCCCGCGCCGTTGTGCCGGACGTCGGGCGGACTGCCCTCACCGTGCCGGACGTCGGGCGGACTGCCCTCACCGTGCCGGAGGTCGGGTGGTCCGCCCTCACCGTGCCGGATGGTCGGGTGGGCCGCCCGGCGCCGGTTCGGCCGGCGCCGGGTGGGTCTTGTCTCTCTCACTTTTCTCCCGACCGAGTCGGGTGGTGGGTGGGCGAGGGTCTTACTGGAGGTGCCACTTCTGGTTGGACGCCCCGGTGCAGGACCAGATCTGCGCCCGCGCCCCGTTCGCCGACGAGTTGTCCGTGACGTCCAGGCACTTGCCGGCCGCCGTGTTGACCACGTCACCCGTCGAGGAGTTGTACGACCACTGCTGCGCTCCGGTGCCGTTGCAGTCGTACAGCTGCACCTTCGCCCCGTTCGCCGTCGACGCCGACGTCACGTCGAGGCACTTGCCGAGCGCCCGGACCGACCCGTCGGACTGCACGGTCCACTGCTGGGCGGTGGAGCCGTTGCAGTCGTAGAGCTGGACGGCCGTGCCGTTGGCGGTCGCGCCGCCCGCCACGTCCAGGCACTTGCTCGCGAGCCCCACGAAGGCCCCCGTCTGGCTGCCGCCGCCCGACTGGGTGCCGGACCAGGTGAAGGTCGCCGAGGTCTTGCCGGGGAGCGAGTAGGTGGCGTGCTGCGAGCCCCAGTTGATGGTCACCGTCTGCGCGCTCGACGAGTCGTTGTAGGCGATCAGCGCCTTCGAGCCGTCCGGGTTGCGCCAGGCCACGTTCGGCACGGTGGTGGACGCGGTGGAGGCGATCCGCTGCGCGCCGGGCCGGACGAACTTGGTCAGGTGGCCCATCGTGTAGTACTCGACGGTGTAGTCGACCGTGCCGCTCGCGCCGTCCCCGTTGTGCACGGTGATCAGGCCGGTGCAGGTGCCGCAGCCGCCGTTGTGCGGGCCCATGTTCTGGTCCACGGCCAGCGACCACTTGGTCACCGACTTCGCCCAGTTGCGGGTGTAGTCGATGATGTTGTTCATGTCCTCGCGCTGCTGGTTGGCGATCCAGGTGCCGCCCGAGTGCTCGGTGCCGAAGGCGTCCAGCGTCGGGTACTGGTTGTGCACGGTGGTCTGTTCGCCGACGTCACCGCCGTAGCCGTGCCAGGCGATCCCGCCGAAGTTGGGGTGGTTGCGGATCGTCGAGTCGTTGACGAGCGCCGCCGCGTACGAGTCGTACACGTCCCAGTTCCAGTCGTGGGCGAGGACCTTGGTGGACAGGCCGGCCGACTGGAGCTGCGGCAGCAGGTTGTTCTTGAGGAAGTACTGCAGTCCCGACGCGTTCCAGCTCATCGACGGGTAGCCGGAACAGCAGGTGGGCTCGTTCTGCGGGGTCACGTAGGAGACGTTGACGCCCTGCGCCTGGTACGCCTGGAGGTACTTCACGAAGTACGCGGCGTAGGCGGCGTAGTCCTCCGACTTGAGCCAGCCCCCGTTCAGCGAGCCGCTGTCCTTCATCCAGGCCGGCGCCGTCCATGGCGAGGCCATGACAGTCAGAGAGGGGTTCAGCTGGAGCGCCTGCTTGGTCAGCGGCACGACGTCCGCGAGGTCGTGCGAGATGGAGAAGCTGTTGAGGTTCGGGTCGGTCTGCCCGGCGGGTACGTCGTCGTACGTGTACCCGTACCGAGCCAGGTCCGAGGCGCCCATCGGATTGCGCAGGAACGACAGCCCGATGCCGTTCGTCGGCGAGAACAGCTTCTGCATGGTCGCGTCCCGGGTGGCCTGGGACAGCGCCCCGCTGCTGTTCATCAGCCAGGCCGCGGTGTCCGTGAAGGACGCGCCGCCGCCGGTGAAGGTCTGGTAGCGGGTGTTCTCGTCGACGGTGATGTTCGTACCGCTGCCACCGGTCCCGGCGGAGAAGGCGAACGGCGTCTGCGCCTGGAGCCCGCGCGTGACATGGCGTCCGGCGGAGTCGTCGGTGGTGGTGAGGTACGCGGTGACCTGCTCGCCGGCCGCGTGCGCCGGCGGCACGACGGCGCTGAAGCCGGCCGCGGTGAGCAGCCCGGCCAGCAGCAGGCGCAGGGTGTGGGGGGTTCTTCTCATGGGCACATCGCCCTTCCTGACGGGACGTCTTGACGGGTGTGCGAGCCGTTAGTTAACTCACGTCGTGATCTAAGCCATGAGTGAACTGTGAGAGCCCCGAGTGAACCAGAGAGTCGAGGGAAGGTCCATGCCAAGAGCCGCCCTGCTCGTCTCCACCGCACTGCTCGCAGCCCTGATACCCCTGTCGGCGGCCAGCGCCGCCGACGACCCGGCCCCCACCCCCGTCGACCGTTTCGAGGGCGAGGTCCCCTTCGCCTCCCAGCCCGCCGAGGGCATCTTCACCTGGGGGAGCGACAGCGACGACCCGCCCGCCCTCCAGTTCGCCGACCGCGCCGACGCCCCCGAGGGTGCCAAGGTCCTCGCCGGGACCTACGACATCAGCGGCTACGGCGGCTTCACCCACGACTACGCGGCCACCGAGCCCGCCCACGACTGGTCCGCCCACAAGGGCATCCGCTTCTGGTGGGACGGCCAGGACAACGGCAAGAAGATCGCCTTCGAGATCAAGGACGGCGGCGCCAACGGGGAGGCCTCCGAGCTGTGGACGACGTCGTTCACCGACGACTTCACCGGCTGGAAGCAGATCGAGATCCCGTTCTCGGACTTCGTCTACCGGACCGACTACCAGCCGGTCGGCGGCATCGACCACGTCCTCGGCCTGACCCAGATGTGGGGGTACGCGGTCACCCTCCCGGTCGGCGTGCAGGGTCATTTCGCCATGGACGACGTGGAGCTGTACGGCAAGGCCGACCAGGCGCTGCGGGCCTCCGTCACCACGGACGCGGCCGTCTACCCGGTCAGGGAGGGCTCCACGGCGACCGTCAAGGTCACCCTCGCGACCACCGGCTCCGCCCCGACCGGCGACCCGGTGACCGTCGCCTACGAGACGTCCGGCGGGACCGCCGACGCCGGCAAGGACTACAAGGCCGTCTCCGGCACCCTCACCTTCCCGGCGGGCACGGCCTCCGGGGCCACGCAGACCATCAAGGTGCCGACGCTGAAGGACCGTTCGGCCGAATCCGCGGAGACCATCCCGCTGA
Organism: Streptomyces sp. NPDC008092; assembly: GCF_042957285.1. Classification (NCBI taxonomy): domain Bacteria; kingdom Bacillati; phylum Actinomycetota; class Actinomycetes; order Kitasatosporales; family Streptomycetaceae; genus Streptomyces; species Streptomyces sp. NPDC008092. Next base: position 161,183 of record NZ_JBIBHY010000020.1, read on the forward strand.
AGCTCACGGTCACCGGCGCCAAGGCCCCCGCCGAGACCCCGCAGGTGGTCATCGACGCGCACGGACTGCCCTACCTGGACAGCAAGCTGCCGGTGAAGAAGCGGGTCGCCGATCTCCTCTCCCGGATGTCCCTGGCGGAGAAGGTCGGCCAGATGACCCAGGCCGAGCGCGGCGCGGTGGGCACCGGCGGTGACGTCACCGCGTACGACCTCGGCTCGCTGCTCTCCGGCGGCGGCTCGACCCCCACGCCCAACACGGCCGCGGCCTGGGCGCAGATGATCGACTCCTTCCAGCTCCGGGCGCAGGCGACCCGGTACCAGATCCCGCTGATCTACGGCGTCGACGCGGTGCACGGCCACAACAACCTGGCCGGCGCCACGATCATGCCGCACAACATCGGCATCGGCGCCACCCGCGACCCCGGGCTCGCCGAGAAGACCGGCGCGGTGACGGCCTCCGAAGTCCGCGCCACTGGCATCCCCTGGGACTTCGCGCCCTGCCTCTGCGTCACCCGTGACGAACGCTGGGGCCGCTCCTACGAGTCCTTCGGGGAGGACCCGGCCCTGGTGAAGTCCATGGAGACCGTCATCCAGGGCCTCCAGGGCCGCGCCGACGGACGCGACCTGAAGGACGACGACAAGGTCCTCGCCACCGCCAAGCACTTCGTCGGCGACGGCGGCACCGCGTACGGGTCCTCCACGACCGGGTCGTACACGATCGACCAGGGCGTCACCACGGTCACCCGGCAGCAGCTGGAGGCGATCCACCTGGCGCCGTACCAGACCGCCGTGGACCGCGGCATCGGCACGGTCATGCCGTCGTACTCCTCGCTGGACATCGTCGGCGACGGCCAGGGCCCGGTGAAGATGCACGCCCGCGCCGACATGATCAACGGGGTGCTCAAGGGGCGGATGGGCTTCCAGGGCTTCGTGATCAGCGACTGGAACGCCATGGACCAGCTCCCCGGCGACTACGCCGCCCATGTGCGCACGGCCGTCAACGCGGGCGTCGACATGATGATGGTCCCGTACGGCTACAAGGACTTCACGGCGTCCCTGACCGACCAGGTCACGGCGGGCACCGTCACCGGGCAGCGCATCGACGACGCGGTGTCCCGCATCCTCACCCAGAAGTTCAGGCTGGGCCTCTTCGAGCACCCCTACGCCGACACCTCCGGCGCCGCGCAGATCGGCTCCGCCAAGCACCGGGCGGTGGCCCGGCAGGCGGCCGCCGAGTCGCAGGTGCTGCTGAAGAACGACGGCGGCGTGCTGCCCCTGAAGAAGTCGGAGAAGGTGTACGTCGCCGGGTCCAACGCCGACGACCTCGGCAACCAGACCGGCGGCTGGACCATCACCTGGCAGGGCCAGTCCGGCACCCACACCACCGGCACCACCATCCTCCAGGGCATGAGGAACGCCGGGGGAGACGTCACCTACTCCAAGGACGCCTCGGCGCCGACGAGCGGTTACGACGTGGGCGTGGTCGTGGTCGGCGAGACCCCGTACGCCGAGGGCGTCGGAGACGTCGGCAACGGCAACGACCTCACGCTGACCCCGGCCGACCAGGCCGCCGTGGACAAGGTGTGCGCGGCCATGAAGTGCGCGGTGCTGGTCGTCTCCGGGCGCCCGCAGCTGATCGGCGACCGGCTCGGCGAGATCGACTCCCTGGTGGCGTCCTGGCTGCCGGGCACCGAGGGCGACGGCGTGGCCGACGTGCTCTACGGGAAGAAGGCCTTCACCGGGCAGCTCCCGGTCACCTGGCCGAAGTCCGAGGCGCAGCTGCCGATCAACGTGGGCGACGCGTCGTACGACCCGCAGTACCCGTACGGCTGGGGTCTGACCACCCTGACCAAGGCCCCCAAGGGCGGCGAGGCCACCCTGAAGGCGCTCGGCGCGGCGGCGAAGGCGGCCGAACGGGCGGGCTCCGACGCGGCCGGCCGGAAGCTCGTCGCCAAGGCGCGGCTGCTGGTCCAGGCGAAGATCGGCCAGTCGGTCACGGCGGCCGTCTCCAAGCCCTTCGCCGACGCCGACCACCTGCTGCTGACCGGCAGGTACGCGGCTGCGGTGGAGAAGCTGACGGAGGCCTACCGGGCAGCGTAGGAGGACAGCGCTCCTGGGGAGGCTTCGGGGTAGGTTCGAAGCATGAACGCGGTGCGACGGACCACCCGAAGCCTCCCGGGGCTCCTGTTCCTGGCGCTTGCGCTGGCTCTGGTCGCCCTGACCGCGACCGCCCCGCGGGCCGGCGCGGCGACCGGCGTCTCGGCGGTCGCCGACGCCCTGCGCAAGAACCCGGTGTACGTCGACCCGGCGGCCGCCGCCCAGCTCTCCACGGCCGACGCCGACGCGCTGGCCCGGCAGATCAAGGACGCGGACAAACCCCTGTTCGTCGCCGTCCTGCCGGCCGGCTACCCCACCAAGGACCTCTTCACGAACCTGCGCACCGCCACCGGCGTCACCGGCCTCTACGCGGTCCGCCTCGGCGACCGCTTCGACGCCCGCGCCGACTCCTCCGTGTTGTCCCGGACGGCCGTGCAGAACCTGGTCACCAGCGTCCAGGGCGAGACCGCCAGGACCCAGCTGACCGACTTCACCGGCCGCGCCCTGACCAACATGGGCGGCAAGGCCCCCGCGAGCTGGGGCGGCGGCAGCACGGGCGGCTCGGGAGTCTCCGGTACGGCGCTGATCGCGCTCGGCGCGGTGGTCGTGGCCGGCGGGGCGGGCGCCTACGCGCTGGTCCGCCGCAACCGCCGGCGGCACGAGGAGGAGCAGCGGGCCGCCCTGGACCGGCTCCGGGTGGTCGTGGACGAGGACATCACCGCGTTCGGCGAGGAACTGGACCGCCTCGACTTCCACCCGGCCGAGCCGGGCGCCGACGACGCGATGCGCGCCGACTACGAGCGCGCCCTGAACGCCTACGACCAGGCGAAGTCCGCGATGGCCGACGCCCGCAGGCCGGAGGACGTCCGCGCGGTCACCCAGGCCCTGGAGGACGGCCGCTTCTCGCTCGCCGAGCTGGCCGCCCGCCGCGAGGGCCGCCCGCTCCCGGAGCGCCGCCCGCCCTGCTTCTTCGACCCCCGGCACGGCCCCTCGGTCACCGACGCCACCTGGACCCCGGCCGGCGGCGCGCCCCGCGAGGTCCCGGTCTGCGCGGCCGACGCCACCCGCCTCGCCGACGGCCGCGACCCCGCGGTCCGCGAGGTCGACACCGACTACGGCCGCCGCCCCTACTGGGACGCCGGCCCGGCCTACGGCCCGTGGGCGGGCGGCTACTTCGGCGGCGGCATCCTCCCCGGACTCCTCCTCGGCACCGCGCTGGGCGGCTGGATGTCCGCCCCCGCCTACGCGGCCGACTACGGCACCGGGTACGGCGACTTCGGCGCCGGCGGCTACCAGGGCGGCGACGTGTCGGGCGCGGACTTCGACCCCGGGGACTTCGGGTCCTTCGGCGGCGGGGACTTCGGCGGCGGCGGGGACTTCGGGGGCGGGGGCGGCGACAGCGGGGACTTCGGCGGCGGGTTCTGACGTACGGGGCACGGGCCCGGCGCGTGGCGGCGCCGGACCCGTGCCCGCGGCTGTGTCCTACGAGGTGTACGAGGCGTACGAGGCGTGATTCAGAGTGTTGCCGCCGCCGCGGCGATCGTGGAGGCGAACGTCGAGACCTCGGAGTAGACACCGGGGGCGTTGGCCCGGGCGCAGCCGATGCCCCAGCTGACTATGCCGACCTGGATCCACGCGCCGGCGCTGTCCTTGCGGAACATGGGGCCGCCGGAGTCGCCCTGGCAGGTGTCGACGCCCCCCGCCGCGTAACCGGCGCAGATCTCGTCGCTCGCGACCAGGCCGCTGTAGCCGCTGTAGGAGCGGCAGGTGGCGTCGCTGACGAACGGCACGGTGGCCTTGAGCAGGTAGCGCTGCTGGGCGCCGCCCTCGGTGGCCGAGCCCCAGCCGGCGATGGTGAAGGTGCCGGTGTTGTACGTCGTGGTGGTGGCGATGGGCAGCGTCGCCAGGTTGATGGGCGAGGCGAGCTTGATGAGCGCCCAGTCCTTGCCGTTGCCGTTGTAGCCGGGCGCCCGGTAGACGTACGTCGACTTGACCTGGACCCGCCCGGTGGTCGACTGGAGGTCCACGACACCGGCGGTGGCCGTGATGCTGGTGTTGGCGCCGGTGCCGCTCACACAGTGCGCGGCGGTGAGCACGATCTGCTGGGTGTACAGCGCCCCGCCACAGCCCATGGAGAGCCGGACCATGAACGGGAACTCGCCCTGCGTGGCGCGGGTTCCGCCGACCACGGGCTGAGGGGCGGCCTGGGCGGCCGAGACGGGCTGAAGACTGGCGATCGCGAGCGCGGCGGCGCCGATGACCGCGCATCTCTTGAGGACCGTGAGGAGTCTCTTCACCGTGATGCCTTCCGGGTGGGGGGCTTGTTCTTTGATCCGAGCATGTCAATCTCAGGCGTTAAAGAATCGCCCAACTTCTGGCATGGCCCGGTCAAATCTGTTCACGAATTATGGGAATCCTGTGAACGTGCGCACAAGGGGGGTGATTCAGCCACTCCCGCCCGGCCGGGCCTCCTCCGCGTCGGCCAGCCGCTCCATCAGTCCGGCGGCGAGCTCCAGCACCCCCCGCTCCGTCGCGCTGAGGGACGCGAGCGCACTCGCGAGCCATGCGTCCCGGTCGGCCATGTCCCGCTCCAGCGCCTGCCGCCCCTCCGTGGTGAGCGACAGCACGGACTGCCGCCGGTCGACGGTGTCCGCCGCGCGCACGATCAGTGCCTCCGCCTCCAGCTCGGCGAAGACCCGGGTGAGCGACTGCGGCCGCTGCCGCTCGGCCGCCGCGATCTCCCCCGGGGTCGCGCTGCCGCGCCGGTACAGATGGCCGAGGACGACGAGCTGATTGGCGCTGAGGCTGCCGTCCCCGCGTTCCTGCCGGAGCCGGCGGTTGAACCGGATGACGGCACCGCGGATACGGGCGGCGTCGGAGAGAGATGGCTGATCCATGGGAGAGATAGTAAGCAAGAACTGACTATTGGTGCGCTGAAATAGCCCTACTATCCTGCTTGTGACCGCAAAACTGATACGCAACGCGTACGAAGCGGCGCTGACGATGACCGCTGTCCTGCTCTGCTGGGCCGCCGCCCTGGCGCTGGAGGGTGCCGCCGGACTGCACACCGATGTGCTCGTTCTCGCGGTGGCCCTGACCATGACCCTCACCGCGAGCCAGCGCACCGCCGACACCCGGCGCCGGCTCACCGCCCTGGCGGTGCTGCCGGTGACGGCAGGCGCCTCGATCTTCCTGGGCCGCCTGATCGCCGCCCACTATGTGATCGGCGCCTGCGTCTACACGGCCGGGATGGCACTGGCCATCTGGATCCGCCGCTACGGCCCCGCCGCCACCAAGGCCGGCACCCTGATCGCCCTCCCGCTGATCGCCCTGCTCGTCGTCCCCGGCCCCGCACTGCCGCCCGAGGCGCAGAGCGGACTGGTGACCTGGGGCTGGGCGGCACTGATCGGGGCGATAGCGTGCGGGGTGGTGTGGCTGGTGCAGGGGCTGGGGGACCGGTACAGCCCCTGGCGCCCGGACCCGACCCCCGCCGCACCCGCGCGCCGCTCCCGCCTCCACCCCCGCCCCAGCACCCGCATGGCCCTGCAGATGGCGGCCGGAATCGCCGCCGCCTTCATCCTCGGCCGCCTGCTCTTCGACGGCCACTGGCCCTGGGCCGTCCTGACCGCCTACGTCGCCGCGAGCGGGAACCGAGGCCGAACGGACGTACTGCGCAAGGGAATCGAGCGCCTTGCCGGAGCCTGCGTAGGCACGCTCCTGGCGGCGGGCGTGGCGGCGGCCGGGATCACGGGCCACCTGGCCGTGGCCCTGATGTTCACGATCCTCGCCATCGCCCTCTGGCTGCGCCCCCTCAACTACGCCTACTGGGCAGCCGGCATGACCTGCGCCCTCTCCCTCCTCCTCGGCTACTTCGGCCAGAACGCGGAGAGCCTGCTGCCGACCCGCCTGGAGGGCATCGCGGTGGGGGCGGTGCTGTCGGTGGCGTCGGCCTGGTGGCTGTTGCCGGTGCGGCGCAGGTCTCCGGGCAAGCCTTCTCAGGGGCGACGGAGGACGTACCGCTCACCGGCGGCATGCCACCAGGTGGGCGGGGAGGGCCCGTTGACGACGGAGGACGGCTGATCAGGGTGCAGGCCGAGCCGCCACAGGGCGCAGGCCTCGACCGACAGGCTGATCCACCCGCGCCAGTGCCCGGTGACCTCCCGTCGGCACGCGAGATCGCACCGGATTTCCCCTTCCGCGAACGGCATCCAGTCGATGCCGCGCTCACGCAGTCAAGCGCAGAGGGCGACGATGGGGCGAGGGCGCCCCGGTACGTTCTCGTACGAGGTGACGAAGACCCAGTCGGTCTGCTCAGCCGCGGGTGACGCGGTCAAGGAACTCACTCCAGGTGGAGGGGGAGACGGTGAGGGTGGCGCCGTCCGTGTTCTTGGAATCGCGAATGTGGATGGCGGTGGGGTGGGTGGCTACCTCTACGCAGTTGCCGCCTTCGTTGCTGCTGTAGCTGGACTTGCGCCAGTGGTAGGCGACTTCGATGCAGTTGCCGCCTTCGCTGCCGCTGTAGCTGGACTTGAACCAGGCAAGCGATGCTGCGTTCATGACTCTCCTAGCAGTCCACTCAAGTAGCGCACGCTCTCGTCGGGTGAGAGGGCCTGTGACCGCAGCATTCCATATTTATGGTGGTAGTCGCTGACCTCGTCGGGGTCGTCCACAAGGAAGCTGACACGCTGCACTTCCAGGTACGCCAGACGCTCGTGTTCGGGTGTCTCCAGCAGAACCATGGGGCCGTCGAGACCGGCGTGCGGTGTCCGGTCCTCGGGCATGATCTGAAAACTCATGTGGACCGGCTCGGTGTACTCCAGGATCTGCCGAATCTGCTCTCGCATGACTTCCGGACCGCCGACCTTCCGCCGCAGGATGCTCTCTTCGATGACGAAGTGCCCCACGGGTGGCCGTTCCCGCTGCCAGACCAACTGCCGCTCCATACGGGCATTCACCCACTGCTCTGCCGTATCACTCCCGAGAGCCGGATACCGGTAGCTGAAGATGGCGCGACAGTAGTCACGGGTCTGGAGAAGTCCCGGAACAAGCAGGCTCTCGTACGACAGGAGGCCCACCGCCTCCTGTTCGTGATCGACCAGCCCTTGCGCGAACTGCACGATCCGCTCCCGCACCGGCAACTTGGCCACCAGTACTGCCAACACCCCACCCGTGCCCAGCAGTTCATCGAACTGCTCGGCCCGGTCCGGCTGAAGTGCCAACCTCCCCTGTTCGATGGACCCCACCGTGTCCACATGGAGGCTCGCCATCTCGGCGAACTGCTCCTGAGTGACGCGGGCTTGTTTCCTGCAGTGGGCCAACACCGCCCCGACTGCCTGCCATGATCCGACCTTCTTGGATTTGCTCACCGAGCGCATGCGTGGTCCTTTCCCCCGTGCACACCCGAAGTCCTCGTAGTGGAGTCGTACGGATCAGAACTACGACTTCACCCATTGGTTCACTGTAGTGACTCACAGTGACACTCGCCTCATGAACCCGGAGTTCCAACACCCCCACACCCGCGAAGCGTTCTACCGCCGCGACCGCAGATCCGTACGCCTGGCCCGGGACTTCACCCGCGAGGCCCTCACCGACTGGGCGGTGGCCCGGCGTGCGGACGACCTGCTGCTCTGCGTGAGCGAACTGACCACCAACGCGGTGCTCCACGGCGTACCCCCGGGCCGCGGCTTCCGCCTCCGGCTGGCCCTGCACCCCGACGGAGTCCTCCGCGCCGAGGTCCACGACAGCGGCCCGGGCGAACTCCGCTACGGCGACATGTCCCCGGAGTCGGAACACGGCCGGGGCCTGCTGCTGGTCAGCCTGCTCGCTGACAAATGGGGGGTGGGGGAGCGGGAGCCGGGAAAGGTGGTGTGGTGCGAGTTCGCGGTGCGGGAATGACCATGTCCGGGCTCAAAAACCACCCTGCGGAGGAACAGCGCGCCCGGCCCGGCGTCGACCTGGTGGCGGACCTGGCGCGTCTCTACGAAGGTGAGTGAGGCGGGTGACCGTCCTAGACTTGGGGGCCTGGGCGGGGGAACCCCACTCCAGGAGGACGCGATGGTGCGGCAGACCAGGCTGGTCGGGGAGTCCGAGGAGTATCTCGGTGCCCGCGAGGAGCTGCGGCTGGCCGAGATCGGGCTCATGCGGCGCCGGGAGGAGGTCGCGGCGCTGCGGCGGGCGCTCCCGCCGGGGCCGGCCGTCGCCGACTACGTCTTCCTCGAAGGCCCCGCCGGCCTCGACGCCGGTGACGCCCCGGTCCGCGAGACCGCGCTGAGCGAGCTGTTCACCGCCCCCGAACGCCCGCTGATCGTCTACCACTTCATGTACGGCAAGCTGCAGACCAGCCCCTGCCCGATGTGCACCCTGTGGATCGACGGCTACAACGGCGTCGCGCACCACGTCACCCGGAACGCCGACTTCGTCATCGCCGCGGCCGCCGACCCGGCCACCCTGCGGACCTACGCCCGCGAGCGCGGCTGGCACCGGCTGCGGCTGCTCAGCTGCGGTGACAGCACGTTCAAGTACGACCTCGGGAGCGAGGACGAGGACGGCGCGCAGGACTCCACGGTCTCCGTCTTCACCCGCGACGGCGACGGCACGGTCCGGCACGCGTACTCCGCCCACCCGCGGATGGCCGACGACATCCGGGAGCGCGGCATCGACCTGCTGGCGCCCGTCTGGCACCTGCTCGACCTGACCCCGCAGGGGCGCGGGGACTGGTACCCGACCATCGACTACTAGGACACCGCGCACCAGGACACCGCGCACGCAGGACGCCGGACATGGCTGAGCGCCGCCCTCAGGGGAGTGGAGGGCGGCGCTCAGCGGTGGTGATCGGGGCCGGCGGTCCGGCGCCGCGGGCTCACGCGTTCTTGATCGCCGAGATGTCGAAGTTCAGCTTGATCTTGTCGGAGACGAGGACGCCGCCGGTCTCCAGCGCCGCGTTCCAGGAGACGCCCCAGTCGGAGCGCTTGATCTCGGCCTTGCCCTCGAAGCCGACGCGCTCGTTGCCGAACGGGTCCTTGGCGGCGCCGTTGAACTCCAGGTCGATGGTGACCGGCTTGGTGACACCGAGGATCGTGAGGTCGCCGGTGATGCGGTAGTCCTCGCCGCCGAGCGCCTCCGCCGAGGTGGAGCGGAAGGTCATCGTCGGGAACTCGTCGATCTTGAAGAAGTCGGCCGACTTCAGGTGACCGTCGCGGTCGGGGCTGCCGGTGGTGATGCTGTCCATCTTGATGTCGAGCGAGGCCGTGGACTTGGACGGGTCCGCGCCGTCCAGGTGCAGGGTGCCCTCGAACTCCTGGAAGCTGCCCTTGACGTTGGTGACCATCGCGTGGCGGGCCACGAAGCCGAGCGTGGTGTGCGCCGGGTCGATCGTGTAGTCGCCGGTCAGCGCGGCGGTGTCGGCGGTCGTGCCGGCGGCGGTGGTCTCGTCGTTCTTGCGGCTGAAGATGCCCATGGGGTGCTCCTTGAGGGGGACGGGTCGCGACTTCGAAGCGGTTGTCTGCGGAAGGTGCGGCCTTGATGTTTAACGTTCAACGAACTCAACGAGAGACACCGTAGACCCATTCCCTTCAACCTTCAACATCATCGACATGCGTGTTGTGCTCATTACTCACCGTAACCTCGCGTGTGTCCCGTTGTCGCGACGGGACCCGCTGGGGGAGCCGCTAGGCTCTGTGTGGGTGAACCGCCGTCCGGAGGCCTGTGTCACTCCGCGGGTGGTATGGACCGCCGGTGAATGTGAGGCGCATCTCAACTCCGCCTTTGTCGCACCCCTACAACGGCGAAGCCCTCTGAGCAGTCGGAACGGCTGCATGCCGTTCTGGTTCTGTTCAGTGGTTCCAGGAAAACGCGTCGGAGACTGTACGGAGTCGACGTCTCGCATTCCTTGGTGTCCTTCGTAAGGTCACTACATGACCGTTTTGGAAGAGACGACGGGTGAGCCCACCGGTGAGCCGACGGACGCGCGCGGGCGGGTCGCCGAGCTGCACGAGATCCGTGCGGCGGCGGTGGCGGGGCCCAGCGAGAAGGCGACCGAGGCGCAGCGGGCCAAGGGCAAGCTGACGGCCCGGGA